>JAUJOZ010000038.1 GCA_030447415.1 Thermomicrobiales bacterium | reverse complement strand
GGGGGGTGGTTGGGTGGTTGGGCCCCCCCCCCCCCCCGACACCCGGCCGATCCCGGTGGGGGCGGCGGGGTGGGGGCGGGTGGCGGTCGCCCCCGTCGTGGCCGTCGGCGCGGGGGGTTTTTACGTCGACCCCACCCCGACGACGGCGACGATCACGGCACCGTCGGGTGCCGTCGTCGAAGATCGTGCGCTCTACCAAGTAGGGCCTGGCCAGTACCAGGTCCGGGTTGCCGCGCCGGAGCCGGGCGCTTACCGGGTCCAACTTCGTCAGCAGGGGCCGGGCGAGGACGGGGTGCAGGAGGAGCTGGCTGGCTTCGCGGTCCCGCCCTCCCCCGAGCTCCAGCCGGCGCCCGGCGCGGGCGCCCTGCTGCGGGCGCTGGCAGCCCGAACCGGCGGTCGGCTCCTCTCGCTGGACGAAGCCGCCGAGGCGTTCGCCGGCGACAACCTACGCGGGTCGGCCCTGCGCGACTACCGGCCGCTCTGGTACGCACCCTTGAGCTTGGCCCTCCTCCTGCTCCTGGCCGAGATCGCCGTGCGGATGCGCTTCATCCCCTGGCGGTGGCGATCGGCCTAGTCCCGGCGCGACCCGACCCAACCGTCGTTCCCTCACCGCGGCGCGGACCGCCGTGCTGAGTGGGGGCACGCCGTCGCGGTGTGGTCCGTCCGCTACACTGCGCCCGGAGCGGCGAACGGCGCGACGCGACGGCGGGCGAGGTCGGATGATCCAGGTCAACGTTTACGCGAACCATCGGGGGATCGAGACCGAACTCTCCGTGCCGGAGATCAGCGACGTGCTCAATGCCGGGTGCGAGCTCCTCTGGGTCGATGTCGTTAACCCCTCGCCCGATGACTTGCGGCTGATCGGCGAGGAGTTCCGGTTTCACCCGCTGGCGCTGGAGGACGCGACGCGTCGCCACCAGCGGCCCAAGCTCGACCACTACGACGGATTCGTGTTCTTGGTCTTCTACGGGTTGGAGACGCGGGATGGGCGGCCGCATCTGCTGGAGATTGACCTGTTCGTCGGTCCGAACTTCCTCGTCACCGTCCACGACGGCACGCTGGGCGCGATCTCCGACACGGCGGAGCGGTGGCGCCGGAACCTCGCGCAGGTCGGCAGCCGCGGGGTGGGCCTCCTCGTCTACTCCTTGCTCGACGCCGTGGTCGACGGCTACTTCCCCGTCGTCGACGACCTCGCCGAGCGGGTGGAAGACCTGGAGGTGTCGATCTTCGAGCGCTCCGACACGGCGGCGCAGGAGGAGATCTTCCGCCTCAAGAAGGACCTGCTGGCCGTCCGCCGGGTGCTGGCGCCGGAGCGAGACGTGATGAACGTGCTGGTGCGGCGCGATTCGCCGGTCTTCGACGACGCGCAGATCGTCTACTTCCAGGACGTCTACGACCACATCCTGCGCGTCACCGACGCCGTCGACACGTATCGCGACCTCCTGTCCAGTGCCCTCGACGCATCCTTGTCGGTGACGTCCAATCGGCTCAACCAGGTGATGCGGACGCTGACGGCCGCCTCAATCATCCTGATGAGCATGACGCTGGTGGCCAGCATCTACGGGATGAACTTCGAACACATGCCGGAGCTCGGCTGGCTCCTCGGCTACCCCTGGGCGCTGGCCTTGATGGTGGTAATTGGGGTGTCGGTCTACGCGATCTTCCGCCGCATCGACTGGCTATGAGGCTCCGCCGGGTCGATTAGATATCTTCGATCACGAGTCGCGCGATCGTCAGATAGATCAGGAGGCCGGTGGCGTCGACCAGCGTGGTGATCAGCGGCGCCGACACGACGGCGGGGTCGACCCGCAGTCGGCGAAGCACGAGCGGCAGCACCGCGGCGACGGTAGCCGACCACAGCGTCACGACGATGATGGTCGCCGCGACGACGAGGCCGACCTCGCTGCCCTCGGAGTAGCGGGCCCGGCCAAACGCGATGAGAGCCATCACGAGGCCCATCGTGAGGCCTACGGCAAGCTCCTTGGCGACGACCCAGCCGATGTCGCGCAGCTGGATCTCGCCGACCGCCATGGCCCGCACCAGTGTTGTCACCGTCTGGCTACCGACATTGCCGCCCGTGCCGATGATGAGTGGGATGAATGCAGTCAACGCCGCAACTGTCTTCAGATCGGCCTCGTAGCTGTTGAGCACGCTGCTTGTCAGGAACCCCGCGACGAAGAGGAAGAGCAGCCAACCTAAGCGGCGGCGCACGAGGAGCGGCACCCCGGCCAGACGGTAGGGCGTGTCCAACGGCTGAGATCCGCCGAGGCGCTCGATGTCTTCAGTCGCCTCCTCCTCGAGGACGTCGGCGACATCGTCCTGAGTGATGATCCCGAGCAGGTGGTCCTCGGGATCGACGACCGGCAGCGCTAGCAGGTTGTGGTCGGTCAGGAGCCGCGCCGCCGTCTCCTGGTCCGCGTCTGCTCGGATGCGGATTACCTCCGGTGCCATCAGATCACGCACCGGCGTGTCGGGTCGGGTCAGCACCAGGTTGTGCAGCGAAAGGACGCCGAGAAGATGCTCAGCGTCGTCGATGACGTAGACGTAGTTGACCATCTCAGCCTCCTCCGCTACCTGGCGGAGGGCCGTGATGGCTTGATCCGCTCGGAGATCAGGCGAGACGGCGACGAAGGCCGGGGTCATCAGACCACCGGCGCTGTCCGGCGGATAGGCCAGGAGCTCCCGGATCTCGGCGGCTTCCGCCGGCTCCATCTCGCCGAGGATCTGCTCGGCCTCGGCGTCCGGCAATTCCTCGACGACGTCGGTGGCGTCGTCCGGGTCCATTGTCTCGAGGAGGTCAGCAGCCTCGTTGCGGCTGAGGGTGCGGAGGATGGCCGCGGCATTGGCCGGGTCCAACTCCTCCAACACCTCGGCGATCTCCGCCTCAGGCAGCCATTCGAGTAGGACGGCGACTTCTGTGGGGTCGAGGCGCGGCACTAAGTCGGCCCACTCGGAGGGGCCGAGGCGGTCGGCCAGGCCGACGATACCGCTCTCCTCTCGCTCCGCGAGCAGGCCGCGCACGTCGGCCAGGAGGTCGTCGTTCTCCATCGCCGTTCCTCGGTGCTCACGACAGGGTCGGACGGGTCGTGGGATGACCCGCGCAGATGGTTCGCCGGCTCGGGGGGGGGCGCCGCCCTCGCTCGGTTGCCGATTCCAGGGAGCGGCGGGCTGCAACTCGGCGCGCCGGCACAAAAAACGCCCCCGCGCGGCGGGGGCTCGGGGGCCGAGGGCGCGGCGGGTGGCAATGGCCGGAGTGTAGGGGCGCTGCGCCGAACCGTCAAGCCAGAGGACAACAATGCGGTCGCACGGCCGTCAGGAGCAACCTCAACACCTTTATGTCAATACAACAGCGGACCTAAGCCTGCGAGGGCGTTTATCCGGACCGTCGCAGACTTTCCACGTGTGACGGGCTTGAGCGCGGTATGCCCTCGTTCCGGCGGTCCACCTGGGTGGACGCCTGCGACGGTCCTAGCAGCGTGGCCAGCCAGCGCGCCACGTCTTCCGTCCACCCCGCTACCTCGCCGTAAAGTCCGTGGCCCCCGTCCGGGTACCACACCAGTGTGCCCAGCGATCCCGCGGCGGCGCACAATCTCAGCGCCTCGCCGGGCGGCACAACCAGGTCACGTCCGGCCCCAAGCACGAGCAGTGGGCAGCGTAGCCGGCGTACGACCTCCGGCAGGGCAAAGTCGGCCGCGAGTCGCTCCATTGCCTCCGGGCCGCCGGCCAGCGCGGCCAACTGCTCGAAGAGCAAGGCATTTGCCGCGTGGAGCCAGAGCCGCGGGTCGTACGGTGGCGTGACCGCAACGCAGGCGGCAATGCGGCGATCGTAGGCAGCGCTGCGAACCGCCACGGCGCCGCCTAAGCTAAACCCCACGAGGGCAATGCCGCGGGGATCGAGTGCCGGCTCTCGATCGACCAACGCGGTGAGACCGTCGGTGAGATCGTCGCAATCGGCGATGACAGGGGTGCGCATCGCCTCTCCCGTTCCCGGCCAATCGAGGGCAAGGACGGCGAGCCCCTGACGGAGAAATCGTTCCGACCAGAGCACGGTTTCTTCCTTCGCCGTGGTGGCCCCGTTGAGGAGAACCGCGAGGGGTGCGGGGTGGTCGCCGTGGGACTGGAGGAGGTAGCCAGGCAGGGTGGTGTTGCGCCAGGGAACATCGACCCGCCGCGCCCCGGGGGTCAACACCGGGAGCGCCTGAGCAAACAATGCGGTGGCTGAGGCGCGCAGGGCGCGTGCCTTCCGCGGATCGTCGAACGCGAGGAGTTGTGCGGCGTGATAGGCGAGGGCGGCATGGCGCCGGGCGCGCGCGGCCTCATAGATGTCGTCGTCGGCGGCGAGCTGTCGGGCCTGCCCAAGGAAGCGCTGTGCGGTCCAAGTCCAGGCATCCGGCCAGTCGGAGACGGTACGGATAGAGGTGAGCGTGCGGTCAATGGCGTCGCGAGGGATCCCCATCGCCTCGAAGCGAGCGTGGGCACCGGGCAGGCGGGCCGCCGAGCGGGCGCGGAGGAAGAGATCAAGGCGACGGCGAGTGACGAGGCGAGAGGCGCGCCACGCATGGGCTGCATACCGCCAGGGTCGGGGCGCCGCGCTGGAGCGCTTGTTGACCGCGGTCATGGGATCGACGACCACGATTGCTGGCGCGCGATTGCCACCGCGGCGGCCACGGTCGCCGTTTCCGCGGGGAGGCGCGATACCAGGAGAACCCGTTCGAGACGGGCGGGGGAACGGCGGAGGTGGGCGACAATCTCCTCGACGATGGCGTTGGTCAGCGCGCCATGGTCGGGATGCTCGGGGCCGCGACCGCTGCCGAGAATCGGCATCGCGACGGCGCGGAGCCGGTGGGCCTCCGCCGCGCGTAGCGACGCAGCGGTCGCACGGCGGACGGTCGCCAGCCGAGCTGGCGCGCCGAGCGTCGGGTGAACCACCGCGTGGATCACCGCCCGAATGCCGCGGTCGCGGAGTTGGCCGGAGCCGGTCACAACAGCCGAGCCGAGTTCAAGCGGGGCCTGTTGCATCGCCTCGCGCTCCACGTCCGAGCCGCCGACGAGGCGGGCCAGACCGACGCCGGGAGTGCCGAGCAGACCTCGGCAGTTGGCGGCGTGGATGATGGCATCGACGGGCTGCTCGTGCACTTCCCCGAGTCCTGGGACAACGACGGTCCGGCCGAACCGCGTGCCACCAGCATGGGTCGAGTCAGCCATAACCTCTCGGCGCTTCACTAGCTGGCACACGGGAGGTGGAAGTCTACCACCCGGTAGGGGAGGCTCGTCCACCCGGGTGGACGCCCCATCCGGGACTAGACATAATGTAATTGCTGTTCGAGGACGCCGGGTCCCGCAATGGCGGTAATTCGCCACCTGCGTGCCACCCGCGCGGCCGGGGCTAATCTGGTGGGGACGTGGGCGGTTCGGCGGGCCGGAGAGGAGAGTGTCAAGGCGTTCAATGGAGAGCACTACCCGGGAGGCAGAGCGAAATATTGGCGAGGTGGCCGCGCGACCGGAAGAAGTCGTGAGGACTCCGAGCTGATAGGAGAGCGGACAAGCGATCGATGGCGCTAGCGACCGTCATGCAACTTGGCCTGACATGACATAAAGATGAAACGCTGGTCCATCAGCATAGCGGTGGGCCGAGCTAGGCTCTACGCACCGACGGCGAGACGCCGCAATGCTGGGGTGCCACCGAACTCGACGAAGGAGAGACCGTCCGGCAGCCAGAGGGCGCCGCCGATCGCCGTGCCCGCGCTATTGTCCGAGATGGCAAGCTGGGTCCCGGAGTAGGCGTCGATGACGGCGAGACGGGTTCCGTCGTTGACAAGCAGAGCATTGCCTTCGGGCGACCAGTCGAACGCGACGCCAGGGGAGCCGAGAAAGGCGATGGGCGATCCGGGGTCGTCGACCGACGCCACCACCAGGCTGCCCCCGGTGACGTAGGCGATCAAGTTGCCCTGCGCGTTGATCAGCGCCTGCGACACGTCTGCGTCAAAGGAACCGGGGCCGGCTTCTTCGGCGCTCCACACCACGCTGTCGCCGCTGCCGTCGAAGGCGGCGCTGCGCAGCTCGACGCGACCCGGCTCGTCGGGGTAGGTCCGCTGGTAGTAGAGGGTGCTCCCGACCCAGCCGACCGGGAGGTCGCTGTGGACCTCGTCACCGGTCGCGGTTGGCAGGGGAACGAGCGCCCCCGTTGCGCGGTCCCAGGTGGCAATCGTCGGGTAGGGATCGCCGGTCGCGTAGGTGCTTAGCAGCAGGAGTTGGCTCCGCGGTGACCAGACCGGTGCGCCTCGGCTCGCGCCCAGGTCGTAGGTGACTCCGACCGCGAAGTCGGCCACGGTCACAGCGCCGCCGCTGTAGGCGGCCACCGCGTCGGCGGAGGCCGGCAGCTGCAACGCGCCGTCGGGTACCGGCGCCGTGTCGAAGAGCATCACCGTCTCGGCCGCGGCGACGTCGAACCCGCTCGGTGCTTCAGTTGGCGTCGGCGCCTCGTCTTCCGGAGTCGGAACGTCCGCAGGGGGCGTTTCGTCCGCCGGCGCCGCCGGCTCGATCGTGCTGTCTGCGGGATCAGTGCCTTCGATCACCGGGGTGTCGACGTCACCCCCACTCTCCGGCGCTTGGCTAGGTGTCGGCAGGCCGCCGTCCGGCTCGATCGGCACGACCTCTGCGGGCGTTGAGGTCGGCTCCAGGTTCGTGCCCTCCGTCACTTCTGCGTCCTCGCCCACCGCCGTCGCGCCGTCGGCGGGCTGGATGATCGCGGGGGTAGGGGAGGGGTCGGGACCGAGTGGGACCACTGGCACCGCCGTGTCGATCCCCTCCGGCGCCCCCGTGGCCGTCGCGGTCGCGGTCGGCGCGTCGTCATTCGGGGCATCGCAGGTTGATTCTGGCTCCAGCGGTGCGACGGTCGGCGTCGGTTCAAACGTGTCCGTGTCCAGGTCGACCGGCACCGCCGTCGGGGTTGCTGTCTCGCACGGAACTGGCGTCTCGGTCGGGATGGCTGGCTCCGTCGGCGTTGCGGTCGCTTCCTCGGGTGCGGCATCGCCACCTACCGGCGTTTGACCGCCGGCCGGCACGATGGGCGGCAACGACGGCTCGGGCGTATCGAACTCCACCGCCGCGGGGGTTGCCGTCGCGGTTGGCAGGCTCGTCGTCGTGGCTACCGCGGTCGGCTGGGGCGTCGCCGTGCTCGTCGCCGTCGCTGTCGGCAGGTCGAGGGCGACGGCGATGATAGGCGCCGTCGCCGTTGGCGTGCTCGTCGGTGATGGCGTCGCGGTGGCCGTGGCGGACGGGGTCGCGGTCGCCGTACTGGTCGCGGTTGCGGTCGGAGTCGGTGGCACCGGCGTCGCGGTCGCGGTGGGCGGCTGCGGCGTTGGCGTGGCCGTGGCCGTGGCGGTGGCCGTCGGCGTAGCCGTACTCGTCGGCGTGGCCGTACTCGTCGACGTGGCCGTCGGCGTCTCGGTTGGCAGCGGCGTGGCGGTCGCGGTCATGGTTGGGCGTGGCGTTGACGTGGCCATGGGCGTCGCCGTCGGCTCAGCGGTTGTCGTCGGCGTGGGCGGGACCGGTGTCGGCGTCGCCGTTGGCGGCACGGGCGTGGCCGACGGCGGTACCGGCGTCGCCGTCGGGCTGCTCGTCGCAGTTGCGGTTGGCGTGTCGGTCGGCGCCGGGGTCGGGGTGCTCGTCGCCGTCGGCGGTACGGGTGTTGGCGTGCGGGTCGGCGGTGCGAGTGTCGGCGTGCTGGTCGGCGTGGCCGTTGCCGTCGCCGTCGGGGTGTTTGTGGCCGCCGGGGCAAGCGCCGCGACGATCGGTCCCGAGGTCGGGGCTGGTGCCGTCGTCGCGGTGGCAGGCGCTGTCGCCGTCGGGGTCTCGGTCGGCGTCAGGGTCGCGGTGGACGTCGGCGGCTCCGGCGTCGCGGTGGGTGTGTGCGTGGGCGGTTGGGTCGTCGCTGTTGGCGGCTCCGGCGTCGCGGTCGCGGTCGCGGTTGGCGTCGCCGTCGCGGTGCTGGTGGGCCGCGGCGTGGCGGTCGGCGTGGCGGTCTTGGTCGGCGCCGGGGTCGACGTGCTCGTCGGCGATGGCGTCTCGGTAGGCGTCGCGGTCGGCGACGGCTCAGTCGTGGCGGTAGCAGTGGCGGTAGCAGTGGCGGTCGGGGTTGGGGGCACCGGCGTGGCCGTGGCGGTGGCGGTCGGTGATGGAGTTGCCATCTCGGTCGCCGTGGGCGAGGGCGTTGGCGTCGCGGTTGCCACCGACGTCTCGGTCGGCCGCGTTTCGGTGGCGGCTGGGCTCGGCGATGCTTGAACCGTCGCCGTCGCCGTGACCGTCGCCAGGTCGAGCGCGGTGGGCGGGAGGGTCGGCGTCGCGGCGAGACCGGCGTCCGCCGAAGCGGGGCCGGTCGCCGTGGGAGTTCGCGTCGTGGTGACGTTCGGTGGCAACGTCGCCGTCGGCGGCGCCGCGGTCGCGGCGGTTGTGGTCGTCACCGTGGCCGTCGGCGTGGGGACGCCGCCCGCCGACTCGGTGAAGGCGAGATCCCTGGCGACCCGTGTTGCCGTCGCTTCCGCCGGCGAGACCCCCGTTCCGCCGGGACCCGTGCTGCCCAGAATCAGTGCGAACCCGAGGGTGGCGACGAGGACCAGCGTCCCGACCGCGGCCAGCGGCGATGGACCAGTGAGAGGAGCCAGACCGCGAAGCAGGCGCGGCCACGAGGGGCGTCCGCCGCCGATCCCCTCGAGCACCCCACGGCTCACGCTCGGGCTGGCCGGCAGGCGGGGCAGGTCGCGCAGCCCGCGCGCCAGCGTGCTCGTTTGGTCGGCGAAACGCCGGCACGTTGGGCAGGCCGCGAGGTGGGTGAGCAGCGCGCGGTTGTCGGCCGGGTCGAGCGGCCCATCCATGCGGGCCGAGACAAGGGCCTGGGCTTGGTCGTGGGAGATCATGGCCGACCTCCCGGCCGGGACCCGGACCCCGAGCGGACCTCGATGTCCGCGTCCGCCGCGACGACGTCGAAGTCCGCGGCCTGGTAGACCTCCGCGAACGCCTTGCGGGCGCGGAACAGGCGCAGCTTCGCGGCATTCTCGGTGATGTCGAGGGCCGCGGCGGTCTCCGCCAACGAGAGCCCCTGGTAATGGCGGAGAAGGAGCACGGCGGCGTAGTGCCGGGGCAGCTTCGCGAGCGCCTGCTCGATGTCGTGCTGGTTACCAACCGTCCGCTCCACTGACTCGCTGCCGGCGTGCTCATGGCCCGGCAGGAAGGGGATCCATTGGACGATCTTGCGGCGTCGGAGGTGGCTGATGGCGGTGTTGGTGGCGATCCGGTAGAGCCAGGCCTTGAACGCCAGGTCCGGCCGCGTTCCCGGCAGCGCGTTGTAGGCCTTGATAAAGGCGTCCTGGGTTAGGTCCTCGGCCAGGGCACGATCGCCGACCATGCGGTGCAGGTAGTTGAGGATGGGGGCGTGGTACTGCTCGAAGAGCCGGGCGAACGCGACCTGGTCGCCCGCGCGGGCCCGCCCGACGAGGTCGCCGTCGTCCGCCAAGGCCGCACCCCCGGGGAGCGAGCCCGTAGCGGACCTCGTCCTCCCTGTGGTCCAAGTAAGCGTCAGATCCATCCCAGCGCCCCAGCGCTCCTTTCCGCTGCTGTAACGCACGGTATCCGTGAGTCGTTTCACGGACGACCGGCGCCGCGCAAGGAGCGCAGGGTTCCGGGACAGTCGGCAGGATAGCAGAAACCCGATGACCGCCCCCGTCTCGCGCCGGCCGCGGTCGGATCACGAGGAGCGGAACGGTCGTCGTCGGGAACGAGCGGTTAGCCCACGTTCCACGTGGAACGCCGCAGACAGACCGGCGCCTCAGCAGAAGCCGGTCGCCCTCGGTGTGTTCTATCCCGTGACCTCGTGCTTCGGTCACGCGGAGGCGCCGTGGGCGCTAGGGGATTGCCTTGCCGGCGTCGCCGGTCGCGTCTGGCGGGAGGTCACCGGTTTCCAGCACCGCGCCGTGGCGGGCGAAGGCGTCGGCCAGGGTCGTCTCGTCTGCCTCGTCCTCGAGCTGCGACCAGTCGAGGCCATACAGTTGGAGCTCGGTCTTGGCGACCTCGCCGGCCGCCACCGCGGCGCGCAGGTCGCCGACCGTCCTCCGGCTCCAACGACGGAGGTCGCTCCCGCCGGTATTCCCCCGCGTCGCGTCAACCGGCTCGTCGCGGTGACCCACCACGTTCCCCTCCTTCCCTGCCTCGCGCCCCAACGACGGCGGTACCGGCGCGGCTACCGCCGGCGGGCGCCGAAGATCGCCGCCGAGACGGCCGAGACGATCGAGACGCCAAGCGCTGTGACGGCGCTGCGGAACCGTCGCCGTCGCCCGGCGCTCCCCTCGGCCGCGAGCGCTCGGCGCGCCTCGCGTTCCGCCGAGGGCCATGGCGCCCATGCCCCGAGGAACGGATTCGCTGCCGGGGCGTCTGGGACGGTGGCGCCGGTTGCCGCGACCGGCTGCCCCGATGGGGCCGCGCCCGTGCCGGCGGCTCGACGCGTCTTCACGCCGCTTCCCGCCCTGGCCGGGTCCGCGACCTCGGCCTGCGTCTTCGGGTCGTACATCAGTGCCACGACGGCGTTGAGTTCGCCCCCCAACAGGAGGATCAGACTCATCACGTAGAGCCAGAAGACGAAGGCGAGGACCCCTCCTAGGGCACCGTAGGCTTCGACGTAGCCGCCGAAGTACTGGAAGTAGATGCTGAGGGTGAACGTGGCCACGCCCCAGAGCAGCACCGCCAGCACCGAACCCGGCGTCAGCCACTTGAACGGCGCGTCGACGTTCGGGCCTGCCCAGTAGAAGAACGCGAGCGCCACGATCAGCAGAATCGCGATCAACGGCCAGCGGAGCACGCTCCAGACCGTTGTCCACGTATCACCGAGGCCGATCCAGTTGGCGACGTGCTCGCCGATGAAGGAGCCGGCAAGGAAAAACGTCGATGAGGCGGCGATGGCAAGTCCCAACGCGACGGTCAGCCCGAGCGCGATCGCCGTCCTCTTCCACCATGGCCGCGTCTCACGGACGTCGAACGCCACGTTAAGCGCCTTCATGAGGGCGGCGATGGCGTTCTTGCCGCTCCAAAGGGCGAGAACCGCACCAAGGGAGAGGAAGCCTCCTGCCTGGGTCTTGACCACGTTTTCGATTGGTTCCCGCAGCGCGTTGGCCGCGTCGGCGGGTAACCCCGACTCGTTGAACAGCCAATCCATGATGTTGCCGACGGCGTCGTCACCCCCAACCCGCCGGCTGATGAACCCAGAAAGCGCGGTGAGGAAAATCAGGAGCGGCACGACCGAAAAGAGGAAGTGGTAGGCGACCTCGGCGGCCAGCCCCTGCACGTCGTCCTCGCGGAAGTCCTTGAACGTCGCCTTTGCCACCGGAACCACGTCGATCCGACCGATCTTCACCGCCGACCTCCCGGAGCGCGACGATTCTCCACGACCAGCGAGTTCCCCATCCCGTCCCAACGTGTCCGACCGCCCACAATGCAAGGCGCGTACCAAATGTCACCCGGGCAACCGAGGTCCGCGTGTCGTGTGCCGCTCGTTCGCCGACGTGGGGGGTGCTATCGTTCGCCCCGGTGCCGCCCCGGTGCCGCCCCGGTGACGGCAGGGCGAACCGGTGAACCCGGATTGAGGTCACGCGGATGACAGACACGAACGAGACGGAGGGCGGTGCGGGCTCCTACGAGATCGGCCCGTGGGATGTGGACGGTGTGGCCCGGGTGACCGCCACCGGCGCCGACGAGGAAGCGATCCTCAACGCCGGCCTGGCCGCGGTGGTGGCCGCGGCGCGCCGCCTGGCCGTGGCTCAATGGCGGCACCACCACCCGAGGAGCCGGAGGACGCGGCGAGCGCCGCTGCCCCCATCCGCGGCCAGGGCAAGGACCTCGCCGCCGTCTTCACCGAGTTGGCCGCCGACCTCCTCGCCCAACTCGACGCCCACGGGACCGGCCTCGACCATGTCCGCCTGGACGGCGTGCTCGAAACGGACGAGGGCGGGTTCACCGCCTGGGGTTACGCTCTCGGCACCCCCGCCGACGATCCGCCACCGGTCGGGTTAAACCTCGACGGCGACCCGACGCTGACGGCAACCCCGGACGGCCCGACGTTGCGCTTCGCGCTCCGGCGCGAGCCATCGCCGACCGGCTGACCAGCCATGTCGCTTCCCACGCCGGCGACGACTGCCTTGGGCGTTGTCCACCTCCCGGAGCGCAACGCACTCCGCCTTGTCCTTCGTGATCCGGCACCCGAAGCCACCGAGGAACGGCTCCTGCCCGCCGTGATCGACGTGGGTGAGGCCGGGCGGCTGCTCGGCGTGGAGTTGCACATCGGGGACGACCGTGAGAACGCGGATGCCGGCGGCCGGTACGTCGCCGTCGAGCCCTCCGCCGATCTCCACGCCCGCAGCGTGCTCAGTACCGTCCGGGTCTTCACGGACGGCACCGGCACGCTCGTCGCCGTCGAGATCCCCCGTCGTGGCGCGGGATACGAGATCGCCTACCCCAGCGGCAACCGCTGATGGACCACCACCCGGCCCGGCGGGTCGGACGGATAGGGCCATGCCGAAACGGCCAGGTGCCAGGACGGGCGCGACAAGGTCGAGACGTCGTCCGGTGTAGAGGCGCGATTGAGCGCGCCTACATTCGGCCCGCCCGTGGCGGCCGGGACGAGGCCGGCGCAAGGAGCGCCCGATCATTGTCCGGGCGCTATGTCCTCACTCGGCCCGTCCCCTTCGAGCTCGCGGACGATCGCCTTCGCTTCCGCCAGCCGCGAGCGCAGCACGTAGAGCTCGTGCTCGAAGGTGGCGACGGAGCCCCAGGCGCCGAAGCCCGGTCCCACGGCCTTGACCAGCGTGCGGATCCCCGCGTCCGCCAGCACATCGGCCCACATCCGGGCCAGCGGCTCGTTCGGCACCGTCGCCAGGTAGATGATCGGGTCGTCCCCGGTCGGCGCAGGCGCGGCGACGGCGTCCTCAGGCGCGCGGTCGATGACGGCCAACCCACACTCAGGGCAGCGTTCGACCCAGTCCTCGAACGCGCCGTCGCCGGCCGGGCAGTAGCGGGTCACGGGCGTCGCTCCTTGGAGGCGGGGTTTCGCGCGGTAAGAGCAGTCTAGCAGCGCGGACCGGACCTCGTGGCGCGATCGGGCGCGAGGCATCGCTGCGACGCCCGGAGGACGAGTGGGCGACGCTTCGCCCGCTGGCACGTCCTTTGCATCCCGCGCCCAACGAGGGCACGGGACTGGGGATCGCCCCGCTGGGAGGTTCGATGGCGAACGTGCAGCGTGGTGGTGACCTTGAGATCGACCATGATCTTGGCTTCCAGCGACGGATGTGGACAGCCGAGCGTATCGGCTGGTTGGTGATCCTTCTGGTCGTGATCGGGGCCATGCTGGGACTGCTCGGCAGCCGCGGTCCGGTGTCCAAGGCGTTCGCGGGTGACCGAGATGCCGCCCTCCGCGTGGAGTACGAACGCTTCGGACGCTACCACGCGCCGACGCAACTTCGGATTCATGTCGGACCCGGTATCGCGCGGAACGGCACGGTGCGAATCTGGCTTGATAGCGGCTATATCCAAGCGCTGGACATCGAGGAGATCGTTCCCGAGCCCGACCAGGTCGAGGTCGAATCAAATCGCCTGACCTTTGTGTTCCAGGTGAGCAATCCGAGCGAGCCGGTCACGATCGTCTTCCACGTCCGGCACGAAGGCTTCGGCCGGCAGAAGGGGCAGACCGGGATCGAGAACGGCGAAGCCGTACGGCTCACCCAGTTCATCTATCCGTAGCGGCGCGATCTGCCCCGCCGCGAACGGCCAGGGAGGCGCCGTGGAGTCGGTCCTACGTGCCATCGCGGTCTACGTCTTCTTGCTGCTGGTGTTTCGCATCGCCGGCAAGCGCTCGCTGGCCGAGACGACCACCTTCGACCTGGTGTTGCTCCTCATCTTCAGTGAGGCGCTCCAGCAGGCAATGCTCGACGACGACAACTCGCTTACCAACGGCTTTCTCGTCATCGTGACGCTGATCGGGATAGATATCCTGCTCTCGGTGTTGAAGCAACGGTCGCCTGGGCTGGACCGCTGGCTCGACGATGTCCCGCTTGTCGTGGTCGAGGACGGTAAGCCGCTCAAGGACCGCATGGCCAAGGCCCGCATTGACGAGTCGGACGTCCTGACGGCGGCGCGCCTGCTCCAAGGACTGGAGCGGATGGACCAGATCAAGTACGCCGTGCTGGAGCGTAGTGGCGGTATCTCGATCATCCCCAAGCAGGCAAGCCAGGCAAGCTAGGCGTGAAATGGGGGAACGATCCTCTCGCTCAGAGCGGAGCCCAGCGCGATGACGCTCGCCATCCAGGTGCGAGCACCTGTCGGAGGAGACGAAGGTGAGCACCGCGGTGGTGATGGCACCGGTCGGGCAGGGCGATACGCGACTGTTCGAAGACGCTGGTAATCGGGAGCGTGAGGACGCCGTGTCGCTCCCGGAGGTGATCACTGACCCGGTGGAGTCGGCCAAGGCGGCCGGACTCCGCTACGTCACCGACCTCGGGCCCGGCATCCGGCGCAAGCGCGCCGGCCGAGGTTGGAGCTACGTCGGCCGCGACGGCAAACCGATCCGCGACCCGGCGACGCTCGCCCGCATCAAGGCGCTCGGCATCCCCCCCGCCTACACCGATGTCTGGATCTGCCCCAATCCGAACGGCCACATCCTGGCCACCGGTCGCGACGCTCGCGGCCGCAAGCAGTACCGTTACCACCCCCGCTGGCGCGAGGTCCGCGACGAGACGAAGTACGGCCGGATGATGGCCTTTGGCGCGGCCCTCCCAGCGATCCGCGAGCGGACCAACCGCGACCTGACCCGCCCGGGTCTCCCCCGCGAGAAGGTGCTCGCCACGGTCGTCCGCCTCCTGGAGTCGACGCTAATCCGCGTTGGCAACGAGGAGTACGCCCGCACGAACGAGTCGTTCGGTCTAACGACCATGCGCGACGAGCACGTCGACATCGAGGGGACAACCGTCCGCTTCACCTTCCGCGGTAAGAGCGGCAAGGAGCACAGCATCGACGTCCGGGACCGCCGCCTCGCCGCGGTCGTCAAGCGCTGCCAGGACATGCCCGGTCAGGAGTTGTTTCAGTACGTCGATGACGCCGGGAGCCGGCAGACGATCGACTCCGGCGACGTCAACGACTACCTACGCGAGATCACCGGCCAGGACTTCACCGCCAAGGACTTCCGCACCTGGGCCGGCACCGTTCTCGCCGCCCAGGCGCTGCGAGAGTTCGAGGCGTTCGACTCAGAGACGCAGGCCAAGCGCAATGTCGTCCGCGCGATCGAGGCGGTCTCGGAACGGTTGGGCAACACCAAGGCCGTCTGCCGCAAGTGCTATGTCCACCCCGCCGTCCTCGACGCCTACCTGGACGGCTCCCTCGCCCACACCTTGCGCGAGCGCGTCGAGGCGGAGCTGGAGGAAAAACTGAGCCGCCTCAAAGCTGAGGAAGCCGCCGTACTCGCCTTCCTTCGCCAGCGTCTGGCGCAGGACGAAGCCGAAGCCGGCAAGACCGCGAGCAGGCAAAACGACGAGACGTCGTAGGGGGCGCTGGCATCCACCGCGTCGTCCTTCAGCGAGTGGGAGATCATCTCCCTATGGTGTCTGTCCGACGCTCGTCGCCCCTGGGAGCTGAACTAAACGCCGCAAACTGGTCGGGCTGACCCATCCAACGTTCATCCCCACGGTCCAACCGGGACCCGGTACGGCGAGGGACACCGGGTCGAGATCTTGGTGTCGATGGGCACCGTGCCGTCGATCCGACCGGAAGGAACCGCGCATGGCTCGTCGCGCACGTCCCGCGCCGGGGGGTTGCCTAGCCGCTGACGTCGGTAGCCGCTCTGATGGTGTTACGCGGAATCACGGCGGACCCTGCGGTTCGCCGTGATAAATGCATGGCTGTCGCCTCCCGACGGCCGTCTCCCGACTTCGTCCTACGCCTCCCGCCGCGACAGCCGCCACAGCAGGAGCGCGTAGGCAACGGCGCCCCAGGCAGCGATGACGAGGAACGAGAGCCACGCATCAGGGAAGAGCGCCTCGCCCATCATCAGCCCGTTCATCGCCAGCCGCGTCGCCTGGCTCGTCGGGATCAGCGTCAGGAGGACGTCAATCAGGTCGGGGACAGGCAGGCCGACCATGAACACCGGGGCCAGCACCGGCAGCAGCAGCACTCCGGATCAAGTGTTGAGTTGGTTGGCGCTACAGAACAGCCCGCCGAGCAGCAACCCGAAGCCGATCAGCGTCGCGCTCGTCAATAGCATCATCGCCGCGAAGGTCGCCAAGTCCTCGGGCGCCAGCTGCGTCAGCCCCAAGAGGAGCGGCACCGCGAGCAGCACGTAGCAGAGGCCGACCAGCGCCTTGGCGGTGACGACATCGACATAACCGGCGATCATCGTCAGTGCATCGAGCGTCTTCCGCTCGGCTTCTTCGGCCAGGATCACCGGCACGGCGAGCATGCTGATCATGGCGATCAGGAAGATCACCGAGCAGAGCACGGCCCACCGCCGTAGTCCCAGCCGCTCGATGGCCACGGAATCGTCTTCCGCCAGCTGGTCAATCTGGAGGACGGCCGGCGGCCGCTGCCCCGCCAGCCGTTGCAGCGCCGGCTCCAGCGCGGTGGCGACGTAGTCTCGGCCGAGGGCCGGCGTTGCCGGTCGGATGACCCGCAGCGTCGGAGCGTCGCCGCTTGTCACCGCCGCGTCGAATCCGGCCGGTAGCACGAGGCCGAGGTCCGCATCGTCGCCGTGTACCAGCCGCTCCACCTCGTCCGCGTTGTTCACCCGCTGCAGCTGCACGTTTGCCGCCCCGGCGGCGATCTCCCGCAGCGTGGCTGGCAGCCGCGACTCGTCCGGACTCACGTACGCAACCGTCGCGCTCGGTCGCTCCTCGTCGTCGAAGGTCAGGTTATAGAAGATGCCGATGCCGAGCGGCACCAGCAGCGCCACCAGAACCCGGGAATCGCGGATCGCGTCCACGATGTCCTTACGAAAGATGGTCAGGATCATCCTGGGATGCATCTGCGCTCCTGAGGAAGAGGGCGGATGTAGGGGCGACGCATGCGTCGCTCGCAGCCCGACCGCGAGCGGGCGCCTTGGCCGCACACCGCCGTCCGTCCACGTAATGCCACCGGCGCGTCACGGTGGACAGGACCGCGCCCCATGCATCGCCTCTACCCGGTGTGTGCGCTCACCCTTACAACGGTCGTCCCGCCAGTTCGATGAAGACGTCCTCCAGCGTCCCTTCCTGCGAGTGGATCGATAGCACCGCGCCGTCGGCCATCCAGCCGGCGAGGCGGGCGGCGTCGGCCAGGCCATCGAGCCGGAGGGTGTGCTCGGACCGGTCTCGCAGCAGCACGACCGCCGTGCGCTGGCCATAGCGCAGCTTCAGCTCGCGCGGGCGGTCCAGCGCTACGATCTTGCCCTGGCTCAGGAAGGCAACGCGGTGACACAGCTCGTCGGCCTCGTCCATGTCGTGGGTGCTCAGGAAGACCGTCGTCCCTTCCCGGCTGAGGCGGGAGAGCAACTGGCGCAGGTCGCGCGCCGAGGTTGGGTCCAGTCCGCGGGTCGGCTCGTCGAGGAAGAGAACGCGCGGCCGGTTGACGAGGGCGCGCGCGACCAGCAACCGCTGCCGCATCCCCGTCGAGTAGGTCTTGACCTTGCGCTTTGCCGCGCCGCCGAGGTCGACCTGATCGAGCAACTCGTCCACGCACCGCGCCGGCGCGCCGTACAGCTCGGCGAAGAGCCGCAGGTTGTCGCGTCCGCTGAGCCGTTCGTAGAGGTTCTGATCCTCGAAGACCAGGTTGATCAGCGGCTTGACCCGCTCGCGCTCGGCCGCCACGTCGAGGCCGGCCACCCGAGCCTGCCCGGCCGTCGGGCGCGTGCGGCCCGTGAGCATGCGGATCGTGGTCGTCTTTCCGGCGCCATTGTGCCCGAGCAGGCCAAAGACCTCACCCGCAGCGACGGCAAAGGTGATGCCGTCGACGGCCCGCACCTCGCCGTAGCGTTTGCGAAGATCCGTGACTTCGACCATCGGGGATGAGACATCCACCGCCGTTCCCGCCAGAGCCTTGTTTCACCGGCCGCCGAACCGTTTAGGCATCCCGGCAACGCATGATGTCCACGCTTCGGCTCGGTAGTATCGATCACGCCCGGCGTCCGTGGCGCTCCGATCGGCGCCGGCTGGTACGAGCCTTGCTCCCCGTCGGTGGAAGCGACGGCGGAGGCCGACCGGGGACACGAAGGAGGATGCGGGCGGATGAGCGAACAGCTAGCCAGGAGCTTTATCGAGGGACTGCACCGGTTGGAGCGGGATCGCGACCTCGACGCCATCGTTGCGACCTTCGCCGATGGCTGCGAGGTGAGCAACGTCGTTACTCCCCGGCTTTACCACGGACCGGAGGGCGCGCGCGACTTCTGGTCACGCTACCGCGGCGCCTTCCGAGAGGTCCACTCGACCTTTCGCAACATCATCGCCGCCGACGATCGCGCCGCGTTGGAATGGAAGACTGAGGGAACCGACATCGACGGCGATTCGTTTCGGTACGACGGCGTCAGCATCCTCGAGATCGACGGCGGCAAGATCACACGCTTCCGCGCCTTCTTCGACTCCGTTAACCTCGGTCGCCAGATGCAAGGGGAAGCAACCGCCTCGACGACTCAGGAGATGGCTGGCGACGAAGGCGTCTGAGCCGCGGCCCGGAGATCGCGGAGAGCGCACCGCGGCGCCCGGCGCCACCGCCGACGATGAGACGAGCAGCCGCGAGGAGTCAGCACGACGCCTCGCTGAGACGCGATCGCTCAGCTCGGCGAGATGATCAACGACATCCGCTTGGCTATGTGCACGATCGTCGGCGCGGGACGGCTCGCTCCTCTTCCAACCGATGGCGACCCAGCAGGAACTGTTAGAGGGCAATCTCCGCTTCATCACGCCAGAGCCCGTCCCGACCGTTGGTGCAGTTGGCTACGGCCACTCAGCGCACTCATCCGCCGGCAGCGTCGGTGACCGCAGCGTCGGCTGGGACGCGGCACGCGTTGCCCCGGCCGTGGCGGTAGCGCCACCACTCGGGGCGACGGTGGGATGGGGCCCGTCCCACATGCACCGCTCGTGGTCGACAGGTACGGCGGCCGTCGTCGTCGGTCCCGGAGCCGCGGCGACGGTGGGTGAGGAGCCAGTGCTCCACGGGACGATGTCGTCCCCGAGGAGGCGACCGCCCAGGATCGCAAGGACCAGCACCGCGGCCAGCTCGGCCACCGGCCACCATCCCCCCGCTTCGATGAGCCCCAACCGCCGGCCGTGCCCGACGCGCGCTGGCGCTGTCGGGGCCTCTGGCGCAATGACGGCGGGGTCGATCCCCAGCTCGCGCCCCAGCCGCGCGGCGAAGGCCGGTGCCGGCGGTGGCGCGTCGTCCAGCGCGTGGAGCCGCCGGATCGCCCTGGCGAGTGCCTCCTGATTCGCGAGCGCTCCGTCCGTCAGTACGTGCCGCGATCGGTCACCCGGCAGGCCACCCGGGTGGACCGGATCAAGGTCGCCGCCGCGGACCACCTCGTCCCATCGGCGGTTCAGAGCCTCCGCCGCTGCCGCATCATCCGAGGTCATGGCCTGTCTCCCTTGGCGCGGGGCGTCACTGCGCCCAGGTCCCGCCGCAGCCGCGTCATCGCCCTGAGTTGGAGCATCTTCACCGCCGCCACGCTCCGCCCCAGAACGCTGGCAATCTCGGCGCCGGTGAGGCCGGCGAGGCGCAGCTCCACGACGTGCCGCTGGTCCTCGGGCAATCGCGCGAGGAGGGCACGGATCGCCCGCCGCTCGTCCGCTGCCAGGGCCAGGTCCTCTGGTGATGGCGCCGCGTCCGGCGGGTCGCCGACTGCCTCCAGCGGCTGGTCGGGCCGCCGCCGGCGGTGGGCGTCGGCGACGACGTTGTGCGCGATGGCGAAGAGCCAGCCACCGAACGAGCCGTCGCGGTAGGCGGGGAGGGCGGTAAGCGCCTTGGCGAAGACAAGGCTCGTGGCGTCCTCGGCGGCTTCGCGATTTCCAAGGCGGCGGTGACAGTACCGGTAGACCGGATCGAGGTAACGCTCGTAGAGCGGGGCGAATGCGCGCCGATCCACCCGCGCCCGGGCCACCAACGCCGCCTCGGCCGCCGCGTCATCCCCGTCGGTCGTCGCCACCGCCGGCTCGCCCACCGCCCTCGCTCGGATGGCTCGATTGCTTGGCGGGCGCCCGCTCGAGCTCCTGCGAGCACCTGCAACCATGCTCGCTATCCAGGACGTTCGCGGGCGACAAAAGGTCACGCCGGCACCGCATGGCGGCTCGGCGGGACGCGGTGTAGTGGATAGGCACCGGTGGTGGGTTACCGGCCGCCGTTCCTACGAGGCTTGGCGCAGGATGTCCTCGGCAGTCCAAAGCTCAAGCTGGGTCGGCTCGTGGGGCACTCCGTCCGCCGTTGCCACCGTCACCGGTCGCCGCTCGGTGAGCGCTGGGTCACGCTCCTGACCGAAGCAGTCCAGCGCGTCCTCCACGGATTGAAGCAGCCACCCTCGCTCGCTGCCCAACACCCAGCTGGGTCGGTTCGACGCTACTGCGCGAGATAAGCCTCTTGGCCGGGCGACCACCGACGTGGTATTCAATCCCGCCCGCTCGGCCGCGCGTCGAATCAGGTCAGCCAACGTGATCGCGCCGGGGTTGGCCAGGTGCCAGATCCCCCGCTCGCCGTCGATGAGTAAGTCGA
Organism: Thermomicrobiales bacterium; assembly: GCA_030447415.1. Taxonomy (GTDB): domain Bacteria; phylum Chloroflexota; class Chloroflexia; order Thermomicrobiales; family UBA6265; genus JAUJOZ01. The sequence goes on along the minus strand of JAUJOZ010000038.1, from coordinate 23,001 downwards.
GGCAGGCGTCGACCAAGTCCGGGATGTACGTCGGGGAGGCGACGCGGTCGTCGACGGTCGGGAATGGTTCCCCGTGCGCCAGGGCACGCAAGGCCGTGGTCACGATGTTGGCGGCGTCCCATGGACCGAACAAGGGGCCTGTCCGGACGACGAGCGCGGCGGCATAGACGGCGAGGACGCGCCGCTCCGCCTCGGCCGCCGCCTGCCCGAGGGCATCGAGCGGCGCGACCGGGTCGCTTTCGACGTACGGGCTCGTGTGGCTCCCGTCGAAGACGGCCGCCGACGAGAAGGTGACGAATGGGATGCCGCGCCGCGCGCAGGCAGCGGCGAGGACCTCCTGCCCGTCCACGTACGTCCGGAGTGCGGCCCCCGCCCCGGTTGCGGCGGTGGTCAACCGGTCTGGACCGCCAGCGTCGATCACGGCCCACGGCTCGTCCGCGATCAACGCCGCCTCCACCGAGGCCGAGTCCTTGACCTCCAGATCCTCGTGCGCCAAGAGGCGGTAGGGGATGCAGCGCCCGTCGCACACGCGCGCGAACGCGTCGCCGAGTGCTCCGTCCGCGCCGGTGATCAGAATCGGCGGCACTGACCGGCCACGAGACCGCTGGTCCTCGTCGGCGATCGCATCGTGCGTGTCGGCCGGGGAGGCATGTCGATCGCGGCCCACCGGGGGGTAGAGCAGGCGGTCGGGCCGGATCCACCAGCCGGGCACGCCGAGGACCGGGTGGTCGGGTGTCTGCCCGGCGGCGAGGTCGCGGGCCAGCCGGGCGAGGGCAGTTGGGCGCGGCCGTGGCGCGCGCAGATCGAAGACGCCGGGTTCGTAGTGGCCATCCCAGCGGGTGAGGAGGGAATCCCAGTCGTAGGCGCCAAGCAGCGACCAGACGGTGACGGCGCGCACGTCGGCACCCTGACTCCGCAGGTGCTGGGCGCCGTCCCACACTTGCTTGAGCCATCGGAGCTGCTCTTCGCGGGTACAGCCGAGGTGCGCCTCGGTCACCGCGATCGGCCGCCGGTAGCGCTCCCAAGTCTCCCGCAGCAGCGCTGCCGGACCAGCCAAACCGTCGGCTAAGACGCGCACCGCTTCGACATCGGCGTAGGCATGTCGGCTGTTGCGTCCGTGAGTGTGGACCGGGTAGCGGTCAAGGCGCTCGTCGAGAAACCGCTCACTAGTCAAGTAGTGGTTGACACCAAAGACGTCCGGCGGGCAGGGAGCCTCCAGGAACGGCGTCAGTTCCGCCTCCGCGATCCCAAGCCAGCGCAGGTGTTCCCACATCGGGTGGTGGCGGTCGACGCGACCGCACAGGAGGTCGAAGGAGAGCCAGCGACGGTCATTCTCGAACGTCGCCTGGTAGGCCAGCTTCGGCGTCGCGAAGACCTTGCCCAGATCCTCCGTCTGAATCAGGCGGGCGGTGGGCGTCACCTCGCGGATGGCCTGCATCGCCAGCGCGACCGCCCGGCACTGCGTCACGAGTGCGCGGGCAAAGGTGAGCCCGTCCCGTCCGTGGGGATACCAGTGTCCGTAGAGCCCGCTGAAGCGCGCGGTGGTGAGGGGCTCGTTGACGGGGGTGAAGTCCTCGACCCACGGGTAGCGCTCGGCGACAGCGCGGGCAAACCGGGCGAGACCGTCAGGGAATGCCGGGTCGACGAGACTCGTATGACGCGGTCCGCTCCCGTGATGAACCAAGCCGACGATGGGGCGGATGCGCAGCTCGCGCAGGCGGCCCATCCGTTCGTCGGCCCAGTGCCAATCGGCGCGCTCGACCCCGTTTGGCGCCGTCCGTTCCCAGAGAACGGAGTAGCGCAAAGCTCGGACGCCGAGATCGGCGAACCGGTCCAGGTCGTCGAGGCGGTCTGCGTGGCCGTTGCGCTCGAATTGATCGTAATACGCGTCACCGACGCGATTGATCGTGCATTCCACGCCGCCCCACAGCTCCAGCGGTGGTGGCGCGGTCGGGTTAGAGGTCAAGACGCATACTCCCCTGCGAGGGTCGAAACGCGCAGTCACCGAGCAGCCGCTGCCGGGTGCCCGTGGACGGTGGTCGTCCGCGCTCTGATACGGGGTCGGGGCGGGATTGTCCTGGGGGGGACGGCGAACAGGCTCGAATTGAGCGGTCCGAGTGCGATCCAACAGACGCCGCGCCTCCTTCACACAGGCGCTGGCCGGCTGTCCTCACGCAAGTCGGGGGCCACCGTCCCGCAGAGGCGAACCAGGGCGGGAACCAACGGCCATCGACCGGGAAGCCGGGGGCCGCGCGACCCGCGTCCCCGCCGCCCTCCTCGACGTGCCCTAACCTACCGGCTGGTATTGACGCGCTGGATCGCGGCCGCGGTCCGCCTAGCCCGCCTGGCGTCGAGTTGGTGCGCCTCGTCCTCCTCCCGGCGCGTCACTGGACCCCGCGTGGCCTGCTTCATCGCCTCGAGCGGGAACTTGGGGGTGCGGTCGGCGTAGAGGAGGCCGTTGGCCTCCTGGTAACAGTCGGCGAACTGGGTGTAGCAGAAACCGGCGAGGAGCGGGAGCTCCCGCACAATGCCCATCAGCGTCGCGTACTGTTCGGCGAACTCCTCCGCGGTGTGGCTTCGGGAGTACCCCCACGTCTCGTACTGGTCCTCGGGCCGGGTGAAGGCGATGCCCCCGAACTCCGTCAGCATCAACGGTTGCCCGGCGTGCGGGTGCCCATCCAGGGTAAGCAGTCGCCCCTCGGGCCGTTGACGCCGGAAGAGTTGCGGGATCTCCTCGCTGCTCCCGTAGCGCCGAGCGAGCTTTTCCGGGTCTTCCTCGTAATCATGGATGCCGACGATGTCGGTGGCGGTGCTTTCCCAGCCGTCGTTGCCGATCACCGGACGCGTCGGGTCCAGGGTCTTGGTCAGGTGGTAGAGCGCCTGGACGTAGTTGCGCTGGGCAGGGTTGTTCGGCAGGTCCGGCACGCCCCATGACTCGTTGATCGGGACCCAGGCAACGATGCAAGGGTGGCTGGCGTCCCGGTCGATCGCCGCGACCCACTCTCGCCCGAGGCGCTCGACGCTGCGCTTGGTGAAGCGGTAGGCGCTTGGCATCTCCTGCCAGACGAGGAGACCGAGAGCGTCGGCCCAGGCGAGGTAGCGAGGGTCCTCGATCTTCTGATGCTTTCGTACCCCGTTGAAGCCCATTGCCTTGGCGAGTTCCACGTCGCGGCGGAGTGCCTCGGTGCTCGGGGGCGTGAGGCCGGTCTCCGGCCAGTACCCCTGGTCGAGGACCATCCGTAAGCGGTAGGTGCGCCCATTCAGGATGAAACGGTCACCCTGGGTGCCAACGCCCCGCAGCGCGGTGTAGCTTTCCACCACGTCGATGGGCTCGTCGCCGTCCGCCCACAACCGCAACTCTGCCCGGATAAGGGTCGGCGAGGCGGGGCGCCAGAGCAGCTCGTTGCGGAAGTCGTCAATGCCCGGATCCGAGAGGGCAATGCGGCGGTGGACCTCTCCGGCGACGACGGCGTAGGTGTCGTCGGCCAGCAGCCGTTGCCCGTCCGGGGCCATCTCGTCCTCGACCAGAAGTCTGACACTAAGGCACAGACCATTGCGCCGCGCCTCCGGGCCGTCCAGCAGCGCCTCGAGCCCGATGTCCCACGCTTCCAGGTTGGAGTTCCAGCGGATGGTGCCGATGCGGGTCGCCGGGACGCGCTCCAGCCAGACCGTCTGCCAGATGCCGGTCGTGCGCGGGTACCAGATCGAGTGAGGGTCCGGCTGCCAATCCTGCTTGCCGCGCGGCTTTGCCAGGTCGTGCGGGTCGTCCTCCGCTCGCACGGTCAGAGTGTACGGTCCGGGGCCTGCCAGGAAGTCGGTGATGTCGACGGTGAAGGGCGTATAGCCCCCCTCGTGCCGGGTGGCGAGAGCATCGTCGATCCAGACCGTCGCCGCGTAGTCGACGGCGCCGAAATGGAGGAGGAGGCGTTCCCCGGGACCCGGCGGCGGGCCGTCGATGCTCCGGCGGTACCAGCAGGCCATGAAGTAGCCGGTTTCAGCGATCCCGCTGGCGGGGGTTTCTGGGGCAAAAGGGACGGTGATCGTGGCGTTCCACGGCACCTCGCTCGGTCCGGCGCACTCTGCGTCGGGGTCGAGTGCGAACTGCCACGGGCCGTCGAGGCACGTCCAGTCAGCGCGGCGGAGCTGCGGCCGCGGGTAATCGTCGACGGTGACCAGGTTGGTGGTGGCGATCAAGGGCCTGCTCTCCTGGGGAGCGAGGACGGGCGAACGACTCCACGCCGTCGGCACGGCGGGCAGCCGGGGGGCGACACGGGGCTGGTACCCTCAAGTTTAGCGCGACTGGGGACGAGACCGCATCGCCGACCACACCGCGCGATAGGCGTTCGCGACCACAGATCACGGCGGGGGCCGCCTGGCGTACCAGGCGGCCCCCGTAGAGCTGCACGTTTCGCCGGTCCGGCCGAAAGGCTACCCGCCGACGGGGTTGCCGCCGTTCGGGTGTAGGACCTGGCCGCTGATGTAGGACGAGTCGTCGGAGGCGAGGAAGACGTAGGACGGTGCCAGTTCCTCCGGCTGCCCCGGGCGCTTCATTGGCACGTCCGCGCCAAAGGAGGCGACTTTGTCCTCGGGGAAGGTCGCGGGGATCAGCGGCGTCCAGATCGGCCCCGGCGCCACGGCGTTGACCCGAATCCCCTGCTCGACCAGCGACAAGGACAGGGAGCGGGTGAAGGCGACGATCGCCCCCTTCGTCGACGAGTAGTCGAGGAGCTGGGGGCTCCCCTTGAAGGCCGTCACCGACGTCGTGTTGATGATCGTGCTGCCCCCCTTGAGGTGCTTGCACGCGGCCTTGGTCAGGTAGAACATGGCAAAGATGTTGGTGCGGAAGGTCCGCTCCAACTGCTCGGCGGTGATGTCCTCGATGCTCTCCTGGGGGTGCTGCTCGGCGGCGTTGTTGACCAGGATGTCCAGCTTGCCGAGCTCGCTCACCGTTTGCTCGACCACACGCCGGCAGTGCGCTTCGTCCCCAATGTCCCCGGGAATGGCAACACAGCGCCGGCCCTGCTCCTCGACCAGCCGCATCGTCTCCTGCGCGTCTTGCTCCTCGTTGAGATAGGAGATCGCGACGTCGGCGCCTTCCTTCGCGAAGAAGACGGCCACGGCCCGCCCGATGCCGCTGTCGCCGCCGGTGATCAGGGCCGCCTTGCCCTGTAGCTTGCCGCTGCCGCGGTATCCTGGGTCGTCGGCCTGCGGCCGGGGCGTCATCTCCGCCTCGATGCCCGGCTGCTGATCCTGCTGCTGCGGTGGGTTGATCTGCTGCTCGCCCTCGGACATCCCTCGCTCCTTTCGCCGTTCCCTACCCCCGGGGTATCCCGGCGGCTTGTTTCTCGCGGTGCACGCCCCGTGCCGGCGGCTTTCCCACGCCGTCCCAGCGATGGCTCGCAGCGGGGAAGCCGTCGGGGCGGGCGTCTCAGCCGCGCTTCGCCGCGCCGTCGGCCGCCCCAGTCTGTCGATCGGCAGTCGCGCGCGTGGCGGTACCGTCTGGGGCGGCCGTGCTTTCAATCGCCGCGGCCTGACCGTCCTGGCCGTCCCCAGCGGAGGCGGTGAGGAGCCGACGGGAGGTGCGGAGCCGCTCCCACGTCGTCAGCGCCTGCGCCACGACCTGGTCCATGTTGTAGTACTTGTATGTCGCCAACCGGCCGACGAAGTGGACACCCGGCGTTTGCTCGGCCAGCGCCTGGTATTGCTTGTAGAGCGCCGTGTTCTCCGCCCGCGGCACGGGGTAGTAAGGGTCACCCTCGGCCCGCGGGTACTCGTAGACGATCGTCGTCTTCGGGTGCTCCTGCCCGGTGAGGTACTTGAACTCGCTGACGCGGGTGTGCTCGTAATCGTTGGGATAATTCACCGTACCGGTTGGCTGGTAGACCGGCGCGTCAATCGTCTCGAACTTGAACTCCAGCGAGCGGTAGGGAAGCTTGCCAAAGCGCTCGTCGAAGAAAGCGTCGATCGGCCCCGTGTAGATCATCTCTCGATAGGGGATGAAGCCCTCGATCTCCCGGTAGTCGGTGTTGAGCATCACCTTGATATTGGGGTGCGCCAGCATCTTCTCGAACATGCGGGTGTAGCCGTGCAGCGGCATCACCTGGAACTTGTCGGTGAAGTAGCGGTCGTCGCGGTTGGTCCGAGTGGGGATGCGGGCCGTGACCTGCGCGTCCAACTCCGATGGGTCGAGCCCCCACTGCTTGCGCGTGTAGCCGCGGAAGAACTTGTTGTACAGATCTCGCCCAACCTTGCTGACGACCACGTCCTCCGAGGTCAAGATCCGATCCCGCGGCTCGGCGACCGAGGCGAAGAAGTCCTCGAGCTCGAAGCTGGTCAGGTTCAGCCCGTAGAGCCGGTTGACGGTGTCGAGGTTGATCGGGATCGGCACCAGCTGACCATCGACGCTCGCCAGGACCCGGTGCTGGTACGGCCGCCATTGGGTGAACTGGGACAGGTACGCAAAGATCTCCGGCGAGTTGCAGTGGAAGATGTGCGGACCGTACTTGTGGACGAGGATGCCGGCATCGTCAAAGTGGTCGTAGGCGTTGCCGGCGATGTGTGGGCGCTTCTCGACGACGAGAACGTTCATCCCGTCCTGGCTCGCCAGCCGCTCGGCCAGCACGCTTCCGGCGAAGCCGGCGCCGACCACCAAGTAGTCGAATCGTTCCATGGACCCTCTCCTTGCGCCACGATGGACGAATCGCTCGACCAGAATGGGACCACGCCCCGCGTTGGGAGGCGTCCATCGGGGAGCAACAACCGAACGAGTCTCTCGGTTCCCCACCGCGCCCGGGGTACGAGAGGAGTGCCAGGCGTCCAAGCGCCGAGTGGCATCGGTGGACGTCGCACGCCATCAGTGAGGCGCCGTCCAGCCGGCGGCACCAAATCCAAACCCGGCGTGACGCTTAACGGATCGGGTGGGTACCTGCGGACAGTCACCGGGTGCGGCCGCGTCGCTCGGGTCGGTGCTCAACCGGGGCCGGAGCACCCGCGACGGCTCCATCGAGGGCCGCGTCCGGGGGCGAGAACGCAATTTCGAGACCATCGCCACGAGAGGTCCCGCTGGCCCTCGACGGCCCCGCCGCGATCCGCTAGCCTTCCGGCGTGATGGCAACCGATCCGCGTCGGCCCGGCGCGGCGGGAGCCGGCATCAAGGTGGATGGGGAGGATCCTATGGTCTGCGAAGCGGCGCGCCTGCTCATCGCGTTCGGCTCGGTGATCGCGACGGCAGGGCTGGTGATCTTCGGTATCGGGTTCGCTTACGTCGATCCCGCCGACTGGGAGACGACGCTAGGCGTCATCCTCATGATCGGCGGCCTGGTCGCCACGGTCGCCGGTGGCGTCATCTACCGCGCCGTAGACGACGATGCCGGAACGCGCTCCCGCCGCTAGGGCGCGTTCCCGAGTCCGAACACCGTCCCCGCGCTCGGGCGCCGGCAAAGCGCTGACCCATCGTTACTCTCCGGATCACGGTTCGCTCGCTTTCGATCCCGGGGCCAGCGGACGTGCGGTGGCCGCGAGCGAGTTGGCGATTGCGGCGAGTCCCTAGGGAAGCCGCCCCCGTCATCGGCGCTCGCGGCCGTAAGGGGGAGGGTCCTCACGATTGTCGCGCCCCGACCCGGGCCCGGCGAGGTCGCCGAGAGGTGCCCGCCGTGGTCGGCGACGATGCGGCGGCCAATGCTCAGGCTGACACCGATTGCGGCACGGGCGTCCTCCGCCCGGTAGAACCGCGTAAGTTGGTGGTCACAATCACCAGCCCGAGGTGGTTGGCGACGCTTTCGAGGATCCACCGATCGTCGGCGCGGTAGACACCGGGCCGGTTGTTGCTCAGGCTTATTGCCCCAATGTCCGCACGCTGTGCATGAGCAACGTTTGCCGCTCGGCGTCGAGCATCGCGACGCTGCACCGGTCGTACGGGAACAGGCCAGCGATCTCGTCAGCGATCCTCTCGAAGTTCTTGCCAGGTCCCGGTCCGCTCCGGTGGCGGGCGTGATGCGCGCCGGCGCCGCGGCGACCCGCCTTGGGTCGGGTTCCTGGGGCGACGTCTGTTTCGCCGTCTTCGACATCCTCGACCGTTCCCCCTCGTCGCGGGCGATCGTGACCCGTGACGGTCGGCTGGGCGCGGCCGGGCCTCGAGGGTTTCCGCCGGACTGCCGCGCCCGGTTGTGCTGCCGCCTCCGCGCCAGCGCCCTACGCGACCGTTAGCGCGGCCACGGCGTCTGCTGTCGGACGATCTCGTCGTCCGGGTACCACCGCCTACGCACGTTGCCGACTAGATAGAGCGAGCCGGTCACGAGCACCGCGTCATTTGGCCCGGCTGCGATCTCCATTGCCCGCTCCAGCGCCTGCGTTGGATCGTTCTCGACCGTCACCTGACCCGCGAACCCAGCGTCGCGAGCGGCCTCTGCCAGCGCGACGCCGCTCGTAGCCGGCTTGGCTATGACGCGGGGCGTCGTGAGGACCAGCGCGTCGGCGTGGGGGACGAGGAGCTGGGCCATCTCCGCCGACCGCTTCCCTTCGAGCGTACCGAGCACGATCACCAGCCGACCGCGCCGCGGCGCCAGCAGTTCCGGCAGGTCGGCCGCGACGGCGGCGACCTTCTCCGGGTTGTGCGCCCCGTCGAGCACCACGCGCGGCCGTGACTGCGGGGACACCGGCACGATCTCCAGCCGTCCGGGGATGCGCGCCGACGCCAGCCCGGCGCGGATAGCCTCCTCCGGCGGGGCGAACCCCTGCGAGGCCAGCGCCCGTACCGCCGCCACGGCGGTCGCCGCGTTGGTGGCCTGGAACCGCCCAGGCAACGCCGTCGCGTAGACGGGCGTGGCGCCACGCGCCCGTTCACCACCGGCGAGCTCCCGCCAGCGAGCGCCCGCTGGACCGTTCTCGAGGACGTCAAACGTCTCGCCCGGAGCGACGTGGGTCACGTCCGTTCCCACCCGGGCCGCCTCTGCCCGGATGGGCGCCAGCGCCGCCGGATCGGCGACGGCGGTGATGACCGGCGCGCCGACCTTGATGATGCCGGCCTTGTGCCAGGCGATCTCCGGGATTGTGTTGCCCAGCGTCTCGGTATGGTCGAGGCCGACGGTGGTGATCACGCTCACCGCCGGCCGTACCACGTTCGTCGCGTCGAAGCGGCCACCGGCGCCGACCTCGATCACCGCCACCTCGACCCGCTCGCGGGCGAACCACGTCGTTGCCAACGCCGTCCACGCCTCGGCGTAGCCGAGCGGCTCGCCGCCCGCGCCGAGCCACGCCTCGACCGTTTCCATCACGTCGGCGACGAGATCGGCGAACGCGTCCGGGGCGATCAGCCGGCCATCGAGCTGGAGCTTTTCGGTCGCGACCTGGAGATAGGGGGAGGTGTAGAGCCCGACCCGGTAGCCGGCAGCGGTGAGAATGGCCGCGATCGCCGTGCTGGTCGAACCCTTGCCCGATGTCCCGCCGACGTGCACGATCGGCACCGCGTCCTGCGGATTCCCGGCGAAGGCAAGGAAGCGCCGCAGGCGCGCCACCCGGGCCTCCGCCCGGGCGCGGATCGCCGTCGGCGTCATGTCTCGGGACGGCGCGCTCCGCTCGATCAGCGTGTCGAGCCGCGCCACGGCCGCGCGGTATCGCGTCAGCGCCGCGTCGTCCGCTGGACCGACGGGAGACGGTTCGGCAGGGGAAGCAAGAGGCGTCCGGCTTGTCACTGGGACCGCTCGTGACGATGGCGTCGCAGCCGCGCGGAGCGAATCGAGACTATTGTAGTCGGCGCTTTCGCCGGGGACAGCATGGAGACGAGCCTCCGCCGTTTAGGGCGTGTCGGTAAATTGGTCCGGTGGGTGCCGCTATTTGCCCGTGGACGATGCGATAGATGCTGATCGCCGCCCCCCGAATCTCCATGCCGGTCGCTGGAATACCCATATCGTCGTCGCCGTTGGTGACATGATGTGTTCAGAACATCACGGCGTTGTCGCCCTCAGCGATCAGTTCCTCGATGGTGACATGGTAGTCGGGAAAAGCGGAGGTGTTGCGCAGATACCCTTGTCTGACAACGTTGCGCCCGACCAACGGCTCTGAAGTGTCGACCGAGGTCGCGTGGAGCATACCGAAGGTAAAGTTATCGGCGATCAGCTCGTCGATGACGGCTTCGTTTCGCCGGTTCAGTTCCTCGATGTACCGGCGGATGACGACCTTGTTCGCTTCCGTTGACATCAACGCCCCCGGCTTTTCGGACGGTCCGATCCTAGGACGCCCACTCGTCCGCGCACGTCGCCACCGGTCGTCAGGACCCAAGCCGGCTGATCAGCCGCTTGACGCGATTGCGCTTGGGGTGAGCCGAGCAGTCGAATACCGGGTCCGATGCGTTGCCGGTCCTGTTTGGATGAGTGGCCTCACACGAACCGGGCGCAGACATCGTTGGCGAGCATCAGGCCGCGTCGCGTCAGGCACACCCGGTCGGGCGAGCGCTCCAGCAACCCCAGTTCGGTCAGTTCGGCGATGATGGGCCCGTAGATCGCCTCCAGCGTCTGTCCGTGCCGCGCCGCGAAGGCCCTTTCGCTGATCCCCTCCCGCAGCAGGCGCAGTCCGAGCATCATCGTTTCGCCCGTCGCTGTCTCTGGCGTGATCGCCTCGACGTTCGAAATCGGCGCGTCCCCCGCTTCCACAGCAGTGACGTAGGTCGCCGGGAGGAGGTGGTTCATCGTGCGCCGGCCGGCGACATGACCGTGGGCGCCCGCTCCCAACCCGGCGTAGTCGCCGTTGCGCCAGTAGATCAGGTTGTGGCGGGACATCAGCGACGGGTCGCGCGCCCAGTTGGCGACCTCGTAGTGGACATAAGTGTCCGCCAGCCGCGCCATCGCCGTCTCGTAGAGGTCGGCCGCGGTGTCGTCGTCCGGGACGACGAGGATGCCGCGCGCCACCGCATCCGCCATCGGCGTGCCCGGCTCGACGATCAGGTTGTAGAGGGACAGGTGCTCGGGGAGCGTGGTTCCGCCGAGCACCGTCACCAGATCGTCCTCCCAGGCGGCGAGGGTTTGACCCGGCCAGCCGAAGATCAGGTCGAGGCTGACGTTGGTGAAGCCGGCGGCCCGGGCGGCGGCGAGGGCCGCGAGGGCGTCGACCGCCTCGTGCCGGCGGCCGAGTACCCGCAGACCCCGGCGCTGCAGCGTCTGCACTCCGAGGCTGAGGCGGTTGACGCCCCCTTCCAGCAGCGCCGTGAAGTAGCGCTCGTCGACGCTCGTCGGGTTTGCTTCGAGCGTTACCTCGGCGTCCGGCGCGAGGTCGAACGCCACCCGACAGGCGCTCACCAGCCGCCCGATCGCGGCGGCCGGCAGCAGCGACGGCGTCCCTCCGCCGAAGAAGATCGTTTCCGCGCGCCGTTCACCCAACTCCGCCCCTCGGCTTCCGATCTCCCGCTCCAGCGCGGCGACGTAGCGCGGAATCAGCGCCTCCTGCCCGCCGTAGGTGTTGAAGTCGCAGTACGGGCAGACGTGGGAGCAAAAGGGGACGTGGAGGTAGAGCCCGAGCGGCGCCCCTGGCGGTGATGGTGCCATGGGCCGTCAGCCTCCCCCGACCCGGCGCAGCCGCCGCCACGCCGCGCGGACAGCCGCCGCGTCCGCCGCGGTCGCGGGACCATCGCCGTAGCGGGCGGCGTGGTAGCGCTCGATCAGGACGGCAAGCTCATCGGGTCCGGTCTGGTCCGACTTCCGACCGGCCAGGGAAGCGGCGAGGCGGGCCGCGTGCTCCCCGGGGGTCGTCGCCTCGGTACGGGGAATCCCGCGATGGGCGCTCCAGCGGAGGAGTCGTCGGTACGTGTCCCGGATCGCCACCGTGTGGACCCATTGGCGGTCCGCACGCAGCGCGGCGAGCGGATCCGGCTCCCGGCGAGCCCGGCGGGCAAGGTCTCGTACCCGTGCGGCCCAGCCGGCAACCAGGTCGTTCACGTCGAGAACGGACGCCCGGTCCTCGTCGGCCGGCGTGCCGGCGCGCCGTCGTCGGCGCAGGACGAACCGAGTGGCGCCGCCGAAGAGGATCGCGAGGACGGTGAGCGCGACGAGGTAGCGAATCGGGTCCGGCGTCTCCGCCACCCGTGCCACCGGATCGCCGAGGCCGTCTGGTCCGGTGACCGGCGCCGGCGTCAGCTCAAGCATGACCGGGCGTCGTTGGCGGCCGTCAAGGAGCCAGAGGAGCGGCGACACCAGGACAAAGCTGACCGCGACGACGGCGACCACCACCACCCGCAAGAGGACGCCGATCCCCCAGACCAGCGGTGCCACCGCCCAGATCACCGTGTCGAGCAGGTCCCGGGTGAAGACCCCGACCGCGAGGACGGCGACGGCGAGGACCGCCACGACGGGGAGCAGCACCGCCGACAGCCAGCGTCGACGAACCCATCCCGAACCCGGCTCCCGCTCGTGCTCCAGGCGCAGGCGGGCGAGAACCACGGCGGCGAGCGCACCCGCGAAGAAGATCAGCACCGCACCGCTGACCGCCTCGTCGCGGCCTGCCGGACTACCCAAGGCGTGGGCGACGACCCCGCCGAGGACGACCAGGGTGCCCCCTCGGAGCATGGTGTGGGCGGTGTCCACTGACGGCGTCGCTCGAGTTCGCCCGCGCCACCAGGCGTAGGCGGACGCCAGCACCACCCCCCAGACCGGGACGCGTGTCTCAACCGGCCGGACGATCAGCGCGTCCGCCGTCTGGTGTAACCAGGCGCCATCGGACCAGCTGAGGTGGGGAAAGGCCGCCAGCTTGATCGCCACCACGCTGGTGGCGGCGATCGCGAGTGCCGCGAGGAGAGCGTAGGCGCGGTCCCAGATGTCGAGCGCGTCCAGCAGCCGCGGCGTCATCGCCGCGCCGTAGAGCAGCACGAAGAGCGCCAGCGGCGGGACGGCGCCCCCGATCGCCCGCGGTGACGCCAGAACGAGCTCGACCACGATCCAGAGCGCCGCCGTCTCCGCCGCCACAAGCGCGATGAGGAGCAGCTCGGTCCGCCACTCCAGCGAAGCCGGTAGCGAGTCGCCCAATGCCGTCATAATGGGATGCCGCGATGGCTGGTGAATCACGGCTGCCCTGCCCCTACACCGTTGTTGTCGTGTGCGACGCCGCGTTTGGCGCATCGTCGTGGGACTATCCACACGGCCGCGGGCGGCCAATACGTGCTCGACTCCGCTGGCGACTCCGGGCTGCGGCAATCCTGAGGCGCCCGACTCCCGCCGGGTCCGTCGCTAAGGATTGGACCCCGCCGTCCGTTCCAGCAAAAGTTCCTGGAGAACGAAGAGGTCTCCATCACTGGCGACATGAAAACCGATGCGACCCTTGCGCTTCTTCGTCATTTGGTCGGGCTTGCTGAGGCGGGCCCGAAGCACATCGATCTCCCGCGGCTTTGGCGCGTAGAGAACGCAGCGTAACCAACTGCTCGCGTAATAGTAGGTTAGTTGGCGTCGGCCGCGATGGCTGAGGTAGTGATTCGAGCCAGCGCCATGGCGTAGCTCAAAACCCCAGGACGCTTTCTCGTCAAGCCAGTCTTCAAGCGAAGTCAGTGCCTTCCGGACAAACTCCGTTTTGGCTCGGGCCATGATTGAGTCATCCGCTTCCGGCCCGCGCGCGCTCGTCCCCTTCTTTGGTGTCTTTCCCGTGGCGATGATGGGAGGCTCCCGTCCCACGACGACGTTCGTATGGACAATGGTTTCGCCGCCCGCCGTGTGGATGCTGAACTGGACCCCGCTCACGTCGACGCCGAGTCGGGTTCGGAGGTAGCGCAGCGTCTGCTCGACCTCCCCGGAGAACTGTTCGGCGACGATAATCAGTCGTTGTCGGTGGTTCGGCGTGATATGCTCGAACAGATCCCGGGAAAGGATCTCGCCGTCCACCTCGTCGTCGTCCTCGGCCTCATCATCGAGCTCATCGTCGTCAAACTCGCTCGCGGTCTGCTCCACCCCAATCGCGGCCGCTCGCTCGTCTCTATCAAGGCTCGAGTGGAAGGCCGATCGATAGATGTCCGCTACGCCAGTAACGACGTTGCCGCGCGTCGCGGCGTACGCGGCTGCAATCGCGTCGAGTTGATCGAGTGCCAGAGAGTCGATCCACGCGGCGTACTCGAGAACCTGAGCGACCACCTCCCGCGGGGTTTCGCCCCGCTTCAGTTCGATGATCACCAACGCTCCGGTCTCGTCGATGCCTAACAGGTCAGCGATTTTTCCGAAGGCAGTGCGGGTCTGGCGACCAATGATTGCCATCCGCTCCCCGTCGAGGAGCAGGTGCGGGTTGGCCTCGATCCAGTCCTCCAACACTCGCTCAAAATCACCGAATGGTGTTTCCTCAAAGGGCACGAAGTTGCCCGACGCATCCATGCGGTAGATGGGCATGCTCCCTCACCCTCCGGCCACAGATGGTCGAAATCTCTGCGAATCGACCAATCTCTTCAGATGCGCTTCGTCGTGATCTTGGTCGACGACCCCATCATCCCCACGTAGATCCGCGCCATTCCCTGGGATCAGCCGCTCGCCTGCCAGGCGGCGAACGACGAGACCGCGCAGGGGTGGGACCGGGAGGTCGCCGAGCCCGACGAGGACGACGCGGTGCCCGGCCGCCAGCAATTCCGCGAGGAGCGCGACCAGCGGCTCGGGGAGACGCGAGGTGACGACGGCGAAGGTGCTACCCCACGGGAAGCGTGCCGCTTCCCGGCGCAGCACCCGCGCGAAGTTGTGGGTGGCGTAGGGGTTCAGCTTGGCCAGTCCTTCCAGCGCGAGCGGGACCTGCGCCGGTCCCCGTCCCGGTGGCACCCGCATGGCCTGGTCGGACCCGCCGACCAGGCCATTCGCGTAGACGCCGACCGCGTAGCGCTGGCGCTCGGCCCACACTGCCAGGGAAGCGGCAACTTCGATCGCCCGCTCCGCCAGGTCGAGGTCGAGCCCCTCCCAGTAGCGGTCGAACGTGTCGAGGTTGACGAACACGCCGAGCTGGAGCTCGCTCGTCGGCTCCTCGACCCGTACTTGCAGCCGCCCCTGCCGCGCCGACGCCTTCCAGTGGACTGCGCGGAAGGGGTCTTCCGGCCGGTAGTCGCGGATGCCGACCGGGCGCAGAGGGTCGGTCAGGGGGTGGCGGACGACCCGCCGCTCGCCGAGCGGGCGGCGGGGTGGGAAGCCAAGGTCCGCCAGCGCGTGGACGCGCGGGTAGACCAGGATCGCCGCGTCGGGTTCCGCCGGGAGTTGCAGCCGGGTGGCGAAGAAGCCGAACACGTCGCCGGAGCGGAGGGTGGCCGGGCCGAGCGGATGGAGACCCCGCGTCGGGCAGCGGAGGCGGATGTGCCAGCGTGCCCGTTCGAACGGACCGAGGCTCGTCGCGATGCGCACTACCCGCCGGCCATCGGTGCCGCTCGGGAACGCTTCCCGATCGACCACCTCCAGCCTCGCCCCGATCTCCTCCTCGATCGTCAGCCAGGGCAGAGGGAGCGGCTTCCGGTTGACGGCCCCGACCGTCAGGATCACCTCATCGCCGGGGAAGACACGGTTGGCCGATAGGGTCCGCGCGTAGGCGACGCCCCGGAACGCGACCCGACTCCAAGCGAAGGTGAGACCAGCCGAAGCGAGGACCAACAGCGCCAGCAGCGCCGGTGCTCGCCGTCCGGTCGCCATGCCGACGAGCAGCACCGCCGCCGCGCCGAGGATCCAGACTCGGCCGAAGAAGAGGCCGTGCGTCGCACTCGGCCCGGCGCCCCCGGACGGCTCTCGGGGGGCGACTATGCTAGACATAAACCGTCAATCCGACGACCGGGAGACATCGCGTGCCTTGTCGGGCGGGGAGGAAGCGACCCCGACCGCACCCTCGACCGGGACCGGCACCATCGCTAGGATCTCAGCCAGGATGCCGGCCGCGTCCCGGCCGCGCAGCCGCGCCTCCGGTGCCAAGACCAGGCGGTGCGCTAGCACCGGGATCGCCAGCGCCTTGACGTCGTCGGGCAGGACGGTCGCCCGGCCGCGCAGCGCCGCCAGGGCCCGCGCGCAGCGGAAGAGAGCCAGCGACCCCCGCGGACTGGCACCCAGCCCGACCGCCTCGTGCCCCCGGGTGGCTCGAACGACGCTCGTCACGTAGTGCCGAAGGTCGTCGGCGACATGGACATCTCGGACGGCCGTCGCCGCCGCCTCCAGCTCCGCCGGTGTCGCCACCGCGTCCAGCGCCGCAAGCGGCGCCTCCGCGCGGGAACGGTCGAGGATGGCGTCCTCCTCCGCGTGCGACGGATAGCCGACCGCGAGACGGACGAGGAAGCGGTCGAGTTGCGCTTCCGGCAGCGGGAACGTCCCTTCCAGCTCGATCGGGTTTTCTGTCGCCAGCACGAGGAAGGGACGGGGCAGCGGCATCGTCTCGCCCTCGACCGTCACGGTTCGCTCTTCCATCGCCTCGAGCAGCGCCGACTGGGTGCGCGGGGTGGCGCGGTTGATCTCGTCGGCGAGGACGACATTGGCGAAGACCGGGCCGGGCCGGAACTGGAAGTCACCCAGCTTCTGGTTGAAGTAGGCGATGCCGGCGACGTCGGAGGGGAGGAGGTCGGGGGTGAACTGGATGCGGCGGAAGGCGCCTCCAATCGAGCGGGCGACGGCACGGGCGAGCGTCGTCTTGCCGACACCCGGCACGTCCTCGATCAGGACGTGTCCCTCGCACAGCAGCGCCACCAGGAGCAGCTCGACGACGTCTCGCTTGCCGACGACGACGCGCCCGACGTTCTCGGCAACCCGCGCCCCGAACGCCGCGATCCCGGCGACATCCCGCGGGGACGTGCCATCCGCGTTCGTCGCTAGGGGCGCGGTCAAGGGCGGGATGGTGGGGGCGTGAGGTGCGTCGCGGTGCACGGCCGTGGGGGACCTCCGCCGGAATTGTACCAGCGCAACCCGCTCGGACTTCGGTTACGGTCGCACCGCGCCGGCTGGATCAACCGCCGACCCCCGGGCGGAGGTTAATTCCGTACCGGAGCTTCTTGACCGGCTGGTCCGCGACCGCGACCGCATCCTCCAACTGCCCGCCGTTGCACTCAATGATCCTCCGCGACCCGACGTTGTCCTCGTGGCATGTCAGTACCACGCGCGTCAGCCCAAGCCGTTGCGCCTTGGTCCGCTCAAGCCGCAGGATTTCCGTGCCATACCCCCGCCGACGCCGTCACGCCCGAATGTCGTCGCCGACATGCCCGCCGACCTGGCGCCGCGAGTCGTTCAGCCCCTGCCGGAACGAGTGCCGCCCCACGTACTGGTCGCCCTTGACCAGCCTGAAGGCCGACTCAGGCAGTCACCCAGCCGGCAGATTGGCCGGACCGGTCTGGCGCCGCAGGTCGCGGACGACCAAGTCAAGGTTGGCACTCAGGCGCTCGGCGGCGGCGCCCAGCGACGCCGCGGCCACCGGGTCGTGCCCCTCCGCCGCGAACTCCCGCCTGGCCTCAAGGTAGCTGACCCGATACCGCTCGGACAGGGCGGCGAGGAACACCATGCTCGCCGCTGTCTCGCGGACCGGCCCTGCCACATCCTACAGGTAGCGCTCGAACCAGGCGACGATCCGCTCCATCCGGTCCACGCGCCGGTCCGGACGTCCCACGCCGACGAGGTAGTGCGCCTCGTCCGGGTACCGCACCATCTCCACGGTCCGCCCGCGCGTGCGCAGGATGGCGAAGACCAATTCCGTCTGCCCCGGCGGACAACGCAGATCGCGCTCTGACTGGAGCATGAGCAGCGGCGCCTCGTTGCGCGCGATCTCGACCCACGGCGAGTGGCGAAGGAAGGCGTCGAGGTTGTCCGGCAGGGTGCCAACCCCGATAAAGCGCTCCCCGGTCCAGCCAGTGAGATCCGCCTCCCCGGACCAGGCGACGAGGTCGGTCACGGGGTTCTCGCTCACTCCGGCGGCGGACCGACCCGGTGCGTGCCCGAGCAGCCAGTTGACCATGTAGCCGCCGTAGGAGAGCCCGAGCACCCCGATCCGCGCCGGATCGGCCAGACCCTCCGCCACCGCCCAGTCCGCCAGCCGGAGGACGTCGGCCGCATCCAGATTTCCCCAGTCGCCATGGATGGCGCGGGTGAATGCCTCGCCGTAACCGGCGGACCCGCGCGGATTGGGATAGAGCACATGGAAACCCGCGTCGGCCAGCGCCAGCATCTCCAGCCACGGCGTCGGCCCATGGGCGCCGTGCGGCCCGCCGTGGATCTGAATCACCAGCGGCCCCGGCCGCCGGTCGTCCGCCGCCGCCACGAGCCAGGCGTCGAACTCCGTCCCGTCGCCGTGGGCAATCTGGTGCCGAACGGGATCACGCCGGCACGGCTCCAGCCAGGCCGACCCGTCGGTGGTCAGCGGTCGCAACGCTCCCTCCTCGACCGCGTAGACTTCGCCCGGACGCCCGCGGTCGCTGGCGACCACGGCGACGCGTCCCCCGCCCGTCGCCACCGCCGTGCAGACCACCTCGTCCTCGGCCAGCAGCTCGGCGCGACCCTCGGCGTCCGCGGTGTCAAACCGGTACGGCAGCGTCTTGCCCTGATCGCCGACCAGGGAGACCAGCATCGTGCCGTCGAGCCAGGCCATGGAAACCGATGACTCGGGGTCGATCAGGTCGCCGAACGTCGCGTTCGCCGCCGGGCGGTCGAGCTCGGTCCCGAGTTGACGAGTGCCGCCCGCCTCCACCAGGTAGAGGTTGGCGTTGGCCCAGCTCGGCGCCTCCGCATGGTCCACCCCGAGCACCGCCAGCGCCCCCGTCGGCGACCAGGTCAGCGCGGTGATGGCACCTCCCAGGCGCGCCAGTGGCTCCGGTGCCGGTGCGTCCTCTCCGGGTTCGCTCGGCACGGTCCAGGCCTGGGTCAGCTCGCCTAACGCCGCCTCGGGACGTCGGTCGGCGAGGAAGGCGATGCGCGCCCCGTCGGACGACCAACGCGCCTCGGTGACGTTGTACGCCGGGTCGGTGACCCGCCGCGGCTCCCCGCCGTCAGCTGGCATGACGTAGACGCTCATCACCTGGTCGCGGAAGCCGACGCCATCCAGCCGCCAGGTGAAGTCGGTGATGCGGCGGGCAATCGGATCCTCCGGGTCGCCTAGGACGTAGCGTTGCTCGCCGCTGCCCGCCACGACCAGCACCCGGCGACCATCCGGGGACCACTCGGCCCCGCTCGCGTTGCCCGGCACGTCGGCGAGCTGACGCGGCTCGCCGCCGGCAAACGGCAGGACCCAGGGCTGGACTCGGCCGGAGCGGTCGGACAGGAACACCAGGGCGCGACCGTCCGGCGAGAAGCGAGGACGTCCGTCGCTGGCGTCGGCCACGGTCAGCTGCTCCGGCGGGCCGCCGTCGAACCGGATGCGCCACAGTCGCTTGCGGTACTTCCCGTCCTCGATGGTCCGCTTACCGTAGACGACCCAGGCACCGTCCGGAGAGACGGCCAGATCCTGGATCATCACCTGCCGGAGTACGTCGCTCGGCCGGAAGCGGGCCGGGCTTTCCACGTGCTGCGCACCGGACGCTTCTTGGTTCGTGACCGACGTCATGACCCACCTCCCACTCGCGCCCTCGCCTGACATCGTCGCGCCGGCGCATCATTGGGGTGGTGAGGGTGGTTGTCGAGGGGAAACCCGCGACGCTTCCCGGCCTCCGCCGGTCGCCACGACATCAGAGCCGGCAAGGGGGGCCGCCGCCATCCATCGCGTTGCGCCGGTTCGGTGGATTGCCAGGAGGTGCGGGGCGGTGCGCCTACCCCTTCACGGCGCCGAGGGTGAAGCCGGCGATGAAGCGGTCGAGGAAGAGGTTGTAGAGCAGGGCGACGGGAATGGCGACGATGGCCGCGGCGGCCATCAGCGACTGCCAGAAGAAGACGTCGCCGCGAATCAGCTCCGTCGTCACCCCGATACTGATCGTCTTGTTCTCCGACGACGAGACGAAAGCTAGCGCGTAGACGAACTCGTGCATCGTCAGCGCGAAGGTGAAGACGACGACGGTCAACAGGCCCGGGATCGAGATGGGCAGGACCGTCCGCCAGATGGCGCCGAGCCGGCTGTAGCCGTCGATCATCGCCTGCTCTTCGATATCCCACGGGATCGATTTGAAGAAGCCCATCAACAGCCAGGTGCAGAAGGGGATGGTGAAGGTTGGATAGACCACCACCATGGCCCACCTGGAGTTCTGTAACCCCAGATCGGCCACCACTCGGGCCAACGGGATGAACAGCAGCGTCGGCGGCACGAGGTAAACCAAGAAAATGCCGATCCCCAGCCCCTCGCCCCAGCGCCCGGCCAGCCGTGTCAGGCTGTAAGCTGCCGGCACCACGGCCACCAGCGTGATCGCCACCACAAGGACCGCCACGAACAGGGTGTTGAGGACGAATCGGACATACTCGGTGTCGTTCACCAGGAGGTCGATGTTCTTCCAGGTCGGTGGCTTGTTGTAGAGGAAGGGGTTGTTCCGTCGGTTGTAGAGGTCGGCGTCCTGCTTGAAAATTGTCAGCACCATCCAGGCGAACGGGAGCGCGGCGAACAGCGCAAAAAAGCTCGCCACCGCGTAGAGCGCGCCGCGTGCTCCGACCCGCCTCACCCGCGCTGCCGTTGGCGAGTCGGTCATTCCCGCCCGGGGCGCCGCTCCCGAGCCCGGGGCCGCCACCTACGTCGTCTCCGTGCGCCGCGCCATGCGCAGCATCAGAACCGCCACGCCGACCATCGCCGGGAAGAGGAAGAGCGCGATCGCCGCGCCCTGGGCCAGGTCTCCGCCAGCGATCCCCTTGTAGAAGGCATAGCTTGCCAGCACCTGTGTGCTGTCGGTTGGCCCGCCAGCCGTCAGCACGTAAATGACGGTCATGTCGGTGAAGGTGAAGACCATGCCGTACAGCAGCGCGACCGCCATGATCGGCAGCAGCAGCGGCAGTCGGATGTAGAACATCTGGCGCCAGAACCCCGCGCCGTCGACGTCAGCCGCGTCCTTGACGTCCTGCGGGATCGCCGTTAGGCCGGCGAGCAGGATCGTCGTCGCCAGCGGCAGGGTACGCCAGGTGTGCACCAGCAGGACCGATAGCCGTGCCAGGTCCTGTTTTGCCAGCCACTGCATGTTTCGACCCGGCCCGAACCAGGTGTCCGGGCCGAGGAGGCCGGCGTAGCGCAACACCGCGTCGATTGGGCTGTAGATCGAGTCGAGCATCCACAGCCACCCGATCGCGCCGAGCGCGATCGGCGTGGTCCATGGCAGCAAGATCAGGAAACGGACCAGCCGCTTGCCATGGAAGTCGGCGTTGAGGACCATGGCCAACAGGTTGGCCAGAATCAGCACCAGCACCTGCGATGCCAGGGTGAAGAGGAAGGTGTTGCCGAGTGCCGTGCGGAAGGTCCTGTTCTCGAGGATGGCGCGGAAGTTGTCCAGCCCGATCAGATCGAGGCTCTGGTCACCGACGTTGACGTCACTGAAGGCATAAAGGATGGCCAGCACTAACGGGAAGCCAACCAACGCGACGATGTAGATGACCGCCGGCAGCAGCATCAGGGGGCCGAGCACCCCCTCGCGCTCGAGCAGGTAGCGCCCTCGAAACCCGGCCCCGGGGCGTCCTCGCTGGAGACCAGGTGCTCGCTGGGCGGTGGCCGGTGCGCTCACAGGCGTGGCACCTCCCCGTGGCGCCGCAGGCCCGACTCACGGTCGAAGACCTTGAGCTCCTTGGTCTGGACCGCGAACTCATAGGTCTCACCGGGTGTTGCCGCCAGGGGCGCCCCCGCCGGGAACCGCGCCACCGCCTTCGCTTCGCCGATCTCTCCATAGAGGAGCCGTTCCACCCCCAGATACTCCTCCCGGTGGACGTGGAAGGGGAACGTCACCGACCCAGCGCCGGAGGCGCCGGGCTCCGCCGGGACGAAATGCTCCGGGCGGAAGCCGAGGAGGTGGCCGTTGCGCGGCACCAGGTTCATCGGCGGCGAGCCGAGGAACGTGGCGACGAAGGTGTCGGCCGGATCGTCGTAGATCTCGCGGGGCGTGCCGAGCTGGCGGACCCGCCCACGGTCGATGACCGCGATCCGGTCGCCCATCCCCATCGCCTCGACCTGATCGTGCGTCACGTAGATGGTGGTCGTCCCGACCCGCCGCTGGAACTGCTGCAGCTCGTCCCGGGCCGATGCCCGACGCTGGGCGTCCAGGTTGGAGAGCGGCTCGTCCAGGAGGAAGACGTTTGGGTCGCGCACCAGCGCCCGCGCCAGCGCCACCCGCTGCCGCTGCCCGCCGGAGAGTTGGCGCGGCTTGCGCTTGAGCAACTGGTCAATACCAAGAATGGAGGCGGCCCATTGCACCTTTTGCTGTTGGGTCGCCTTGTCCACCTTCTGCGCTTTCAGTGGGAAGGCAATGTTGTTGTAGACCGACATGTGCGGGTAGAGCGCGTAGCTCTGGAAGACCATCGCGATTTGCCGCGCCCGTGGTGGCAGGTGCGTTACGACGCGGCCGCCGATCAGCACGTCACCCGACGTCGGCGGCTCCAAGCCGCCGATCATCCGTAGCAGCGTCGTCTTGCCGCACCCGGAGGGACCGAGCAGGACGAGGAACTCGCCGTCGGTGCTGGCCAGGTCGATACCGTCGACGGCCGCCACACCGCCGGCGAAATGCTTGGTCAGTTCCCGCGTCTCGACGACCGCCATGCTAGCGCAACCACCCGAGACCTTGGCGCAACGACTCGCTTCCGACCGCCCGGGGAGCCCGATCTCCCAAGCTCAACCCAAGAAGCCAGCCTCCGCCGGCTCAATCTTCGGGACGTGGCGGGACCCACCAGCATGCCGTTCCGATGAAGAAGCCGACGAGGCTGAGCGCGGGGCTGCACGCCCCGCGTTCGACATCATCCCGTACCGTGCTGGATACCATAACCCGCGGAGCGGCCCCGCGGCGAGCGCGAGGGCGGCCGGGCCCACATAGGCCATACTTCACCCCGCCGATAAACACCAACTAGACGTACATTTCCAAGAACGCAAAGAACAAGCAAAACCCAGAAGCGAACCCCTAAATCGCGTCGCTAACAGACGGTGCCACAAGCGCCCGCATAATGCGAC
>JAUJOZ010000082.1 GCA_030447415.1 Thermomicrobiales bacterium | reverse complement strand
CCTGGCGGGCGGATCGACCTTGGGGGCCATCGGATGGTGCAGCCAGCACGCCGCCTGCGCAAAGATCGGTCCCCGCACCGCGGGATCGGCGGTGGCGTTCCCCTGTTGCACCAGCGCATCGAGCTCGGGGTTGCAGTAATGCATCCAGTTGAAACCGCTCTCGACCTGATCGCAGGCGTAGAGCGCCCGCATCAGGTACGGGTCGACCGCGTAGTAGAAGAAGTCGGCCAGGTGGTGATCGCCCCGGTTGTAGGTTTCGCCGACCGTCGGGAAGGATTGGGCCGAGATTTCGCTCTGGATGCCGACCTCCTGGAACTGCGACTGCATGACCAGGGAGATGTCGTCGAACCCGAAGTTGGCGATGTTGACGAAGTTCAGCGTCAGCGGTTGGCCTTCCTTCTCGCGGACGTCGCCGTTCATCGTCCAGCCAGCCTCGTCGAGCAGCGCCTTCGCCCGCTCCGGGTCGTACCTGTACATCTGGTCGAGCGCCGGGTCGTAGCCAAGCGTCGGCGGCAGGAAGATGTTGTGGGCCGGTTCGTAGACCCCGGAGTAGAGCGCCTCGACGATCGCCTCCTGATTGGTCGCGAACTGGAGCGCTTGCCGCACCTTGACGTCGTCCGTCGGCGCCTTTTGGGCGTTGACCATGATCGAGTAGGGCATGCCGCTGACGGCCGCTTCGAAGACGCGGAAGTCGGTCTCCTCCTTGAAGCCGGCGACGTCCTGCGGCGGAAGGTTCTCGGCGAGGTCGACTTCGCCCGACTTGAGCGCATTCACCCGCGTCGCCGCGTCCGGAATGATGCGGAAGGTTATCTCCTCCAGATTGGGCGGGCCTTGAATCTTCGCCATCGGCGACGGCCAGGCGTAATCGGGGTTGCGCACGATGGTGACGTGATCGTCCGGCACCCACTCCTTGAACATGAACGGGCCGGTGCCGACCGGGTGCTGGCCGTACTCCGCCCCGTACTGCTGGAACGCGGCCGGCGAGCTCGGCGAGAAGAGCGCGTCGGCGACGTTGTTCAGGAACGCGCCGTTCGGCTCCGAGAAGACGACCCGCGCCGTTAACTCGTCGACGACTTCGGTCCGGTCGTAGGGACCAAGCGCCGTGACGGCCGACCTCGACTTGGTGTTGGGATCGACGATGTGGTCGTACGAAGCCTTGATCGCCTCGGCGGTGAGCGGGGTGCCGTCGTGGAAGGTAACGCCCGAGCGAAGCTTGAAGGTGTAGGTGGTGGCGTCCGGCGATACCTCCCACGCCTCGGCCAGACCTGGAAAGAACTCCGTCTCGGCCTGCAGCCCCGGCCGGTGCCAGATCAGCGGCTCGAAGACCTGGCCCAGCACGTAG
The DNA here is from genome assembly GCA_030447415.1 of Thermomicrobiales bacterium. Lineage (GTDB taxonomy): Bacteria > Chloroflexota > Chloroflexia > Thermomicrobiales > UBA6265 > JAUJOZ01. The sequence continues at coordinate 2,352 of JAUJOZ010000082.1, read as the reverse complement.
CCGGCGGAGATCAGCCCCGTGACCGCGGGGTCGAGGCTGTCCGGGCTCTGCCACATCGCGAAGGTGAGCTTGCCCCCTTGCTGCGACGCCGCGGCGCGGCGCGGGCGCAGTCCGGTGCCGAGACCGGAGATCCCGGCGAGACCAAAGCCGGCGGCGGTTCCGACCAGCCGGCGTCGGTGTAGGCGAGACGACATCCAGCGATCGAGCCGGACCTGTGAGCCCTGACGTGACATCTCTGCAACCTCCTCATATTGCGCCGTCTTGCCACGGGCACGCCGCCGGCCACGCCCCGCCCGTCTGGTATCATACGCGACGCCCGAGACGTCGGTTCCCATCGACGGTCGATTCACCTACCCGTTACCGTTCGGCTCGGCCACGAGTCGCGCGGTGCCAGTTCGTCCCCACGGAGAGCCGAGCGATCGATGCTGCGGTACGTTGGCCAACGCTTGATCGCCGCCCTGCCGGTGCTCCTCGGGGTGTCGGTTGTCGTCTTCTTGATCCTGTATCTCCTCCCCGGGGACCCGGCGCAGGCCATGCTCTTCGGCACGAATGCCACGCCGGAGCAAGTCGTCGCCTTGCGTCACCAGCTCGGACTGGATCGTCCCGTTCTGGTCCAATACCTCGACTACCTCGGCCGGCTCGCCCGCGGCAATCTCGGCGAATCGTTCGTCAGCCAACGCAACGTGCGCGGCGAAATCCTGTCCCAGTTCCCGGCCACCGCCCGCCTGGCGGCGGCGGGGATGGCGGTCGCCGTGCTGATCGGCTTCCCCACCGGCGTCCTGTCGGCGGTGCGCCGCGGGTCATGGGCCGACGCGCTCGCGTCGGGCATCTCGGTCCTGGGCGTGGCGATCCCGAATTTCTGGCTTGCCGTCCTCTTGACCCTCGTCTTTTCGGTCCAGCTCGATCTGTTGCCCGTGCTCGGGCAGGGGTCGGCGAGCGCCATCGTCCTGCCCGCGCTCTCCCTCGGCTGGGGCTTCGCGGCGATCATCACCCGCCTCGTTCGCGCCAGCATGATCGAGGTCCTCAACCAGCCCTACATCACGACCGCTCGCGCCAAGGGCCTGGCCGCTCGCCTCGTTGTCTTCCGCCACGCCCTCAAGAACGCCGTCATCCCCGTCATCACCATCCTCGGTCTGCAGGTTGCCAACTTGCTCAGCGGCGCGGTCGTCGTCGAGTCCATTTTCGCCCGCCAAGGGGTGGGGTCGTTGGCGGTTCGCGCCATCCTGGCCAAGGACATCCCCCTGATCCAGGGCATCGTCATCTTCGTCGCCGTGCTCTACGTCCTCGTCAATCTGCTGGTCGACCTGAGCTACGCGCTGCTCGATCCGAGGATTAGGTATGGCTAGCACGGCCTCCCGCCGCTCCGGTCGGCGTCCCTTCCTTGCGGCCCTTCCGCTGACGGAGCGGGGTCGGCGCCGCAACCCGGTGATCCGTGAGTTCCTCGCCAACCGGGCGGCCGTCGTTGGGCTTGGCGTGCTGGTCCTGTTGACCGCGGTTGCCGCGTTCGCGCCGGTCCTGGCGCCGTACGATCCGACGCGGGTCGACGTCGTGGCGAAGCTCCGGCCGCCGTCGGCCGAACATCTGCTGGGCACGGACCAATTCGGGCGCGACGTCCTCAGCCGCCTGCTGTACGGCTCCCGCCTGACCTTCTTTTACGCGTTCATCGCCGTCGGCCTCGCGGGCGGGGTCGGGGTGACCTTGGGTGCGCTGGCGGGCTACGGCAAGGGTTGGCACGACGCCGTCATCATGCGTGGGATGGACATCCTGCTCGCCTTCCCCGGGCTGCTGCTCGCGATGGTCGTCCTGACGGTCCTCGGCCCCGGTCTGACCAACGCCGAGATCGCGGTCGGGGTCTCGCTGGTCCCGGTCTTCGTCCGCCTGGTGCGGGGAACGATGCTCTCGGTGCGCGAGCGCGAATACGTGCTGGCCGCTCGGGTCATGGGCTGCGGACCCGGACGCCTGCTCACCCGACACATCCTGACCAACGTCTGGTCGCAGGTCGCGATCCTCGCGACAACCGCGCTCGGCTGGGCGATGGTGACCGCGGCAACGCTCAACTTCCTTGGGTTGGGGGTGACGCCGCCAACCCCCGAGTGGGGCGCCGACTTGGCGGCCGGTCGGCAATGGCTCTCGGTCGGGTGGTGGGTGAGCACCGCGCCCGGGGTGGCGATCATGATCGTCATCCTGGCGATCAATTACCTGGGGGACGGATTGACCGAGGCCCTCGATCCGAGCCTGCGCCGCCGCTAAGCGCGGGCCGGGACGGGTCCGCAACGGGGGGACGAAGGGGGGATAATGAAGCTGTACCTCTTGGACTTGGGCAAGTGCGACGTCGACCAGGGGCGGGTGTTG
>JAUJOZ010000081.1 GCA_030447415.1 Thermomicrobiales bacterium | reverse complement strand
TGGTGACGAGGGTGCTGGTTTTTCCGAGGTCGCAGTTGGTGACGACGGAGCCGGTGGCGACCAGGGCGCGGGAGGCGCTGCGCGGCGCCGGTCTGGACGTTCCGATCGGGGGCGGGTCGCGCGCATACTTCACCGAGCTCAATCGGGCAACGGTGCCGCTCGGGTTGATGGACGTCGTCGGTTACACCGTCAATCCGCAGGTCCATGCCTTCGACAACGCGTCGCTCGTGGAAACGCTGGAAGCGCAAGCGGTGACGGTCTGCAGTGCGCGGGCGATCGCCGGCGAGAAGCCGCTCGCGATCGGTCCGGTCACCCTCTGCCCCCGGTTCAATCCCAACGCCACCGGGCCGGAGCCGACGCCCGCTCCAGGCGAACTTCCATCGTCTGTCGATCCCCGGCAGTCGTCGCTCTTCGGCGCGGGGTGGACGGTGGGGAGTGTGCGGCACCTGGCAACGGCCGGGGCGAACTCCCTCACCTACTTTGAGACGACGGGGTGGCGGGGCGTCGTGGAACGCAGCGACCATCCCTTACGGGTGTCGGCGTTCCATTCGTGGCCGGAGATGTTTTTCCCGCTCTACCACGTCCTGGCCGATGTCGCCGAGTTCGCGGGGGGCGAGGTGCTGTCGGTGGAAGTCGCCGATCCGCTCGCCATCGAAGCGCTCGCCCTACGGTCCGATGACCGGGTTATGGTCCTCGTTGCCAGCTTCGTCGACCGGACGACGACGCCGACGGTCGCGTTGCCGCGCCTGGACGCGGCACGGGTCCGGCTGCTCGATGAGACGACGGCGGGGCAGGCCGGAGCCGATGGAGATGCTTTTCGGCGGCGGGTCGATCGAGAGCTCGGCGCCGTTGACGGACCGGTGACGCTGGATCTGCGCCCGTTCGCCGTGGAGCGCATCGACGGGACGATCGCCAGGGGTTCGGGTTACGCCGAGGCGCCGGAATAGTGGCGGACGCCGATTGACCAGAAACGGCGGGCGAGCAGCGGCAGGGCGACGGCGAGGGCGACCGCGCCGAGCAGGGTCGGCCAGGTCAGGCGGCCAACCAACCCCTCGGTCGGCACGGTGATCGCGAATCCGACGGGGACAACGAAGGTGAGCGCGGCGCGCAGCCACGGCGGGTAGATGCCGATCGGCCAGCGGCCGGCCTCGTACATGCTCTGGAAGATGTTGAAGATGTTCTGGACGCGAACGAACCAGAACGAGATGGTGGCCAGGATCAGCAGAAAGCTGTAGACGATCGTCGTGCCGGCCAGCAGGGCGACGGCGAAGGCGACCGCCTGCACCGGTCGCGTTTGGGTTCCGAGGCGGACCAGCGCCACGCCCAACGTGGCGATCCCGAGCAGGACGTCGATCCCCTTCCAGATCTCGACCTGGCGGATGCTGGCCAGGAACTGGGCGTCGACCGGTTTGGTCAGGGTGAAGTCGAGCGTGCCGAGGCGGACGTCCTCCATGAACCGGGACAAACTCGGCTGGACGACGAGTTGCGTCATCCCGCCGACGATGAAGTAGACGCCGACGATCGCCAGCAGTTCAGCCGGTCGCCAGCCGGCGAGGGTGTCGGTCTTGGAGAAGACGATCCCCAGCCCGAGCAGCGACGTGGCGAGCCCGATCGCGGACTGCAACAGTTGCAGCGCGAGGTTGGCCCGATATTGCAGCTCGTTGATCGCTCCGAGCTTGACGTGCAGCCAGAGCAGGCGCAGGGGGGTCACGCTCCTCAGGCCCCCACGGCGGAGTATTGCCGCACCCCGCGCCGCCAGACCAGCCGCAGGGAGGCGAGGATTATCGCCAGCCAGGCGGCCTGGGAAGCGAAGCCGATGAGGGTTTGGCCGGGGGTGAGCCACCCGAGCGCCAGCTCGACCGGGAATGCGAGGAACCAACGGAAGGGGAGGAGGGTTGCCGCGAGGCGGACGGGATCCGGCAGCAGCGCCAGCGGCACGGCCTGGCCGGAGAGGAAGAGGAACGCCACGTAGTAGATCTGGTTGAGGGCCGTCACCCGCGTCGTCCAGAACCCGGTCATCGCGAGCGTCCACTCAAGCCCGAAGCGGACGGCGAAGGCCATCACCAGCGCTGGCACGAAGGCCAACACGGACCACGGCACGGGCGCGAAGGACGGCCGAAACGCCAACGCCAGCAATGCCGCCACCGCCAGCACGACCGGTAGGGTCAGCAGCTTGTACGTGGCGTTGTCCGCAATGTCGCGGTGGATCGGGTGGACGGGCCGCAGCAGCAGCGGCGAGAGCTGCCCCTGCCGTACGCGGTACTCGAACTCCCACATGATCCAGGTGAAGGTGGCGTGGTTGATCATCATCACCGCCAGGAAGTAGGCGGCGAAGTCGCCGGCGGTGAAGCCGTCGACCTCGCCCCCCTGGGAGCGCGCGACCGTCGACCAGACGACCAGATAGATCGTTGGCTCGAGGACCAGGCCGAGCAGCCAGATGACGAGCGCGCCGCGGTCCTGGAGCTGACCGGCGATCGTCGTCTTGAACTGGGCGCGATAGAGCGCAAGCCAATCGTTCACGCCGTCACCGGCTCCGGTTCGGAGCGGATTGGCCGATCGACGGACTCTTCCGTGAAGACACGGTCGATCACCTCGTCAACCGGGGGGTCGGCAATCGTCAGATCCTCGACCGGCAGATTGGCGAGGAGGCGGGAGGTGACCGCCGGTGCGTCCCCTTTCGGCACCCGCAGCGTGACTCGGCCGTCCTCGGCCGCGACGACGTCGCCGTAGCGGCTCAGGTCCGCCGGCCGGGCGAGATCGACGACGATCGTCTTGAAGGGGGAGAAGCGCTCGACCAGCGCGGCCAGGCCCCCGTCGAAGAGGAGCCGGCCGCGGTGGATGACAACGACCCGGCGGGCGAGCGCCTCGACGTCGGCCATGTAGTGGCTGGTCAGGAGGACGGTCGCCCCGTGCCGTTCCGCGTAGCCGGCGATGACACCCCGGATGCGGCGCTGGGCCGTCACGTCGAGGCCGAGCGTCGGCTCGTCGAGAAAGAGCATCCGCGGTTGGTGGAGGAGCGAGCCGGCGATCTCGCACTTCATCCGCTCGCCGAGCGACAAGTTGCGGACCGGCTTGCGGAGTAGCTCCTCCAGGTCGAGGAGCTCTGTCAACTCGGCCAGGGTCCGGCGTAGGAATCGATCGGGACGGCGTAGATCGCGCGGAGCAGCTCGAAGGAGTCGGCGACCGGGATGTCCCAGAGGAGTTGCTGGCGCTGGCCCATCACGAGCGTGATTTGCCGGAGGAACGCCCGTTCGCGACGCGAGGGGACGTGGCCAAGGACATGGACCTCGCCCGAGGACGGGTAGAGGAGTCCCGAGAGCATCTTGAGGGTGGTCGTTTTGCCGGCCCCGTTCGGGCCGAGGAAGCCGACGACCTCGCCGGGTGCCACGTCGAATGTGATGCCGTCGACGGCTGCGACTTCGCGCATTTGGCGCCGGACGAGGCTGCGGAACGAGGCGGCGAGACCCGCCTCCCGTTGCGGCACTTGATACGTCTTGCGCAGGTCGCGGACGCGAACGACGGGGGCGGCAGGAAGGTGCGCGTCGAGCGAAGGCTGAGGCAGGCTGGAAGAACCCACGAGCGCAGTCCGGGCCGAGCGGACGAGGGACGGTGGAGAAGGTGATGGGGGGAACTCGCGACGTTGTTCGGTAGACGGGGGTGGGCGACACTGGACTCGAACCAGTGACCTCCACGATGTCAACGTGGCG
>JAUJOZ010000080.1 GCA_030447415.1 Thermomicrobiales bacterium | reverse complement strand
CGCCGAGGTCCGAGGGTCTCCCCCGTGGCCCCGTCAGGGCCGACATCTGTGAACGACGGCGATGATGCGAGGGGCCACGCGGGAAGACGAGTGTCAGGACTGCCCCGATGAGCACGAGCAGTCGGACTTAGCAGGCTTGATGCGCGCACGCCTACGAAGAGCGGGGAGACTTGCGTCGGGAGAGCGGTGGCTCGCGCTCACGGCTCGGAGTGTCATCCAATCTGAGCCCGAAGCCGCGAAGCCCCCCCTCGAGGCGGTCGAACGCCCGCGTGCCCTGGGTCTTGACGGCCTCCGCCAGGCGGTCGCCCGCAACGCCGCCGACAGCGAGCGTTCGGGCCAGCTCGACGAGGGCGATGTGGACCCCCATGAGCGCGGTGGCGACGACCCTCGCCTCCACCTCGCGATCGCCGCCTAGGTCACCGGCGATCACCGTCGCGAGCGCCTGCGTGTGGTGCGCGAGTACCTCGCGTTCCTTGCTCTGCAGATCGGCGCTGGACCCGATGACCTTCGCCGCCGCGGCGATGCCCTGCGCCGCCCGCCTGTCCGAGAGCCGACCCAGGTTGTCGAGGAGGTGTCGGCGGAACGCGCCGAGAACCGATTGCCTGGGAGCTCGCTGCCGCACGGCTTCGACGAGGGCGGCTTCGTACGAGTCCATCCCGCTGAAGAACAGTCCCTCCTTCGTGCGGAAGTAGTTAAAGACGGTGGCTTCCGACACGTCCGCCGCCTCGGCTATCTGGGCCACGGTGACGGCGTCATAACCGCGCTCGAAGAACAACTGACGCGCCACGGCGCTGATGTGCTGGCGCGTCTGCTCCTTCTTCCGTTCTCTCAGTCCAGGCACTCATGCCCAACTCTAGATCCTTTGACGGACATCTTGAGCGGGACCGACTTTTGTGCTACCCTAAGTTTCGGGTAACATCAGGACTGGGAGAGGAGAGAGGAGTACCCGTCATGGTGCTCAAGTCACCGGCCGAGCGATCGACGCGCTCCACTTCGCCGCCCTCGGCTTCACCAGATCCACGCCCGCCTTGGGCCCTCTCGGGCGAAGGCTCATTGGCGCGCGCGCGGGGCCGTCGGGCCAGCCGTCGTCGCCGGACGCGCCTCGAGCACCACGGCCGCGTCCCGAGTGGCAACGACGTGGGCTGCGGACGCGCTGTTCGCCGCGGTCTCTGAAGCCGCCGTCCTCGCCGTGATATGGGACGCGACTCTCCCCATGGATGACGGCCATCGGTGTCGATCACCTAGATGGAAAAGGAGGTGACCCGTGAAGGTGCAGTTCGTGGCGAGCGTCTCGCTAGTCGTCAAGGATCCAGCTCGCTCGAAAAGCTTCTACCAGGACGGTCTCGGCCTCGAGTTCGAGGGGGGTGAAGGCGACTATGTCTTCACCGAGCGGCTGCCGGGCGTGAAGCACTTCGGCTTGTGGCCCCTCGCGGAGGCAGCTAGGGCGTGTTTTGGCACTGACGAGTGGCCGAACGACGTCCCCGTTCCGACCGCCGGCGTGGAGTTCGAGGTCGAAGACGTGTTCGCTGCGGCCGAGGAGCTCCAGGCCAAGGGGTACAAGCTGCTTCACGGGGCCAAGACCGAGCCGTGGACTCAAATAACCGCTCGGCTGATCAGCCCCGAGGGCGTGCTCGTGGCGGTCTGCTACACGCCCTGGTTCCACGACGACGACGCGGGCGCGCAACGCCGCTAAAGCGGTTCAGCTGACGGGTGCTCCAGATGAAGTCCTCGTGCCACCGTTGCTCAGGCCTGTTGGTGAGCGGCTGTCGTGGCTGAACCGGGTCTGGAGCAGCGATGCCGTGCTGCTCCCAGGCCCAGTTCCCGGGCTGTTGTGACTACTGGCCGCCCGCCGCCGCCATGTCCCGAGACTTGAAAGGAGAGTTTGCGACGATGAGGAACAAGAGCGTAATTGTCACCGGCGCCACCGCCGGCATAGGCCGCGCCGCCGCCCTCCAGTTGGCGTCGCTCCGTGCAGACGTCGTCGTCACCGGCCGCGACCCCGAGCGGGGGAGAGCGACAGAGGAGGCGTTGCGGGCGGCCGGGTCGCCTCGAGCCCGGTTCGTGCGCGCCGACCACAGCACCCTCGACGGCAACCTCGCCCTCGCCGCCGAAGTGAAGCACTTGGTCGATCGAGTCGACGTGCTGGTCAACAACGTGGGCGGGCTGATGCCCCGTCGTCAGATCACGGCGGACGACGCCGAGATGACGCTCGCCCTCAACGTGCGCGCGCCCGTGGTCCTGACCGACCAGCTCCGGCCAGTCCTGTGTCGGGACGGGCTCGTGGTGAACGTGGCTTCGGACGCCTTCAGTTGGTTCCGAGGCGACCCGTTCGAGGGCCCCGACGAGGCGGGCGACTACGAGCCGTTCCGGGCCTACGCCCGGGCGAAGCTGCTGTTGGTCCTCGCCACGCTCGCCCAGGGGCGCGAGCTCCGGCCGGAGGGCATGCGCGTCGTGGCCGTCAACCCCGGGCCGGCGTGGACGCCCGGGACCCGCGCGTTGAACCCGAACTGCATGCCCGCGCCGAAGGTGATGTGGCCGATCGTCCGTCTGGTCCAGCGCTCCCGCTCGGCCGACCAGGCGGCGCGCGTCCTCACTCGGGTGGTAGCCGCGCCCGACGACGTGCTGCGCCCGGGCGTCACCGGCTGTTACGTCAGCGCCCGGGGGAAGGTGCGGGACCTCGGCGCCTTGGGCGACGACCTCGAGCGCCAGGAGCGCGCCGTGCGTACCGGGTGGGCGCTCGGTAACGCGTCGGCGCCGGAGCGGCGAGGCTCCGATGCCTGAGGCGATCCAGGTCGACGGCCGGCGGGTCGGCTTCCACGGGCAACCGACGGACGGTCGGCGCCTGGTGGTGTTCTTGCACCCTGCGCCGGGGTCGGGCCTGTTCGGGTTGGCGACTGGCTCGGCAGACGTCGCCATCGTCGGCGTGGACCGGCCCGGCTACGGGTGGTCGGACCGGATGCCTGACGGCCGGTGGGCCACGGTCGCGTCCGCCGCCGACGACGCCGCCGCGGTCGTGCGCGCGTTGGGCGTGACGCCGGTGACGGCGGTCGGGTGGTCGGCGGGCGGCAGAGTGGCATTGGCCCTGGCGGCACGGCATCCCGAGGCCGTCGAAGCGGTGGTGGTGGTCGCGACGCCCGCGCCCCACGAGGAGGTGCCCTGGATCCCGGCCCCACAGTACGAGTCGTTGATGTCGATGCGAGGCGACGGAGCCGACGTAGTGCATGCCCGCTTGGCCGCCCAACTCCAGGCCATGGCGCCCGCCGATCCCCGTAGCGAGGAGGCGCTGGCGCTGCTCGCCCGCAGCTCCGCAGACGACGACGCCCTCAACGATGTTCTGCTGCGGGCGCGGCTCGGCGAGATGCTCGAAGCCGCCTTCTCCCAGGGGCTCGCCGGGCTGGCCCAAGACATCGCCGGCTTCACGCTTCCGCACTGGGGCTTCGAGTGGGACGCGGTGGGCGCGCGCACCCTGCTCATCTTCGGCGAGAACGACCCGCTTGCGGGGCCGGAGCACGGGGAGTGGTGGCAGGGCGTGCTGCCCAACGCGGAACTCACCACCGTGACGGGCGTGGGACACATCAGCGTGATCAGGGAATGGGCGGCCGCAGTCCGGCCCGTGTAAGGAGGAGTTGAACTTGCGCTCGTTGACCGAGGAAGATTGCGCCCGCTTGGGCGCCGGTCGTCACTTGGCGCGGCACCTGGCAACAGACGCAGTGGTCGTGGCGGGCGACCTTGACCCGACTCCATACCAGCGACCCGCGCACTGTCTGCCGCTGCTCGGTCGAGGTGCGGGCGCGGCCGCTACGCCTCGTGGGAGTGCTGTAGGGCCACCGGATGCTGGTCGGAGCCGTGGGCATGCGGCGCACGCTGCTCGTCGCCCCGAC
>JAUJOZ010000037.1 GCA_030447415.1 Thermomicrobiales bacterium | reverse complement strand
CGCCGCGGTCGTGCGGGAGCGGGTTGATGCTGTCTCCCTCCTTGGTGAAGAGGAAGAATTCCAGCTCCGGCCCGGTCTTGTAGGTGTAGCCCAGCTTGGCCAGCCGCTCCAGCTGGCGCAGCAGCACGCCGCGCGGGTCGCCCGGGAAGGGATCGCCGTTCGGACTATAGACCCAACAGATGATGCGGGCGGTGGTGAACTCGCCCCGCTCCCAGGGGATCACCGCGAAGGTGGAGAGGTCCGGCATCAGAAACATGTCGGACTCGGCGATGCGGGTGAAGCCGGCGATCGAGGAGCCGTCGATCCACTGCCCGCCGTCGATGATGTGGTCGAGAATGCCGGCCGGGATCGTCACGCTCTTGACGATCCCCATCACGTCGGTGAATTGGAGGTTGACGAACTCGACCCGCTCCTCCTCGACCCGCCGGAGGATGTCGTCCTTGCTCGGCGCCTTGCCGAGGATCGCTTCCCGCTCGACCCCGTTCATCGTCATGACTTCGGTCGCCACGCTGGCACGCCTCCCCTATCCGATCCACTGCCGCCGTTTGCCGGTTCGCGCGGGCGTCCGGCCCATGCCGTTCAGCACCCGAGCCGCGCGGGCACACCCTTGACCACCCGTAACCGGGGGAACGGTGCGCCAAGCGTAGCTCAGGGGCGCGGCCGCGTCATCGTGCAAGGCGCTGGACAATTGGCCGGGCGCTTGTGCAGGTTGCCCAAGATCACCGCTCGCGCCGCCCCGAGAAGGTGAAGCGGTGGCGTCGGTCCGAGGTTACGATCCTCGTGCCCCGGCCGGTGGCGCCGCGGCGGCCGGACGCCCTCCAACCGTCTCCGCCGTGTCCCCTCCACTCCCCGAGCGACGTGACGCCCCCTCTTCCCCCGTTACACCTTCGGCTCGGGCGGCGGCCCCGCTGTTGGTCAGGATCACCCCGGCCAGGATCGTCGCCCCGCCGAGGAGAAGGAACGGCGTCGGCCGCTCCCCGAGCACCAGCCAGGCGGCGAGCAGGCCGAAGACCGGGACGAGGTACGCGTAGACCGCCGTCTGGCTCGGTGTCAGCACCCGCAGCCCCCGGTACCAGAGGATGTAGGCGAGGACGAACGAGACCAGCGTGGCAAAGAGCGCCGCTCCCCAACCCGCGGCATCCAGCTCCGCGATCCGACCCAGCGTCCCGGGGCGCAGGAGCGGCAGCAGCAGGAACCCCGCGGCGCCGACGATCGCGCCGTACGCCGCGACGTGGACGGGCGGATAGGTCCGGAGCAGCGGCTTGCTGAGCACGGTGTAGAACGCCCAGGAGAAGGGGGCAATTGCCAGGATCCCCACCCCCGTCAACTCCCGCGTGCTCAGGGCCGCCCGTCCCTCCGAGCCGTAGAGGACCACGACCACGAGGCCGGCGAACGCCACTCCGATCCCCGCCAACTTGCGTCGCGTCAACGGCTCGCCCAGCAGGACCCGGGAGATGAGCGCGGTGTGGACCGGGTTGCTGGTGACGATCAGGCTGGCCAGCGCCGCCGGCAATCGCGACTGGCCGAAGACCATCGCCAGATTGAGCACCGTCACCCCGATCACGCCGACGACCGCCAGGCGGGCGACGTCCCGGCGCGGCATCGCGAGCAAGGGGCGGCCGGTGAGCAGGAGCGCGAGGACGAAGAAGAACGCCGCGCCCGCCCCCCGCAGGAAAACGACGTCGAGCGGCGCCACCTGGTCGAGGAGGAATCGGATCGCGGTGAAGTTGGCGCCCCAGATCATCGCCGTCAGCAGCAGCGAGCCATGGGTGACGAGGAGCGCGGCGCTGCGAGGTCTGGCGCTGATGGAGGGACTCGTTTCTTGAGGCGAGCACGTGGAAACGGTGGCCGGCTCGTGGCCGTGGCTTCCGAAAGTGTAGCAGCGGGTGGTGGCCTGCTGTGGCGTCAGGCCACGAGCACGTCTGGCTCGCGCCCCTCGTCGACGGTGTGCGCCGGACCGACCGCGCCAGCCAGCGTCGCCACCGCCGCGCAGAGGAGGGCGACGAGCCCGAGCGCGGCGCGCAGCCCCACGGCCTCGGCCGCAAAGCCGATCAGCGGCGGCCCGGCCAGGAAGCCGCTGTACCCCGCCGTCGAGACCGCCGCCAGCGCCGGACCGGGGGCGATGCCCGGCGTTCGTCCGGTTGCGCTGAGCACGATCGGGAAGAGACAGGAGAGCCCCGCGCCGACGCAGCCAAAGCCGATCAGGGCGGTGGCGGGGTCGCCGACCAGCAGCCCCATCGCGAGCCCGGCCGCCGCCAGGGCGCCGCCGACCCGCACCAGTGCGACCGGACCCAGGCGCTCCGTCAGCCGGTCCCCAGCGAAACGGCCCACCGCCATCATCAGCGAGAAGACGGCGAAGCCCGCGGCTGCCAGACCAGCGCTCGTCTCCAGCGTCTCCTTCAGGTAGACAGCCGTCCAGTCGGCCATCGCGCCCTCGCCGAGCAGGACCCCGAAGGCGACGATCCCGAGTCCGGCCATCGCCCGCGACGGACGCGCGAACGCCGGTCCGGAGCCGCTAGCGTCAACGGCGGCCGGCAGGAGTCGCCGCGACGCGACGATGGCGAGCAGGACAAGCGGTACGGCAACGCCGAGGAAGTGCGGTAAGGGATCGACGCCGCCCCCGGCAATGACACCGGCGAGCGCCGCGCCGGCTAGACCGCCGGTGCTGAAGATCGCGTGGAACGTCGTCATGATCGGCCGCCCGTAGCGGCGCTCGACGGCGACCGCCTGGGCGTTCATCGACACGTCCAGCGCGCCGTTGCTCGCGCCGAGGGCCACCAGCGCCAGCGCCAGGAGCGGCAGGTTCGGTGCCATTCCCGGCAGCGGCAGGGAAATGCAGAGCGCCACCGCCGATGCTCGCGTCATCGGCCGGCTACCGAAACGGGCGATCAGCCAGCCGGTCACCGGCATCGCCAGCAACGCACCGATCGCCGTCCCTAGCAGCGCGAGGCCCAACTCGGCCTCGCCGAGGTCCAGGTCGCGCTGCACCGCCGGGATGCGCGGGAACCAGTTCCCCAGCACCATCCCGTTGACAAAGAAGACCGCCATGACCGCCAGTCGCGCCGCCCGCACCGGCGCCATGTCGTCAGCGGCCACCCGATCCGGCCGATTCATAGGCACCCGACGGGACGCCGAGGTCGACCGCCCGGACGTGCTCGAAGGTGGGAACCGGCTCGGAGGCATGGTGGAGGAGCGTCCGCCCCGTCCCAGACCCGGGAGACCGCTCGAAGCCAACCGGGTGGCCCTTCAGCCTCTCCCAGCGGACGCCCCACGGGTAGGTGGTGGCGGCCTCGAAGCCGCGGTGCAACTCGGGCGAGCGGTGGCTGCCCGTCGAGCCGGCGATGGGCCGGACCGAAGGCGCGCTCGACTGTAATCTCTGGCCTGGTCCTCGCCTGGGGCATTGCCGATTCGAGGCGCATCGCGCTCCTTGTCGCGGAACCCACGACATGACGTCAGTTGGTCCCGCAGCGTCCCCGCGGTCATCCATCTCCATCATAGTGGTGAACGGCGACGCCGAACTACCGGAGCCCCGCCTCTAACACGTCCGCCCAGGGGCCATCCCCCGGTTGCCGTTCGGGTCGAAGCTGATGGCGCTGTCGGTCCCTTCGGCGCGCGATCCCGCCATCCCTCGCGTAAGCACGGACGCCAGGGATGGCGGCGCTCCCGGAGCAGGGTAACTAAGGTTGCGCAAATCTACGATGTTGCGGAACGCACGGAGGACGCTCGCATGGCGGTACGGGCGATGGATCTTGCGCCGGCAGGCCCCGCGGCTGGAACTCCGCGGCGGTCCGGGTTGGCGGCGCTTAGCGGCGACTGCCGTACAGTAGCGTCATGGCCACCGCGTGGATGCGGTCGCGGTTGATGGCCGGGACGTTGAGGCGGGTCAATTCGGCGTCGGTGGCGCCGAAGGCGGTCGGCGGCGCAGGGGTTGGGCGGCGGCGGAAGGACATCATCCGGAACCTCGGTGGCGAACCGGTGCGTCCTCGCACCGGCCAGGCGGAACGGGTTACAGGGCGAGGGCTACGACCCGCGCGGCGAGCCGTCGGGCGCCCTGGACGACGCGGGAGATGACCGGCTCCTCGGCCTCGGTCCAGGAGACGGCCAGGGGGCTGAGGCGGGCTGCTTTTTCGGGACCGTAGACCTCGATGAGGACGGCGTCGACGACAGCGTGGGCGCTATAGGGAAGCATGGTGGATCTCCGTCGTGCTTGCGGGAATCGTCCGGTTCGATGGCCCAACAATAGGCGGCGGGTGTCATGGCGATGCGACCACACCGTCACGAAACAGTCACATTACTTCCCTTTGGGAAGTGGAGAGCGTGCGAAGGTTGGTGAGCGAATGCCAGCCACGATGGACGGGGACGGCGCCGCCCGAAGCGGTTGGTTCCTTTGCGCGACAATCCCCATGAGCCGCTAACGCGTCCCGTTCAGTGAGCCTCGCGCCGGTCGATCGGCGCAAGGATGCCGCTCTCGCTGCACCTGCGGCTCGCAGCGCGTCGCACCTCCTGCCTTGCGCCCCTCGGGGCTCCTAGGACCACACAGCGCGTCGGCTGTCGCCGCAGTGGCGTTGGCGGCAGTGGCGGAACGTGGCCGTCACTGACGATTCTCCGCGCCGAGGTGGTCCTAGCCCGACCCCACACGGATGCCTGCTGTAGCCTGGATTACCCATGGCGCGGTCCGCCTGGCGGGCTCATCCTTGCCGGCGTCGGGCACGGTTGGTCGTCCGGCAGGGACCGATTCCCATGGAGGGACGTCATGCGCAAGCTCTTGGTCGTTCTCGTCACGGCGGTGGCCCTGACGTTGGGCAGCGTTGGGACCGCATCCGCCCAAGGCCGCAGCGAGACCGCCCCCAATTGTGAGCAAGGCCTGACGAGGGCCCTCGCCGCCTCCGAGAACCGGTCGCCGGTGGCGGTGGCCCGGCTGACGGAGAACCTGGCGCGGTGCGCCGCCGAGGAGGATCTCCCGGTCGATTAATTGAGGCGCGCACGGGATAGACAGGGTCGGCCGTTGGGCCGGCCCTGTCTATGTCTAGGGCCCCGTCCTCATATCGGTCGTCCCCGCCCGCTCTGTCGGATGGACGATGCTCCATGTTCTGGTTAGTACGGCGTCGGTCTGCCCTCCGGCTCCGCTCTCGTGCGGGCATCCGGCGTGCGCGTCCTCGTCAGTGCCAATCCTGGCTCGCCGAGAGGAAGCCATCGTGGACCCCTTGGGCGTCGCCATCAGGCTTGCACTCGACTTCGCCCTTGCCGTGCAGTTTGGCGGCGCGGTGCTGTTGCGTCGGCGGCTGTCCCGGCGCCGGCGGTGATCGGCGCCGTGAATGACGGCGTGGCGAGGCCGCGTGATATTTCCGTGACGCCACGGCCGCGCCGTCGTGATGTCCACCCGCTACCGTAGTCGCGGGTTGCCGGCGGGCAGTTGGATCCCCTTCCCTCCCGACTGCCCCCGCACCCACACGAGGCCCCCGCCATCCACGGGGGCCTCGGCTTTTTTTCCGCGAGCGCAACGTCATCGAGCGCCTCATCAACCGCCTCGAGCAGTTCTGGCGGGTGGTGACTCGCTTCGAGAAGCGCGCCACCAACTCAGCCCACATGGTCTCCCGTGTCGCGATCATGCGCTGGCTCTGACGGCGAAGGCGTGGGGGAGTGTCGAGGCTTCCCGCGTCCGCGGGTATGATGGGGCGCGTCCGACCAGTGTCGGCCCGCGCGCCCGCGTTCGGATTCGGGGAGTGGGCGGGAGCGTCCAGCCCGGCCTGCCAAGCAACCTCGGAAGGAGGAGCGCGATGGATCAGGGCGCCCAGGCGCCATCGCTGGCGGTCAATGGCTACCAGGTGACGCAGGCCATTCACGTCGCCGCCACGCTCGGCCTCGCCGACCTGCTGGCCGACGGCCCCCGAGCGAGCGACGATCTCGCCGCGGCCACCGGCGCCCACTCCGACGCGCTCTATCGGCTGCTGCGCGCCCTCGCCAGCGTCGGTGTCTTCCGCGAGGAGGACGGCCATCGGTTCGCGCTGACGCCGCTCGGCGACGGCCTGCGCTCCGACGCACCGGAGTCGGTCGGCGGGTGGGCGGCCTTCGTCGGCGACCCGTACTACTGGCAGGCCTGGGGCGCCCTGCTCCACAGCGTGCGGACCGGCGAGAACGCCTTCCGGCACGTCCACGGGACCGACCCCTGGACGCTTCGCGCCCGCGATCCAGATCGCTCGGCCGCCTTCGACCGGGCCATGACCTCCCTCTCTCGCCAGGTGGCGGCCGCCGTCCTGGTGGCCTACGACTTCGGCCGCTTCGAGACGGTGGTGGACGTCGGCGGTGGGAACGGGGCGTTCCTGGCGGCGATCCTCGCTAAGCACGCGGCGATGCGGGGCGTCCTCTTCGACCAGCCGCACGTCGTCAGCGGAGCCGGGTCGCTCCTGGAGGCGGCGGGTGTGGCCGACCGCTGCGAGGTCGTCGGGGGAAGCTTCTTCGACGCCGTGCCGCGCGGGGGCGACGCCTACGTGCTCAAGGCCATCCTCCACGACTGGGAGGACGCGGACTGCGTCCGGATCCTCCGCACGTGCCGACGAGCGATGGCGGACGGGGCGACGCTCCTGGTCGTCGAGCGGGAGCTCGGCCCGCCCAATGAGCACCCCGACAGTAAGTTCTCCGACCTCAACATGCTCGTGGCGCCCGGGGGGCGGGAGCGCAGCCCCGAGGAGTACGCCGCCCTTCTCGAGGCGGCCGGGTTCCGGTTCCTCGGCTTCACGCCCAGCGCCACCTGGGCGGGCGTCTTCGCGGCCACCGCGGCGTAGTGGCACGCCAGTCGCGTTGGACGGGGTCAGACCGGACAGGGCCGCCGGAGGCCACGGTGGCAGACAGACCTGAGCTCGTCGGCTCCAGATTGACGGCCGGGACCGGTGGACGCTGCTGCCCTACGCCAAAGTAATGTTCTCCATCAAGAACTCGACTATCGAGCACACCTGGGTGGATTGTGGAAATCACCTCACGGATCGCTCCGAAATGTCGCCACCCTATTGGCTTCATCCGACCACGCCCGTATCGTGGCCACCAGAGCCGCGCGGCGATGGTGCCGGGCATCGGGTTCGATTTCGACGGGGAGGCCCGGGATGGATGGACAGCGGTTTGACGAAATTACCCGTGCGTTAGCGACCGGCGCTAATCGCCGGCGCGTGCTGCAGGGTTTGGCGCCCGGGGCGCTCGGGCTGCTGGGACTGCGGCGGGCGCCGGCGGCGGCCCAGACCTGCCCGAACCGCCTGTGCGCCAGTGACCCCGGCGTCTGCGCCGGCACGGCCGGTTGCAACTGCTGCGTCTTCGCCAATGGTAATAACCGGTGCTTGAGTCCCAGTCTATGTCAGCGGGCCGGCGGCACCGTCACCTGCCCAGCTGGGCAACAATTCGTCAACGGGCAGTGCCAGATCGTCACCTGTCCCAACGGCCAGCCGCCGTGCAACGGCGGCTGCTGTGACGAGTACAAGACGTGCGTCAACGACACCTGCCAGATCGTCTTCTCTACCACCCAGTCGACCGCCCGCGTCTGGCGGGCGCTGACCGACCGGGACAGGATCGCCTCCTGGGCACTCGCCAACGATTTCGAGCCGCGGGTCGGGCACCGCTTCCAGCTGCGAACGAAGCCGCGCGCGGGCTTTGACGGCGTGATGGATGCCGAGGTGGTCGAGGTCGTGCCCGAGCGACGCTTGGCGTTCACCTGGCGGGGTGGCCCGTTGCAGGAGCCGACGACCGTCACGATCCACCTCGATCCCGACGGCGACGGGACGCGGCTTCGGCTGACCCACAACACTCCCGACCAGTCGCCGTGCAGGGCGGCGGCCCTTCTGCTCGGTCGGGACTGGCAGCGCGCGATGCTCGGGGAAGCGTTGCCCCGCCACCTGAATCAGACGCGCGGTTAGGCCGCGACGGCCAGCGAACGGAGACGAGCGAACGTCGCGACGGGGCGCTGGTCGGCACCCCCTCGCTGTTGCCGAACCTTCGTCCCTGGCTGGCTAGCCTCCACATTGACGGCCCAGTCCGGCGAGCGGTGCAAGAGGCGGGGACGCCGAGTGGCGTCCCCGTCTCGGGTTCCGGGACCCCGCTCCCTTGCTCGTCGGACCCAGATCCATCTCCCTGTCATCGGTCGGGTCGGACGCTTCGTGGGTGGCGCGCCTGCAGCGGCCGGACGCCGATATTGCGCCCGATGCTCGGGGCAATCGAAGTTCGCTGCCACCAGTGCTGGTAGGCTGTGATGACCGGCACGAAGACCGACAGAAATGCTGGCGCCAGGTTGTCGGCGTCGGTCACGCCCCATCGACGAGTGCCGTCCGCGCGGCCCCCCAGATAGACTAGGAAGGCAACGACCCCGCGGGTCTAGCGGTGCGGTCGGGGGGGCGTTCAGGAGGCGGGTGGCCGCCGGATTTCGGCTGCCAGCGAATCCGTCCCGCGATCAGCATCGCATCGACGCGCCACAGTTACGGTAGGTTCGTCGCGACTCTATCTTTGCGGAGTCTTCTTCCCAGTGCTGGCTCGTCGTCTGGTTCATGGCCTCGCTCGATAGCCAAGTGGATCGAGGTTCCGCTACGCTTCTCCACCCCCGAGCGCCGCGCGACAGAGCCCAAGCGCGCGGGAGCATGTGAGGACGGGCGGACACGCCGGGGCGAGACCACCGGAGGACAGATGAGCATCGACCCAAGCGCGGGAGCGGCGGCCACGGCAGACGCGACCGAACCGATCATCACGTTTGCCGATGTCCGGGCGGCGGCGGCGCGGCTGGCCGGCGTCGCGCATCGCACGCCGGTCGTCACCTCGCGGACGTTGGACGCGCGGACCGGCGCCCGGGTGTACCTCAAGGCTGAGTGTTTCCAGCGCGGCGGCGCCTTCAAGTTCCGCGGCGCCTACAACGCCGTCGCCGCCCTGGACGTCCCCGCCCGCTCCCGCGGCGTCGTCACCTACTCGAGCGGCAACCACGCCCAGGCGCTCGCGTTGGCGGCCCAGCTCCACGGCATCCCCGCCACCATTGTCATGCCGACCGACGCCCCGGCGAGCAAGCTCGCGGCGACCCGCGGCTACGGCGCCGAGGTCATCACTTACGACCGCTACCGCGAGGACCGCGCGGCCATCGGTGCGCGCGTCGCGGCCGAGCGGGGTGCCGCCCTCATCCCGCCCTACGACCACCCCGACGTCATGGCCGGCGCCGGCACGACGGCGCTCGAGCTGCTGGAAGAGGTCGGCGAGCTCGATCTCCTGCTTGTCTGTTGCGGCGGGGGCGGGCTCCTCGCCGGCTGTGCCACCGCCGCCAAGGCAGTCTACCCGGGCACGAGTGTGATCGGGGTCGAGCCGGCGGCGGGCGATGACTGGGCGCGGTCACTGGTCGCGGGCGAGCGCGTCAAGCTCGACGCCGTCCCGCATGATCGCGGACGGCCAGCAGACCGAATCCCCCGGGGCGCTGACCTTCGAGGTGGCGCGCCCGCTGATCGACGGCATCGCCCTGGTGAGCGACGACGAGATTCGAGCGGCGATGGCGCTCCTCTTCGAGCGCCTCAAGCTGGTGGTCGAGCCGAGCGGCGCCTCGGCCTGCGCCGCGCTGCTCGCCGGTAAGGTGGCTGCCACCGGCCGCCGCGTCGGCGTCACCCTCTCCAGCGGCAACGTCGACCTCGCCCGCTTCTGCGACCTCCTCGCCGCTCGCTAGCGACCGTTCGACGAACACCAGCGGCGTGACCGATCGCCGCCTCTTTGGCATCCCTGGGCACGCCACCGTTCATTCCGATCCTCGCGTCGTGGCCGCACGTGTTCCCGGAGCGTCCAGGAGGCCATCGCTGCGTGTGCCGGCGCATGGCAAGCCCGATGCGGGTATCCTGCTCGTAACAAGGGGGGCGCGAGCACACACGAGGGAGTACGCCGAGCATGGCCGAGTGGACGGGTCGCAAGAAGGCCCAGCACAGCGACGTCGAGCCGGGGGCTTACGCGCGCAACCAGGAGCGGGACGAGACGCCGCTCGGCTCTGAGGCGCCCGGAGCGGTCTCCTCTCCCCAGCACCCGGGTGAGGTGCCGGACAGGTCGACCATCCCTGGCCAACGCCGGACCCGGACGCCGCGGCGAACGCAGCCGGTGCGCCGTCCCCTGACCGAGTACGGCACGGCGCAGGCGATCATGAATGTCTTCGCTCCGCCCCCGGACAACCCGATGGACCCGGCCCGCTTCGAGCAGGCTACCGCCGCCTACGAGGAGCTGCGCAAGGCCTACCCCGCCCAGCTCCCCCCCGACCGTCCCGGTCCCGGTTACGCCCTGGCCGAGGGTGATCGGATGGCGAGCGAGCTGCAGGCAATCGAGGCAGGCCCGACGCCCTCCGCGCCGGCGACCGCCACCGGCGAGGCCTATAACGCCGCCCCCGGCGCCCCGACGGCTGATGCCGCGGCGACGGTCGCACCGCCGGCGCGCATGGAGGCGCCCGCCGCCGAGGTGGGCAGTGCCTTCTCCCCCAGCGACGCCCCCGCCAGCGTCCGCAGCCCGAGTGACGCCGTGACCGGCAGCGGAGCGGCCAGCACCGGAGCCGCCGGTGAGTCCCGCTGGGCAGAGGCGGCCCCGAAACCCGGCGACCTTACCAGCACCGCCGGCACTCTTCCCGCCGCAAAGGACGGCGAGGCGGACTCCGGGACCGGCGATAAGAACACGATGCCTACCACGGCCCCGCAGTAGCGGCCGCTCGCACCCATCATCCTGGGGCTCCACCCGCTCGTAGGCGAGGAGTGGGGCCGGGATCCCAAGGCACCCAACCGACACCGTCCGGAGGGACGGCGCCGGTCACGCTCGCGTCACCTCCGGTTGGCCGGACGACCGCACCGGCCTGGGGTACAATTCCGGCGACGGTGGAGCGCGATGCTTCCCTCCTTGTGCGCGGGTCGGCGAGGACCGCGCACCTGCCCGCCATCCCCGAGCAGGCAGACCCCCGAACAGCACGGATGGTTCACCCGAGGGGCGGCGGCCCGGTCGTCGCACCGCATGGTCGCGAGAGGTCACGGCATGGCGACGACCCAGCGAGCGGACAAGAAGCGCCGGCAGGCGGGCCGGGACGACGGCATCACGGCGGCCGGGGAGCTCGGCCTCGACCAGGAGACGCTGCGCGGCTTCTACCGCCAGATGGTCGTGGTCCGCCTCTTTGAAGACGCCGCCCAGCGCTCCTTCCGCCAGGGCAAGATCGGCGGATATCTCCACGTCTACAGCGGCCAGGAAGCGGTCGCGACCGGTTTCCTGGCCACCTACCAGGACGGCGATAAGGTCATCACTGCCTACCGCGATCACGCCCACGCGCTGCTGCTCGGGAGTGACCCGAACGCGGTCATGGCCGAGCTGTTCGGCCGCGGAACCGGGTTGGTCAAGGGCAAGGGCGGCTCGATGCACCTCTTCGACGTCGCCAACGGGCTTTGGGGTGGATACGGCATCGTCGGTGGCCATATCCCGCTCGGCGTCGGGATGGCGTACGCCCTGCGCTACCAGCAGTCCGATGCCATCGTCCAGCTCTATCTGGGTGACGGGGCGATCCACAACGGCGCGTTTCACGAGGCGGCGAACCTGGCCGGTCTCTGGGGACGCGAGGGCCTGAACCCGACGCTCTTCGTCCTGGAGAACAACCAGTACGGCATGGGGACCAGCATCGAACGGGCCACGGCGATGACCGACCTCGCCGCGAAGTTCGATTCCTACGGCATCGAGCACGAGAAGGTCGACGGCATGGACCTCGAAGCCGTCCTCGCCTGCGCGCGACGAGCGGTCGCGCGGGTCCGCGAGACGGGCAGACCGTACGCGGTCGAGGCGCTGACCTACCGGTTGGTTGCCCACGGCGCGGGGGACTTCTTCGAGAAGTACCGAACCAAAGAAGAAGTCCGGACGTGGCGCGAGCGCGATCCGATCGGTCTCTTCGAGCAGAAGCTCCTCGCCTCGGGGATGGCTGACGAGCGAGCGCTGGAGACGATCCGCGAGGAGGCGAAGCAGATCGTCGACGAGGCGATCAGGTTTGCCGACGAGAGCCCGGAGCCCGCGTTGGATGAGATGGCGACCGATGTCTACGCGGACGCGGCCGAGTAGCGGGTAGCACGCGCCATGGGTCAATCAATGCAGCCAATCAGGGAGGACGCGTCCACATGCCCGTGATGACCTATCGCGAGGCGTTGCGCGCCGCGATGGTCGCCGAGATGGATCGCGACGAGTCGGTCGTGATGCTCGGCGAGGACATCGGCGTCTACGGCGGCACCCACCTCATCACCGACGGGCTGCTTGACCGGTTCGGCCCCAAGCGCATCATCGACACGCCGATCGCGGAGGGCGGCTTTACCGGGGCGGCCATCGGCATGGCGATGATGGGGCTGCGGCCCATCGTCGAGATGATGACCTGGAACTTCTCCTTCTTGGCGGCGGACCAGATCATCCAGAACGCCGCCAAGCTCCGCTACTTCTCCGGCGGGCAGGTCACCGTGCCGCTCGTCATCCGCGGCCCGAACGGCGGTGGTGTTCAGCTCTCCGCCCAGCACACTCACAGCCTTGAGGGGTTCTACGGCCATTTCCCGGGCCTCAAGGTGGTCTCTCCCGTCACCCCGCACGACGTCAAAGGGATGATGCTGACCGCGATCCGGGACCCGAACCCGGTCATCTTCCTCGAAGCCGGCGCGCTCTACGGCACCAAGGGCGAGGTCCCCGAGGGGGACTTCACCGTGCCGTTCGGCCAGGCGCGCGTCGCCCGCGAAGGCACCGACGTCACCCTGATCGCCTACGGTCGGCAGGTCAACCTGGTGCTGCGGTTAGCCGACAAACTCGCCGCCGACGAGAACATCTCGGCCGAGATCATCGATCTGCGGTCCATCCGCCCTTCGACGAGCGAACGATCGTCGAGTCGGTCAGGAAGACGCACCGGGCGGTCGTGGTGCAGGAGCAGTGGCGGTGGTTCAGCGTAGCGAGCGAGGTCGCCGCGATCATCCAGGAGCAAGCCTTCGACGATCTCGACGCGCCGGTGGAGCGGGTCAGCGGCGCTGAGGTCCCCGCGCCGTACGCGCGCAACCTCGAAGTGGCCGCCTTCCCAAGTGAGCAGCAGATCGCCGACGCAGTCCGCCGAGTGCTGTACCGACCGGTGGGAGGGGTGTAGGGATGCCGACCGTGATCATGCCCAAGATGGGCGACGGGATGGACGAGGGGACCCTTCTCAGGTGGTTGAAGAGCCCGGGCGACGCCATCGCCAAGGGGGAGCCGCTCGCCGAGATCGAGACCGACAAGGTCACCATCGAGATCGAGGCGGAAGCCGACGGCACGCTGACCGAACAGATCGCGAGTGAGGGGGAGAGCGTCCCGGTCGGGAACCCCATCGCCATGATCCTCGGCGAAGGCGAGCGTCCCGAGAGTCAAGACGCGCCGGCCATAGAGGCGCAGCCGGTCGCCGACGCCGCCGCGGCCGCCGGCCCGCCCGCCCGTGCTGACGCCGAGGATGTCGCCGTTGGCGCCACGCCACTCGCCACCCATGCCGATGCCGATGGCGCGGCGGTTGACGCGCTTCGGCAGGCCTCGCCTGCCGATGCTCCGACCTCGACCAACGGCCAGACGCCAGTCCAGGCTCCCGGCGCGAACGGGCAGACCCCAGCGCCGGCGCGCGCGCCAGGCGAGCGCCTGCGTGCCTCTCCGCTTGTCAAGCGGCTCGCCGCCGAGCACGGCATCGACCTTCAGGGGATCGCCGGCAGCGGCCCCGGCGGCCGTATCGTCAAGGACGACATCATGCCGCTGCTTGGCGGCGCCACCGTTCAGACCGCGCTCCCCGCGGCGGCCCCAGCGCCCGCGACAACTCTGCCGCCGGTCCCTGCGGTGGCCGAGCAGCCAGCCCCCGCCCCGGCACCGGTCGCGGCGCCCGTGTCGCCGGCGGCCGGCCGACCGGCCGGCGTGCCGCGCGAGCTGAGCCGCATCCGGCGCACGACCGGCCGCCGGATGGTCGAGTCGAAGCAGCTCGTGCCGCACTTCTATGTCACGGCCGAGGTCGACATGGCGGCCGCGGTGCAGTTCCGGGAGCAGGTCAATGCCCAGCTTCCGGACGACGCCGCGAAGATCTCCTTCAACGACCTGATCGTCAAGGCGTGCGCGCTCGCGCTGCGAGAGTTCCCGAATCTCAACGCCTCGCTCGAAGGCGACCATCTCGTCGAGCACCCCAACATCGACGTCAACATCGCGGTCGCCATCGAGGGTGGGTTGATTGCCCCGTTCATCCCGGATACCGACCAGAAGAGCCTGGGCACCGTCGCCCGCATGACGAAAGACCTCGTCGGCCGGGCCCGCAACGGCGGCCTCAAGCCCGAGGAGTATCAGGGCGGCACCTTCACGGTGAGCAACCTCGGCATGTACGACGTCGAGGAGTTCATCGCCATCATCAACCCGCCCCAGGCGGCCATCCTCGCCGTTGGCTCGATCAAGCAGCTGCCGGTCGTAGTCGATGGCGGGGTCGCGCTTGGACACCGCATGAATATCACTCTCTCAGCCGACCACCGCGTCAGTGATGGGGCCGAGGTCGCGCGGTTCCTTCAAGCCGTCAAACGCTACCTACAGAACCCGATGCTGCTGGCCCTGTCGTAGGTCCCAGGCGCTGCGTGTGAGCTGCTGTAAGCTGGGGTTGGGACCACGATGTCCGGAGGGCGTCCAGCCAACACCCACGGTCCAGCGCCGTCGGCGCGGTCTCTTTGCATTAGCCGACCGGGGGCCGCGCCGTGCTCAATCGCGACCCCGCTCGGGAGCGCCCCCACCGAGGTCAGCGGCGACCTTCCCTGGCACCTGAGACCCAGCACCGAACGCCGGCCCGGCGGCTCGCGGCGTTCCGGCGTCTCTCCCGCTGGCTCAATCTAACCCTCGTTCACCAGGCGCTCTGGCCGCTACTCGTCCTGCTTACCCCGGCCCCGGCCGGCGCGCCCGAGACGATGCCCTGGGCGTGGTTTGCCGCTCGTGCTGGCGGACCCGCACTGGCGGCGGCGCTCGCACTGCTCTACCTAGCGCAGCGGCCCTTGGTCGCCGGGGACGTCGGCGTCGGCCACGATGGGGCTGGCCCGAGCGGCGGCGCGGTGCTGCCGCGAAGCGTCCCAGCGGCGATGCTCCGCGGTCAGGCCAGGCTGCTTCTGGTGGGGTTGCCGCTCGCTGTCGCGGTGGCGCGGCTGGTCGCCGGACCCGTGGTGCCGGTCGCGAAGCTGCTCGTGTTTGGGCTGGCCGACGTCGCCGCCTTCCACCTCATCCACTTTGGCGTGGTCACCCGCGCCTACGCGCCGAGCGCGCGGGCGGAAGGGCAAGCCGTCGCGGTTCTCCTCTTTGGCGCGTCGTGGGGGCTGCGTGAGGCGCTGCTCGCCGGCGTTGGAGGCGGGGCGTCCATCGTCCTGGCGGGGGCGAGCGGGGTCTTGCTCGGGTCGGTCGTCGGCGGCGGGTCGCGCGCCCTGCGGCGCTGGCCGGGTGGATGGTGGCCGGCGGCCGCGACGCACTGGCTGGTCGTCTACCTCGTCTTCGGGTTCGTCGACTAGGGCGTGTCCGCAAACCCCGGGACGACTGAGGCCCGCTATGGACCTTCGAGGTCCCGATGGAGCCGTTCCAGGCCGGCAGGGCCCCGAACGACCTGCGGGCGCGGCCCGAGGTCGAGCCGGTCGCCACGCCCCGGCCGTCCCGCCCGGGGATTCGGCCCCGCCATGCCGCGCCCTTCGTGTCGTCGGTCACGGGAAGGGATCTCCTGCCGCAACGGTCGTAAGCCGCCCGAGGGCGCAGCCGCGTGGGAGCCGGCCGGGGCCGTTCCGGCTCGCCGCCCTGGCGCCTCGCGGGGCCATTGGCGATACTGCGCCCAACCGGTCACTTCGTTCGATACTCGGCCCCGCGTTGGCGGCGACGACGGAGGACGCGCGTGTCGGCGTCTGAGGCTTTGGCGCCGGTGCCCACCGAGACGGCCCGCTACGGCGAGATCTACGACCGCGGCTACCAGCACTACGACGGCCCCCGGCTGGGCCGCCGCCACGCGGTCTGGGCGCTGGTCGTCTACTCGATGAAGCGGGCGCTCGGCATCAAGAAGGGCTGGGGGGCCAAGGTCATCCCGATCCTGCTCTACGTCGCCGTCGCCCTGCCGGTGGCCATCAGCATCGGCATCCGCGCGTTCCTGCCGACCGCCAACGTCCTCGACTACGACGATTTCTTCGAGTTCATCTTCATCATCGAGGGCATCTTCGTGGCCACCATCGCCCCAGAGATGCTGTGCGGTGACCGGCGCGAGAACGTGCTCGCCCTCTACTTCTCGCGCGCGATCACCCGCGCCGACTACCTCCTCGCCAAGCTCCTCGCCACCGCCCTCCTGACCCTCACCGTTTCCCTCATCCCGGCCGCCATCCTTTGGCTCGGCCGCCAGCTCCTGCTCGACGACCCGTTGGCAGGCATGGCCGACAACCTGGACGACCTAGGGCGCGTCGCCATCGCCGGGACGCTGATCGCCTTCTATCTGGGTGCCATCGGCTTGGTCATCTCGTCGTTCACGGGACGCAAGAGCATCGCCGTGGGCATCATCGCGGTCGGGTTCTTGATCGCCAACGGACTCGGCGTCGCGCTCTTCGAGAACATCGACGCAGACGAGCGTCGCTATGCCGTCTTCCTCAGCCCGAACGTCACTACCGGCGAGTTCGTCAATCGCCTGTTCGATCAACCCGAGAGCTTGCTCGGCACGGCGACCCCGTTCGACGGCTGGGTCTACGCGGCGGTGATGGGCGCCATCGTCGCCGCGTCGTGCGCCGTGATGTACTGGCGGTACGTGCCCGATGAGTAGGCCCGCGCGTCCGCAATGGACGTCGCGACCCGCCGGCACGCAGCCCCACGGGTGGCCGTTGATTGCCCTCCGATAGGTGCCCGGGTCGGTACCCGGCGACCGGTCCGAGGCTTCCCGAGGCGGCCGAACGCCGACCCGAACCGGTTTGGAGACACGCCCTAAGCGGTTTGACAAAAGGAGTGGACCGGGGGAGAGCGGCGGACGCTGTCTCGTGGAGGGTGCCGCCATGTCGTCGGATCTGCGCGCGCGGCAGGAGGTGCTGCGCCGGTTGACGAAGACCGATCGCGACCCGCGGGTCCGCCGCCGCGCCCACGCCCTGCTCTTGCTGGCCGAAGGGCACTCGGTCGCTTCGGTCGCCCGCCTCTTCGGGACCGCGCCCGACCGGGTACGGGCATGGCGCGCGCGCTTCCTGGCGGGGGCGGCGGGCCTCGCCGACGAGCCGCGGACCGGCCGGCCACCGAAGCTGGATGCGGCGGCCCTGGCGTTCCTGAGCGAGGCGCTAGCGGCCAGTCCGCAGTCCTACGGGCTGCCGGTCACGGTCGGGAGCATCCGCGACCGGCGCGAAGTCCTGGCCCAACGCCTGGGCGTGCGGGTCTGCACGGCCACCGTGCACCGTGCGGTGCAGCGGCGAGGCTACCGGTATCGCCGTCCTCGCCACGACCTGGCGCACCGGCAAGATCGAGAAGCGGTGGCCGCGGCCGAGAACGTGCTGGCCTGGTTGCGAAAAACAAGCCGTGACGCCCCCGGCACCCTGCGCCTGGTCTACCTCGACGAGTGCGAGGTCCACTGTCCCCCCGCTTGGCAAAGGTGTGGCAACGGCGAGGGTGCCCGGTGAGGATTGCGGCGGCCGGGGACGACCGCAAGTTCGCCGTCTTCGGGGCGCTGGACTACGCCTCGGGTCAGCTCGTGTGGCGGCTCAGCCCGCGCAAGGACGGGGCGGCCTTCGTCGCCTTCTCGACCACCTGATCGCGGCGTTCCCCGACGGGCCGATCGTCGTCGTCCTGGACAACGTCGACTACCACAAGGGCCGGCTGGCCAAGGGCTGGTGGATGGCGCACCAGGACCGCGCGCGCCCGCTGTGGCTGCCGGCGTACGCACCCGAGTTGAACCTGATGGAGCGCGTCTGAGGCTCCGTCAAAGACAAGCTCAGCTGCCACCGCTGGTGGGCCGATGCACCCGCGCTGGAGGACGCCACCGCGGGCCTGCTCTCCCGGCTCCGGGCACGGTTCCACCAGCCCGACCCCAGCGGCATCGCCCGAGTCCACAACTTCTGTGAAGCCGCTAGGTGGCCCGCTTACGGCCCGGCCCTGTAATTGACGCGCCGCCTCCTCGGGGGGATCATCATCGCACCGAAATCGTGCAGTTGATGTGACGAGACGCTTGATGGCGGCGAAATCCTCATCTGGAATCCCATCTATACGTGACCCGCGCTCACCCCTCATCGGTCGTGATCGCGAGGTGGCCGCGGTGAGCGAGCTCCTCGTGCGCGAGGACACCCAACTTGTGACGCTTGTCGGGCCCGGAGGGGTAGGCAAGACCCGACTCGCCCGCCAGATCGCGCCGTCGATGTCGGGCTCGTTCCCGGATGGCGTCGCGTTCGTCTCGCTGGAGCCCATTCGCTCGGTGGACCTCGTTCTCCCCGTCATCGCCCGTGCCCTCGGGATCGGCGACTCAGGGCAAAGCAACGTTCTGAACAGTCTGATCGTCGAGCTGGCCACAAATCGCCTCCTCCTGGTGCTGGATAACGTCGAGCAGGTGATCGAGGTCGCGCTCAATCTGGCACAGCTGCTCGCTGCGTGTCCCAGGCTTACGATGCTCGTCACGAGCCGCGAGCCGCTGCGTCTCGCAAGCGAGCTCGAGTTCAGCGTCGTCCCCTTGCCGCTTCCGGCTGGCGCGACCGCGTCGACGCTGGAAGACATCGCGGCATCGGCTGCGGTGCAACTGTTCGTCCAGCGAGCTCGGTCGGTCCAGCCGGCCTTCGACCTCACTTCGGCGAATGCGTGGGACATTGCTCGCATCTGTCAGCGACTCGACGGTCTGCCGCTCGCCATCGAGCTTGCCGCCGCCCGGACGAAGATCCTCTCGCCACACGCATTGCTGAGCCACCTCGGCGCTCCCCTCTCCCTCCTGGTCGGAGGTGCTCGAGACGCGCCGTCCCGTCAGCGAACGATGCGCGACGCCATCGCCTGGAGCTACGACCTGCTCACGCCGGACGAGCAGGCGATATTCCGTCGACTCGGGATTTTTGTCGGTGGATTCACCCTCGAGGCCGCCATGCAGGTGGTGGACGAGACGATCGGATCGAGCGTCGCCGTCCTTGATCTGCTCGCCTCACTCGTCGACCGAAGCCTCGTCGTGCCAATGACCGATGGGTCTGAACCGCGCTTCGTGATGCTCGAGACGATCCGGGAGTACGCCTTGGAGCAGTTGGGGCATGCCGGTGAAGCGGAAGAAGCCCGGCGCGCCCACGCGATCTACTTCCGCGACCTCGCCGAGCAGGCCGAGCCTGCATTGCGCGGGGCGGCCCAGCCGGCATGGATCGCGAGGCTGGAGACCGAGCTCCCGAACCTGCGTGCCGTGCTTGACTGGTCGCTCGCTGGCGGCGATGTCGAGACCGGCCTGCGGCTAGCCGGAGCGCTCTATTGGTTCTGGTTTCTGCGCAACCACGTAGGCGAGGGACGGGCGTGGTTCGAGCGTGCCCGCACAGCTGGTAGCCGGCTGCCAGCTGCCGCCGGCAGGGCCGCTGCTGGGGCAGCCCTCCTCGCGTGGCGAGCCGCTGACTATGTGGCATCGAAGGCCGGCGCGCTGACCGAGGCGATCCTCGCCGCCGCCGCCCCGGGCGACGTGCTCGGCGTCGACCCATCCGCCGAGTTCCTCGGCGCCGCCCGGGCGCGGATCGCCGATCCTCGGGTCCGCTTCGCGGTCGGGGACGCCCGCGCGCTGCCAGTGACGAGCGATGCCTACGACGCGGTCGTCGCCGGGCTCGTGCTCAATTTCGTGCCCGAGCCGGGGGCGGCCGTCGCGGAGATGGTGCGCGCGGCGCGGCCCGGGGGAGCGGTCGGCGCCTACGTCTGGGATTACGCGGGCGGGATGCAGATGGTGCGCGCCTTCTGGCGGGCCGCGGTTGCCCTCGACCCCGCGGCGGCCGCCTGGGACCAGGCCCGGCAGTTCCCGCTCTGCCGGCCCGAGCCGCTGGCGGCCCTCTTCCGCGACGCCGGCCTGGGCGCCGTCGAGGTGGGTGCCGTCGACGGGCCGACGACGTTCCGCGACCTCGACGACTACTGGCGGCCCCACCTCCTAGGCGGCCCGGGCGTCGCCCAGCGCTACGTCGCTGCGCTCGCGGAGGCGCAGCGCGCGGCGCTGCGGGACCGGCTCCGGGCCACCCTGCCGGTCGCGGCCGACGGCTCGATCCCCCTGATCGCCCGCGCCTGGGCGGTCCGCGGCACGAAAGCGCCCGAGGCCGGGATCCGGTGAGCCATTGAGCGACGCAAAAGCCGATGCTGCCAGGTGCGTCGGCCCCCGCGCGCCCCCTGAGGGACGCGTCCGGGCAATGCCGGATCCTCGGACGCTCGCCGGCGTACTCGCCGGTCACTGGACCGCTTTTTCAACAGGCTGGGTCGTTCTTGATACACGGGAAGCCTTGGCCCCGCCTGGGCTGGTCCGACGGCAGTCGGCGCGACCATATCGTGCTCGGCGCGTCAGTAATCCCGGCTCGGCTGGTCTCGGTGGTGGCGGGCACACCAGGCGGTCGCCGCCCGCTGCCACGCGGCGCGGCGTGCGCTTCGACGAGCGGTCCTGCCGCCCGCCCGGGCAGCACCGCCGCCCGCATCGGCCGACACGGGCCTCACCGGCGCCGAGTGGCGCATCGTCGAGCCGGCGCTCCCTCCGCGGAAGCCGGCGACGGGGCGACCGCGACACGACCTCCCCGCCGGACTCGGAGGCAACCTGTGAGGGGGGCGGCGCGAGGCAGCCGCTCCCTCGCGACAGGGAGGAGTCGGAATCGCCTGGGCCACCCGCAAGACCGTCCGTCCGGGTTCTGAGGTGGCCGTGATGCTGCCCGCGTGCTCCCTGGCCACGATGCGCCACGCGGTGTCCAGCCCGAGCCCATCAACGGCGACGCGGTGCCCTGCCCCTGCGGCTTGGTCGTGAAGAACGGCTCGAACACCCTGGGCAGGTCGTCCGCCGGGATGCCCTTGCCGTTGTCCTCGATCTCGACGACGACGTGGTCGTCGTGCCGCCCCGTCCTGATCACGATCCGCCCCGCCCCGTCCACCGCGTCGATCGCGTTGTCGAGGAGGTTGGTCCAGACCTGATTAAGGGTGTTGCCGTACACGCGAATCGGCGGCAGCGAGCGGTCATACTCGCGACGGACGTCGACGTTTCGCAGCCGGTGCGCGAGGATGATCAGCGTGTCCTCCACTCCATCGTGGACATCCGCGTCGTGCTCGGCGGCGCGGTCCATATGGGAGTAGCCCTTGATCGCCCGCACCAACTCGGCGATGCGGCCGCTGCCCTGGGCGATGATCTCCGTCGATTCGCGAAGGACCAGGGACTCGGCGATCCACGAGACGGCCTCGGGGAGCGCCGTCGGAGGCGTGCCCGCCGCGACCGTCTCCAGGTCGTGCTCGGTGACGCCGGCCTCGGCCAGAGCGGGGGCAAGCTCCCACGCGCGCTCGATGCCTCGGTCCTCCATCCAAGTCTCGATCGCCGCCTCGGCCTCGCTGAGGGCGATGGGGTCCGTCTCGCGATCGTTCGACCGCGGCGGCAACCGGTCGAGCACCTGCTCGACGACCCGCCAGCTGCCGGGATCGCAGCCAGCATCGGCGAGCTTGCGCATCGCGGCATCCCGACGCGCGAGCGTCGCCCGCAGATCGGCGTTCGCGCGCTGCACCGCCGCGGCGGGGTTGTTCAGCTCGTGCGCCAGCCCGGCGGAAAGCTTTCCCAGCGCGGCCATCTTCTCGAGATACCGGGCGCGCTCCTCGCGCTCGAGCCGCGCGGCGCGCTCCTCGAGTTCATGGGCGCGAAGCCGTTCGGTGATGTCCCGGAAGAAGCCGTGCGTGGCGACCACCTCGTCTCCGAGGAGGCGGGACGTGACGCTGCCCTCGACGGGGACCGTCCGCCCGTCCTTGGCGACGAACTGCGTTTCGATGTAATCGATCGGCTCACCGCGGATCGCCTGCATGAAATAGGGCATGCAGTGGTCGACGGCATCGGGGTGGATGACGTCCCAGACGGTCATGCGGGGCAGGTCGTCGTCGGTGTACCCCAGGGCGGTGGTCCACGCCTTGTTCACGAACTCGAAGGTGCCGTCCGGGCGGACGCTCTGGATCATGTCCGACGCGTTCTCGATGACCGCCCGGTAGCGCTGTTCGCTCTCTGCGAGCCGGAGGTCGGTGGGCGGCGGGGGGTCCCCGGGCATGAAAACCTCCAGGATGGAGCCGGCGGCGTCGAAGAGCCGCGAGCAAGAAGCGCCGACGATTCGCAAGGACCCGGTCGGGTGTAGTATGGCGCTCGGTACCCCATGCGTCGAGAGATGTCTCCGGGGCGAGCGCCAGCACCCGGATCGATCCCCTGAGGCGGAGCGCCGCCCTGGCGCTCCGGTGCGGTGTGGAGGAAATCCATGGCCGACAAGCCGATCATTCTCACCGTGGACGACGACCGGGAGGTGCTCCAGGCCATCGCGCGGGACGTGCGCCGCGGGTTCGGGGAACATTTTCGGGTGATCCGGGCGGAGTCCGGCGACCGGGCGCTCGACGTGCTGCGGCAGCTGCGACTCGCGAACGAGTCCGTGGCCCTGATGCTGGTCGATCAGCGGATGCCCGGGCTCACCGGCATCGAGCTCCTCGCCGAGGCACGCCGGCTGTTTCCCGAGGCCAAGAAGGCGCTGCTCACGGCCTACGCCGACACCGACGCCGCCATCACGGCGATCAACGAGATCCGCCTCGACCACTACCTGGTGAAACCCTGGGACCCGCCGGAGCAGCACCTGTTCCCCGTGCTCGACGACATGCTGGACGACTGGGCGGCCGACCACCCGCCCGAGTTCAAAGGGATCCGGGTGATCGGCCACCGCTGGTCGCAGGAATCCCACGTCGCGAGGGATTTTCTCGCCCGCAATCAGGTCCCGTACAAGTGGATGGACCTCGCCTCGGACCCCGAGGCGGGGGAGCTGCTCGGGCTGACCGGCAACGCGTCCGGGCGCTGCCCGGTCCTGATCTTCCCGGACGGGCAGATCCTGGAGCAGCCGACGACGCAGCAGATCGCGGAGAAGGCGGGGATCCGCGGCCACGCGGAGGTGCCCCTGTACGATCTCATCGTCATCGGCGCGGGACCGGCCGGGCTTGCCGCCGCGGTCTACGGCGCGTCGGAGGGGCTCAGCACGGTGATCATCGAGCGCGAGGCGGCCGGCGGGCAGGCGGGGCAGAGCACGCGGATCGAGAACTACCTGGGCTTCCCGAGCGGCCTGTCCGGGGCGGAGCTGTCGCGCCGCGCGATGACGCAGGCCCGGCGTTTCGGCGCGGAGTTCCTGCTGACCCACGAGGTGGCCGCGATCGAGAACCACGCCGGGGTGATCGGTGTCACGCTGGGCGACGGCTCCGAGCTGCGGGCCCACTCGGTGATCATCGCGACCGGCGTCTCCTACCGGCGCTTGGAGGTGCCCGGCGCGGACCGGCTGACGGGGAAGGGGATCTACTACGGCGCGGCGGTGTCTGAGACGTCCTCGGTGCGCGGCGAGCGCGTCCACATCATCGGCGCGGCGAACTCCGCCGGCCAGGCGGCGATCCATTTCGCCTCCGTCGCGCAGAGCGTGACGATGCTCGTCCGGGGCAACACCCTCTCGGCGAGCATGTCCCATTACCTGGCCGAGCGCATCCGCGCCACGCCGAACATCGACATCCGGTACCACACCACCGTCGACGAGGTCCGCGGCGGCGAGCACCTCGAGCAGGTCGTCCTCCGCGACACGGACAGCGGGGAGCGGCAGATCGAGCCGGCCTGCGCGCTGTTCGTCATGATCGGCGCGGCGCCGCGAACCGATTGGTTGGACGGCAGGATCGCGCGCGACGCGAAGGGGTTCCTCCTCACCGGGCCGGAGGTCCTCGCCAAGGGCGGCGCCAAGGAGTGGCGGGCCGACTGCGACCCGTACCTGATGGAGACGAGCATCCCCGGCGTCTTTGCGGCCGGCGACGTGCGGCTGGGCTCGGGCAAGCGCGTGGCGACCGCGGTCGGGGAGGGGGCGACGGCCGTGATGTCGGTCTGGCAGTACCGGGCCAGCATGGGGCTCTGACCGCGAGGCCGTCCTGGCGCTGCCGCAAGCGGGCCAAAAAGGGGGGGCGAAGCCACCGGCCCCAACCCGACAGATCGCGGCAAGGCCGGCTCCAAGGTTCCATCTGGTCGTCGACCGCACCGGCATCCCCCTCGCCGTCCGCCTCTCGGCCGCGAATGCCCACGATTCGACCCAGCTGCGCTCCGTGGTCGACGCCATCCCGCCGATCGTCGGCCCACGCGGGAAACCCGGCCGCCCCCGGAAGCGCCCGGCCAAGCGGCACGCCGACAAGGCGTACGATGATCCTGCGCTGCGCCGTGCCCTCCGAGCCCGCGGCATCACGGCACGGATCGCCCGACGCGGCGTCGACTCCAGCGACCGGCTGGGGCGCTACCGCTGGGTGGTGGAGCGGACGCAGCCCTGGCTGCTGGGCTGCCGCCGCCTGGGCGTCCGCTCCGAACGGACGGCCGACCGGCTCCAGGGGCTGCTCCACCTGGCCTGCGCCCTAGTATGCTGCCGCTTCCTCAACGTCGATCGGTGACGACGGGTCAAGTCACGCCGGCTGTGCCCCACGCCGTTCAAGGGAGGCCACGATGCTGACGACGCGCTTCACGGAGCTGGTCGGCTGCGCGGTCCCGATCCAGCAGGCGGGGATGGGCGCCGCCTCGTCCCCGGAGCTGGCGGCGGCGGTCTCGAACGTCGGGGGGCTAGGCATGCTCGGGACGGCCCGCTGGCTCCCCAACCTGGAGCGTCTCATCGACCAGGTCCAGGCGCTGACCTCCCGCCCCTTCAGCGTCAACTTCATCGTCGCGCCGGAGCTGATGGAGAACATCGACCCCGGCTGCTTCGCCCTGGCGGCGCGCCGGGCGCGGCTCGTCGAGTTCTTCTGGGGCTGGCCGGACCCGGCGCTGGTGGCGACCGTCCACGCCGAGGGGGCGCTGGTCAGCTGGCAGGTCGGGTTCAAGGAAGAGGCGGTGGCCGCGGCGCAGGCCGGGGCCGACCTGGTGATCGCCCAGGGCGTCGGGGCGGGGGGCACGTCCGGGGCAGCGTCGGCCTGCTGGCGCTACTGGACGAGGTGCTCGATGCGATCGACGTGCCGGTGTTGGCCGCCGGCGGGATCGGGACCGGGCGGGCGCTGGCGGCAGTGCTGGCAGCCGGGGCGGACGGGGCGCGGATGGGGACGCGCTTCGTCGCCGCCGCGGAGTCCGACGCCCATCCGCGCTACGTCGAGGCGCTGATCGCGGCGCGCCCGGCGGACACCGTCTACGGTCGCGACTTCGTCTACGGGTGGGGCGCTCCGGGGCGGGTGCTGCGCTCGTGCGTCGAGGCGGCCGAGGCCTTCGCGGACGAGGTCGTGGGCGAGGTGCCGAGCCTGGACGGGACGCGGGAGCCGCTCCACCGCTTCGAGCCGGATGCGATCACCCGGGGCGTGACCGGGGCGATCGAGGCGATGCCGCTGTGGGCCGGGGAGTCGGTGGGCGGGGTGACGCGGGTGCAGCCCGCGGCAGAGATCGTACGGGATGTGGCCGAGGAGGCCGAGCGGCGATTGCGGCGCTGGGGTGATCCCGATCGCCTACCGGCCGGCTAGGGCAGTTTTGCAACACGCTCTTAGCGACCGAAGACCCCGCCCACGAACGCCCAGCGTGCCACGTCAAGGTGAAAGGGGGTTCCGGGAATGGCCCAGCGTGTTGAACAAGCCCCCGACTGCGTTCCCCGAACGCTCACCAGTGCCCAGAGATGACCCGACCGGGAGGTGAATCGGCCGACGACGCACGCGGGTCGGGTCATCGGGAATCGGCCGGCTCCGTAGACCCCCGGGGCTTCACGCCCAATCCCGCTCGAGAACGGCGTAGATCAGAGAGTCCACCCACTCCCCTTTGATCCACGCGTTCTCCCGCAGGTGCCCTTCCCGTCGCATCCCGAGCTTCTCGAGCAGGCGCCACGAGGCGATGTTCGCGGGGTCGCAGTCGGCCCAGATCCGGTGCAGCCGCAGCTCGCGGAACCCAAAATCCACCAGCCCCCGCGCCGCCTCGGTCGCGTAGCCCTGGCCCCAATACGCGGGGTGCAGGGTGTACCAGAGCATCCCCTCGCCGAGAGCCGGGTCGGTGATGCCCAGGCCGCACCGGCCGATCAGCCGGTCCTCGGCCAGGAGGACCACCGCCAAGTCGTAGGTGCGGCGGGGATCCTCCGCGGCGTCCTCACATGCGCCCACGATGTAGGCGCGGCTTTCCTCGGCGGTACGCGGCTCGAACGACTGGTACCGCGCGACCTCGGGTCGCGACTCGACGGCATGGAGCACCGGCCAGTCCCCCTCCTCGAACTCGCGCAGGACCAGCCGCGCCGTCCTCAGCAGCACCATGCGTCCGCGTCTCCCCATGTTGCCGGCCGCCACGGTCCCCGTGAGGCGATGCGCTCGCCTCGCCCCCGGCTTACGGGGACGCCGACGGGTCGTGTCGGGTCGCCGTCGATTATGCCGCGGGAGGCGCGGGGGCACGCCGGACAGTGTCGAGAAGGGCGCAGACCCCCACTCGCTCCGCGACGGATACTGCAGACTAACGGCGTGGCCGTAGTCGCCATCTGTCTTCGTAGAAGTCAATCACCTCGCAGTCCGGACGCACGGCCCAGCCCGGGTTCAAGCGTTCGGTCTTCTGGATGAAGGCGCCTGGTCCCCTCACCTCCTGCTGCATCACCACCCGCCTAGCGCCAGTCCGTCTCGGTGCGGACAAGCGAAGGCTCCTGGTCGCCAGCCAACCGCCAGGGACCTCGCGGTGTCGTTCGGGTCATGGGGTAGACTCGGCCTGTTAGCCGATCGGACGACCAGACGCACTGAAGGCGAGGAGCGGGGTCGCATGTCAGACGTGCCAAACGGGTACGGCGGGTTGGTGGGGACCGAGGGGAGCCGCTCGGTTCCATCCGCGTCGGAGGTCCGCCTCGAGGGGGGCGACGGGCTGCGGCCGCTGCCGACGAGCGACGCCGAGTGGCGCGCGCGGCTATCGCCGGAGCGGTACGAGGTGCTGCGGCGGGCGGGGACAGAGCGGCCATTCGCCGGGGCGTACGTCGACACCGACGAGGACGGGCTCTACCGCTGCGCGGCCTGCGGCAACCCGCTCTTCGCGAGTGGGACCAAGTTCCATTCGGGCAGCGGCTGGCCGAGCTTCACGGAGGCGGTGTCGCCGGACGCGGTGGAGCTGGTCGAGGACCGCTCCCACGGGATGCGGCGGACGGAGGTGCGCTGCGCCCGCTGCCATTCCCACCTCGGCCACCTCTTCGACGACGGCCCGCGGGATGCCGGCGGCCAACGGTTCTGCATGAACAGCCTCGCGCTTGACCTGGAGCCGGCGCGGCGCTGAGGCGGAAACGGCGACGAGTCTGGGGGGTGGTCTCCCCGACCCGTCGTGGCATCCTCAGGTAGTGTTGGCAGGCCAACGGCGAGGTGTCGCCGTTCGCTTGGTGGTCAACAGGAGATGGGATTCCCCCTCAAAGCCCGACCACGCTGATGCTCTCGGTCTGGTGGATGGGCTTGTCCGTCCGGCAGCACCGCCTTCCGGTGCTGGGCCGGCAGGTATGCACCTGGAGTCAGAGGCAACGGAGGAGGGCGAGCGCTTTGGCAACCTGGTGGCTCTTAGCCTCCTCAATCAGATCGAGAAGTCTTTGAGATCCGCGCAGCGTGTCGGCCCCGAGCGCGGGCGGCGGGATGGTTAGTCGGCGCGGGTCGCTCCGGGCGAGACGGGCGCGCCTGTGGCCGGGCTGCCCTCGACGCGCAGGTCGGGCAGCCAGCGGAGCCAGGCGGGGAGATACCAGTTCAGGTTGCCGAGCAGCGCCATGCTGGCGGGGACGAGGAAGGAGCGGACGAGGGTGGCATCCAGAAGGATGGAGACGGCCAGGCCGAAGCCCATCTGCTGGAACATCACCAGGTCGCCCAGGGCGAAGGCGCTGAAGACGACGACCATGATCAAGGCGGCGCCGGTGATG
This sequence comes from Thermomicrobiales bacterium, assembly GCA_030447415.1. GTDB lineage: Bacteria > Chloroflexota > Chloroflexia > Thermomicrobiales > UBA6265 > JAUJOZ01. Next base: position 18,251 of record JAUJOZ010000037.1, on the reverse strand, counting down.
ATCCGCGCGGTGGCCTGCAACCCGATCGCGACCGCCACCCGGTTGTTGCCGGTCTGGTCGAAGTGCTCCCGGATGCGGGACAGCAGGAAGACGTGGTAGTCCATGGAGAGGCCGAAGAGCACGCAGAAGAGGAAGATCGGCACCCAGGCCTCGATGGTCGGCGTGCGGGTGAAGCCGAAGAAGTCGGCGCCGTACCCCTTCTGGAACACGAGGACGAGCAGCCCGTAGGCGGCGCCGACGGAGAGCAGGTTCATCACGATCGCCTTGAGGGGCACGACGATGGAGCGGAAGGCGAGGAGGAGGAGCAGGAAGCTCAGCCCGAGGACGAAGGCGAAGACGATCGGCGTCCAGTCGTCGACGAGCTGGTTGAAGTCGACGGTCTCGGCGGCGTCGCCGCCGACGAGCACCTCGGCCCCGGTCCCGGCGAACGCCTGCGGCACCACCTGATCGCGGAGCCGCTCGACGACCGCGTACGCCTCCGGCGCGTTGGCGTCGCCCTTGAGGGGCACGGCGACGCGGGCGAGGTCACCCGCGGGGTTCCACGCTCGCTCCAGCACCGGGCCGAAGGCCGGGTCCTGCCCGAGCGCGGCGACGAGACGGTCGATGCCGGCCTCGACCTCGGGGGTGCGCTGGGCGTCGACGACGACCTCCACCGGTGCGATGACGCCGGCGTAGAAGTCGCGTTCCAGAATCTGGAAGGCGGTCTTGACGTCGCTGTCGGGCAGGCTCTCGACGCCGGCCATGCCGATCTTGAGGTCAACGTAGGGGAGCGCCAGGGCGACGAGCAGCGCCGTGGCGAGAACGGCGCTGACGGCCGGACGCGTCATGACCGCACGGGCGATCCGGCCCCAGGGGCCGCGGTGGATCGTCTCGTGGTCGTAGACAGCCTGGGCGGCGACGGTCGCCGCATCGTAGCGGCGGCGGCGGGGCCAGTCGATGCGGTCGCCGAGGAGGCCCAGCAGCGCCGGGACGAGAGTCAGCGTGGCGACCACCGCGACGGCAGTGACGAGGATGGCGCCGAGGCCAAGGGAGCGGAAGATGGTCATCGGGATCAGGAACATGCCGGTGAGGGCGAGGACGACGGTCATCCCGGAGAAGAAGACCGCCTTGCTGGCGGTGCCGCCGGCGAGGCCGATGGCGTCCGGCTTGGGGATACCCCGGCGGCGCTCCTCGCGGTACCGCTCGACGACGAAGAGGGCGTAGTCGATGCCGACGGCGAGGCCGATGACCGTGATCATGTTGACGACGTAGACCGAGAGTTGAAACGCCTGGGCGACGATTCCGGTCAGCCCGAAGGCGACGCCGATGGAGACGAGGGCAAGCACGATCGGTACGCCGGCGGCGACGAGGGCGCCGAAGACGACGATCAGGATGACGAGCGTGACGGGGAGGGTCAGGATCTCCTTCTGGAGATCGGCCCCAGAGGTCTCGTTGAACTCCTCGTCAATGCTGAGCTCGCCCGCGGTGAGGACCCGGAAGCCATCGCCGTTGAGCTCCTTGACCGTTTCGAAGTAGTCCGCGAGTTGGACGTCGTTGCCGTAGATGGCGACCGGAATGATGGTGGTCCGCCGGTCGTCGGCGACGAGTTCCTCGACGAGCGGGTCGCCGCTGCCGCGGACCTCGTAATAGTTGAACGTCCGCGTGGGGTCGTCGACGACGTTCGGCAGGGCGCGCAGCGTGGCGGTGACCCGCTCGACGGCCTGCCGGAAGGCAGGATCGTCGACGGTGGCGGTGTCGGAGCGGACGATGACGGTCTCGGTGACGCCGGGGGGCGTGGCGAATCGATCGGCCACCAGTTCATCCGCGCGCACCGACTCGGGGTCGTTGAGCGACTCGGCGTCGGTGGTCAGCGCGTCACCCAGCCCGAGCGCGGCGGCGACCCCGGCGAGGATGAAGATGACGACCCACGCGGCGACGACAATCCAGGGATGGCGAGCGCTGGCCCGCGCCAGGCCGGCGGTCGAGAGCGGCGACGTCATTGACCTCCCCCACGCGCGTACAACAGGGTCAAGCTGGGTAGGTAGCGAGCGCGTCGGTAGCGTCCGGCGGCTCGGCAGGCGGTTCGCGAGCGGCGGGTCGGCTCGGCCCGCGGTGGTTGGAGTGTCCATTATACGGCGCAGTCACGAGGTTCGACACGCCGGCATCGGCAGGGGCGATGCGCTATGCTCGGACGGCCGCCGTTCGCGACCGCCGAGGAGGTTTGACCGTGGCCGACCCGCACCCGACGTCCGGCTTGCCGACCGCGCTGCTGGCGGAGGACGACCCCGAGGTCGCCGACCTGGTGCGGCGGCACAAGGAGAGCCTGTTCCCCTCCGTCGGACTCAACTACGCCGAGCCGATCGAGTTGCGGCGGGGCGAGGGGCAGTACGTCTATGACGGCGAGGGGCGGCAGTACCTCGACTTCTTCGGCGGCATCGCCACGGTCTCGACTGGGCACGCCAACCCAGAGGTCAACGCCGCGGTCAAGGCGCAGCTCGATCGGATCACGCACACCTCGACGCTGTTCTTGATCCGCTCCCAGATCGAGCTGGCGGAGCGGCTGCGGGCGATGACGCCGCCGAAGCTGAACAAGGTCTTCTTCACCAACAGCGGGACGGAGGCGAACGAGGCGGCGTTCCTGATCACGACGCTGAACCGCGACTCGAACGAGCTGGTGGCGCTGCGCCACTCCTACCATGGTCGCTCCTTCGCCACGATCAACGCGTCCGGGCAGGCGCCGTGGCGCTCCTCGACCCTCTCGCCCTTACATGTCCACTACGTCGGGAATCCGTACTGCTACCGCTGCCCGTGGGAAAAGACCTACCCGAGCTGCGGCCTGATCTGCGCCCGGGACGTGGAGGCGGTGATCCGGACGACGACGAGCGGACGACCGGCCGCATTCGTCGCCGAGCCGATCCAGGGGGTCGGAGGCTTCATCACGCCGCCGCCGGAGTACTTCCAGGAGGTGAAGGCGATCCTCGACAAGTACGGCATCCCCTTCATCTGCGACGAGGTGCAGACGGCTTGGGGTCGCATCGGGGCAGCCGACTTCGGGTTCCAGGCCTACGGGGTGGAGCCGGACGTCGTCGTCTTCGCCAAGGGGCTGGCAAACGGCGTCCCGATCGGCGGTATCGTAGCGACCGACGAACTGGCGACCTCGATCCGATCGCTGAGCCTGTCGACCTTCGGCGGCAACCCGATCGCGACGACGGCGGCGCTGGCCAACCTGAACTACATCGCCACCCACAACCTGCGCGACCACGCGCGGACGGTGGGGAGCTACCTGATCGAGCGGCTGTGGGGGCTGGCCGAGCGGCACCAGGTGATCGGGGACGTGCGGGGGATGGGACTGCTGGTCGGGATCGAGCTGGTGCGCGACCGCCTGACGAAAGAGCCGGCGCCCGACGTCGCGCTGCGGGTGCTGGACGCGGCGAAGGAGCGGGGGCTGATCGTCGGCAAGGGGGGGCTGCATGCCAACACGCTGCGTCTGTCCCCGCCGCTGATCGTCTCCACGGCAGATGTGGACGCGGCGGTGGGCATCCTGGACGAGGCACTGACGGCGGCGGTGGCGTGAGGCGCGGCGGGCAGCAGCCGACGCTGCCCAAACCGGCGCATCTCGGCCCGGCGTACGCCGCCCAGTTTCAGGATCGGAGCGTCGTCGCGGCGTACCACCACCGGCCGCCCTACCCGGCGGCGGTGTTCGATATCCTGGCCGATCTCGTCGTCGACGACCCGCGGGTCGTGCTCGACGTCGGGTGCGGGACCGGCGAGATCGCCCGGCAACTGGCGGCCCGGGTCGAGCGGGTCGACGCTGTCGACCAGTCGCCGGGCATGATGGCGCGAGGGCGGTTACTCCCCGGCGGGGACCTCCCGACGCTGCGTTGGATCCACGCCTCGGCCGAGGATGCCCCGCTGCGCCCGCCCTACGCGCTGGTGACGGCGGGGGCAAGCCTCCACTGGATGGAGTGGGATGTCGTGCTCCCTCGGTTTCGGGACGCGCTTGCACCGCGCGCCGCGCTGGCGATCGTCGATCAGCAGACGCTGCCGACGCCGTGGGACGCCGACCTGGCGCGGCTCATCCCGCGGTTCTCGACCAACCGAGACTACCGACCCTACGACCTCGTCGCGGAGTTGATGGCGCGCCGTCTCTTCCGCCGGGACGGAGAAGAGCGCACGGCGTCCGTCCCCTTTACGCAGGCGGTCGATGCGTACGTCGAGTCGTTCCATGCCCGAAACGGCTTTTCCCGAGACCGGATGGGGCCGCAGCAGGCTGCCGCGTTCGACGACGCCCTTCGCGCGTTGGTCTCTCCCCACGCCGATGCGGGGAAGATCGAGTTGGGTATCGTCGGCGTCGTGACGTGGGGGCAGCCCGCTCCCGCCCGACGCTCGAGCGGTGCGGCCTGACGTTCGAAGAGCCTCGCAGAGGAGACACGGGTGCTTGACGTCGCGATCATGGTCGAGGGGCAGGACGGACTGACCTGGACGCGCTGGCAGCGGCTGGCCCGCGCGGCGGAGGAGCTGGGGTTCGCGGGGCTCTACCGGTCCGACCACTTGACCAACCCTACCGGCCCGCACCTCGACGCGCTGGAGCTGTGGGCCTCGCTGACCTGGCTGGCGGGCCACACGAGCCGGATCGAGTTCGGGCCGCTGGTCTCGCCGGTCTCGTTCCGCCACCCGGTCGTCACCGCCTGGACCGCCGCCGCCGTCGACGACCTGTCGGGCGGGCGGCTACGCCTCGGCCTGGGGGCGGGGTGGCAGGAGCGGGAGCACGCCAGCTACGGCTTCGACTTGCTCGACACCGACCGGCGGTTCGCCCGCTTCGCAGAAGGGGTGCAGGTGGTGCGGCGCCTGCTGCGGAGCGACGCGCCAAGCTCGTTCGCCGGGGAGTTCTACCGCCTGGATGACGCGGTGCTGCTGTCCCGGCCGCGGCGGCCCGGCGGGCCGCCGATCGTGATCGGGGGCAACGGGACGAAGCGGACGCTGCCGCTGGCGGCGCGCTACGCCGACGAGTGGAACGCGGTCTTCGTGCCGGCAGCGCGGTTCGCCGATCTCAACGCCCGCCTCGACGACCTGCTGCGTGAGGAGGGCCGTCCGCCCTCGGCGGTGCGCCGCACCCTGATGACGTGGGTGGTCTTCGGCCGGGACGCCGCCGAGGCCGCGACCAAGCTCAGGAACGGCCAAACGGTGGAGGAGATTCGCGCCCGCGGGGTCGTGGTCGGCGGACCGGACGACGTCACCGAGCAACTGCGGGAGCTGGCGGGGGTCGGGGTGGAGCGGGTGATGGCCCAGTGGCTGGAGCGGGACGGTCTGGCTGGGCTGGAGGCGCTGTCGAGATCCGTGCTGTCGCGGTTGTGAGGCTTGACGGATTCACCGCCCGCCGCCGCCACCGATGTGGGGGGCACCCGGGCCAACGCTGGGAGAGCGGAGACGTGCACGGTGAGCGGACGTGGGCAGCGCGCTGGCTTAGCAGGCCCGCAGCTAAGTACGCACGGTCGTTCCGTTCCTCATCATGAGCCGCTACACTGGCAGGGCGGGATTGCCACGGTGCGGGGCACGCCCGGCCGTGGGCGGGAAGCGGTGGTCGTCCGTCGACAGGTGAGGGGGGCTGCGGTGCAGGGCGTGGGGACGGGGGCACTGGTCGATCGCATGATCGGCGTGGCGCGGCTGGACGTGCCGACCTACGAGGAGATCGAGCACGACGAGCGCGCGACGACGCCGGCGTTGCTGGTGGTGGTGCTGGCGGCGATCGCGGGTGGCATCGGGTCGCTGGGCGAAGGCGGCATCGGCGGGCTGTTCGGCGGCATCGTTGCCAGCATCCTGTTGTGGGCGGTTTTCTCGGGCGTGGCCTACTTCGTCGGAACCCGCCTCCTAGCCACGGCGGGCACCTCGTCGTCGTGGCAGGAGGTCATGCGGACCTTGGGCTTCGCCTACACGCCGTCACTGCTGACGGTGGTGGGCTTCATTCCCATTTTGGGACCGGTGATCGCTGCCGTCGCCGGGGGTTGGTTTCTTGTCACCGCGACGATTGCGCTCCGGCAGTCGCTGGACATGACAACCGGCCGGGCAATCGGCACCGCGGTGATCTCGATCATCCCATCGCTCCTCATCGCCGGCAGCATCCTCGCCATCTTCGGTATCGGCCGCTAGGCGGAGCGCTGCACGCAGTCCTGGTTGTCCGTGCCCCGAAACCGCCTGCTGGTCGCATGGAGGGGCCGCGAGCAATACCGCCGGTCTACACGCTGGGAGCCTCCGGACGCACGCCGGAGGAACTGAGGCCACTGCTGAGGGAGCGAGATGCCCTCCTGCTCGACATCCGGCTCTCGCCGCGGTCTCGGTGGGTCCCCGTCTGGAACAAGAGCAACCTGGCCAGCCTTCTCGGGGACGATTACCGCCACGTCCCGGAGCTCGGCAACGTGAACTACAAAGGGGACGGCCCTATCCAGATCGCCGACTACCCGGCGGGCCGGGCGATCATCGAGGGGTTGTCCCGCCCCGTCGTGCTGCTGTGCCAATGCAAGGACTACGACCGCTGCCACCGAAAGACGGTGGCCGAGCTGCTGCGGGCGGACGGGTTCGGGGTCGAGGAACTACCGGCCTGACCCTCGTGGTGGTCGGCTACCCGTGCCAACGGTCGGGGGCCGTGAACCAGGGGTGAGGATGCCGAACTCCACGGTCGGGGGGCAGGACGCGCGGCCACCGGTGGCGCGGTCGTGGCTGGCGCGCGACCTGAGGGGGTTAGGCGTGCGATCCGGCGGCGTTGTGATGGTCCACTGCCGGATGCGCGCTGGGTCAGGTGGTCGGCGGGGCGACGGCGGTAGTCGGCGCGCTGCTCGATGCCCTGGGGCCGGACGGGACGCTGATGGCGTACGCCGGCTGGGAGGAGAGCCCGTACCACCTGGACGCCTGGCCGGTTGAGTGGCAGCGGGCGTACGAGGCGGAGCTGCCGCCCTTCGACCCGACCCTCTCCGAAGCGCACCGCGCCTACGGATGGTTGCCGGAGCGGATCCGGACCTGGCCGGGCGCACGCCGCAGCCGGCACCCCGAGGCGAACGTCGTGGCGCTCGGTCCGCGCGCGGCGTGGATCACGGCCGATCACCCGTGGGATGACGCCTACGGCCCGGGTTCGCCGCTGGCCAGGCTGGTCGAGGCGGACGGGCAGGTGCTGATGCTGGGGGCGCCGCTCGACACGCTGACGCTCCTGCACCACGCCGAGGCGACAACGGGGGCGCCCGCCAAGCGCCGGGTCGTCTATCGGATGCCGGTGTTGGAGGAAGGACGCGCGGTGTGGCGCACGTTCCACGACATCGACACCGGTTCCGGCGCGTTCCCGTACGGCGACGTCCAAGCGGACATCGACGGGACCGAGGGGATGCAATCGGGCGAGGGGGCGTTTGCCGCCATTGCCCGGAGCGCCCTGGCGGCCGGCATCAGTCGTGGCGGGCGCGTCGCCCACGCCGAGAGTTTCGTGTTCCCGGCGCGGGAGTTGCACGGGTTCGCCGTGGCGTGGCTGGAGCGGCGCTTCGGGTGATGGTCGGTGGCGGCGACCGCCCGTCTGCCAAGGAAGCGAGAGCATGAGCGCAGTTGACCGAACGCCGAACGCCGCGGTGCCCGGGGAGGATGGGTCCCTGGACGGGACGCTGACCGAGCAGCGGGCCTATTACGCGGCGCGGGCGGCGGAGTATGACGAGTGGTTCCAGCGTCGCGGGCGCTACGACCACGGCCGCGAAGCCAACGCGCGCTGGCACGCCGAGGTCGCGATGGTGCGGGCGGCGCTCGCCGCGGCACACATCGAGGGCGAGGTGCTGGAGCTGGCCTGTGGCACCGGGCTCTGGACGGAACAGTTGGTTCGCGGCGGCGCGCACGTGACGGCGATCGACGCGTCGCCGGAGATGCTGACGCTCAACCGGGCGCGACTGGAGCAGGCGGGACTCGCCGATCGCGTGGTCTACGCCCAGGCCGACCTCTTCGCCTGGCGCCCGGACCGCACCTACGATGCGGTCTTCTTCGGATTCTGGCTATCGCACGTCCCGGACGAGCGGCTCGGCCCGTTCCTGGCCGCGGTGGCAGCGGCGCTGGGACCGGGGGGCAGGCTCTTCTTCGTCGACAGCCGCCGCGAGCCGACCGCCTCCTCCCCGGACCAGCCGCTGTCCGAGGCGGCCGACCCGATCATGCGGCGGCGCCTCAACGACGGGCGCGAGTTCCGCATCGTGAAGGTCTTCCGGGAGCCGGCGGCGCTCGTCGCGGCGTTCGCGCGGCACGGGATCGATCTGACGGCGGAGGAGACGCCGACGTACTTCCAGTACGGAGTGGGGGCGCGCAGACGCGGATAGGCGAGGCATCCGCCTGTAGGACACGCGCCGCGCCTGGCTGCGTCGCAGGCGGCGTCCGTCAGCGGGACGCTCGTGCTGCGTCGCGGGCGATGCATGCGTCGCCCCGACCGGCGGCCGTGTCCCGCGGCGCCCGGGTGAACGCCAGCGAGCTCAGCCGGGAACGGCCATCAGCGGGTCCTCGGTCGTCGCTGCGGCAATGATCGCGTTGCTCAACCTGGCCCAGCGGGCGGGGACGGCGGCCCAGCCGGTGCCGAGGTCACGGTTGGCAAGGACGGCGACGGCGAGACCGGTGCTCGGGTCGGCCCAGAGGAGGCAGCCCGACTGGCCAGGGTGGCTGACGGTGCCGGGCGAGGTGAGGTCGCCGGTCCAGTGATGGGTCTTCTGGCCTTTGACGTCCCAGCCCAGACCCCACGGGCAGACCGGCCAAGTCTGGACTCCTTCGATGCCGCCGGGCAGGCCGTCCGTTTGGTCGGTCGTCATCGCCGCGACGCTGGCGGCGGAGAGGACGCGGGACCCGTCCGGAAGGAGGCCGCCGGCGGCGAAGACGCCCGCGAAGCGGACGAGGTCGCGGGCGGTCGCGAAGAGGCCGCCTGAGGGGGACGCAAGGGCGCGGCCGTAGGGTGCGTTGACGATTTTGGTCTTGCCGTAGCGGCGAGCGATCCGGTCGTAGACGGCGGCCGGCGGGTCGACGAACGTCGCCTCCAGCCCGAACGGACCGAGGATCTCGGTCCGCAGGACCTCGGCGAACGGGGCCTCGCCGGCCGCGGCAATGGCCGCGCCGAGGACCCAGTAGCCGGCGTTGGAGTAGGCGACGCGCTCGCCGGGGGAGTAGGCGAGCGGCAGCGCGGCGGCCGAGGCGGCGAGCGTGGCGAAGTCGGCCTCCCGTGCCCACAGCCCCTCCGCCGCCGAGTCGTCCTTCGGGAGTCCGGAGGTGTGGCAGAGGAGGTCGCGGGGGGTTACCTCGCGCTTCTCGGGTTGAGTGGCAAAGGCGGGAACGAGACGGCGGACCGGTTCGTCGAGCGAGAGGCCGCCGCGCTCGGCCAGCCGGAGGGCGGCGGTCGCCGTGAACGGCTTGGTGATGGAGGCGACGGGGTAGAGGGTGGCGGCGTCGACCGGCCGACCGCTCCCGGCGGCCTGCTTGCCGGCGTAGCGCTCGGCCAGGAGCTCTCCGTGCCGGGCGACGGCGACGGCGACGCCGGGTACGACACCGTCCCGCACCCAGCCGGTCGCAAGATCAAGAACCGTCGTCACGCCCATCGGGAACCTCACCACCGATCGAGGAGATGACCGCTTGACGGCTGGCTGATCCCCGGCCGCAACGGAGGCGGCCATCCAGTTTTGGCACCGGCCGGTTGCGCGCCGCGCCGGCTGGGCACACGCCGTGCGCTCCAACAGGCTTGCAGGCTGTTCGAGATTCCTGTGCCCACCAACGTGGGCCAACACGAGCGCCGCACCGGCCCCGCGCTGAACTGCTGAATTGTAGGCACGCCGGGGCGTGGCGCGCGGACATGACGGCCGTCCGGTCCTGTTATCCCACGAGGAGCGGTGCCGTCCTCGCCAAGCGCGGTTTGGCGCCAGCCGGAGTGAGACCGCCATCTCGGCGCCGCTCGGGTTGGGGGCGCCGAAGGTAACGTTCAGCCAAGGGTGGCCCTCTGGACCGCGCTGGAGGGAGCCGGCGGGTGGGAGCGTGGGGGCTATACTGACTCGCGCGGCGTACGGGGCGTCGGTGGAGGGTCGCGCCCGGGGACGGAGCGGCGGGTGCGGGGGCGATGGGCGATTACATTCGACGGGTCCGCGGGTTCCGGCGGGACGTCAAGCTGTTTCTCCTCTACAACCTGCTCGCCAACGTCGCCTTCGGCGTCTCCCAGCTGATCTTCAACCTCTACCTGTACGAGCTGGCGCTGCGCGAGGACGCCATCGGCGCGCTCAGCGCCGTCCAGACGCTGGCGATGGCCGGCACCTCGGCGGCGATGGGCGGGCTCATCGGGCGCTTCGGCACCTGGCGCTGCATCACCGGCGGCGTCTCGCTCTTCCTCTGCTCCCAGCTGAGCCTGGCGTTCGCCGAGCGGCCGGCGCTCCTGCTGGTCCTCGGTGCCTTCAACGGCGTGGGGCTGGCGTTTCTCTTCACCGCCACGATGCCCTTCTTGATCGAGTGGGCACGGCCGGACCAGCGTCAGCACGCCGCCGCGATCTCGTTCTCGCTGATCTCCCTCGCGGTCACGTTGGGCTCCCTCCTCGGCGGCTTCCTCCCCGCCATCCTCGCCCGCGCGTTTGCCGGGGTCGAGCCGGAGAGCGTCGAGGCGTATCGCTGGACGCTGGTGGCGGGGACGCTGATCGGCTTCGCGGGGCTGGGACCGCTCTTCCTGATGCGACAGGCGCGGCGGGGGACGCCACCCACCGACCACGCCGCGGCGAAGGCGGCCGAGGGGGACGCGGAGCGGCGCCAGGTCCGCCGCGATATGACGGTCTTCGTCATGGTCGGGGGCTTGATGGCGCTTGGCGCCGGTATGGTGATGCCCTTCTACAACGTCTACCTGACGACGCTCGGCGCCGATGCGCGAGCGGTCGGGTACGTGTATGCGATCGGCGGGCTGACCGCGGCGGTGATCGGGCTGGCGGCGCCGGCGGTTGCGCATCGACTCGGCTCGCTGCGGGCGCTGCTGCTGCTGCGCCTGTCGCTCATTCCCTTCTACGCGCTGCTGATCGTGGCGCCGGGTTACGGTTTGGCCGTACTGGCCCACCTGGCGCGCCAGACGAGCATCAGCATGGCGTGGCCGATCGATTCGACGTTCATTGCTGAGGTGCTGCCGCCGCGGGCGCGGGCGACCGTCTTCGGACTGCGCTCGGCGGCGTGGAACGTCGGGTTCTCCGGTGCCAGCCTGCTCGGCGGGGCGATCATCGTCCGGGCCGGCTACGACGCCACGTTCGTCAGCCTGATGGTCTTCTCCGCCCTCTCGGTCGGCGTCTACGTGAGCTACTTTGGACGTCACCCGCGCGTCCGCGCCGGCGAGATCCCGAGCGCGCTGCCGCGTGGACGGCGAGTCGCGGCCGGGGCGGTGACGGATGCTGCGCGACCCGCGGCCCCACGCGCCGCGGACGAGCCGAGCGTGGCGGATTGACGCAACCGGGGGCAGGGGCAGACGTCGGGGTCCGGTTGGCCGCGCGGGATGGGCGACGCATGGCGCAGGCATGGCATGCCCTGCCTGCTCGGCGACGGCGGCCTCCTCGTTCAGGCGGGGCAGGATGACGCTGACGAACTCGACGCGGCGGGGACGAACGCTTCGCGACGCATTTTCCACACCGATGGGGCGCGGGATGCACGCGCGGGCAGGCACGAAGAGACCCCCCGCCCAATTGGGGCAGGCGGGGGGCCAAAACGGATGGGGAACGTGGGAGGGAACCCGGGCGTTCTCCACCAGGCATCCTAACACACGACATGGGGGATTTAGCGGCCAACCGACAGGTGGCATAGGAAGCGTCGGCCACAAGGCGGGCGCCTAAGCCGCCCACGCATCCAACGGCGGTCGCTCCCACCCTTTCCCAGCCCCCGCTGGCTCCCGCCCAACTCCCGCACCCCGTACCCCTCGGCCTCGCATTCCGGTCAGGGTGGGTGCCAGACCAGTGCATCAGGGAGGCGCGATCCGTCGTCGTTCTGTGGCAAAATCGGGAGCAGCCGAACGAGTCTCAAGCACCATAAGATCGACTCGACTCGTGTCAACCTTCAACCTTCCCCCGTTGGTCGGGGCTGCAGGTAGAGGTGAGCATGGTTGTTTCGTCGCCCGAGGACAAGGATTGGATCATAGAGCCGGATGCACGGGCCGCGACGGAATCGACGTTTGGCCGTCAGGGCGAGCCCCTGAGCCGAGATGCGTCCGTCCTCGCCGTCATCCCGCACTTCAAATGCGAACGCTGGCTGCCAGACTGCCTCGACTCTCTCGTCACGCAGTCCCGCTCGCCGCAGGGCATCGTCGTGGTTGACGACGCATCGAACACTCCTCCGGTAGAGATCGTCAAGCAATTCCCCCAGGTCACCCTCCTCACTTCGGCAGAGAATGTCGGCCCCTTCCGGCTCGTGCAGCAGGTCATCAATGAGACCGGCTACGACGCCTACATGTTCCAAGACGCCGATGATTGGTCAGCCGATAACCGGCTTGAAGTGCTCCTCGAGGAAGCGGAGTACTCATCGTCTGAGTACGTCGGCTGTCAGGGGATCAGGATTCTGTGCGACGAATATGAAGCTGTCACCTACACCTTTCCGCTCGACGTCAATGCCGCCCTCATTACCCGCCCGGCATCTAATCCTCTCCATCACCCGACCAGCATAGTGTCACGCGACCTGGTGATGAGAATCGGCGGGTTTGCGACCGGTCTACGCTTTGGCGGCGACACGGAGTTCCTTCGCCGGGCGGCCTTCGCGGCGCGCATCGTCAACTCTCCTAAGTACTGCTACTTCTACCGGACGAGGCAAGGTTCGCTTACGGAGGACCCACAAACCGGTCTTTGGTCACCAGAGCGACTGCAACTGCGTGCGCGTCAACACGAGCGCGCTCGCCGAAATGCGGAACTTGCAGCCGGAGGCCAAGAACCCGACCTTTCCCCGATGCGCCTCGCCCCACCAATCAACCTTACCCATGTGACGGGACCACGGCTGGCCCCGGCGCGGGAAGCCGCCACGGTGGCTGGGTGGGCGCGCGGGCTGGCGCAGTAGAGCTGGCCCATGCCGACCTACACGACTCACACGCTGCTGGAGGGTACGGCACGCCCAATGAATCAATCTGCACGACCGATCTTCGTGATTGGATCGCTGCGCTCGGGCGCCAGCCTGTTAACCTGGAGCCTCGGACAGCATCCGAACATCGTTCCACTCGTCGACTCCCGTTGGCTCGGTCACTTCTCGCGCAGCCTCCACGAGTCCTATGCCCTCGGCGTGCAGCACCGAGCTCAGTCCCAACTAGATCTGATAGGCATCGAGATCGAGGATTTCTGCGAGTACTTCGGACAGGCAGTCTTCAACCTCTTCCTGGAGCCCCGAAACTGGAGGGGGGTGGAAGGGGATGTGGGTGATATCAAGGATGAGGCGGGGCTTGCCAAGCCTGCACCGCCAGTTCCGATCTCTCCCGTGCGGCCGACCCGGTGGGTTGACGGTTCTCCTGACCACTGCTTCAACGTCTTCGGCTTGCTCCGACTCTTTCCCCAGGCCAGATTCTTTCATGTGCTTAGAGATGCTGACGAAGTAGTCGGAGCCCTCACCGATCCTGTGAAGAAGCAGATCTACCGATCGCATTTCAGGCAGATGACTGAGGAAGCGGCCTACGAGCACTGGCTGAAGTCAGTCGACGCCAGCGTAGCCGCCGAGCGTGCGTTCGGGTCGGACACGGTGCTTCGGGTAAGACGGGATGAACTGGTGCAAGCCCCGGAACGCATCCTGAAGCTGTGCCTTTCCTTTCTAGGCGAGCCGTTCTCCCCTGCCTGCCTGCGTCCCTTCCGATAATGCTCGTCGCTTGCTCATCGGGCTTGACTGCTATGAAGGGCTGTACCGTTCGACGGGCTTCGAGAACGTACCGGTGTTACCGGTGTTCGTGACGAGGGAGAAGATGGACGGAAACCAGCAGACGCTCTCCGTCGCGTCGAAGGGGAACAGTTCGCCTACGAAACGACCAGGGAGTCAGCTCCCGGCCGCCGCGCTGCCGCTCATGAGTCGTATCCGGAGCGCCCTCGCGGTCGAGCGTCCGGGGGGTGACGCTGTCCCCGTTCCTCGCGACCGAATCGTCTTGGTCACCCTCGGATTCCCAAAGTTCTCCGAAACGTTCATTGCCGACAAGTTCCTCGCTCTAGCCGACCGCGGTTGGGACGTTCATGTCGCCGCACTCAGGAGCGATGCATCGCAGTGGACGTTCTTCCCGGAGATCCAGACCCGGGGTGACCTGCGCGAGCGGCTGCATGTGTCGCGGGATCTCGATCAGACGCTTCGTTCGTTGAATCCCAAGCTCATCCATTTCGAGTTCGGATCGCTTGCCCGGGACTGGATTCACGCCACGCGCCCTGTCCGGGCCAAGACCATCGTCAGCTTCCGAGGCTTCGACATCTGCCATCTTGGACTGGATGATTCGTCGTTCTACCGCAGGGTGTGGAAGGAAGCCGACGCGATCCATCTGGTGAGCAATAGCCTGTGGAAAACGGCTCGCGTCCGCGGATGTCCACCGAACAAGCCATTCTTTATCATCAATGATGCAGCGGATGAAGATTTTTTCACGAATGACCAGCGTGTCTATCGTGAGGGCCTGGGCACCGCCGAGCGACCGCTGCGCATTCTGAGTGTGGGGCGGCTCGTCTGGCAAAAGGGCTACGAATACGCGATCCAAGCAGTGAATCGTTTGGCCTCCGAAGGTATATCACTCGAATATCGGATCATCGGTGACGGAGACCAACGATCAGCAGTGCTGTACACGGCACATGATTTGGGAATCGAACATAGCGTCAAGCTATTAGGGGCCCTGCCGAAAAAGGCCGTGAAGGGCGAGATGCTCCAGGCGGATGTCTTCCTGCTAGCAAGCGTTACCGAGGGGTTTGGCGTGTCCGTCATCGAGGCTCAGGCAACCGGTTTGCCTGTAGTCTGTAGTGATGCGGATGGCCTTGTCGAAAATGTGGCCGACGGTGTAACGGGATTCGTCGTGGCTCGCCGCGACCCTGAGGCATTGGCCACGAAACTGAAAGTGTTGACGCGCGATCGCGCGCTCCGACAGCGGTTAGGCGAAGCAGGTCGCGAACGAGCCGGTGCAAAGTTTCGGCTTCAAAATCAGCTACAGCAAATCGAGCAGATGTACAGGCAAGTCGTAGATGTCCGATATCAAGCGAGGCAAATGAGCCAGGAGTTGCTCGCCGAAGATCCTCCAAACTACCCGCGAGATGAGCAACAGGTCTGGCAACAGGAAGCCACGTTCAGTGAGCCTTAGAGTGTTGGATGCACGTGGTTCCCTCGGAACACCCGCGGCTGTGTCGGCGAAGACTGATCAGACTGCCGCTATGAACCCGCCGTACACGGCACAGCGCGTCGGCAACGGGGCCACGCGGGGGATCAGGCGACCTGTACAGGAATGCGTCGTCACGGCCACGTGCTATCCTTTCGCCTCATGCACCTGTTAGTAAGTCGTGACGCGCGGAACGAGGCGTTCGAGAGCGCAGACGTGGCGTTCGCGGCGATGACTCGTTTCAACCTGCACGGCCTAGCGCCCGCCACGGCCCCCGTGCGGGGCGACCCTGATTACGAGGACTGGTGCGCCCGCCGCGCTGCTGCCTTCCGGGCGCTCTGCCTGCCGCCCATGCTCATCCAGTGGCCCCGGCCCCATGCCTGGTTCCTACTGTTCGACACGGAGGTGCCTTCGGCGGTCGCCGCGCTGCTTGATGATCTGCGCACGCACGAGTGGATCGTGCCGCTGTTCCTGCCGCGCGATTGGGCACGTGCCCTCGCCACGGATGTCCCCGCCGCCGTGCGGCAGGCATTGGCACCGACCGGGGCCGAGCGCGTCTGCTGGGCTCGGCTTGACAGTGACGACTCGCTCAATGCCCGCTATTTTGCCGCGCTAGACGTGGCTATTACTCGTGTGCGACAGGAAGGCGAACCCGGACCAGCGTGGGGCATCGACTTCCCGTACGGGGCAGTCAGCGAGGGGGGGAACGTGGCGGTCTACGTGGCAGAGAAATTCTCCTTTGCCCTCGTCGAGCCGTTGACAGCCTGCAAAACGCCCTACCAGCGCAAGCACACAGAGATCGACCAGGCGGTACCCTTGGTCCGTGTATACACTGATCAGCCGATGTGGCTGTACCAGCGGCACGACGCCAACATTGGCGGCTTCAACGCCGCACGCCTGGAGCGATTTGCTGACCCAAATCGCATCCTCGGTCTCTTCGGCCTCTCGGAACCGCCAAGCACCCCTGGCTCGAACTCAGGCCCTGCTAAGCTACCTTCACCGCGCCGCTGACCCCCCCTAGGTGCCGATTATTGCGCGGTGCTGCTCAACAGGTTAGCCCGAGGAGTGAAGACGCTAGGCGTTCGCTCTGATCACCGGTCCTATTCACACCACAGATAAGCCAAGCGGGCAACCCAAATGGGCTGCCCGCTTGTACTGGTAATCTAATCCACAGGTCGTGAGCCTAGACGCCGCCGGCCGATCCTACTCGGCGGTTTCCGAGCCTCGGAGCTTGCGGATGCTGGCCGCAACGAACGCGGCGGCTGCGCCGGCGATTGCCAACGGCTTCAGGGCCGAGGAGTCGGAATCAGCGAAGGCACCAGCACCGGTGTTTGGCAGCGTCGTCGCGGTCCCGCCCGTCGCGCCGCCCGACACGTCGTCCCCATCACCGTACACGTCATCGCCACCGTACACGTCATCGCCGCCGTACACGTCGTCTTGGGCGGCAAACGAGCGCACCGCACCACGAGTCGTTGGAGCTGGCGCGGCACGGAGATCGTCGGCCATCGAGCTTGCGACCGCCGCAGACATGCCAAGAGCAACCATGCCCTTGATGAACGATCGCCTGTTGACCCGCCCGCGCCGATAGCCGTCGATCAAATCACTTCGGGACATCTCTCACCCTTCCCCCGTGCTTCCTTCCCTCGCCCACCGTACGACCGAGGCGAACCGCCAAGTCGTGCAGCCGACGTACCCACCCGGGACCTTAGCACGAATGGCGAAGGAGCGCAACAAGCAGCGTGCTAATTGAGGTTTGCCATCACTTGATCTCACGTTCCATGAGAACGTACGGCGTGGCGCCGGGCCGTCTACCGGCCGAGGTTGCAATCACTCAATGGCTGGCACTGCTGTGGGCGCGAGAGCGATCACCCTCATCTGCCTGTCTTGGCGTCACGCGGCGTCAATCCCTTGACTCGTCCTGCCCGAACGACATACTTCGATGCCCAGGCGGTCGACGCCAACCAGGAGCGCGATGGCCGCCCCGGCGAGTTGACCGCCATCGAGCCCCACCCGAACGACGTCCTGCGGCGGGACTTCCCGGGGTTGGCGCGGCTGGTCATGGCGCGGGCACAGGACATCCCGCTGACCGAGTTCACGGGCCTCCAGGCCGGCGACATCCTGTTCATCGACTCCAGCCATGTCGTGAAGATCGGCGCGTGCGGACGGGTCGGGTGCGGGCGGTGGTGGTCCTCATAGAGCGGTAAGGAGAAGACGGAGCAATAGGAATGATCTTGTCAGAAGTTCAAAAAGGAAATAGCCTGCACGCGATGAGTACTGAAGGTGACGCTCCGATGGGCGTGGGGCGGGTGGTCCGGCAGCGGCGGCTGGCGCTGGGCATGAGCCAGAAGGAACTGGCTGACCTCGCCGGCGTCGGCCCGACCGGCCTCTCCAAACTGGAGGTCGGGGATGTCGCGCTGCCGAACGCCGATATCCGGCGTCGCCTGGCCCGCGCCCTTGGCATCGCCCACGTCGAACTGCTCATCGCCGCCGGGGAGGTCACGCCGCAGGAGGTCTGGGGGTACGATGAGCCACCCCCGCCCGACCCAGTGCGCGATGGCCTCCACACCCTCGTCGATCGGGCGGACCTGTCCGGCGAGCGCGCTGAGTTGCTGCGGCTCATACTCCGGGAGTGGGTCGCCCGTCCGGCACCGCCATCGGCACGGCCGCGCAAGCCTGACCCGAATCCCTAGCCCGTCGGCCCGGGATCCGTCCCCCGATCCTCGTCGGGATCGGGGATGGGACCGCGGGCGGAGATGGACCCGTTCGACATCCTGGACCGCGCCGTCGCCGTGGCGGTCAACCTCCTGCTCAACCTGTCAGCCCCCCCGCCGGCTGAACTCATGGCCCACCTGTGCCGCCGGGTGGCGGACGGGGCCGTGGCGGACGTACGGGTGAAGTCGAGCACGCGCGCGGCGCTGGTGCTGGCGCTTGTGCTCCTGACCGGCTGCGGCCCGACGGACGACGAGCCGCCCCC
>JAUJOZ010000079.1 GCA_030447415.1 Thermomicrobiales bacterium | reverse complement strand
ATCATCACGGTCGCCCCGGTGCGCTAGAAGGAGCGGACAGCGGTTGACCGGAGCCAGGGCGAAAGCGGCGCCGTCGAGACGACGGCCCAAGGGTGGCCGCATCGGCCGGGGAACGGGTCGGAGCCGGGCGGCGCCTAGGCCGAGGGAAGGACGGCCGAGACCGGCGAGCCCGGCGGCGCTACGTCGTCGCCCCCCGGCACGAGGGCTTCGCTGGCGCACCCGCCCTCCGCCAACTCCCCCGGCCCCTACGCTGCCCGATCACGGACACCCTCCCGGCCGTCACCGATCGCGGGGCGACGCCAATCGGCCCGAGGACCGGCCGGCCCAATCCGGCTTTCCCAGTCCGGGCCAGCCCGCCTTTTTGCAACACCCTGGCCCGTTCTCGGCCCCAACTCACGCCGCCCCCTTCCTAGCACCACCCAATGGCGGTTCCAAATAAGGGCCAATCGGCCGGGTTACCGGCACCGTTTCCGCCAGCGTCCGTGTCGGGCAGCAGGCAGCATATCACCCGATCGAGGCGCGGCGACGCGTCCGGCCTGTGAGCGACCGGGCGGCCCTGGTACTCGACGCAGCGGTAGGCCGCCGCTCTACGGCACTTCGCTCGTCGGTCCCTGATCGGTCGTTCAGTTGTCCGAGATGGACCGAATGATCGTCCGTCACCAAGCATGCCAATGCTTCTCAATCGGACCTCGTTTTGTGAAGAACCGGTGCGCACTGGCTCTGCGGGACCGTTCCGCGGCCTGGATCGACTGAGACCGCTGCCTCGCCTTCGGGGAGCATGAACGGAGACCCGACATCGTCGCTTTGGTTTTCGGGGGTCCTTCACCCAACACGTGGTTGGTCGCCGAGATGAAGTCCAAGGCAGCGGACGGTCGAGCGATCGTGCGACAGCTTCAAGCGGGTGCAGACGTGGTCGCCGCGCTCGAGGACTTTGCTTTCGAATCCGCACCGGATCGTCTCGAAGCGGTGGTCTTGCATGGCAGCGGACTCAAGACGGCGGCGCGGGACTCTATCGCACGGTCGCGCATTCGTTACATGGGGCATTCCATCGGTATTCGCACCGCTCGCTGCGGGGGAACGATGTGACAAGCGTGAAGCGCGCCGGAGGTGTACCCTACCGGCCGATTCACTGCGCTCTCCATGGGGCGGTGGGGCGGCGTAGGTGCTCCCCATCGCTCCGGACCGGGCCGCCAGCGAGGCGCGGCGTTCCCGCCCGCGGGCGGCGAGCAGGGAGGTTCGGGGCATGGCGACCACGACCATCGTGACCGGGTCGATCGAAGGCCTGCTCCAGGAGGAGCGGCGCTACCCGCCGCCGCCCGCCTTCGCCGCGGCGGCCAACGTGCGCGACCCCGAGGTCTACGAGCGTGCCCGCCGCGACCCCGAGGGGTTCTGGGCCGAGGCCGCCCGCGAGCTGACCTGGGAGCGGCCGTGGGACCGCGTGATGGACTGGACGCCGCCGACCGTCAAGTGGTTCGTCGGCGGGCAGATCAACGCGAGCGTCAATTGCGTCGACCGCCACGCGCACGGGGAGCGGCGGACCAAGCCGGCGATCGTCTGGGAAGGGGAGCCGGGGGACGAGCGCGTCCTGACCTACGAGGAGCTCCACCGCGAGGTCAACCGCGCGGCGCTGATGCTCAAGGCGCTCGGCGTCCAGAAGGGGGATCGGGTCACGATCTACCTGCCGATGGTCCCCGAGCTGCCGATCGCGATGCTCGCCTGCGCCCGCATCGGCGCCCCCCACACCGTCGTCTTCGGCGGCTTCGCCCCCGAGGCCCTGGCCGGCCGGATCAACGACTCCGGGGCGAAGGTGCTGATCACGGCCGATGGCGGCTACCGCCGGGGCCAGATCGTGCCTCTGAAGCAGAACGCCGACCGGGCGCTCGCCGCCGCGCCGGGGGTCGAGCACGTGGTCGTGGTCGAGCGGGTCGGCGCGGCGGCCGGGATCGCGATGGAGCCCGGACGCGACCGCTGGTGGCACGAGGCGATGGCCGCGGTGGGGGACGGCGGGTGCCCGCCGGAGCCGGTCGACGCCGAGCACCCCCTCTACATCCTCTACACCTCGGGCACGACCGGCAAGCCGAAGGGGCTGCTCCACACCACCGGCGGCTACCTGCTCGGCACCTCCTTGACGGCGAAGTGGGTCTTTGACCTCAAGGAGGACGACATCTACTGGTGCACCGCCGACATCGGCTGGGTGACGGGCCACTCCTACATCGTCTACGGCCCCCTGGCCAACGGCGCGACCGCCGTGATGTTCGAGGGGACGCCCGACTACCCGGACAAGGACCGCTTCTGGGACATCGTCGAGCGGCG
Organism: Thermomicrobiales bacterium; assembly: GCA_030447415.1. GTDB lineage: Bacteria > Chloroflexota > Chloroflexia > Thermomicrobiales > UBA6265 > JAUJOZ01. The sequence continues at coordinate 1,705 of JAUJOZ010000079.1, read as the reverse complement.
CCGGGTGACCGTCTTCTATACCGCGCCGACGGCGATCCGCGGCTTCATGGGCTGGGGTGCCGAGCACCCCGCCAAGCACGACCTTTCCAGCCTGCGCCTGCTCGGCACGGTCGGCGAGCCGATCAACCCCGAGGCGTGGGTCTGGTACCACGAGCACATCGGCGGCGGACGCTGCCCGATCGTCGACACCTGGTGGCAAACCGAGACGGGGATGATCATGATCTCCCCCTTGCCCGGGATGACCGTGACCAAGCCCGGCTCGGCGACCGTGCCCTTCCCAGGCGTCGAGCCGGACGTGGTCGACGGGCAGGGAAACTCGGTCCCGCTCGGGCAGGGGGGCAACCTGGTGCTGCGCCGCCCCTGGCCGGCGATGGCGCGCACCATCTGGGGCGACCCCGACCGCTACGCCGCCCAGTACTTCGGCAGCTACGGGCCGGCGGTCTACGTCACCGGCGACGGGGCCCGGCGCGACGAAGAGGGATACTTCTGGCTGATGGGCCGGGTCGACGACGTGCTCAACGTCGCGGGCCACCGCCTGGGGACGATGGAGCTGGAGAGCGCGCTCGTCAGCCACCCGGCGGTGGCCGAGGCGGCGGTGATCGGGATCGGCCACGAGCTGAAGGGGCAGGGAATCGCCGCCTTCGCCCGCCTCCGCGTCGGGGCCGAGGCGACCGACGCCCTGGCCGAGGAGCTGCGCCGCCACGTTGCCGAGAAGATCGGGCCGATCGCGCGGCCGGATCGCGTCTACTTCGTGGCGGAGCTGCCGAAGACGCGCTCGGCTAAGATCATGCGCCGCCTGCTGCGCGACATCGCCGAGGGGCGCGTCGTGGGGGACACGACGACGCTGACCGACCCGGGCGTCCTGGCCGAGATCAAGGCGAGCTACGGCGGGGCGGAGGCCGTGGAGTAGTCGCCCGAGCCCGACCGCCGCCGCGCCGGCGCGGCACCGGAGGTTTCGTTGTACCCGGTGCCACGGGTTGTGCCGGGGTCCGCCCCGATCTGCCCCCGCTGGCCTATACCGACGTCTCCGCGGGTGGCGATATGATGGTCGTCACCTTCGGACGCTGGCGCGACGCGCATGGCGTTATGGCCCGCCGTTGGGAGCGGGCCGTCATGGACCAGCCGCGGGCCAGCCGGGACCGGTTCTTGTACCCCGGACGCCGACAGGAGGACGACGGGTGAACGTTTCGCTGCAGCGGCTTCGGTCCCTGTTCTCGCGCTTGCTCCCCCTGGCATTGCTCTTGGCGCTGCTGGCACCGGCGGTCGGGACCGCGCAGACGGCCGGCTTCACCGACGAGCGGGTGGCGAGCGTGCCGCTGCCGATCGCCCTGGCGTTCACGCCGGACGGGCGGATGCTGGTGACGAGCAAGGGGGGCAAGCTCTACGTGCTGCCACCGGACGCGGCGCAGCCGAAGGTGGCCCTCAACCTCTCCGCCAGGATCTGCGACAACAAGGAGCGCGGGCTGCTCGGCGTCGCCGTCGACCCAAGCTTCGCGACCAACGACCGCATTTATCTCTACTACACCTTCAAGGATGGCACGGCCTGTCCCGAAGATGAACCGACCAAGCGCAACCCCGTCAACCGCGTCTCGGCCTTCATGCTGCGGGCGGACAACACGGTGGCGTTGAGCAGCGAAAAGGTGCTGATCGACAACATTCCCTCGCCCTAGGGCCCGCAGCTGCTCGAGCGCGTGCTCGACTACGC
>JAUJOZ010000078.1 GCA_030447415.1 Thermomicrobiales bacterium | reverse complement strand
GCGCGAGCGGCCCCACCCGACGCACCTCAGCCTCGGCGAGGCGGTGGCCATCGTCGAGAAGTTGCGTCCGCGCACGGCCTACCTGACCCACCTCTCCCATGAGCTGAGCCATGCGACCGCGAGCGAGGTCCTGCCATCGGGGATCGAGGTAGCGCACGATGGGCTGACGGTGTCGAGCCGAGAGAGACCGGGCGCTACCCGATGAGGGGGAGGCGACCGGGGGGACGGCGGGCGTCCAACCGAGACAGAACAGGCGGCGAACGTCGGAGGCTGGCGGTGGGTGCGTCTGCTATCATCGGCCGGGTCGCGAGCGGAGTGGGAGCCGCCGCACGGCCGGCGCGAGGGTGCCGTGATCGCAGGCGACGAACGACGGGGCGGCGAGGATCGGGGCGGTCGCTCGCCGGGCAGCCGCGGCCGGCGAGGCGCGGCGTGAAGCTGGCGCTGGTGTCGCCGTACGACTTCGCCCATCCCGGCGGGGTGCCGGAGCACATCGCTCATCTCCGGGCCGAGTTTCAAGGGCTCGGGCACGAGGTCACGGTCATGGCGCCGCGGGCGCGTCGCGGCGGGCTAGCGGTCGGCGACGGCTTCTACGGCATCGGCCGCACGATGACGATCCCCGCCAACGGCAGCATGCTGCGGCTGACGTTCGACGTCACCCTCTATGCCGCCGTCAAAGATTTGATGCGGCGGGAGCGGTTCGACGTGGTCCATCTCCACGAGCCGCTGATCCCGGTCCTCCCCTACATGGTGCTGCTCAACTCCCAGGCGGTCAACGTCGCCACGTTCCACGCGTTTCGCGCGTCCAACCCCTGGTACACCGCCTTCAAGCCGTACATGACCTTCGTCCTGTCCCGGCTGGACGGGCGGATCGCCGTCTCCGAGCCGGCCCGGGAGTTCGTCAGCCAGTACTTCGAGGGTCCCTACGAGATCATCCCGAACGGCATCGACGTCGAACGGTACGGCGCGGACGTCGAACCGTTTCCGTGGGCGGCGGACGGGGCGCCGCGGATTCTCTTCGTCGGCCGGTTCGAGGAGGCGCGCAAGGGGTTCAAGTACCTGCTGCGGGCGATGCCGCTGGTCCACCAGCAGTTCCCGGACGCGCGGATGGTGGTGGTCGGGACAGGTCGGCCGGAGCGGTTCGCCGGAATGATGGAGCGCCACGGGGTCCGGAACGTCGATTTCGTCGGCTTCGTGCCTGACGCCGAGAAGCCGCGCTACGATGCGAGCTGCGACGTCTTCTGCGCGCCGTCGGTGCGGGGTGAGAGCTTGGGGGTCGTGCTGCTGGAGGGAATGGCCTCGGGCAAGCCGATCGTGGCGACCGACATCGCCGGCTACGCCAGCGTGGTGACGCCCGAACGCGAAGGATTGTTGGTGCCGCCGAAGGATCATCAGGCGCTGGCCCTGGCCCTCGTCCGGGTGCTGGCCGACCGGGCGCTGCGGGCGAGGCTCGGCGCCGGGGGGAGGCAGACCGCGGACCGCTACGCCTGGCCGCGGATCGCGGGACGGGTGCTGGAGGTGTACGAGCGGGCGGCGCGGGCAGCGGCGGCGGCACCGTGGCGGCGCGGGTTCGCGTGAGCGAGGGCGGGTCGTGATCTCGGAGTACATCGGCGCGCGGATTCGGGGATCCCTGCTCGGCGTGGGGCGAGCGCTGGCTCGGCTCGGGCTCTCGGCTAACGCCCTGACCGTCGTCGGCCTTCTCCTCAACGCCGGCGTCGCCCTCGTCATCGCCTCCGGTCACCCGCGCTGGGGCGGCGCGCTGCTGCTGGCGGCGAGCGCCTTCGACATGCTCGATGGAGCGGTGGCGCGCGCGACGGGGACGATCACCCGCTTCGGCGGATTCCTCGATTCGACCCTCGACCGCTACTCCGAGGCGGTCGTCTTTGGTGGTCTGTTGATCTTCTTGCTCGGCACCGACGACGGTGATGTCGGGGCACTGCTCGTCTTCGTCGCCACGGTCGGGGCGTTGCTGATCAGCTACGCGAGGGCGCGGGCGGAGGCGGCCGGCTTCAGCGCCTCGGTCGGGCTGGTGGCGCGGCCGGAGCGGGTTGTGTTGCTGGCGGTATGCCTGTTGCTCGGGCGCCCGCTCTGGGCGCTCTGGGTGCTGGCGATCGCCACCCACGTCACGGCGCTGACGCGCATCGTGCACGTCTGGCGGCTGGCTGGGCGGGAAGGGCCAGGCGCGGCGCGCCCGGTCCCCGCCGCCCCGGCTTCCGAGCGCCGGTGAGCAACTCCTCGGAGGAGCCGACACAGGTCCGGTCTTCGGACGGCGATCCTGCGGCCGATGCGGCCGAGGTCGCCTCGGCGGGGCGCTCCTGTCTGGTGATCCTGGTCCTTGCCATCGCGGTGGTGCTTATCCTCTGCGTCAGCATCGCCGCGCGCTGGGCCACGACCTAAGCTACCGGGTGAGCGGGGATAACGCCGGTGGCAGATGAAGCACTTGTCCGGTGTCGACATGGCGCAACCCCATGCTATGATCGGGCGGCCGGGACGGGACGAGCCAAGGTCGGCGGAGGAGGGAAGCATGAGCTCGAGCCCGAATTTTCACCCGTCGACCGGGGGCGGTCGCGGCGATCTGCTCCGCGTGGCGGCCGTGCAGATGAACTCGCGCGACGACAAGGCGGCCAACGTGGAGACGGCGCTCGCCTTGATCGACCGGGCGGCGGCGGACGGCGCCCGCCTCGTGGCGTTGCCGGAGGTCTGGTCGTACCTGGGGCCGGAGTCGGGCAACCGGGTCAACGCCGAGCCGATCCCCGGCCCGACGATCGACCGGCTCGCCGATCGGGCGCGGCGCCACGGCGTCTACCTCCACGCCGGCAGCATCCTCGAGATCGAGCCAGGTGACCCGCGGCTTTACAACACCACGGTCGTCATCGATCCCGACGGCGACCTGGTCGCCCGCTACCGCAAGATCCACATGTTCGACATCGTGCTCGACGGGGTGGCCACGTATCAGGAGTCGGCGACGATCTCGCCCGGCGACGACATCGTGACGGTCGAGGTCGACGGGGTGCCGGTCGGCCTGGCGATTTGCTACGACGTGCGCTTCCCCGAGCTGTTTCGCATCCTCGCGCTGCGGGGCGCGGAGGTGATCGTGCTGCCGGCGGCCTTCACGATGACGACCGGCAAGGACCACTGGGAGGTTTTGATCCGCGCCCGGGCCATCGAGAACGGCGTCTTCATGGTTGCGCCCGCCCAAATGGGACAGCATCCACCGGGGCACTGGACCTACGGACGATCGTTGATCGTCGACCCGTGGGGGACCGTGTTGGCGACCGCCCCCGACGCTGAGACGGTCGTGTCGGCGGTCCTCGATCGGAGCCTGCTGCGCCGGGTGCGGCGGCAGATTCCGTCGTTGAGCAATCGGCAGCCGGAGCGCTATGCCTGGCCGGACGAGGCGACCGCGCTCGCGCTGGGGCAGCCCGTCGGGCGCTGAGGGAGCGTCACGACCGGCGGCTTGGCTCGCCAGCGCCGTCGCGCTGGCGCTGGTCGCCGGCTGTGGCGACGGGGGCGGGTCGCCGACGCCGGCGGCGCCACCGGCCGAGGTGCTCGTCGTGGTTACGGCGACGCCCGGTACGCCGGAGGTGCGGCCGCCGACGCCGGCCGCGGGACGGCGCTACGTCGTGCGCGAGGGGGACACGTTGTCCGCGATCGCCGCCCGCTTCGGCGTCGAGGAGGCCGCGTTGCAGCGCGCCAACGGCATCGACGATCCGAACAGCCTGTTCGCTGGTCAGGAATTGGTCATCCCGGCGCCCGAGCCATAGAGGAGCGAGAAGGCGACCGCCCCGTGCCCGGAGACTTGTAGCCCAGATCTCGGACGGCGCCGGGGGGTGACGGTGCGGCAGTCGAACAGGGCGGCGCGGGCATTGACGGGGGTCGCCATCCCGTGATAGGCTTCACGCACGGTCGAAGGGGGCGACGCTCCCAACCGGCCAGGAACCTCCGAAGGAGTCCGAGCAGGGTAAAGGAGGTGATGCCCATGGATAGTCACGGTCATATGGGCATCAATATCGTAAGAGAACACGACAGAACTCAAGACACGAGGTACGATCTCGGAGCACGG
>JAUJOZ010000036.1 GCA_030447415.1 Thermomicrobiales bacterium | reverse complement strand
GTTGTGGCCCTCCACTTCTTTCTCCCGCCCCCCATAGCCGCCCTCTCCACCCCCCCGTCCATAGTTGCTCGCCGTCGTGTGGGCGAGGAGCACTTAATACCCGCCCCCGCCCCCGGCAGCGACGGTGACGCCGGCCTCCGGCCCGTCGCGCGCGACGCCGACCTGGATCGGCCGGTTCTCGGGGTCGGGGAGGGCCCAACCGACCATCGCACCCCAGAACTCGTCATAACGTGGCCACCCCACCCAGGTCGAGGCGAAGTCGGCGCCGTCGTCCGCGGTCCAAGCGATGACGCGGCCGAGACCGTACTGCCACTTGGCCAACACCGGGTCCTTGCGGTCGCTGGTCAGTACCACCTGCGCGTTCGGCTTCGCCTCGGCGTAGTCGTAGCCGTCCAGGGTCGGCAACTCCTCCGGCGTAAAGTGGGCGAGGATCGGGCTCGGCAGCGTCTGGATCGGCCGATACTCGCCCCGGATCACCGACTGGCTACCCGCGCTCTGGGCCTCCTCCAGGGTCAAGGAGGGGATGTCCTCTGGGGTGTCGGTGAAATGGTAGTTGCCGCCCCCCTGGTCGGCCAGAAAGTTGAGCAGGTCGGTGTCGGCGTCCTCGCCGATGGCAATCGTCGACAGCGTCACCCGGTCGGCCACCACGTCGTCGATCAGCCGGGCATACGTCTCGCGGGTGCCGGTGCGCGACTTGCCATCGGAGAGCAGCACGATGTGGCGCACGTCGGCCTCGACGTTGCGGATGGCGTCGAAGCCAAGCGCTAGCGCCGGGTAGATCTCAGTCCCCCCCTCGGCTCGGACCGCCGCCACCGCCGCATCGATGGTGGCGCGGGTGTCGTCCCCGCCGATCGTGGTCATCTCGACGACCCACTCCTGCTGGTCGTTGAAGGCCAGGATGCCAACCTGATCCCCCACCTGGAGCGACTGTGCGCCGAGACGGACCGCCTCTTTGGCCATGTCGATCTTGCTCGTCCGGCCCAGCGGGTCATAGGTCATCGAGCCCGACTTGTCGAAGATGAGCAGCACCGCGACTCGCTGCCGCTGTCGGCCATCGGTGACCTTGACCGTGACCGGGAGCGCTTCCTCCAGCGCGGTGCCGGCGTAACCGCCGGGACCGTAGCTCTGCGTGCCGCCGATCACAATCAGGCCCCGGCCGAGCGAGCGGGCCGCGTCCTGCAAGCCGGCGAGCTGGTCGAGCGTCAGCGACGCGGCCGGCACGTTGTCGAGGAGGAAGGCATCGTAGGCGCCCAACTCCGAGCGGCGGGATGGCACATCGGCGGGGGCGACCCGGGTGACGACGGCCCCCCGCCGCTCCAGCGCGCCCTGAAGCGCACCCGGGTCGGTGTCCGGCGGCGCGACGAGCAGCAGGTTCGGCCGGTCTCGGACGACCAGGGCCAGCGGCAGCGCGTTGTTCTGCGGGTAGCGGTCGCCCTCGGCCGGGCCGCCGACCCGAACGTCCAGCGCGTGGAAGCCCGGCGCGAGGTTCTCGACCTGGAAGTCCCACGAGCTGAGTCCGACCGGGAGCTCGACGTCCTCCGCGGCTTGGAGCTGGTTATCGATCCACAGCTCGACCCGACCGGCACCCGCGAGGCCGGTGGCGACCGTGGCGATCACGTTAAGCGTTTCCCCCTGCCAGAGGGAGCCGGGAGCGGTGGCTCCCTCCACCCGTAGGTCGCGCTCATCGACCCCCGCGAGGGGCACGACGTCGATGCGGGTACCGTCGGCCGCGGCCTGCGCGGCCTGATTGAGGGCACTGCCGACGTTCTCCGCCCCATCCGAGAGCAGCACGATGCGGCGCGAGCTACCGAGCGGCAGTGCGCGCGCCAACGCGAGCGCCGACTCGACATCCGTGTACTCACGCTCCACCTCCGGGAGGTCGTGCTCCATCCACGCTCGGTCGAGGTCCCGAGCGCGGCCGGCCGGCGCGGCAACGGATGGGGAAGCACCAAAGGCGACCACGGCCGCGCGGTCGGTCAGCCCGGCCCCCGCCAGCGCGTCGGCTACCCAGGCGTTGGCGGCCGCACTCGTCGGGTCAGTCAGGCTGCTGGAGCGGTCGACGACGAAGACCGTGCTGACGGCGCCAGCGCCAGAGGTGAGCAGCGGCTCCGCCAGGGCGAGGGACAGGAGCGCGACGACCAACAGGCGCAACACCAGCGCCGCGCGCGTCAAGCGGCGTGGCCGCACCCCGAGAAGGGCACCGGACAGGGCGAAGAGCGGCAGCGCGGCAAGGAACCAGAGCGCGGCCGGGCGGGCGAAGGCGAGTCCCAGGTCAGGCATGAGCAACCAGCTTTCCGCGCTTAGCCGTCGGCTCGATAGTGAAAGCGTTCGAGCGCGGCGACGCCATCAAGGCTGTCCCATTGCTGGTCATCGGTGACCAACCGCCGCCGGCCGATGGCCCATGAAAGGCCGGCGGCCGAACACTCGGCGCGGCACGAGCAGGACGAGCCACTCCAGGGCTAAAGCGGCGAGGGCCGCCGCGGCGAGCAACGGCCAGAGGTCAGCCAGGTTGGTCCGGCTGCCCCCCCCGGCACCCGCCCGTGCCGTGGCAAGTACCACGGGCAACTCCGCCCGGGCGCGGAGGTCGGACTCGGTGACGTGGCCGGCGTTCACCACGAAGCGGCCGCCGCCGCGTTCGGCACCCGCCGCGTCGAGCTCAGTTACCCGGTACTCGCCGGGCCGGCCTGTGTCGGCGAAGGCGATCTCTCGCAGCCGGTCCGCGTTCCCAGCGGCGCCCGCCGCCGGGTCCTGGTCCACGGACGCGGCGTCGACCGGTTCTCCGGGCGCGGTGCCGTCGGCGGCGAGTGCCAGGTCGACGGCCTCGCCTTCGGGAGGGACGACCCGCACGGTCGCAGTGCCGGCGCGGGGTCGATAGACGAGCGGGTCGCCGAGCGGGATGGCGGCGGGGAGGGAGCTCGGGGCGAGTGTCGCAGCGATGTTGCCGATCAGGATCGGGAAGGCAACGCGGCTCGGTAGGTTCGACTGGGCGAGATCGAATGCGAGGACAACCAACGGTCGCCCCTGCAGTTCGCCCCGGAAGAGCAGTGGTCCGTCCTCGGCGCCGACCAACTCGGTCTGGGTGCCATCCAGGGCGTAGACCGGCGTTTCGCCGAAGGTCACTCCGGCGAGATCGACGCCGCGCAGGAGGGGATCCTGGACACGGAAATGGGTAATGGTCGGCCGCGGCATCGTGCCCTGGCTGGAGAAGAGGTCACCGGGCAGTGGGTGGACGACGAGCAGGGGCGCGTTGGGCAGGGCGTCGGCCGGCGGCGCGACGTTCTCGTAGACAACCAAGTCGTACCCATCGCGGGTGGCACCGGTGACGGGGGCGTCGCTCGGCTCGACTGTCACCTCGGCGCCGGCTAGCGCCTCGAGCGCGCGCCGCAGCGTGGTGGACGTGTCGGAGACGAGGAGGACACGGAGCCCGAGGTCGGCCTCGTCGGCCTGGCGCAGGACCAGCGAGGCCGTGTCGTCGGCTGACAGCGCATCGTCGACCTCCACCGCAACCGTGACGTCGCGCGTTCCCGGCGGGGCCGGCCAGCTCAATTCGACCGCCTGGCCCGGCGCCAGCGTTTCTTCCCGCCGTCCCGCCTCGATGCCGTCGGCGAGGAGGACCACCGGCGCCGTCACCGTCTCGTCGGCGAAGTTGAAGAGGCGGACGTAGAGCAGCGCCTGATCCGGCGTACCGGGGGCGGCGCGCGCGGCGAGGTCAGTGATGGCGAGATTGGCGGATGCGGCGCCCGCGCCGGCGCCTACCCGCGCCAGCTCGATTGGCGCCCCAACCCCGGCGACCACGCCCGGGTCGGCCGAGAGGGCGCCGTCGCTGATCAGCAGGACGCGATCCTCCAGTCCGGGGAGGAGGAGGTCTTTACTCAGGTCGAGTGCCTCGTTCAGGTCGGCCCGGCCGCCGGGCGGTGCCACGTCCTCCAGGCGATCACGCAGTGCGGCGAGGGCGGCCGCGTCGGTTGCTTCCAGGGTCTCCGTTCGCGTCCCGAGGAGGAGGACGGTGGCGACATCGCCCTCGCGCAACTCGGCCAGCCGCTCGCGTGCGCGGTCGCGGGCCTCCTCGAAGCGGGTGCGCCCGGAAGCGGTGTCAACCGCGGCCATGCTGGTGGAGCCGTCAAGGAGGACGATGAGGTGGCGCGGCTCGGTGCGCAGGCCGAGGTTTCCCCACGCGCGCGCCGCCGCGGGGCGGGCGAGGGCGACGGCAATCAGCGCAACGATGAGGAGGTGGAGCAGCAGGAGGAGCGACAGGGGCGGTCGGCGAAGGCGGGTCCGCTCCGTCTGCTCCGGCTGGGCCGCCGCCCAAAACCGCAGCGTCGGCACGGGGCGCACCAGCGGGGTGGTGTGCCGCATGTGGAGCAGGACCACGAGAGGCACGGCGAGCAGGCCGAGCAAGCCCAGCGGTGCCAACAACTGCAGCCCACTCACGCCACCACCCCATGCTGGTGCAGCAAGCGCAGGACGAGCGTGTCAAACGGCCAGGCCGTTAGGAGGCGGACGTACTCCACACGCTCATCAGCGCAGGCGGCCTCGACCTCCGTCAGCCACGCGTCGACCGCGGCCTGGTAGCGGAGGAGGACAGGTTTGGTCGGCGTCAAGCGCAACCGCTCCCCCGTTTCCACCTCCAGCAGCTCCGTCGGTTGGGGCCGGTCGCCGACCACATCACCGGTCAAGGCCGCGGGCGCCAGTTCGGCCTCGTCCAGGAGGTGGACGACGACGGTCTGCCAGCCGCGAGACCGCAGGGTACGCAGGCTCTCGCGAATGTCGCCCGGGTCGCCGGAAAGGAGGTCGGACACGAGGATGAGGAGCCCCGGGCGGCGGCGGGCGCGCACGTAGCGGTCGAGGGCCGCCGGCAAGTCGGTCCGCCCCAAGGAGCGGAGGCTTTCGAGATAGCGCAGCAGGGGGACAATCTGGGCCCGACCCTGGGTCGGTCCGAAGGGGGGCGCCAATTCCTCACCGAACGGGGCGACGACAACCCGATCAAAGTGCCAGAGCGCGACGTAGCCGAGCGCCCCCGCCACGCGGCGAGCGTAGACAAACTTGGTCGGCACGCGATCGCCGGCGCGCCAGTCCATCGAGTTACTGGCGTCGAGCAGGACATGGACGGTGAGCTCGGTCGTCACCTCGCTCAGACGGACAAAGAGGCCGTCGAGCCGGGCGTAGGTGTTCCAGTCGATGCGCCGGAAGTCGTCGCCCTGGCTGTAGCTCTTGAAGTCGGCGAACTCGGGCGACGCGCCTCGGCGCCGTGAGCGGTGCTCGCCGGCCAGTCCCTCAGTTACTGCCCGGCCCGAGAGCAGAACCAGCCGCCGGAGTCGCGCCAGCAGCGCCTCGTCGAAGAGCGGGTCGGTCTCGTTCCCCCCGGCCGGCCGGGTCGACACCGGCTGGACCCGGCGGCTGCCGGGCCGGAGGACACCGGCCGGCAGGACGCGTCCTGGCGAAGGCAGGGGCGGCAAGGAGAAGGGGAGGCGCATCAGGGTTGCTCCTCCCGCGTCGCGGCGTCGGCGGCGACAACCGACCGGACATGACTGTCGAGACGCCCGCGCCGGTTCTGGGATGGCGACGCCGTGAACGGCACCCCGCGGGCCGCCATCGCGGCCGTCCCCCGGGTCTGCCCAGCACCGGCCCGCGCATCGTGATCACACCGATTCGGCCGTGCCACGATGATGAGATCGCGTCCACTCACGGGTTGGTTCCTGGGTCGGAAAAGTAGCGCTCGACCAGGGAGCGGTACTCAGCGGGCACGCGGTTGCTGTCGGGGCCCGAGTCGCCGACCTCGCCCTGGACGGCGGTGCCATTGCCGGCGGTCACCCCGCTGCCGGAGCCGAGACTGGACGATCCGGCGTCGTTGCTCGTCTGAACGCCCTCCCCGGACTCGGCGCGCGGCAACTCGATCGCCTGGGTCACGTCGGCCGCGTCGTCGGTCTCCTGCCCGGCGCCACCCTGGCCCTCGCCCTCGGTCACCCGCTGCTCGGCCGGGACGCCCTGTCCTGCCTCCTCCCCACCTTCGCCGGCCTGGCCCGCTTGGCCGTCCTCGGCGCCCGACTCGGCACGGCCGGTGCCGGCGCCGCCGCCCGCCTGGGAGCGCTCGCCCTCGCCGGAGGCCTCGCCGCCTTGCCGAGGGTCGTCGCCCGGCTGGCCGCCCTGGCCGCCCGGCTGGCCTTCGCCTTCGCCGCGCTCGCCCGCCTGTTCACCGCCCTGGCCTTCCCCGTTCTCGCCGCCTCGGCGCTGGCCTGGCGCCTGATTCTGGCTCGGCGCGCCCTCGTCGCCCTCGGAGGGTGCACCCTCGGCGCCGGACTCACCCGGCTCCGCGTCGGCGCCTTCGCCTGCCTCGCCCGACTGGCCGGCGGAGCGCTCGTCCTGGCTTCCGGTCCGCTGGCCCGCTCCGTCGCGCTGTTGTCCTGCGTCGCCCGGCTGCGCGTCCGACCCGCCCTGCTGCGCCTCGGCGGCCTGGGCCTGACGCATCTGGTCGGCCAGCTCCTCCTGCGAGGCAATCTCGCTCCCGGTCTCCTCGACGGCGTCGCCGAGCTGGCGCACGCCCTCTTGGGCTGCCTCGTTTCCTTCCCGCAGCCCGGCCGCCGCCGCCTGGGCCGCCTGCGACAGGTCCCCGCTCTCCGACGACATCTCGGTCGTGGCCAGATCCAGGTCGTTGGCCAGTTCCTGGCGCGCCGCCTCGGAAAGCTGGTCGGCGTTGTCGGCTGTGGCGCGGAGCTGGTCAGCGGCGGTTGCGTACTCCCCACGTTGGATCGCCTCGGCGGCGTCGCGGGTGACGGCGTGGTCGCTCAGGGCGTGACTGAGCGCTTGGAGATCACGCTGCGCCTGGTTCGAGCGCTCGGCCCGCCGGCGCACCTCCTCCGTACTCGGCACATCGGTCATCTCCGCGGCCGGGGCGACGGTTTCTACGACCGGTTCCGGCGGCCGGTCCACCGCCGGCGTGAAGACCGGTACCGCCCCCGCCGCCACCGCCGGGATGTCCCCGCCCACGCCGCGCAGGAAGAAGAGCGCTGCCATCAGCAGTCCGCACGCAACCGTCAGCACGAGCTCGCGGACCGGGGGCCGGAGCGCGAACGCTCGGTGGCGACGCGCCTCCGCGACGACGTTTGCGGCGTCGGCCATCTGGAGGTAGATAACCGGGGCTCGCTCGCCCTCCCGTGGTACTGCCAGGCCCAGGTTGCCGACCGCGGTCACCATCCGCTCCTGGAGGCCGAAGGAGCGGTCCAGCATTCGCGCCACCTGCCTGCGCGTCGGTCGGGCGAGGGCGGCAAAGACGACCCCCAGCGCGCCGAACACGGCGGCCACGCCAATGAGGCGGTCGACATCCAACGCCGGCCCGCCAAGGAGCTCGACGGCAAGCCAGGCGCAGCCGACGGCCGGGCCAAGCCAGGCGGCGCGAACCAGGATGTGAAGAACGCGCTGGAGCCAGACCCGGCGGGCGAGACGATCGAGCGTGCGAGCCACCTGGACGCCGGCGAGGCCGACCGCCGCGGGGAGAGCCGGCTCCCGCGCGGGGAGGGCGGGTGGGGGGACGTCCGAGCCGACCCAGAAGGGGGTCCACACGATACGCCACAGGAGCGGCCAGGGCATCGGGCGGCTCGGCAGCCGCCGGACGAATCGACCGGGGGCCACCACCGCGCGGGAGCGCACCAGCAAGCTATCAGCCATCAGCGGTCAGTTGTGGGCGGTGCAGCGGCACCAACGTCCATTGGTCCTTCCTTCCGGCGCGTCGATCGAGAGCCGGCTGATCGCTGATGGCTCACGACTCGTCGCTATCCCGTCCAATCGAGTTCGGCCGGACCGCGAGCCCAGAGCCAGAGGGCCAGCCACGCGATCGTTAGCGCGGCGAGGGCCGCGAGCATGAGCACGAGGCGGCGCTGGCGGGCGTCAAGGTCGTCCAGGATGGTCCGCGCCCGTTGGGCCATCTCCTCGTCCCCGAGCTGGGCGAAGGCGGTGCCGGCGTCGACCGCCGCGGCGCGGGCCTCGGGGTAATCGGCCCAGCTGTTGGCGAGCCGGCTCGCTTCATCGAGGTCGAGCGCGGCCTGAACCCCCGCTCGTGTTAACCGGTCATAGGTCTCAAGGCTCCCCATCGGGCGCTGCTCGGCAGGGAGTCGGTCGTACTGCTGGCGCGCCTGGTCCAGCAGCGAGTGTGCCCGATCGTACGTGTGCCGCTCCAGCGCCTGTTGGACCTGCCCCATGAGCGCCTCCGCCTGGAGCCCAGTGTCGGCCTGGGCGAGCAGCGCCTTGACCTCGGCCAATCGCGCCTCGTCGCCAAGCTCCGTTGCCAGCCGCTGCGAGTCGTCGAGCGCCTCCTTGGCCGCGGCGTAGTGAGCCTTGGCGAGCAGGTCGACGGCCGGCCGGAGGTCGAAGGCGGCGACGAGGTTGACTCGCCACCCGCCGGCGAGCCAGCGAGGGAGGCTGTCCTGCCATTGGCGCTCGATCTCGTCGGGTGCGCGTTCGTAGACCGAGCGCATCGCGACCCGCCAATCGGGCTCCGTACCGAGGGCGACGAGGAAGCGCTGGAACTCGCGCAGCCCATACCGGTCGATGAGGAAGGCGACCACAGCGTAAGCCTCGGCGGCGGCCAGATCCGCATCCTGAACCCGCGGCTGCGGCCGGTTGAGGTCCGACCAGGACGGGAGGTCGCCACGCTGGCTCGCGTTCTGGAGGAGCGCCGCGATCCGCGCCAGCCTGGGGTTGACCGGGCGCTCCACATATTGCGCAATCCCCTCGTCGATACCCCGCGGCGCCCGCTGATCGGTCGCGACGGCGACCATCAGGTGGGCCGTGGCATGGCGCAACGCGTTCTCCGCTTCCAGCGCCGAGCCGGTGAGCAGGCGAGGCAGCGCCAGGTGGATCGTGTTGGCGGCGCGGTCGGTCGCCACGAGGGCACCAGCAGCGGTCGGCTCCGGGCGGTCAAGCGCCGCGGCCGCCTCGCGAAAGACCGTCTCGTCCGCGTGGACGAGGACGATGATCTTGCTCGGGGGACGGCGCCGAAGACCGCGGCCAACTCGGCGAAGCCGCGCTCCGTCGTCTCGCCATAGGCGGCGCGGAAGGCAACCGCGTCCATCCGGTCGTTGGCCTGGACGAAGAAGCGGTAGTGGGGTGTTTCGCGGGTCGCATACCCCGGCGGCGGCCCGAAAGTGGCTCCGGCAACGCCGCCCGAGCGCTCGCCGGTCGACCAAGGAGAGCGAGGAGGAGTGGCAGGCACGCCAACAATCCCGGCACAATCCGGGTCCCGGTCAACGCGCGGGGGTGCCAGGCCGCCGGCCCGCCGGCGGCGCCGGAGCGCCGATTCCCACGTCGGATTGGTGGTCCCATGGCGCCGTCCCCTGATCAGGGAGTGCGTCGCTCGGCTGCCCGTTGTGCTACCGGAAGGAAGGAGGTTGAGAAAAAGAACCCGTCCCGAGCCGGGGTCGCCGTTCGGCGCCGCACCCGCCTCAGGGAGGGGCAAAAGGTGTGTAGAGGGCGAAGTATAGCAGTTACCGGACGGGCACCGTCCCCATCGGGTCCCTTGGTTCAACGCCCATGTCGGTGCTTACGCCCGGCGGCCCGTCTCGGATTGGGCAGAACGGGGATCACCCCTCGTTCACGGTCCCACGCCGGGGCCACTCGGAGCTCGCCGACGCGGCGCGGCGCAGCCCGTCGTCAACGAGAGCGACGACCGACCACGACCCAGTGGCACGGCGCGGTGTGTCGCCAGGACAGGTCGGCGAAACTGGCTTGGCGCAAGAGCGTGTCAAGGTCGGCGACCAGCGCGTAGTCCTCGTCGTCGTCCCAGGACACACCGAACGCACGCCGGGCGTCCGCGGTTGCCGCCGTCGACGCGAACACGATGTCGAGCAGGCAGACGATGCCGCCCCGGCGCAGGACGCGCGCGATCTCGGCGCAGGCATTGGGTCGGGACGACGACGCGACCTCGTGGAAGGCGAAGCTGGAGATGACCGCGTCGAACCGTTCGTCAGGATACGGAATCGGGGTGAACGACCCGAGGGCCAGCGCACACGCGGCCCGCGCCGCCCGGCCCGCGGCCAGCATCCCCTCGGAAACGTCGAGCACCGAGATCAGGGCACCGCGCCCGGCGATGAGCGCGGCGAATGCGCCCGTCCCGATGCCGATGTCCAGCACGTGAGCGCCGGCGCCGACTGGCAGCATGGCCGCCGCTTCCCGCAGACTCGCTGCGTAGCCGGCGAGCGGACCGTCACCGCTCTGGACGTCGTCGTACGTCGCGGCCCAGCGGTCAAACAAGGCCCGGGTTTGAGCGTCGGATCTCGGCACGGCGGCGGACTCCCATCAACCGACGGGGCGACACGCCGGGCATCGTCACCAGCGGCCGCAGCGGAGCCGCGCTCCCCGGCTCAATACCCCACGGGTCAGGCTACGGCCGTCTCGGAGCGGCGCACAACCCCATCCCGGCCGCTCCGCGGCCGGTCCGAATCGTGCGGAGCGCGCCGCGGAAAGGAGGCAGCGCGGATGACCGAGCCGTTGCTCGTCGTCGACGTCCAGCGGGGGTTCCTCAACCGGTTCACGAACCATGTGCCGACGCGCATCGCACGGTTGATCGAGCGAGGCAATCACGACCCAATCCTCTTCACCTGCTTCGTCAACGTGGCGGGTGGGCCCTACCACCGGTTCCTCGACTGGCACGCCTGCGAACACCCGCCGGAGACCGACCTGGCGCCCGAGCTGGCGCGCTGGGCGGCGCCGGATCGAGTCTTCACCAAGCGGGGCTACACGGGGATCTCGGACGCGTTGGCGTCCTGCCTGCGCGACCTCCGACCCGGCGGGGTGACGGTGGTCGGCATTGACACCGACATGTGCGTCCTCAAGGTGGCGATGGACGTCTTTGACCTCGGCATCAAGCCGACGGTACTGGTCGATTGCTGCGCGAGCACCGCGGGCTTGCAGGCACACCTGGCCGGCCTTGCCGTCCTTGCGCGCAATGTCGGCGCCGACCAGCTTCGTGACGCCGGCCTGAGCAGGGGCTGGCTAGGCGCGCCGCCGGAGGCCTCCGGGCACCCCGATTGAAGCAGCTCGCCGGCCCGCGGAGCCTCGTGCTGGCCATCGGTCAACCCATGGGGACCGGCCAACCTCATGGAGAGCACGGTGTCGGCGTTGAGTACGGGGCGGGCCTCGATGTCATCGAAGGGGGCGAACGGCCATTCAAGGATGCTGGGGTGGATCGCGGGTTCGTGCGCCAGGTCGGCACCGCCTAAGCCTCCGGCGCTGCCGGCGAACAAGGCGTGCGCTTGAGGCGGGTCCGCAAGAAGGTGCAAGGGGTCGAGCGGACGATCAACCGGCTCGAGCGGTAGCGGTGCGTCGCGGCACGTCACGAGAAGCCGGCCGCCCGCGACGACGCGGTGGTGACGCGGGCGGCCATCCTGCTCTGGCACCGAACGCTGAGTGACCGGTCCGCGGGATGGGCCGCGCGCCGTTGCCGAGCTTCCCCGGGACACCACGAGAATCCGTGGTGTCGGAGGGGAAGCCCCACGCTAGACTACGGACCGCGGCGGGAGCCGCGGGGGTGGGGTCCTCCTGAGACGGGCAGGAAACAGCCAGGAGCGAACAAAGGATGCGGGGATTGTTGCGGTTGGTCTGGGTGATGACGGCGCTGCTCGGCGTGACGTTGGGGTCGGCCGGGTCGGCGGTCGCCCAGGACGGTCCGGGGAATGATTGGTCCTTCTCGAACGAGATCCTCGCCACACTCGGGCTGCCCGAGATCAACCTGCGTCAGACACCGGAGGGGGTGGTCGAGGGCGCGCCCACCGAGGTGGCCCCGGGGCGGTATCTGGTGTCGCTGACGTCGGTGGGCGAGGTGTCCTCGTACGTCGACTTCGTGCAAATCCCGGCGGGAGTCTCCGAGGACGAAGCAACCGCGCAGGTGCTCGACACGGCCAGCAACGACGTCCCGTACGAGGGCTACGTCTACGGCGGTGGATCCTTCGCGCTGGAGAACCTGACCGCCTGGTTCGTCGTGGACCTCGCCCCTGGCGATTGGCGGATCGCGATTTCGCATGAGACCGCCGAGGATGGCGAAGAAATCATGCAGCTGCTCCCGCTCACCGTCACGACGACGGGCGGAACGCCGGTTGCCTCGCCGGTAGCAGACGAGATCCCGGCGGGAGTAACGCTGGAGCTACAGGATGTGGCCTTCGGCGGGCTGGAGCAGCCGGTTCCGGCCGGTCCCCAGATCTGGGAAATCACCAACGTTGGGGAGCAGCCGCGGCAGGTGGTGTTCTGGCGGACACCAGGTCCCCTGACGGTCGAGCAGTTCCAGCAAATGATGGCCGGGCTGATGACTGGCACCCCAGTCCCGGACGCGCCCACCTTCGACCAGTTCACTGGCGTCGGCTACGCGGCGATCCTTTCCCCCGGACAGATGGTCTGGCTGGAACTGGATCTGACGCCGGGTGATTACATGGTCGTCTCCTACGTCTTCGACCCGGAGACGGGCGAACCCGCGTTTGCGCTGGGCATGGTGCAGCCCTTCACGGTCGAGGGCGACGGCGCAACGCCGGTCGCGAGCCCGGAGGCAACGCCAGCGGCGTAGATCGCGTCGTGGCGAACCGTGAAACGGAGGACGGGCCCGGGGTCGGCACGCTGGGCCCGTCCTCGTCCGTCGGCGAACGCGCCAAGCCGGCGCCTATCGTATCGTTTCCGCGTCGCGAGCCGGCCCATGAGGAGCGCGGTCACGACGGTCGCCGTCATCGTGCTCCGACCCCTGGCCTGGCGAACATGCCCGAGTTAACCCGGTTGTGGTTCCACCACCCGGCAAAGCGTCGGAACATCGTGGCGCCTCTCTCCGGCGGACCGGGAAACCTCGGCAGGGCCATCGTCAGTACACGCCTTGTGGCACCTCCCCGTCGCGGAACAGGAACAGTTCGGCGGTGTGTCATTCGACGACTCGCCGGCGGCTCGGCCATGCGCACGGGCGCATCGCCGCACCCTCGCACCACGGCGGACACTAACCGCGAGGAGGGCTACCCAGGATGGAGGCCGGCATCCGGCAGGCGATGACCGATTACCTTCGGGCGACGGCCGCGTGGCGCCGCCAGCGGGCGGAGGAGTATGACAAGGACGCGCGCAACCTACGGGCCGCCGCCGGGTTGGAGGAGCTGGCCGACCACGTCCTCGCCCTCCCGGCCGCCGACGAGCGGCTGCAAACCCTATCCCGGCTGGCGATGACCGGCGAGGCGTTCACGCCAGGACAGCAAACCAGCTACGAGATCGGTCGCTTCCGTTTCCACCACGCCGAGGTCGGTCTCGACGCCTTTCTTGACCGCCTGGTCGAGCTTGCGACCGCCGACCGCGGCGAGCAAGGCCGCTTCGGCGGCCGCCTACCCGAGGGGGACGATCCCTGGTCGTGAGCGATCCAGTGGCGAATGATGATGGCGGACTCAAGGGGCGGAACCGTTGCCATCTCAACATAAAGCGATGTGCAAGGCGTTCGTCGCAACGACCGCCGGCAAGGACCGAATGACCGATCCCCGAGGTCCGCAGGCTTCTGAGCGTTGGTCCGGGCTACATGACCCGGCGTTCGTCCAGTGTCTCGAACTGGTAGCCACGCCAGACGGGGATGCCGCAGTACCGCTCGCCCTCGGGGCAGGCCGGGCGGGCGCCGGCCCGGGAACGGACGACGCAGGGCGGGCCGTCGACATAATGTCCGATCGTCGGCAGGACCGCGCGCACCTGAGCGACCTCCTGATGGGCACTCTCGAAAATCTCACGCTGGGCGTCGTAGCAAAGACGCTTGACCCACTTCCAGAAGTAGCTCAGCAGGGTGCCGCTCTCGTAGAAGCGGACGCGGTGGCTGTTCGGCAGGAGGTACAAAACAACCTCCGGCGCAACGCCCCGCGCCAGCAATGCGTTCTTCGTGTCCCATAGGGAGCGCACCGTCGCCTCGTACTCGGCCAATGCCGCGGAGTTCTGCCGGATTGCCCAGGGGACGATGACGTCCGGGTCGCGCCGCAGGTGTGCGGTCAGGACCGGGCCCGACGACAACGTCCCGCGATGGCGCTGGTTCTGAGCGTCCTCAGCACCGCTGATCCGCTTCTGGAACGTGAACGGCACATGGTTCATCGTCTGCATCAGCTTGGAGTTCATCGCCAGGAAGAGCGGGTGCCCGAGGTACGGATTGCGACTCCCGTCCAGCACCTGGGCCAGGGCATCGGCGTCGGAAAGGGTCGCCGCGTCCGCCCCAAGCACGGCGCGGACGGCGTCGGCCATGACCCGCTCGGCGTCGGGATTGTGTCCGACCAGCTTGCTGTCGAGATCCCCCAACTCCGCGTCGAAGCCGTCGCAAAACGCTTCCATCTCCGCCGGCGTCTGCGCCAGGTTGGCGCGCCAGTGGGCGAGCGCCTGAGCTTCCAGCGTCTCCTCCGCCGCGAGCGGACGCAGGTCGAGCGGGTACTCCGGCGCGCCGAGGAAGAAAGGATCGAGCGCGAGAACCTCGTCGAGCATGCGGCGGACGATGAAGCGGACCTCGGTCGGGGCATCGAGTTGCTCCGCGAGGACGACGTAACGGAGCAGCGTCAAGCCGTTGATCGTGTGGAAGAGGTGGGCCGGCGTCGCCAGGGGTAGGACGTAGCGGGCGACCTCCTGAGCCCGCTTCTGGACCGCGTCGGCGACGCGCCGCTCGGCCTCCGGTCCCTTCGCCTTGGCCCGGGCCGGGAAGACCTCCGCGTAGCGGCGCGCGAAATCGGGGGTCAGCAGTTCCGTCAAGCGGCGGTAGCCGGTCAGGCTGCGCTCGATCGCTCCCCGGTAGATTGCTGCCTCGGGCTCCGGCAGGGCTGGCGTCACCATGGCGTCGCCCGACACCTCGCGGTAGCGCTGAGACACCTGCTCCGAGTTGTAGAACGGGTGGGCGTGGAAGAACGACCAGATCGCCAGCCGCGACACGTTGTCGAGGACGAAGACGAAGGTGGCGTGCTGGAGGGTGGTGTGGTGGCCCGCGGCGAACAGGTCGGCGTAGAGCTTGAGCGCTCGCTCCCGCCGATGGGCGCGGTCGGCCACCTTGACCGGGCTCATCCCCTCCGGGGCCGGGTCGTAGACCAGCTTGCGGACGTTCTCGACGCTGGCCGGTTTGCCCCCGTAGCATGACCAGGCGGCGGCGATGGTCAGCGCGAACGGATGACGGGTCGACTCCTCCCGCAGCAGCGTGACCGACGGCGGGGGAGAGGCGAAGGGACCAGGATCGGGCCCGGGCGGCGGGCCGCCGAGGGGCGTGGCGAGGGGACGTTCCGGCAAGGGGCGGGACCCAGCGCCAGCCGGTTCACCGGCGACCGGTACATGTGCGCTGGGGCTCGCCATCAACCCGTTACCCTCCATGGCGCAAGTATACATAACTGAATCGAGCGCGGTTGGCACGCGGCAGGATCTCGGCTGCCGCCGGACACCGAGGGGCAGCGGGTGCGGGGGTCCCTCGGGCGGGGAGGGCGGTCACTTCAGTGTACGTACGCTGTGCGCCGTTGGTCAAGCCCCGCTCATCGGCCGACCGGTCGGACATCCTGGGAGTCTGGGACGATGCAGACGTCGGTCGATGTAGGTTGTATCGTTGGTCGGATCGAGCGCAAGGGAGGAGCCGAGCGGGAGGTCGGTTCCTCCGTCGCGGCGAAGCCATCCCGAGCCCGCGAGGTGGAAGGAGCAGTCGATGCCCGTGCCGAACCTTTCCCCTTGACATTCGCGGATGGAGCGTCGGGCGAATCGTACCCGTTTCGGCATCGCCTCCCGGGCGACCCGTACCTAACGCGGCTCCGAAGCGAGTACGGTCTTGACGGAGTCGTGGCGGGCACGAGCGACGACGAAGGCCGGTTGCGGATGATTCGGGCCTGGGTGCACGGCCGCTGGCAGCATGATGGATGGAACGAGCCCGAGCGGTCGGACGCCATCTCCCTCCTGCGTGAGGCGGAGCGGGGCGCCCGGTTCCGCTGCGTGGAGTACTCCATCGTGCTCGCCGCCGCCCTCAGCGCGCTCGGTATCCCGGCACGCGTGCTGGGACTCAGGACGCAGGACGCGGAGACGCGCGAGTCGGGCGCCGGCCACGCCGTCGTCGAGGCCTGGCTACCGGACCGCCACACGTGGGTGATGGCCGACGGGCAGTGGGACATCACGCCGGTTGCGGGGGGTGCTCCACTCAACGCAGTGGAACTGCGACAGGCGCTGGCACGGGACGCGGCGGCTGTGGACATCGACACGTCCGCCAGCGATGCCGGTCGTAACGACTACCTGGAGTGGATCGCGCCCTATCTGTGCTACTTCGACGTGCCACTCGACAACCGATGCGACGCCCTCCAACCCGACCCGCAGGGGACGGAGCGCCTCATGCTCGTTCCTGTCGGCGCCAAGGAGCCACGGGTCTTCCAACGCCGGTGGCCCCTCCGCGGCGTCACCTTCACACGCTCCCTACAAACGTTCTATGCCGCGCCCGTGTGAGGCGAGCGGGCAGGGACCACGGCGGGCGATCGCCATTGGCCCATCGAGGGGCTCACCCAGCGGCGGCCCGAACAGTCCCCGACCCTCGGGGTCAATCGCGTCGACCGTTGCGCCATCCATCGTCAACGCGGTCATCGTGCCCACGACCGCTCCTCCTCATGTGCCGCGCTATGCGGCGACCAAGGCCGACGACACGGTGGGCAGGGACACCCTGGGGTCTTAAGCACCGGCAGGGACCCGACCACGGGTTTGCGGGCACGCCCGAGTCCGAGGCGCTTGTGGTCTTCCCTAGCGAGCGTCCGCCGTCCCGGCCTCGGTCATTGCCTCCGCGCCGGTCGCCGCGGCGGGGGATTGGTTGAATCGCCGCACGGCAGCGCGACCAAGAGTCGTGACCGCGTCGAAGACCGGCGAACGCACCTGGTGCTCGATCTCCACCCCCTGAGCGATATCGGCGGTCGCGCCTCGGGGGGTGGGCATTAGGCGATTGACGAGGCTCAGGACGTTGGCGGTGACACCCGGGAAGAGGCCGTGGAGGCGGGTAGCCACCAGGGCCGACGGCGGAAAGGTGTGGTCCGCCTTGCCCCGCCGCGCCGCGCGGACAATCGTGCGGGCGGCTCGGTCGGCCCGTACGGCCACGGGCAAGCTGGCGCCGACGGCGAACCAGCGGAACTCGGCCGTCTTCGTCTCCTGCGGACCGCCGAACTCGGCGTGGAGGTGTGAGCCGGTCCGCATCTCGCCGGGGAGGATCGTGGTGACGGTGATCCCGTCGGCGGCCAGCTCCGCCCGCAGCCCCTCGGACAGGCCGACGGCCGCGAACTTGGCGCAGTTGTACGGCACCAAGTGCGGCGTGCTGATCCGGCCGCCAATCGAGGTGATGTTGACGATCCGGCCGCTCCCCCGTGCCCGCATCTGCGGCAACACCGCCAGGGTCGGGTTGAGGACACCCCAGAAGTCGACCGCCAGCGCGCGCTCGAACGCCTCGTGGGTCACGTCCGCCACCGGCCCGACGACGATGATGCCGGCGTTGTTGACGAGGAGGTCGACCCGCCCAAAATGGCGCGTCACCTCGGCCACCATCCGGTCTACCTGTGCCCGGTCGACGAGGTCGCACGGCACCGACAGCACGTCCCCATTGTCCGCCAGGTCCTGTTGCGCCCGATCGAGCTCGGCCTCGTCCCGAGCGCAGATGGCGACCCGGCACCCCTGGCGGAGCAACTCCCGGGCGAGTTCCAGCCCGAGCCCACGCGACCCGCCGGTGACAATCGCCACCTGGCCCGTCAAGTCTGCCTCGCGCAATCGTTGGATTGCTTCCAGGCCGATCAGCCCGGCGCCGAGTCCGACCGCGGCCGGCACTGCCCGGCGCCGCTCTCGTGTGCGGGTGCGTCCAAACATCGCGCCCTCGCTCCTCCGTGACGGAACGACCTGCCGACCAAATCCGACGATGCACCCGGGTGCATGGTGCATGCCAGGATGGCGGCCGGGAGAGGGCGAGTGGTCGCGGGGGTCGCGGATGACCCATGGTGACGCGGCATCCGGACCGGTCAGCACGACACCGTAGCTCAGCGATCGACGGCCAAGCCTCACCGGGCGAAAGCCCCGCGAAGGAGCCCGCAGCTCAAGACCCTGGACGCCGCCGGGACGCGACGTCACGCTGGAAGCCTGGGTCCACGGTCCCCATCGAGACGGGAGCCGTTGCCGCCTCGTCCCCGTCCACCACCTCGGCCCACGTCGCCGCCCGCTCCACCCGGGTCAAGTCCGCCGGGACGGTGAAATGGCTGCGTGCGTCAGCGAGCACCATTCGCGCCTGGGCAGCGAGCGGGGGGCGACAGTCGGGCGGCACCAAGGCCGCGACCCGGCCGAGGGTCGTGGCCAGGTGAGCGGCAACCATCGCATCGCCACCGCCGTAGTGGCGGATCTGGGCAAACGCGGTGTCGGCCAGCCGCTCGAATGAGGGGGCGGGAAGCACAAGACGAACGCGGCCGTCGCGCCCGAGGGCGAGCTCCTCCGGCGCCCCCCGCCGCGCCAGGTGGACGAGCACCTCGCCGAGACGGTCGATGCAGTGGGTCGCGGTGGTCGGGTCGTTAATGGCGGGGGACAGGGCCTTGACCGCGATGTCGGCCAGTTGGCGGACGCCGAACTCCACGTCCTGCTGCCGCGTCCGGTCGAGCCCGAGGACGAACGCCGCCCGGATGGCATCGGTCAGCTCCGACCCCCCGTCGCGGTCACTACTCAGGCCGCCCGCGGGCCAGACAGTCGCCAGCGGGGCGCCGGGCAGGACGAACTCGCCGACGAGGGGCTCCATCCGTACAAACAGATCGTGCTCCTCGGCTACGGCAAGGAGCACGTCGGCGTCGACGGCCTGCAGGTAGCCGCCCCCGCCGGCGCGGACGACGCCGCCGGGCGTGCCCGGCGGCCCCGCCCCGCCGGCCGCGAGCGCGGGCGCGTCGCGGCCGGCGGGATAACCTTCGTCGATCAGTTCCAGCGTGTCGTGGGTCACGTGGCCGATGGTGATCGGGACCTGGATCAGGCGGGCGACATGGTGGATGTAGTAGATCATCACCCCGATGCCGACCAGCGCCAGGCCGATGGCGATGGTGACCGAGACGGCAGGGACGAACGGCTCGACCCCCTCGTCCTCCGACCCCGGGCGGATCGCGCGCAGCACGAGCAGCGCGTAGGTGAAGGTGCCGAGGAAGACGCCGAGGACGTGCTGGGTGCCTTTGTCGCCGGTGAAGGTGCGCAGCACTCGCGGCGTGAGCTGGGTCACGGCGATCTGCAGCGCCACCATCGTCATGGAGAAGACGACGGCGATGACGCTAACCATGGTGCCGGCGATGGCGAAGAGCGTCCCGCGCGCCACGTCCGCGTCGCCGGCCAGCGGCCAGCCGGCGCCGGTGCCCGGCCGCGCCCCCAGCACCCGGTCGACCTCGACCAGCGCCAGGGCGAGCGCGCCGTAGAGCGCCGTCATCAGCGCGGGCGTGAACCAGAGGCTGTCCTGGAGGTCGCGCCACCACGAACCGAGGCGTGTCTCCATCGTGCGGTCTCCCCCGGCGACGCGATCCCGCGGCACCAACGGGCCCATCATACGTCGAGCGCCTCAGGCCCGACGGCCCTACCCGCGACGCCGCCCCTCGGTCACGACGCCTCGCGCCCCGCCTCCAGCGTCTCCTCCGGATGCACCGGTCACCGCCCCATCGTTTCGGCGGAAAGCGTGTCAAACCGACGCAGTGGTAGGCTCCGGCGTGTCATGGCTGCGCTCAATCTGGCGCGGCGCCGAGTCGTGGCCGGGACACGTGCCGGCGCTCCGCGAGAACGGCCACTCGACGACCCCGACGAAGTCGGCTGCCGCGGTTCGATCGAGGAGTCCGCGTCACCGCGCCACGGGCCTCAGCTCAACCGGGTCCCTACCGTGCGAGTCAAGCACGACCCGCCGGCCGGCGCGGGGAACGGCGCCATCACCGGGCGCTGGCGTCACCTGCGTCGGGCGCCGCCTCGGTGAGCCGGCCGGCAGCCACGAGCGTGGACGCGTCCTCCGCGGGCGAGCGGGGACAGTTCCGTTCGATGGTTGGCGCGTCGGTCTTTTCCGATCGCGGCCAAGCCGGACCCCGCCGCGCTGCGCGCCGACCCTGCTTGGAGCCGATCCCGCACTCGGCCAACAATGCTCGCCCATTGGCCGCCAGTTTCCCCCCGAATAGGGTAATCAGCCCGACGAGCCAGGCCCACAGCATCAGGACCGCGGCGATTGCCAGCGGACCGTAGATCAGTTGGTAGTTCGCGGACTGGCGCAGCGTGAAGAGGAAGAGCTCGCGCGCGGCCAGGAAGAGGAGCGGGGCCGTGGCCGCGCCGATAAGCACCGCCCGCCAGTCCTGTCGGCCCCGCGGCACGAACTGGTAGATCAGTGCGAAGGCGACGAGCAGCAGCACCGTCCGAACGGTGTGGCGCACCACCTGAAGCACCTCCAGGCGCTCGTTGGGGACGAAGCGCAGGGCGTCCCAGGCCAAGTTGATCAAGGCACCGGAGGCCAGCGCGAGGAGAAAGACGAGGCCGATGCCGAGGAGCATCACGAACGAGACGAGCACCCGCCGCGGCGCGTCCGCCTGATCATCCGTGCCCCGGAGCGCGTTCAGGGCCTTGGCCAGCGCGGCGAAGACGCGGCTGCCCGTCCAGAAGAGCGCCACGCCCGAGAGGAGACTGATCCGGTCCCGCTCGGCGACCGCCCCGTTGACAATCTGCTCGACCTGCTGCTCGCCCTGTGGCAGAAACTCGCCGAGTAGCACCGTCGCCCGATCGACCGCCCACGCCGGCTCGACGAAGTGGGAGGCCACCGCGCCACCCATCAGGAGCAGCGGGAAGGCGGACAGCAGCCCGTAGTACGCGAGCGCCGCCGCCCACTCGCCTCCGTCGTTGGCGTACAGGTGCTTGGCCGACCGCACGAGCGCCACGACGATGGCTCGGGCCCAGTGCCTCGGTCCGCCCCGTGGCCCGCGGTCCCTCGCGTCGCCGTCAACCGTGGTGATGTGACTCACGTTCCCCCAACTCCCGCGTCCCCATGCCCCATTCGCCGCGCACACAGCGGGCGTCGCGTCGGACGGCGGGACTCGACAAGGGAGCGCCGGGTTCGCACGGGGAGTGCCAACCAGGCGCGTGACACCGGCGCCAGGCTACGCAGCCCAGGCAACGGGGAACACCACACGGCATCTGGCCGAGCGCCGTGCGCCTCCCAGGTCTGCGTGAGCGTTGGGGAGTGGCCTCGATTTGGCGGATGGCCTTAGCCGCCGGAGGTTGATGGATCGCCGGCAGGCGGGGTCTGCACTTCGGCGTCGGTCGGGGCGCTGGGTGCGGCGGGATCGCCACCGGCCTCGCGCTGGGCTAGCCAGGCGGCGGCCGCGGCTTCCATCCAGGCCCACTCCACATCCGGGTTTTGTACGGGCAGCGGTGCAGGGCCGGCCAGCACGATGTCTTCGCCGGCGGCAGCCTCGCGAACGCCGCCGGATGCGGGCAAGGGGCTCGTGCCTACAGGCGGAGGCGTTGTCACCCCGTCCGCTTCGCGGCGCATGACAAAGAGCGAGGGGACGCGGAACGGGTCGCGGTCGGCGGACCCCGCCCACGCCGCTTCCCGTTCCTGTCGCGGCACCACGGCCGGCTCCGGTGTCGGCGCGGGTGACTCCGCCACCGCAAGACTCGCGGACGCCGGCGTCGCGGTCCCGGCGAAACGGTGCCGAGCTACTGAGGGCGTCGCCGCGGTTATGGTGGACGCATGCCCACCGTCCCCCGGGCGCACCGCAGCAACCCCGGCCAGTCGCGCCCGGAGCGCCCGGGCGGCTGCCCGAATCGGGCCGGCAAGCGCCGCCGGGACACCCCGGCGAAGCCGGCCTCGCCATCTCGTGCGTGCCTCGGGCGACGCCGACGGCTCCGCCGGACGGCCCCATCCTACGTAGGATGCTTCCCTGGCGGGTCCGGGCGTGCCGGCAGGTGGCTCCTCCCGAATGGGCGCCACCGCGTCCAAGCCTCGCCGCCACACAAGCGTCGATGCAGCGACGACCCGCCGGCCATACGACGGCGATCCAGAAACCGCTGACCCAGCGTTCGGGGCAGCCGACTCTCGCGCCGCGAACCTGTCCGATCCGGACGCCGTTTCGCGCCGAGCTCCAGGCGCCGCATTCGCACCCGGGGCTTCCGGCCGTGCGGTCTCCTCGGTTCCCGTCATCCCGAGCGCGATGGCCGCGACTGCCACCGCGATCGCGTGCACCACCACGACAGCGCCCCATGCTCGCAGTGGCCCCCAAAACCAGAGGTCGTTGGGAGACCGGAGGAGATTGAGGAGGACAAGGCCGGTGGCGGCCAGGAGGAAGATCCCGACGTGGCAGGCAAGGAGACCTCGGCCGCGGACCCAAGTCCGCGCCCGCCGGCCGAGCTGGGGCTGCAGCCGCCGTCCATCGTTCCGTGCCATGCCGACCATGCTCGTGCGCCGTCCTGTCTGTTCGCCGCTACGCGGTACCGAGCAGCGCGACTATCCGCTCCCCGTGCCGTTGATCGTTCTTCCGGAGCCGCCGCACCCGCTCGCGGATCGGTTTCTCCGGCAAGGCATCGTCGGGTAGGCCACAGAGCATCGGCAGGGTCGACTCCCGGGTCGTATCGGACGGCGAGAGGGCGACCACCGTCGAATCATGTGACGGACTGGTCCCAAGCACCGGCGCTTTTCCCTCGCCAAACACCTC
Source organism: Thermomicrobiales bacterium (assembly GCA_030447415.1). Lineage (GTDB taxonomy): Bacteria > Chloroflexota > Chloroflexia > Thermomicrobiales > UBA6265 > JAUJOZ01. The sequence goes on along the minus strand of JAUJOZ010000036.1, from coordinate 30,348 downwards.
CGGCACGGGGAGGCCGGTGAGCCGCTCTTTGCGCGCCTGGGAGTGGCGCGGTTCGCTATCGCGCAGCCGGATGACTACGTCGCACACTGAGCCGCCGTTGCCGTCCGCCCTTGCCAGGCGTTCCTCCCGTGGTGGCTCCACCCTGTCGTCCAGCTCTCGGTCAGTGGTGATCAAGCAGCGCGCGACGGCTGGTCGGGCATCGGTTCCTCCGGCGCTCCATGTCGACACTCCGCAGGACCCACGCCGTGATTGTACGAAGGTAGGCGGGAGCCGCCAATGGCCTCCCGCGGGGAGACCCGCCGGATGCGTCGGTCGTGCGCGGCCACTCACGTTGCGTAGCTTGCGCCCGGGCTTATCTCGCGGCGGTCGGCTTGCCGGTGCTAGACTGGTTTCGGTGCGCGACGAGCGCCGTGGCGCCTCGATTCAGATCCGCGAGGGCCACGTTCGGGAACGACGGAGTCGCCAACGCCGGTATGGAGACCGCCACGCACTCGCGGGACCGCATGGGCGCCCGCACCCCGATGCGCTGCCCAATCTGCAAGGGGCAACTCGATCATGTGCTCGTCCGCGACCTGGGCGGTGTGACTGCCGACCTCTTCTGGCAGTTGCACGCGGGCCAGTGCCCGGAGCACGGCTGGTTCCAGACCGAGGTCATCTCACGACCCCCGGAGGAGATCTTCGCCGTCAACAAGCCGTTCGGCGTGGCGCGTCGTCTGGTGATCAACGGCCGGGACGTCTTCTCCTTCCCGACCGTCTGGCACGACCTGCCCGCGGGGACCCGGCGGCAACGGGTGGATCCCCTCGACCCGCGCTACTGGCAGGTCACCCGACTGGACGACGCGGGGTAGCGCGGTGAGCCAACCGAATGCCGATCCACTCTTGCCGGAGTACCGCGAGCGTGCGCCCTTCGGGGTCGCCACTCCCGAGGCTCCGCGCGACCGCCGGCCCGGGCTGACGCCGGCGACCCTCTTCCTGACCCTGCTGGTCGCGTACGTCCTGACCAAGGTCCAGCTGGTCTTGGTGTTGATGCTGCTGGCGCTCCTGTTCGCCACGGTCATCGAGCACCCCGTCCAGTTGCTGGAGCGGCGGCGCGTGCCGCGCGGTCTCGGCATCCTGATCGTCTACGTCGTCATCCTGACCGGTCTCGCCCTACCGGGCGTCCTCCTGGCGCCGGAGGTCGGTGACCAGGTCCAGATCTTCCGCGAGGACGCGCCCGTCCAGCTTGCCGAACTCCGCGAATCGTGGCGGGACAGCGGCAACCCGCTGCTGAGCGGCACCGGCGCTGACCTGCTCGACCGTGGGATCCGCACAATCCGCAACCCACCTGAGGAGGCGGAGGTGCCGCAAGAGGCGGCGGTCAACGTCCTGACCGGGGTCGGTGGCTTTATCGTCGGCGCCCTAACCTTGCTCGTGATCGCCTTCTACTATCTGATGGAGAAGGCGTTGCTGCGCCAGGTGGTGCTGCTGGAGCTGGCGCCGGGGACCCGGGAGCGGGTCAGCCGCGTGTGGGACAACGTCGAGCGCAAGGTGGGCGACTGGCTGCGCGGCCAACTGACCCTCTGCCTGATCATCGGCGTCACCGCCACGGTCGGTTACGGCATCCTCGGCGTCCACTTCTGGCCGGTGCTCGGGCTATGGGCCGGGATCACCGAGCTGATTCCGATCGTCGGCCCATGGCTGGGGGGGGTACCCGCCGTCGTTATCGCGCTGACGCAGTCCTGGAACCACGCGCTGCTGGTCATCGGGTTCATCATCCTGCTCCAGATGCTAGAGAACGTCGTGCTCGTGCCCCGGGTGATGCGCGGCGCCGTCGGCCTAACGCCGCTGACCGTCTTCGTCGCCATCCTGGCGGGTACCGAGTTCATGGGGTTGGCCGGGGCACTGCTGGCGATTCCGATCGCGGCCGCGGTTCAGGTGCTGATCACCGATTACCTCGACGCGCGCCGCCAGGCGAACCAACTCCGCACCGCCACGGCGCTGGCGCCGCTCCCCGCCTGGCGCTGGATGCGCGGCCCCCTTGGCCCCGGCGGAACGGAGGCCATCGGCCGCCAGACACCCAGCGGCGGCAGGGCGGCTTCGGGACCAACCGAAACGGGTGAGCCGGTCGCCGCCGGTCAGGCACAGGAAAGCCCCGCGCCGCCGAGGGACGGCTCGTCCTCGTCGTAGAGGGCACGGCTCGGCGCGTCCTCGGCACCGTGCGGAGAGGCGAGACGACCTAGCGCCGGCAATCGCAATCGTCCTGTTGCGACGCCGCCTGCCGCCTGACTACTTCGGCCGCGGCCGGGGCGGACGGATCAGCAGCTCGATGCCCTCCTCCAGGATCTCGAAGACGTAGCCGCCGATCGAGACGACCGCGGGCGAGCTGATCTCGCCCCAGCGCACTTCCACGTCGTGTCCCTCGACGGCGAACATTTTGGTCGGGTAGAAGCTGAAGGGGTGGCGCGGATTGCGATAGATCATCCGCGCCCCGCCGGCCAACTCGACGGCAGCCTCCGCCAATGCCGTCGCCCGCTCCTCGCTCAGTCGACCGGGCTCTGGCGATGCAGCCACGCCGCGCTCCTTCCCGTTCCTAGGCGGGCCCGTGCCCGGGCGATGCTAGCACGACGCCCCCTCCGCCTTCCCGACCGCTCCCGACACGGTGATCCTGAGAGGTGCGAAGCGGTGGGGGCAAGCCGACGCAACCAGGGGTCCGCCCCGATGTCGACTGCGCCCCGCCGAACGTTCGGGTAGGGGAGTCGGCACACGAGCCGTTCGCCGCCTGACTCTGGTATGGTGCCCGACAGCGATCGCGGATCGGGCGAGCCAGGAGGTGGGACACGACATGGTCACGGTGGACGCGGGGCTGCGCGGCGACGTCGACGAGATCCTGCCGGGGGTGATCGCCGACCGGCGGCACCTACACCAGCATCCGGAGCTCGCCTTCCAAGAGGTCCAAACGTCCTGGAGCGTCGCGGAGCGGCTGCAGGCCCTCGGCGTAGAGGACGTCCGCATCGGCATTGCCCAGACCGGCGTCACCGGCCTCGTCCGGGGGACGGCGCCGGGCAGCGGGCCGGCGAAGACCGTGCTCCTCCGGGCCGACATGGATGCCCTGCCGATCGAGGAGGAAAACGCGGTCGACTACCGCTCGACCACGCCGGGGGTGATGCACGCCTGCGGCCATGACGCCCACACCTCCATGCTGCTCGGGGTGACGCGACTGCTGCTGGAGCGGCGCGACCGCTTTGCCGGCACGGTCAAGGTCCTCTTCCAGCCGGCGGAGGAGCTACCACCGGCGGGGCCAAACCCATGATTGACGCCGGCGTCCTGGACGACCCCAAGATCGACGCGGCCTTCGGCATGCACATGGCCCAGGAGCAGCCGCTGGGCGTGATCGCGGTCCGGTCCGGCCCCGCGATGGCGGCGGCCGACCGCTTCACGATCCTCATCCGGGGCAAGGGCGGCCACGGCGCCCGGCCGCAGTCGACAATCGATCCGATCGCGGTCGGCGCCCAGATCGTCGTCGCGCTCCAGACCCTCGTCTCCCGGGAGGTCGACCCGACCCAACCGGCGGTGGTGACGTTGCCGCCTTCCGCGCCGGCGAGGCGTTCAACGTGCGATCCGGACACGGCCGAGCTGCGCGCGGGTCCGCACATTCGACCCAGGGGTGCGCGACCAGCTCCAGCAGCGGATCGAAACGCTGATCCAGGGCGTGGCCACGGCGATGCGGGCGGGAGGTCGAGGTCCGTTAACAACTGGAGGTTACCCGACCACGGTCAACGACCCGGCGATGACCGAGTTGGTTCGAGCCGCGGCGACGGAGATCGTCGGCGCCTGAGCGGGTGGTCGAGTCCCCGCTGAAAATGGGGGCGGAGGACTTCAGCTACTTCCTGCAGCGGGTGCCGGGCTGCTTCTTCTACGTTGGCAGCCGCAACCCGGACAAGGGCCTGATCTGGGACCACCACCACCCGCGCTTCGACATCGACGAGGAGGCGCTGGGCACCGGCATTGAGACGATGACGGCGGTAACCCTGCGATACCTGGGCGGCTAGAACGAATGGCGCCGGGGGCGTCGCTCGCCGCCGGTGCCGCTCCTGTACCAACGGCTGGCGAGGTCGATGGCATGCCACGACGCGGGGATCATCGCGCGGTTGACCGACGGCTCCGCCGCGCCAGGAGGTGATCGGACCCGTAACGGCCGCCGGCTGCCACCCCATCGCCTTCCCGACCGACGGCGACGGGCCTAGACCCATCGCGCCATTCCGCGTGCTCCTAACCCACCATCCCGCTCGGGAGGAGCCACCATGGCGATGCGAACGCTCGCCTCACCCGATCCGGTCGGCACCGCCTCCGCGGGGGCGTCGACCCGCACGTCTCGCCGGCGGTCGCCGTCGGCGCATTGACAGTCGTCCGCGGCGGCACGACGATCCTGCACGACATCACGCTCGACGTCCCGCCTGGTCGGTCTACGGGACTGCGGGACCGAGCGGTTCCGGCAAGACGACGCTGATGCGAGCCATCGTCGGCTTGCAGCGCGTGGCGAGCGGGACGTGCGCGTCCTCGGGCGATCGGCGCGGAGCGCCGACCCGCGCCGCACCGTCGGCTACATGCCCCAGCGAGCCGCCGTCTACGACGACCTCTCGGCCCGCGAGAACCTCCAGTTCTTCGCGGCCACCTCCCATGTCCCACCCACCCGGGTGGAGGAGGTCCTCGCGCTGGTCGATCTCACCGACACCGCCGACCGGCCGGTCGCGACCTCGGCGGCCAGCGACAACGCGTCTCCCTCGCCGCCGCGCTCCTCCCGTCGCCACGCCTGCTCCTCCTCGACGAACCGACGGTCGGGCTCGACCCGCGGCTGCGACACCGGCTCTGGGGCCAGTTTCCGAAGCCCAGGCGGCGACGGGCACGACCCTGCTGATCAGCACCCACGTCAGCGGACGAGGCGGCGCGCACCGACCGCCTCGCCTTTCTCGCCGATGGCGCCCTTGGCCGCGGGCACGCTTCAAGGATCTGCTGGCCCGTACCGGCGCCGTGGACCTCGAAGCCGCCATCCTCCACCTCACCGAGGGTGCGAGCGCGACCGACGACGTACGGCCGTGAGCGGCAGTCGCACCCTGGCCGTGATCGTGCGCGTCCTCCGCCAGTTGCGGCGCGATCACCGCACGCTGGCCTCATCTTCGCCGTGCCGCCGGGCCTGCTGTGGCTGGTGCACGCGATGTTGACGAACTCCCTGGCGGCTTCGACCGGGTCGGTCCGCTCATGGTCGGGCTCTTCCCCTTCACCCTGATGTTCGTCGTCACCTCCATCGCGGTGTTGCGCGAGCGGACGCAGGGCACGCTCGACCGCCTGGATGGCCTCGCCGCTCGGCCGCGGCGACCTCATCGTCGGCTACGCGCTCGCCTTCACCGTGGTGGCGATCCTCCAGGCGACTATCACCTGGACGATCGGTCTCGCCGCTCGATCTCCCGAACGCCGGAGGGCTGGGGCGCGCCTTGCCGCTGGTGATCGTGCTGGCGCTGTTCGGCATCGCGCTCGACTGTTCCTCAGCGCGTTCGCCTGCAACGAGTTCCAGGCGGTACAGTTCCTGCCGGCGGTCGTACTGCCGCAGATCCTCCTCGGTGGGCTCTTCGTCCCCGTGGACCGCCTGCCGCAAGGGCTGGAGGGCGTGGCACGGGCGCTGCCGCTGACGTACGCCTTCGAGGCGTTGGAACGGCATGCGCCGCGGCCTCGGGCTAGGCGACGCGCGTGGCGCTCGACCTCGCCATCCTCATCGCCGCGACCGTCCTCCTCCTCGTCGCCGGCTCAATCACCCTGCGTCGCAGCGAGGCGCGGCGGCGGGCGGCCCACGAGTCGTCGGCAGGCACATCCCCGAAGGATGGCATGGGGTCGGGCTCCCACCGGCGTCGCCGAGAAGACCCTGGGCGCCGGGCGCACCCGCGCTGGACGTGCGCAACCTGATCAGCGGACCGCAACGTCGGCGCCATGGCAATGGCCATCCTGGTGATCCGGGGCAGCCACGCAGCAATCGCTTCGTTGTACTTGTTGATAGAGAACTCTACAATTCCCGAGGCGCGAGACTTGGTCAAGCGCGCGCTCATGCGCCGTCAGCCAATCCCGGTCATCGATCCTGGCATCGGCCGAAGTGAGGGGAAAGATCCATGGTTACGACCAACGTCGCACAGCAAACGCGCGGCTACGCCCACCCGGACGTGCTCGTCTCCACGGAGTGGGTCGCCGAGCATCTTCAGGATCCCAACGTCCGCATCGTCGAGTCGGACGAGGACATCCTCCTCTACGACATCGGTCACATCCCCGGCGCCGTCAAGCTCGACTGGTACACCGACCTCCAGGACCTGGTGGCGCGTGACTTCGTCGACAAGGCGGGTTCGAAGCGCCGATGAGCCGAGCTGGCATCGCCAACGACACGACCAGTTCGTCTTCTACGGCGACAAGAACAACTGGTACGCCTGCTACACCTTCTGGCTGTTCAAGTACTACGGTCACGACGATTGCCGGATCATGGACGGCGGCCGCACCAAGTGGGAGGGCGAGGGTCGCGCGTACACCCGCGAGATACCCTCCTACCCGCCGACGACCTACACGGCCAAGGACCCCGACCCCTCGATCCGCGCCTTCCGCGACGACGTGCTGGCGATGGCTGCCGCCGCGCCGGCGCTGGTTGACGTCCGCTCGCCCCAGGAGTACACCGGCGAGGTGATCCACATGATGGGCTACCCGCAGGAGGGGCGCGCGCGGCGGCCACGTCAAGGGCGCGCGCAACATCCCCTGGGGCAAGGCGGCGAATCCGGACGGCACCTTCAAGACGCCGGACGAGCTGCGCGCCCGCTCTACGAGGGCGAGGGGATCACCCCGGACAAGAGCGTGATCGCCTACTGCCGCATCGGCGAGCGCTCCAGCCACACCTGGTTCGTGCTCAAGTACCTGCTCGGCTATCCGGACGTCCGCAACTACGACGGCTCCTGGACCGAGTACGGCAGCATGGTGAACGTCCCGATTGAGAAGGGGCCGTAGACGGGGCCCGCGTGCTCGGTCCTGGGCACAGGGGGATGGGCACACGCCGCCAGGTCATGCCCCTCCCCCAAAAACCGCCAGCCCGCTCGCCCACACGCAACACCTGGTCTCTACGAAGGGTCGCCATGGCGCCGCCGCTCCTGAACGCCCGCCTCGACGCCCGCGAGATCGCGGCGGCAGCCAACGCGATCGACCGGCCAGCCGCCATCGTCTGCAACGCACACATCACCGGCCTCGCGGTCGCCCGCTCCCTGGCCCGCCGCGGTGTGCCCGTGATCGGATTGGACCGGGAGCCGAACGGCCTGGCCCTCGGCTCGAACGCGCTCGTGGCGGCGGCGGTCTGCCACGACCCGATCGGCCAGGAGCGCGAGTTTGTCGCCGACCTCGAGGCCATCGGCCAGCAGCTAGCGCGACCGGCGGTGCTCTTCGGCTGCATGGACGAATGGGTGCTGGCGATGAGTGCCCACCGGGAGCGGCTCGCCGCGTCGTTCGTCTACCCTTCGCCACGGACGCCGTGATCCGCCGCATCCTCGACAAGTCGGAGCTGTACCGGGAAGCGCACGCCGACGGGATCCCCATCCCGCGCACGATCGACACGCGTGATGCCGACCTGGAGCGGGTCGCCACCGAGATCGGCTTTCCCTGCATTCTCAAGCCCGCCGCGAAGCGCCCCTTTTACGACGCCTTCGGCGCCAACCTCTTCGTCGTCGAGGACGCCGACGACTTCCGGCGGCGGCAGGCCGAGGGGGCGGCGTTCGGGCTGCTGGCGCAGGAAATCCTCCCCGCCACCGGCGATGACTACGTCATGGTGGGAGCGGCACTGGCGCCGGACGGCCGCGCGCTCGGCACGTTCGTCGGGCAGCGGCTGGAGATCTATCCGCCCGGGTTCGGGACGACCTGCCTGGCCCGGAGCGTTGAGCGCCCTGAGTTGGAGGCGCACGCCGTGGCGATCCTCCGCCGCCTCGGCTATCACGGCATCGCCGAGGTCGAGTTCCTGCGCGACCCCCGAGATGGGGAATGGAAACTGCTCGACGTCAACACCCGGCCGTGGAAGTGGGTCGGGCTCCCGATCGCGGCCGGTGTTGACCTCCCGTGGCTCGTCTACGCCGAGGCGGTCGATGGCGGGGACGGGACGACCGGGCCGGACGGGCTTCGACCCGACGTCATTTGGGTCTCCCTCAAGGACTACGTCCCGCTTCGCGCCGGGGGGCAGGCGATGCAGCCGACCGACCCGATTGGGCGCGACCGCTGGCTGCGCTTGATCGCCGGCGAAGTGGGGGAGGGAATCACCGATGCCGTCCTCGACCCAGCCGACCCAGAGCCGTTCTACCGCGCGCTCCAGACTGCCTTCGGCGAGCGCCGCTACTCGTGCCCCTGCTGACGAGTCGGGCCGTCCAGGCGTCAGGAGCGAGGGGGTTGTCGAGGACGGGTGGACTCGGGCAATGCTCGGCCGGCGCTGCGACGAGGGCACGGCACGCCGCGCCCTCGTCCCCGTTCACCTTGATGCCTCGACTCCTCGACCCGGTTCCTACCCGCTCCGCTTGAGGCGGCCGCTCCGCTTCGCGTAGCGCTCGGCCCAGGTGAAGACGGCGATACCCAGCGGCACGGCGAGGACGCCGATCAGGGCAATCGGCCAGAGGTAGCGGCCGAGCTCCAGGGTCGACCGGCCCTCCAGGATCGTCGCCCGCATCCCATCCAGGACGTAGGTCGCGGGCGAGATGCGAGCCATCTGCTGCATCCAGACCGGCAGCACGTCGATCGGGTAATAGACGCCCGAGACAAGCAGCAGGATCGACGAGATGACGAAGGTCATCTCCTCGCCTCGCTCCGGGAAGAGCAGCGGCAACACCGCCGCCATGATCCCCACGCCGATAAAGCTCAGGCTACCGGCCAGGATGACGACGAGGGCGCCCGGGAGGTTGGCCCCACCCAGGTCGACGTCGAAGAAGAGCGCCAGCGCCCCCAGCAGCAGCCCCGTGCGCAGGATGCCGTAGAAGATGCTGAAGATCGACACCCCCAGCATATGGGTGAGCCGGGAGATCGGCGCCATCATCGTGTACTCGATCGTCCCCTCCCACCGCTCCCAGGAGATCATCTCGCTGATGTTGGAGAAGACCGAGCGCAGATACGACCACACCAGCGTGCCGATGCCGAGATAGAGGACGAGGTCCTGGGTCTGTCCCCCTCCCTGTCCGGCCCCCGGCGCGGCGGCGGCTTCCCGGTTCTGCGCCTCGCCGATGTAGAGCACGCTCAGCGATGAGGCGACGTTGAAGACCAGGAACGCCAGCTCCCAGCCCCAGTAGCGTCGCACGATGTAGAAGTTGCGCTCCACGAAGGCGTACGACGCCCGCACCTCGTGCCAAAGACCGGCCCCGCCGATCGGGTTCGGCCTCGGTCGTGCTGTCCCTACCATATCGGTTCCTCCCTGCGGGAGTTGGGAGCCAGGAGTCAGACGTCAAGCATGAGCGGTCCACGTGACCCGCGGGGGAGCCCGACGGTTCATCCCCGGTCGCGGCTCCCGGCTCTTGACTCGTGACCCTTGTCTCCTGACTCCCGACTACTGCTCCTCGGCCTCTTCGTCCACGTCATCGATCCCGCGGCCCGTGAGGTGGATGAAGACATCCTCCAACGTCGGGTTCGGATCGCCCATCTCGATTCCGACCGATCGCTTCAGGCCGTCGACCGTGTCGAGCGCCACCAGCCGTCCCTTATCGAGCACGGCGATTCGGTCGCACAGCTCCTCGGCCTCGTTCATGTCGTGGCTGCAGAGGATGATCGTCGCGTCGTGCTCGTTCCGCAGCCGGTGGACGAACGCCTGGACGTCCTTCTTCGACCGCGGGTCCAGACCGGTCGTCGGCTCGTCCAGCAGCAGCAGCACCGGCGCCGTCAGAAACGCACGGGCGATCGCCACCTTCTGCTGCATGCCGCGCGAGAGCTGCTCCAGCGGCTGCCCGATCCGGTCCGGCTCGATGCCGAGCATCTGCAGGACCTCGACGATCTCCTGCCGCACCCCCGCGCCGCTCCGGCCGTAGAGGCGTAGCGCGTAGCGCAGGTTCTCCATCGGCGACAGCTTCTTGAAGAACGACGCCTCGACCGAGACGCGGTTGATCAGCCGCTTGACCTCGCGCTCGTCCTTGCGGACATCGAAGTCGAAGACGCGGATCCGGCCGTGGTCCGGGATCAGCAGGGTCGACATCATCCGGATCAGGGTCGACTTGCCGGAGCCGTTGGCGCCGAGGATGCCGAAGATCTCGTTGCGCCGGACCGTGAACGAGACATCGTCGACGGCCCGGACCTCCTTACGCTCCTTCGCCGCCTGCCCCGGCCGCCGGAACCTGGACTTGCGGACGAAGACCTTGGAGATCTCGTCGACGACCACCGCGTCGTCGGCGAAGCCTTGGACTACGGCAACCAGCGGCGAGGGCATCAGTTGTTCGTGCACGCGCTCTTGGGTGAGCATGGTCTCCTCCGTGTTGGTGCCCTCGCCCCCGCGCCCGACCCTTCGGGACAAACAAAAACCGCGGGCGAGATTTCGACTCTCTGCCCGCGGTTGGGAAGCGCTTGGGAGCGGCGTTCGCTCACGTTTCCCAGCTTCCGGGCAGACTCCGGCCCCGATCATCGGCCGCGAGGCCTGCGTCGCGCAGGCGCAGCCACGCGCCGCCCTCGATGGGGCCGCCCGTGGTCCGGCGGTTGATCGGGAACCAGCTCACACCCGGTTCTCCATGACAAACTGTCTCGGCCCCCGCGGTTGGGGCCAGGCGGCCATCATAGGGGGCAGGTGCCCTTCTGTCAACGGCCACAAGCGACTCCACGCGGCGGAGGCCGTCGCGAGCGAGAGGCAGGCGGGCACCTTGCGGTCGGCCCTGCCGCGGCCCGACGCCACGGCGCCACGTCGGACGGACGCCGCGGTCTGGGAGGAGCGTCCCGCCACCCTCGGCGCACGAAGCCACTTCATGTCCGCCGGGCAGAGACGCCGGGAGGGCACTCGTCCGTTCATCCGGCCCACCGGTCCCCGGTGGCGCTGTCCTTGCGCGGCGCTCGGCCCCGTTGGTAGGCTCGGTCCAGTGACCGCGCGGTTCGAGGCGGGAGGGGGAGGACGTTGGAGACGCCAGCATCGCCGGCCGCCGCCGTGCCAGCGCCCGTGCCCGCGGTGGAGCCGAAGCGCCAGCCGCACGTCGTCATCGTCGGCGGCGGCTTCGGCGGACTCTACGCCGCACGAGCGCTCGCCGGGCAGCCGGTACGCGTCACGGTGGTCGACCGCCGCAACCACCACCTCTTCCAGCCGCTCCTCTACCAGGTCGCCACGGCCGTCCTCTCCCCGGCCGACATCGCCTCCCCAATCCGCACCATCCTCCGCCGCCAGGAGAATGTCACGGTCCTGCTGGCCGAGGTGACAGCGGTCGACCTCGCGGCACGGGAGGTGATCCTGGCCGCCGGGGGCGAGCAGCGACTCGGCTACGACTACCTGATCCTGGCGGTCGGCACACGCCACGCCTACTTCGGCCACGACGAGTGGGAACGCTTCGCCCCGGGCCTCAAGAGCCTCGAAGATGCGCTCGACATCCGCCGCCGGGTGCTGCTGGCGTTCGAGGAGGCGGAGCGGACCACCGACCCGACGCGCCGGGACGCGATGCTCACCTTCGTCGTGGTCGGCGCCGGCCCCACCGGGGTCGAGCTCGCCGGCGCCATCGCCGAGATCGCGCGCTTCGCGATGGCGCGGGACTTCGACCACATCGACCCCACCCACGCCAACGTCGTCCTGCTGGAGGCCGGGCCTCGCATTCTCCCCACCTTCTCCGAGCGACTGGCGCCCAAGGCGGACGAGGCACTCCGACGGCTCGGCGTGCGCGTCCGCACCGGCGCCGCCGTCACCGCCATCGAGCCGGGCCTGGTCCGGCTCGGGGAAGAGGCGATCGCCGCGGGCACCGTCCTCTGGGCCGCCGGCGTCACCGCGTCCCCGCTGGGACGCACGCTGGGCGTTCCCCTCGACCGCGCCGGCCGGGTGCTGGTCGAGCGCGACCTCTCCGTCCCGGGTCACCCGGAAGCGTTCGTCGTCGGCGACCTAGCCGCCATGACCGACGCCAAAGGTCGTCCCCTCCCCGGCATCGCGCCGGTCGCCATCCAGCAAGGGCAGTGGGCGGCGGGGAACATCGCGCGCGCACTCGAGGGGCAGCCGAGCCGGCCCTTCCGCTACCGCGACCGCGGCAACATGGCGACGATCGGGCGCAACTCGGCGGTGGCCGACATCAAGGGGCTCAAGCTCTGGGGCTTCCCCGCCTGGCTAGCATGGGCCGTCGTCCACGTCTTCAACCTGATCGGCTACCGCAACCGGATCGTTGTCTCAGTCCAGTGGCTCTGGTCCTACCTCACCCTCCAGCGCGGCGCCCGCCTCATCACCGAAACCGCGCCCGCGCCCCGGAGGCCGTAAGGCTAAGACGGCAAGGCGGCCAGCGGATGATAGGGACCGGGTGCTTCGTGTCCGTGTCGGTCCGCCCCCGACACGCTCCGCGTTCCGGCTCCCCCGCTCGCGGTGCTCGACCGGGGTCTCTCCCGGCCGTCGAAGTCCTGCCCCGGCGTCCGACCGTCGCGTAAACTTGAGACGGGCATGGAGGTTGCACCGCCGGTCCCCCGCCCGGCCGCTCGACCACCCCGCGGAGGGTTTCTTGGCTTCCGGTTCGTCCGCGATCACCGCTCAGCGCGCCCCGGCCGCACCATCCGCGGTCGCTCCCGCCGCACCTACCCTCGACGCCGGCCAGCTCCGGCGCGGCTTCGCCCTGCTGGCGGTGACCACCTTCGCCGCCACCCTCGCCCTCAACGTGACGCAAGCCATCTCACCCAACTTCTTCCGGGACGAGATCGGCATGAACGGCTCGCTCAACGGCTATCTGATCGCGATCCGCGAGCTGCCCGGCTTCCTCCTCATCTTCGTCGCCGCCGCCCTCCTCCGGCTTGGGATGGCCCGCGCCACCAGCCTCTCCCTCGCCATCATGGGCGTCGGCTACGTCGCCTTCGCCAGCGCCGGCTCGTTCCCCGGCCTGATCGTGCCTTCCCTCGTCGCCAGCGTCGGCTTCCACTCCTGGCTCCAGCTCCAGGACGCGCTCGGCCTGTCCCTCGCTCGTCCGGGCGAGGAGGGGAGCGTCCTCGGCCGCTTCCGGGCCATCGGTTTCGCCGGGACCGTCATCGCCATGGTCCTCGTCCTGGCGTTGCTCCTCGGCGTCGAGCACTTCACCGGCGACCTTCGCGCCAACCAGGGTTCGTGGCTGCGCGGGCTCTTCGTCGTCTCGGGCATCGCCGGTCTGATCGGCGCCATCACCATCGCCCGCTTTCCCGTTTCCGAGGACGCCCGGGCCGTCGCCCGCGCCGCCCCCGCCAGCACCTGGCGCCGCGAGTACGGGCTCTACTACGTCCTCTCCTTCCTCGACGGCTCACGTATGCAGATCTATTTCGCCTTCGCCCCCTTTGTCCTGGTCGAGGAGTTCCGCGTCAACGCCCGCGCCCTGACCACCCTCCTCATCGTCTCGGCCCTGATCAACTGGCGCACCGGCGCCTGGATCGGCCGCCTGGTCGACCGCTACGGCGAGAAGCGGATGCTGACCGTCGGCTATTCCCTGCACCTCGTCGTCTTCCTCGGCTTCGCCTTTTCCCGCAACGTCTGGCTGCTGTACCTGACTTACCTCGGCTATAACTTCCTCTTCCTCTTCTCGATCGGCACCACGACGTATCTGCGCAAGATCTGCCGCCGCGAGGACCTCGCCCCCAGCCTGGCGATGGGCATCTCCCTCGCCCACCTGACGGCCATCGTCGTCCCGATCGTCGGCGCCGCTCTCTGGACGCGGCTCGGCTACCAGTTCCCCTTCCTGTTCGGCACGGTCTTCGTCCTCATCTCGATCCTGCTAACCCAACGCATCGACATCGCCCGCCAGCGTGTCCCGGGCGCACCGCCCGCCCCCGCACTGGCCCACGCCGGCGAGCGGACCCTGGACAGCACCAGCACCCCCTCCCCCGCCCTGACCCGCACCCCCGAAACCGAACCGGCGAGCGCGACAGCGCCAGGCGAGGATTGAGGGCGCGGAGGAGACCTCCTGAGTCCAGCCTGACCTCGTCGCGTCGCCGTCGATCGGCGGCACACCCAGCCACCGGCCCCCTCTACGTTGCGGGCTGACCGGCCCGCTGCTGGATCCGGATCATCACAAATTCAGCCGGTTTGAGGGGCGCGAAGCCAACCACGATGGTGACAATGCCCCGGTCGATGTCCTCCCGCGTGGTCGTCTCTCGGTCGCACTTAACCAGGTACCCCTCCTGCGGCGTCCGACCCTGAAACGCACCCTGCCGGAAGAGGTCGTGCATGAACGCCTCGACGCTCGAGCGGATCGCCGCCCAGAGCGGCTCGTCGTTGGCCTCGAAGACCGCCCACGCCAAGCCGCGACCGATGCTCTCCTCAAGGAAAAGCGCGAGCCGGCGGACTGGGATGTACTTCCACTCCGAGGCCAAACGGTCATCGCCTTGGAGCGTCCGCGCACCCCAGATCACCGGGCCGACGACCGGCAGATCCCGCAAGCAGTTGAGCCCAAGCCGATTTAGCTCTCCAGTCTCGGCGGCCGTCAGCCCCACGCTCGGGAGCAGGCCGCCCTCCAAGGTCGCGTCCCGGCCGGCCGGCGCCTTCCAGACCCCACGCTCCACATCGGTCCGGACAACGACCCCGGCCACGGCGCCGCAGGGAGCAAAACCGCTCGGTGGATCGTCCTGTGGCAGATCCGACCGGCGGAGGCGCGGGAAGTAGATCGCCGCGTTGCGACTCGTCGTTCCCACGCCTGTCGTCAATCCGACCTTCGCCGCCTGCGCGTCGGTCCATCCGGCCGGCGGGTCGATCAGCAACATGGCCCGGCGCTGCTCGCAGTAGGCGGCCTGGGACCAGACCGATCCATCCACATCGTGCTCCCAGGACGGTGGCGGGATACACAGCAGGTCGAAGCGGTCGATCTTCTCAAGGGCAAAGACGCCGGTCTGGTCGACCTCGCTCCCTAGGTAATCTGCCGGGTCGAGGATCTGCCCATCATCCGCCCGACCGACCGCGGACACACCGCTCGAGGATCTCGTCGAAAAGGGGGTCCGGCCGGCCGGGACCAGTCCAACCCGCACGGCGAGCGGCTGCGGCGGGGGGGACGGCAATGCACCCCGCACGCGAACGAGCAGCGACTGACGTGCCAGGACGGTGTCCACCCGCCGGGGATGATCGGGCCAGATTGACACGTCGTGAAAGCGTTCGACCTGGCCGGTACTCCCGTCCCGGACGGCAAGGTTGAAAACGACGCCAGGATGGCTCCCCGTCGCGTCCGCGACGTCCGTGTCGATCCGCGCCCGTAGCGTGTTGCCCCAGGATCCCTCGTCAATCGCCTCGAGATTGAGCGCGCCAACCGCGATGTGTGTCCGCTCCAATCTCGACGCGAGTCCTCTGCTGGCGGCACGCGCCGCTGCGGCGGCGACGGTGAGCGCGCTGGCCCCATCTCGCTCAACCGCCTGCTCCGCCGCCCGGGCCACCGCGTCAGCGCCAAGCGTCGCCAAAGCGACCGCGTCCCCGTTGGTGGTCGCGGCGACGGCAGCGCGCGCGGCCCGTGCGACGTCGGCTGCGGTGGCCGAGTCTGTTGCGGCCGCGCGGGTGCGCGCGGCCACGACCCGCGCGGCGGACGCGACCGTGCCGCGGTCAGTCCGGTTCAACCCATGGACCGTGAGTCGGGCTCGGTGCGGAACGCGCGTGGAGCGTGCCCTATCCGCCGCGTCGGCAATGGTTGGGTGGAACAGCCGCACCGCGATCGCCGCCCGGCCGCCGTTGCGGAAGAAGTCCTGCACGGCGAAGCTAAGCGTGCTCCGCGCCCACAAGCCGCCAAAGCTCCTCTCCCATGCCGCCAAGCTGTCGATCGCCACCGGCTCGTTGACGGGCCCACGCAAGGCCCTGCCGACGAAGGCACACGCCGAGGTCGACACCCCAGTGATGGTGCGTGGACCAGGGGCCGTCGATCCGCCGGAGACGCCCGGTGGGATGGGTGGGACCGACATCCGACTTGCTCCCCGCGTACCGCCGGCGATGGAGAGTCGCACACCCCGGCGCTCTGCCAGTGCGGCGTGCGTCGCCTGAGGTTATTCTCCGGATCCTCGAAAGTCTGCCTGCATCGTCGCATACTGCCGCGGTCGCGGAGGCTCCCGCACCAGCGGATGCTGCGCAAGGCGAACCGGCTGCGGGCGAAGCTGGGGGGCGAGCCGGCGCTGGGGGTGACGCCGCCGCGGCCGTCGTGGCTGGGCGAGCGGGCCTACTGGAACAGGCTGGAGCGAATCCGGGCGCTGGACGAGCAGTACGCCGGGGTGGCCGTGGCCAAGCTCGGCGGCATCGAGACCCTGCGTCGGCAACTCCGCGGCGAGGACCCGTGAGAGCCGTCCAACGCAAGCAGCGGCACGGCCGCACTGAGTAGGTGATGGGCCGGTTCGGTGCGGTAGGACCCGACCTCACGTTCGGGACGATGTGTCTCGGCTTGGATTCCGCTGAACTAGGGCGTGCCCGCAAACCTGCTGGCTCACCAGGGTCCGGCCGACGGCTCGAGGGAATGGAACCGTCGTATTTTCCATGCGACGGCGGGCCGGTACCATGCGACCGCGCGCCCTCGCCGGGGCAAGCGGTACCGGCGGGGCCTGAACTGTGGGGCCGGTGGCATCCCACCGGCCCCCCGGATCCTAGGCCCTTGCTCGCCGGCGCGCCGACCTCTACGGCGCCTTCAGTCCCTCCAGCAGCTCCTCTCGCAACTCCGTCTCGTCGTCGTAGGCGCCGGCTGGGGCCGTGTGGAGGACGACAACCGTTACTCCGTCGCCCAGCCAACGGCACTCGGTGTAGCGGATTCCCTCCTGCTCCTGCCCGCCATCGACCTCGATGAACGCGGTGGTCGAGAAGGCTCGCCCCTCCTCCTGCGCGACGTCCTCGACCGCCTCGATGTCAGACACCCCATCGAGCGCCTCCAGGCCAGCGACGTACTCCTCGACGCACCTGGACATGTCCTCCTCCTCGTAGTCGGGGTCTCCGACGAAGGCGACGAAGCTGGTGCCGTTCGTGAGCCGGATGCGGTCGTAGAGGTCGCTGGGCTCGTCGTCCTCAGCGTCGACCTCCCACGTCGCGGCATCGTACGTTAGGGTGTAGCCTTAGCGCGGGCTCTCGTAGGTCGCCGCCTCAGTGGACTCATCGGTCGCCGATGCCGTCTCCTCGGCATCGGCCTCCGGCGTTTCGTCGGCCCCGGGCGTCTCCTCCGCCTCAGGGGTCTCCTCTGCCTCGGGCGTCTCCTCTGCCTGGGGCGTTTCTTCCGCCTCCGGCGTCTCGTCCGACGCGCGATCGCCGCCCGTGTCCGCGAAGGCGGAGACGGTATCGCCCGCGGCGGCGTAGATCACGCCGCCAACCACCACGGGGTCGCCGGTGAGGTTCGCGTCGAGGCGCCACCGCTCCTCCCCGGTCTCGGCATCGAAGGCGTAGAGGACCTCGTCATCGGCGGCGTAGACGACCCCGTCGGCCACCGTCGGCGAGGCGTACGCGATCTCGCCCGCCGTCTCGACGCGCCAGACCTCCTCCCCGGTCGCCGCGTCAAGGGCGTAGAGAAGGCCATCGCCGTCGCCGACGTAGACCGTCCCACCTGCCGCGGCCGGGGCGGTCTCGATGTCGCCGGTGGTGACGCGCCACTGCTCTTCCCCGGTCTCGGCATCGAGCGCAAAGAGGCCACCGTCCTCGCTGCCGACGTACGCGATGCCATCGGCAACGGCCGGGCCCGGGTCGAAGTCAGCGTCCGCCTCCTGGAATCGCCACCGCTCCTTGCCAGTCTCCGCATCCACCGCGAAGAAGAACTCGTCGCCCCCGGCGTAGACGACGCCGTCCACCACCGCCAGATCATGGAACCACACGTCCTCGGCCGCGAAGCGCCACACCTCCTCCCCGCTGCGGGCGTCGAGGGCCAGGAGACTGGTCTCGCCGCCGACGTAGACGATGCCATCCACCACCGCCGGGGAGGCGGTCGTCGCCCCGGCCTCGACCTGCCATCGTTCCTCGCCCGTGGCCGTGTCGACGGCGTAAACGTCACCACCCTCGGTGCCGATGTAGGCCACATCGTCGACGACGGTGGGAGACGAGACTTGGCGTCCTCCGGCCTCGAAGCGCCAGCCCTCCTCCCCGCTCGCCGCGTCCACCGCGTAGAGGCGACCGCCGGTGTCGGGTGTGCTGCCGGCCTCACCGAAGTAGACGATCCCGGCGACGACCGCTGGCGAGGTGTAAACGGTCTCCTCCGCGGCGAAGCTCCAGTGGACGGCCGGCTCGCTGGCGGGGCCGGGACCCGGCATCTCGCCGGTGCGGGCCGGATTCCCCCGCGCCATCGGCACCTCGTCCTCGGCCGCCTCGGTCGCCCCGTCGTCGGTCGCCGCCGCCGTCGCCTCGTCGGTCGTGTCCGTGTCGGGCGTGTCCTCGGCCTCGGGGGTCTCGTCCTCCACTCCGGCACCTGGCGTCTCATCGTCCGCCGCGGCCGTGGCATCCGCCAGGTCCGGCAGCGCCAGCGTCGCCAGCACCGCCTCGGCCAGCGGCAATTCCGTGTCGTAGGAGGCCGCGAGGGAGATGAAGCTGATACGCAGGACCGTTTCCCCCTCCTCCAGGGCCCGGCACGCGAAGTAGCCGGTGACGTCACCCTGCCCTTCGCGCGTATAGGTGTAGACCGCGGCGGCGCTCGCGTCGCCCAGTTCCACCTGCGGCGCCTCTCGGTCGGGGGCGGGCTCCACATCGCGGACAGCCGGGTCGTCCGCGATCATCTCGATGAATTCGTCCAGACAGGCCGCCGGGTCACCGCTCTGGGCGTCGGTAAACCGGTGTAAGTGCGCCGGGAATCCTTGCAAGCGGAGGCTGCTGTCCCCGGTGTGGAGGGCAAGGAGGTCGATCTGATCAGCGGGGGTCGGATCCTCCTGGACGTCCCAGTCGTCCTCGTCCCACTCCAGCGTATAGCCCCAGTGCGGGCTGGTGTAGTGGTTGCCCTCCACCTGCGCGCTGGCCGCGCCCGAGGGCGCCGCCAGCGACACACCGACCAATGACGCGGCCACAACGGCCGCGAGAACCCACGCCCCGCGCATTCCCCACTGCTCCTGTGCTCACCGACCAGCCGATGTCCCTTCCCAGGGGGCGCCATCGTACATCGGGGCAGGCGACTCCGCACGTGGGCCACCTCGCGCGGCTGGGACGAAGCGCCGGAGCACCATGGGACGTTCCCACCCGGGAGGATTATCGAGATCCGGCGCGCGGAGTTGTCCGGAGGCGGACCTTGACAGCCTGACCCAGTCCGCGCTGCGCGGCTGGGCGCGCTGGCCGAGGCGCAAGGGTTCCGGGCCGACCTGCGCCAGGAGATCAAGAGCGGGGAGGACCTCGTCAACCGTCCGATGATGCGCGAGATCCTGTAGGACGTCACGGACGGGAGGGTGCACGCGATCGTCGTCCAGCACCTGGATCGCTTGAGTCGCGACCAAGACCAGATGGACGGGCGCATCATTCGGGAGGTCTGCCGTGAGGCGGGCTGCCTGGTGATCACCCCGGACAAGACGTACGACTTCGCCGCCAGCGACGCCGACGACGACCTGGCCGACGTGCAGTTCCTGATGGCCAAATTCTAGAAGCGCAGCCTCGTGCGGCAAACGGTCACCGGGATGAAGGAGGCCGCCCGACAGGGCCGGATGCTGCCGCCCCGGGTGCCCGTCGGATACGACGTCGTCTACCGCCCGGCCGAGCGGCCCGAACTTCCGCCGCGCCGAGACTTAGCCGTCAACGCCGTCGAAGCAGCAGTCGTGCGCCGGATCTTTGACCTGTACGAGGACTTCTCCCAGGGCAAGATCGCCTGTGCGCTCAATGCGGAAGGCATGCGGTGGCCGGTCAAGACTCCGGGCATTCGGGCCAAAAACGGCGTCCGCGGCGAGCGCCCGTTCCGCGGCGGGGACATCTACGAGGTCATCCAGAACGAGCTGTATGCTGGCTTCGTGACGTGGGGCAAGCAGAAGCGCTCCCGACACCTGCGGGACTTCGACACGGCCCGGGTCTTTCGGCAGGACCTGCAGATCGTTCCGCTGGAGCAGTGGGACCGCGCCCAGCGTATCCGGACCGAGCGCAAGCGCGTCCCGCCCCGGTCCGTCTCGAGCCCATATCTCCTCTCCGGCCTGCTTCGGTGGCCGCACTGTGGCGGCGCCATGAGCGGGCACCGGCCGCGGAACCGACCGCCCTTCTACACGTGCCACCTCCGCAGCGACGGCGGGGCGGCGGCGTGCGAGGGCTAGTGGGTAGCGGAATCTGTCGCCAGGAGGACGGTCGTCGGGTTCCTACGGGAGCTGTTCACGGAGCGCATCGCGCTCGAGCCGTTCGTCTTGGGGGCCGCCCGCCTCATCGGCGACGACGGGCACGACCAACAGCTCGCTGGCGAGGTCCAGGCCGAGCTGCGGGCGATTGAGGTGCAGAAGCGCAACCTGGTCGACGCGGTCGCGAGCGGAGCGCTGTGCGACGCGGATGTCGCCACGGAGAACGCAGAGTTGGACTAGCGCCGGGAGGCGCGGGACGAGATCGAGGCCGCCGCCCGGCTTCTCCAGGGCAGTGGGGTCGCCGCGTGGATCGGCCAGCTCCCGGACCCAGCATTGCAGAGACTGTGCCGGCTCGTCTTCCGCCGGCTCCAACGCCACGTCATATAAACCATACGTATCGCCGAATCTGGACCATGTCGGTTCGCTCCATCCGCGCTCGCCCACGCCGCCGAGCGGACCCTGGACAGCGCCGAGTCACCCGCACCGGCACCGGGTCGGGCACGCACCGGCGCACCCGCCGGCGCCACGATCAGGCCTGAGGACTGACGACCGACGGCTGCGTGGACCGGCGCACCACACGGTCGGGAGGGACACGCCTCCCTTAGCTCACGTCTGATGCACTGCGACCACGGCCGACGCGACCACCACGGCCATCGGCGCAACCAGCCGCACGTTCATCTCGATCGTTGCCAGGTGTCGGCGCAGCGACTCCGTCGTCACCCCGGGGACACCGTACGTCGCGAAGAGGACCTGCCGGGTATCCGGGGTGATGCGCGTGCGGTGATCCGGCCCGTGGACGACGCTCGAAACGATGCCTCGGCCGTCGGCCATCACCAGGTCGCCCACCTTCGGCGCTTGCTCGGCGCCGCTGAGCAAGACGTAACGCTCATTGCCGGTCGCGGCGTCGAGACGGAGGGGGAGGGTCAGGGCGTCAAGGTCGTGCCCGGCCGTGAGTAGCCCGTGCTCCAGTTCGGCCATGAACATTGCCTCGACCAGCGCCGACCGGTGGGGGATCGGCTTGCCTTTGAGGGCAACCGACACGACCTGCTGCTCGACGTGGTACGTCTTCCCGAACCGTTTGTAGTGAGCGTGGTAGGCGGCGAACGGCGCCAGCTTCCTGATCGCCGCCGGCTCCAAGGTGGCGAAGCGGTCCCGGAGCTCACCCGCCAACTCCACCTTGCGCGCGTCGAGCGCAGGGTGCCGATCCGGGTTGACGACGTCGTTCATTGCCAAGATGCCGGCGCTCGCCGCCGGGTAGGCCGTGCGCCACCCTTCGCCGACCACGACGAGTGGCGCGCCCGTGGACTCAGCCGCACCGCTCACTCCGCGAGCTCCTCCACCGCGTCCCGGTAGGCATGGTAGGTATCCGGCCCCCGGCAGACGATCGTCACCCGGTGGATCGCGGTGGTGTGCGCCAGGAAGCGCTCGATCTCCCGCACCGCGATCGGCGCCGCCCGTGCCACTGGGAACCCGTACGCCCCCGTGCTGATCGACGGAAACGCGACCGTCCTGATTCCGTGCCGCGTGGCCAGCGTCAGGCTGTTGCGGTAGCAGCTTGCCAGCAGCGCGTCCTCGCCCTGCCCACCGCCCCGCCAGATCGGTCCAACCGTGTGGATCACCCACCGCGCCGGCAGGTCGTACCCCTTCGTGATCTTCGCCTCACCCGTCGCGCACCCGCCGAGCGTCCGGCACTCCGTCAGCAGCCCCGGCCCCGCCGCTCGGTGGATCGCCCCGTCCACTCCGCCCCCGCCGAGCAGCGCCGGGTTGGCGGCGTTGACGATGGCGTCCACCCGCTGCCGCGTAATGTCTCCCTCGATCACTTCAATGCTGCTGCCGACCATGGCCTGCTTCCCGGACGCACGCACCGATGTCAACTTGGCGAGTCCAGTTGCCGAGCACCGGTGACCCTAAGGACACGACCCAGCCCACCGGTCCGTCATGTGATCAGCACCCCTTCGACGCGCCCGCGGTGGTCGTCCCCAAGGTGACACTTGGCCGCAGGTAGCAGGTGGCTCACATCATTCTTGATCGCCACTCCCAGCATCGGGACATCCCTGGCCGGGAGCATGATGTCCGTGGGGAGGGATTGTGCCAACCTATGGCTGGGCCCTCGCTAGGGGCGCTCGCCAAGCATGGTGCCCTCCCGCGCGCTACAGCGCGATCGTTCCCTCGTAGACAAGGTCGCGGCAACGCGCCTCGACCTCGCGCGGGTCGAGCGGGAGCTGGGCGACGCCCGTGTCGAGCGCGGCTCGGGCGACCGCAGCGGCGACCCGGGGCGGGACGCGCAGGTCTAGGCTGTCGGGGATCAAGAAGTCGGGCGCCAGCGCGTCCGGCTCGACCAAGTCGGCGATGGCGTGGGCGGCGGCGATCTTCATCGCGTCGTTGACGTCGTTGGCCTTGACGTCGAGGGCGCCGCGGAAGACGCCGGGGAAGGCAAGCGAGTTGTTGACCTGGTTGGGGTAGTCGCTGCGCCCCGTCGCCACCGCCAGCGCCCCAGCGCCCTTCGCCAGGTCCGGCGTGATCTCCGGCACCGGGTTGGCCAGCGCGAAGACCAGCGGGTTCGGCGCCATCGCCCGCACCATCTCCGGCGTCAGCGCCCCGCCCGCCGAGAGGCCGACAAAGACGTCCGAACCGCGAATCACGTCGGCCAGGCTTCCCGTCCGCCGCTCCCGATTGGTCAGCGCCGAGATCTCGAACTTGGAGATGTCCATGTGGTCCGTCCGGCCCTCGGCGATGGCGCCGGCGCGGTCGCAGAGGACGACATCGCCGACATCGAGGGCGAGCAGGAGCTTGCTGACCGCGATCCCGGCCGCGCCGGCGCCGTTGATCGTGACCTGCACGTCCTCCAGCTTGCAGCCGCGCAGCTTGCAGCCGTTGAGCAGCGCCGCCACGACGACGATGGCCGTGCCGTGTTGGTCGTCGTGGAAGACCGGCATGTCGAGGGCCTCGCGCAGCTTGGCCTCGATCTCGAAGCAACGGGGGGCGCTGATGTCCTCCAGGTTGATCCCGCCGAAGCTCGGGGAGATGGCCCGCACGATCCGCACGATCTCGTCCGGGTCGCGCGCCGCCAGGCAGATCGGGAAGGCCTCCACCCCGGCCATCGACTGGAACAGGACGGCCTTGCCTTCCATCACCGGCAACGCCGCCTGTGGCCCGATATCCCCCAGTCCGAGCACCGCCGACCCGTCGGTGACGATGGCGACCAGGTTGCCCTTGGCCGTCAACTCCGTCACCTTCGCCGGGTTCTCGCGGATGACGCGGGCCGGGGTCAGCGCCGCCGGCGGCACGTAGAGGAGGTTGAGGATGTGATGATCCCGGATTGGGATCTTGTTGACGACCTCCAACACCCCGCCGTTGCGCTCCCGCAGCTCAATCGCTTCTTCGCGGAATGTCTTGTTTTCGTCCCGGGTGCTTGGACGGGGCGGAAGCAGGCGCCCTTCGTAGACGTAGCGCCGGGTCTTCTCGGCGACCGCGTCCGGCGCGGTTTGGCGTCCCGCTTCGCCCGCTTCCAGTGCGGCCCGCACGACCGCTGCGGCGATCGCCGGCGCGACCCGGAAGTCGAAGATCCGCGGCACGATGTAGTCGGCGTGGAGCTCGTCCGGCTGGACCATCCCGGCGAGGGCCTCGGCGGCAAAGAGCAGGGTGCGCAACCGGATATTGCGGGCGCGGCAGTCGAGCAAGCCGCGGAAGACCCCCGGGAAGACGAGCGAGACGTCCATCGTGTTGGGGTGGTCGGAGCGGCCGGTCGCCACCACCCGCGCGCCGGCCGCCTCGGCCGCGGCCGGCGCGATCTCGGGCGTCGGCACCGCCAGAGCGAAGACGATCGGGTTGGGCGCCATCAAGCGGACCATCTCTTCCGTCACGACGTCACCCGTGGACAAGCCGACGAAGACATCGGCGCCCCGCAGCATCTCCGCCAGAGATCCCGCGCGCCCTTCCTGGTTCGTTTCCTTGGCCAGGTACGCCTTGGCCCAGTTCATCCGCTCCGGTCGGTACTTGTGGATCGCCCCGGCGCGGTCGCAGACGACCAGCTTCTTGACCCCGGCCCGGTGCAGTAGCCGCGCGACGCCGATGCCGGCGACGCCCGCGCCGCTGATGACGACGCCCACGTCCTCCAACCGCTTGCCGACCACCTTGAGCGCGTTGAGAAGCCCGCCGAGGACGAGGACGGCGGTGCCATGGTGCTGGTTGGAGAAGACCGGGATGTCGGCCGCCTTCTCCAAATGATCGGCAACGGTGAAGGCGCGCGGGGTGGAGATGTCGTCGAGGCAGATCGCGCCGAAGGTGGGCGTGATCGCGATGCCGGCCTCGACGATCTCGCCGGGGTCGAGCGTGTTGAGGCAGATAGGGAACGCGTCGATCCCGGCGAAGGTCTTGAAGATGACGCTCTTGGCCTCGGCGATCGGGATCGCGGCTTCCGGCGGACCGCCCTGGCGGCCGAAGATGTCGGAGCCGTCGGTGAGGATAGCGACGGTGTTGCCGCGGCAGGTCAGGTCATACGAGGCGAGCGGATCCTCCTCGATCGCCAGGCAGGCCTCGGCGACGCCCGGGGTGTAGATCAGCGAAAGGATCGCCCGGTCCCGAATCGGTACCTTGGAGTGGACGCCGATCAGTCCGCGGTAACGCCGCCGGTAGTCGAGCCCCTCGTCATAGCCGTCCTGTCCGGGCCGCTGCCCGCCGTCCTTCAAGACCCCGTCCCCGTCCGCTCATGCCGTTCGGCGGCGATGCTTGCCCGTGCCCCGCCGCGCCATCCGTTGCGCCGTCTGCTGCAGCGTCCATTGTAGAAGGCGATGGGCGGAGCTCGCTACGGTGCAAGCCGTCTGGGGCCAGGCCTCAGGCTCCCTTGACCGCCGCGAGCGCGCGTCGCAGGAATCGCCGCTCCGTCTCATTCGTTGCCAGGTCCAAGGCGGTACGAAGCCGACGGCACCGGGTCCATCGCCGGCGCGACGGCGCAGCTCGTCGAGTGTGGCGCGTCGCAAGGGCACGACGCCATTCCCGGTGGGCCGCGGACCCGCTCCACCTCCGTCAGCCCCGCCTCGAATCCCGCGACCATCATGAGGGCGACCGCGCGGTTGAGCGACACGACGCTGGACGGAGCGATCTCTATCAGGGCGTCGTCCTGCGCAGGGAAGAGCGGCCAGTCGGTGGCGGCGTAGGAGGGAGTGACGGCGTGACGGGCGGCGATACCGACCTAGAGGTGATAGGGGATGAGGTCGTCGCCCTGGGACGCCTCGGTAAGTGCGGCCAGACTCACCGCAATCAGCCGCCAATCCCAGGCGTCGCGGTCCTGGTCGGACAGGAGCAACAGGTCCCCGCCCGGGTCGACCCGGGCGGGGAGGTGGAACGCCTCGAGCAACATCAGTGCGAGGAGAGCGTGGACGTTAGGCAGATGGCCGGGTGAAGGGAGAGGAGGGTGGTCAGCCGGATCGCCTCGGCGCAGAAGTCGTCGCGGGCCAGCCGCTCTCCCTGACGGGCGCCGTACCCTTCGTCGAACAGGATGTAGAGCTTCCAGGACCGAATCGAGGCGCTCGGGCAACGCTCGGGCGACCGCCACGTCCAGGGCGGGAGACTCGGTCGCCGCCTCGGCCGTTGCGCCCGCTCGACTAAAGAGGAAGGAGGCTCCTCGAAATCGACAACGTTGCTGGGGGGTTGCGGGAATCTCAGCACGGGACGATTCGGAGCGCTTGG
Organism: Thermomicrobiales bacterium; assembly: GCA_030447415.1. GTDB lineage: Bacteria > Chloroflexota > Chloroflexia > Thermomicrobiales > UBA6265 > JAUJOZ01. Next base: position 4,311 of record JAUJOZ010000036.1, on the reverse strand, counting down.
TATGATCGGACGTGCTCATCGCCACTTGACCTGCACCGCCGCCCGATGTCCGGGGCGACCATGAGGAGACGCATCATGCCATTCTGCCCGTCCTGTGGCACGGAGAACGAGGACGCCGCCCGCTTCTGCCAGAACTGCGGGCGCGAGCTTCGCACCGCTAGCCCCGCCGGCGGCGTGCGCCCGCCTGCCGGCCCGGCGGGACGAACCGATGCCGCGGGACGCATGATCGCCGACGACAGCCTGCCGGTCGGCCAGGACCTCGACGGCGAGCCGGGCGGCGAGCGCTTGCTCTGGAAGGGGCGGCCCAGCCCGTTCTTCTCGCCCCGCCTGGCCCTGCTGACGCGCTATAAGCTCTCCAACGAGCGGCTCACCACCGAGCGCGGGTTCGTCGGCCGCCGGACGGAGGAGATCGACCTGTACCGGGTCAACGACGTCGCCGTCAAGCAGAACCCGTTCGAGCGCCTGCTCGGCCACGGCGACGTTCGGGTCGAGACGACCGACGCGACTTCACCCGAGCAGCACCTGCTCAACGTGGCCGACCCCGACCGCGTCAAGGACCTGATCCGCGCCGCCGCCCGGGCAGAGCGCCAGCGCCGCCGGGTGCTGCTGCGGGACGAGGTGTGACGGGGCGCGGCAGTCGGTCGTGGGATTCGGTACGTCGATCGTTCGGCAGCCGGCGTCAGGGGAGGGCTTGGCCGGCAGTGTGCGGACCGGCCCCAGTCTATCAGGTTCGGCGCGTGTGGCAGGCCACGAAGTGGCCCGGATCGTCGTTCAACTCCAGCAGCAGTGGTCGCTCCGCCCCGTCACGACCTGAGTCGGCGTGGGGGCAGCGGGGGTGGACGGGGGCCTGTCCGGTGACGGCGAGGGCACCGTCGCGCATGCCGACGGCGCGGCGGCGGACGCGGTGGGCGGGGTCAGGCTCGGGGACGGCGGCGATGAGCGCCCGGGTGTAGGGATGGAGCGGGCGGTCGATCACCTGGGGGGCGGCGCCGAGCTCGACCACAGCGCCGAGGTACACGACGGCGATGCGGTCGGCGAAGTGGCGGGCGCTGGCAATGTCGTGCGTGATGTAGAGGAAGGCGACGCCGCGCGTTTCTTGGAGGCCGCGGAGGAGGTCGAGGATCTCGATCCGGCTGGAGGCGTCGATCATCGAGACCGGCTCGTCGGCGACGATGTAGTCGGGGTCGCGGACGAGGGCGCGGGCGATACCGACGCGCTGGCGCTGACCGCCCGACATCGCCGTCGGGTACTTGGGGGCGAAGACGGGCGCGGGAGGAGGTCGACCGCGGCCAGGGCGCGGTGGACGCGGTCCAGCCGCTCGGACCGGTTGCGGACGCCGTCGATGACAAGGGGTTCCTCGACGAGGTCGGCGACGCGCATGTAGGGGTTGAGGCTGGAGAACGGATCCTGAAAGACGATCTGGGCGCGGCGGCGCAGCCAGTGAAGGTCCTCGTCGCGGGCCGTGGTGATGTCCCGGCCGTCGAACAGGACGCGGCCGGCGGTCGGGCGCAGGAGGCGTAGCGAGACGCGGCCGAGGGTCGTCTTGCCGCTGCCGGACTCGCCGACGAGGGCCAGCGTTTCGCCGCGAGCGACGGCGAGGCTGACACCGTCGACGGCGCGGACCTGCCCGGCGCGGAAGAAGCCCTTGCGGGTCTGGAAGACGACGGAGACGTCTTCGAGGGTCAGCAACAACGGCTCGTCCCGTCCGGCCCTCCCAACGTCGGAGGAGAGGACGGCCGTCGTCGGTGCGGTGCCGGTGGCAGACGCGGCGTCGGGGACGAGCGCCGTGACTCCTCCCGAAGCTGAGTCCACGCGTCCCGGGCGGGGAGGGGTCGTTTCGGGTCCCGCTTCAGGAGGTGCCAACGGAGACCGCCTCGTCCATTGCGTGGGCCTGGGCTTGAGGTCGCAGGTGGATGCGGAAGCGGTCGCCGGCGGCTTGGGGGTCGTTGAGCCAGCACTTGGCGTGGCCGCCGTCGTCGGCGCGTAGCGGCGGCGGGTGGTGGGGAACGCACGGCTCAAAGCAGTACGGGCAGCGGGGGTGGAAGCGGCAGCCGGACGGGGGGGGCGGTCAGATCGGGCGGCTCCCCGGGCATGGGGCGGGGGCGCTCGGTCCCGTGGAGACGCGGCAGGCTGGCGAGGAGGAGCTGGGTGTAGGGGTGCTGCGGTTGGAGCAGCACGCGCTCGGCGGAGCCGAACTCGACGTGCTCGCCGGCGTAGGCGACGGCGATCTTGTCGCACAGGTCGCTGGCGAGGCCGATGTCGTGGGTGATGAAGAGCATCGAGATGCCGGGATCGGCCTTGAGATCCTTGAGCAGGTTCATGATCTGGGCCTGGACACTGACGTCGAGGGCCGAGGTCGGCTCGTCGAGGATCAGGAGGTCGGGGTCGAGGACCAGGGCAGTGGCGATGACGACGCGCTGCTTCTGGCCGCCCGACAGTTCGTGCGGGTAGCGGCCGTAGATGTCTCTTGACAGGCCGACGCGCTCGAGGAGTTGCTCGGCGCGGGCGCGGGCGGCGCGCTTATCGGTCCGGTTATCGAGAAGCAGCGGCTCGGCGATCTGGTCGCCGACTTTGAGGACGGGGTTGAGGACGTTCATGGCGCCCTGGAAGACCATGGCGATGCGGCGCCAGCGGACCTCGCGGCGGTAGCGCTCGTCGGAAAGGGCGGCGAGGTCCTGGCCGGTGAGGAGGATGCTGCCATCGAAGCGGGCGACGCTCTTGGGGAGGAGGCCCATCAAGGCGTTGGCGAGGCTGGTCTTGCCCGAGCCGGACTCGCCGACGACGCCGATCGCCTCGCCTTTGTCCTGGATGACGAAGGAGACGCCATCGACGGCGCGGACGACGCGGCCGCCGGCGGCGTAGTGGAGGTGGAGGTCGCGGACGTCGAGGAGTGGGGTCGAGGGTGTCACGGGCATGACCCTGGTCGCGTGGTCGTCGGGCGTGGCGCTCGCGTGCTCTGTGGGCAGATTCTACCGCGACGCACCTCGCAGTCCGAGCGTCTCCGCGGGCTCGGCCGTAACCGCCGCCCGGACGGCACCCGAGCGCCTGACTCGCGCGGTAGGCCGGGAGAGCGCGCTTCCCTTTGGGGTGGCCGATGTTGGATGGCGATGGGCGTCGGCATGAGCGACGGTGTTCCCTCCGGTCAGGCCCACCGTCCCGGTGACGGCGACCCCGCGTGCTCGAACCTCTGGCGTCTCGTCTGGTGGGACGGGCCGGGGAGCCGTGCGCGGCGCGGCGGGGATGACGGCCCGCTACGACACGACGGGAGGGGCTCGGGGTGACCCGGGTGAGCTCCGGGGTCCAGGATGACGGGGGGACAGACCCGGGAGGGCATCGGGTGCTGCCCAGGTCCCGCTCTCCACTCCGGGAACAGACCGCTTACGAACGAATGTACGAGATGAAGGGGCGAGAGGCAAGGGAGTTGGGGGAGTGTGACGGAGGGGCACGGGGGCGGCCCTCACGCCCTCCCCCTTTCCGAACGCGGAGAGAGGGGGAGGCGCGTTTCGACCTGCCAAAGGGTGAGGACAGGGACGGGTGGGGTTAGGGACGAGGGTAGACGGAGGTGAGGAGGGTTTCGAGGGTGGCGAGGGAGGTGACAAGGGTGCCGCCGGAGGCGTCGATGAAGTAGCGGACCTGGAGATTGACGACGGCGGCCTCGTTCTCGCCGGTGCGGCGGAGGTCGGTGCGGAGGCCGTCGACGCGCTTGCCGAGGGCGTAGGCGAAGCCGATCTCGGCCGCGGTACCGGAGTCAACGTCGACCCCGTCGAGGACGGCCAGGACGGCATCGGCGGCGCGGATGGCGTCCTCGTTGCGGCGGGCGATGGCCGCGTTGACCTGGCCGAGGGCCGCGAGGCGCGCGTTGCGGTCGAGGATCGCGTCGGCCCGCTGGAGGTCGTGGGCGGCGGCGGGATCGTCCCAGGGGTTGCGGACAGTGACGTAGCGGGCGAGGAGGGGCTGGAGCTGGTCCATGAACGGGCGGGTCGATTCGGCGAAGCCGAGGGGCGAGGCGAGGTAGACGGATCGCGTGGGCTCGGTCCATTGAATCATCGGAGGGGCTCGCTCCCGTCGGTGCACGGCGCCCCATCTCGAGTGGGGGCGCCGCGGTAGACGAGTAGTGTCGCCGATCATGGTCCTCCAGGTCTCCGTCGCGGAGGGTCAATGCTGGAGGGAGACGACGGGGGACCTGGCGGCGTGGGCGCGGCGGGCAGCTTTGGCGGCGGGAGGGCGCGGGCGGTACACTCCGGGATGGGTTTGTGATCCGGCCGGGTTGGTGGAATTGGCAGACACGCCAGCCTTAGGAGCTGGTGGCCG
>JAUJOZ010000035.1 GCA_030447415.1 Thermomicrobiales bacterium | reverse complement strand
CGACGCCGGGTCGCCGGAGCCACGGCTCGTCGCGCCCGGCGCCGACCTCCGCGTCGACGTGCCCCGCTACCGGGTCTACCGCGAGGGGGAGCTCGTCGAGGAGCGGGACGACGTGCGCGACCTCTGGCGAGACGATCTCGTCGCCTTCCTCATCGGCTGCTCCTTCACCTTCGAAGGACCGCTCGTCGCGGCGGGGGTGCCGGTGCGGCACTTGTGCTGCGGGCGCAACGTGCCGATGTACCGGACGAACCGGCCGTGCACGTCCGCCGGCCGGTTCCATGGGCCGCTCGTCGTCACGCTGCGGCCGGTCCCGGCGGAGCAGGTCGTCCGGGCTGTCCAGGTCACCTCGCGCTTTCCGGCGGTCCACGGCGCCCCGGTGCACGTCGGCGACCCGGCCGCGCTCGGCATCACTGACCTGGCCCGGCCGGAGTGGGGTGATCCGCCGGCGATCGAGCCCGGCGACGTGCTGGTCTTCTGGGCCTGCGGGGTGACGCCGCAGGCGGTGGCGATGGCAGCCAAACCCGACATGATGATCACCCACGCGCCCGGCCACATGTTCGTCACCGACGTGCCGGTGGCCTCGCTCGCGGTGATCTGACCGTTTGATCCTCGTAGGAGGTTCGCCGTCCTTGGGGAGGGTTCGACGCAGGGATCGCGCGACGGCGGCCGGAGGATTCGGCGGCGTGCGCCAGGAGGAGAGAACGATGCAGCGCCACGCGAGAATGTTGGGGATCCTGGTCGTGCTCGCCTTGGTCATCCCGATGTTCGCGATCGGACGGGGCGTCGCCGCCCAGGGAACGCCGGCCGCGGCCTGCCCAGAGGGAACCGGGGAGGCGTCGTCGGGGCCCGTTCGCATCGGCGTCATCCTTCCCCTGAGCGGCACGGCGGCCAGCGTGGGGACCGACGAGCGGGCGGCGCTTCAACTCGCTGCCGAGATCATCAACCAGGACCGGCCAGACGTGGCGCTGCCGCTGGGGGCCGGCGCCGGCCTGCCGAACCTCGGCGGCGCCCAGATCGAGCTGGTCTTCGCCGACAGCCAGGGGCAGGCCGAGGTCGGGCAGTCGGAGGCGACCCGCCTAATCGAGGACGGCGTCGTCGCCCTCTTCGGCGCCTACCAGAGCGCGGTGACACGGACCGCCAGCTCGGCGGCGGAGCGCGCCGGCATCCCCTTCCTCAACGCCGAATCGTCGTCGCCCGACCTGACCGAGCAGGGTTACCTCTACTTCTTCCGCACGTCGCCCCACGATGGAACATTCTCCGAGGGTATCTTCGACTACGTCGAGGCCATGAACGCGGAGCGGGGCGCGGGCGTGGAGACCGTCTCGCTGCTCTATGAAGACAGCGACTTCGGCGTCAACAGCGCCAAAGCCCTGAAAGCGGAGGCGGCGGAGCGCGGGCTCCAGGTCGCCGGCGAGGTCCGTCACCCCTCGGGCGCCACGTCGCTGACCAGCGAGGTGCAGGCGCTCCAGGGGCAGGGCGCGGACGTGCTGATCCCATCGTCCTACACCACCGACGCGATCCTGACGATGCAGACGGCGCGGCAGCTCGGTTACCTGCCGAGCATGATCGTGGCGCAGGACGCCGGCTACGCCGACCCGGCCTTCGTCGCGGCGGTCGGCGCCGACGCCGAGGGGATCGCCACCCGCTCGGCCTTCTCGCCCGACATCACGCAGGTCAAGCCGGTGGCCGCCCAGGTCAACGAGATGTACCGCACGGCGGCAGGCAAGGATCTGTATGACGTGCCGGCCCGCGGCTTCACCGGCATGTCGGTGCTGGCCGAGGCCATCAACCGCGCCTGCTCGACCGACCCGGAGGCGATCCGGGAGGCGCTGACGGCGACGAACCTGGGCGAGGCCGACACGATCATGCCGTGGACCGGGGTGAAGTTTGACGAGAAGCAGCAGAACGAGTTGGGGCGCGGCATCATCGTCCAGGTCCAGGGGGGGCAGTACCGGACGGTCTTCCCGACCGAGTTCGCCGTCGCCGATCCGATCTTCCCGCTCCAGCCCTGGGACCAGCGGTAACAGAGTCGAGAGTCGGGGGTCAGGAGTCGTCCGACCCCCGACTCCCAGCGCCCGATTCAGGGGGTGACGTGGACGCGGAGATTCTCCTCCAGGCGGTGGTCAGCGGGCTGCTGATCGGCGTGGTCTACGCCCTGATCTCGACCGGGCTGACGTTGATCTTCGGCCTGATGGAGATCGTCAACTTCGCCCACGGCGAGTTCCTGATGCTGGCAATGTACGCAGCCTTCTGGGCGAGCGAGCTGGCCAGACTCGATCCGATGGCGTCGTTGCCGCTCACCGTCGCCGCCCTGTTCGGGTTGGGCGTCCTCACCTACCGCGGAGTCATCGCCCATGTCCTGGGCGCGCCGATGCTGGCCCAGATCTTCGCCACCTTCGGGGTCGGCCTGCTGCTGCGCGGCCTCGCCCAGTTCTTCTGGTCCCCCGACTTCCGCTCGATCCCGGACCCGTTGTTGGGACGAATCTTCGGCGGCAGCGTCGCCGTCGGCGGCGTCTCCCTCGGCATGCCCCAGATCGCGGCCGCGGTCCTCGCCGGGCTGGCATTCGCGGCGCTCTACGTCTTTATCGCTCGCACCCGGACCGGGCTGGCGCTCCAGGCGGTCGCCGAGGACAAAGCGACCGCGGCGCTGATGGGGATCGACAGCGACCGGATGTTCGCGCTCGGGTGGGGGCTCGGCGCGGCCTGCGTCGGGCTGGCGGGGGCGGTGCTCGCCAGCTTCTACTATATCTACCCGTCGGTCGGGGTCCTCTTCGCCCTGATCGCCTACATCGTCGTGGCCCTTGGCGGGTTCGGCAGCGTGCCGGGCGCGCTGGTGGCGGGGCTGTTGGTAGGGCTGGTGGAGGTCGCCAGCCCCACCCTCTTCGGCTTCTCACCGGCCTACAAGTACGCCGTCGTCTTCGGCCTCTACCTGGCGGTCGTCCTGGTGCGGCCCCAGGGTCTGTTCGGCCGGTTTTAGAGCCAGGGCGCCGTGGCGACGACGACGGCCAGCACGCCTGCGCGGTCGTGACGCGGCCCGACCGCCGGCCGTGGCTCGCCGCCGGCGGGCTGGGGCTGGCGGCGCTCGCCTTCCCGCTGGTCGCCCGCGGCGAGTCGCAGCTCAACCTCGGCATCCTGGTACTGCTCTACGCGGCGCTGGCGCAGGCATGGAACATCCTCGGCGGGTTCGCCGGCCAAGGTGCGCTCGGCAACGCGGCCTTCTTCGGGGTCGGCGCCTACACCTCGACCGTGCTCCTCGACCGTTGGCACGTCAGTCCCTGGCTCGGGATGGTGGCGGGGGCCCTGCTCGCCGCCGTCTGCGCCGTCGTCGTCGGCTACCCGGTGTTCCGGCTCGGCGGCCACTACTTCGCGATCGCCACGATCGCCCTCGCCGAGATCGTCCTCGTCCTCGTCTCGAACTGGGAGTATGTCCGGAGGGGCGGTCGGACTCTCGATCCCGTTCGTCCGCGGGCCGGACCGGCGACCGACCGACTCCTGGGCATTTCTCCAGTTCAACGAGGGCGGGCGCCGTACTTCTACGTCGCGCTCGCCCTGGTCGCGCTCGCCACCGGCGTTGCCGTGGCGGTCGAGCGTTCCAAGGTCGGGTATTACCTGCGCGCGATCAAGAACGACCAGCAGGCGGCGCGCGCCCTCGGGGTCGACGTCCTCCGCTACAAGTTGGTGGCGCTCGTCGTCTCCGCCGCCCTGACCGCCGCGTTGGGCACCTTCTACGCCCAGTACCTCCTGTTCATTGACCCTGATACGACGATGCGCCTGGAGCTGTCGGTCTTGATTGCGCTCGTGGCCATCCTCGGCGGTGTGTCGGCACGGCCGGTCCGCTCCTCGGCGCGATGGTGCTGATCCCGCTCTCGGAACTGACGCGCAGCTGGCTGGGCGGCGGCGGCAACCTTCTTGACCTTGTCCTCTACGGCGGGTTGATTGTCCTCATCTCTGTCTTCCAGCCGAATGGCCTCCTCGCCCTCGCCCGTCGCCTGGCCGGTGGCGGACGCGGTATTCGCCCGCGGGACCGGGAGCTGCCGGGCGAGCGCCAGGACAAGGAGCGGGAGGAACGGCCGCTCCTCGGCCCGGCGGGGCCGGAGGGCGAAGCCTGATGGCGATGGCGGCCCTCCTGGAGCTGGACGCCGTGACCAAGCGCTTCGGCGGCTTGAGGCGAACCGGGATGTCTCCTTCGCGATTGAGGAAGGGGGCATCTTTGGGCTGGCCGAACGGCGCCGGCAAGACGACCCTCTTCAACTGCATCTCCGGCTTCTTCCCGCCGACGTCCGGCCGCATCCGCTTCGCTGGCCAAGACATCACCGGCTGGCCGGCCGAACGGGTCCTCCAGGCCGGGCTTGCCCGCACGTTCCAGGTCGTGCGCACCTTCCCGGACATGACCGTCCTCGACAACGTGATGGTCGGCGCCTTCGCCCAGACCCACCGCGCCGCGACGGCGCGGGCCCGCGCCGAGGAGTTGCTCAGCCTGACGGGTCTGACGCACCGGGCCCGCATCCTCGGCGCCAGCCTGACGATCGCGGAGAAGAAGCGTCTGGAACTGACCCGTGCTCTCGCCACTGAACCGCGCCTGCTGATGCTGGACGAGGTCATGGCCGGTCTCAATCCGACGGAGCGGGCGCACGCTGTCGCGCTGATCCGCACCATCCGCGAGCGCGGGACGACCATCCTCCTCGTCGAGCACGTGATGGAGGTCGTGATGCCGGTCTCGGACCACGTCGTCGTCCTCGACTCCGGACGGAAGATCGCCGAGGGGCCGCCCGCCGCCATCGCGCGGAACCCGGATGTGGTGGCGGCCTACCTGGGCGAGAAGTACCGCCCGAGCGCGGAAGGCGACGTCGGATGATCCTCGAGGTCGAGCACGTGCGCGCCTCCTATGCCGGGGTGCCGGCCCTCCACGACGTCAGCTTCGGCGTCGAGGAGGGGGCCGTGGTCTCGATCATCGGCTCCAACGGCGCCGGCAAGACGACGACGATCCGCGCAATCTCCGGGCAGATTCGACCGGACCGCGGCACGATCCGCTTCCGCGGCCGGCGGATCGACGGCGAGCCGGTCCACCGCATCGCGGAGCTCGGGATCGCCCACGTGCCGGAGGGCCGCCGGCTGTTCGGCCGGCTGACCGTGCTCCAGAACCTGCTCGTTGGGTCGTACACGAAGCGCGCCCGCGCGGGGGAGGGGGAGATGCTCGAGCGGGTCTTCGGCATCTTCCCGCGCCTACGGGAGCGCGCGGGCCAGCGGGCGGGAACGCTGTCCGGCGGCGAGCAGCAGATGCTGGCGATCGGCCGCGGGCTGATGCTGCGACCGGCCATCCTGATGCTCGACGAGCCATCGCTCGGGATCGCCCCTAAGCTCGTCGACGAGATCTTCGCCACGATCCGCGCCATCGCCGGGGAGGGGATGACGATCCTGCTGGTGGAGCAGAACGTGCGCGAGTCGTTGGAGCTGGCCGACCGCGCCTACGTCCTCCAGACCGGAACCACCGTCCTGGAGGGCACCGGCCGCGAACTTCTCGGGTCGGATCTGGTCCGCCAGGCGTACCTCGGGATCTAGGATCGGCGGTCGCCGGCGTCGCGCGGAGACCGGCGCCGCTCGCGGAGGCGAGCCGGCGTGGGAGGGGTATGGGGTGGCACCACAGGCAGCAGACGCCGCGGGGTCCGGGCGGAGTATCGATCTCAACAGCGACCTGGGCGAGGGCTTCGGCGCCTACCGCCTGGGCGATGACGCCGAGCTATTTGCCGTGATCTCCAGCGCCAACGTCGCCTGCGGCTTCCACGGCGGCGACCCTCGGGTGATGGAGCGAACGGTGGTGGAGGCACTGGCGAGCGGCGTCGCGATCGGCGCCCACCCGGGGTTCCCGGACCTGGTTGGGTTCGGCCGGCGGGAGCTGGCGGCGACGCCCGACGAGGTCCGCACTGACACGCTCTACCAGCTCGGCGCGCTCGACGCCTTCTGCCGCGCCGCGGGCGGGCGACTCCAGCATGTCAAGGCCCACGGCGCGCTCTACAACATGGCGGTCAAGAACCCGGCGCTGAGCGAGGCGATCGCCGCCGCCGTCAAGGCGTATGACCCGACGCTGATCCTCCTGGCCCAGCCGGGGACGGCACTCCTCGCCGCAGGGGAGGCGGCCGGCTTACCGACGGCGCGGGAAGGATTCGCCGACCGTGCCTACAACCCCGACGGCACCCTCGCCTCCCGCCGCCTACCGGGCGCGGTCATCACTGACCCTGAGGCGGCGGCCGAGCGGGCGCTGCGCCTGGTCACCGAGGGGAAACTCACGACGCTCGACGGGCAGGAGATCGAACTCCAGGTCGATTCCCTCTGCGTCCACTCAGACACGCCCGGCGCCGTCGCGCTGGCCCGCGCCGTCCGCCGCCGCCTGGAGGCGGCCGGCATCGCCGTCCGGCCGATGGGCGCCGCGGCGCGGTGAGCGACCGCCTGCCCGGCAACGCTCCGGAGCCGACGATCCGGCCGCTGGCCGAGTCGGGGCTGCTGGTCGAGTTGGACGACGCGATCGACCCCGCCGTCACCGACCGCGTGCTGGCCCTAACCGCGGCGCTCGACGCCGCGAACCTGCCCGGTGTGCTCGACGTGGTGCCGTCGTACACGACGGTGCTGCTCAGCTTTGACCCGGTCATGGCGGAACCCGACGTGCTCGCGGCCGAGGTCCGCCGCCTCGCCGCGGCGGCGTTGGCCACCCCGCCCCCTCCAGGCCGCCTCGTGACGCTGCCGGTGGCGTACGGCGCCGACTTCGGCCCGGACCTGGGCGAGGTCGCCGACCACACCGGGCTCCCCGCGGACGAGGTGATCGCCCGCCACGCGGGGACGACGTACCGGGTGGCGTGCATGGGTTTCGCGCCGGGGTTCGCCTTCCTTATCGGGCTGCCACCGGAGTTGGCGACGCCGCGCCGGTCGAGCCCGCGCACGCGGGTCCCGGCCGGCTCGGTCGGCATCGGCGGGGCGCAGACCGGTGTCTACCCGATGGTCACGCCCGGCGGCTGGCACCTGATCGGCCGCACCCCGCTCCGCCTCTTCGACATCAAGCGAGCGGATCCGTTCCTCCTTCGCACCGGGGACCGAGTGCGGTTCCGGCCGGTGACGCCCGAGGAGTTCCAGGAGGTGGAAACGACCGTACTATCGGGTGATTATGGTAAGACCGTAGAAGACATGTCGAGTCTCGTGACGGAGGCTCAGGAGTCGTGAGTGCGCGGGCCAACGATGAGCACGAGCGCCGGCGGCCGCGGGGGCTCAAGCCTCGACGCGCAGCGAGCACGGCCCATGGAGCCGGCGGGGATCGAGGGTTACTCTGCGGATGGCTTCTGCTCGCCGATTGCTGACCGCTGATGGTTGATCGATCACTCCTCGTCCTCGAGCCCGGGCTACTGACGACGGTCCAGGACCTGGGGCGGCCGGGGCTGGCGCGGTCCGGGGTATCGCCGGGCGGGGTGCTGGACCGGGCGGCGCTGATCCTCGGCAACCGGCTGCTCGGCAACGACCCGGGCGAGGCGGCGCTCGAAGCGACGCTCCTCGGCCCGCGCCTCCGGTTCCGCGGGTCGACGGTGGTCGCGCTCACCGGTGCTGCCCTGGGTGCATCCCTCAACGGCGCTCGCCTGCCGCGCTGGCAGCCGGTCCGCATCGCCGCGGGCGACGAGCTGGCATTCCAGCCCCTCTCAGACGCGGATGCGCGGGGGGTGCGGGCCTATCTCTGCATCGCCGGTGGTCTCGTCCTGGCGCCGGTGATGGGCAGCCGGAGCACGGACCTGTTCGGCGGCTTTGGCGGCTGGCACGGCCGCGCCCTGCGCGCGGGTGACGCGCTGTCGCTCGGCGCACCCGGGCTTCCAGTCGACCAGATCCTCGCCCGCCGCCTCGCCGCCTCACCGCCGGAGCCCGGCCCCAGCGTGAAGACGCGGGTCGTTCTCGGTCCGCAGGCAGAGCGCTTCACCGAGGAGGGCGTGGCCGCGTTCCTGGGCAGTGGTTATACCGTGTCGCCCCAGGCGGATCGGATGGGGATGCGGCTCACGGGGCCGCCGGTGACCCACTCGCGGGGCGCCGACTTGATCTCGGAGGGGATCGCGCACGGCGCGGTCCAGGTGCCGGGGGACGGCCAACCGATCGTGCTGCTGGCCGCGCGCCAGACGGTCGGTGGCTACCCGAAGATCGCCACGGTGATCGGCGCGGACCTCGACCCGCTCGGCCAGCTGCGGCCGGGTGACAGCGTTCACTTCGCCGCGGTCGAGCCGGCGGAAGCACGCGCCCTGACGCTGGCGAGCCGCGCCGCGTTGGGCGAGGATGCCGTCGTCACGACGCCGCGGGCGCACGCGGGGTGGACGCCCCCCGGCGATCCGACGGGCAGGGGGGAAGGGGGCGACGGCGTGACGAACGCGTGGGACCCGGCGGGAGTGACGCGGCTGATCGTGGCGCTGCGCGAGGCCGACGTCACGGCCTTCCGTCTGGAGGTAGCCGCCGAGGGGCTGGACCTCAAGCTGGAGCTGCGCCGGGGCGCCGACGACGGTTTCCTTGCCGAGTCCGAGGAGGGCGTTGCAGTCGCGTCGGCCGCGGACGAGACGCCCGCACCCGTGTCACCGGGGAGTTCCACCCCTGAGCAGTCCGCCGACCTCGTCACCGCGCCGCTCCTCGGGGTCTTCTACCGCCGCAGCGCGCCGGACCAGCCGCCGCTGGCTGAAGTGGGGCAGCGGGTCGAAGCGGGACAGCCGATCGGCGTGCTGGAGGTGATGAAGACCTACCACGAGGTCACCACCCCCCGCGCCGGCATCGTCGCCGCCTTCCTGGTGGACGACGCGCAGTTCGTCGAATACGGCCAGCCGATCGCCCGATTGGAACCGGCGCACTCAAGTCACGACACGGGCTGAACCGCGACCTGGGCTGCCATGCCAGGCAATCCACCGATCGACGCCGTAGGGACGCACGGTTGCGCGTCCCGACTTGGCTCACGGGGACCTGGCGCAAACTGCCTGCTGGTTAGGCCTCTTCCACCTCGCCCGTCGGTAGCCCTCCGATCGAGACTCGCACGGCGTAGATCTGCTGGAGGCCGCTGCGGGGGTCGTTCCAGAAGGGGACGACGGCGTCGCCGGCGAGCGCCAACCCCTGATAGTCGCCGAAAAAGAGGGCGCCGCCGAGGTCGCGCGGGGCGGCGAGCGCCGGGTCGAAGCGCTGGGTGCTGAGGCGGGCGGCGCGGCCGAAGGTGGCGCCGCCGTCGGCCGAGCGGGCGACGTAGACGTCGGCCAGCCGGTTGGCGGGGTCGGCGCGCCGGTCGAACCAGCCCACGACCAGCGCGCCGTCCTCCCCGGCCACGAGCGTCGGCTGGAACTGGTCGCCGGCCGCCACGTCGTTGACGCGATGCGGGGCCGAGAAGGTCGCGCCGCCGTCGGTCGAGCGGCTGAGCCAGACGTCGGCGGCGCGGTCCCGAGCGTCGTTCCAGGCGACGAGAAGGTCGCCGCTGTCCGGCGCGACGGCGAGCTGTGGCAGCGCCGCGGCGCGGGTGCCACCGGTCAAGAGATACGGCATGGCGCTGACGCGGATCACGGGCCGGGGAGCGTCGAAGGTCGCGCCGCCGTCGCGCGAGATGGTCAGCAGGAGGTCGAAGGGCGCTTCGGCGGGGACGGCCGCCGGGGCGAGGACGTAGAGCTCCCCGTCCGGCCCAACGGCGACCTGGGCGCCTGGGCCGGAAGTGTCGAGCACTCGCTGGCGCGGCGAGAAGGGGTGCGCGCCGCCAACCGAGCGGCTGAGGTAGGTCTGCGGCCCGTCGGCCCAGACGACGTAGATGGTGCCGCGGGCGGGGCCGTCGGAGCGATCGACGGCGAGCCAGGGCTTGTCGTCGGCCCGGCCGATGTCGACAACCAACGGGCCGGCGAAGGTTTGGCCGCCGTCGGTCGAGCGGTAGGCGAAGGCACCCCAGCCGCTTGCCCTTGGCAGGCTCCCCGGCCGGGCCGGGACGCCGATGACGACCACGTAGGCCGCGCCGCCCGGACCGAAGGCGACGACCGGGTCACTGACCAGGTCGTAGTCGTCGAGCTCCGGTAGCAGACCCCGCTCGCGCCAGGTGCGGCCACCGTCGTCCGACGCGAAGGTGCCGACCCGGAAGCGGTAGGCGGCGTTGCCGGTGAAGAACTTGGCGGCGCCCACGAGGCGGTCCCGGTCGCTCGGATCGACGGCGACGTGGGGCTCGCTGTAGGCACTGAAGGTTCCCTCGCTGACCCGAACGTTGGCCGGGCCGGGCGGGCGGTCCTCCCGCAGCAGGGCAACGTCGTCGAGCCAGAAGGTGGTCGAGGCCGCCTCGTCGTCGGTCCGCGCGGCGAAGGTGAGCCGCAGCGCCTCCCCGGCGCGTGCGGCCCGCCGGGCGGCGGGCGTCACGTTCAGCCGCTCCTCCCCGAAGCCTTCGGCGGCCGCCTCCTCGCAGACGCGCCCGATCTCGTCGGGCTCGGCCTCGCCAACGGCAACGCGGATGATCAGGTTGTCGTCGCACCCACCGCCAGAGGGCTTTACCGTCTGGATCTGGAGGCGGAAGCGCAAGAGGAGTGTCCCGTCCTCCGTGGGCGGCGGGGCGAACGCCTGGGATAGGCGATCATCGCAAGCTGCCTCGCCGCAGAGCCGGGCGGCGGCCGCGCCGCGGTAGGGTCGTTCGACATCGCGGAAGCCGTCGTCATCGCGGGTCTCGAAGCGCCAGGGGGACGCGGCGGCGCCCGGCGCCTCGAAGCCGCCGTTCGCCACCGCTCCCGTGTCTTCCTCGGCGACCACGGTAGCAACCGGGGTGGGTGTCCGGCCCGCCCTGCCGGAGCCAGAGGTAGGGACCGCGGCGACAAGCCAGAGCGCCGCGACGACGGATCCAATCCGACGCGGAGAAGACGCAAACCGGGGCCAGGGGGGCCGAAGATCGAACACCCTTCGCCTCAACCCGGCAGGGGAAGGCCGGCCCAGAGGTCGGCCTCGTCCGGCAGGACGGCACCCGGCGCAGGGGCGGGGTGAAGGCGGACGAAGACATCGGTCGCCAGCCAACTCCGCATCACCGCCTCGGGCAACGCGAGGAACGGGTGACCGGCGCCGTATTGGGTACGGTGGGCGATCAGGGACGCCCACCGGCGTTCCCAAAGATGGCGGACCGGGACGGCGGTGGTGACACGCTCGTCGGCGGTCCCGATCTCCTCGGCGGCGATCGTCTGGACATCGCCGAACGCGAGCGCTGGGAGGCCATGGGCCGCGAGGTCAGTGTCTATCTGGACGAACAGCGCCCGGGGATAGGCGGTGGCGTAGAGCTTGTCGCTCCGGTGCGGCGCCCCGAGCTCGGGGGCGAACGCGGGGTCGGCCGCGGCGGCGAAGGCGGCGACCGTGGCACGGTGGATCGCGATGTGGTCGGGGTGGCCGTAGGCTCCGTTGGCGTCGAAGGTGAGGACGACACGGGGGCGGAGGCGGCGGATGGCCGCGGCGACCTGGTGGACGAGCCGGTCCGGTTCGACCTCGGCCAGCTTGCCATCCTTGTAGTCGAGGAAGACCGGCTCCGCGAAGCCGAGGAGGCCGCAGGCCACGCGCAGCTCCCCCTCGCGAACGGCCGCCAGGGTTTCGGGGGTGGCCAGGGCCGGGTCGGAGATCTCGCCGGCGTCCCCGCGGGTCGCGCAGAGGATATGCACCGCCACCCCTCGCTCGGCGCAGGCCAGCAGCGCTCCAGCCGTGCCGAACTGCTCATCGTCCGGGTGGGCGAAGACGCCGAGCAGCACCGGCACACCGGCCAGTGGCTCAGGCATCAGGACTCGGTTCTCCCGGAGGAACGTCGCGGAACGATGCGGGGCGGAGCATCATGACCGCGAGTATCCCCGGCCGGGCTGCGCGTTGGCAAGGCGTGGCCGGACCGTTCGGCCGGCCGACGCGTGACGAGCACAACCTTCCGGGTAGGTGGCGAGGGCCGGTGCCCCCGGTTGTCCGTCCGTGGTACACTCCCGGCGTCGTCGGCAACCCGCGCATGGTGGAGGTCGGGGGGAAGACCCTTCGAGCCACCTGCGGGCGCGTCAGCCGTGCGGCTCCCCCTCGGCGCCATAGCCAAGTGGTAAGGCACGGGTCTGCAAAACCCTGATCGGCGGTTCGAATCCGCCTGGCGCCTCCAACCGGCACCTGCCACGGGTGCCGGTTTCGTTCGTTCAACGGCTGCGGAGCCGTCCGTGTGACCGCGTTCGATGCCACTCCTCGCCCCTCGCTCGATCCTACCGCGTCCGACCCGCCCCACGAGGTGATGCTGGGTAGCCGGCGCGCGTTTGACGGCAAGCGGGTCCATGTCCGGGTCGACGCCGTGCGCCTGCCGTCGGGCCGGGAAAGCGTGCGAGAGGTGGTCGAGCACCCCGGCGCCGTCGCCGTCGTCCCCCTCACCCCGGACGGCCAGGTGCTCCTGCTGCGGCAGTACCACCACGCCATCGGCCGCGCCCTGCTCGGCGTCCCGGCCGGGACGCTGGAGCCGGGCGAGCCCCCGGCGGAGACGGCGCGGCGCGAGCTGATCGAGGAGACCGGTCACGAGGCGGGCCGCCTCAGGGAACTGGTCGCCTTCTACACCAGCCCCGGCTATACCGACGAGCGGCTCATCATCTACCGCGCCGACGACTGCCGGCCCACTGGCGGCGGCCCCGACCCGGATGAGTCAATCCGGGTCGTCCCGACCCCGCTCGCCCGGATCCCCGATCTGCTCGCGCCCGGTCCTGACCAGATCCAGGAGGCCAAGACCCTCGTCGCGCTCCTCTGGCTGCTGCGCGACCTCAACGCCTGACCCCCATCCACGCGCGAGGTCGCCAGAGCGAGAGGCGGTCCGGTCGGACCGCCCATCATGGCCGGACGACGAGACGCGCGAGGAAGGTCGAAGGGGACGGTACCGACGCGCCGCTGTGCTCTGCCGACGACTGTCTACCGACGATCGACCGGCCCAAGCTCCCGCAGCGCGATATCCCGGCGGAAGTGACGGCCGGGGAAGGCGACGGCATCGGCGCCCGCGTAGGCGCGCTCACGAGCGGCGGCGAGGGCGGGACCGAGGCCGACGACGGTGAGGACCCGCCCACCCGCGGTGACGACCCGGCCGTCCGCGTCACGGCGGGTGCCGGCGTGGAAGAGCAGCACGTCGTCCGGCACCTCCTCCAGCCCCGCGATCGGGACGCCGGTGTCGAAGGGGCCCGGGTAGCCGCCGGCCGCCAGGACGACGCCGACCGCCGATCCCGCCGCCGGCCCCGGCGGTGGGATGCCCGCCAATCTGCCGGTCGCGACGGCGATGAGGAGTTCGGCGAGGTCGCCGTCGAGGAGCGGCAAGATCAGCTGCGTCTCGGGATCACCGAAGCGGGCATTGAACTCCAGCACCTTCGGTCCCTCCGCGGTGAGCATCAGCCCGGCGTAGAGGACGCCGCGCAGGGGCGTGCCGCGGGCGGCGAGGGCGCGCACCGTCGGCTCGAGAATCGCGCGACGGACCGCCTCCAGCGTCGCGTCGTCCAGTGCGGGAGGAGGCGCGTAACCGCCCATGCCGCCCGTGTTCGGACCGCGGTCGCCGTCGAAGACGCGCTTGTAGTCACAGGCCGGGGGCAGGGGGAGCACGGCCTCGCCGTCCGTGAGGGCGAGGGCGGACACTTCCCTCCCGACCAGGCACTCTTCCAGGACGACGGTGCGCCCTGCCGCGCCGAGGACGTCGTCCTCCAGAAACGCGGAGAGCACCGCCCGCGCCTCGTCCCGGCTCGTAGCGACGACGACCCCCTTGCCCGCAGCGAGGCCGTCCGCCTTGACGACGACCGGAAGATCGAACCCGCCGAGCGCGGTCAGCCCCGTGACCAGATCGGTGACGACGACCGAGCGCGCCGTCGGCACCCCGGCCTCCGCCATGATCTCCTTGGCCCAGGCCTTGGAGCTCTCGATGCGGGCCGCGGACTGGGTCGGGCCGCAGACCGGGACGCCGGCTGCTGCCAGGCGGTCGGCGAGGCCGGCGGCGAGCGGCGCCTCGGGTCCGACCACCACGAGGTCGGCGCCGAGCCGCTGGGCCGCGGCGGTGAGGCCGTCGAGGTCGGCCGTCCGGACCGGCACCGACTCGGCCAGCTCCGTTGTGCCGGCGTTGCCCGGGGCGCAGAAGAGCGCGGCCGTGCGCGGACTCCGAGCGAGCTTCCAGAGGAGCGCATGCTCTCGCCCGCCGCCCCCCACCACCAGGATGCGCATCCCCACCGGCCCCGCCTCCGCCGCTCTGCCGTGTCGTCGGTCAGGGCCATGATACGCGGGGCGAGCGGTGGCGACGCGACGTTGGGTTCGGGGTTTCCCAACGTCCAGGGCGTCGATGGGCGCCGGGAGTTGGTGACCGATCAGAAGTCGCCCGTCTCCTTCCACGACCGGCGGGCTATACTCGCCCGATCAGGGACGGAGCGTGGTTGCCAGCGTCGGCCTGCGATAGGGCTCGTGGGCCACCAACCAGCCACCACAGCAGCAAGGAGCAGCGCACCGTGATCGATCTCCAGGCCGGTGACACCCGAGTCTTCCTGTTCCACAGCCCAAACGCGAGCGCCGACCCGAGCGGGGCGATGGACGCCGTCAATCAGTGGCTGAGCAAGGACCGCTCGACCACCCCCTACGCCAACCTGCGCGTCCGCGACATCAACGTCACCGCCGACGGTAGCGGCGGCGTCTACACCATGATTGTCTGCAGTCTCGGTCGGGCCACGAGCGGCGTGACGGCGACGCCGCTGGTCGAGGAGCCGGTCGGTACCACCGCGTAGTCATGGGCGGAGTCGAGGCCGTGAGGGGGCGAGGAGTCAAGGAGGGCGCCGCGACGGCGCTCGCTCCCGGCCCTCGCCCTTCACCCGCGGATGTTGGGCAAGGGCGCCGGCGGCGTGTTGTCCTGCTGATGAGCCCGGCGACGTACCGGGCAGGCGCCTTCCTCGACGCGGCGGAGCGGCTGGGGCTGGAGGTCATCCGCGCGATCGACCTGCCGGAAACCCTCGCCGACTACTGGGACGTGCCGCTCGGCCTCGACTTCACCCGGCCGGAAGCGGCCGCCGATCAGCTCGCCGCCACGCTCGACGGTCCGGTCGACGCGGTTCTCTCCGTCGACGACAGCGCCACGCTGCTCGCGGCGACGGCGAGCGCCCTCCTCGACCTCCCCCACAACGACCCCGCCTCCGCCCTCGCCGCCCGCGACAAGTTCGTGATGCGCGAGCGGCTGGCCGCCGGCGGCGTCCCTGTGCCTGCGTACCGGCGCTACCCCGTCACCGACGCCCCCCGGGCGATCGCCCGGGAGGTCGCGTATCCCTGCGTCGTCAAGCCGCTACGCCTGTCCGGCAGTCGGGGCGTGATCCGGGCCGACGACCCGGAGGAGTTCGTTGCCGCCTGGGAACGGACGCGGCGACTGTTGCTTGGCGAAGGCAACCCGCCGGCGGAGACCCATCTGCTGGTGGAGCGGTTCGTCCCCGGCGTCGAGGTCGCGCTGGAGGGACTGCTCACCGGCGGCGAGCTACGGACGCTGGCGCTCTTCGACAAGCCGGATCCGCTCGACGGCCCGTTCTTCGAGGAGACGATCTACGTCACCCCGTCTCGCCTGCCGCACGACATCCAGGCGGCGATTGCGGCGCGGACGGCCGAGGCGGCGGCCGCGCTCGGCCTGCGGGAAGGACCGGTCCACGCCGAGCTGCGGGTCGACGGGGAGGAGATCTGGCTGATCGAGATGGCGGGGCGCTCGATCGGCGGGCTCTGCGGAAGCATCCTGGAGTTCGGCGCCGGCGTCTGCCTCGAAGAGCTGATCCTGCGCCACGCCGTCGGCCTGCCGCTTCCTGCCGAGCTGGAGCGGAGCGGCGAGGCGGCTGGGGTGATGATGATTCCGATTCCAGTCTCCAAGGCGGGCATGCTGCGCGCGGTACGAGGTCAGGAGGAAGCGAGCGCCGTTCCCCACATCACCGGCGTCGAGATCACCGCTAAGCTGAATCACCCGGTGGTGCCGCTCCCGGAGGGCGCCAGCTACCTGGGCTTCATCTTCGCCCGCGCCAAGTCCCCGGTGGACGCCGAGGCCGCACTGCGCGAGGCGCACGCCCGGCTGGAGTTCAAGATCGAGCCGACGATCATGCTGGCGAGCGGGGGCGCCGGTCACCCGTAGACCGGGTCTCCAGGGGCGACGCGGGCGTCGCCCGACTTGGGGCCGCGGCAGCCAAGCGGCGAGGGCGATGCGCCTCGACGATCCGTTGTGCCGACCGCCGCCTGTCTACTTCTTCCGGGCCGGGGCGCCGCCCCCCTTGGCCGAGGCGCCGCCCCCCTTGGCACCGCCGCCGGCACCGGCACCGGCGGGGATCCAGCCTTCGGGCATCCGGGCGTCCTCGCCGAAGAAGAACTCCTCCATCTGGTCGCGGAGGATCTGACGGGTGTCGGGGTCGGCCGGGTTGAGCCCGTAGTGGTTGATCAGGATCGTCATGTGTGGCTGCCAGAGGGAGTAGCCCTCGGCCGAGACATTCTCGTAGATGCGCTGGCCCAACTCGCCCGGGAATGGTGGCTTCTCCAACCCGGGCAACTCCCGACCGAGCTTGACGCACTGAACCAATCGCGCCATGGTCGCTCTCCGTGGGGATACGGACAATCGTTGAGGGTCAAGGGTCGGAACGGTCGAGCTGCCCCGCGTCCCGCCCCGAATCCGGCGCCTGACTGGAGGATCCGACCGGCCGCGGCCACCGGCGACGAACTGATCGGCAAGGGGATACGTGGGTGAACCGTAGAGGACGCAGTGGGTCGCTGTCAAACGCTCCCATTACCGACCCCTCACTAGCCTCCGTCTCCCGTTGCCCATCCCCCTCCACCACCCCACGCGTCGTCTTCTTCGGCATGCGGTGCGCCTTCTCCGTTCCGCCGCTGGCGGCTCTGCTCGACGCCGGCTTTGACGTCCGCGCCGTCGTGCTACCCAGGCAGGATGAGACGGCAGAGGCAGGGGTGGGAGATCACGCAGTCGTGGATCTGGCGCGGGGAGCGAGGATCCTGGTCCTCGACGTGGCTGGCCCTCAAGGGTCGGAGGGAGTCGGGGCGATCGCGGCGCACCGGCCGGACATCGTCGTCGTCGCCTGCTTCCCGTGGCGGCTGCCGCGAACGGTGCTCGACGCGCCGCCGCTCGGCTTCCTCAACGTCCACCCCTCGCTCCTGCCGCGTGGACGGGGCCCGGACCCGGTCTTCTGGACGCTGCGCCGGGGAGAACGACGCACCGGCGCCACGGTGCATCTGATGGATGCCGGTCTGGACACCGGGCCGGTCGTCGCCCAGGCGGGCTGCGACGTGCCGGAGGGCGTCCGCGCGCTGGCATTGGAACGACACCTGGCCGAGTTGGGCGGCCGTCTGCTGGTGGCAGCGATCCCCGCCCTCGCCGCCGGGTCGGTGACGCCCGTCGCCCAGGACGACGCGCTGGCGACGACCGCCCCGGTCCCCACGGCCGCGGACTTCAGCGTGCCAACGAACCTCCCGGCCCGCTGGGCGTACAACTTCGTGCGCGGCGTCGCCCCGCTCGGCGGGCCGCTGACGCTGCTCGTCGGCGTGACCGGCCAGCGCCTCCGCCTCCGCGACGCCGTGGACTACGACCCGGAGGGCACACTGGACCAGCCGCTGGTGCGCGACGGGGAGAGCTTGCTGGTGCGATTTAAGCCAGGGGTCGTGCGGGTGGTGGTGAGCGAGTCAGGCGACTAAGCCCGCGTGGCCGGGTTCCTCGCTTCTCGCTTGGTGCTCGGCGGCCCGTCCACCCAGGGGTCACGTCAGGCCCACCCGGACAAACCGCGGGAGCGGAACTGAACTCGGGTTCGGCGAGCGACGGCCCCGGCGTCTGGCCAGGGGGGCAGGACCGCCGGGCCGGTCGCGTGACGCGACGGCCACGATCCCCCCTCGTGCGCTACGTCCGCCCGCGGAAGGTGTCAGTCCAGCGGAGCAGGCGGCGCTCCAGCGCTTGCAGCAGCGCGTCGGAGATCTTGCCCAGCAGCGCCAGCAGGACGATGGTCAGCACGATGATGTCGGCGCGCCCGGTATTCTGAGAGTCGATCAGGAGGAACCCCAACCCTTCGGACGCGCCGATCAGCTCGGCGGCCACCAAAAAGAGCCAGCCCTGCGCCAGGCCCAGGCGCATCCCCGTCAAGAGCGACGGTAGCGAGGCCGGAAGCATCACCTCCCACGCCAGCGACCAGCCGCGCAGCCCGTAGGCGCGGCCCACCTCGACCAGCTTGCGGTCGATCTGGCGGATGCCTGCCACGAGGTTGGTGTAGATCGGGAAGAAGGCCCCGATTGCCACCAGCGTCACCTTCGGCCCCTCGTAGATTCCCAGCCAGAGCAGCAGCAGCGGGACCCAGGCCAGCGACGGGACCGCCCGCAGCGCCTGCAGGGTCGGGGCTAGGACCTCCTCCGCCGCGCGCGACACGCCGACGATCAGCCCGAGCGCAAGGGCAATCACCCCGCCCAGCGCAAAGCCCCAGAGGACTCGCCGCACGCTGGCGAGGACGTTGGGGACGAGGAGGCCGTTCTCCGCCAACTCGCGACCGGCCGCCACCACGTCGAGCGGCGCCGGGAGCTGCCCCCGGCTGAAGACGCCCCGCTCGACCACGACCTGCCAGAGCAGCAGGAGCGCGACCGGGACCAGCAGCCGGCGGAGCGGCTGGAGCCACGCGGCGGGCGGGACCCAGCGCGCTGGCTCACCACGGACGGTGGGGCGAAGGGTGATCGCCTGCTTCAGCATCGCCGCTCCTCGACTCCCTCTAGGGCGTGGGCGTCGCCGCAGCGGAGACCACGGCCTGAATGAACTGCGGCGCGAAGAGTCCGGCCAGCGCGGCCTCGACATCGGCGTCCGGGCTGACCTGGTTTTCGGCCTTGAAGATCGGAATGACCTCTCGCAGTACCGCGGCATGCTCCTCGCCCGGGACGGGGCTCGTGGTCAGCACCGTCCGCTCGACGAGCTCGCGCTTGGCCACCTCCAGCGTGATCTTCGCTTCCTCGGCCAGGATCTGCGCCGCCTCGTCCGGGTGATCGAGGATCCATTGCCGGGCGCGCTCGTACGCGGCGAGGACGCGCGGAACGTAGGCCGCGTGGTCCTCCAGGAACTCGGTGCGGGCGTTGAGGAAGCCGTAGGTGTTGAAATCGATGTTGCGGTAGAGGAGGCGCGAGCCCTGCTCCAGCTCGGTCTGGGCCATGTGCGGGTCGAGCCCCGCCCAGGCGTCGACCTGGCCCCGCTCCAACGCCACCCGTCCGTCGGCGTGCTGCAGGTTGACGACCTCGACGTCACTCCCGGACAGGCCGACCGCGGCCAGCGAGCGGAGCAGGAAGAAATAGGGGTCGGTGCCCTTAGTGGCAGCGATCTTCTTTCCCTTGAGCTGGGCGACCTCGGTGATCGGCGAGTCCTTCAGTACCACCAACGCCGCCCACTCCGGCTTGGAGTAGATGTAGACCGTCTGGATCGGCGAGCCGTTGGCGCGGGCGAGCAGCGCCGCCGACCCCGCGGTGGAGCCGAAGTCGATCGCTTCCGACCGCAAGTACTCGTTCGCCTTGTTGCTGCCGGCGCTGAGGACCCACTCGACCTCGACGCCGTCCGCCGCCAGGTCCTCTTCCAGCCAGGCGAAGCGGCGCAGGACCAGGCTGCTCGGGTTGTAGTAGGCGTAGTCCAACCGGATCTTGTCCGGCGCCTCCTGGGCGGCGGCGACCGGGGTCTGCCACGCTGCCAGGAGCGGCACGAGTACCAACCCGAAGACCACGAGGGTCGTCCAGCGTTTCGTCATGACCATCCTCCCCTCCCCGCGCCGCTAAGCGCTGATGGCGATTGCAGCCGCCTCGCCCACGGTGGGCGGCGCCGGCACGGTGTGCGCGAGTCCGAAGTGCCCCAGGATCTCGGCCCGAAGCGGCGCCAGCGCCACGTCGCCGCGATCGCGGGGGCGCCCACCCGGAACGCAGAGGGTCGCCACGACGGTGGCGGGGCGGGGCCCCATGACGACGACCCGGTCGGCCAGGAAGAGCGCCTCGTCGACATCGTGCGTCACCATCACCGTCGTCGGCCGCAGGTCGCGGCAGACGTCGGCGAGCAGGTCCTGCATCCGTAGCCGGGTCAGGGCGTCGAGGGAGGCGAACGGCTCGTCGAGTAGCAGCACCCCCGGCCGGCCGACGAGCGCCCGCGCCAACGCCGCGCGCTGCGCCATGCCGCCGGACAGCTGATGGGGAAGGGCGCGCTCGAACCCGGTCAGGCCGACGCGGTCGAGCATCGCCTCGGGCGTCGCCCTGCCGTCGCGAGCCGCCGCGTGCCGGACCCCGAGCGCCACATTGGCGGCGACGGTCTTCCACGGCAGGAGCCGCGGTTCCTGAAAGACAACGGCGGACCGGGGGTCAATGCCCGTCACCGCCCGCTCGCCAAGTCGTACCGTGCCGGCCGAAGGGCGCTCCAATCCCGCGACGAGGCGCAACAGCGTCGACTTGCCGCAGCCGCTCGGGCCGAGCACCGCGACGAACTCGCCGCGCTCGATGTGGAGCTGGATGTCGTCTAGCACGGGCAGCGGCGCCCGGTCGGTCGGGAAGACCTTGGCGACCCGCGTCAGCGTCACCGATTCCGCCATGGTCGGTGGCCCTTTCCCTCCGGGACGCGAAAACGCCCCCATCGACAAACGATGAGGGCGTCGGAGCCGCACCGCGGCTGGCGGTGGCGGGACCACGACCCTCATCTTCCAGGCGAATCCTGTCGGACTTAGCACCTGCCCAACGGCGGTGTCGGGTGGTTGCTGGGGCTTCGTCGGGCCGGTCCCTCTGCCCCTCTGGATGAGTGTGGTGCGCTATTCGGTTGTCTGGTATGGAATCTAGAGTAGTTTATCCAGTTTGTCAACAACCTGCGGCGGCTGTGCCGATTTGGCACGGAATGAATCCGCCGACGCAGGCGCCGACGTAGAGAGCGACAAACCCGCGGGTTGGCTGGACCCGTACGGACGCGATGGGGAGGGACCCGGCCGCGCGATGGCTGCGCGATGGCTCGGTCAGCGAACTGGCGAGGCGACGACACGAAACGGCGGGCGCCGGTGGATGCCGACGCCCGGTGTCAACGTGGCACGCTTTGACACTTTCATCATGTCTGTGCAATAACAACAGCACAACCGCTGGTTTTCCCCGCCCCTGAGGCTTGTGGGAAGCCCCATGGGGCCAGTAGACCAAGCGCCCGGCACGGTGGAGGGAACGTGCTCGGGACCCGCCAGCGATCGGTTTGACCCGTCTCGTTGCATCCGTTCACCGCGTTCCGCGGCCGACCCGAGGTTGGGTTGCAGGCGCCGGCTCCGCCGTTGCCCGCGAGCCAACTTCGAGAAGGAGCGACTGTTCCATGCGTTTCGTGACTCGCCGTTCCGCCACGTCCCCGCGCACCCGGCGTCGGGCGCTGGCGCTCTCCGTCGCCTTGTTGGTCCTCACGACCGTTGGCGCCGCCGTTGTCCCCGCGCCGCGCGCCGCGCTCGCGGCCACGGCGACGACCACCACGGCCCTGAACCTGCGCAGTGGGCCGGGCACCGGGTACTCGGTGATGGCCGTGATGCCGGCCGGCAGCACCGTGACCCTCCTCGGGACCAACCAGAACGGCTTCGCTAAGGTCACCTACGCCAACATGACCGGTTGGGCCTACAGCGCCTATCTCTCCCAGGGCGGCAGCCCGGCTCCGGGCGGCAGCGGCACCGGCACCGCTAAGACCACGACGGCGCTCAATCTGCGCGCCGGCCCCAGCTTCGCCGACCACGTCATCACCGTGATGCCGTACGGCGCGACCGTCACGCTGACCGGCCAAAGCTCCAACGGCTTCGTCTCGGTGACCTACAACGGTACGGCGGGTTGGGCCTACAGCGCCTACCTGACTTCAGGCGGTAGCGGCACGACCCCGTCGCCATCGCCATCACCGTCACCCTCTCCCGCCCCCACGAGTGGCTCGGCGGTGGCGACGGCCAATCTCAACCTGCGCTCCGGGCCCGGCACGGGCTATAGCATCCTTACCGTGATCCCATACGGTGCCAGCGTCTCACTCACCGGCATCAGCCAGAACGGGTACTACAACGTCTACTACGGGAGCGTCCGCGGCTGGGCCTCGGCCACCTACCTGAATGTCGGCGGCGCCCCGTCCCCCGGCAATGGCTCCGGGTACACCACCGACCAGATCATCCAGATCATCTACGCCGCGGCCGACCGCTACGGCCAGCCGCGCGAGGACATGCTGCGCGTGGCGCGGTGCGAGTCGAATTTGGACCCGAACGCCGTCAACCCGGCGGGTTCCTACGGTCTCTTCCAGTTTGTCCCCAGCACCTGGGCTTCGACGCCCTACGCTGGCTATGACATCTTCGACCCCTGGGCCAGCGCCAACGCCGCCGGCTGGATGTGGTCCGTCGGCCGCCGCAACGAATGGGTGTGCCAGTAACGGGGGTCGGTCGTCGATCGTAAGGGGAGGGGGCGCCTCCGTGGCGCCCCCTCTGCCTGCCACCACGGTCTCAGCCGGGGTACGATCGTTGACCACCTGCCGCCCGCCGACTGCCGACGTTACTTGCCGACGTTATAGGAGCAGCCGCCCGTGCCGCTGACCACCAACGCCGATCACCTGGTGAAGCTGTCCGTGATGGGGCAGGTGACACCGCCGCGGTACGACACCCGCTCGCCCTATCGGATCTCCCACGAAGGGGCGCCGCGGGTGCTGCCGGGGACCGGTGGTATCGCCTACAACGTGCGGATTGGGGACCGCGTGCGCGGCTTGGTGGGCGACCACGTCGAGCCGGCCGTCTCGGCCAAGAACCCGGACGAGACAGCGAACGGCGGGTTCAACGTCCTGACCTGCGTCGGCAACGAGGCGATCATCGCGTCCGGCGAAGCCCGCGGTGCCCGCGGCGTCGTGACGGGCAAGCACGGCGGCGCCGAGCACGTCATGATCGACTTCGCCTCGGACGTGCTGGAGCGGCTCCTCGTCGGCGACCAGATCCTGGTCAAGGGCTTCGGCACCGGTCTCGCCATCGACGGCTTCCCCGATGTTCTCTGCACTAACCTCGACCCAACGGTCCTCGACCGTTGGGTGACGGAGGAGCGCAACGGCAAGCTGGTGGTCCCGGTGGCGCGGTGCGCACCGGCGGCGGTGATGGGCTCGGGGCTCGGCCGCGACCACGTCTTCCGCGGCGACTACGACATCACGCTCTTCGACCCGGGCGTGGTCGCCGAGTACGGACTGGACGAGCTGCGCTTCGGTGACTTCGTCGCCATCCTCGACGCCGACGCCAGCTACGGCCGCCACTACTACCGCGGCGCCGTCTCGGTCGGCATCGTCGTCCACGGCGACTCGATCATCGCCGGTCATGGCCCCGGCGTCACCGGCCTCCTCACCTCCCGCTCGGGCCGCATCGAGCCGGTCCTTGACCCGGCCGCCAACCTGGCTGACCTGCTCGGCGTGCGATAAAGGCGCAGCGTCGCCGAGATGGTGGACCGGAGAGCGATGGTCAACCGGCGAGGAAGGTGGCCATCCGCTCTGACAGCGGTATCCCGCTCAGCAGTTCCACGAACAGGTACTCGCCGTTCGGATTGACCTCTAGGAAGCCGTTCTCGCCCGCCGGCGTGAGTCGCCGGTCGAACGCGCCGTAGACCAGGCCGAGGCGTCGCATCACCGCGCGCAGCCGCGTGGA
This sequence comes from Thermomicrobiales bacterium, assembly GCA_030447415.1. GTDB lineage: Bacteria > Chloroflexota > Chloroflexia > Thermomicrobiales > UBA6265 > JAUJOZ01. The sequence goes on along the minus strand of JAUJOZ010000035.1, from coordinate 27,392 downwards.
CGTCTCCGCATCAAGCGCGTGCGGGCGGAACGGGACGGTGTAGTCGAAGCGCCAGTCCAGCGGCAACTCGCCCGACTGGGAGTCGATCGCCGCGGCGCACAGGTCAGCGTCGATGGCGGTCACGCGGATGCCCCGAGACCGCCGGCCTCATTCTCAATTCGCCGCGGCCGGAGCTCCTGGATCGTTGCCCCAACCGCCACGCCGCAGCCCGGCAGACTACAATCGGCCCGCTTGCGGTCTCGCCGTCTCGCCGTCTGGAGAAACCATGCCGTCCGCCGACGCGATCTTCCCCGCCGGCTTCGTCTGGGGCGCCGCCACCGCCGCCTATCAGATTGAAGGGGCGCACGACGAGGACGGGCGCGGCCCCTCCATTTGGGACACCTTCTCTCATACGCCGGGAAAGGTCGCCAACGGCGACACCGGCGACGTCGCCTGCGATCACTACCACCGCTACCCCGAGGACATCGCGTTGATGCGGGAATTGGGCCTGGGCGCTTACCGCTTCTCGATCGCCTGGCCGCGCATCTTCCCGACCGGCATGGGTCGGCCCAACCCCGCCGGCATCGACTTTTACCGGCGCCTGGTCGATGCCCTCCGCGCGGCCGGCATCGAGCCCTACGTCACTCTCTACCATTGGGACCTGCCCCAGGCGCTGCAAGATCAGGGCGGCTGGGCCAACCGGGACACGGTGCACCGCTTCGGCGAGTACGCGCACACCGTAGCCGTCGCGCTCGGGGCGGTGGTGCACAACTGGATCACCCACAACGAGCCGTGGGTCGCCGCGTTCCTCGGCCACCTGACCGGTGATCACGCGCCCGGGGCGCGCGATTTACGCACGGCGCTGCAAGTCTCCCACCACCTGCTCCTGTCCCACGCCGAGGCGACCGAGGCGATCCGAGCGGAGGCAGCCGTCGGCGACCGCGTCGGCATCACCCTCAATCTGTCCCCGGTCGAGCCAGCCGGCGACACGAACGCCGACGCGGAGGCGGCCCACCGCCACGACGGCTACCTCAATCGCTGGTTCCTCGACCCCCTCTTCCGCGGCAGCTACCCGGACGACATGCTCCGCTGGTACGGGGACGCCGCCCCGACGGTCCAGGGCGGCGACCTGGCGCGCATCAATTCGCCGATCGACTTCCTCGGCGTGAACTACTACTTTCGCTCCGTCGTCCGCCACGACGCCGCGTCCGGCCCCCTTCAGGTTGCCCAGGTGCAGCCGGCCGGCCGGCCCTACACGGACATGGGTTGGGAGGTCTACCCCGGGGGGCTGTACGCGCTGCTGACGCGGCTCCACCGCGACTACGCGCCGGCGGCGCTCTCCATCACCGAGAACGGCGCGGCCTTTGCGGACCAGGTGGTCGACGGCGCGGTCGTTGACGCCGAGCGTCAGTCCTACCTCCACGACCACCTCCTCGCCTGCTACCGCGCGGTCGAGGAGGGGGTGCCGCTGCAGGGTTACTTCGCCTGGTCGCTGCTGGACAACTTCGAGTGGGCGTACGGCTACGCCAAGCGCTTCGGACTGATCCACGTCGACTACGCGACGCAGCGCCGCACCGTCAAGCAGAGCGGCCGTTGGTACGCTGAGGTGACGCGAGAGAACGGCGTCCGGGGGTAAGCCGCGGCCGGCGCCGGTTGGATGCCGTGAGCGAGGGACCAGGTTCCTGGAACTGCCCCGCCCGGCGCGTTGCGCGGGATGCAACGGACGGCTAGGAGGACTCGATCGCCGCAACGATGTCGCCCCCAAAGGGGGTGGAGCCCGGGGTGCCGCCCGACCCGGCGGTGACGACGCGGCTGGAGCTGCCGACGCGAACGATCGCCAAGGTCATCCTGGTCCTGGCCGGGCTCTGGCTGCTGGGGCGGCTCTGGTCGCTCCTCCTCCTGCTCTTCATCGCGCTTCTGCTCGCGGCCGCGCTCGATCCGGTGGTGACCCGCCTGGAACGGCGCGGCTGCCCGCGTCCGGCCTCGGTCACGCTCATCGTCCTGGTGCTGGTGGGCCTGGTGGCGCTGATCCTGCTGCTCCTCGTCCCACCGGTGATCGACGAGGGGACGGAATTCGCGACGGCGTTGCCCGGTTACGTGGACGAAGCGCAAGGGCTGCTGAACGACAACGAGGCGATCGTGAACCGGGCCCGCGAAGCTGCGAGCCAGGGGGCCGCCGATCCAGGCGCCGTCGTCGCCCGCTTCCTCGCGGTCGGCGCCGGGTTCGTCCAGGGGATTGCCAACGCCCTCGTCCTGCTGGTCCTGACCGTTTATCTGCTGGTCGACGGCGAGCGGGTCTATAACTGGGTCGCGCGCTACCTCCCCCCGCGCCAGCGGGCGAAGGTGCGGCGGGCGCTACCCGAAATCAGCCACGTCGTCGGCGGCTACCTCCTCGGACAGGCGCTGACGTCGCTGCTGTTCGGCGTCTTCGCGTTCGTGGTGCTCTGGTTACTGGACGTGCCCCAGCCGCTGCTATTGGCGGTGGTGGCGGCACTCGCCGACGCCATCCCGATCGCCGGCATCTTGATCGCCACGGTGCCGGCGGTGCTCCTGGCGTTAACCGTTTCGCCGACGGCGGCGGGGATGGTCTTCCTGCTCTACCTGGCCTACCAGCAGGTGGAGAACTACCTGATCGTGCCGCGGGTCTACCGCGGCACGCTGCAGATCTCGTCGTTCGCGGTGCTGGTGGCGGTGTTGGTGGGGGCGGAGCTGCTCGGTATCGTCGGCGTGCTGCTGGCGCTCCCGATCGCCGCCGCCGTCCCGGTGATCGAGCGCATCTGGTGGGAGGATGCGCCGGACGCGGTAGGCAGTAGGCAGTAGGCAGCACGCGATCACCAGAGCACGGCGCGGTTGGGCCCTCGTTCGCCGGTGCGACTTCATGGGCAGGATGCCAGGTTGAGGTCTCCAGCGTCGAGGTCCGGAGGCGGGCAGGGCAGGCGTCGTCCCTCGATGGCCTCACCTCCTCGTCAAGCACGCGTGTCCGACGGGTACAATTCGCGCATACGTCACGGTTATGTCGGATCACGCCGCGCGGCCGGCGACGGTCTCACGGCCACGAGGGTGCTTCATGTCCACCACCGAGATCGAGAGCGCGTCCGGCCAGGCGGAGTTGACCAAAGAGCGGGTCCTTGACGCCATCCGGCCGGTCCAGGAGCCGGAGATCGGCCGCGGCCTGGTCGAGTTGAACATGGTTCCCAGCGTCGAGGTCAGCGGCCGCGACGTCTCGCTGACGGTCGAGCTGCTCGCCCCCGTCGCCACCACCCCGCACCGTGCCCAAATCGAGCAGGACCTTCGCACGGCGCTAGTGACGCTGCCACAGGTTGGCGAGGTCGCCATCCGCTTCACCTCTCGCGTCCGCGCCAGTGGCGCGGGTAAGAGTGACGCCTCGCCGATCAAGGGGGTCAAGAATGCGATCGCCGTCGCCTCCGGCAAGGGTGGCGTCGGCAAGTCGACGGTCGCGGTCAACCTGGCGGTGACGCTGGCGCGGGCCAGAGCCGCGGTCGGCCTACTCGACGCCGATGTCTACGGACCGAGCGCACCCTTGATGATGGGTCAGGCGAGCAAGCCCCTGATGCGCAACGGCAAGATCATGCCGCTGGAGGCGCACGGGGTGAAGGTGATGAGCATCGGCTTCCTCCTCGACCCGGAGAAGGCGCTGATCTGGCGCGGCCCGATGGTCGCTCAGCTCATCACGCAGTTCCTGAACGACGTCGATTGGGGCGAGCTGGACTACCTGGTGATCGACCTGCCACCCGGCACCGGCGACGTTCAGCTCACCCTCGTCCAGAAGATTCCGATCGCCGGCGCGGTGATCGTCACCACACCGCAGGACGTGGCGCTGGCCGACGCGGTCAAAGGCTTGAAGATGTTCCAGGAGGTGAAGACACCGATCCTGGGCATTGTCGAGAACATGAGCGGGTTCATCTGCCCCTGCTGCGGCACCACGTCCGACATTTTCGGCAGCGGCGGCGGCCGGCGCACCGCCGAGCAGCACGATGTCCCGCTCCTGGGGGAGATTCCGATCGAACCGGCGGTGCGCGAGGGCGGGGACACCGGCCGACCGGTCGCGACCGCCGCACCGGAGTCGGTCACCGCCGCGGCATTCCAGTATGTCGCCGAGCGGGTCGCCGCCCGCCTCGCCGTCGAGGCCGCGCGCAAGCCCCGCAAGCCAATGATCAAGCTGATGTCGACGCGGTAAGCGTCAGCACACTCTCCAGCGACTGAGGAGCGTCCAGGGCCGGCGGGTTGACCGCCGGCCCTTGGTCCATGCTCCGGGCTGCTCGGCGCGGGTCAGGCGCGGCCCTGTGCGCCCGACGCCTGCCCGTCGTCGCGGATGTGGGCACGGACCAACTCGACCACGTTCGGGGTGACCTCCAGGCCGTGGTCCTCCGCGGCGTGGCGGCCGGCCCGGGCCAGGATCTCGTCCTCCGTCTCGCCCCGGAACGTCGCGGCGCATCCCGTCATGATCTCTCCGCACGCCAGGGTCTTCATCGACAGCCTCCTGTCCGGATGGCCTACCATCCGCCGCCTGCCCACCCGCTACTGTTCGATCTCCATCATGGCCCGAATCTGCTCGTCGTTGAGGTCGAGGTCGTGGGCTTCCTTGGCGTGCCGCTGCACCCGCGCGATCAGGTCCGCCTCCTCCGCGCCGCGGATCTCGACGCCGCAGGTGCAGCGAACGATCTTGGGCTTCCTCCCAGGCGCGGAGGCGCCATGGATCGCGGGCTAGCGGCGGACCATGCGGAGATGCAGATCCACGCCCACGAGCAAACCGTCGCGGCGGGGCTACGCCGCGGCGGCCCGACATCGCCGAGCGCGAGGCTCAGGCGCTGATCGAGCTCGACCCGTTGCGGGAGGTGGGATACCGGCTGTTGATGCGCGCCATCGCGGCCGGCGGCAACGCAGCCCAGGTCACCCGCGTCATCGGGGAGTGCCGCCGGGTGCTGTACGAGCAAGCCGGGATGACTCCGTCGGTCGAGACGGAGCGCCTCTTCCGCGAGCTCACGACCCCGTGACCCTGCATGGCACAGAGCCGGAGGGATGCTCCCCCGGCTCGCACCTTCTGCGGACGCCCGAGTCCCGACGGCCGTGCCGCTACTGCCCGCCGCGCGCCCGCTCGTAGCGTTGGCCGACGGCGTCCCAGTTGACGGTGTTCCACCAGGCGTTGAGGTAGTCGCCCCGCTTGTTCTGGTACTTGAGGTAATAGGCGTGCTCCCAGACGTCGATCCCGAGGACCGGGAAGCCGCTGCCGTCCATCAGCGGGTTGTCCTGGTTCTGAGTGCTGAGGACCGCCAGCTGGCCGTCGGGCGTGAGCACCAGCCAAGTCCAGCCGGAGCCGAAGCGGCTGAGCCCAGCCGAGTTGACGACCTCGCGCATGGCAGGGAAGCCGCCGAAGCCGGCGACAGCCGCCTCCGCTAAGGCGCCCGTCGGTTCGCCGCCGCCGCCCGGCTTCATGATCTCCCAGAACATCGTGTGGTTGTAATGCCCGCCGCCGTTGTTGCGGATCGCCGCCCGCTGCGCCTCCGGCACCTGCTCGAGGTTCTCCTTGCGGATCAGATCCTCGGGGCTGAGGCTCTGCAGATTGGGGAACTCCTGGAGCGCCGTGTTTAGATTGGTGACGTAGGTCTGGTGGTGCCGGTCGTGGTGGATCTGCATCGTCAGAGTGTCGATGTGCGGCTCCAGCGCGGCGTAGTCGTACGGCAGCGGGGGCAGCGAATGCGGCCCCCCCGCGGGGGGCGCCGCGGGGCGGGCCGCGGGGGGGGCGTGGGGGCCCCGGGGGGCGATGGGCGTAATGGTTCCGCGGGGGGGGCCCGGGGCGACGGCGGCGAGACCACCCAGCAGGTCTCGCCGCGACAGTTCCCGATCCATGGCTCGCTCCCCTTCCTCAAGGCTGCGGCGACGCGGGTCGGCCTCTCCGACCCGCCGCCTATCATACGGGACGTTTGGGGGGTGCCGGCCGGCACGCCCGGGCCGCACGTGACCACCCAGACGCCGGCGGTACGGCGTGCAGCGCGACCGACGTTCATGATGAAGTCGGTCAAAGCGGACGCGGGATCTGGATCTTGAGCGAATCCGCCTCCACACGCGGTGAGGCAACCTGACGGCGGCAGGGTAGGCACCCGCCGTCAGCCAGGGCTCCCATCTCCCGGACCGCCGGTGCGCGCCGCAGCCAGGGTCGAGGGCGTTGGCCTGGCCGCCGCGCGTGTCACCGGGAGCGGGCTGGTGGCGGCGGTGGTCGTAGCCCCTTCCAGCGGGAGCCGGACGGTGAAGGTGGCGCCGTGGCCCGGTTGGCTGGTGACGCCGACGGTACCGCCGTGGGCTTCGACCAACGACGCGACGATGGCCAGCCCGAGGCCGGTGCCGCCCGTGCTTCGGACGCGGCCGGGGTCGGCGCGCCAGAAGCGCTCGAACACCCTCGCCTGGTCGGCAGCGGCGATACCCGGCCCTTCGTCCCGCACCGACAATTCGACGTGGTCTGCCTTCCGCGCGACGGCGACGTGGACGGGTGTGCCCGCCGGGGTGTGGGACCGGGCGTTAGCGAGAAGGTTATCGACGACCTGGCGGAGGCGGACGCGATCTCCCTGGACAATCGCGGCGCCGTCCACCGCTTGGGTCACAGGCCGGTCGGGGCCGGCGGCCCCGAAGTCGGCAACCGCCTCCCGAACGAGGGCGACGACATCGACGGGCTTGGTCTCCCCATCAGGGCCGGCGCACCCCGCTGGATGAAACTGGAAGCGCGAAGGTACAGGGGGGCGACGACTCGGTTGTCCACGGCCGGCGACACCCGTTTCGCTCCTGCTCCAGTCCCACTGGCTAGCCGCGTGAAAGTGCATTGCCGAGTGACGTTGCCGAGGACCCGGTCGGAATCAAGCGTCGAGGGTGATCGCGAACGTGGCCCGTGTTCGCCCATTACGGGATCGGGGTTGTCGCCGGGGCGCTGAACCCCGGAATGTCCGCGAACGGGGTGATCGGGATGCGGGTCGGGTCTTCCTGCCAGGGGAGGCGACCAGCTTCGTTCGCCAGCGAGAGGCCGTAGCCCGCAACGACGAGCACGAACAGAAGGGCAATGCCGAGCAGGATGCTCAGCAGGCGATGGTGGCGGATCCAATGCATGGTGATGGGACTCCCTTCGGCGGGGCCGGGCGAGGGCCGGGCCGCCCCGCCCGGCCCCCGCGGGTGGGGTCTAGGCCGCCCGCTCGGCGCTGATGTCGACTTCGAGCTTGACCGTCTCGTCAAGCGAGACCACCGGCCCCACCACGGGCGGCTCAATGCCGAAGTCAGGCATGTCGAACACCGTCGACGCGCGGCCTTCGAGGGTATCGCCGTCGAGCGTGGCGGTAGCCTCCCAGGCGACGAGCTTGGTGACGCCGTGGACGGTCAGGTTGCCGATCAGGGTGAAGGTGGTCTCCTCGCCGTCGACCAGCGGTTCGTCCAGGCCCTCGACCTCTGTTAGGACGAATGTCGCCAGCGGGTACTGCTGGGTCTGGAGCGTGTTGTTGTAGAGGTAGTTGTCGCGCCGCGGCTCGTCGCTCTGCAGCGTCCGCAGGTCAACGTCGAAGCGGGAGCAGGCCAGAGGCATCCCGTTATCATCGAACTGAATGGAGCCGATGATCGCGTTCGTCTCGCCCACGGCTTCCGCGGCGCCGACGGACGCCAGTTCCTCCTGGGCGCGGTAGCGAGCCGCGGACTCCTCGCTGACGATGTCGAACGTTTCAGCGGGCGTCGCGCTCGGCTCCGTGGTGGGCGGCGCGGCGTTGCCGACCGCCGCGCAGGCGAGCGTCGACGGCTCCGCGTCGAGCACCCCGGGCTCGGTCGTTTGCGCTTCGGGGGTGGTCTCCTGGGCGGCGGCAAACCCCGGGAGCGCACCGGTGAGCGCGACGACGAGGGTCAGGAGGAACAGGGCGCTCGACACGGTCGCGTAGCGCTTGCTGGTTCGAAGAGGGTTCATGGTTTGGGATCCCGTTGCTTGGCGCGGGGACGGTCCCCGCGCAAAACGTCTGTGCGGATCGGGAGCGCGCCCTCTAGGCGACGTTCAGCACGAAGGTGAAGAACCCGAGCTCGCCCTCCTCCTCGTCGCGGTCCTGCATGTCCATCACCAGGGCGGGATCGAAGATCCTGTCGCGGTCGTTCTCCGGCTCGTCCGGGAAGTAGAGCTGCGTCGTGAGGACCGGCTGATCAGGGGCCTGGACCTTGACATGGATGTGCCGCGTGCGGCCTGGGTAGAGGCCGGGAACGATGGTTTCCAGCACGTAGCGGCCGTCGTCATCGGTGAACTGATGGCCGCGCAGCGTGTAGCCAACGTTGTCGTACTCGCCGTTGTCGTCGGCCTGCCAAAAGTCGATCAAGGCCCGCTCGATCGGCTGGCAATCGGTCGAGTAGACGTAGCCCGTGACGGTGAGCTTCGTGCCCGGCATGCCTGGCTCCAGCAGTGACGTGCGCTCGGGGGTGTCAAGCGTGTAGTACGGTCCTTCCGTTTGCTCGAGGGTCGATTCGAAGTCGTCATCGTCGCCACAGGCCGGTGTGGGGGCCAGCACCGGCGTGGCATCCCCGGGCGCGGTGGCCTCGGCGGTCGCGGTCGCATTGTCGGACTGGGCGAGCGCGATGCCCGCGGTCCGTCCGCCGAGTGCGGCGAGCGCGAGGGGCGCCGGCAGTGCCAGCGCCAACTGCTGCAGCCGCCGACGGGTCAGCTTCGTGTCCACGATGGTGTTCTCCTCTCGACGTGTCACCGAACGGTTCCTGCTCGCCGCCGCTGGCAGCTCGGCACGGCCGGTGGGCCGTGGCTGGTGAGCTCAACCCATGCCGCCTGCCCACTCTCGGGGTCAGCACAACCCACTCTAGAGCGCCAAACGTCACGTTGTCTGTCCGTTTCCTGAGAAAATCCTGGGATCGGGAGGCTCTCAGCGGCGTCCTCTTGGCGCTGACGACGATCCGCGACGTGGCGGCTCCCGACCGTCGGCCCATGGACGCTTGGCTCCTCTTCAGCCACCTCCAATCGCCCGCCAAGCCGGCGTCCGTACCTTGGGCGCCGGCGATGGAAGACCCGATCCGCCGCACGCGGCGGCATGCTCGTGGAGCACCTCGTGCCGGCAACCGCACGCGCCTCGTTATCCGCGTGTGGCCGACACAGACTAGAAGACCACATCCTGTGTCGCACAAGCGTGACCGCGGACTTCACCAGTCAGGCTGCGGCCCCAGCGGCCCTGCCAACGGACCCAAGCGACTCGGCTGAGAACGACGCAGACGGTGACGTGATCGCCTGCGAGCGGGTCGCCGACCGACTGGCGCGGCTCGTGGCGTTCCAGGGCTCCGTCCGCAGCCGGTGGGTTCGGTGACCCGGATCGGTCCGACCGACGTGGACAAAGCCGTGGTCGCGACCTAGGACAGGTCTTCGCCCCGGACAGGGATGGGGTCTCGGCCGGGAAGGGAGGCCAAGCTCTGATCCAGACTCCGGTGCGGACACGAGTGAATCCGTGACGGTCCCGGAGTCGGGTCTCTCAGGTTTTCACGCTGGTCGACTCCGAGTTGCGCGTGGCCGAGTCGGTGGGGCCATGGTGCGACGGCCCCACTTACGCCGAGGCCGGAGCGACGTCCGCGTGGCCGCGCTCGCCGGCCGTGAACGGGTTAGCCCAACCCGCCTCGACGGCCGCGAAGCGGTCCGGCCGGAAGGGGGCCAGGTCGAAGCCGGGGGCGCGATCGGCGAGGAGGTCCGCGACGACGCGACCCGTGACGGCGGCCCACGAGAAGCCGCTGCCGTTGAAGCCGGCGGCGAGAGTGAGGCCCGGCAGCGCCTGGCAACGGCCGATCAGGGGGAGGCCGTCGGCGGTGAAGCCCATGATCCCGGACCACGCCCGCTCGAAGCGGACGCCCCGGAGGGAAGGAAACAGGTCCCCCAAACAGCGGGCCAGCCCGTCGAGGACGGCGGGCGTCACCCGCGTCTGATCGTGGCCGAGCCCCTCGTCCTCGTCGTACCGGCGGCAGCCGCCGAAGAGCACCCGACCCCCGGGGAGCTGTCGCCCGTACTCCTTGTCGAAGTTGGTGCCGAAGGGGTGCGGCAGCAGCGGCGGCAGCGGCGCGGTGAGGCGGACCGTGCCCCGGGCGGGAACGAGCGCGCCTGCCGGGAGTTCCCGCAACACACTCCGGGTGTAGCCGTTGGTCGCCAGAACCACCTCCCCGGCCGAAATCGCCGCGCCATCGGCACGCACCCCGACCACCCGATCGCCGGCGCGCAGCAACCCCTCCACCGCGAGCCCGGTGCGGATCGTCGCCCCGTGCCGCCGCGCCGCGGCGGCGAAGGCATGGACGAGTGAGCGGGGCTGGAGGTAGCCACGCCCGGACGCGAAGGCCGCGCCGAGGACCGCCCCGCTTAGCGCGGGCATCCGGGCGAGCGTCTCGTCGCGGTCGAGGAGTCGGACGTCGAGGCCCATCGCCCGCTGCGCCGCCACGCTGGCGACGACGTGGGCGTGCTGCTCGGGGGTCATCGCAACGTCGAGCGTGCCCGGTAGGCGGAGTCCGACGTCCGTTCCTACCTCTTCCGGGAGGGCGCGCAGGAGGTCGAGGTTGGCCGAGGTGAGGGCGGCGACCGCTCGACCGGCGGCCGAACCGCCGTGGAGCGACGTTCCGGCTCCGGTCATGCCGCCGTTGCGTCCAGAGGCACCGCCCGCGAGGTGACCTCGCTCCAACAGCAACACCCGGCGCCCACGCTCAGCCAAGCGGTAGGCGATCGAGCAGCCGACGACGCCGCCGCCGACCACGACCACGTCCGCCCGCTTGGCGGCGCGGTGCCCGCTCGCCGTTCCCGCCGCAACCCCGGTCTGCCCTCCGGCCCGACGTCCCATTGCTCCTCCCAGTCGGCTCACCGCACGGCGTATCTAACTCTGCGCATCCCCGTGTGGGCGGGGTGCGACAGGGTCGGATTCTAGCATCGGGCTCTCGGCGGAACCGGATGACAGCTCGGGTTGAGTCATAATAAATGGACTGTCTCGGCAGTGTCGTGGTATAATATATGCGAAGGACGAGACTGGGAACGTAAGCGGGTTGCTTCCCTAACCACTCTACGGCGTGGTGCTCAACCGGATATCGGGACGAGCGGGAGTAGCGGGCGATACCCTAGGGGGTCGCCGCGGGTGGATCTTTGTGCCCATCCGGCCGTCGTCTCCACCCCAACTCAGATGACTTGGGGACCCCGCGGCGGGCCATGATCCGGGCGGCCGCGAACTGATCTTTCACCGATCGGAGCGGCGGAGGGCGCCGCCTGATACGACCCGTCGGCGGCGCTTCGCCGCGGGGTCGACCATGGCGCGCCTGAGCCTCGCGAGGAGCGAAGCACGCGTGAAGAACGGAACGGAAACCCGGTTCGGGTTCGGAGGAACGATTGCCGGCGATCAGGCCAAGCACCAAGCATCGGTGTTGGTCTGCTTTTGCCATCTGCGCTGGGATTTCGTCTGGCAGCGACCGCAGCACCTGCTCTCCCGGTTCGCGGCCAAGCACGGATTGACCGTCTACGTGGTCGAGGAGCCGGAGTTCGTCGCCGGCGATGGCGTGAGCGACCTACGGGTTGTGGAACGCGACGGCGTGACCGTCGTGACGCCGCTCCTCCCGGCGACGCCGGAGCCGATGTGGGGGTTCAACGACACCACCAACCCGATCGTTCGCGGACTGCTGGCGCCGTTCTTCGCTGAGCGCGGGCTGCTGAGCGAGCCTCGGCACGACGCCCTCGGGATGCCCGGCGTCATCGCCTGGTACTACACGCCGATGGCCCTCGGCGTTGAGCCGGCCGGGTTCGACCCGGCGCTGGTCGTCTTCGACGCGATGGACGAACTGGCGAGCTTCCGGGGTGCCTCGCGCTCCCTGCGCGAGCGCGAGGCGGCGACGATGGCCCGCGCCGATGTCGTCTTCGCGGGCGGTCCCAGCCTCTACGAGGCGCGCAAGGACCGGCACCCGCGGGTGGCCTGCTTCCCCTCCGGGGTGGAGCCCGCCCACTTCGCCCAGGCGGCCAACGGCATCGCCCGCCCGGCGGACCTCGACCTCCGGCCGCGTCCGATCCTCGGCTTCTACGGCGTGCTCGACGAGCGGGTCGACTTTGACCTCGTCGCCGCCGTCGCCGACGCGCGCCCGGCATGGACTCTGGCGATGATCGGGCCGCTGGCGAAGATCACGGAGGCCGATCTGCCCCGCCGCCCGAACATCGTCTACTACGGCAAGCAGGCCTACCGCGACTTGCCGGCCTACCTGGCGTGCTTCGACGTGGCGATCCTTCCCTTCGCCCGCAACGAGGCGACGCGCTTCATCTCTCCGACCAAGACGCTGGAGTACATGGCCGGGGAAAAGCCGATCGTTTCGACTCCGATCAAGGACGTCATCGATCTCTACGGGTCGGTCGTCGCGTTCGGGGAGACGCCGGAAACGTTCGTCGCAGGCGTCGAGCGCGCCCTCGCCGAGACGCCCGCCGACCGCGTCCGCCGCCTGACCGCCTCCCGCGCCATCCTTGCGCGCTCCACCTGGGACGCTATCGCCGACCGGATGTGGGCGCTGATGAGCAACGCGCTGGCGGAGCACCGTCATGGCGCCATCGATCGGACCCGGATGGTGCTCGCCACGCCAGCCGCCGGCATCGCCGGTCGGCGGTCGGCGGTCGGCGTGTTCGCGGCCGAGGCGTCGGACGACTAGGTCGGACAGCCGACTGAAACATCCCTCTGGACATCACGGCCGGGGCGCGGTATACCGCGCCCCCGGCCGTTGTCGCGTCATCCGCTGCGGCAGGTAGACCCCGTGGCGGGCGGCGACCACGCGGCGTGCTGGTGCTGGAGCGGCCCCGGCTCTCTATAATGGCCCCATCGCCCCGTTGAAGAGCGAGCGACGCCGAACTCCGCACGGTGGGCAGACAGCGGGCGGGAGCGATGCGAAACCTGCTCGGCCGCCTCAACGCGCGGCCGCCGGACGAGTTGGCGCAGATCGCCGCCTTCTGGCGCGTGCCGGTCGCCGCCCGCGACCGCCGCGGTCTTGTCGGTCCCCTCTACCGCACCCTCACCGATCCCCGCGCCGTCCGCGCCGCCTGGGACCGCCTCGCTCCGAACGAGCGCGATCTCGTCCGCTTCCTGGCGCTGAACGAGTGGCCCGAGGGCGAGGGCCCGCCGACCCTGGCCGAGATCGCGTCGCGGCTGGGGATCCCAGAGCCCGAGGCGCGGCGCACCGCCGTCGCGCTCTACCGCGCCGGCATCCTCGCCCGGGAAGGGGACGACGATCCGCTGCCGGTCGGCACGGCCCCGCGGCTGTTCCTGCCACGCGAGCTGGCGCTCCTCTTCCGTCGCGTCCAGGACGAGATCGAGGTCGGCGACCTGAGCGGCACCCCGCTGCGCGCCCTCCTGGAATTGCTGGACGACGCGGAGCTGGAAGAGGCGGCGCAGCTCTGGGGGTTGCGGGTCATCCCCGGTCTCCGCGCCCGCACCGACCTGACCGAGCAGCTCCTGCGACAGGTGGGCGACGCCGAGCGAGTCGCGGCCGTCGTCGCCAAGCGCCGGCGCGACGCCGCTCGCATCTGGGAACGGGTCCGGGACGCGCCGGACGGGGCACCGGTGCCGCTCCCCGGAGCGGCCGCCGCCGCCGGCCTCGACGCGGACGGGGATGACCCACGCATGGGTCAGCGGCTGCGCGCCGCGCTGGCGGAGCTGGAAACGTCCCTCCTCGTGTGGCACACCTACCGCCCGGACGGCAGCCGCTGGCTCTTCGTCCCGGTCGAGATCCGCTCGCCCCGCCCTCCAGCCGCCGACGTGCCGCCGCTGGCGATCGTCGCCGCACCGACGGTCGAGCCGCCCCCTTGGCGTCACCCGGACGCCCTCGCCTGGGACCTGCTCACCCTCCTGCGCGAGGTGGCCGCCGGCGACGCGTTCCCTTGGTCCGGCGACGACGAGGCCGACCTTCCGCGCTCCTGGCTGCGACGGGTCAACGCCCGCCTCTGGCACCGGGGGGAGGAGCTACCTCCCCCGGTTACCTGTCCTTCCTGGCCGCCCTCGCGCTTGGCGAGGGGGTACTACGCCGACGTGATGATCCCGGCGCGCCGGTGCTCGAGTTGACGCCGGTGGCCCGCGCCTGGCGCGACCAGACGTTCCCGGCGCAGAGCGAGCGACTCCGCGGGTGGTGGCTGGCGAGCAGCAACTGGATCGAGGGCGCGGCGCGGGAGGCAGTCGAGGTGTGGGCGCGGATTGGCGCGGCGCCCGCCGCAAGCTGGTCGCGCACCTGGCCGAGCTGGAAGCGGGGACCTGGTACGGGCTGGACTCTGTCGCGGCCCGCGTCGCCGCCGCCGATCCAGGCTTGCTCGGCGACACCTTCACCGCCGCCACCGCTCGCCACGCCGCCGGTCCCGGGGGGAACCGTGACGCGGCCGGTCGGGCCGCCGCCATCGCCGAGGTGGTCGAGGTCGAGCTGGAAACGGCGCTGGCCTGGTTCGGCCTGGTGGAGCTCGGCGACATCCCAGGGCACGCCCGCGCCGTCCGCGTCACCGACGCCGGACTCGCCCTCGCCCGCGACGCGCCGCCCCCCGCACCCGTTCCCCCATCCTTATCAGGCCCGGCGCTTGTGGTGTCGGCAGAGGGGGAGGTGCGGCTCCATGACCCGACGCCGCTGCGCGTCTGGTCGCTGTCGGCCTTCGCCGACGCTGAGCGGCTCGACCGGGTCAGCGTCTACCGCTTGTCCGCCGGTGGCCTCGCCCGGGCGCTCGGCGCTGGGTTCGATCTGGCGCAGGTGGTCACGTTCCTGAGCAAGCAGAGCGGCGAGGCGCTGCCGCCCGACGTGGCGGCGCAACTCGCCGCCTGGGCGCGGGGCTACCGCCGCATCCGTCTCCAACGCGCCGTGGTCCTCACGCCGGACGACCCGGCGGCCCTGGCCGAACTGGAGCGCTTGGCCGCCGAGGCCGGGCTCGCGGCGCGGCCTCTCACCGACACCGGCCTCCTCGTCGAGATGCCGGTCACGCCGCCGGACGGGGTCGACCCAGAGGAGGTGGTCGCTGCCCTGCTGCGCGACCACGGCTACGCCCCGCAGTGGGGCCAGGCGTCAGTCACGGGGAGCAACCGGCATCGACCACCAGAGCGGCCAGCAACCACGCCGGAGAGAGACGGGCGTGGGACGGCCCAAGTGACTCGGCCGCGCCGGCAAACATAGACGACCCCGGTGGCACACCGCCTCATGGGGCGTTGAGGGTCAGCGCCTCGGTGGCGGGAGTGTTCTCCGCCGCACCGGCACGGGTGCTGCCGGTGATGGCGTAGACCGTCGCGTCCACCGCGGCGCCCGCCAGGCCGTGGCGCGCGGTCGGCAGGGGCGGCAGCATCGTCCAGGTTCCTGTTGCCGGGTCGTACGCCTCGGCGGCGGCGTAAGCGTCCGGGCCCCGCTCGCCGCCGAGCACGACCAGCCGACCAGCGGCGAAGACGCCCGCCACCCCACCGCGCGGCGTGGGCAGCGGCGGCAGCGCGCCCCACCGGTCGGCGACCGGGTCATACCCCTCGGCGGCGCCGGCCAGCGCGGCGCCTTCGTCGCCGTTCGCCCGGCCACCGGCGGCAAAGACGCGTCCCGACCCCGCCGCCACCGCCAGGTGGTCACGCGAGGTCAGCATCGACGCCCGCGCCTGCCACACATCGGCCGCGGGGTCGTACGCCTCCACCGCGCCGGTGACCGGACCACCCAACCGCTCCCGAGCGCCTCCGACTGCGTAGAGCCGCCCGTCGAGCGCCGCGAGGCCGAGGGCGCCGCGGGCGGTCGGCATCGGCGCCCGCGGTTCCCAGACGTCCGTTGCCGGGTCGTACGCCCACAGCGCATCGGTGGCGCCTCCCGCGTCGGTGTAGCCACCGGCGACGTAGACGAACCCGTCGAGCGCCGCCACCCCGGGATGGTGGACGCCGGCCGGCAGGTCCGCGACGGCCGCCCAGGTCCCACTGGTCGGGTCGAAGCAGTCGACCTGGGCGGTGCCGCCGAAGCCGCCGACGACGTAGATGCGGCCGCCGACGACCGCGGCGCCGAGCTCTGATCGCGGCCGCGGTATGCCGGCCAGCTTCGCCCAAACGAGTCGCTCGCCCAGCACGTTACCATCCGTCGCGACCAGCGGCGTAGCGGGCGCGACGCCGGGTTCACACCCGGCCGTCTGCTCCTGACGCCCGGGCGCGGCTCCTCGTGCGGCGCCCGGCGCGACGAGCCCGACAACGAGCCACGCCGCGAGCGATGCGAGCAGCGCCAACCGTCGCGTGGGGGCGCGCCTGGTGAGGGGCGGCTCCGCCCAGCGGACGAACCACGGCCGGGCTCCGCCGCGCGGCAACCGCTCCGAACCCGCCGGCGCAGGGCCAAGATCTGCCACGGGCACCCTCCTTCGATCCGCGATCGTCCTCGGTCCGTGGCTCCGCATCCTCGGCGACGTGATAGCACGCGGGCAATGGAGGAGCAAGCGGACGGCGGGCGATCGGATCGTCGCGACACCGGGCGGGTTTGGCACGGTACCGCCCTGAAAAGGGCGCGCGGCATGCTTTCGCCAACGGCCCCCGCCGCGCCCGTGCGCCCTTTTCGCGGGGCGCCGCAGCGCGTACCATCGTCGCGGCGCTCAGGCGGGGTGCGACGGTCGGCGCGGAGGAGGCAGACGGCGCGGTGGGGGACGACGGACGGCAGCGACCCGGCCGGGGGCGCGGGGGCATCGGGTCCACGCTGCTGATGGCCGCGGCGGCGCTGGTACTCCTTGGCGTCGGATTCGTCTACCTCCGTGACCGCAACGACACCGATCCGACCCCACCGCCGCCGACCAGTCCTCCCGGCCACAACGAGATGCGCGACATCGTCCAGGCACTCCGCGACCAGGGCCTGGAGGTGAACTACGGGCAACGCGGGCTCACCTCCGCCCTCCTCTCCGTACCGGGTCAGCCCCTGACCGTCGACGGCGCACCGCTCTACGTCTTCGTCTACCGTGAGGTCGCCAAGCGCGAGCAGGAGTCGGCGGGCGCCGACCCAGCCGAGATCCTTCGTCCAAGGTCCGGCCCAGGTCCCGGCACACCCGTGCCCCCGGGCGAGCCACACCTCGCCGCCGGCAGCAACGTGCTCGTCGTCCTCAACGGCGGAGACGACGAGACGGCGGCGAAGGTGGAGCGCGCAATCGCGGGGCTCCCGTAGACGATGGCGGTGGCGATGTCCGACCGCGACGCGACGACCACCGAGGCGCCCCAGACCCCCCTCCAGCACCGCGGTGTCGCCGAAGCGACGGCAGCCGCGGCTGAGGGTGAGCCTCCCAAGGAGGAAGGTGCGACGCTCCAGGGCCCGGATGGGGAGGAGCCGGAAGGCGCACACGGCCGGATCGGCTACGGCCGCTACGGCCGCTATACCCCTCTCGCCCTCGCCGCCCTCCTGATCGCCGGCCTCGTCCTGATCGGGCTCTACCAGCGACAACCGGAGGCAGCGTCCTTCCGGATCGGGCACCTCGTCGGCCGCCCCGCGCCGGACGTGACCCTCACCCGCCTCGACGGCACGTCGATTCGCCTCGCCGAGCTCAATGGCAACGTCGTCATCGTCAACTTTTGGGCGTCCTGGTGCGTCCCCTGCCGCGAAGAGGCGCCGGTCTTCCAGGCCGTCCACGAGGCGGCGGCGCGGACGGGGGACCGGGTCGTCGTCGTCGGCGTCGGCATCCGGACCGACAACGACGCCGACGCCCGCGCCTTCGTCCGCGACCTGGGGCTCACCTACCCGATTGGCCGCGACACGAACACGGACGCCCCCGGCGTTGGTCCGATCGAGCGGGCGTTCGGCATCCCCTCAGCCTATCCCATCACCGTGTTTGTCCGGCCGGATGGCGTCGTCGATCAGGTCCACGTCGGTCCGCTCGACGAGGAAGGCGTGCGCTCCGCGATTGCTGAGGCGACGGCGTAGGCTCCCGAACGGGAGGTCGAGGGCCAATCCGAGGTCCGAGCGACGGCACCGACGAACAACGGTGTTCGTGTCAAGCGGCTGACCGTCCGCTCCCGCTGTCGCCGCTATTGAAGCACCGGGAGACGCCCCTCCTTCCTGTTCGTACCGCCTCTGCGCTCCGGTGTGTCTGTCGGGCGCGGTCGTCGTGCGCTTCGCGGTACGCTCGCCCACGTCACGTGAGCGCGGGTGCCCGTCGGAGGCGGCTCCCCTGGCGGACGATGAGGACAGGAGCCCCGCCATCCGGCGGAACCTCGAAGTCGATCAGTCCGCGCTCGCTCACGAAGCGCGTGTCGCTCATCGGGGTGCAAGCAACTTCATCTCCCCACCAGTGCAAGAGGAGTTGCCCCCCAGCAACCCGGATGCGGATCGGGTACGGATCATCCGGGAACTCCTCGTACAGTCCGGCGTACCGCTCCCAGGTCGTAGGATCCGGCGTGAAGGAAGGGGCGACCGTGGTGCGTCGATACGGCTCACCGCACACGATCAGATACTCGGTCGGTGCCGTTCCGTGCGGCAGGAACGCGACCGGCATTCCGCCCATCGAGTAGTGACCGCCTGCTGCGGTGGTGAGGGGCGCCACGGTCCCGTGCCGCGCGAGCACCAGCTGATCGTCGACGACATCGACCGTCGCGAGGCCGGACCGCACGCTCAGGTAGGTGCCGACGTGGAGCGGCCAACGTGAGCGATCCGCGACAACCGGGGGTGGTTGGGTCGGCGCGCCCGACGGACGGAGCAGCTGATCGTACAGATCGTCGGCCAACGACATCAGTTTGGCCTCGTCACCACAGTTGCACTGCACAATAACCCCGACACCGGCCTCGGGGAACAGGCTGAGGTTGCACCAGTAGCTCTCGAGCATCCCCCCGTGCGACACCCGGCGTACGCCTTTGTAGGTGCCCACGAAGAAGCCAAGGCCGTAGCCCGCGTCGCTGCCGGGCACGTAGAGGTTCACCTGCGGTGCGTGCATCAGCGCGAGCGACTCCGGCGCCAGGAATGGCCGATCCTCGAAGCGCCCCTGGTTGAGATGCATCACGGCGAAGTTCGCCAGATCGAGGGTCGAGGCGATGCCGAAGCCCGCCGGATTGCCGCCGACGTTGTCGGTAAACCTGTGCCTGGTGCGGAGGGTCCCGCTCTCCGTCCGCTCGTGCGCCAGAGCCAGGGGATAGGTCATGGCCACCGTGCGATCGAAGGTCGCCCGCTCCATCCGTAAAGGTTCGAAGACCAATTCCCGCATGAGGTGCTCGTAGTACCTTCCCGTCACGACCTCCGCCAGGTAGCCCGCGAGGACGAGAACGGTGTTGCTGTACAGGTGCACGGCGCCCGGGTCGGCCACGAACCCGTAGCGCGCGATCTCTTCCCACACGAATCGTTTGAGCGCGTCCGGGTCACGCGGACCGAAATCCTTGCCGGCGGGCGGCAGGCCCGTCGTGTGGCTGAGGACCTGGCGCAACGTCACCCGGCGCCCCAGCTGGGGATCGCTGAAGGCGAAGCCAGGCAGATAGTCCACCACCGGGGTGTCGAGATCGAGCTTCCCCTGCTCGACCAATCGCATCACCAGCGTACTCGTCAGCGATTTGCTGATGGACCCGATGCAGAACAGGGTGCGGGGCGTCACGGCGAGGCCACCGTCTTCCACGCTCGTGGTGCCAAAGCCTCGCGCATAGATGACGTCCGTCCCCTTCACCACCGCGAGCGCCAATCCGACGATCTCTTGGGCGGCGACGTAGTCCTGGATGCGCTGCTCGAATCGATACATGTTCAGCACGGTTCGACTCCTGAGTTTGCTTGCACGGCCGTCGCGGAACGCGGGCGCCGCTGGTCGAGAGCGGCTTGGAAGGTTCTCCACACCGCAGCGAATGCCCGCTGGGCGTGAAGCCGCGAACCGTGCTGAGGAAACGACTGAGGGCGTCGTTGCCTAAGTCGGTAGCATGTTCGACGACGCGGCGAACGGCCCGACGTTCCGAGCGGCGCTGACGCCAACCCTGGCGGCACCGCCGGTCAAGACGGCGGAGGACGAGCCGATCATCGCGGCGCTCCGCCGGCGGGCGGCCCGGATCCTTGGTCAGGAGCCGACCACCGCCGAGCACGGGTGGATGGACTCGGCCCTCCTCGCCGCCGCCGGCATCCCGACGGTCGTTATCGGTCCCGGTGGCAGCAGCGCGCACGCGCTCGTCGATTGGGTCGACCTCGCCCACGTTGGGCTCGGCTCCGACGTCTACCCAACGACCGCCGTGGGGTGCTGCCGCTGAGCCCCGGTTCGAGAACGGGCCGCGCACGAACGGAGTCCAGACTCCGCGGCGCCTCGGCATGCCGACATCGGGGAGCGCGGGTTCCAAGCCGCGTTCATGCGGGGAACCTTGCCGCCGTCGCCGACGTTGGCGCTCCTGACTTCGTCGGTCACAGGCAGGGCGGGAACCGCGAGACACCCGGACGCGAGACGTTCCACGGGCGGCTCCGCTGGGTTCTGACCGCCTTCTAACCCATAGTGGACCGTCCACGCTGTCATCGCCGGAGGCGGCACGGTCGTCACCCGCTACTCCGAGTGGACGATATCCCAGGGCGACCCGCTCGGCATGCCCGCGGCGGACCAGCAGGTGTTCGAGATCGGCATCGTGATCGGTCGGGTCGCGGACGGGCAGGTTCTGGAGCTTTGGTCCGGGATGAGCAATCTCCGGATCGTGCCACAGCTTGGCCCCGCGCCCGTGTCCACGCTGGGCGGAACATGACGGCTTCGTGCCGGCGAGGATCCCACTCACCGCCTGAGGCCCTTCTGTCCCCGAATTGTCGTCGGCGGTCGTTTAGTCCGCGGCGGCCGGCACCCGGCGTCGGACGGGGGTGACCCACTCGGCATAACGGTCGGATCGGCCCCGCACCGTGTCGAAGAAGAGGTCGCGGAGGCGGGTGGTGATCGGGCCGGGGCAGCCGTCGCCGATGGGGCGGCCATCAATGCTGCCGATGGCGGCGATCTGGACACCGGTGCCGCAGAAGAACGCTTCCTCGGCCAGATACAGCTCCGAGCGGTCGATGTCGCGCTGCGCGGTCGGGATCCCCTCGTCGGCCGCGAACCGGAGGAATGACCGGCGGGTGATCCCTTCCAGGATGTCGCCCGTGATCGGCGTCGTGGTCAGGACGCCGTCGCGGACGATGAAGAGGTTACAACCACTCCCCTCCGACACCTTGCCGGCGGTGTTGAGCATGATCGCCTCGTCGCCACCCTTCTCCTCCGCCTCGTCCTTGGCGAGGGCGGAGTTGACGTAGGCCCCCGACAGCTTGCCCCGGCCGGGGATCGCGTTGTCCGGGACCCGAACCCAGGACGCGACAACCGCCTTGATCCCCCTGGAGGTGTCAAGGTAGTCGCCGAGCGACAGCATGTAGATCGCCAGCTCGTCGTCCATCCCGCGTAGGCGCGGGGTGAGCTGGACGGACGCCTTGTAGACGAAGGGGCGGATGTAGACATCGCCCGTCGGAGCGTTGCGCTCGACCAAGGAGACGATCGTCTGCGCCAGCGAGTCGCGGTCGAACGGTAGCTCGGCTCGCAGCAGCTTGGCGGAGTTGAGGAGGCGCGCGGTGTGGTCGGGCAGGCGGAAGATGTTGATCGTCTCGCCGTCGGCGTCGAGGTAGCCGCGGATGCCGGCGAAGGCGCCTGTGCCGTACTGAACGGCGTGGGTGCCGACGCTGATCTTCGCTTCGGCGAAGGGGACGATTCGCCCCTCGAAGAAGGCGTACTCCAGCATTGGGGACGGGGATGGCATCGCGTTGCTCTCCTGACTGCTGGCTGCCGACGACCGGCGGCGAGCGGCTGACCGCGCAACTCCAGGTGCCTCAGCGCATCGGGGGTAGGCGAGGGGCCAGCGCCGCGAGTTGGTCGGGACGGACCGACATTATCGCACAGGGAGCCGGCGCGAACGGCTCCGCGCCACCCGTGGCACGCCGGGTGCTCTCCGGGCGTCGGGAGGCGAGTTGCGCGAGCGGAGCGGTCCGACCGCGCGGCCCCTCAGACCGGACGTCGCGGCGTCGGGAGGCGTGGAGCGATGCCGAGCAATCTGGTCTGGCGGCGGTGCCCCACGTGCGGCCAACTCACCCTCGTCCCGGCCACCGCCAACCTCTGCTGGCAGTGCGGCGCCCCGTGCCCGGACCCGGGCCGAGATCCCCGGCCGAGCGCCGGTGGCGCGCCCACGACCACCGATTCGGCGTTCCCCAGCGCCGGTGTCGGCTCCGACCTCGACGAGAGGCTGGAGCGTGCGCCCGCGGCGCGGCGAAGCCTCCCCGGCAGCATCGCGCCAACGTCCCGGCGACCGCGCGTTGTCCCCTCCCCAGGAACGACGCTCACCGCGGCCGAGGACGCGATCGCGCGGCGTTTGCTCGGCAGCGTCTTCCCCAACGGTATCGAGCTGTAGATCGCCTGATGGCGACTCCAGCGTGACGTACTGGAAGTTCCTGGGGGGGCTGGTGGTGGGTGCTCGTCTATGTCTGCTGAGATAGCATCGCTCAAGCTGCCCTGACTCAACCAAGGCCTGCACGCTTCCCGATGGCCCGCCCATGTCGCGCCCAGGCGCCTAACTCATCTTTTGGGGGCGAGGACCAATGCTGCGTGGTCCACGCCCCGCCACTCCGGCGGACGGTCCTCACCACAATGGAGCCTCGGTCGTGGACCTGCGGTGGACAGACCGGGACGTTGACGCGGGTAGGGCAGTCGCCGACTGACCCCGGCGTCCGCTCTTTTCAGCCCTCAGGACTCGCGCGGTGCGCGGTCCTCGCGGGTAGGAATCTCACGCCCACGCATGCGTGCGGCCGTCGGGGCGCCGGGCTGACGCGGATCTCCCCTGCAACTGCTCGACTTTCGCCTCCCCTGCCACTCCAGACGCCTGACGACTGACACCGGTCCGGTTCGCTCGAGGGGTCGTCCAGCGAGTCGCGCCTAACCGTTCCCGCGTTCGCGTGCCCGTCCCTCGGTGCACCAGCGCGCCGCCGCAGGAGCGAGCCACGGGACGGGTGTCGGCACCGACCCCGCGCCTTCCCAGCCCCTTGGTCGCTCCGCGTCATCGCACCCTGGCCAACTTCGCCCACGACAGGAACTCGCACCAGCAGGACACGCCGGGTCGCGTGGCACGCACGTTACCCCGCCAGCCGGATGTTCTGGTTCATGCGGAAGAAGTTGGTGGGATCGTACTTGGCCTTGACCGCCGCCAAGCGCTCGTAGTTGGCGCCGTAGGCCTCGCACACCCGGTCGGCCCCTTCCTCACCCAGGTCGTTAACGTAGACGCCGCGCGCGGCGAACGGCCGCACCGCCTCGAAGAACGCTCGCGTCCAGCCGACGTGGCGGTCCGTCTCGGCCGGGTCGTCCCACTGGGCGAGGATCAGGAGCTCGTGCTGGGCGCGCCGATGCGGGAAAGCCGTCGCACCTGGGTTGACCCGGGCGGCCGCCCCGTGCATCCGCTGCAGTCCGATGCCGGTCGCGGCCGAGGGCTTCGCGGCCGCGAAGCGCAGCAGCACGTCGATGGCCCCGTCGCTCAGGTCAATCAGCCAGCTGGACTTCCAGTAGTGCTGCCGGCCGGTTGGGAAGCTCGCGTCGTTGGCGGCCTGGAGGGCGCTGTAGGCCATCGGCGCGATGCCATCCTCCGTCGGGCCGAAGGCGCGGAGTGGGCGCAGCGCGCGTTCGCCCGCATCCAGCGGCCCGCACCAGCAGACCCCGACCGCGATCGTGGGGCGCCCCTCGGCGTCCACGCTCAGCCCCGCCGTCGTCGACAGCTCGTCCGGGCAGGTGGCGGCGAACTCGTGGTAGAAGCGCAACGCCTCCCGCGTCCGCTCGGGCGGGAAGGCGAGGCCGCCGGCGAGGACGGGACCGACGGGGTGGAGGCGGTAGGTGAACGAGGTCACCACGCCGAAGTTGCCGCTCCCGCCTCGGATCGCCCAGAACAGGTCGGCGTGCTCCTCCGCGCTCGCCGTCAGGAGTCGGCCGTCGGCGGTGACGACGTCCGCCGCGAGCACGTTGTCGCATGCCAAGCCGTGCTTCCCGTTGAGCCAGCCGAGGCCACCGCCGAGGGTCAGTCCGGCGATGCCGGTGACCGAGACGACCCCGAGCGGGGTGGCCAGGCCGTGCGCCTGGGTCGCGCGGTCGAGGTCGCCCAATAGCAAACCAGGCTCCGCCACCGCGATCCGCCGCTCGGGGTCGACCGAGACTCCCTTCATCGCCGAGAGATCGAGCATCAGGCCGCCGTCGCAGACCGCGCTGCCCGCCACATTGTGGCCGCCGCCCTTGACCGCGAGCGCCAGGCCGTGCTCGCGCGCGAAGACCACGGCGCGGCGGACGTCCTGGCCGTCGGTGGGGCGGACGATCAGGGCCGGGCGGCGGTCGATCATCGCGTTGAAGACGGCACGGGCGGCGTCGTAGCCGTCGTCGACTGGGCGGAGAAGGCGGCCGCGCAGTGTTTCCTCAAAGGTCCGCACGACCGCGTCGTCAAGGGCCGGAAAGGCGACGGGTGCGAATGGGGTGGTCATGTCTGGCTCCTATTGCCTGCGGGCGGTGAGGCGCCTTCGATCCCCGCCGCACCGACGGGGCGGCTCCAGCATGCGGAACGGCTCCCTCGGTGCGCATCGTACAGGTGACCGAACCGCGATACGGAGTTCCGGGGTCGAACGGAACGGCGAATCTACGTACCTTGGGCAGACAGCCTTGGAGGGGCTCAGACGATCCCCTCGCGAACAGCGATTGCCGCCGCCTCGGCGCGGCCGGTGACCCCTAGCTTTGCGAACAGGCTGGAGGTGTGGGTGGTCACGGTTCGGCGGCTGACGAACAGGGCGTCCGCGATCTGCTGATCGGTCTTGCCGGCAACGAGCATCCGCAGTACGTCGCGTTCGCGCGGGGTGAGGCCGAAGGGATCCCGCTCGGCTCGAGCCCCTGGCGCCGTCGCCTCCGCGAGCGTCACGATCGCTACCGCGTCGGCGATGGCCTCGTCGAACGGCAGCGCGCGCCCGGCGGCGAACGCCTCCGCGAACGGCCGTTCCCCGAGTTGGGCGCGCGCTGCGGCCACGAGGCGGTCGGCGTGGATTGCGTCGGTGATACGACCCACGCCGGTCACCTCTTGGGCAGCGGCAACCGCGCCCAGCAGCCGGGCCGCCCGCTCCGGCTGTTCCAGCGCCAGCACGACCCCGGCCAACCCCGCCACCGCGCCCAGCACCACCCGCTCGGCACCGAGCTCGCGTCCCAGGGTGAGGCCCTCGGCGAAGAGGCGGGCGGCCAGCACGTGGTCGCCTTGCGCCCGCGCAGCGTGGGCTCGCGGGCCGAGCACCAAGGAGAGGCCGAACCGATCCTTGAGGGCGAAAGGATCGGCCTCGTCGACCCGCCGGACGAGCGCCAGCGCCTCGTCGAGCAGGGGCACTGCGCCAGCGAGGTCGCCGCGCACGTAGCGCATGTTGCCGACGCCGGCGAGCGCCAGGTAGACCCAGGACGTCGCCCCCGCCCGCCGCAGCAGCGGCACCGCGTCGGCGTAGCGGGCCGCCGCTTGCGGGAGGTCGCCGGCGTGCTCCCAGGCGAGACCGAGGCCGTATAGGGCGCGGCCGAGGGCGAACGGCTCTCCCGAGGCTCGGGCGAGGAGAAGCTCTTCCTCGGCCCGCGCGAGCGCAACCTCGTGGTCGCCGAGGAAGCAGGTGACGTTGACCAGGACGTGGAGCGCCATCCCCCGCACGTCGGCGGGCACGTCGCGGCTGTCGGCAAGGCCGAGACCAGCCTCAAGCCAATGACGCGCCTCGGGCAGGTAGGGGCGGGCGAACCAATAGACATCGAGCACCGCGACCAGCCGCAGCAGGCCGCGCGCGTTCCCGATCCCGTGGAACCAGGCGAGCGCCGCGCGCAGGTTTCCCAGCTCGGCGTCGAGGCGCGCCAGCCACCGCGCCTGGGCGCCGCCGAATCCCTCGAGGTGGGGTTCCGCCGCCTCCGCCTGCGCCAGGCACCAGGCCGCGTGCCGTCGCCGAGCCTCCTCGGCCTCGCCGCTCGCCTCCAGTTGCTCCAGCGCGAACTCACGAACGGTCTCCAGCATCCCGAAGTGGAGTTCGCCGGCCACGATGTCGAGCCGTCGCACCAGGCTTTGATCCGCCAGCGCCTCGACCCCCGCGAAGACGTCGCCGGGCTGCGCCGTCACCGCCTCGGCCGCCTCCAGGGTGAAGCCCCCCACGAAGACGGCGAGGCGGCGGAACAGGACGCGCTCTCGCTCGGGAAGCAGGTCGTAGCTCCAGGCGACGGCGTCGCGCATCGTGAGCAGCCGGGCGGGCAGATCGCGGGCGCCGTCGGTCAGCAGCGGCAGCCATCACCCGAGGCGGTCAAGCAGGACCGGCGGCGGCAGCAGCCGGGTCTTGGCCGCCGCCAGCTCGATCGCCAGCGGCAGGCCGTCGAGCCGGGCGCAGATGCCCGCGACCGCCCTGGCGGTCCCGTCGTCGAGGGCGAAGCCGGCATCCGCCGCTGTCGCGCGCTCGGCGAACAGCCGGACCGCCTCGGCGCGGCCCAGCTCTCCAGCCGGGGCCGCCGGGTCGGGGAGCGCCAGCGGCGGGACGCGAACGACGTGCTCCCCCGAGACGCGCAGCACCCCCCGGCTGGTCACGAGCACCGTTAGCTGGGGGCACGCCCGCAGCAGGTCGGTCAGGAGGGGCGCCGCCTCCGCCACCTGCTCGAAGTTGTCGAGGACTAGGAGCATACGGCGGTCGCGCAATGATGCCGAGAGCGACTCGGTGAGAGGCCGTCCGCCCGCCTCGCGCACCCCGAGCGCCTGAGCGAGCGCCGGGGCAACGAGGTCCGGCTCCCGGATCGCGGCGAGGGGGACGAAGGCCACGCCGTCGGGGAAGGCGTCGGCCGCGTCGGCCGCGACCTGGAGGGCGAGGCGGGTCTTGCCGACGCCGCCGGGGCCGGTGAGGGTGACGAGGCGAACCTCGTCGCGGAGCAACAGCGCCTTGACGACCGCGACCTCGCGCTCCCGGCCGATGAAGGAGGTGAGCGGCGCCGGCAGGGCAGTGCGGCGTCGATCCCGGTCAGGGCGTGGGCTTAGGGGTCCCGACAGGGATCGGCTCTGGTCGGGGGGCGCCGGATCGGCCACGGGAGAGTCCTGCGACGACTGCGGTTCGCGCGCCGGAAATCATCGGGCCCGAGCCGCCTACCGTCAATCGAGGGCGGCCACGAACCCGCGTGCCCACCCGTGTGGTTACGCCACCGAGTCGGCGTGGGTGGCCGACCGAAGCACCGATCGCACCGTCTCGTGGGAGACGCCGAGGTCGCGCGCGACCGCCCGCAGCCCCTCCCGCTCCGCCCGCGCCGCCACGTCCGGCCAGCACTCCCTGGGGATCAGCGGCCCCTTTGCCCCCGAAGCGTACCGCCCGACTCCAAGGCGTTTCCGTGAGCGGAGCACGCGCTCGTGGTAGAGGAAGGGGACGAGCGGCGGGGACACGACGTCTATCTCGCGCAACCGACTCCCGTCGCTTCCGCCTGATCTATCTCAACGTTG
>JAUJOZ010000034.1 GCA_030447415.1 Thermomicrobiales bacterium | reverse complement strand
GGGAGTTCAACCCCGCTAAGGCGGGTTGCGGGTTCAGGGCACCGCCAGCTCCCCATCTAGCACGACCGGCCCAAGTCTACGCCCGGCCTTTGAGCCTGTCAAAGCGCACCGAAGGGATCGGCAGCGCGGGTGGCACGGGGTATGCAGACGGCCGCTTGGACGGGATCTCCAGCGGGAGTCAGCCGCCGGACGGGCGCTGCCCACCGGTCGAGGGGGAGCGAGGACGCCTCGATGCAGACCGTGTTGTACGTGTGCCAGATGGAAGTCGGGAACGAGGTGGCGGTGCGGGAGATTCACGATCGGTTCCCCGCCGAGGCGCTGCAACGCGGCATCGGCATCGAGCGCCTCGTCGTCTTCATTGGCAGCGGGTACTACGCTCTGGAGATCACCGTCTCCGATGGCAACTTCCAGGAGAATTTTCATCGCTTCATCGGTTCGCCCGAAATTCAGGACCTCTTCACGGCGCTCCGGCCGCACGTTCAGGGACTGCCGACACCAGTGGCCGCGACCGCCGACATGCCCCTCGCCACGGCGATGATGCTCTGGCAGCACCCGGCGAGTCCGGACTCAACGACGGTGTGAACCGTGCTTCCGTTCGCGCCGGATTCGACGGCTGACCCAAGTGCTGCCCTCGTGCCCACGGGAGGCAGACTACTCTGGGGGAAGTGGTCGGTCTGCCGGCCACTCGATGGGACGGGGACCGGGATCGGTCATGTCGGGGTTATCGCGAAGGCGCCGTAGCACCCGGACCGTCAGGTCCTGCCGCACCTGAACCTGGCAGGAAAGGCGAACATTGGGCGCAAGGTCTGCGATTCGGCCAAGCCGCTCCCGCTCCGGCTCCGTCATTTCCCCAGCATCACCCGCCACGAGCTCCACCCGGCACGTCGTGCAGCGCGCGTTTCCGCCGCACCGGTGCAGGATATCGATCCCTGCGTCCTCGATGCAGAGGACGAGGCGCCGCCCCTCGTCGCAGGTCGCCTCCCCGATCCCTTCCATCCGGATGATTGGCATGGTCGTCGCTCTCCCTCCCACCTCAGCGGCCGGTTCAACAGCCCGCCAATGGTAGCAAGAGCGTATTGAACCGAAGGCGGCAGGTCATCACCAGTCCGGCCATGGCGGTTTGATTCTCTACGCCTGGTACCGCAGTCCGCCGGAAAGGCGTTGCTGATGCCGATCGGCGAAATCGGCGGCGTGCGGGCCGGCGAGGACCAACGCGCCGACATGGCCGTGGTACTGGGAGCCGGTCACGAACGGGTAACGGACCGCCTTCGCCTCGAACCGCCGCTCCGCGTAAAAGAGGTCCTCGCTCAGGCGAGCGAAGATTTCGTAGGCGAGCCGGTCGGCGCTCATCAGGTCGCGCAGCGGGAAGTCGACCCAGACCCGCAGCGTCACCTCGCCGTCCTCGATCTCCGGGTCGCCGATCAGGTGGGCGCCCGGCACATCCTCAATCAGGTGTTCCGCATCGGCCGAGAAGCGCAGGTTCGCCTCTTCGTCGCGCGCCCACGCCTCCCCATAGCGCTTCCGGAGGGTGTCGATCACGTCCTCGACCATGGCTGGTGTCCTCGTCACGGCGCTCGCGGCGGGGCCGGTCAGGAGCCGGCGGGGTGCGGCGGGTCGCCTCCCGTATACTAGCGCCGCCTTGCGCATTGCGGGTGCCAGGACTCGATTCTCCGGTCACCCTTCCACATATCTCCAACGCGTGACACGGAGCGATGGTGTCCCACGATCAGGCAGCAGCGTCGCCGCAACGCGGACCGGAGTTGATCTCCCAGGACGAGGTCCGTGAGCGACAGGCAACGGCGCAGGCCCGCGCGGCCGTGGCCGGCTACGACGCGCTCCTTGTGGTCGGGCGGTCGTTCTACGATCGACCCGGCGACCTGGCGTATCTTTCCAACCACTTTCCGCCCTTTCCCACGACCGTCTTCTCCGACGTCAACCGGGGCATGGGTCACGGCTTCCTCCTCCTTCCGGTCCACGGTGAGCCAACGCTCTTGACTGATCCTCGCCGCCACCGCGCGGATCTGGTGGCGGTGGACGATGTCCGCGCCTCGGCTGATCTCGGACAGGCGGTGATCCAGCTGGTGCTGGAACGAGGGTTGGAGGGTGCTCGCGTCGGGCTCGTCGGCGACGACATCCTTCCGGCCGCCTTTGACCGCGCCCTCACCTCGGCACTGCCCGAGCTTCGGTTAGAGCCGGCAGCGGGGATCGTCGCCGGCCTACGCGAGATCAAGAGCGGCACGGAGATCGGCTTGTTGCGCGGAGCCGCGCGATGCGCGGACGCTGGCCTTCACGCGGCCCTCGATGCGATCACCACCCATGGGGTGACGGAGCGAGAGGTTTGCGCGGCGGGCACGGCCGCCGCACTGCGGGCCGGCGCCGACTTCGTCCGCTACTTCCGCGTCCACTCCGGTCCATGGTCGGCCGCGGGGTCGCGCTGGCCGCAGGCGATGGACCGGGTCATCGAATCCGGTGATATCGTCGCGATGGATATCATTGGCGCCTACGGAGGGTACGGTTTCGACGTGCTCCGGACGACGGTCAAGGGACGCCCCAACGACGAGCAGCTGATGCTGCTCGAGACGGTTCACGAGGCGACCGAACACGCCGTAGCCGCCTGCGTGGCGGGCAACACCGTCGGTGACGTAGTGGCGGCCGCCCTGAACGTCGTAGCGCAAAGTCCCCAGGCCGACCGCGCGGGGACGCTGTTTGGCCACGGCATCGGTCTGGAGACGGTGGAGGCGCCCTACCTCCAACGCGGCGGCGAGGTCGAGCTCCGCCCCGGCATGGTTCTCTGCGTGGAGCCCGGCATCTTCGTTCCCGGCTGGGCCGGTGCTTCGATCGAGCAAGAGGTGGTGATCGCCGCGCACGGTCCACCGGAGGTGATTACGCCGACGCCGACCCACCTGTGGTAACACTACGTCGTTGGAGCCGACCGCACACGAGCTAGCATCAGCCGTGGGAGGGAACAACGGGTGAATCGTGTCCTCGACGTGATCCTACGCCGCGAGCGGCGCGAGCCGGAAATCCCACATTGCCCCGAGCACGGCGGAGAGATGCGTCTGCGCGGCAAACAGGGCCGCCCAACTCGCTTCTCGGACCAGACCGAGGAGGAGTACACGCTGATTTACTTCTGCCCGGTGGAGGGGTGCAACGAGACCGCCCACGTCAAGCGCGTCAAGACCCAAATCCCGGTCCCCGGCGAGCCACCGGAGCGCCCGGTCTTTAGCCGCCGCGGTCAGTGAGGGCAAGGATTCAACGGCCGGAAGGCACGTTCAATTGAGGTCGAGGGGCGTTGCTCATGGTGGGCTTTCCGACCTCGACGCGCTGATTCAAATAGCGGTAGGCTGACGACTCGTCCCTTCGCCCCACCGCCATGTGTCTACGTCCTTGCCGTTTTCCCGATGACAGGTGGCTATCTGTCTCAGAGATTTTCGCCCTGATAGGCACCTCGGTAACCTGCCGTCGCGGCACTCGCCAATCCAAAGAAGACGAGCTGGAGCACCCGGGCATTGTGCTCCACGCGAAATCCGGCGGGGTTGTTGACGACCAGCAGCGATGTCGAGCGACCTTCGTAACCGGCGTCCCAGACGGCGGTGTGGATAGCGACGCCGCTGCGGCCTAGACTGGAGCGGGGCCGACCTAACGCCATCACGTCCTTGGGAAGATGGACTACTTCGTTGTAGACGATGTGGTACGGGCCCGCTGGCAGGTCGAGAAAACCTTCCGGTGGGAACGGCAAGGCCTGCAGTTCGGGCAGCACCCGGCCGGCGTTGTCGGCGGCGATTACGCCCCGACCCGCGAAGCGACTCACCTCCCGTAGGGTGAGGTCAAAGCCGTTCGGCTGGACCTGCGCGCTCAGGTCGAGCCACCCAGTGATGAGCGGTGAGTCTCCAAGGATGCGATGGCGAAGGTCGTCTCCGCTGAGAGCGCCAGCAACGGCCATTTGGTCTCCCGTCCTCGTGCCCGTCCTAGGTGAGCCAGCACATCATCACACGGTTAACCGGTGGACGGAGCAGTGTGCCGACCCCGAAACCCGGCCCGTTCGCATCGTCGGCTGGTGCCGACGAACGCCGGAGCGCCGGCGTACAGGGTGAAGGAGCGAGGTGGCATCCTCTCAGGATAATAACGGTGGTGCCCGGCGGTCCGTACCCGCCTTTCGCGTGCTGCGCCATCGCGATTTCCGCCTCCTTTGGGGCGCCGAGTTCGTTTCGACGGTCGGCACCCAGATGCAGCGGGTGGCGATCGCCTGGCAGGTCTTCCAGCTAACTGGGGACCCGCTCCAGCTGGGATTTCTTGGCCTCGTTAGGTTCGCTCCGATCCTGGTGTTCGGCCTCGCCGGCGGCGTCGTTGCCGATCGCACGGACCGCCGACGGACGCTGCTGTGGACACAGACGGCCCTGCTGCTCACGTCGGCCGCGCTCGCCCTGCTCACAGTGCGGGGCACCGCCTCCCTTCCCGTGATCTACGGCGTCACGTTTCTTGCCGCGACGGTTTCCGCGGTCAGCGGCCCGACTCGGCAGGCGCTCATCCCGGCGATCGTCCCCACGGCTGACATCCCGGCGGCGATGACGATGAACATCCTCGCCTTCCAGGTGGCGGCTGTCTCCGGTCCGGCCATCGGCGGCCTGGCCATCGACCGGGTGGGGCTGGGAGCGGCGTACGCGTTCGACGCGGCGTAATTCGCGGCCGTGATTGCGGCGACCTTGGCAATGTGGGGGCGACCTCGCCAGGCGCCGCTCGCGACCGGGGGCTTCGCGGCGGCGCTCGAGGGTTTGCGGTTCCTCCGGTCCTCGCCGGTCCTCCTCGGCGTGATGGCAATCGACTTCGTGGCTACCTTCTTCGGGGCCAGCATGACGTTGATGCCGATCTTCGCCGAGGAGATCCTCGGCGTCGGCGCCGGTGGACTTGGACTGCTTTACGCCGCCCCAGCCGCTGGCGCGGTCGCAGGCAGCATCGCCATGAGCCTCCTGCCGACACCTCGCCGACCGGGCGCGGGCGTTCTTCTCGCCGTGGCGGCATACGGGGCCTGTATCCTCGGTTTTGGTCTCAGCCAGGTCGTCTGGCTCTCCCTCCTGTTGCTCGCCGGTTCCGGTCCCGCCGACGCCGTCAGCATGGCGATGCGCCACGCCGTCCGCAATCTTCTGACGCCGGACGAGCTCCGGGGCCGCATCGCCGCCGCCCACTCGACCTTTGCGATGGGCGGACCGCAACTGGGGGAATTCGAGGCCGGCGCCCTGGCCGCGCTCGTTGGAGCCGGTCCATCGGTTGCGCTGGGAGGGTTGGGGACGTTGGTCTCGGCGGCGGTCGTCGCCGTGGCCGTTCCTGGGATCGGACGGTATCGTCTGGTGGCGCCGGCAGGGCTCGGGGCGGAGGGCGCAACCCCGCGGCCCAGCCCGGCCCGCGGTGACGATTGACCCCCTTCCGGGGCAGTGCTACCCTTGCGGGCACATAGTCAACCATTGACTATGGCTCGTATGCGGCGCTTCAGCGCCCGCCGGCACGGTCCGGTGGCGCAGACACGGACCCTCCCCTTGGCAACCCTCGCCCCCGGCCGGTTAACGACGCCCCTGATAACCCTCCCCCAACGGGAGCGGGAAGCGCGGGACGCGTACGGTCGTCAGATGACGTACCTGCGCATCTCTCTCACGGACCGGTGCAACTTCCGCTGCGTCTACTGCATGCCCGCGCTCGGTATGAAGTTCCAACCCCGCAACGAGCTGCTGACCGACCACGAGCTGCTGCGCCTCGTCGGGCTGTTCGCCCGCGTCGGCTTCACCAGACTTCGCCTGACCGGCGGCGAGCCGACGATCCGGCCTCACCTTGTCGACCTCGTTCGGGGCATGAAGGCGTTCTCGGGCATCGAGGAAGTGTCGATGACGACGAACGCCCTCCTGCTCGGCCGCGTCGCCGGCGACCTACGAGCGGCAGGACTCGACCGCGTCAACGTCAGCATCGACACCCTCGACCCGGTCAAATTCAAGGCGATGACCCGCGGTGGGCGCCTCGACCTTGTCTGGCAGGGGATCGAGGCGGCCGACGCGGCCGGGCTTCGCCCCATCAAGCTGA
This sequence comes from Thermomicrobiales bacterium, assembly GCA_030447415.1. Classification (GTDB taxonomy): domain Bacteria; phylum Chloroflexota; class Chloroflexia; order Thermomicrobiales; family UBA6265; genus JAUJOZ01. Next base: position 40,965 of record JAUJOZ010000034.1, on the reverse strand, counting down.
ACGCGGTGGTCGTCAAGGGGCAGAACGACCATGAGGTCAGCGACCTTGCTGCCCTCACGATCGACCGGCCGTGGCAGGTCCGCTTTCTGGAGATCATGCCGCTGGAGGGCGTCGGCACTGTCCACGACCAAGGTTTGGTGACCTCGGAGGAAACCCAAGCGCGTCTTGAGGAGCGGTTCGGCCCTCTTGAGCCGGTGACCGCCGACGCCGCCGACCCAGCTCGCCTCTGGCGGATCAAGGGAGCCGCCGGCACCGTCGGCTTCATCTCGCCGGTGTCGGCGCCCTTCTGCGCCGCCTGCAATCGGGTCCGCCTCACGGCCGACGGCAAGCTGCGCCTCTGCCTCCTCCGACCCGACGAGGTTGACCTTCGCGACCTCATCCGCGGTGGCGCCGACGACGCGACCCTGCTCAGGCAGATTCGGTTCGGCGTGTGGCGGAAGCCGTGGGGTCATGGGCTCGCAGAAGGCGAGCGGGAGACGGGCCGCGGCATGTCCCAAATTGGGGGCTGACGCCCACTTCTCCTTCGTTCGGCAGCGGGGCCGCCGTCGATGAGGGGCCTTTTAGTTCCGCTCGGACGCGTGGTGGATCGCGCCCCGGGCGGTCAGCGCGGCGGCGAGCACGAGGATCAGAGCGACACCGAGCGCCACGGACCCCGCCCATGCCGCGGAGCCGTCGCCCGTGCCGGTGTTCGGTAGCCGGACCACTTGCGGCCCTGAGGGTGCGGGTGATGGATCGTCGGTCGCGACAGCCTCATTCGCGTCCGGCTCTCCCACTGCGGTGCCCACCTCGACGGTTGGCGCATCTTCCGTCGTTCCGCCGGCGATGACGTTGTAGACGTCCACGGTCAGCGTTTCGCCGGTCTCGACCGCAAGCGCTCCGTCCGGGGGAAGAACTGTCACGGAACCGTCGGCGTCGCTCGTGACAAACGCCCGGAGCGCTTCCTCGACGTTGTCGGGCCGGATCTCGACGAGGTTGTACGTCCCGGCGGCGAGGTCGGCGAAAACGACCGTCCCGGGTTCGGGATTTGTCACGCCGGTGATCTCGGTGCGCGCCGCCTCGGCGGCCCCGTCCGCCGGAGTGAGGTCGAAGGCAATGTTGTCCCCTCGATCAGGGCAGGCCACGGCCCAAGCGTCAGCATCGTCTCCGCCCTCCGTGCCGGGTGCGCAGACGAAGGCGTTGACGACGATGCGGCCGGTGACCGCGGCCGGCACGGCGCCGACGGTCAGCGCGACGTCAACTACGTAGGACTCGACCTCGGGGTCGTTCGGGACCTCCGTCACCAACACTTGGCCCTCGTATCGGTCATTGCCGACGACCGAATCGGGCGAGGGAACCACGAGCTGGTACGTGCCGTGAGAAAGACCGCCGAAGTCCGTACTCTGCTCCCCTGGGCCGAGGCAGCGAACGTCCAGGGGAAAGACGAGGCCAGCATCGTCACCCGAAAAGAGGGTGAGGCAGAGCCGCTCGTCGGCACCCAGCCCGTCGTCTGGGAAAGCGACGACGACGGTGAGCGAGTGCGAGCCCGGATCTGCATCGTGGGCTCGCGCGACCGGAACGTCGAGCGTCGAGCGCCCGGCGACCACCGCCAAAAGTAGCGTGAGCACGGCCAGGCGGGCGGTCCCCGAAGGATGGCCAAGCAACTGCATTAGGGGTCGTAGGAACAAAGTGGGTTGCATTGCGCTGGGATCCTCTGTAACTCACCGTATGAACTAGTATAGCCTCCTGTCTCAAGACCGTGTCATGTGACCGCCCGGCCGCAACATCGGACCGGGTTCGCGCGTCACCCCGCGGCGTGGTCCCATGCGGTGCCCGGCCGAGAACGGCGATGTCCCTACGCAACGTCGCAAGGCCCGTGGCCGCAAGCGGGCTCCGAGCGGAAGCCCGACGATTGCCGCCGCTGGTTCTGGCTGTGCCACGCACGGACACGCACCTTGGCCAACGGGAGCGGCGTATTGCTGAACGCCTCGGCGAGTCCGTATGACACTCGTTGCAGCCCCAGTGTCGATACCGATGCGCGGAATGGAGACGATCGGCGCCCACGACGACGGGTACGGCGAGCCGGATATGACCGGTCCCACCCGTTCGCTCCCAGTTGACTTGCGCCGCTCGCAAACGGACGGCGTCTTCATCACCACCCAGATGCCCGGCGTCACGCGCACACTGCTGGCCTCCGGAGTAGGATCTTCTGAAGGCAGATCCCCACCATTTCGCGCTTGGCGCGCCGCTTCTCAGCGACGGCCATCCCGGCGCGCTCACGCATCCAGTCGTGGGAGGGAATGAGGAGCGTACGGCCGCCCTCGATCGCCCCGCTGGACAATGGCGCGGGATTGACAACCGGTGTATGGCGCCGTCATAATGTACGTACACCTTGGGCGGCCCGACTCTAGGAACGGCCAGGCCGAGCCCCCGCTCGCCGCTCCCGGGTTCGCCTTCTTTCCTCGCCGCGGCTGACGGAGGGAAAGACCCATGCGCGAGCACGGCATCACCAGCATCTCCTTTCACGCCGGACGCCGCCTCGCTCAGCGCAACCTCAGCGCCGAGGACGTCAAGTACGTCTTCAGTCACGGCCGACTGCACCACAACGGCAAGGCGGTCTTCGTCCACCTCGGCCTGCGGGACATCCCCGCCGAGCACCGCCGAGAGGACCGTATCCGCCGGCTCGAGGGGACCGTCCTGGTCCTCGACCCAACCACTGGGCAGCACCTCACCACCGCCTATCGGAACCGACGGCGGGGCTCCCGCGATATCAAGCGCAAGTGCAAATACACGTTTCTCGACGGCGAGTAGCCCGTCAAGGTCGGAAGCGCTACATCCGCGCTAGCGATAGAGCGTCCGCAAACGCAGCCGACGTCGCAGCGTTGGCTCGCTGAATATCCGGCCGCTCCCCGGCGGGCCCCTCCTCCGCCTTCGGGATCCAAACCCGTCACTAGAAGGGTCTCACGCGCCCGTTCCGCCCGTGCGAGCCGGCAGCTCTAGCCGATCGTCTCCACCCGAGCGCCGTCGGCGAAGGCGCAGATGTAAATGAGATCATCACGAGCCGTCATCCCGTGACGGGAGTAGTACCCGGCGCGGAGCGCCTCCTCCAACGCTGGAACCCTCTGTCGGGGGAGCAGGACGAGCGCCGTGCCGCCCTCCCCACCGCCCATCATCCGAGCCCCCAGCACGCCGCCGACGGCGAGCGCCTCCCCGACCAGGTCCTCAACGCGGGGATGGCTGATGGCGTAGTCCGTCGCGGACGAGCGGCCCGACTCGATCATCAAGCGGCCGAAGCGGCTCCAGTCCGCGGCCCGAAGGGCTTCGACTCCCTGCCGCACGCGCTCGGTCTCGGTCACCACATGCCGCACGCGCCCGATCAGATGGGCGGGCATCACGTCGAAATCCAGGCCTGTCAGGACCGCGAGCTGCTCGAGCGAGATCGCGGCAAGGGAGGGCAGTTCGGCGCCCAGAATCTCCCGCGCGATCCCCAGCGCTCGTTTCGACTCCGTGACCCGGGTCGGGTAGGACGACGTGCTGAGCGATCGCTTCACGCCGGAGTCGGCGACGGCGAAGACGAGGTCGCCGAGGTCGGGGGTAAGCCGCTCGACCGCAAGCGTCGCCCCGTCAAAGCGGATGACGCCGCCGGCGACCGAGGCCGATTGGTCCATCGTGCCAACCGGTGCGCCAACGCGGTGCTCGGCCTCTTGGGCGAGCAGCACCAACTCTCGCGGCTCGGGTACCGGCTCCGTCAATGCGAGCCCCAACCCAACGCAGAGCGCGGCGGACGAGCTGACCCCGAAGCCGATCGGGACATCGCCGGCGAAGGCGATGTCGGCCGGGCGGAGCCGGAGTAGCGGCCGGGCAAGGATCGCGGCGACTACCCCCCGCACGTAGTCAAAGGTCCCGGCCGCCCTGTCCTCGAGACGCCAATCGGCGAGCGACCGGACGTCAATGGTCGAGACCGCTGGTTGATCTTCCGCCGCATCAGCGGCGACCACGCGCACCGCGTCGGCCTCGGCGTTAGTTGCCAGGACTACAACGGCACGGTCGATCGCCGCCGCGAGCACCGGCCCGCCGTTGTAGTCGAGGTGATTCCCAAGCAACTCGATGCGGCCCGGGGCCATTGCTCGCCGGACCGGACGCCAGCCATCGCCGAACGCGGTCCGGCCGGCGTCCCGTGCACGCCACTCGGCGGGGAGCAGGTCGGCCGACGCGGACGTCGCCACGCCTAGGGGGACAGCTCGAGGATCGCGGGCCGCCCGCTCTCCGGGTAGGTGGGCCAGCCCGGGTCGACGGTCAAGACTTCGAACCCATCGTTGCTCGTCACGAATGTGTCCTCGCTCTTGACACCGGGCAGCGAGGGGTTCCAGGCGTAGGCCTGCCGCGTCTGCACGATCCCTTCGGTCGTCGGCGTCACCCGCTGATCCCGCCCCGTGTATCCAGTCGAACCGCCCTGGTGATGGTCGCGCCACGCATCGGGCTCGCCCAACGCCGCGTACCCGGGTTGAAGCGTGCCGGTAAATATCTCGCGCAGCGGCACGCCGGGCCGCGTCGCCTCCATCAGCCGACGATCGAGCGCGGCAAGCGCCCGGTGCCGCTCCCGAATCTCGGTCGGGACCGGGCCGACGTGCACCATCCGGGTCAAGTTCGCGACGAGCCCCCACTTGTGGGCGCAGAACACCAGCATGGCGTACCGCTCGATGCGGCGGTCACTGTACAGACCGTGGCGGTCCTGCCAGAGGCGCCCGTCAGCACAGACGATGTCGACCTCCTGGGCGATGCCTAGGCGGCACAACCGCGCGTGGACGCCTGCCACGACCGCCGGTTCGGGCGTGCCCGGCCGAATCTCTCGGCAGACCGCCGACATGACTTCGGCCGCCGTGCTCCCCAGCCAGAGGTAGCGTTCGAGCTCCCGCGGCAAGAGCGATGCCCGTAGAGCCGCGATCTCGCCGCGACGGTCCTCGAGTACCACTCCCCGGTCACGGCACGCCTCAATGACCGCCAGCTCGGCGAGGTCGGTGCCGAGCCTGACCCCCGCTCGACCCATCACCTCGCGCGCGGCCGTTCCAACATCGCTCTCGTGCCACGGCTGGGCCAGGACCCGCAGTGGCAATCCCGCGAACTCGTCACGGGTGAGCCGCGGCAGCTCGATGTTCTCCGTGACGAGGGTGGCCCCATCGAGCGTGACGATCAGGCTCATCACGCCTTCCTCGGACTGGTGCCAGATCTCCGAGCGGGAGCCCTGCACGGCTTCCGGCGGGGCGTCGTCCGCCGGACCACAGCCGAGCCAAGCCAGGTTCGCCCGGGAGCGGAGCAGCAGGCCGTCGAGCCCGCTTCGCTCGAGGAGCGCGCGAATCCGGGACAGCTTTGCCTCGAACTCCTCCACCCGATTCATCGCCGGCGCCTTCCGCGTAAGTCCCGCCTCACCGGCGCATCTGAACGACCTTGAACGCTTCCGCGAGGTCGAAGGGCTGGTCCTTGGCTAATTCCTCCGCGCGCTCGCGCATCCGTTCCTCTAACCCTTCGGCGTCGCCAATCTGGCTGACGTGCGCGCGGAGCGCGTCGATCTTCCGCGTGAACGTCTCGGTAATGTCGATGAATTTGTCCGGCTGGTCTGCACCGAAGTACCAGATCTCGGCGGTCCGGTGCGGCTCCAGCCCTTCCGCCAAATGATGCGGGAAATAGAGTGGGTCTCGCGCCGTTGGGTAGACGGCGTCCGTCGTGGCGAGGCCGACGGCCCGGTGATCCGGGTGAAGCGCGTAGGGCCGAAACGGGTCGTGCGTGATGATCACGTCCGGGCGGTGCGTGCGGATCATTCGCACCACGCGCTCCCGCAGGTCGAGGTTGGGCATCACCTCGCCATCCATGCAGCGGAGGAAGACTACCTCCGTCACCTCCAGGCGCCGCGCCGCTTCCCTCAGCTCCGCCTCCCGGGTCGCCGCCACCTGGTCTGGGTTTGCGTTGCGATCGGCCGAGCCCTTGTTGCCCGACGTCACCTGAATGATGACGACGCGCTTTCCCTCCTCGGTCAATCGCGCCACCGTCCCACCGGCGCCGAACTCGCTATCGTCCGGGTGGGCAACAACGAGCATGTAGGTTTGAAACTCGTCGCCGCTCTCGTGCTGCTGCTCCATGGCGTGCTCGATCCCTCGTCCGGATCACCGCCGGGTGGGCGGTGTCCTCACCCTCAATCAGCCGGCGGGCAATTCGACCCCAGCCAGCATGCCGCGCGCGGCAGCGGCCAACTCGGAGAGCGGGTGGCTCTCCTGTGCCTGCGTCCGCAGGTCTTTTATCGCCGCTTCGCCGATGGCTAACTCGGCCGAGCCGGCGATGACGGCAAGTGGGATGCCCTTCCGCCCGGCGTACTTCAGCTGCTCCCCGAGACCGCGGGTCGGCTGAAGCGAAAGATCGACCCGAAGTCCGGCCTCCCGCAGCTGCGTCGCAATCCGGGCCGACGCGCCGGTCGTGTCGGGGAAGGTCGTCACCAGGACGTCGGCCACGGTGGTCGGCACGCTGAGCAAGTTGTATGCATGGACGACCTCGATGATCCGCTCCAGCCCGAGCGAGATGCCCGTCGCCGGGACAGGGCGTCCGAGGAAGGTGCCGATCAGCCCATCATACCGACCGGCACCGGCTACTGAGCCCACCTTCGGCTCAACGACCGTCGCCTCATAGACCGGACCGGTGTAGTAGTCGAGTCCCCGGGCGAGCGCCAGGTCGAGCCGGTACACCGTGGCTGGAACACCAAAGTCGGGCAGGCAGGCGAACAACTCCTCCAACTCGTCGATCGCCGGCCGCGCCTCCGCTACCCCCTCCAGAACCGGGCGGAGCTCCGCGAGTACGGTCGCCGGCTCGCCGCGCAGGGTCACCAGCTTCAGGACCCGCTCGGCGGCCACGGGCGCGATCCCCGACCGCATCAACTCCTGCGCCACGGCCTCCGATCCAATTTTGTCCAGCTTGTCGATCGCCCGATAGATCGAGCCGGCTTGGGACTGCGGCACGCCAGCTGCCCGTCCCAGCGCCTCAAGCAGCTTACGGTGGCTGATCCGGATGGTGAAATTCGGCATGCCAAGGGCGGTCAAGGCTTCCGCCATCACCGCGACCACCTCGGCATCGGCCAGCATCGAGGATGAGCCTGCAATGTCCGCGTCGCACTGCCAGAACTCACGAAACCGACCCCGCTGCGGCTTCTCCGCGCGCCAGACCGGGGCAATGTGATAGCGCTTGAACGGCAGCACAAGCTCGTTCTGGTGCATTGCGACGACGCGGGAGAGCGGGACGGTGAGATCGTAGCGCAGCCCCACCTCTCGGCCGCCCTGATCCGCGAAGTGGTACATCAACTTCTCGTTCTCGCCCGCCTTGCCGGTGAGCACCTCCAGGTACTCCAGGGCCGGCGTGTCGAGCGGTTCGAACCCGTGCCGCTCGAACACGTCCCGCACGATGCCGATGATCCGCTGACGCAGGATCATCGACCCAGGGAGGTGGTCCCGGAACCCCTTCAAGACCTGCGGCTTCGGCCGGCCGGCACGCCCGCTGGCGGCATCGTCCAAGCGTCTCGTCCCTTTCGTCGCTGAGGAAAACAACCCCGCCGAGACGGTACGGCCGCGCGGGGGCGCTTCATGCTACCGAACGGTCCTCTGGTGGACAACCCAACCGTTGGTGTCCCGCTACTTGCCGACCTCGTATACCAGATGGCCCAACTCCGGCACGACTAGCTTCTCCATCGCCAGCGCTACCGCGTTGGAAGAACCCGGCATCGCGATCACCACCCGGCCCTGGTAGACCCCCGCCACCGCCCGCGACATCATGGCCGCCGAGCCGATCTCGGCGTAGCTCAGCATCCGAAACAACTCGCCAAAACCATCGATGCGCTTGTCGAGGAGGGCGGCGACAACGTCGTAGGTGGTGTCCCGGGGAGAGACCCCGGTTCCACCGTTGGAGAGGATCGCCTGAACGTCGGCGCGTCGGGCCAGGGCCTCGAGTGTGTCGCGGATCAACGCAGGTTCGTCCGGTACGATGCGGTAGTCAACCACGGCGTGACCCCATTGGCCGAGCGTTGTCTTGATCAGCGCGCCGCTCGTGTCGGTCTCTACCGTCCGGGTATCGCTGACCGTTAGCACCGCACAGCGCACGGCATCGGGCGCCGCCTCCCGATGGGCAGTTACCGGCGTGCCCGGGACAGGTCCAGCACGCTGTTCCTCGCTCACGCGTGCCTTCCCCGGCCGCTCATCGACGCTAACGGGCATGCGGCAGGACCGCTCGCAAACGGCTTTCCCATGCGCGGAGCGCCCCGCCGACGTAGGACAACGTCACGTCGACCCCTAGACGGTCCTGCCGCGGCACTGAGCGTCATGCCCAGTCTGCTCCTCTCCCTAGGTGATGAAGTCGTGGGTTGAATCGCCATCCTGCAGGAAACACGGAACGCGGCCCGGAGCGTGCTCCGGGCCGCGTTCACTGTGCTCAACCGTGAGCGAGTGTTAGGACGTCGTGTTGCGACCGAGGAAGACCGTCACGATCGTCTGATCGCCACTCGCCTGCAGCCAGGCCACGCCCGAGTAGCCTGAGCCGTTCACCTCGGAAAGCCCGATGAACAGGTTGCCATCCTGGTCCGGCGTGCCACCGATATTCCCGCAGGCGATGTAGTTCTCGATGCTCTGGGCGCTCTCGTGGTAGTTGATCGCGTGCGGCGCCGCGAGGATATCGGTCAGCGCCAGGTCGACCGTGGTGCTCACCGCTGACACCGGGTTCGCCTGGCCGCCGCCCGTCATCCCCGCCATCGGCGTGCCCACCACGGGCGTGCCGGCCATCGGCGTGCCAGCGGCCGTGACCATCGAGGGCTCCGGCACATCCGGCAGGGGCACCACGACGTCGCCCAAGTTGTCGCAGGTTCCGGTGTGAATGTGGCCCGGGTGGGCCATCGCCATACCGGCCATCGGCGTCGCCATCGGCGTCGCGTCCTGGGCGAAGCCCCGGCCACCCCCGAGCATGACCAGCGCCAGTGCCGCCGCGATCGCGCAAAGCGCGATGAACCGGCTGCGAAGCTGCACCATTCCGTCTCTCCCTCCTGCACCACGTCCCGACGACGACCGCTTCGCCGCCCGGCGCCTCGGAGCATGTCCCATACCATGACCGACTGTCAAGCGGAGGAGCTTTCCACGGCCAAATCGACAGCGCCGACTCCCCTACAACAACAGGGCCGACGCAGCCGCCCAACACCAGTTGAGTCCCTGCGGCAATCGCTCTGGTGGCGCTGGCCGCGGCACCGCCTAACCGGACACGCGGGGTCAGCCTTCGGTCAGCACATTTTCTAGGTGGACGAGACGTCGCACCACACCGGCACCATCGAGCGTAATCGCGACCAGATCGATTCGCCAGATTCGGTCGTCCAGCGACGGATGCTCCGCCAGGAACGCATCCGCCGCGGCAAGGAGCCGGCGGGCCTGGGCCGGTGAGACCGCCTCTTCAGCGCGCCCCATCTCCTCCCCTCGTCGCGTGTTGACCTCGACCAACACCAGCTCCTCGTCGTCGCGCATGACCAGGTCCACCTCCCCGGCGTTACAGCGCCAGTTCGCGGCGACGAAGACGTAGCCCTTGGCCTGGAGGTGCCGGCGAGCGTGACGCTCACCGGCATCGCCGAGGAGTCGCCGTGTAGTCGGGCTCAAGCGCTGTCCTCAAACGTCTGGGCTCGGATCGGAGCGAAGCACCGCCGGTGAAGCGGTCCCGCGCCATGCTCTCGAACGGCGTCGAGGTGGGACGCCGTGCCATACCCCTTATGCTCGGCGAACCCATAACGTCGATCGGTCGCACCGGCTTCGACCATGAAGCGGTCGCGCGTTACCTTCGCCACGATGGAGGCGGCGGCGATCGACATGCAGCGGGCGTCACCGTCGATCATGCCGACCTGTGGCAGACCGAGGTCGAGCACGCACGCGTCGAGTAGCAGCGCCTCCGCGGCGACCGGCAGGTTGACCACCGCTCGCTCCATAGCGAGCCGGTTCGCCGGCCCAAGACCGATCGCGTCCAACTCGTCGGCCTGAACGACGCCAACCGCAACCGCCTCGGCGACGCCGCAGATCACCGGCAGCAAGGCACGCCGTGCGCCCGGTCGGAGCAGCTTGGAGTCGCGCACATCGGCTAGGCGGGCGCGCAGCTCGTGGAGCGCCGCTCCTTCGCACCGCGGGAGGACGACTGCCGCCGCCACCAACGGCCCGGCGATTGCCCCCCGGCCGACCTCATCCACCCCGGCAACGCACTGGGTACCCGCGCGCCAGAACGCGTGTTCAAACTCAAAATCCGGTCCGCACGCGACCGAACAGCTCGACGCGGTGCTCTGTCCGCGCAGTGCCATGGCTCCAAGGTAACGAAGCGCGCGCCGATCGGCGCGCGCTTCGTGAGCAACTCTATCTTGGCAATCAACAGACCCGGCGGTGCGGTTCCGACTACCGAAGTCCGCGGACGCCCTTACGTCCGCCGCTCCTTGATCCGGGCGGCACGGCCGGTTCGCCCGCGAAGGTAGTATAGCTTGGCACGGCGGACCCGCCCGCGTCGCGTCACCTCTAACCGGTCAATGCGTGGGGAGTGGAGCAGAAAGGTGCGCTCCACGCCAATCCCATGCGAGGCAATGCGCCGCACCGTAAAGTTCTCGTTGATACCCCCGCTCCGGCGACGAATGACAACGCCTTCGAAGATCTGGACCCGCTCCCGGTTGCCCTCGACCACCTTGGCGTGGACGCGGACCGTGTCACCCGGCCCGAACTCGGGGATGTCCGTCTTCTGCTGCTCCGCCTCGATGGAGCGGATCAACTGCGCGACCATCCTGTCCTTACCCCTCACCACTGCCCAAACAAGCAACACCGTTGGCAGGCGATTCGCGGATTGATGTTGTATCCGACGCACGCCCACGTACCCGCTGTTCCGCAGGCACGGGCCGCAGTCTATCACGGGCGCGCCCCGCGAGCCAGCGCCTGGCTCACGTCAGCGCGTCGCTGCGGGGCGTTAGCCGCCCGGAGTGGGGACCAGAGCGCTCCCGCTTCCAAGTGCCAGGCGTCGACTCAAGACAGGATCTCGAGCACTTCGGCGGCGACCTCATACCGACCGAACGACGGCATCAGGTAGACGCCCTGAGCGTGCGGCCGCAGCTCGCCAAGGAGCTCCTGAGCCATTTTCACCCCTTCTTGCCGCCCGTCGGCTCCCGCCCGCCGCATCCGTTCCCGGGCCTCGTCGGTCAGCGTGATGCCGGGCACCTCGTTGTGCAGGAACTCGGCGTGCCGCGAGCTTTGCAAGGGCAGGATGCCGACGAGCACGGGGACCGTCAGGTTCTCCCGCCCGAAGACGTCGAGAAAGCGGTGCCAGACCGCAACGTCGTAGATCGGCTGGGTCATCACCAAGTGGGCACCGGCCTCCAGCTTCGCGCGCAGCCGGCGCGCCTCCTCGGCAAGGTCCTCCCGGGTGGGGTCGACGGCGCAGGCGATCGTGAAGCCCGCCATCCGCCCGATGGAGGCCCCGGCCGAGTCAACCCCCGCGTTCAACCGTGACAGCACCCGCACCAGCCCGATGGAGTCGACGTCATACACCGCCGACGAATCGGGGTAGTCGCCCAGGCTCGGTGGGTCGCCGGTGAGGGCGAGCACATTGCGGACCCCCACGGCGTGGGCGCCGAGCAGCTCCGACTGCAGCCCCATTAGCGAGCGATCACGAGTGGTGAAATGAAGGATCGTTTCGACCCCGACCTGGTGCTGGATCAGGTAGCACAGTGTCAGCGCGCTCATCCGCACCCGCGCCATCGGCGAGTCGGCCACGTTGATCGCGTCGACTCCGACCTCCTTGAGGAGGCGAGCCCCTTCCAAGGCCTTGGTGGGGTTCAAGCCCTTCGGCGGGTCAATCTCGACACTGACCAGGAACTTGTTGCCCAGCTTCTGGGCCACCTCCGTCGGACCCTCAATCGCGACAAGCTCCGGCTTCGGCCGCACCACCGCCTCCGCGGATCGCACCGCGTGAACCGCGGCCGCCGGTCGCGTAGCCGAGAGCGACGTGGCGACCTGGGCCCCGTTCCAGCTCGAGACGACGGCCCGCATCGCCTTGGTGTGCTCAGGTGTCGTGCCGCAGCATCCACCGACGAGGCGCGCACCCGCCGCCGCCGCCCGGCGGGCGAAGTCAGCGAAGTACTCCGGCGACGAGCGGTAGATGACCCGGCCGCCGACCTGCGCCGGCCAACCCGCGTTCGGCATGCAAGCCAGCGCGGGACCAGCACCGCCGAGCACCTCGAGCCGCCGGCGCATGGCAGCCACGACCGGTAGCAGCCGTTGCGGCCCGACCGAGCAGTTGGCGCCGATGGCGGCGACACCGAGCGGCACTAATGAGTCCACCACGTCCTCCGGCGAATTGCCGGCGATGGTGCGGCCGTCCTCGGCGAAGGTCATCAGCGCGACAATGGGGAGATCGCAGGCGTCACGGGCCGCGCAGACCGCCTGGCTCATCTCGTCGAGGTTGCCGATCGTCTCGATCGTCAGCAAGTCGACGCCGCCCTCGAGAAGTGCCTCGACCTGCTCTCGGTAGACCGAGCGGGCTTCGGCCGGGTAGGCGGTGCCGAACGGCGCGAGCGTACGGACGGTCGGCCCGATTGACCCAGCGATCAGTGCCGGCCGGCCGCTGATCTCCCGCTCCTCCCGCGCCAGCTTGACCGCCCGCCGGTTGATGTCCCGCACCTTGTCGCCCAGGTTGAACCCTTCCAGCCGCCACCGGTTGGCACCGAAGGTGTTGGTCTCGATGACGTCGGCCCCCGCCTCGAGGTAAGCCCGGTGCACCGCCGACACTAGCTGCGGCCGGTCGAGGTTGAGCGCGTCGAAGCAGTCCTCCAGGGGGACGCCGGCCGCGTAGAGCATGGTGCCCATCGCGCCGTCGGCGAGAACGACCCCTTCGGCCAGCCTTGAAACGAACGGGTGCGTCATGCTGCCCTTTCGCCGGTCTCGAAACTCCACGTGGTCGGGCTACCGCGCCGAGCACCGCTTTCCGGCCAGCGATTCGTCGGTTCGCGGCACGTCGCGCGAGGAAGGATACGCCCACCGGCGCGGGGATGGCAGCGCCGTCTGCCACCCGTGCAACCAGGGCGCAATTGACGCGTCGCGGGCGGGCGCGCTACAGTCGCTCGTCAACGAGGCGGGGTCGTCGGGCGGCGCGCCCAGCCGTTCTTGCCTCACCTCGCAGCGAACGGGTCAGTCAGCGGATGGAGAGCCAAGCCAACGCCGTCCTCTCGGACCGGCCCGCGACCGCGACCGTGCCGGTCGGCCAGCGCGCGCACGGGGCGATCATGGCCATCGGGGGCGCCGAAGACAAGCTGGACGACAAGGTCATCCTCTCGACCTTCGTTCAGATCGCCGGCGGACGCGCGGCGCGCATCGCTATCGTCCCGACTGCCTCCTCGATCGAGTCGGCCGGTGAGCGCTACAAGGCGATCTTCCTCGGCATGGGAGCAGCTCGCGCGGAGGTCGTCTACATCGCCAGCCGGGAAGACGCCAACGCCGAGGCCACCGTCGAGCCGCTCCACGACGCCACCGGCATCTTCCTCACAGGTGGCAATCAAATGCGGCTGGCCGCCATCGTCGGCGGCACCCTGGTTGCCGACATGGTGCGCGACCGGCACGCTGACGGCGCCATCGTCGCCGGCACCAGCGCCGGCGCGTCCATCCTTTCCTCCCACATGGTTGCCTGTGGCGCCAGCGGGCAGACGCCGAAGCAGCGGCTGGGGCAGATGGTCGCCGGCTTCGGCCGGGTGCCCGACCTCATCATCGACCAGCACTTCCGCCAGCGCGACCGCATCGGCCGCCTCCTCGTCCTCGTCGCCTCCAATCCGGCGTTGGCGGGGGTGGGTGTCGACGAGGACACGGCCGCGTTGATCGATCCGAATCAGACGCTGGAGGTCATCGGCCGCAACAGCATCACCATCGTCGACGGTAGGCAGATGTACTCCGATGTCTTTCGCGTCAAGGGCCACGGCGGAGTCACCATCAGCGGCGCCGTCCTCCACGTCCTGACCCCGGCCACCGCTTCAATCTCCGCAGCCGTCAACTCCTCGACCGCTAGGCTGAACCCCGCACCAAAACCTAGTACCATCGGACCGTCCCCGGAGCCCGGACACGGCGACGCGACGACTTCGCGCCGGGGGTTGGCAAACCTATTTCGGCTCCTCGACCGCTCGACCCCGTGGAGGTGAGGATGGTGCTGGAGATCCGCTCAACGACCGTCTTTCGTGGGCCGAACGTTTGGGCGCGCATGCCGGTCGTCCATCTTGTGCTCGACCTCGGTGAGCTCGAGGACCGCCCCACCAACAAGACCCCGGCTTCTATGAGCACCTGTCGGAGTTCCTCCCTTCTCTCTACGATCACACCTGCTCGCTCGGTAGACCCGGGGGCTTTCTCCAGCGGCTGCGCGAGGGGACGTGGATGGGCCACGTTGTCGAGCATATCGCGCTGGAGCTTCAAAACCTGGCGGGGGCCGAGGTACGACGGGGCAAGACGCGCGGTACCGGGCAGCGGGGCGTCTACAACGTCGTCTACCAGTACGAGCAGGAGGACGTCGGGCTCGCCGCCGGCCGCCTGGCGATCCGCCTCTGCAACCACCTCGTCTACGAGACCGAACCGGGCTTCGACTTCGTGCGCGAGCTCGAAGAAGGCGTCATCCGCGTCGCCGAGCGTCTGGCCTACGGGCCGTCGACCGGCGCCATCGTTTCCGAGGCTGACCGGCGCAACATCCCCGTATTGCGGCTCGACCCGCGGCGCTCGCTAGTTCAGCTGGGTCACGGCAGATACCAAAAGCGGGTCTGGGCGACGATCAGCAGTGAGTCGGCCCACATCGCGGTCGAGGTGGCGAGTAACAAGGAGTTGACCAACCGGATGCTCCACGATGTCGGCATCCCCGTGCCGCGTGGCGTCGTGGTGCGCACCGTGGACGAGGCGGTGCGGGAAGCGGGCCGTATCGGCTACCCGGTAGTCATCAAGCCGCTCGATGGCAACCACGGCCGCGGCGTCTTTATCAACCTCGCGAGCGAGACCGAGGTCCGCGAGTTCTTCCCGTTGGCCGAGCGCGAAAGCCGCGCCGGGGTCGTGGTCGTCGAGAGCTTCATCACCGGCAAGGACTACCGCATCCTGGTGGTCAACAACCAGGTCGTCGCCGTCGCCGAGCGGGTGCCTGCCCACGTCATTGGCGACGGCGAGCGCACCATCCGCCAACTGATCGACGCCACCAACGCCGATCCCCGCCGCGGCGTTGGGCACGAGAAGATCCTCACGCGCATCGTCGTCGACAGCCAAACGATGGAGGTTCTAGAGCGGCAGGGACTTAGCCTCGACGACGTCCCGGCCCTGGACCGCTTCGTGCAGCTCAAGCTCACCGGCAACATGAGCACCGGCGGCACCTCCATCGACCGCACGGACGACATCCACCCCGACAACTGCGAGATCGCCCGCCAGGCGGCGATGGTCGTGGGGCTCGACGTGGCGGGCATCGACTTCATCACGGAGGACATCGCCGTCTCCGTCCGCCAAACCAAGGGCGCGATCGTCGAGGTCAACGCCGGTCCCGGCTTTCGCATGCACACGCACCCCACTGAGGGGCATCCGCGCCACGTCGGTCGCGCCGTTGTGGATATGCTCTTCCCGCCCGGTCAGCGGTCCCGCGTGCCGATCGTCGCGGTGACCGGCACCAACGGGAAGACGACGACCTGCCGCATGATCGCGCACATCATGAAGACCGCCGGCAAGAAGGTCGGCCTGACCACGACCGACGGCATCTATGTGGACGAGACCCAGATTTTGGCCGGCGACATGAGCGGCCCAACCAGCGCCCAGATGGTGCTCAAGAACCCGGCCATCGACTACGCGGTGCTCGAAACGGCGCGTGGCGGCATCCTCCGCTCCGGGTTGGGATTCGACCGCTGCGACATCGCCGTCGTCACTAACGTCGCGGCCGACCACCTGGGGCTGCGCGGCGTCGACACCCTGGCCGACCTCGCGCGCGTGAAGGCCGTGGTCCCAGCATCCGTGTTTCGGGAAGGGGCCAGCGTCCTGAACGCCGACAACCCTTGGACCGTGGAGATGGCGCGCCGGGCCCGTGGCGAGATCATCTTCTTCAGCCTGGAGGAGGAGAATCCCGTCATCCGCGACCACCTGCGCGAGCGGGGCAAGGCCGTGGTGCTTCGCCAGACGAGGCAGGGGGAGATGATCACGCTGATCGAGCACCGGCGCGATACCAGCCTGCTGCTCGCCAACCAGATCCCGGCCACGTTCGACGGCCGCGTCCGGGTCAACGTCGCTAACGCGCTCGCGGCGGCGGCGGCCGCCTTCGCCGAGAACGTCCAGCTCGAGCACATCCGTCACGCCCTGCGGACGTTCACGTCCAACTTCTTCCAGACGCCGGGTCGTTTCAACCTGCTCGACGTCAACGGCCGCCGCGTCCTGATGGATTACTGCCACAACGTCGCGGGTTTGGAGGCGATGGCCGATTTGGTGAAGCGGATGGAAGCCGAGCGCGCGGTGGCAATGATTGCCATGCCGGGCGATCGCTCGAACGACGACGTCCGCGCCTTCGGCGAGCTCGCCGGCCGCACCTTCCAGGACCTGGTCATTCGCGAGGACGCCAACCCCCGCGGCCGTCCGCGCGGCGAGGTCGCCGAGATGCTCCGCGTCGCTGCAACCGAGGGCGGGTTGCCCGAGGACCGCGTCAGCATCGTCCTGAACGAGGTGGAGGCCGCCCACACCGCGGTCGGACGCGCCGGTCGCAATGACCTCGTCGTCCTCCTCGTGGATCGACCCCTGCTCGTCTGGGAATCACTCACCGGTCGCGACGGACGCGATACAGGCGGCTGATCCGGTCCGGCTCGAGGAACGATCCCGGAAAGGAGCCCAGACCCCTCAACAAGGGACGTCCGGATTGCCATGCCCTGACCCGGGCCGTTCACGCCGCTGCCGTAATGGGCGGGCTCGCCCTCCTTGAGCTAAGCCAGCTGTAGCCGGCGCATCGCCTCGATCGCCCGCGGCTCAGTCCGCGCGGGCCCGCGTCGGCTCTGCCACCGGCGGCAAGCCCATTAGGACACGGATGTTCCAATCTCCGCGAGGTGTGCCTGGATCTCTTGGACTTGCTCGATGCACATCATCGCCACCACGTCGCCCGGTTGCGCATCGGCCAGCGCGACAGCGAGCGCTGAGAGCTCGTCCCGCTCCAGTTGATGGGAGGTGTCGCCACCGGCCGCGATTCCCTCCTCAAAGAGCCGGGTCATCTCGGCGACGTCGCGGCCGCGGCGGTACCGCGTCGTTTCCTTGACGATGACACGGTTGCTTCGAGTTGCCGCGAGCCGTCCAAGTTCCCGTAGGGCGTCATCGGTGCGGTCGCCCGCGGTGCCGATGATGCTGACGATACGTCCCCCCGCGCCTCGGGACGCGTCGCCGACACTGGAGGAGGTTCGCTAGTCCCGCCTCGTTGTGGGCATAGTCGACGATGACAATCACGCCGCCCACGTCGAAGACGTTGAGTCGACCCGTGTTCTGGTCCGGCGTATTCCGGAAAGAGCCCAACCCCTCGCGCACCTCTGCCGCGTCGAGACCGAGGCCGAGGCAGGCGCCTGCCGCACAGAGTGCATTCTCGATCATGTGGGGCGCGCGCCCGCCGAAGGTCATCGGCACGTCGGAGATCGCCATCAACACCGACTCCGACCCAGCCCGCGCGTAGACGACCTCACCACCGCGCAGGAAGAGCCCGTGCCCGCCCGCGGCCACGTGACCAACCACCGTGGGGTTCTCGGCCTCCTTCGACACCCAGAACGGCGACGCTCGAAGTGAGCCCGCGACCCCCCGGACCAGGGGATCGTCCGCGTTCAGTACGGCGTAGCCTTCGGCCCGGGTAACGCGGACCACCGTCGCTTTGACCCGGGCCAGGCCCTCGACCGTCCGCACGCCGTGCAGGTTCAAATGGTCACCGCTGACGTTGGTGAACACGGAGACGTCGTTGCTCTCGTAGGCAAGCCCACGCAGCAGGATCCCGCCGCGCGCCGTCTCCAGCACAGCGACATCCAATCCGGGTTCCTCGAGAACGCGCCTTGCCCCGGTGGGCCCCGTGTAGTCCCCTTCCAGAACCGGCTGACCCTCGATGTAAACACCGGTCGACGAGGACCACCCGACCCTGCGCCCCGCCTGCCGCAGGACATGGGAGATCAGTCGGGTCGTCG
The DNA here is from genome assembly GCA_030447415.1 of Thermomicrobiales bacterium. Lineage (GTDB taxonomy): Bacteria > Chloroflexota > Chloroflexia > Thermomicrobiales > UBA6265 > JAUJOZ01. Next base: position 22,775 of record JAUJOZ010000034.1, on the reverse strand, counting down.
TCGTCTTGCCATTGGTCCCGGTGATGCCGACGATCGGGATCGAGCGGTCGATGTCCCGGACAAGAGCGGGCACGTCGGCCGGCTCCGACGCGGCTTGAAGGAGTTCCCGCAACTGGTCCGCCACGGGGGGCAGGTCGATCGGCTCGCCGATGGCGACCGCGCCGACAACCCGCGCCACCTCTCGAGCGAAACGCCGCCGCATCCACCCGAAGGCGACCGCGAGGTGGCCTGGAGTCTCAAGCTCCATCCACGCGACCTCCGGCTCCGGCGCGCCCGCCCGCAGATGCAAGGCGACCACCGCCTCAAGGAGCAGATCGCTGAGCGCGACCATCCCGCTCGGTCTCGCCTCGTCGCTGACGCCAAGCGGCTCCAGTCTCGCTGCCAGGGCTGCGATTCCCTCGGACGAAAGATCGCCCCCCGTTGCTTCAAGCTCCAGTTTGATCGCCGGCAGCAGGAGAAACAGGTTCGGCCCGTCTAGATCGCGGATCTCAACCACCTGCATGAGCCGCTCCCTTCCGCGCGCCCGAGCCGGGCAGTCCCTGGTCCCGGGCTGGGATTATCGCCGAGGCACGAGGGAGTCATCGGGTGGACCGTGTCGGCCGCGCGGTCTCCGACGTCACGGCGACACTGGCTCGCGTCCTACGCGGCCGCCTGGATGAGTACCACGAGGGCGTTGAATGCCGCGTGGGTGAGAATCGCCGCCGTCGTGCCGAAGTATCGGCGTTCCAGTCCCAGCAGGACGCCGACGACAAAGAGAGAGAAAATCGCCAGGGAGAAGCCGTATTGCGGCGCGTGGACTAAGGCGAAGAGCATCGACGTCAGCGGGATGCCAAAGCGCGGCTGGAGCGCGCCGCGGAAGATCGCCTCCTCACCCACGCCAGCGCTGAGGCCAAGGACGGCGGCGCCTACGGGGTTCTGCACATCGGCCGTCAACTCGTCCGTCACGGGCTCAAGCTCGTCCGCCACTTCCGGCTGGACCACCTCAATGATCAGACCGCCGATCGCCACGGCAACGAAGGCCGCGACCAGGAACCCTCCGGCCGCGAGCCAGGTGCGCCGGGTCGGCAGGCGCAGCCCCAGCCGCTCCGTTGCCTGCGAGAGGCTCCGCGCGAACCACCACCCCACCGCCGCGTACGCCACGCCCAACTCCGCCGCCGCTTGCAGGACAAGGTCGGCGATACCGACGGACGGGACGTCCGAAGCAGGTCCGGAAGAGCGAACGATGCCGTAGATGAGTCCCCCAGTGACCGCGAGCACCAAGCAGAGGCCGACCATGTCGACGGGCGAGGCGGGGTCCATCGGCGTCACCGCCGCGAAGAGCCGTCGCACCGGCTTGAGCAGCGGTAACCCGAGCCCGAGCCCGAGGAGGAGGAGGAGGAGGCCTTCCCGCCGGCCATTGACCGCGAGCGCGAGGCCCGCTCCCGCGAGCAAAAACCCGGGCAACCCAAACAGCAGATAGAGCCCCACGTGGGCGGAGCGGTCGGTTCGTGCGCGGTATGCCCAGTAGGAAAGGCCGAAGGCGAGCAGGACCGCGACGCCGAGAATGAGCGAGCTGAGGAGGAACTCGCCGACCCGTTCCCAATTCAAACCCGTGCCAACTTCCACTGGAGCCGGACACCGCGAGGCAAGCGATCAAGCGACCGCCCGAGCGTCGGTTGCGGCCGGAATCAAACCAGTATACCCAACGGCTCCCGCCGCTCGGGCGTCTCGGCCAACCGGCGACCGACCGGCCGTCGTCCGATGCTAGACTAGCCATGAGCAGCCATCGTATCCCTAGTCGGAGATCGACCGACGCATGGAGCGCCCCGTACCCTCCGGCCGCGACGACTCCGAGGCGGCGACAACCGCCGCCTCCGGCCGCGCCGCGTCTTCTCGGAAGGGCGGCCTCGGGCGTGGTCTGAGCGCCCTCATCCCGTCCTTGCCCGCTCCCGAGCAGGCTGCCGCGCTGGAGGTTGATCTCAACGCCATCGCGCCCAACCCGCATCAGCCGCGCGCCAGCCTCGATCCCGAGCAACTGCAAACCCTTGCCGATTCAATCCGCGCCCACGGTGTCATTCAGCCGCTCCTCGTGACCCGGGGGGAAGAGCGCGGTCGGTATGTCCTGATCGCCGGAGAGCGCCGCTGGCGGGCCGCCCGCCTCGCTGGACTGACGGCCGTGCCGGTTGTGGTCAAAGAAGCCGCCCCGCAAGCGATGCTGGAACTGGCGCTGGTGGAGAACGTCGTGCGCGCCGACCTTTCGCCGCTGGAAGAGGCGGCCGCCTACCGCCAGCTGATTGAGGAGTTCGGGCTGACGCAGGCCTCAGTCGCTGAGCGAGTGGGACGGTCACGGGTCAGCGTTACCAATACCCTGCGGTTGCTCGCCGCCCCTGAGCCGATTCAGGTGGCGCTCAACAGCGGTCAGATCAGCGAGGGCCACGCCCGCGCGCTACTCGGGCTCCCCACCGCCGTCGACCAAATCGGTTTGCTCGAGTTGGTCCTGACACGCGGCCTCACCGTGCGCCAGACGGAGGATGCCGTGCGCCGCTGGCTGTCCGGCGATCATCCGGCCGCCACCGAGAAGCGGTCCCGCCCGCTGGATGAGACGCGGCTGGAAGACCGCTTCCAGGGCGCCCTCGGCACCAAGGTCACATTCAAGCGCGGCCGGGCCGGTCAGGGCGGCACCCTAACCATTCACTACCATTCCGACGACGAGCTCGACGCCCTCTACCAACGTCTCGTCTGCGAGGACGCCTGGTAAACGGCGCGGGCGGCAAGGGCCCCCAGGGCTGACGACCGCCTCGGTGTCCGGCGCAGGTCTAGAAGTCGGAACACGGGGAGCACGTTATCGAGTGCGGCCCTGATCCGCCGTGTCATCGCGAGGATTCCGGGCGGCGACGCAAGTGCGCTGGATCGCCGAGTGAGGCCAGCGGACGACGCGATGGTCTTGTGGCCTTCCGAGTCCAACTGGAGTGAACCCACGTTTCCGGACCAGTGGCAGAGTCAACTCGATCCAGCTTTTGACCTGCCCGGTCAGTCGGCCAGCTGCACCACGACGGCCAGCGCGTCGCCGTCGCCCACCACCCGGCTGCGGTGCCCTTTGCCGGTCGTGTCCTCCAGCAGCACCGCGCTCCCCGGGCCGTAGCGCCGCCGGTCGCCGTCGCTCGTCTCCCCCTCGACCTCGCCGGCCAGGAAGACGAAGTACTCCCGCCGGGGGGTCGGGTGCCAGTCCCCCGCCCGGCCGGCCGGGAAGCGGACGAAGGCGACGCCGGTGGCCGGCTCCACCGGCGACAGGTGCAGGGGCGGGGCGGGCGGGGCGAAGTCGCGCGGGGCCAGCCCGACCTCCACGTCCTCGAAGTGCGACTCCCCGGCTTCGTCGGCGTAGATGCGCGCGTACTTCATGTCGGCCCTCCCTCAGGCACCGAGAGCGGGTACGCCGCTTCGTACTCGACCGGCGGCAGGTAGCCGAGGCTCGAGTGCAGGCGCGTGGCATTGTAGACGTCGGCGATGAACCGCCCGAGGTTGGCCTCGGCCTCCTCGAACGTGCGGTACTCCTGCAGGTACACCTCCTCGCAATTCAGCGTCTTGAAGAAGCTCTCGGCCTTGGCGTTCTCGTGGGGGTTGCCGGTCGCCGTCATGCTGATCTGCGCGCCGATCCCTTGCAACCGCGCGACGTAGGCCGCGCTGGCGTACTGCACGCCGCGGTCCAAATGATGGATCAGCCCCGGCGCTGGCCGCCGCTCGCCGATGGCTTGCTCCAGCGCCGCCACGGTCAGCCGGGCGTCGATCCTCCGGGACAGGCGCCAGCCGACGCAGCGCCGAGACCAGGCGTCGAGGACGCAGGCGAGGTAGGCGAACGTCGTCGGCAGCCGGATGTAGGTGATGTCGGCGACCCAGAGCTGGTCCGGCCCGGTGGGGACGAAGCCGGCCGCGAGGTTCGGGTAGGTCCCCAGCGCGTGCCCGGCGTCGTTGGTCGCGACGAAGCGCCGCTTGAGCTGGCAGAGCAACGATTCCTCCCGCATCACGCGCAGCACCCGCTTGTGATTGACGGTCCAGCCCTCGCGCCGCAGCGCGTGCGTCACCCGCCGATAGCCGTACCCCGGGAACTCCAGCGCGATCCGCTCGATGGCATCGCGCACGACGACGTCGGGAGGTTGGCGAGTCGGTTGCGCCGGGTACTCGTAGTACCAGCTGCGCCCCACGCCCAGCAGCGCGCAGAGCCGGCGCACCGACAGCTCGGGCTAGGCCCGCCGCGCCGGGGCGATCATCGCGCGCCGCTCCGCGAGGGGGAGCCGCTCAACGCCCCTTTTAGGACGGCGTTCTCCAGGGCCAGCTGGCCGCAGAGGCGCTCCAGCTCCGCCACCCTCCGCCTGAGGGCCTCGGTCTCGCACGGCTGAGGCGCCGCAAACGCCGCCTCGCCGCGCGCCTCGTACTCGCGGCGCCAACGCAGCAGCAGCCCTTCGCCGATCCCGTGCTCGCGGCAGACCTGAGACGGCCGCTTCTCGCCGCCGGCCACTTGCCGAGCCACCGCGAGCTTGAACTCGCGGCTGTGGACCCGTCCGCGTCCCATCGCTCGTTCTCCTCCCGTAACGGATAGCCTACCGCCATCCCACGAGGAGAAGTTGACTTAGGCAATGGTCCGGTCTCGGGGGTGCAGTCCAAACCCCGTTCGCTCCGTCGCATCGCGGAGAAACACTCTCCTGCCAAGAAACCGCCTTCGCCCCCACCAAGGACACCTGGTGCTCTTGATGTGGTGCCAGCCGGCGAGCGTCCGGTGCTGTGCTTGTAGCAGCCGGGACCGTGGATCAGTCGCCCGTACCGGCGGATAAACCCCGTCCTTGGGGCGCCGCACCCCCAGGCTCACTTCGACCGAGCGTCGCGCCGCTACAAACGCGGTCCAGCGCCCGGCCGCCTCGCCTCGTCCTCGCACGAGATCGAGTGGTCCTCAAACGAGGTCACCTTCCCGGTCCCCGCGTCGACCCGGATCACTAGCCCATTCCGATCCCCCTTCCGAGCGCCAATGTAGGTGACGAGCCATTCGGGTCCACCTCGCTGACCGGCGACTAGGCCAACCCGTGTCAGGTGCCGATGCACCGGGCAGGCGCGACGATAACCGGTACCCCCGGCGTCCTCGGCGGCCAATACTGCCCCGGTTGATGTCACGGGATATGTGCTGAGGGCCGGTGCCTCGCCCGCCGGCGGCGTGTCCCAACCGACAACCTCGCCGAACACCACGGCTCCGCTCGTTCGCTCCACCACCACGCTCACCGACGCCGCTCGCTCCTCGCCAAACGGCCCGGGCACCGGCGCGACGAAGACGTACGTCAACCACCCGTTGCTCGGAATCGCTTCGACCGCCTCCTCGGACGCCTGGTCCAAGGGCCAGTCGATCTGCTGGCTCGCGCTCAGGAGCCGGGCCTCTTCCCGCCAGCGCTGCGCTCGCGCCAGTGCCGCCGGGTACGCGCCCTCAATCGTTGCGGGCAGGATCATCGTGCCGGCCACCGGCCCCGGGTCATCCGGCAGCGGTGGTTTCCAGGCTTGCGTCCACTGCCACACCCCGGCGCCAAGGATCGCGAGCGCCAATTGGCAGGCAAGCAGCAGGCGGACGGGGCGCGCGGCGCCTCCACCCGGCATGGTGCTCGCCATGTTTGCACTCCTCCCTGTCCTAGCTGAGGTTTCGGACGGCGTAGGACGCCGAGCGAGCCAGTTCACCGGGTTCCCGCGCTGGCGGCTGCTCGACGCCGATAGCCTCCCACCCCAACTCCGCGAGATCCACGCCGATCGTTTCCTGCGTTAGTTGGTCGGCGTGCCACGCGAGATCTTCAGCCGATCGAAGCGGCCGGAGCGGCCGCACCGTCTCTTCCCGCACCACCTCAAGGCGGGAGCCGGTCTCGAGGTGGACCGTCAGTCGCAGCCGCGTCTCGCCGGCCTCCTCGATCGGAACGACGACGCCCTCGACCCGCCCGAACCGCACGCCGACTTTACCCGCGCCCCGATGGGGCCGGTCGCGGGTCGCCGCCCCCGCGCGCCGACTCGACCGCCGGAGATGGAACCGCCGGGCCGCCCGCAGCCAGCCCAGCGGCCGCAGGGATCGTCAGGGCGAGGAGCGCACCAAGCGCGCACAGCACGCTGAGCAGCATGAGCGCCGGCGCGATCCCGATGGCGTCAGCCATGCGCCCGGTGACGGGCACGCCGATGCCCCCGGTAACGAAGCCGAGCCCAAGAATCACCCCAGAGGCGACCCCTGTTCGGCCAGGCAGCATCCGCTGCGCCGCCACCAGCGTGACCGACAGGCTGGCATCGCACGAGGCTCCGAACAGCAGCCCTGTGAAGAAAGCGACCAGACCCGGCCACCCCGCGAAGAGCAACAGCCACGGGATCGTCAGCACCAGCGATCCGACCACCACCACCCGCTGGCCCAGTCGATCGGCGAGCGCACCGCCGGCCAGCGTACCGATCACCCCGGCAAGAATGATGGTGGTCACCAGCGGACCATAAAGGTCCCGGCCGTATCCGAGGTCGTCGTACCAGATGGGCACGAACTGCAGGACCGACAGGAAGACCCACGACCGGAGCATTACCACGCCCATGATCCGCACCAGCGCGCTCCATTGCGGTCGGTCCGACGTGGTCCGCGCGCCGGCAGCCGCGGCCCGCGCCTTCCGTGCCCGCTCAACGTGGCGCATCTGGGTCCCAAGCAGCGCGGCGGCGAGCACCCCGGGCACCGCGAGCACCCATGTCCCGCGGGCCCCAAATAGCCAGAGCAGAGCAACCCCAACGAGGGGACCGAGGGCGTAACCCGTCGTGCCGCCCACCGTGTACAGTGACATCGCCGTGTTCTTGTGCCGGTCGTCGGTGATCCCCGCCGCGTTGGCCGCGCCGAGCGGGTGATAGGCGCCCGAGCCGATCCCGGCGAGACCGGCGAGCAGGAGGAAGGCGCCGTAACTGGGGGCGAACCCGTACGCCGCTGAAAAGCCCGCTCCCCACACCAGCACCGCCGAGGCGAACCACCGGCGGTTATAGCGGTCGGTGAGGTGGCCGAAGAGGGGCTGCGAGAGCGAAGCCGCGGCCGTGTAAGCCAATGCGATCAGACCGACCGCGGCATTGCTCAGGTCGAACCGATCCTTGGCCCCAGGGAGAAGAATCGTCAGCACTCCGGCAAACATGTCGTTGGTGAAGTGGCCGAGCATCAAGGTCAGCAGCGCCCGGTTCCGCAACACCCTTACGAGCGACGACACGCTTCCTCCCGCCCCCGCCATGAGCCGACTCGCGGCGCCGCATCATCTCAGCCCACGAGGCCAGCGTAAACCACGCGAGCAGATCACCGGCACGACGCCCTGACTAACCCTGATTCGTTCATGGCTCAGTTGGCGTTCGGGCGAACAATACAAGTAGACATGCTGACACGGCCGGTGAGCTCGCCTAGCGCTGTGCTGAGGTGTTCCGCACGGCCGGCCCCGCGTTGAGCAAGGAGTTGAACGGTCCATCGACTCTGGTTCAACCCCGAGGCTAGATGCCGCCGACGACTATACTTTGGACAACTACACCTCAACCGGGACTGAGGTCGGACCCCGACCGTCAGCCGCGATAGCGACACGGAGACACCGAAGCGGTATGAGCGACGAGACAATTCGTTCCCTGTCCTCCATCCGGCAGCGCCTGGAGTTGCTGCGGGGGCGCCTTTGACCTCGACAGCCAAGAGCGCGAGATTGCGGATCTAGAGCGACGAAGTGGGGAGCCCACCTTCTGGGACGACCCACGGGCGGCCCAGCGCGCCATGCGGCGGCTCGGCGACTTGCGCTCGCAGGTCGAGACATGGCAGCGAGTCGAGCACCAGGCCGACGACTTGACCGCCCTCGCCGAGCTGGCCGACGGGGATGTCGCGCTGGCCCACGAGGTCGCCGAGGAGGTTACCGCCCTCGAAACGCAGCTCGACGCCCTGGAGTTGCAAGCCGCGCTCAGTGGGCCGCACGACGACTCTGACGCCATCCTCGTGGTCCACTCCGGCGAAGGCGGGATAGACGCCCAGGACTTCGCGGAGATGCTCACCCGGATGTACGTCCGTTGGGCCGAGCGGTGCGGCCTGGAGGCCGAGATCCTTGATTCCACCGAGGGGGAGGAAGCGGGCATCAAGAACGCGACGGTCGAGCTGCGCGGACCGCGCGCCTACGGCTTTGCCAAAGGCGAGGCCGGCTCTCACCGTCTGGTCCGGCTTTCCCCCTTCGACGCCGCCCACCGTCGCCACACGGCCTTCGCGCTCGTGGAGGTGATGCCTGAGATCGAGGGGGACACAGAGATCACGATTAACGAGGATGACGTCCGGGTTGACACCTACCGCTCATCCGGCGCTGGCGGTCAGCACGTCAACAAGACGAGCTCCGCCGTACGCCTGACCCACCTTCCGACCGGCATCGTGGTCACCTGCCAGAACGAGCGGAGCCAGATCCAGAACCGGGAAACGGCGTTCAAGATCCTGCGCGCTCGTCTGCTGGAGCGTCGGCTCCGGGAGGAGGCGGAGGAGATGGCGAAGCTGAAGGGCGAGCACACCGCCGCCGGTTTCGGCAACCGCATCCGCTCCTATGTCCTTCATCCCTACACGCAGGTCACGGACCACCGCACCGACACCAGCGTTGGAGACGCCCAGGCGGTTCTCGACGGTGCTATCGACCCCTTTATCAACGCCTACCTCCACCGGCAAATCGCGCCCACGGAGAGCTCGGTATGATTCGGCTAGTCCACTCCTTGGCGCTTGGCTTGTTCCTCGCAGGGACGGTTTTCTTCTGGCTCTTGGCGGCGGCTCCCGACTCCGCTGCGGCCCCAGCGGTCACGATCACCGCCAACGGGGCCGTCCCATCCTTTCCGGACGGGATCACGTTTTCACTCACCGCCTCGGCGCCGACGTCGATCGAGCACGTCGAGTTGCTCTACACCACGGCGAGCCAGGAGACGTTGAATCTCGCCACTCCGCAGTTCGCCGGTGGGACCACCATCGACGCGACCTATCAGCTCGACACCCAGATCAACTACCTTCCGCCCGGCGTCGATATCACGTACTACTGGCGGCTCACTGACTCCAACGGCGACGTCACGGAAACCGACGCCAAGACCTTTCTCTGGGAGGACAGCCGCTTCGCCTGGACTTCAGTGACGACTGGTCAGGTGACGGTCTATGCCTACAACGGCGACGAGACATTCAACCGCCAGATCCTCGACACCGCCCAGCGGACCATCGACCGGCTCCAGGACGATTTCGGGTTGAAGCGCAGCCGCCCGGTCCGAATCTGGGCTTACTCCTCCAAAGAAGACTTCGCTGGGGCGCAGGCACCGAACAGCGAGCCCTGGATCGCCGGCACCTCCTTCACCGAACTCTCCTTGGTCCTCGCGGTCCTCCCCCCCGGCGACACTGTCGAGGTTGGGCGCGTCGTGCCCCATGAAATCGCCCACCAAGTCCTCCACCAGGTCACCGAGAATCCCTTCAACCGTCCCCCGACGTGGATGGACGAAGGGCTGGCGGTCTACTACCAGGAGGGCGGCAACGAAGGCTTCCCCTCATTAGTCCAGGACGCCGCCGACGGCGGCCGGCTGATGTCCGTCCGCGCTCTGAACTCGCTCTTCCCGTACGATCCCGCTGAAGCCACCCTCGCCTACGCCGAAAGTTTCAGCATCGTCAGTTTCATCATCAACACGTTCGGCGAGGACGAGATGGCCGCACTGATTGAGGCCGTCGGCGAAGGCGTGACCTACGACGAGGTCGTCCGCGAGGCCCTGGGGGTCACACTCGACGACCTCGATCGCCAGTGGAAAGCGAGTCTCGGCTACCAGGGCGATGCCGCTCCGGGCGCCGTCGACCGCGACGACGACAGTGGGAATCCCACAGGGGGCGTGAACGACCCGGCTGTCTCGCTCGCTTCCGGTGGGTTCGTCATGGCCGCGGTCTCGCTCATCGCCGTCGTCTCGGGGATCTCGGCCGTCCGGCGATCACGGCGCGGCGCCGGTGAGTCGGTCGAGACCGCCGTGTGACGTGACCCCGCGCCGCCTTCGGCATCGCTGCCGCGACCGGCCGTGGGACCCGTAGGAACTCGTGGTAGACTCGCGGCCGGTCGCGGCTTGCCGCGGTGCGACCCGGCGTGGTGGAACGAAGCGGATGAGCACTGGCCCATGAGCGTCATTGAAGAAGGAGCCCGGCGGGCGCGCATACTCGACCCGGCGGCGATCGAACGGAAGCTCAGCCTCAACACCTACAACATCGACCCCACCCGCGCCCACATCCGCATTATCGACCACGACGTCTGCCTTCAATGCGAGCGACAGCAGTGCGTGAACTGCTGCCCCGCCAACTGCTACCAGCCGGCCGACGACGGTCGCGTCATCTTCTCCTACGAGGGGTGCGTCGAGTGCGGCACCTGCCGCATTGTCTGCTATGTCTACGACAACATCGAGTGGACGTACCCCCGGGGCGGATTCGGCGTCCAGTACCGCCACGGCTGAGGCGCGGTCCACTGGCTCTTGATCGTCCCTGGCGTCCCACGGCAGCCACCGACCGCTGCTGACCCGCCGCTGCGTGTTCCCGATGGAGGTGGCGCTGTGTACTGGACAAGGAAGCACGTCCTCGTCTGCACTGCCAACCACTGCGCGCAGAAAGGCGCCAACGACGTCGCCGGCCGGCTCCGGCTCGACATCATCCGCCGGGGTCTGGACGTCGAAATTTTGGTCAACAACTGCGGCACCATCGATTTGTGCGACATCGGACCCAACGTCATCGTCTATCCGGATAACGTCATCTACCACCGCGTCACGGTGAGCGACCTCCCCGAGATCGTCGAGCACCTTCGTGGCGGCCCTGTCGTCGAGCGCCTCGTCTTGCGACGGACGACGCCGACCGAAGAGGCGCGCCGGAGTCTGTACCACGAAGCGGTGTCGCCGGAGCCGAGCCGGCCAGCGGCCGACTTCATCACACTCGCCGCGGCTCACGGCTTCGACGAGGCGTGGGTCGCGGAGCAGCAACGGCGCGGGTTCATCGCCCGCAAGCCGACATCGGGCGAGGTACCGGAGACGATTACCGTCACCAAGAAGGCCCGCGGTCGGTACGGCTTTTAGCCGCGCACGGTCGTTTCGCCGCCGCGACACGTATACTTAACCCGCGGAGCGCGATGGACTTCGGCGGGAGCGCGGGTGGGTAACGACCGCACGGCAAAGGGAGCTCCGGCCGGATTGCCGTCGGGGGCGACCGTCCCCGACCCGGCGCCGGCGGACCCGGTAACAGACGGCCCCCCAACCAGCGCCGGGCGCCCACCGGTGCGGTCCCACGTCGTGCGAGTTTCCCCCCCTGGGACCCGCCGCGGTGCGCCGCTCTCTGACGACGCGCCGCTCCCGTTCGGCGACGACGCGGCCGCGGACAGCCCTCCTCCGTTCCACCGCTTCCCCAAGCGCTGGGTGCGGCGCCGCTTGGCGATCCGGGTGCTCATCGCGGTTGGCTTGATCGCGGCCTCGGTCTTCACCAATCGCACGTTCGTCGGCTGGGGGCTGTTTGTCACCCTGGCCGTGTTGATTGTCCCCGTGGGTCGAACACGATCATTTCTCTTATCGTTCGTGCCGTACGGTGCGGTTTGGTTCGTCTTTAGCGCCCTCCGCTCGCTCGCCGACGAGACGACCCTGGCTGAGACACTCAACGGCAACGTCGCGCGGCTGGAGCGCTGGCTGTTCGGTGGCCAGTTGCCGACGATCATGCTCCAGGATCGCTTCTTTGACCCGGATCGACTGCGCTGGCACGACTACTTCTTGACTGGGGTCCACTGGTCCTATTTCATCGTGCCGCACCTCGTGGCCATCCGCCTCTGGCAACGGAACCCGGCGCTGTTTCGGCACTATCTCGGGGCGATGACGCTCCTCTTGGCCGTAGGGCTGTTCATCTACTTCCTGATTCCATCCAATCCACCATGGCTAGCGCCCGATCCGCTCAACACGCCGGCGGCGGCACCGGTGACCCGCGTCATGGACCCGGTCGGCAGACATCTGAGCGGTGGCATCTACACCGCGAGCTACCGGGTCATTGGGGAGTCCAATCCCATTGCCGCGATGCCTTCCATCCACATGGCGATCACCTTCCTCCTCGTCTTCGCCGCCCGCCCAGCACGCAAGCGGTGGCGCGTCCTCGCCCTGGTCTATGCGGCGCTGATGGCGGTGGCACTCGTCTACCTGGGAGAGCACTACGTCGTCGATGTCGCGGTCGGCATGCTCGTGACCGCCTACGGCTGGTTCGCGGCCGGCACCTGGATCGGTCGCATCGCGCCCGTCCTGACCGCCCGTCTCGCCGCTCGCGGCGCCGTGGCGCCGGTGCCCCGAGGGGCCGCCGCGTGATCGGCCGGCACCGGGTCAACCCGGTCCCCGGCGAGCAGGCCATGCCCGATGCGCCGGCCGCCGGCGGGGTGGTGGCGGACCCAGCAGTCCCCGTCGCTCCCGCTCCGACCGCGCCCCCACCCGCCGATCGGAACGACGCCGAGCCTCTCCCCCAGGAGCCGGGACCGGTGCCACGGGCCTTCGGCCGAGCCGCGTTCGCCCACCCGGCGGAGGCCGAGTTCGCGGGGCTGATGGACTTCTACCGCGTACGTTGGGAGTACGAGCCGACGTCGTTCCCGGTCCGGTGGGAGGACGGGCGCGCGTTGGAACTGTTCACCCCCGACTTCTACCTTCCCGAGCACGACCTGTACGTCGAGCTGACGACGATGAAGCAGAGTCTCATCACCCGCAAGCACCGCAAGCTGCGACGGATGAAGGAGGCCCATCCCGAGGTCAACGTCGTCCTCCTCACCCGGCGCGACTACTACGAGCTACTCGCGCGGGTCGGCTACGGTGCCGTCGACATCACGTCGCTCCCGGAAGCCGACATCGAACGGGTCCTGTACAGCCCCGTCGAGATCGCCGACCGTGTCGCCGAGCTCGGGGCGCAGATCTCGGCCGATTACGCCGGTCGCTCGATCGTCCTCGTCGGCGTGCTCAAGGGGGTCACGTTCTTCCTTGCGGACCTGGCCCGAGCCATCACTCGGCCGCTCGCCATCGATTTCCTGGCCGTGGCCCCCTGGCGGGAGGAGCAGGTGGAGCGGGTTCGCTGGAGCAAGGACCTTGACCTGGACATCTCTGGGCGTGACGTCCTCTTGATCGAGGACATCGCCACCACAGGTCTGACCCTCGACTTTGTCGTCTCCCAGCTTCGACAGCGGGGGCCAGCCAGCCTCGATGTCTGCGTCCTGTTCGACAAGCGCGAGCGACGGCTGATCGACGTCCCGGTCCGCTACACCGGCTTCACGATACCGAACGCCTACGTTGTCGGCTACGGATTGGACTACCGCCAGCTCTACCGCAACCTCCCCTTCCTCTGCGTGCTGAAACCGGAGGTCTACGCCCGCGACCACGCCTCCCGCCTTGCCGAGGCGAACGGCTACCCGCCGCTCCCCGAGGCGGGACCAGAGCCGCGCCCCGCGTCCGAAAGCCAGCCGACGTAGGCCGCGTTCAGTCGCTCGTAGATCTCCAGCATCGCCGGCAGATCTAATACGGCGAGTAGGGCGAACGCTTCGGCCACGTCGTCGGAGCTGTGGGCGTAGTCAGCACCTCCCAGCCAGGCGTCGAGTAGCCGGGTAACGCAGCCGCTGAAACGGGCGATCGTGCCTTGTAGCCTCACGCGGTCGAGGGCGGCCACCGCCGGCGGCGGCCAATCGCCGAGCCGCGGCGGCGGCCAGTCCGCCGGGCGAAAGCCCGGGAAGTCACCGACGCCGAAGGGCGCGCCGCCCGGATAATCGAGCGTGACGACGAGGGGCGGAGCGAAGAGCCCACGGCGGCCCGCGTCGACGGCGAGGAGCGCGAGCGGAACATCGACCCGGCCAGGGTAATGTGCCGACGGCACTGGAAAGCGCGGCAGGGTACCGGGGTGCAGGGGAACGTTCGAGCGGGCGAACTCGAGCGCGCCGTGCGTCAACCGGTCGAGAAACTCGGTGGTGAAGCCGCCGAGGCGAGTGAGCCCGGGCGTGCCGACGAACGAGGAAACGTCGAAGAGCACCTCCGTCTCGACAACCGAGCCCGCGCCGGCCCCTGCGCACACCACGAGGCGATCCGTCGCATGGCCATCACGGGTGGACAGGGTTTGAGAAACAACCTCCCACGGGCCGAATGCGCTGGGGTAGGCGCTGAGATAGGCCTGCTCCTCGGCAAGGGAGTCGACCCGCACCGCTTGACCGGCGCGCGCCGGAAAGAGGATCGCCGGTTCGGCTTCAGGGGACATGCGGCTACCGGACGGTCGGCCGCGGCCGCAGTATGGGAATGGCACCTGCCTCATCCTCGGCCTCGCCGGCCGGTGCCCCTTGCGCCCGGCGGTTGGCTTGGGCGAACGCGGTGAGGGTGTTGAGCTGCCGCACGAAGGTTGACGCATCGGGGATGTCATGGCGCGTTCGCATGGCGCGAGAGAGTCGGACGTGCCCCGGCGCGGGGTCGTACTCGAAGCCGAAGCGCTCCCGAGCGGCGTCAGGCACGGCCGCGGCGGCCACCGCTTCCCAGTCCACCCTTAACCGACCGTCGAGATCGGGGTCGGCTGAGGCGAAGGTCCGCTTTGGTGCATCGGGGGTGTCCCGCGACGGGAGCGAGCTCCATTCCCAGGCGGTCCCGCCAGCGGCGTCGATCACTTCGGTGTGAAAGAGGCGGCCAATGCCACCCGGTCCGTTCGCCACGCGTCCGAAGACGAGGTGGCCGGCGTGGCGCCCGGTGACTGTCGCCTCATCTAGGTTCACCTTGCCACCGATTGCCTCCGCGAGCGGGGTCAGCGCGGCCACCAGGTCGTCCTTCGCCCGCCGGTTGAAAACCACCGCAAGGTAGGCCGTCGCCGCCACCGCAATGGCGACGATGACGCACATGGCAAAGGCCGTGGCGACGTACGGATTCACCTGTCCGCTGCTCCCCATGCGGCGCCGGCGTTCATCGGCGGCCTCACTCTAGCGCAGCCCCGTCCGCGGGGGCCACCATGGAGTGGCATGCCGTCACCGCCGACGCGTCCCATCGTCGGCTTTGCAGAGGGCGGTAGAATTGACCGGCGCCGTCCTTTGACCATTCCCCGCGGACCGCCTCGTGACTCAAGTCTCCACGGAGCCCGCTAGCAGCATGCGCCGGAACCGACAGAATGGGCGTTGGACCTGGCATTTTGGCCTAGGTGGAGAGGTCGGCTCCGTCTTCTGGGGCATGGTCTTCGTGGAGGCGGCATTCGGCGGCTACATGGGGATCTGGCCTCTCTGGATCGAGGCCCTCGGCGCCCCTGTGACGGTCGTCGGCCTCGTCATCGGTTCATCCGGCTTGCTCCGTCTTGCCGCTCTAGCCCCCTCGGCGATACTTGCCGAACGGTTCGGCGCCCGGCGGCTGATCGTCGCCGCTCGCGTCGCGGCCGGACTTGGCATGGTCGGAGCCGCCATCGCCACGCACTGGACCCATCTGTTCATGATGGTCATTGGAAGCGCGATTGGCGAGCTGGCGTTCCCGCTGGCTCAATCACATGTCGTCGCGCACGCCGGCCGCGACCGAGTCCGGGCCTTCACGCTGGTGTTCACCGTCGGCCCCGCCATCGCCTTCGGTCTCGGTCCGCTCGTCGCCGGCGCCCTCGTGAGCATCTGGGGCATGCGCGCCGCGTTTATCTTCGCCGCGCTCTGCACCGCTGCCTCGGTTGCCGCCTTTTCGCGAATCGAGCGCGGGTCGCGCAGGAAATCGGGCGCAACCGAGACGGCCGCGTCGACCTACCCGGAGGCCCTCGCCGATCCTGGGGTGCGCCGCGTGCTCGCGTTGCAGGTCTCAACGATCTTCGCCCTGGCGCTCGGCACCACGCTCGTCCCAACCTTCCTCAAGGACGAGCGCGGCATGGATCCCGCCCGGGTCGCGACCCTCGGGGGCGCGGCGGCCGTCGGTACGGTTCTCTTCGGGCTCACGGTAGCGCGCACCCGGCGGCTGCAGGCGGCCCCGTTTGTCGCCATCGCGTTCGCCGTCGCCTTCGTCGCCACTGGCCTGGTCGCCTTCGTCCGCAGCGATGCAATCGCTCTCATCGTGCTGGCGTTCGTGCTGCGCGGCGGGTTCTTTTCGGCGTGGGCCCTATTCGCCGCTGCCCTCGCGGTCCTCGCGCCGGAGCGCCACCGGGCCCGCGCCTTCGCCACGAGCGAGATGCTCGGCGGCTTCGCCTTCTCCCTCGCGCCCGTGATCGCCGGCCAACTGTATGCGGTCCGGCCGTCACTCCCGCTCGTGGTCGCCGCGACGCTGGCGTGCGCGCTCGTCCCGCTGCTGATTAGGGCGCACGTCATCAGTCGTCGCGCGACGCCGGTAGTTGCACCGGCGCCGGAGTTCGAGCCCGAGATCGCCTGAGCGCCGACCCGTCTATCTCACTGCACGGGACGATCGTCGGTCAGTCAGCCGGGAAAGACGTGCCGGCAAGTGACGAAGCGGAGTGCCGGCGCGCCGTGGCCGACACACGTGGCGTCCGGACCAGGGCGGCGGCGAGCGCGGCGGTGAGGCCCAAGACGCCGTTCGCAATCAAGGCGCCGTGGTATTGACCGCCAAGGTCGTACATCAGCCCGTCGAGATACGCTCCCAAGCCGAAGCCGATGTGCATGAACGTAAACATTGCGCCGAAAATGGCGCCGAGGTTGGCGTGCCCGTACAGATCGCCGGCAATCGCCGCGGTGAGCGGCGTGGTGGCCGTCCATGAGACGCCAAGGACCACCGCGTAGACGAAGGTCAGGCTCCCGACGGGGAGAAAGAACAGGAGCAGGAACGACAACCCGCGCAGCGCGTAGGTCAGCGCCAGCACGGGCGGCCGCTGGAACCGGTCGGCGAGCAAGCCGAGCAGGACGGTGCCGATGATGCTGAAGATCGCGACGACGGCGATGACGTCCGCCGCCGCCATCGGCTCCATCCCCATGTCGTCGGCGAACGCCATGAAGTGGGTGTTGGCAAATGCCATGGTGAAACCGCAGACGAGGAACCCGTACGCCAGAAGCCAGAAGGCCGGTGAGCGCAGCGACAGCAAAACGGTCGCCGCCGGTGCCCCTCCGTCTCGGCGCTCGCCCCAGCGCCCTCGAGCGCTCGCCGCCCGCGTCGGCTCGCGGAGCAGCAGCACCCCGAGCGGCGCAACCACGACGATGAGGAGGGCGGCTAGGAGCCGGTACGTCGTCTGCCAATCCGTTCGCACCAGCGTCCACGTCGCGAGCGGCACGATGAGGAGCTGACCGAAGGCCGTGCCGGAGGTGGCAAGCGCCAGGGCAGTGCCCCGGCGTTCGACGAACCAACGGTTCACGAGCGTCGTGGTATTCACCGGGCTGACCGCCGCGAATCCAACGGCAGCGACGACTCCGTACAGCAGGTAAAGCTGCCAAACCGCGGTGGCGAAGGAGAGAGGGACCAGCAGCGCGCCGACCAAAAGACAGCCGACTACCAAAACCCGCTTCGCGCCGATGCGATCACCCACCGATCCGACCACCGGCTGCAGCACCGAGACGACGACCATGTTCAGCAGCACGGCGCCGGTGAGTGTCGAACGGCTCGCCCCGAAGTGTGCCTCCAGCTGGACGAGAACCACCCCGAAGAGCAGGCGCGCACCCGCGGCGACCATCAACATCGTGGCGATGGCGGCCACTACGACCCAGCCGTAGTGGATCGGCCTCCGGGGCATCATGCCTCCTGCGCGCCTCGGGCCGTCCACGGCACCATCAGCTCACGACGCCATCTTAGCAAGCCGCGACGTTCGCGGTGGTGCCTCCTGGTCGATCGAGCCGAGGAATCCGACGGCGCGGCGTTCAGACGCGCGTAGCGGTGCAGGGGTCGCGGCGGTTGGTCCGCGTACGACCCGCGTGCTACCATCGGCCGCGGGAAGGGTTAACCAGGTTAATTACACCGCCGGAGAAGGACGAATCCATGGCCGTTGAGCCGCTGATCTTCGAGCTGAGTCAACCGGAGCGCCGCGCCGTGGGCTTCCCCGAGCCGGACGTCCCCGAGACACCCCTGCCGGCCGGTTTGCGGCGGGACGGCCTCGACTGGCCGGAGGTGGGCGAGCTCGACGTGATCCGCCACTACACGCGCCTCAGTCAGAAGAACCACGCCATCGACATCAACATCTACCCGCTCGGCTCCTGCACGATGAAGTACAACCCGAAGATCAACGAGGCGGTCGCCCGCTACCCGGGCTTCGCCGAGATTCATCCCTACCAGGACCCGTCCACGGTCCAGGGCGCGCTGGAGCTGATGTGCGAGTTGCAAGCGATGCTCGCGGAGATCTCGGGTTTCGCGGACGTCACCCTCCAGCCCGCCGCGGGCGCCCACGGCGAACTGACCGGCGTCCTTATCATCCGCGCCTATCATCGGGACCAGGGCGCCACGGGCCGGACTAAGATCCTCGTCCCGGACTCCGCTCACGGCACCAACCCCGCCACCGCCACGATGGCCGGGTTCGACGTCGTTACCATCCCGTCCGACCGGCGCGGCAACGTCGACCTCGAAAAGCTGCGGGCGCTGGTCGGGTCGGACACCGCGGGGTTGATGATCACAAACCCGAACACGCTCGGCCTCTGGGACGAGCACATCGAGGAGATCGTTGACCTCGTCCACGCCGCGGGCGGACTGGTCTACAACGACGGCGCCAACTTCAACGCCATCCTCGGCGTCGCCCGGCCCGCGGACCTCGGCATCGACGTGATGCACTTCAACTTGCACAAGACCTTCTCGACCCCTCACGGCGGCGGCGGCCCCGGCTCGGGCCCCGTCGGTGTCCGCGCCGACCTGGCGGAATACCTCCCCGGTCCCCGGATCCGCGAGGTGAACGAGACAGGGATTTCGCGCTACGAGTGGTTCCAGCCGGCGAGGAGCATCGGCCGCGTCCATTCATTCCACGGCAACTTTGGGATGCACGTCCGCGCCTACTGCTACATCCGTATGCATGGTGCGGCCGGCTTGCGGCAGGTGAGCGAGGACGCGGTCCTCAACGCCAACTACCTGCGGGTCGGCCTGCAGGAGCGGTACGACCTCCCTTATGACCGCACCTGCATGCACGAGGTCGTGTTCTCCGGAAACCGCCAGAAGGCCAACGGCGTCCGCACGCTCGACATTGCCAAACGCTTGCTCGACTTCGGCGTCCATCCACCGACGGTCTATTTCCCGCTCATCGTCCCCGAGGCGATGATGATCGAGCCGACCGAAACGGAGTCAAAGGAAACGCTCGACTACTTCATCGCGGCGATGCGGGAGATCGCGGACGAAGCGGAGCACAGCCCCGAGATCGTCACCGGCGCACCGCACCGCACCGAGTTCAAGCGCCTGGACGAGGTGAGCGCCAACCGGCACCCGAATCTGCGGTGGCTTCCCCCCGTGGAGGCATCCTCACGGGCGAAGGAAGCGGCCGCGGCAGACTGACCAGAGCCTCTCCGAACGACGACGGGCCGGTGACACTCGTCACCGGCCCGCGTTCGTCTGGTTCCCCCGATTCGCTTACCGCGCCACGACATTCACCAGTCGCCCTGGGACGTAGATCACTCGGGTGATGTCCTTGTCCGCAACCTGCTCGCGGACTCGCTCGCTGGCGAGCGCTCGGTCCCGCGCCTCGGTCTCCGGCAGGTCGGGCGGCAGCATGAGTTTGTCCCGAACTCTGCCATTGACCTGGATGACGACCTCGACCACCTCTTCTTCCGTCAGCGCCGGATCGAACGTCGGCCATGCCTGGAAGTGCACCGAGTACGGCAGGCCCAGGTGCTCCCACATCTCCTCAGCGGCGTAGGGCGTGCTCGGGGCCATCATCAGGACGAGCGACTCGACCGCTTCCCGCCAGGCCGGCGTCCGAGCCACCGGTCGGTCCTTCAGCTTCATCAGCTCGTTCACGAACTCGTTGAGCGCGGCGACCATGGTGTTGAACTGGAAGTCGTCCAGGTCGGCCGTCACCCGTTGGATCGTGCGGTGAGTGGAGCGTCGTAGGGCCAGCGCGGCCGGGTCGTCCGCCGCCCCGTCCGACGGACGGGCAGTCGTCTCGGTGACCACCTGGAACACGCGCCGGATGAAGCGCTCCATGCCGGTGATGCCCCGCGTGTTCCAAGGGCCGCCCTGATCCCATGGGCCGAGGTACATCAGGTGCAGGCGCAGCGCATCCGCCCCGTAGGCGCGGACCAACCCGTCCGGGTCGACCTGCGTCCCCCGGCTCTTGCTCATCTTCACGCCTTCGGCCGACAGAATCATCCCCTGATTGCGCAACCGCAGGAACGGCTCGCCGTGCTCGATCAGGCCGATGTCACGAAGGACCTTGGTGAAGAACCGGGCGTACAGAAGGTGCAGGATGGCGTGCTCGATCCCCCCGCAGTACAGGTCCACGGGGCACCATTGCGCCGCCCTCGCCGGGTCGAACGGCCGCGTCTCCTCGTCCGGGCTCGTGTAGCGGAACCAGTACCAGGAGGAGTCGACGAAGGTGTCCATCGTGTCGGTTTCGCGCCGGCCGGGTCCGCCGCAGCGTGGGCACTGGGTGTTCAGAAACGTTTCGTTGGTGGTCAGCGGACTTTGTCCCGTCGGCTTGAACTCGGCGTCGAGCGGCAGCACGACCGGCAACTCGTCGTCCGGCACCGGAACGACGCCGCAGGCATCGCAGTAGACGATCGGGAAGGGCGTGCCCCAGTAGCGCTGGCGTGAGATCAACCAGTCGCGCAGGCGGTAGTTGACCGCGGCCCGCCCCCGACCTTGCTCCTCCAACCAGCCAATCACCCCGGGCAGGCCTTCGGGCACGGACGTCCCATCGAACCGACCGGAGTTCACCATCCTTCCCGGGCCGTGGTAGGCCTCGATCATCGTGTCGCCGTCCAGCGCCTCGCCGTCCTCGGGTTGGATCACCACGCGGATCGGTAGACCGAAGGCACGGGCGAAGGTGAAGTCGCGCTCGTCGTGCGCCGGTACCGCCATGATCGCCCCGGTGCCATACCCCATCAGCACGTAGTCGGCGATCCACACCGGGATGCGCTCGTCATCGACGGGGTTCACCGCGTAAGCCCCGGTGAAGACACCCGTCTTCGGCCGCGCCTCATCGGTCGATGTGCGCTCGATCTCGGTTTCCTGCCGCGTCTGCTCGACGTAGGCCTCGACCTCTGCCCGCCGCTCCGGGGTGGTGATCTTCGCGACGAGCGGATGCTCCGGCGCCATCACCATGAACGTCGCGCCCCAAAGGGTGTCGGGTCGGGTCGTGAAGACCTCAAGGCCGTCACCGGTCTCGAGGGTGAACGTGACCCGGGCGCCTTCCGACCGGCCGATCCAGTTCCGCTGCATCGTCTTGACGCGCTCGGGCCAATCCAGCGCCTGGGCATCGCGCAGGAGTTCCTCGGCGTAAGCGGTGATCCGGAAGTACCACTGCTCCAGGTCGCGCTTGGCGACCGCGCTGCCGCACCGCTCGCAGACGTTCCCTTCCAGCACCTGCTCGTTGGCCAGCACCGTCTGGTCCTTCGGGCACCACCAGACCGCCCCCTTGGCACGGTAGGCCAGTCCCCGCTCCAGCATCCGCAGGAAGAACCATTGGTTCCAACGGTAAAAGTCCGGGGTGCAGCTGGCGATTTCTCGCGACCAGTCGATCATCGCCCCCATTTGTCGGTATTGCTCGCGCATCCGGGTGATGTTGTCGAAGGTCGAGATCGCGGGGTGGCGGCCGGACCGAATCGCTGCATTCTCAGCCGGGAGGCCAAACGCGTCGAAGCCCATCGGGAACAGCACGTTATAGCCACGCATGCGTTGGAGACGGGCGAAGACGTCCGGCACCGCGAAGGCGTACCAGTGACCCACGTGCAGCGTCCCCGATGGGTAGGGGTACATCGTCAGCGAGTACCACTTCGGCTTGTCCGACGCATCGTCGACGCGGTAGAGGTCGTCGGCTTCCCACCGCTCCCGCCACTTCGGCTCGACGGCGCTCGGGTTGTACCGCCCCGCGGCGTCGGGTGTGTCGTTGGCGCTGACCGGGCGCACCGGCGTCTCGACCGTTGCGCCCGCTTCCATGGTGTCGGTCACGGCGAGCCTCCTCGGATACGGGTTGAATAACGCGTGCCCGACCCACGGCAACCGACCATGAGCCCGCGTCGGGTTAAATAAAACAGCCTTCCGTCCCCGGTCAGGGACGAAAGGCCGCGACCGTCGCCGGTGCGCTTCCGCGGTACCACCCTGCTTGGCCGTCGCCGTGCCCGTTGGGCGTCTATCCTGAGGACGATCCGTAGGGTGGAGCTGAGGGGACTCGAACCCCTGACCCCGACACTGCCAGTGTCGTGCTCTCCCAGCTGAGCTACAGCCCCGCGTGGATCGTTCGGCGGAGGACCGCTTGGAGCGCGGGCGACGACCCGCTCGAAGCCCGATAACGGGGGCGACCCGGCGATGGCTGCGGAACGACCCGGTTCACCACCGCGGCTCGCGGGCGAGTTCGGCCCAATGCGTCGCCTCACACCACCCGGCGACTCGCTGGCAGAGGGGGCCTACTACTCCCGGTCCACGCCCACCGGCCGGGACCCAAGGGCCACGCCGGTTCATGCACTTGCACGCCACCCCACCGGCTCCCCGGGCGAGCGGCAACCTGGAGTCTAGCAGTCTCGGCGAACAGGTGTCAATCGCCGGCGACACGCGCCACGGTGTTCCGATGCGAACGGGATGACGTCCGCTGGCAGCGACTGCGGTGGACTGGCACGACGCACTCCGTTGCCCTCCTGGCGGAGCGTGGACCACCTCGTGATGGTGACTAGGGCGTGTCCGCAAACCCCGGGACGCCTATGCTTGGCGGCATGGCAACG
>JAUJOZ010000077.1 GCA_030447415.1 Thermomicrobiales bacterium | reverse complement strand
GGCCGATGCCGGAGGCGGCGCCGGTGACGAGGGCGACGGTGTCGGGGAGGCGCATCGCGGGTCTCGCTAGGGGGGTAGGTCGTAGGGCATGGCAGGTGGATCGTGGAAATCGCCGTCGATAACCCTCCGCTGGTGGGGCGACCGAACGGTCGGGCGGGCACGACGACCGGCACGATAACACACATTTCTCCAATCGAACGGGCGCGGCGCCGACCGAGCGGACCGGGTCGGCAAGTGCGTCGCGTCACCCCCAACGCGGGCGTTGCGGGAGGATGCAGGCGAGGCGCGGTGGTTCCTCCGGCCGGTACGGAGGAGCGGCGAGGCTACGCCTTGAGGGCACCCTCCTGGAGGCCCTTCATGTACCAGCGTTGGGCGATGCCGAAGGCCACAAGGCCGGGAGTGATCGCCATCACGTAAACGGCGGCAAGGCGGGGCCAGACCCAGGCGCCCATGCCACCGGAGGCGGTGGCGAGGACGACCGGCAAGGTCCGCGCCGACTGCTCGGTGAGGAGGGTCGAGGCGAGGAGGTACTCGCCCCAGGCGGTGACGAAGTTGACGATGACGACGACGACGATGCCGTTGCTGACCAGGGGCAGCATGACGCCGAGGAGCATGCGGACGGGGCCGGCGCCGTCGATCCGGGCGGCGTCGGCCATCTCCCTGGGCACGGTTTGGAACATGCCGCGCATGATGAAGACGGAGAGGGCGAGGCCGAGGGTGACGTAGGGGAAGACGAGGCCCCAGGTCCGATTGATGAGTCCGAGCTCCCGCTGGATTTCCCAGATGGCGATGATGGCGGTGACGCGGGTCGGGAAGAACATCGAGGCGACGAGGAGCCCGAGCACGAGCGCCCGGCCCGGAGTGCGGAGGTGGACCAGGGCGTAGCCGGCGATGACGGCGAAGACGGTGGTGATGACGACGGTGCCGGTGGTGACGAGGACGCTGTTCAGGAAGTTGCGGGGCAGGGTGTCGATCTGCTGGAGCGAATAGGCGTAGTGGCCGAAGTCGAAGACCCGGGGCCAGATCTCGTTCTGGTAGGCGTCGGGCAGGGACTTGACCGAAAGGAGGAGGACCCAAACGATCGGGAAGAGGATCACGGCGGCGAAGCATGCGAGGACGAGGTGGCGGAGGATCGTTCCCCACCGCGGAACGCGACGCGGCCGCCAGCCCTCGATCCGCGCCCGGTCGCGCTCGTGTCCCAACGGTCCGGTAAGCGGGTGAACGACCATTCGACCCCCCGTGATGCTGAGCGGGCACGACCGGTCGTGCCGCGACGAGCGAAGCGCTCCTAGTCCCGCGACCGGAAAAGGTAGAAGAGGGCGGCGACGACCACGAGCATGGCGGCGGTGCCGACCCAACCGACGGCGGCGGCGTAGCCCTGGTTGCGGTCGCCGACCTGGAACGCGAGGTCCCACATGTAGACGGTCCAGGTGTAGGTCGGGCGCTCTCGGTTGAAGGCGCCCATGATCAGGTACTCGTCGATGACGGCCATGGCCGTGCCGAAGCGGAGGACCACGAGAACGAGGATGATCGGCAGCAGGCGGGGAAAGGTGACGTTCCAGAAGAGGCGCCACTCGTTCGCGCCGTCGACGCGGGCGGCGTCCGGCAGGTCCTTGGAGATGGCGGCGAGGCCGGCGAGGAAGAACATGGTGTGGTAGCCGAGGCCCCACCACCACTCCATGATGGCCAGCGCGGGAAAGACGAGACGGGTGTCGCCGAGCCACTGCGGCTGCGTGTAGACGTCGAAGAAGCCGAAGACGTCGACGAGCGCCCAGTTGATCGGGCCGATGTAGAGGTCGTACATCCATTTCCAAAGGACGAAGATGAGCGGGCCGGGGATCATCGAGGGGATGAGCAGCACCAGGCGGTAGAAGGTGGCGACCTTGTTGTTGGTGATGCGGTCGATCAGGACGGCGAGAACCATCGGGATGAAGATCAGGCCCGGCAGGAAGAGAGCGGTGAAGCCGGCGGCACGGAGCAGGCCGAGCCGCATCAGGGGATCGGCGAAGGCCTGCCGGTAGTTGTCAAGGCCGACCCAGTTGACGGGCTGGCCGATGCGCAAGAAGTGGTAGTCCGTGAACGAGAGCCACGCGACGCGGGCGATCGGGTAGAGCTGCCAGCCGAGGAAGAGGACGATGGTGGGCAGCAGGAAGAGCCAGCTTGCCGGGAAGGCGGCGAGCCAGGGGCGGCGGGCGGAGGTCGCGGCGGCGGAGGCGGCGGTCAGGGCACGGGCCATGTGGGTTTCTCGGGGCTGACGGTACGATCGGGCGGTCGGACGGAAGGGAGATGGACGTTGGGATGGCGAGGAGGAGTCGCGGTTCCCGGCCGCCCTGGTCCGGCGGTTACCCAACCCCTCGGTCCTGGGTAGCGACCCCAAGCGGAGCCAAGGAACGCCGGCCGAACGCGCCAGATCGCCTTCTGAGAGGCTGGTGTGATCGGCCCCTTCGGGCGCTTCGTTCGGTCGGTCCCGAGGTTTTTGGCCCCTGGGCGGGAGGGGGGCGGCGCTCCCGGTGACGACCGCGTGGGGCGATCGCCGTGCCGCGGGCGACGCGGGGACCGGTGACGGGAGGGGCAGCGCGAGGCGCCCGACCGGCCGGTCCCCGCCGATGCTTACGCGGTCGGGGTGGGCGCTCCTTGCGTCTTCTGCATCTCGGCCGCAACGGCGTCCTGGCACGCCTGGAGGGCGGCGCGGGCGTCGTCCGTCTCGCCCTTGAGGTAGCGGACGTAGTGGGGGGCGGCAAGGTTGAACTGGGAGACGCTCAGGCGGGTCGGGGCGATGGCGCGGGCGTTGGCGAGGCCGTCGTAGATGGCGAAGGCCCAGTCGGTCATCCAGGCCGGACGGTTGGCGCGGTACTCGTTCCAGATCGACTGGTAGACCGGGAGCTGGCCGACGGCGGTTTCCTCCGGCGGGTCACCGGTGACGGAGTGCTCCCAGACGCGCTGGTCCTTGGTCAGCTTCTCCATGTACTGGGCGGCTTGCTGCTTGTTCTTGCCGTAGCGGAGCAGGACCGCGCCGGTGTCCCAGAAGACGGTGCCGCCGGCGCCACCCTCGGCCTTGGGCAGCGCGGCGAGGCGCAGCTGGCTGGGATCGGGCC
The DNA here is from genome assembly GCA_030447415.1 of Thermomicrobiales bacterium. Taxonomy (GTDB): domain Bacteria; phylum Chloroflexota; class Chloroflexia; order Thermomicrobiales; family UBA6265; genus JAUJOZ01. The sequence continues at coordinate 1,243 of JAUJOZ010000077.1, read as the reverse complement.
AGGTGCCGGCGAAGCGGAGGTGGGCGTTCTGGTACTTGATGTAGTAGGCGGCCGCCTGGGACGCAAACGCCTGCTCGTCGGGGGTTTGGTTGACGCCGGCGTCGGTCGTGCCCTCGTTGAGGACGTCCGGGTTCGCCAACTCGGTCATCTGCTTCATGATCTCCAGCGCCTGCACGGCGGCGTCGCTGGTCCACATGAAGGTACCGTCCGGGTTGTAGACGTCGGTGCTGATCGAGTGGGTGATCGGCAGGAGCGAACGCCAGGCGTGGAAGTCGAAGGTGCACCCGAAGGGGGCGACGCCGCTCTCGCGGATCTTGCGGGCGTTGGCGAGGAACTCGTCCCAGGTCGCGGGCGGCGTTTCCGGGTCGAGGCCGGCCTTGGTGACAAGGTCGCTGTTCCAGCCCTGAACGATGACGTCGAGGAGGAAGGGCCAGACGTAGAACTGGCCGTTGTACGTTCCCTCCTCTCGCATGGCCGGGGCGATGTCGGCGATCAACTCGGGGGAGACGTACTCGTTCCACGGCTCGATGACGCCGCCCTCGGCGAGCTGAATCATCTCTAGGAAGGGCGTGACGCCAATGTAGAGGTCGTAGGTGCTGGTCTGATCGCGCGCCTCGGTGAAGAAGATGTCGGTGCTGAAGCCAGCGCTCGGGGCGACCTCGACCTCGAGCGGCGTGGATTGGCGAAACTCCTCGTCGTGCCGCTCGATCGGCGAGTGGAGGTTGAGGATCCAGTCGTAGTAGGTGACGGAGAGGGTCCCCTCCCGGCTCTGGGCGAGGGCGCCGCGGAGGGACGCCTGACCGAGGGCCGCGACCACCGGGGCGCTCAGCCCGAGCGCGACGGCGCGACGGATCACGTCGCGGCGGTCGATCCGACCGGCGAAGGCGTCGGCGAAGAGCGCGCGGGCGGGGTGTGCCTTGGTCACGTGGACCTCCTCTTGCCTTTGGTGGGAACGGCCGCCGTTCAGGGTCAGCGGATTGTAGGGAGGGCATCGGGGAGTGTCAACGCCGCCCGCGCGGACATCCGGAGGGAGTTGCGCGCCCGAGGATCGGAGGCCGTCGTCGAGTCGCGGGAAATGAGCCGGCGATGCACTTAAGCTCGCCTGAGGCCGACCTCCAGCGGGCTGCATGGCACCACTCCTCGACCCGGCCGGCGACCCGCGGACCGTCTCCGCCTAGCTCCACGCTTGGCGTCGCCGGCCACGATCGAGGCGGAGGTGGTGGGCGGCAAGACCGGCCGGGAT
>JAUJOZ010000076.1 GCA_030447415.1 Thermomicrobiales bacterium | reverse complement strand
TCCGGGCGACCCGCGCGGCGCCCTTTCCGGTCCTCGTCGCGCCGACCGTGTGGTGGGGCGTCTCGGAGTACTGGATGGAGTTCGGCGGCACCATCGCGCTCCGGCCGGAGGCGCTCGTGGACCTCCTCGCCGACATCGTGGGGAGCATCGGCCGCAACGGCTTCCGGCGGGTGCTCCTGCTCAACGGCCACGCGGGGAACGTCGCCGCCATGCACGCGACCGCGGTGCGGCTGCTGCGGGGCGACGTGCGCGTCGTCGGCATGAACTACTGGGACCTCGTCCGGGACCTGCTGCGGGCGAAGAGCGAGGCCGACCGCGGCATCATCGGGCACGCGGGCGAGATCGAGACGTCCCTCCAGCTCGCCCTGCGGCCCGAGGCCGTGCGGCGGGATCTGATGCCGGCCGATGGGGACGAGACGGGACTCCCGCGGTCGGTGCTGCCCGCCGCGTGGGCCGAGATCGTCGTGGCACCCCCCGACCCCGCGCTCGAGTCGCCGACGGGCGTCTACGGCGTTGCCCGGGCCGGCCGAGCCGAGTTCGGCGCCGAGATCGTCGAGCTCGCCGCCGCCCGGCTGGTCGAGTTCCTCCGCGTGTTCCGCGGGCTGCCGCCGCGGGGACCGTTGCCCGGGAGCCGTGCACGATGACCGCGACCGATCCAGGACCGTCGACCGATCGAGGGGGCGCCCAGGCGCCGCGGCGCGCCGGGCGTTACCCGATCGCCGTGCTCGCCAAGGCGCTCGACCTGCTCGACGCGCTCGAGGCCCACGAGCCGCTCACCTTGACCGAGCTGAGCGCGCGTGCGGGGGTCAACAAGACCACGGCGCTGCGCGTGCTCGCGAACCTGGAGGAGCGCGGCTACGTCGAACGCGAGGTCGCGACGGGGCGCTACCGCCTCGGCTACCGGTTGCTGCAGCTCGGCGCGCGCAAGTCGCGGGGGCTCGACCTCCGGACCGTGGCGCGGCCGATCCTTCAGCGTCTGCAGGCGGAGTTCGACGAGACGGTCAACCTGGCCGTGCCCGACAGGGACGGGATCGTCTACATCGACATCTTCGAGAGCGCCCGGGGCCTGCGGATGGCGGCGACGATCGGCCAGCGGGACGATTACCACTCCTCGTCGCTCGGCAAGGCGATCATGGCCTGGTGGCCGGCGTCGATCCTCGAAGACTTTGTCCGCCGGCATCCCCTTGCCCCCAAGACGCGGCGAACCGTCGTCGAGCCGGAGGCGCTCGCCAGCGAACTGGCGCGCGTTCGAGAGCGCGGCTACGCGGTGGACGACGAGGAGAACGAGCTGGGGGCACGCTGCGTTGGGGCGCCCGTCTTCGACCACCGCGGCAGCGTCGTCGGAGCGATCAGCTTGGCCGGGCCCGCGAGCCGGCTGACGCCGGACCGCATGGCCGGCCTGGGCTCCTCCGTCGCGAGCGCGAGTCGGCACGTTTCGGCCTTGATGGGGTTCGACGGCGCCGGGCCGTCCCCGTCCTTGAACCCGGCGGTTGCGACCACGAAGGGGGGGTGACGCGATGCCGTCGTCCGCGCTGTCTGCTCGACCGGCAACGGCCATCAACAACTTGCGGCTCCTCATCGCCGGCGACTGGCTGGAGGGGCGGGGTAGCCGGCTGTCCGTCGTCAGCCCCTCCACCGGGGAGGTCGTTGCCGAGGGGGCGTCCGCGGCGCCCGATCAGGTCGGGGACGCGGTCGAGGCCGCGCAGAAGGCCTTCCGACCCTACGCCGACGTGCCGCTCTGGGAGCGTGCCGGCCTGTGCCACGCCGTGGCGGCGGCGCTCCTCCGGCGCCGGGACGAGGTCGCCCGGGACTTGGCCGTGGAGCAGGGCAAGCCGTTCGCCGAGGCGGTGGTCGAGGTGACCGTCGCGGCCGAGATGTTCCAGGCGGCCGGCGAGGACGTGAAGCGCATCACGGGGGAGGTGCTCCCCTCCTCCGACCCGACGCGGCAGATCTTCGTGGTGCGCGAACCGATCGGCGTCGTCGGCGTGATCACGCCGTGGAACTTCCCGACGACGATCCCCGCCGAGTACCTCTCGGCGTGCCTCGCGGCCGGCAACACCGTGGTGTGGAAGCCGGCCTCCTACACGCCGGTCAGCGCGCTGCACCTGGCCGAGTGCTTCGCCGAGGCCGGGGTGCCGGCCGGCGTGCTGAACGTGGTGCTGGGGCCGGGCGTCACCGTCGGCGAGATCCTGGCGACCCACCCGTCCGTGGTCGCGCTGGGCGTCACCGGAAGCTCCCCCACCGGCGAGGCGATCGCCCGCATGGCCGGGGCGAAGCGGCTCCTGCTGGAGCTGGGCGGGAACGGCCCGGCCATCGTGGCCGAGGACGCCGACCTCACCCGGGCGATCCCGCGCCTCGCCCTGGGGTGCTTCGCCAACGCCGGGCAGATCTGCGACTCGACGGAGCGCATCCTGGTTCACGAGCGCCTGCACGACGCCGTGGTGGACGGCCTCGTGGAGGCGGCGCGGCAGGTGCGCCTCGACGCATCACTCGCCGAGGGCGCGACGATGGGCCCGCTCAACAACGAGGACACCGCGGCCAAAGTCGATCGCCACCTCGCGGACGCCCGCGCCAACGGCGCCCGCGTCCTGGTCGGCGGCGGGCGGGCCACGGACCGCCCAACCCCGCTCTACTACCAGCCGACGGTCGTGGACGGCGTGCGGGCGGAGATGCTGCTGAACCGGGAGGAGACCTTCGGGCCGGTCGCACCGGTCATGACCTTCAAGACGGACGAGGAGGCGGTGGCGCTGGCAAACGACACCGAGCTCGGGTTGGTCGCCGGCGTGTTCACCAAGGACATCGCGCGCGCCAACTTCTACGCGCGGTCGCTGCGGGCGGGCATCGTGAACGTGAACGAGACGCCGACCTACTGGCAGCCCCACACGCCCTTCGGCGGGTACGCGGGCACGCGGAGCGGGTTGGGCCGTCTTGGGGGCAAGTACACGATCATGGAGCTGACGCAGACGAAGACGGTGGTCGTAGACGTCGCTCCCTGAACGCCAGAGACCGAGTGGAGGAGCGAGGCGGGCCCCGACCTGGTGGGCACCTTTCTTCTTGCGGGAAGACCCGCAGAGCCGGTGGTGGGCTGCGTTACGCCTCGGCTCGTTCCACGACTTGCTGACGACAAGGGGAGGCGGTGCTGACAAGGGGACGGCACGTGCCGCTGAGACGTGCCTCGTGCCAGCTCGTGCCGTCCAGTGTTGTCCTATGCCGGGTAAGGGACTCCAGGAGTCCCATCCCGGCGCCTGCCGCCTCGTGCCGTTTGGTGCCTTCCCAGGCGCAAGACCGGAACACGATCGTCCGGCCGGGTCCTCCCCGTGTCGTCCGGTTCTGCCTCGTTCGTGACAAAGTTGTGACGAAGAACTCGGTCTATCCTCGCCTGTGGTTGCAAACGCAAGTGGACCGTGAACTAGAATGAATACGTGTGGCTAACCGGTTTCTTCGTCCCCGAAGTCGTGAGTCATCCTCCCTCAGTGCCCCGTCACGCGTCACGGTCGATACCTTTTAGGGCGTACATATGCGGGATCGTCCCCAACACGATCCCGTATAATGCTGGTAGCGGTCATTCCGTAAGCCCCCGTTCGTCACCACGTGACTGAGAGTTTCCCAAGCCCCCGCGGTAAGGAGGTCGGTTCCTTGGATGCTCTCCCCGAGACTTCGGCCGAGCGGCGGTTTCGCGTCTTTCGCCACTTGCTCGTCCGTGATTTGGCCCGAAGCTCTGGGGCGTTTTGGGAGGCGGTGTCCGAACTTCGCGCTGTTTGGAGCATCTCGGCAAGTCCTCAGCTACCGACGGGAAAGTCTGGCGTGTATCTCCCACCTGAATGTGAAGGGATCGCCGACGTGGACCCCTACGACTGGTCACCCGAGGCGTGCGCGATCTGCGAGGCATACGAGGCCTGGATGAACAGTCTGCACGATCTTCACGAGTCCACGATCCCTGACGAGTACCGCATCGGGGGTGGTGTAGGCGGTTCCTGGTTTACCGACGTATCGTTCGGCCATTGGGCTCGCTTCCTTTCCGCCTGCGTGCTGTATGACCCGCCCAAGCACGCCCTGGTCGCCTTCGCCGACTCCTTCCCGTATGGGCCCCACGAGTGGCTGGACCCAGACGGGCCCTCGGTCGTCGATGGGGAGGCGTTGCTTGCTCCGGAGATCCGATACCTCCGTGACGGCGATCGGGTGCAACGGATCGAGACGTGGTATCGAGAGGAACTGATTGAGGCACTCGCGGAGCGGCTGCGACCCCTCGGCATCGAAATCTGGCAACTCGTCCAAGAGATCGAGGGCGACATGGCGATCACGGCCGACCACCGAGAGCTTCTCGACCAAGTCGAGTGGCAGCCCTACATCGCGGT
>JAUJOZ010000033.1:18276-51083 GCA_030447415.1 Thermomicrobiales bacterium | reverse complement strand
GTGTGTTGTTTTCATGTGTTGTGTTTGACTCACCCCGGCCCCCCCACCTCAGGTGTGGTGATTGCGCGGCTATTGTGGGTGTTTCTGTTACTGTGTGGGTTATACACCCCCGGCGCGTTTGTTTTTGTTTTTTGGGGGTGGGGGGGGCGCGCCCCCCCCGGCGCCCCCCCGCTCGGCCGTTTCTCCGCAACAAGCTCGCCGCTCCCGTTGTTCCCGCCGCCGGCTTGGACTTGGCCGACGCGCCCGCCGCGGCATCGACGTTGTGGAGGGCTCATGCACTTCAACGAGAACCTGTTCATTCAGTACCTCATCATCGGCATTGCGAGCGGCGCGCTGATCTCGCTGATCGCCCTCGGCTACACGCTGGTCTACGGCATCGTCGAGCTGATCAACTTCGCCCACGGCGAAGTCTTCATGATGGGCGCCTTCTTCGCGGTGACGGTCGTGGCTGCCACGGGTGTCACCGGTGAGTCCTCCGCGACCGCGATCATCGGCATCACGCTACTCGCCCTCGCGGGCGCTATGCTCTTTAGCGCGCTGCTCAACTTCGGGATTGACCGCATCGCCTACCGGCGGCTCCGCAACGCGCCGCGCCTGGCACCGCTGATCGCGGCCATCGGCGTGAGTTTTATCTTGCAGAACATCGGCATCTACTGGAAGGGGTCGAACCCGATCACGCCGCCATCCCTCATTCCAACCGAGTACCGCGCGTACAATGTGCTCAACGAGTGGTTTGATCTTGGAACCCGAATCCGGCTCCGCCCCCTGGACCTGGCGGTGCTTGGCATCACCCTCCCTCTGCTGATCGGCCTCACCTGGTTCGTATACCGCACGCGCACGGGCAAGGCGATGCGGGCGACCGCGCAGGACCGGGAGGCCGCCGCGCTGATGGGGATCGATACCAACCGAACGATCGCCACGGCCTTCCTCCTCGGTGGTGCGCTCGCCGGTGCGGCGGGGATGATGGCGCTCTACTACAACAACAGCGCTCGGTTCCAGATGGGCTTCCGCTATGGGCTGTTTGCCTTCACCGCGGCGGTGCTCGGGGGCATCGGCAATATGGCGGGCGCGGTTGTTGGGGGGCTCTGCATCGGCATCGTCTGGGCGATGAGCGATGGGTTCATGAAGGAGTATTTCGCGGGGTGGGGCGCGCAATGGACGCTGTCCGTCATCTTCGGCGTTCTAGTGCTGGTCATGATCTTCCGACCCAGCGGGCTCCTGGGTGAGCAGACGGTGGACAAGGTGTAACTGATGGCCGGGGCATCCTACGTCCGCACCCTAGCGGGCGGCGAAACCTTTGACCGGCGCGAGGAGCGGCGCGCCGCCCGCCGGAAGCTGGGCTGGTTCGCGGTCGTCTTCGCGCTGATGTTCCTCTACCCGTTCGTCGACAAGGCGCTCGGGATCGGCCGCCTCGGCTCATTCATGTCCATCTTCGTCTTCATCATCCTGGCGATGGGGCTCAACGTCGTCGTCGGCTACGCCGGCCTCCTCGATCTCGGCTATGCGGCCTTCTTCGCCATCGGCGCCTACACCATCGCCTTCCTCACATCGCCGGGCAGTTACTTTGTGCAGCAAGGCTGGATTCCCGAGTTTTTCCAGCATTTCTGGCCCGCGATGGCGGTGTCGTGGCTCGCGGCGGCCATCTTCGGCGTCCTCCTCGGCGCGCCGACGTTGCGCCTGCGCGGGGATTACCTGGCGATCGTCACCCTGGGGTTCGGCGAGATCGTGCCCAACTTCTTCTACAACGCCGACACGGTCACCAACGGCACCCGTGGGGTCAACCCGATTGCCAAGCCGACCACCCTCTCGCTTCTCGGGATGGACCTGAGTTTCGGTCCGACCGACCAGCGGAACTGGTACTGGTTGATGCTCCTGGTCGGCGTGCTGACCGTGTTTCTGATTACCCGGCTCTACGACTCACGCCTCGGCCGCTCCTGGCAGGCGATCCGGGAGGATGAGATCGCCGCCGCGAGCATGGGCATCAACCTCGTCTCCACCAAGCTCTGGGCGTTCGCCCTCGGCGCCTCCTTTTCCGGCTTCGCGGGATCGGTCTACGCCGCCGCCTTCCAATACGTTCACCCGAGCCAGTTCGAGTTCTCCGTCTCGGTGATGGTCCTGGCGATGGTCATCCTCGGCGGGCTCGGGAACATCTACGGCGTCATTTTCGGCGGCCTCCTGCTTGCCACCTTTGATCGCATCCTGACCGAGGTGCTTCGAGACCCTGTGCAGTCGTTGGGCCGGTCGATCGGCTGGGATTTCCTCGCTAAGCACGACCTCACCAGCGACCGCCTGCTCGTGTTCGGGCTGGCCTTGGTCGCCATGATGCTGTTGCGGCCGGGCGGCCTCATCCCGAGCGCCCGCCGGCAGGCTGAGATGACGCCGGAGAGCGAGGACGTGCGCGCCGCGGAGACCGAGCAGCTCTATGACCTTCGGCGCGAGAATGAGCCCGCACGGGGGGAGCGCGCGTGAGTGTCGCTGGCTGGCCGCCCACCCGCCCACCCGATGGCGCCAACCCGAACGCTGGGGTCGAAGTGGAGCCCGTGCTCATCGCGCGTGACGTCACCAAGCGCTTCGGTGGTTTGGTGGCGGTCGACGGCGTCGACATGGCCATCCCGCGGGGCGCCATCGCCGGCCTGATCGGTCCCAACGGCGCCGGCAAGACCACCTTCTTCAACATGGTCGCGGGCATCTACGAGCCAACCGCCGGTGACATCGTGTTCGACGGGCAGCCGATCGTCGGTGGCGGGAGGGGTTTGCGGCCCGATCAGGTCACCGCCCGCGGCATTGCCCGCACGTTTCAGAACATCCGTCTCTTCGCCAACATGACCGCGCTCGAGAACGTCCTGATCGGGATGCACTGCCGGCTGACTTCTAGCCCGATCGGCGCCATCCTCCGATCCCCGTCGGTCAAGACGGAGGAGCGACGGGCACGCGAACGGGCGCGTGAGCTTCTGGTCTACGTTGGCCTCGCCGGCAAGGGCCCGGTCACGGCCAAGAACCTGGCCTACGGTGACCAGCGGCGGCTGGAGATTGCGCGAGCGCTTGCCAGCGACCCGAAGCTGTTGCTGCTCGACGAGCCGACCGCCGGCATGAACCCGCAGGAGACCGCGCAGCTGACCCGCTTCATCGACACGATGCGCCGCGAGCTTGACCTGACCATCCTGCTGATCGAGCACGACATGAAGGTTGTGATGGGCATCTCCGACCAGGTCGCCGTCCTCGACCACGGCGTCAAGATCGCCGATGGGACCCCAGCCCAGGTGCAGCGTGACCCGCGGGTGATCGAGGCCTACCTTGGTACCGGCGCCGCCGCCATCGGCGACGCCGCGCCCCGGGGTCCGGAGCTGGGCGTCGCGCCACCCACCGCGCCGAGTTGATGATTGGCTTCTCGTAACGCCGAGGCACCCGGCGCACGCTGGACCCCCTCGGTACGCCGTGCGTTTGAAGCTGCTGGCTGATAGCTGACCGCTGAGAGCTGCCCCCATGCCGATGCTCGAAGTCCGCGATCTGCACACCTACTACGGGCACATCCACGCCCTGAAGGGAATCTCGCTCGACGTCGAGCAGGGGGAGATCGTCACCCTCATCGGCTCCAACGGAGCCGGCAAGAGCACCACCCTGAAAACGATCTCCGGCCTGCTCAACCCGCGTGAGGGCGGCGTCTCCCTGAACGGCAAGCGTATTAGCGGTCTCCCGGCCCACCGCGTGGCGACGATGGGCGTCGCTCAGTCGCCGGAGGGGCGGCGCATCTTCCCGCGAATGACTGTGCGCGAGAACCTCGAGATGGGGGCGTTCGCGCGCGGCAGGGTCGATCCCGCCGATCTCGATCGCGTCTTCGAGCTCTTTCCCCGCCTCAAGGAGCGCGTCGCCCAGAAGGCGGGGACGATGTCTGGCGGCGAACAACAGATGCTCGCTATCGGTCGCGCGTTGATGGCTCGCCCGTCGCTGCTCCTACTGGACGAACCGTCGATGGGGCTTTCCCCCATCCTGGTGGAGACGATCTTCGGGGTCGTCAAGGACATCAACGCGCAGGGGACGACGGTGCTTCTGGTCGAGCAGAACGCTCTCATGGCCCTCGCCGTCGCCCACCGCGGCTACGTCATCCAGACGGGTCAGATCGTCCTCGCGGACGCCGCCCCCGCCCTCCTCAAGAACGAGATGGTGCGCAAGGCGTATCTGGGCGAGGATTAGCCGGGAACAACGCCTGGGGCGCTGCGCACGGCGCCGACGCCGGCGCCAGCATCGTGACGGCTCGACCACGCGACGGTCGGAACGATTTTGTCAGGGCAGGCCCGGGTGCCTGCCCGCGTGCCGATCGCGGCGATTCACAGCGGGCTCATCACCCCATTTGCTTGCGGAGATCCATCCATGACTACCCCCGATCCCACCTCGTACACCCCCGCCGGGTTCGTCGCGGACGCGACGGCGCTGTTGGCGGAGCACGGCGCCACCGATGCGGGTTTCGCCGCCGTCGGCGAGCGTCTCCGACTCCTGGCACGGCAGCCGGGTCTGATCCCCGAGGAGCACCTGGCTGGCCTGCATGGGACCGGCGCCTCCGCCACCATCCTGCATGAGGGAACCGACGGCACCTGCGCGCTGATGCTGGCGCGCTTCCCTGCCGAGGCGCCGACACCGGTCCACAATCACAATTCGTGGGGCATCGCCTGCGTCGTTCGCGGCCGTGACCGCTACCTGCGGTGGGAGCGGCTCGACGACGGCGCGGACCCAGCCCGGGCCGATCTGCGGCTGGCGGAGGAGCGCGAGCTGGGACCCGGCGACGTCGTCGCCTTCCACGGCCCGCCACACGACATTCACAGTCAGCAGGGCATCGGCGAGGCCGCCTGGGAGCTCGTCTTCTTCGGCCGCAACCCGAACGCCCAGCCCCGTGCGTACTTCGACCCGATCACCGGCGCCGTCGCCTACGCCGACGCAACGGGATAGCCCGTTGCGGGTTGGGTATCTTCCGCGCCAGCCGGCGGGCAGTCTTCTCTAACGGCGGGGTATGCCTTGGTGCCACGCCGCGCCCCGGTGCCGACCGCGCCAACCTGCTCTGGAGGAGGGCGAGGCGCGCGTCGCCCCTACAATGACCACGTGGGCTGCACGGGCGCCCTCGACGTGGAGGAGGAACCGCTGTCGTGGACGACCAGGAATCCAGTCCCAACCTGATCCCCCACCTCAACCCACCGTCGGTCGTTAAGCGGGCGGCGTGGCAGGACAGCGAGGAAGTCCGGGTCAGCAACTGGCTCGGGGTTTGGGACGGGGTGGAATCGCTCGACGCCGGGCTCCTCGGTGTACCGTACTCCGGTGCCTCGATCAACTCCTCCGCCGCCTACGGTGGGCCGGAGGCGGTTCGGCTCGGCTTCCGCTTCAATACCACCTACTCGCCCGACTTCGACACCGATATCCAACGCCTGCGAGTCCGTGACCTCGGCGACATCGGCGGTCACCTCACCGACGTCGCGGTCGCTCATCGCAAGATCGAGGAGGCGGTCACGGCGGTCGTCGGGCGGGAACCGCGCTTCGTCCCGGTCATCGTCGGCGGCGACCACTCGATCACGGCGCCCGCGGTGCGCGGCTTCTGCGCCGCCGATCCGGGCAAGCGGGTCGGCATCGTCAACTTCGACGCCCACTTCGACGTCCGCAACTTCGAGCATGGGCCCCACAACGGGACCCCGTTTCGAGCCATCCTCGATGGAAGACTCCCGGTCGCCGGCCGCAACGTCGCCGAGATCGGCATCCACGGCTTCATGGGCTCGTCCCACTACTTCCGGTGGACCCGGGAGCAGGGGATGATGATCGTCACCGGCCGTGACGTGGCGCGACGGGGGATGGAGGCGTGCGTCGCCGAGGCGCTGGCCGCCGCCGGTGACGGCACCGATCTGATCTACGTCAGCGTCGACATCGACTGCCTGGCCCACCCATGGGCCGTCGGCACCGCCGCCGCCACCGCCGAGGGCCTTAGCGCCTGGCAGCTTCTTGAAGGCGTCTTCGCGTGCGGTCAGGACCCGAAGGTCGCCGCTTTCGACCTGGTCGAGATCGACCCGAGCCGCGACGTCAAGGATCTGACGGCGCGCACCGGCTGCTCCGTGATCCTGACCTTCCTAGCCGGTCTGTATCGCCGCCTCTACGGGGATCGCGGCTACGAGGGGGGCGACGTGCGCGTCGGAGAACGAGGCGGTGACTGATGTGATCGGGGTGCCGCGGGGGCATTCCCGGGAGCCCGCCATGGGCGAAGGGCCACGCGCCGAATGGACGCTGAAGCGCGTGACCGAGGCCGAGCGAGCGCTGCTGCTTCAGTTGTTCGAGCTCTACTTGTACGACTTCAGCGAGATGGAGCACGCCGATCTCGACGAGGAGGGACGGTTCGTGCCGCCCGCTCGACCGTTCGTGGCGCGCTACCGGACGGACGCGGACCGCCACGCGCTGCTCCTGCGGGTCGGCGGGAAGCCGGCCGGGTTCGTCCTCGTCGACGAGCGCAGCCCTCTGGAGGGCGGTAATGATCGGCACTACGTCGCCGGCTTTTTCGTCGCGCGGGCCTACCGGCGGCGTGGCTACGGCGGCGCGATCGCCCGTGAGGTCTTCGACCGGTTCCCCGGTGGGTGGCAGGTGCTGGAGGTGGCTGCGAACCCGAGGGCGCAGGCGTTCTGGCGGCGGGTCATCGGCGAGTACACCGGCGGCCGCTACACCGAGCGATGGCTCAACGCGCGAGAGCTGATCCAGGAGTTCCACACCCGCGACAAGGTGATGCCATGACCGCCGTGGGCGGACGCGGGCCTGATCTCGCCGCCAAGGTGGCGATTGTGACCGGCGCCGGGAGCGGCGTCGGCCGCGCGACGGCGCTTGCCCTGGCGGCGGCGGGCGCGACGCCCGTCCTCGTCGGCCGCACGGAGGCGACGCTCGCCGAGACGGCGCGTCTGGTCAGAGGGCGGGGCGGCGCGGCGTTCGTCGCGCCCGCGGACGTGGCCGACGAGGAGGCGGTCGACCGCGTGGTGGCGGGTGGCGTGGCGGAGTTGGGCGGTATCGACATCCTGGTCGTCGCGGCCGGCGTCGGACTGTACGGCCCCGTGCAAACGTACGCTCTCGCCGACTGGCAGGCGACGCTGGCGACGAACCTGACCGGCGCCTTCCTCTGCTGCCGGGCCGTGCTCGGGCCGATGCGCGAGCGTGGCGGCGGGGCGATCGTCGCCGTCGCGTCTGGGGCAGGCAAGCAGGGATACGCCAATCTCGCCGCCTACGCCGCCTCCAAGTTCGGGCTGATCGGGTTCATGCAGTCGCTCGCGGCCGAAGTCGGAGAGGTCGGGATCAAGGTCGGCACGGTCGTCCCCGGCTCGATCGTGACCGACTTCGCCGGTGGTTCCGCCGCCGAGAAGCGGGCCGCGATGGAGCAGGGGAGCGGCCGGAAGTACCTGGAACCGGACGACGTCGCCGAGGCGATTCTCTTCCTCGTGCGCCAGCCGGCGCGGGCCTGGACGCAAGAGCTCAACCTGTGGCCGTTCTAGCAGGGTCGTCAGGAGCGCCAGGAACCGGGGCCATGCTTCCCGGATCCTCTGCGACGCGGGTGTCGGCCCTCACCCCCGACCCCTCTCCCGTGCACCGGGAGAGGGGAGCTCGGTGGGGTGCGTGAGGGGCAACACCAAGCAATCACCCGGCGGCCGTATGCGACGCGGGGCGCGGCACGGCTCGCCGGCGGTTACCCGTCGGCGGTGATCGGGCTTCCGGCAGGGCGGGGCGCCGTGGTTCCCGCGCCGGAGCGGCGGGTCGTCAGATTGGCGATGACCTCGGCCGCGGTCAGCAGCAGCGTCGCGCCGAAGATCAGGGGGACGCCGACGTTCTGTACGGTGTAGAACCCCGTATCCCACCAGTCCCAGACCCAGATGAAGAGGCCGTAGATCGCCAGGCCGCCGGCCGACCAGGCGACCATCCGCCACGCCGGCCAGCCCCAGGGGAGCAGCGCGGCCAGGGCGACCGGCCAGACGAGGTACCAGCTCCGGAAGTTCCAGGTCGCCACCAGGAGGAAGACGAAGATCGTCTCGAAGGCGGCGCGCGGCAGCCGCGCGGGCCGCGCCCACACGGCGGTCGCCTGCCGAACCAGAGCCGCCAGCAGCAGGCTGTAGCCGATCGTTTTCGCCCAACGCTTGATGTCGGCGGTGGCGTAGTGGTCGCGTAGCAGCCCGATCGCCATCGCGGCCGGGGAGGTGAGGAACAGACTGCCCTGCCGTGCGAAGCTGTGTCGGACGGCTTCCAGGTCGTAGAACGGGAAGAAGCCAACCGCGACGGCGACGATGCTGAGCGAGATGCTCCACGCGATCAGGCGCTGGCGCGCCGCTTCATTCTCGGCCCGTCGCCACACCGCGAGCGCCGCCAGTGGGACGAGAATGATGGGCACGTACTTAATCAGCGAGGCGACGACCAGGAGCGGGACGACCAGCGCATCCCGTCGCCGCGCCCACGCCAGGAAGGCGAGCAGCAGCGCGAGGGTCATCAGCGTGTCATTGTGGCCGTTGCCGATCCCCTCCCACAGCACGAGCGGATTCCAGGCGTAGACGAGGGCGCCGGTCGCCGCGTCGGCCGGGCGCAACGCCGCGAGCGTGCGGGCGATGACCCAGGCCCCGGCGAGGACGGAGAGCGCCGCCAGGAGGTTGAAGCCAACCAGCGCGAGCGTCATCCGGTCGCCTGCGAGCAAGGTGATCGGTCCGGCGAAGAGGTTCCAGAGCGGTCCGTACGGGGAAACGTCGTCCCCCCACTCCCGGGAGGCGAAGCGCATCAGCGGGTCGGTGTCCCGGTAGTCGTTCGGGTAGGCGGCGAGCGGATTAGCGCCGTGCTCGGTCCAGAGCCGGGAGCGGACCGCGTAGAGGAAGAGGTCGATCGCGTTGACCGGGTACATCCAGGCCATCGCGGCGGCAAGCAGCGTCCCGCAGCCGAAGACGACCGGCAGGGCTCGGCGCGCCGGCAACCGCCGGCTTTCCCACACGGCGAGGACGTAGAGAGCGAAGAGGAGGCTGATCCCGCCGACGAAGAGGATGAATGCGTCGACCTCATACCGGGCCAGCTTGCCGATGTCGACCAGGTGATCGCTGTTGCTGCGCAGCGGGTAGCGCCAGGCGAAGTAGATCGCGGGCCCGAGCATGCCGAGCCCGTACAGCCACAGCCGCCGTGAGCTCCGGGTAGCGTCGGCGGTGGGCAGCGCGGGCGGTAGTGGGAACGCGGCCGGCTCCATGGCGGCGCCTAGCCTACCACAGCCGGGTTTCCAGGAAAGGCGGGTGAGACTGATCCGCCGGCGACCGCGTCCGGCACGGCGTCGGACATCGCCGTCGGGGAGGGCCCGGTGTCCTCCCCGACCGACGAGCCGCCGATGGGGCGACGCTACGCCTCCCCCACGCTCCGCACGTCGAGCGCGTCGCGCAGGCCGTCGCCAAAGAGGTTGAGAGCGAGCACGGTGGAGGCAATCGCCAACCCCGGGAAGACGCTGATCCACCAGGCCTGACGGATGAACTCGCGGCTCTCGAAGAGGGCGTTGCCCCAGGTCGGCGTCGAGACGTCCACCCCCAGGCCCAGGAACGAGAGGCCCGATTCGGCCAGGATGCCGAGCCCGACCGCGAAGGTGGCCTGGACGATGATGGGCGCCGCCGCGTTCGGCAGGATGTGGCGGAACATGATCCGGCTGTCTGAGGCGCCCAGTGCCCGGGCCGCCTGCGTGAAGTCCGCCTCCCGCAGGGTCAGCACCTCCGCCCGCACCACCCGGGCGAAGTTCTGCACGTAGGCGAGGGCGATGGCGATCACCACGTTGCGGACGCCGGCGCCGAAGATCGCCACCATCCCGACCGTCAGGATGATGACGGGGAAGGCCCAAAGCAGATCCATCGCCCGCATCACCACGCTGTCGACCCAGCGACCGTAGTACCCGGCGGCCAGTCCCAGCAGGCTGCCCACCACCATCGAGACCAGCGCCGCCGACACGCCGATCGTGAACGAGACGCGCGTGCCGACGATCATCCGGCTGAACAGGTCTCGCCCGAACGAGTCGGTCCCCATTGGGTGGTTGCGGCTGGGCGCGGCGAAGAGGTCGAAGTCGTCCGCTTCGGGGTCGTAGGGCGCGATGGTGGGGCCGATGAGGGCGATGACGGCGAGGAGGCCGACGAAGATCAACCCCAGCAGCGCCTTGCGCTCCGCGCGCAGGCGTCGCCAGAAGCGGTTGCCGGTGGGCATATCGCGGGGGCCCGCGCCCGCCAGGCCGCCGAGCCGGACGCCCTCCGCGTCCGGTTGGGTGTGGGGCGTGCCCTCCCGCCCCGGCACGGCCACGGGTTCCGGCAGCGTCGTGTTCGCCTTGGCGGCGGCGGTCGGGTCGCTGGGCAGTGGCAGGCTAGGCATAGCGAATCCTCGGGTCGAGGAAGGTGTAGACGATGTCGACGAGCAGGTTGGCGAGGACGAAGATCACCGCGATCAGCAGGATCACCCCCTGCACGATCGGGTAGTCCTTGTCAAAGATCGCGCCGACCAGGATCCGGCCCAGGCCGCGGATCGAGAAAATCGTCTCGGTGATCACCAGCCCGCCAAGGAGTTGGGCGAGCTGGATGCCGGCGATGGTCACGACCGGGATCAGCGCGTTGCGCAACGCGTGGCGAACGATCACCAGCCGCTCGCGCAGCCCTTTCGCGCGCGCTGTCCGGACGTAGTCGGCGCCGAGCACCTCCAGCAGGCCGGCGCGCACGAACCGCATCAAGATCGCGGCGTAGCCGGTCCCAATGGCGATGCCGGGCAACAGCAGGTGCTTGAGCCATTCCCAGACGCCGTCGTCGCCGATCTCGGCGTAGCCGGTGGCCGGCAGCCAGCCGATCTGGACGGCGAAGACGAGGATCAGCACGATGCCGAACCAAAAGCTCGGCATGCTGACACCGACGAACGCGAGCAGGCTCACCACGTAGTCGATCGGCGTGTTGCGCTTGAGCGCTGCGATCACCCCGGTCGGCAGGGCGATCAGAATCCCGATCACGAACGAGACGAAGGCGATGCTCAGCGTCTTTGGCAACCCGGTCTTGATCGCCTCCATCACCGTCTCGCCGGTGGCGATGGAGTCGCCTAGGTCGCCGCGCAGGATGTTGCCGAACCACTTGACGTACTGGACGGGGAGCGGCTCGTCGAAGCCCAGCTTGCTGCGGATGGCCGCCGCCGCCTCCGGGGTGTACTCCGGCCCCAGCATCTGAAGCACCGGGTCGCCCGGGATCAGGCGCAGCAGGAAGAAGACGAGGGTCGCGCACCCCCAGACGATGAAGGCCGCGTGAATGAGCCGGCGGACGATGTACTGCCCCATGCCGCCACCTCCTACGCGAGTCGGGGAGTCAGGGCGTCAAGGCCTCGAGGCCGGATGGCTTGCCGGGGCACGACCGTCCGTGCCCCGGCTCTCACCCGGACGCCGCTCTCCCTCCGGCCCCGCGCCTACTTCTCGATAGACACCTTCTCCAGGTAGCGCATCTCCGGGATTGGCGGGTAGCCCTTGACGTAGTTGTAGAAGCCGGTGATGTCCGGAGCGTGGTAGAGGAACGCATAGGCCACGTCGGTCGCGAGCACCGCCTGTAGCTCCTGGAAGACCTGACGGCGCTGCGCGGGGTCCGGGGTCCGGCGCGTGGCCTCGAGCAACTCGTCCGCTTTCGGGTTGCTGTAGCCGTACGTGTTCCACGGGCCCTCTGAGTGGTAGAAGTTCCAGTGCCCGTCGTCCGGATCGGCGTCGACGACGCTGCCGTTGGTCAGCATGTCGAAGTCGCCGGCTTCCCAGCGCTCATTCCAGGCGGCGTTTTGGAGCTGCTCGACCTGAATCTCGAGCCCGATATCCTTCAGCTGGTTGCGAAGCACTTCGGCCGGGCGCGTCTCTTCAGTCGCCAACAGCCGGACCGTGGTCCCCGCCAGCCCTGCCCGCTCGGCCAACTCCTTGGCCTCATCCAGGTTGAGGGCCTGCGGGTTGTCGACCTGCTCGGGCGGCGCGTAGTAGGCGGTAAACGCCGGGGCGATGGGACCAATGCTCGGGACGGCCAGACCGAAGAGCGCCTTCTTGATGAAGTCGTCCCGGTCGATCGCTTTGGCCACTGCCATCCGCGCCTCTGGCTTGTCGAACGGAGGGCGCTTGTAGTTCATGGTGAGGCCGACCCAGTTGGTGCCCGGGACCTCGATAAGGGTGATATCGTCGTTCCCCCGCAGCTGCTCCACGCCGCTCAGCGGCACGATGTCGAGCATGTCGACGTCACCGGCCTCCAGGGCGCTCACCCGGCTCGACGGCTCGGGGATGAGCTGGACGACGATCTTGTCGAGGAGCGGGCGGCCGCCGTACCACCCCTCGAAGGCGACCATCTCGAACCCCTTACCGACCTCGGCCGTCTCCGGCACGATCTGGAACGGGCCGGAGCCGATCGGGGTCAGGCCGAACGCGTCGTCGCCCAGTTCCTCGACCGCGCGCTTAGAGATCGGCGTCAACGCGCGGCCGGGGCCACGGCTGCAGGCGGTGGCCAGGAAAGGCGCGAAGGGTTCGTTCAGCGTGATCACCACCGTCAGCTCGTCCGGCGCGGTGATTCCCGAGACGCTGGCGAGCTTGTTGGCGTGGGGGGAGGCGAAGTCCGCGTTGGTGGTGCGGCCGTGGGTGTAGACGACATCCTGGGCAACCAGGGGGTCGCCGTTGTGGAAGGTCAGGCCGGAGCGGAGCTTGAAGGTGTACTGCTTCCCGTCGGGGGTTACCTCCCAGGTTTCCGCCAGATCCGGCACCAGTCCGAGCTTCTCGTCGAACTGGACCAGGCTGGAGAAAAGGTTGGCGACCAGCTCCCCGGCCACGATGCCCTGGGTGACCTGAGCCGGGTCGAGTGTCAGGACCTGCTGGATGCCGTAGCCGAGCTTGAGGGTGCCCCCCTGTGTCCCCTGCGCGCGGGCGGGTCCCGTCGCGGTCGCGACGCCACGCCGGGGCCACCTGGCCAAGAAGCCGGTCGCGCCGGTCGCCGCCGCCAGCTTGAGCATCGTCCGTCGAGACACGTGAGGGCCGCTGAGCACGCTCCAATCGATAGGTGGCATCGCGCGTTCCTCCTCTGCTTCTCGTCGCCGAATACGCCTTCGGACGAGGGCGGCCATGGTACCACCCGGTTCGCACGTTGTCTCGGCTACGACCCCATGGAGGAGCTGGCGCGCGCCGGCATTCAGCACGTTATCCACGGAGGAGTGGCGGGGGTGTCGGGGGCGCGCCGCTGGTATGATGCGGCGTCGCGGTCGCCGCGGTGACGACCGGTCGACGAGAGGAGGGTCCGCCGATGATGATCCAGCAGGCGCCGGCCGCCGACCCAAAGAAGGCGTTTCCGACCGAGGACCGGCCACTGCCCCACAAAGCGAAGAAGCCGAAGCCCCGGAAGGTCGAGAAGCGGGGGCCGAGAAAGCGATGAGGGAGCGCTCCCCCGACGGTCGCGCGTCGGCTCAAGGAGCCTCGTCGGACCAGGTTGTCTCCCTGTGACCACGGGTTCAGCCAAGGGGCGATCACATGCCGCCGCGCGGGTCGCGCCCGACGTACAACAGGGAGCACGAGATCCCGCTGAACGCGGAGGGCGCCGCCCTCCGCGTTCGCATGGAAAAGAACGCCGGTCACGTCGAGTGGTTCGTGGTCCAATACGAAACGCTCGTGGGTGACTGGGTCTCTGCGGTAGTACCACGATACGACACACGGCACCCCGCACCGCGACGTACTGGACCAGCAGGGGCGCGTCAGGCTCAAACAGCCGGTGCCCGGGGTGGTGGACCACAAGCAGGCGCTCGACGTTGCGATTGCCGAGCTGAAGGCGAACTGGTGGCAACATCGACAAGCGTTCGTTGAGCGCATGCCGTGACGCCGCGCGCCGCCAAGCCCATTGATCCGAGGCGTGCCGCGACCATGGACGCCAACCTCTACCTGGCGGCCGCCTTCCTCCACGCCTGGCTCGACGGCGCCCCGGCCGCCGAGGGGATCCCCCCGGACGGCGCGACCGTGGTGGTGATGCCGAGCAGTGACCCGGAACCGGCCTTGACCAACCTTGACCCGGCTGCTCGCGCTGCCGAAACCAACAAGCTCATGTACCCGGGGACGCCCGGGGGCGAAGCGATTCACGACAAGCCCATCAAGCCCGTATGGCCCAAGCGTCCGGAAAGGCTGAGGCTAGTCCTCGACTACCAGCGCGACGTCGACGTGTGAGAGGTACAGTTCGTCGGCCTGTTCAACCCGCAGCGACCGCCCGGCGAGTTCCCGATGAACGACTTCGTGTCGTTCTCCATTGACACTGACACCTACGTGGTCGTCGGCATGCTGACCCCCAATTTCCTGTCGCGCGGCGTTCCCGCCGCACCGCACGTCCTCTCCTGGCTGGCGCTCGCCCGTCTCCACGGCATCAGCCGCGCGGAGGTGGACAATCTCCTTCGGGAGCGGCGCCGCCCTCCGCGCCGGAACGCGGACGCCGAGAGTCTGAGACGCGAGTTGCTCGCGTTGACCGCGTAGGGGTGGCAAGTAACCACAGAAACGGGCCAACCCGGATGGCCGGCAGTGTCTAACCGCTGGCCGCAGTCGTTCTCACCGTTTCGTTGTCGGCACCCTGTGGCGGTATCAGGGCCGTGTCTGGCCACCGAGTGACCGGCTCTCCTGCCCGGCGCGAGGAGAGGCCGGCCGCCTGCCGCCCGGTGGGATCGGGGAGCAAAGAAGGTGTCGTTGTAGGGGGGAGTTGCTGTATGTTGGTCGACGCCACTCATCCCACGCCTTACCCCGACGTCAACGTCGTGCTCGATATGCTGCGGTCGGACGTGGAGGCCATCCTCGGGAGTCACTTCATCGGCATGTATCTTTACGGTTCGCTGGCCGGCGGCTGTTTCGACCGGCAGCGTAGCGATGTCGATTTTCTCGTTGTCGCCGCTGATGAACTTCCCGACAAAATGCTTCCGGCGTTGGAGGCGATGCACGCACGGATCGCTGGCAGCGGCTCGACGTGGGCGACGAAGCTGGAAGGCTCCTACATCCCGCGGCGCGCCCTCCGCCGCTACGATCTCTCCCAGGCGCGGCACCCGTCCATTGGCGTCGATTGGCCGTTCGGCGTAGGCCATCACGGGAGCGACTGGGTGATCCAGCGCCACGTCATCCGGGAACGGGGGGTCGTGCTCGCGGGTCCAGCGCCATCCACCTTGATCGATCCGGTCGAACCGGACGACCTGCGGCGCGCGGTGCGGGCAACGCTACGGGAGTACTGGTTGCCGGCGCTCCACGACCCCGCGCGGTTTCGGGGTCGTGAGTACCAGGCCTTCGCCGTCCTCACGATGTGCCGGGTGCTCTACACGCTCGACCATGGCACCGTCGTACCGAAGCCGGTCGCCGCCCGCTGGGCGAAGTGGGTTGTGGGCGAGCGATGGGCGGGGCTCATCGACCGAGCCCTCGCATGGCGACCCGATGGGCAACCGGACGAGAGCGACGAAACGATCGGTTTTGTCCAATACGCCCTCGAACGCAGCCAGGAGGTCGCGGGACTGACGGATGAGCCCTCCGGTTCTTGATCCACCGATCAGCATCCCAGGGCGTGTCGGTGCCAGATCCGATGATGCCACGGGTCGTTTGGGGGCATCCTAGTCCCGGCGTCCCGGGAGGCAATCCACGCCACCAGACCAGCCCTCGTCGGCCGGCCGGGCACCAATCTGAACCCGTTTGCAGACACGCCGTAAGCGGTCCGACGATAGTCCTGGAGCAGGCTGGCTCGTGCTTCGAGCGCTTCTCGGAGCGTGGACGGACGCAGTCGAGGGGTACGACCCCGGTTCGAAACGTTCGTAGTTCTGTTGAGCTTGGCACCGCTCTGCGCCGGACACGGATTGGACCCATAGCACCGCCGCCGCTCAGGTGGCCGGCGCGGGTGCGGAGCGCGCGGTGGGTGGCAATCGTGGCATCCAGGGGGGGCGCCGCCTCGCTAGCCACCGCTTCACCTAGCAGGCTGCTGAAAAAGCTGGCGTGCCCTCAACGGGCGGTAGAAGAACTCCTGTGCGCTACACCAGGAATGGTGGTTGCCGGGAGATTTTTGGCGGCCTGCTAGGGTATTGGGCGCAAGCAGTCTGCCTCAACGGACGGCAATCCGATTGCGATGTGGCTACTTCGTGGCCTGTCCGACCACGATCCGGTCCGGGAACGCGTATCCGTTCTCCGTCCGGTACGGTGCAGCCCGTTGGACCGTCGTCTCTCTGATCTTGTTCTGTGTGTCCTGGGGTAGTTCCGAGAGTTCGCACATTTCCCAGCCGGTCTGGAGCAACGGCTCGAGGCTTGGCAAGCGCAAGGTCAACTGGCGGACGGCAACGTCGTAGCTGGCGAAGCTGGCGTCCTTGACCAGGTTCTCGTAGTCTTCCCGCGTGGCTTCCAGGTAGAGCGGTCCGTGGGCGAGCACCTCCATCGTGTGATGCGTGGTCAGCCCCTCGATGAACGCCCCAAACCCGAATTGCTCGATGGGACCGGCGAAGACGAACCGGCCGCCAGGCTTGAGCACGCGTCTGATCTCGGCGCAAACAACGTCCGGACGTGTGAAATGATGGATCGAGAAATTGACGAGAACGACGTCGAAGGCGTCGTCCCCGAACGGCAGCTGCTCCGCATCGGCTTGGACAAACTCGATGTCCGGATGCAGTGTCCGCGCCGTCTCGATCATCGCGGGAACCAGGTCAACGCCGGTCACGGTGGCGCCCGTGTCGGCCATCATCGCCGTGACATGTCCCGGACCGCAGCCGACCTCGAGTGCCCGGCTGTCGCTCGTCAGGTGCGCCGCGTCGAGAAGGTGGCTCACAGCGTGGGACGTCAGCTGCGCGGTGTGCTCCGCGTAGATTGGCGCCGACCGTGTCCATGTCGCTTGCTCGGCTCGGACGACGGCGTCGGGATCAACGTGGTTCATGTCGTGTCCTTTCGGCATGGTCACGACGTCAACCGAACCCCGGCTGGGCGGTCGCGAAAGCATCGGCTTACCACGTAGCTGTCATCCTAGCACGGCATCGGGACGACGATACGACAGACGACGGCGATCGGCGGGGGCGCCGCCGGAGGAGGGCGACGGATGCGCGGCCGGTGTAACCCGCAGCTGAGCATGCTCGCCTTTGTCGACCTGGACGCCCGCATCCCGTCGGACCACCCGCTGCGCACCGTCAAGCGCTTCGCCGACCGGGCGCTGGCCGAGCTGTCGCCCGTCTTCGACCGCATCTACGCCGCCGACGGCCGCCCCTCCATCCCGCCCGAGCGGCTGCTGAAAGCGGGCCTGCTCATCGCGCTCTACTCGATTCGGAGCGAGCGGGCCTTCTGCGAGGAGCTGGAGTACCACCTCCTGTACCGCTGGTTCCTGGACCTGGGCATGCTCGATCCGGGCTTCGACGCTAGCACCTTCGCCAAGAACCGGGAGCGGCTGCTCCGGCACGAGGTCGCCCAGCAATTCTTCGACGAGGTGGTGTTTCAGGCCGGCAGGCTGGGGCTCCTCTCGGATCAGCATTTCACGGTGGACGGGACGCTGATCGAGGCAGCGGCCAGCCTCAAGAGCTTCCGCCCTAAGAGCCTGTTTCAAAACCCACCCGCAGCCCGGCTCGCGTCTGGAGGGCGAACCCCGAATGGCACGACATGACAAGGGAACCGGTGGGCAGCATTCATCTCCTGGATGACCGACTCCAGGTTTTGCAACACACTCTAAGGACGAGCCATCCCTCGCCCAGCCGGTGGACGATCCCGGCAACCCGACGGTCGACTTCCGGGGCGAGCGCCGGTCCAACGCCACCCACCAGAGCACGACCGATTCCGATGCTCGGCTCATGCGGAAGGGGAAGGCCAAGGAGGCCAGGCTCGTGTTCATCGGGCATGCATTGATGGAGAACCGCCACGGCCTGCTGGTGGACTTCCAGGTGACGCAGGCGACGGGAACGGCCGAGCGGGATTTCGTCCCGGTCTTGCTCGACGAGGCGCGGGAGCGCGCCTTCCGTCCTCGAACGCTCGGTGGCGACAAGGGCTACGACACCCGCGAGTGCGTCGCTGCGATGCGTAAGCGGAAGGTCACGCCCCACGTGGCGCAGAACACGACCGGGCGGCGCAGCGCCATCGACGGCCGGACCACGTCCTGGCCCGGCTACCTCGTGAGCCAGCGCATCCGGAAGCGAGTAGAGGAGATCTTCGGCTGGATGAAGACGGTCGGCGGGTTCCGACGGACACGGTACCGCGGGGTGGCGCGCACCCGGCTCGCCGGCTACCTCGTCGCGTCGGCCTACAACCTCGTCCGTATGGCTCGGTTGATCCCGACGCCGGCGGCCAGGTGAGCGGAAGCAGCGTCACGAGGGGCGAGTCGACGCCGAGCGCGGCACCAGCAGGGCACCGGACGGGAACCAGCGGAAATGGGCAACCGAGACATAGCCGGCCGAAGCCCCCTTTCTGCGTCACCGCCGACCACGAAGCGGCTTTTTCAGCACCCTGCTAGATCGCGCTGTAGCCGCCGTCGACGACGAGCTCGCTCCCGGTGACGAAGCGCGATGCGTCGGAGGCGAGGAAGAAGATGGCGTCGGCCACTTCCTCCGGCTCGGCCACGCGCCCTAACGGCGTCGTGGCCGCGAGCGCCCGCCACGCTGCGTCCGGACTCCCCGCCTGCGCCATCGGTTCCGGCCATCCGTCGGCCGTTTCCCAGATGGGTGTCCGCACGGCTCCTGGATGGACCGAGTTGACGCGCGATACGCTCGGCGGCGCACTCGAGGGCGACGGCCTTCGTGAAGAGCTGCACGCCTCCTTTGCTCGCGCAGTACGCGCTGGCCGTAGGACTCCCGACAAGGCCCGACGTCGACGAGACGTTGACGATGGCACCGCCCTGCCCGTGGCGGCGTATGGCGGCCACCGCGTGCTTCGTGCCGAGGAAGACACCGTCGAGGTTCACGGCCATGACGCGCCGCCACTCCGCGATGCTCATGTCGGCGATCGGCGCCGACGCCGTGAGGCCGGCGTTGTTCACGAGGATGTCGAGCCGCCCGTACGCTTGCAGCGTCCGTTCGATCGCGTCCTCCCACGACGCTTCATCGGCGACGTCGTGGTGCATCGCGATCGCCTCCCCGCCAACGGCCCGGAGCTCCTCGGCGACCCGGTCTCGGGTGGGGTCGATGTCGCCGATCACGACGCACGCGCTCCCGAGGGCGAAGCGATGAGCCGTCGCGCGGCCGATGCCTGACGCCGCTCCCGTAACGAACGCCACCTTGCCTGCTATTCCGTGCATAGTTCCTGTTCTCCGTGCGGACGCGGGCCGACTATCCAGCAGAGGGGCGGGCGAGAAGCTCTCGCCCGCCCCGAGAAGGAAGGAGGAATTAGGTTCGCCGCCGGAGGGCAGTCAAGCCACCGGCCAGGACGAGGAGCGTGCCCGCCACGAGCGCCAGGCCCACGGTCGGGGAGAAGGTGCGGGCGTCGGCTTCGGTGGCAGCCGTGCTGCCGGTCCCGGTGTTAGGCAGCGTGGTGGTGCCGGCGGACGGCTTCGCCGAGGGGGCCGCGCTCGGCTTGGGCTGCCCGGCGTCGGCCGGGAAGATGTAGAACGAGCAGGTCAACGGCTCGCCGGCGCGGAGGTCCACCGTGATGCTCGTGAGGCCGTTACGTTCGATGCGGCGCGGCTCCGTGTCGCCCGGCGCGGCGCAGAAGATCTCGGTATGGTCCAGCGCGTCGCCCGGCAGGTCGGCGGCGACGACGAAGGCGCCGACGCCGAGGTCGTCGAAGCGGGCCGTGCCGTCGGCACCGGTCGTCGCGTTGCCGGTTTCCTCGCCACCGAACGGGCCGACGGCGACGGCGATGCCCTCGGTCGCGGCGCAGTCCCCAGCGAAGTCGGTGCCGGTGTACTCGACTGGGCAGGTGAAGACCCGGGCCAGAAGGTCGCCGGGACCGGGGCCGCCGCCGGGGGCGCTGCTTGGGTCGGTCGGGTCGGTGCCGGCCACGACTTCATCGCCGTCATCCACTCCGTCACCGTCGGTGTCGGCCTTGGAGAGGTCGGTGCCGAGCTGCACCTCCTCGGCGTCAGTCAGGCCGTCGCCATCGGTGTCCGTGTCGGCCTGGCTCCCCTGGGCTACGTAGACGACGTAGAGGTAGGCGTTTGGGTGGTCGGCCGAGAGCTTGAAGCCCCAGCCGGGGTCCGCCGCGCCCGCGCCGGCGAGGTCGACGAACTCGTACCCGGTCGGGACGGTGAGACCGGCGGTGTTGGCGAAGTAGGTCCCGAAGACGAGCCCGTCGTCGTCCCAGACGTAGGAGCCGCCGTGTAGGTCGGCGGTGGCCATCGCCAGCGTCCGGCCGTCCAGGGTGGCGACGGTCACACTGCCGAAGGCGTCGGCGGCGGCACAGTGCTCGGCGCCGCGGCGGCGGCCGCGTTCGCGCAGAGACTGCCCCGGATCGCGATTGTGCCGGTCGGGGTGTCCCCCTGGGCTGCGGTCGGCAGCGAGGTCAGCAGCAGCGCTAGGACGGCGAAAAGCAGTGGCGAGAGTCGCCGCGTGGCCGAGGTCATCATCCTCTCCTGTTCTCCGGCCGGGCTCGTGACCCGGTGGTGCGCCGTGGCGGCCATGGCCACGCGGCTCACTCTAGGTCGGCGGCCTGGGGCGGACATCGGTAGGTTTACTCATTCAACCTACTTAATCGTTCGCCGGGCCGCGTAACGCGGTGCGTGTCAGACCGCACCCCCTCCGAAGGGGGACCATGCTCGGGGCGAACCGGGTTGGATACTTGGGAGGATCACGGACGTCTCGCGCGCGTCACTGGCTGGGCACGACACATAGGCTGGGCGATGCGAGGGATGACGAGTAAGGCGCCTGCGCGCGGTGGACACCGTGCTCGCAGGGCCTAGGCCAGCCCCTGCTCCACGGCGACGCGGGTGGCGGTGGACCGGCCATCGACGCGGAGCTTGTGGTAGATGGCGGTCAGGTGGGTGTTGACGGTGCGGGGACTGATGAAGAGGCGCTCGCCGATCCGAGCGTTGGTCAGGCCCCGCGCCACCAGGCGCAGCACCTCGGCCTTCCGCTCGCTCGGGTCGGCTGGATGGGAGGGGGCCGGGTGCAGGTCTTCGCTCCGTCTGTAGCCCATGATCGGCACGCCGCTGCCCTCGTGCGTGGTACGCTGTCGTCCCTAGCCGCGCTCGGCGCCCGCGGAGCCGAGGCGCGGCTGCTTGCGTTGGGGACGCATGCCGGCACGCGTCCGGCTCAGAGGAGTTCGCTGTCGATGGTGACGAGTTCCAGCCCCAGCGCCGTGGAGGTGCCGGCCCGCATCGATGGGCTCGTGAACCTCGCGTACAACCTCTGGTGGAGCTGGCAGCCGCCGGCCGCCGCGCTCTTCCGCGAGCTCGACCCGGCCCTCTGGGACGCGACCGATCAGAACCCCGTCCTCATCCTTCATCGCCTTCCGCCCGAGCGGTTGGAGTCGGCCGCGAGCGACCCGGCCTTCGTCCGGGCGTACGATGCCGTCGTCACCTCCTACGGGGAGATGGAGCGGGCCGACCCATCCGACACCTGGATCGGGCGCCATGAGCCGGCGCTCGCGAACAAGACCGTCGCCTATTTCTCGGCGGAGTTCGGGTTGCACCGGGCGTTGCCGATCTACTCTGGTGGTCTGGGCGTCCTGGCCGGCGACCACGCCAAGCAGGCGAGCGACCTTGGTCTGCCCCTGGTCGGCGTCTCCCTTCTCTACCGCCAGGGCTATCTTCGGCAGCGCCTCACCCACGACGGTTGGCAGCACGACGTCACCGCCGACATCGAACCCTGGGCGGAGCCGACGACCCAGGTTCGCGGCGCGGACGGCAATCCCTGCTTCGTGGAGGTCGCGTTTGACCAGCCGGAGGCGCCGCTGCGATTGGCGATTTGGTGTCTGCGGGTCGGTCGCGTTCCGATTTACCTGCTCGACGCGGACGTGGACGGCAACCCGGAATGGACCCGGACCGTCTCGTCTCGCCTGTACGGAGGCGACCAGGAACATCGGCTGCGGCAGGAGATCGTCCTCGGCGTCGGCGGCGTGCGCGCGCTGCGGGCGATGGGGGTCGAGCCGGCCTACTGGCACGCCAACGAGGGACACGCTGCCTTCCATCTCCTGGAGCGCGTGCGGGAGTTAGCAGCCACAGGTCTCGGTTTCGAGGAGGCCGCCGAGCGGGTTCGGGCGACCACCGTCTTTACCAGCCACACCCCCGTGCCGGCCGGACACGATGTCTTTCCACCGTACCTGATCGACCGCTACTTCGGTCATTACTGGTCGCAGCTCGGGCTCGGCCGCGAAGGGTTCCTGGCACTTGGTCGGCACACGGAGAGCGGGGACGGGTTCAATCTGACAGCCCTCTCGATGCGGTTGGCCGGGCACCGCAACGGTGTCAGCGAGCGACACGGCGAGGTGACCCGCGAGATGTGGAGCGGGCTGTGGCCGGGGATTGAACCGGCCATGGTGCCGATCACCTCGATCACGAACGGCGTCCACCTCCCGACCTGGATCTCGCCCCGCGTCCAGAACCTGCTCGACCGGCACCTGGCGCCGGACTGGCGCGAGCGCCAGGACGACCCGGCAACCTGGGAGCCGGTCCGCACCATCCCCGCCGGCGAGTTCTGGGAGGTCCACCTCGCGGCCAAGCGGGACCTGCTGACCGACATGCGCGAGCGGACCCGACGGCGATGGTCCGAAGGGGGACTGGACCCGGCCCAGGTCGTCGCCGCCGGTCCGTTTCTCGAAGCGAACGTGCTCACGCTCGGGTTTGCGCGCCGTTTTGCGACCTACAAGCGCGCGACGCTCCTCTTCCACGACCTCGATCGCTTGGCGGGCATCCTTAACCATCCGGAGTGGCCGGTCCAAATCGTCTTCGCCGGCAAGGCGCACCCGGCCGACGACGGCGGTAAGCGCCTGATCCAGGAGATCTACGGCCGCACGCGCGATCCGCGCCTCAGCGGCCGAATCGCCTTCGTCGAGGACTACGACATGGGTGTCGCCGGCACGATGGTCGGGGGCGTCGACGTCTGGCTGAACATGCCACGAGCGCCGATGGAAGCGAGCGGCACCAGCGGTATGAAGGCCGCCGCCAATGGGGTGCCGAACCTCAGCATCCTCGACGGCTGGTGGCGCGAGGGTTGGTCGCCGGACAACAGCAACGGTTGGGGCATCGAGCCCGCGCCGGTGGCCGACGACCACGCGCAGGATGCCGCGGAAGCGCACGCCTTCTACGACCTCCTGGCGGAGGTCGCACCGCTCTATTACCGGCGTGACGCCGATGGCATCCCCGTAGCCTGGGTGACGCGGGCGAAAGAAGCGATCTGCACCGTCGCCCCTGCCTTCTCCGCCCAGCGGATGCTCGCCGACTACGTCCACCGGCTCTACCGGCCGGCGGCGGGGGTCGATCGGTAGACGGCAGACGGCGGAACGAACAAGGGCAGCTCATGACCGCTCCGACGTGCCGCCGTTCCGGGGCACGCCGTCGACCTCCCGGCTCGTTCGCGAGGCCGTCGACTGGCTGCCGCCTCCGTTACGGCGACAGCCGGTCGATCGCCCAGCCGCCCTCCGGCGTCCGCCGATAGCGCAGCCGGTCATGCAGCCGGCTGGGTCGTCCCTGCCAGAATTCGATCGTCTCCGGGGTCAGCCGGTAGCCACCCCAGAAGTCGGGCAGCGGCACGTCCCGTCCCTCGTACTCGGCGCTGAGCCGCGCGAAGTGCTCCTCGAGGACGGCCCGGTTGGGGACCACCTCGCTCTGGTGGGAGGCCGCGGCGCCGACCTGGCTGCCGAGGGGACGGCTGGCGAAATAGCGCGCGGACTCGTCACGGCTGATGCGCGCGACCGGGCCGGTGATCCGCACCTGCCGCTCCAGCGGCGCCCAGTAAAACGCGACGGCTGCCCGCGGGTTGGCCGCGAGCTCTCGTCCCTTGTGGCTCTCGTAGTTGGTGTAGAAGACGAAGCCGCGCTCGTCGAACCCCTTGAGCAGAACAACCCGCGCCGAGGGGGCGCCGTCCGGGGTCGCCGTGGCGAGGGTCATGGCGTTGGCTTCCGAGCCGCCCACCACGTGGGCCTCGGCGAACCAGGCGGCGAACTGCCGGAATGGGTCCGGGTCGAGGTCTCCCTCGTCCAGCCCCCCGCGCGCGTACTCCTTGCGTAGATCGGCCACCGACATCGTGCGCCCCCGTGAGCCTCTGGTGCTTCCTTGCATCGCCGGCAGTCTAGCATCGGGTTGCTCGCAGTCCGCCGCTGCCCGGTACCTCGAACGGCATGGATGTCGATCCAACCGGGGTGGTCGTGTGACCTGATGCCAACCACCCCACCCGCGGGACGCTCCGTCGTCGGTGCAGCGTGGTCTCGCCGGCCCTGTCTATGGTGGTCCAGTTACTCCCCACCGGCGCAGCAGATAGAGGTAGGTCGGGTCCCCATCGAGCCAGGTGGAGTACTCCACCAGCGCGAGGAGGTCGTACCCGGGCAGCGGCGCGGTGGAGACGACGTAGCTGGAGTCGGTGGCCGGGGCGAAGAGGTTGGTCCACCAGGCGCCGCCCGGTGTCCGCTGCGGGATGCGGTTGGCGTGCGAGTACTCCCAGAGATGATAGCCGTCCCAGGAGGAGCCGGCGTCCAGCCGCGTGTTGATCACCCCGGCCGCGTTGGCGGCCCGGGCGAGGTCCCAGGTCGCGTCCTGGAAGACGAGGAAGTCGCGGGTGCCCGCTTTAGAGATGAAGTCGACCGCCGCCACCCCGAGCCAGGCGATCGGCATGGCGAGGCGCACGTCGCGCAGCGCCCAGAGACCGAGGCAGACGACGAACGGCAGGAGTGGGAGGAGATAGCGGTCGACGGAGATGATCCAGTTCCGGAAATGGTAGGAGGGCGGTAGCACGCCGACCACCTGCCAGAGTCCTACCGTCAGCACCAAGCCCGCCTTGGCGCCGTCACGGGTGCGCGCCGCACCGACGTTGCGGCAGAGCGCGAGGCCGAAGAGGAGCGCACCCGCCGCGCAGGCCCCGGTCAACCACTCGAGCGTGGCGCTGTTCACCACCCAGGGTCGCCCACCACCCTCCAGGTCGTTCGGCCCGAGGCCGCTGACGCCGACGAACTGGGGGATGTACGGCCAGCGGCGACCGTCTTGGCCGAAGATGACCAACCCCGCCGCCAACAGCGCTCCCCAGGCGGCGAGCATGGTCCAGCCGAGCGGCGTGCGGACGTGCCACAGGCGCGGGAGTCCGACGATGGCGGCCGCGGCGATAGGGAGGATGAAGAAGCCAGCGTACATCGCCTCGATAACGGTCAGTCGCTCGATCAACTGCCAGCTCCCACCCCAGCCGGCCTTGATCACCGAGTGCGAGAACGACTCCTGCTGGATCGGCACGCCGTGGACGAACACGAGCCAGAGGTAGTAGAGGACGGTGGCCACCGCCGGGATGGCGACGACCCGAGCGAAGAGCGCCACCCCCCGGCGGTCGGGGTGAGGCCAGATCCGGAGCCGCCGGCTGAGGACGAGGTAGACGACGACCGCGAACGGAATCAACGCGCCCTGCTGCCGCACCAGGAAGGCCAGCGCCGCCACCATTGAGCCCGCGAGGAGCGCGCGTTCACCCGTCTCGCCGGATTGCAGCCCCCGCGCGTAGAAGAACGTGGCGATGACCAGCAGGGCGGTGAACTGGGGGTCGGTCATGAAGCTGAAGCCGAGGACGAAGGCAAGCGGATTGAAGAGGTAGGCGGCGGCGGCCAGCGCACTGCGTCCGCGGTCGAGCGCGAGCTCGCGGCAAAGCCCGTAGCAGGCGATCCCGCTCAGGAACATCAGGACCACCGTCGAGAGGCGGAGGGCCCCGAACGACAGGCCGAAGAGCCCGGCGAAGAGCCCGCCCCACAAGACCTGGAAGACCAAGGTGACGACGGACAGGTCCAGGATGCGCAGCTCGCCCTGACGGAGCAGGATTTCGACCGAACGGGCGTAGACCCAATCGTCGCTGACCGGCGTCGCCGTCATCGTCGGCATGATGAGCGCCGACGCGGCGTAGGCGGCGAGAACCGCCGCGATGGCCCGGTGCCTTCGCAGCAGGGCCGCCAGGTCGCTCCCGCTTGCCGCCCCGGCTCTCGGCGCGACGGGCGCCGAATCGACCCGACGGACCGACCGCCTGACACTCCGACGCCGCTCGTTCACCGCGTGCCGGGCCGGGATTCGCCGTCGGCGGGGCGGAGGGGCCGGAGGCGCCGCCACTCGCTGGACCGGATTCACGGCCTCGACGGCCTCGCCCGGTCGCACCCGGACACGATCCTTGGAGGTGGTGCTCAAGCTCATCGAGGGCGTTCCTGCGCGGCGCGACGGGCGGGGATCAGGTCAGTCGCCCCGGGCGATCCTTGATGGCCAGGACGACGTTGTGGGCGCAGAGCCGCCGCAGCCCCGGTGTCCTCTCGACCAGCCGCTCGAGCGCGGCAGCCGCGCCGAGCAGGGGGCGGGGCGTGAAGTCGGGCACGAGGCCGAGCTGGGCGCTGAGGATCGGTCGAGCCCCACCGGCCCGCAGGCTATCGAGGATTTCTTGCTCGGGCACGAGCCGCTCCGCGCCGGTGTCTTGCGGCACGCGGCGCATCAGCAGCGGCCAGTACGGGTTGCGCGGGTTGTGGTCCCACACGAGGACGTACCCGCCCGGTCGAGTGACCCGCGCCATCTCCGTCAGCGTGCGCCGGACCCCCTCCGGGGTCGCGACGTGGTGGAGCACGGCAACGCAGTAGGTGAGGGCGAACGTGTCGTCGGCGAACGGCAGCGCCGCGCCACCGCCAGCGACGGCACCCACCCCCGGATCCCGCTGCCGCAGCAGGCGGAGCATGCCGCGGGACGGGTCGAGCCCGGTCACCGCGTAGCCGGCGCCGGCGACGCGCTCGGCCAGCAGCCCCGTGCCGCAACCGAGGTCGAGCGCCGGGCCAGGATCGGTGTGGCGGCGGATGAAGGCCAGGCGCTTGGTCAGGTAGTGCTCGACGACATGCGCGGGGAGGCTCTCGTCGTACGCCTCGGCGATCGCGTCGAAGTCGGTTTGTGCTTGCGCCAACGCCGGGACGGGGTGGGCTGCGGGGCGCTCGAGTGCGGCGGGACCTTGGGTCACGGGGCTTCTCCCTCCGCGCGGACGATAGCCCGGTGGGGGGCGGGCCGCTGCGCCCGACCCAGCGTCGCGAAGCGGAAGCGGAGAATGAAGACGACCATCTGCGCACCCAGCACGACCGCTTTGCGCAGGTCGCCGGTGACCGACGAGACGCCAACCCGCGGGAGGTAGTTGACCGGAACCTCGACGATGCGGGCGCCGGAGACGATGGTGAGGAGCATTAGCTCCGGTCCGAAGTGGCTGCCGCCGACGGTGAACTTGTCCTGGATGCGCGCCACGGTCGAGCGGTGGAGGAGCCGGTACGTGCAGCCGACGTCGCTGAGGTGGCTCGTGTTGAACAGCGCCTCCACCAGCTTGGCGACAGCCCAGTTGCCCCACTTGAGGAAGGCGCCCATATTGGCACCCCGCCAGATCAGCTCCCGCGTGGTGCGGGTGCCGAAGACGGCGTCGCAGTCGTCGCTGTAGACCAGGAGCTTGAAGATGTCACGCGGGAGGAACGTGCCGTCCGGTTCGGCGAGGACGAGGAGATCGCCCGCCGCCTCGGCTAGGCCGCGCTGGGTGGCGTAGCCGTACCCCTGTCGAGACTCGAACACCTGGCGGGCGGACGTTTGGGCCACCTCTTCGGCCGTCCCCGGCTGGGCGTTATTGTTGACGACGAGAACCTCGTCGACGACGCCGGTGGCGAGAAAGCCTTCGATCACTTCGCGGATCGAGTCCTTCTCCGCGTAGGTCATCAGGATGACGGACACCGTCCGACCGTTCCACATGCCGCTGCCCCCGATCCAAGCGGGCACCACCACCATCCCAGGCGCCTGGCGGATAATACATGGCCCGCGCGTCGGCGTCAGTAGGGGATGGCTAACCGGCGCCACTCCGCCTGTGTTACGCACCCCATATGCGGTCGCAGCGGTGGTGTTCGTCCAGTTGGCGCCACCGTGGAATGTCCGAGTTGGGGGACGGCTCCCCGGCGGCGTTTTGGCAGCGGCGGGGTTGCCCCCAGATGGTCGCGATGATCCGTCTCTCCCAGCCACGATATGGTCCGCACCGGGCGTTGAGCGACCGGCGGCACGGCACGCTTCGTCGTCGCCGGCGCGCAAGGGGCGGGTGGCATGGGCTCCACCGAGGCGAGCACGCCTTGAGCGGAGACGGCCATCGGTTTGGACCGCCGTCGAGGCGAGCGGTGGGTAATCGGGGCGGTGGACGAACCGATAGGCGCCGAGACCGGTCGTAGTCCGAGCGTCGCGGCGCCCGCCGCTACAGCCGCACGATCAGGCTCTCCAGGTCACGCGGGTAGTACGTGAGGCGCTCGGCGCCGTCGTTCCGGACGACGACGGTGTCGGAGTGGCGGAAGCCGGCGAGGCCGGGGACGTAGAGTCCGGGCTCGACGGTGAAGACCATGTTCTCCTCGATCACCGTCTCGTCACCCTTGTCGATAAAGGGCGCCTCGTGCCCTTCCAGCCCGATGGAGTGACCGGTGTGGTGGCGCTGCAGCCCGCCCACACCCAGCTCCACGAAGGCATGGGAGACGTCGGCTTCCGCCTCGGCCAGCGTGCGACCGGGGCGGAGGGCGTCGAAGCCGGCCTGCTGCAGTTGCAGCATAAGGTCGAAGTGCCGTTCGAACTCCGGAGTCGGCTCGCCCAGGATCATCGTCCGCTCCAGCTCCGAGACGTAGCCGCCCACGTCGGCGGCGGCGCCGGTCACCAGCACGTCGCCGCGGCGTAGGCCGGTGCTGTTCGAGAGACCGTGCGGCAGGGAGGTGTTGGCCCCGGCGTGGAACATCGCCAGCGCGGGCGATCCCCAGACCATGGTCAGTGGCTGATAACTCGGGCCGAGCGCCGCAATCATCGCCCGGCTCGCCTCGGTCGAGGCTTCGAGCGAGATGTCGAGCTCCGTCCGGCCGAGCGCAAGCTTCTCCTGCATCAGCCGGTGGGCAAGGTTGCCCCAGACGCAGCTCTCCTTGATGAAGGCCAGCTCCGCCTGGCTCTTCACCGCACGCAGCCTGTCAACGATGTCGCGCGCCCGGACCGCTTCCACCCCCTCGGCCACCACCTCGGACAGCGACGGACCATCGTAGCCGTTGACGTCGAGGTAGCCGTTGGAGTCGTAGCCGAGGCGGCGGCCGCGCGCGTCCAGCCCCATCTCGGTCAGCAGGTCGGCCAGGTGGAGCATCGGGTGCTTGGTGCCACCGGAGGGGTACTCCGGGTAGACCCTCGTCCGCGTCACGCCCGGGGCTTTGGCGATGTGCTCCTGCTCCAGATGCGGGATCAACGCGCCGAGGCCGCCATTGAGTGGCACGACAATCGCCATCGGGCGCTCGGTGCTGAGGTGGAAGAAGCCGGAGCCGTAGGCCATCCGGGTCGGGTGGAACAGCACCAGCGCGTCGAGCCGGCGGACTTCCAGCTCCCGCCGCACGCGCTCGACCCGCCGGTCGTATTCCGGCTGCTCAATCCGCCAGCCAATCGTCGGAGTCACCGCCGGGCCAGGATTCTGCCCAGGGCTCGTGTCCTGATCGCTCACCTGCCGGCTCCCTCCCCGGGGCGGGAGGTTCGGCCTCCTGCCCATGCCTCGCGTCTCCCGCCCCTGCGGCGACCCGCGGTATTGTCGGCCTTCGCCACCGCCTGAGCCAGGCGCTCCCCTCGGACCGCCGCCGGTTCGAGCCGGGCGGCGCGGACCGGACGGCATCGTCAGCCGAGGGCATCGCACCGCCGTTCAAGGCAATGGCCCCTCCCAGCGGCCGCGCTTAATAGCGCTGGAGAGACGCCCTGACGGCGAACAGGCGCCATCAGGGCGAGGTGCGTCGGAGGTGGGCCGGGTGCAGTCCCAAGGAACCGGTGCGATGAGATGGAGAAGCGGCGGCGGATATCCCGTCCGCAACCCGTCAGACGGTATCCGGGTGACCACCGGGCGTTCTCACCTCCGACCCCGCTCCCGGTGCACGGAAGCGGGGGAGCTCGGCTAGGCCCATAGGGGTGAACACCATGCCGTCACCCGGAGGCGGTATTAGCGGCAAGCCCGCCCGCGCAGCCCCGGCAGCACCGTGCGCACCACCCGCTCCAGCGTCGAGCGCTGGTCCGGGCGTGGCTCGTCGAAGATGAAGTCGGTCACGCCGGCCTCTCGGTAGCGGTCCACGAAATCGACGAACGCTTCCTCCGACGCCCATGGATCGACCGGCTGCACCCACGGCGCCCAGACGAACGCGCGGCGAACCGCCCCTGGGTCGCGTCCGAGCGCGGCGCAGCGCGCGTCGAGCCGTCGGTTTCGCGCGGCGATCTCGTCGGGACTCAAGCCGAAGGAGCCAACCCACGTGTCGGCGTACGCGGCGGCGACATCGAGCATCCTTGGCCCCTGCGCCGCCAGCATCAGCGGCGGTCGCGGTCGCTGCACTGGCGCCCGCCGGAACGGAGCAGCCCGCAGCCGGTGATACCCCCCCTCGTAGTCGACTGCCGTGCCGTCGCTCCGCAGCAGCCGGTTGACGATCTCCACGGCCTCCCGAAAGCGCGCGACTCGCTCCCCCGGCGGCGGGAAGGGAATGCCATAGGTGTGGTGCTCGGCCTCCCACCACCCGGCGCCCAGCCCGAGCTCGAGTCGCCCTCCGGAGACGTGGTCGACCGTCGCCGCCTCCTTCGCCAGGAGCGCCGGGTGGCGGAACGTGTTGCAGGTCACGACGGTGCCGAGACGAACGCGCTCCGTCACCTGCGCCAGCGCCGCCAGCAGCGTCCACGGCTCGAGCAACGGCTCCTCTTGCTGTCCGATGAGGTGATCGCAGACCCAGATGCTGTCGAACCCCATCGCCTCGTACACCCGCCATTGCGCCGCGAGTTCCGGCCAGGGCGGGTACTGCATGGTCAGCATCCCGAATCGGAGCGATGGCGTGCGCCGGGCGCTTCCCTGGGGGACAGGGTCGGGGCAGGCGGTCCCCCTTGACGTCATTCCCCGACCACGCAGTTGAACAACCCGAGGGCCTTCGTCACGTGGAATGCGCCACTGCGGCCGATCCGCTCGGCGACTGCCCGCCGGATGCGGTCGACGCGTGCCGGATCGAGAACGTCCCTGACGGCGGTGGACTGGACGTAGGCGACCAGCGGCTCGACCTCCGTGACAGCTAGGCCGTCTGAGTAGTCGTCGCGCTCCACCTTCGCGAACCAGGGCTGGAGCTGCTCCGCCCCGTTCTCCAGGCCGAACGCCGCCGCGGCGTTCTCCCGCTTGGCCCCCGGGGTGCAGGCCCGAACCAACTCCTCCAACTGCCAGAGGTGTCGGCGGCCGTTCGTCGCGGCAAAGAAGCGGCCGCCCGGACGGAGGACGCGACGGACCTCCCGCAAGGCACGAGGCCGGTCTGGGATGTGGTAGAGCATGTGGTTGGCGATCACGGCGTCAAACGCGGCGGCGTCGGCCGGGATGGCTTGAGCGTCCACGACCCGGAACGTGAAGCGCGGGGCGGCGTCACCCAGCCGATCCCGGGCGGCGTCAAGCATGCCGGGCGAGAAGTCGGACAGCGTGACCTCCCAGCTCCGCGGGACGCGGTCGCGGTTTTCGAGCCACAAGTCTCCCACGCCGCTGCCGAGTTCCAAGACGCGCGATCCGTCAGGCACGTCCAGGTGATCGAACACCCAGCGGAACCATCCGTACTCGTTGGTGCTGAAGTGACGGTGCAGATCTTCCCGCGCCGCGAGGTTAGCATCGGTTCGGTACTGCTCGGCGCGCAGGTAATCGGGATCGTGGAGACGTTGGCCCATCGGCGGCGCAATCCTTCTGGCGAGCCCATCGAGCCCGGCGCGGCGTCGCAGGCGCACGAGCCTCGATGCCGAAAGAGCTTGGCGGGTTGGCCGAGTCCTCCTGGAGTCCC
This sequence comes from Thermomicrobiales bacterium, assembly GCA_030447415.1. Lineage (GTDB taxonomy): Bacteria > Chloroflexota > Chloroflexia > Thermomicrobiales > UBA6265 > JAUJOZ01. The sequence continues at coordinate 19,204 of JAUJOZ010000033.1, read as the reverse complement.
CGGGTTCACGCCCGGTGGGAACTCGCACGGCCGACGCGACTGTGGTCAGACCATCCGATGGGCGACGCCGGGATTCGGTATGATGCCGCGGTTATGGTAGCCGACCCCCCTTCCGCCCCGCCCCGCGTCCGCCGCGTGCTCGTTGCCAACCGGGGCGAGATCGCCGTGCGCGTGATCCGGGCGTGCCGCGAGGTCGGCATCGAGGCCATCGCGGTCTACGGCGAAGGGGAGGAAAACGCCCTTCATGTCCGAACCGCGGACGATGCGTATCGAATCGAGGGCTCGGGTGCCGCGGTCCTGCCGTATCTGGACGTGGACGCCATCGTCGACATCGCCCGGCGCGCCGGGGCGGACGCGATCCACCCAGGGTACGGCTTCCTGGCCGAGAACGCGGCCTTCGCTGAGGCGTGCGCCACGGCCGGACTCGTCTTCGTCGGTCCATCGCCGGCGGCGATCCGGGCAATGGGAGACAAGGTCGAGGCGCGGAGCGTCGCTGCGGCGGCCGGCGTGCCGGTCGTCCCCGGATCGGAGGGGCCGGTCGGCTCGGTTGAGGAGGCGCGGACGTGGGCCGAGCACCACGGGGACCCGTACCCAATCGCCGTCAAGGCAGCGGGCGGCGGCGGCGGGCGCGGCTTTCGCGTCGCCCGCGACCCGGCCGCGCTCGTCGAGGCGTTCACGGGGAGCGCCGGCGAGGCGCGGCGCTCGTTCGCCAACCCCGTCGTTTAACTGGAGCGCAACCAGGAGCGTCCCCGGCACGTCGAGGTCCAGCTCTTTGCCGACGCTCACGGCCACGTCGTGGCCCGCGGGTGTCGCCGCAGGTCGAAACACCGCCCCCCCCCCCAGCGGCTGGTAGCAAACCCCACCCCGGCCCGCGGCCCCGCCTTGCGGCGGGGCCCGGGGGGGGCCCCCGGCGCCCACCCCCGCCCCC
>JAUJOZ010000033.1:0-18266 GCA_030447415.1 Thermomicrobiales bacterium | reverse complement strand
CCCCGGCAGGTCGAGGTCCTGCTTTTTGCGGCCGCTCCGGGCCCGGTCGTGGGGGTGGGCGAGCGCGACTGCTCGATCCAGCGCCGCCACCAGAAGCTGCTGGAAGAAACACCCTCGCCTGCCGTCGGACCGGAGTTGCGGCGGGCACTGGGGGAGGCCGCGGTCGCCCTCGCCCGCGCCGTTGACTACCGCGGGGCGGGTACCGTCGAGTTCCTGCTGACGCCCGAGGGCCAGTTCTTCTTTCTGGAGATGAACACCCGGATCCAGGTTGAGCACCCGGTGACGGAGGCGGTGACGGGGATCGACCTGGTGAAGGAGCAGTTGCGGGTCGCGGCGGGGTTTCCGCTTTCCTTCGAGGAGGGGGATCTCCAGACCAGGGGGCACGCCCTGGAGTGCCGGATCAATGCTGAGGACCCAGGGCGAGACTTTGCGCCGGCGCCGGGCGTCCTCACCCGGTATCGCGAGCCGGCCGGCTTCGGCGTGCGGGTTGACTCCGCGATGGAATCGGGCGCTGCCATCCTGCCGGCCTACGATTCCCTCATCGCTAAGCTCGTCGTTTGGGGCCGGGATCGTGACGAGGCAATCGCTCGAACGCGCCGGGCGCTGGCCGAGTTCGAGGTGGATGGGGTGCCGACGACGATCCCGTTTCACCGCGCGGTCCTTGACCACCCGGTCTTCCGCGCTGGGAAGGCGACGACCGCCTTCCTGACCGAGCATCCGGAGGCGTTACCGCCGCCCGCCGCGGTGGGGCGCGCGGCCGCGGATCCGCCGGGTGACGCCGCGCCCCGCGAGGTCGTAGCCGAGGTGAACGGCCGCCGTTTCGTCGTCCGTATCAGCGGCCTGCATCAGGCGCCAAGCCAGCCATCGGCGCCGGCGAGGCGTCGGCCGCCGCCCGCACCCGGACGCGCTGTGCCCACCGGCCCCGGCGGCCGGGTCGCGGCGAACGGCAACGAGCTGACGAGCCCGATCCAGGGCACGGTCGTCCGCGTGGCGGTCAACGCTGGGCAGACGGTGGCCCGGGGGGAGGTGGTCTGCGTGGTCGAGGCGATGAAGATGGAGAACGAGCTGGCGGCCCACCGGGACGGGACCGTCGAGGCGTTGCGGGTGAGCGCCGGGGATCCGGTCAAGATCGGTGACGTCGTCGCGGTGATCACTGAGCCATCAGCCGAGAGCCCGTGATGCACGAGGGGGCGGGCGTGGCGCGGTCCCGGCCAGGAGCCACCTTGCACGCCGGTCCCCTCGGTCGGTGGCCAAGCGCCGTTGATCGTGAACGCGGACGATCCTGACAGCCGGGCAGAGCGATCGCGTGGACCGGGCGCTCGCCATCGTCGCGGCATGGCACGGCGCGCTCAACCTCGGCGACGCCGACCGGCTCGCGGCGTTGATGCACGAGGACATCGAGGTCGGTGGTCCTCGAGGCATGGTTCCATCGGGGCGATGAGGTGGTCGTCGAGCAGCGCGCGACGTGGCGCTCCCCTGATACTGATCAGGGCGGCGATCCGCAGCAGATCGCTTCGATCTTTCTGGTGCGTGGTGGTCGGGTCCCGCGCGTGACACGCTTTGGGGATCTGGCCGACGGTGACGGCGTTGGCGTTTTCGGTTGGATGCACCCGTCGCACGTCGAGTGGGGCGGTCCAGCCGTCACGCTCCAAGCCGAATTGAGCGAGCCACTGATAGACCCAACCCGCGACGATGGGCTGGCCCGCCGAGTGCTGGACGGGTGGTCGTAGTAGTCGCGGCCGGGGCTCGTCTCCACGGCGCAGCGCGGCCAGACGCTGCAGTCGACGGCGGCGACCGACTACCCGCCGACCACCGGGTGGCGGACCAGGAGCGCGCAGGGCGCCGGCTTCGGCCGTCCCACGTCGCAGCGCGGCGTAGAAGCTGACCCAGCCGCGGTGATGGACCGGATCGCGGCTGAGGTGTACCGGCGACGGCGAGGGACCTGCCATCGGCAACGCGTCGGTCAGTTCGAACAAGGCCTCGGTGCGTCGGCTGAGGCAGCCGTAGAAATCGTCGCGGAAGTCGCGGAGGGCGGCCGTAGCGGGGCGGACCGGATTCATGGCCGCGGGTGTGCCACCCGAGGGGACGCGGCGGCCACTGCTGCCGAACTCGTAGCGGAAGGTCCGACGGGCCCACCCTATCAGCGCCGGGTCGCCACGACCTCCAGATAGTCGCTGGGCAGGATAGCCGTTTCGTCACCGGAGCGGTTGAATTGTTCGACCAGCGCCAGCAGGTCGCGCGCGAGCGCCTCCTCGCCCTGCGGTCCGACCGCTTCGAAGGCAAGCGCCGTCGGGCCGTAGTAGGTGCGGAAGACCTCCAGCCAGTGCCGCGGCGAGCGGAAGCGCTGGACGGAGGTACGCCGGCGCACCTTGAGCGAACTAATCCCGTCCCCGAACAGCTCACGCAGCCGCTCCTCGGTCCCCCAGAGCGTGGGCGGTCTCAGCCCAGGCGGGGGCGGGACGTGCTGATCGGTGTCTGCGTCATGGTATCTTCCTCGCGTGCAGTCCCCGCGAGCCCATCGTAGGCAGCGGGTCGCAATCCATCAACGTCGGCCCGACCCGGGGTAGAAACACAAGCCAAGCTGCGGCGCCCGCTCGGCGGTGATTCGATGGCGCTCCGGCCTGTTGCCGTCGCGACGACCGCACCCACGGTAAGCGAAGGAGGGGAGCACCATGGCGAGGTACGTCGTGCTGTTCGACTGGACCGACCAGGGCGTGCGCAATGCCAAGGATACCGTCCAGCGGGTTGCTCAGGCCCGGACCGCCTTCCAGTCAATGGGGGTGAACATCGAGACGATCTACTGGACGCTTGGGGACCACGACATCGTCGGCGTCTTCGACGCCCCCGACGATGCGACGCTGGCGGCGGCGTTGCTGCGCTTAGCTGGGGCGGGCAACGTGCGCACCAAAACGCTGCGGGCCTTCGACGAGGGGGAGATGGGCACGATCCTCGGCCAGCTCGGCTGATGCACCACCCCGCGTCCCGCCCGGCGCGCCCCTGAGCGGTGTCACTCGGGGGCGCCATTGCGTTGGGCGTAGGTTGACCGGGCGGCGGTTTTGAAACGCGCTTTAGAAGAACCCTCGCCGTCCGACCCCTGCCCTGGGGATCGGGAAACGCTTTTAGGCTGCCACCGCAAGCGCGGGCGTCGAGGCGTCTTCAACGCCGACGTAGAACGTCCAACGGGGGACGTACGGGACGCCCTGAACCCGGAGGTCGGGCGCCTTCTTGTCGGCGGCGAGCTCCGCCGCGTCGGCGATGCTGGTCAGGCAGGTGATCGGGGCGGCGCCGAACTTCTCGGCGTAGCGGGCGATCGCCTCAGTCAACTTGTCGCGGGCGGGCTTCTTCTTGTCGGGGTCGTACCAGCCGAGGAACATCGAGCGGTCCTTTCGGGTTGGCATCGCGGCCGTGACGTGGGTCCATAGTAACAGAACTAATGTTCTATGACAAGCAGGAACCGGCGAACGTATGCGGGCGCGGCGGGGGGCAACACCCTAGACAGGCCGACCCGGAACCGGTATTCTGTGGATAAGGGTGGGGGAAAGTGGGGACAAGTGGAGCCCCCGGTGGATAAGTAGCCCGCCCAACCGATCGTCGTCAGCGTGACCGCGTAGCGACCATCGCCCCCGAAGGGTTCGCGGCCGGATGTTCCTTGGGCGCTATGCCCACTCGCTCGACGCTAAGGGGCGACTGGCGATCCCTGCGCGCTTTCGCGAGGCCCTAGCCGAGGGGCTCGTCCTCACGCGCGGCATTGACCGCTGCCTTTCCCTGTACCCGATGGCGGCGTGGCTGCCATTGGCGGAGCGCGTCAGCGCGCTCCCGATCACCGACCCCGACGCCCGCAACTTCCGCCGCATGGTCTTCGCCGAGGCGGTCAACTTGGAGCTGGACGCACAGGGCCGTATCCTTGTGCCGCCCGAGTTGCGGCGCTACGCGGCACTGGAGCGCGAGGCCGTCGTCGTCGGCGTCCACACCGCGATCGAGGTGTGGAGTCCGGAGCGCTGGGACGCGGTCGACTCTCTGATGGACCACGACGGCGTCGCCATCGCCCAGCGCCTGGCAACCCTGATCTGACGGGGACGGCAACCGGCTGCCCGACGGTCAGGACCCGACCTGATGCCGCGAGGCGGCGCCCGGGAGGGCGAGCTACTGGCGCACCGAGCCATCAAGCGCCACGGCACTCCGCTGTCTCGCCGCCGCGTGTCACCTCTGGTTCGAGGTTACTCCCCGCATGGCAACCGACACCGTTTCGAGCGAGCGCATGGCCGGCGGAGCCGAAGCGATCGAAGCCGGGGCCCGCGACCCTGGCGGTCACCGCCCCGTTCTCCTCGCCGAGGCGGTCGCCGCCCTCGCCCCTCGCCCCGGCGGGCGCTACCTGGACGGCACGTTCGGCGGCGGAGGGCACACCCGTGCCATCCTCGACGCCAGTGATCCAGACGGCACCGTCCTCGCCCTGGACGCCGATCCGGACGCCATCGCGCGCGCCCGAGCGCTTGCGGAGGAGCCGGGCATCGGCGCGCGGCTGGTTCCGGCCCATGCCAACTTCGCGCGCCTGGCGGAGGTGGCCGTGGAGACCGGCTTGGCGCCGTTGGACGGCGTGCTCCTCGACCTGGGCCTCTCGTCGTTCCAGCTCGACCAGGCCGAGCGTGGCTTCGCCTTCCGCTTCGCGGGGCCGCTCGACATGCGCTTCGACCCGTCGCGTGGCCGTCCCGCCGCCGACCTCGTGAACGAGCTTCCCGCGCGGGAGTTGGCCGATCTCCTGTTCCGCTACGGCGAGGAGCCGCGCGCCCGCCGCATCGCCGCCGCCATTGCGCGCGAGCGCGAACAGGCCCTGATTGAGACGACGGTGCGCTTGGCGGAGGTCGTCGCCCGGGCGGTCGGTGGCCGGCGCGGGAGCGACATTCACCCCGCGACACGAACGTTCCAGGCACTGCGGATCGCCACCAATGAGGAGCTGCACGCCCTGGAGCGAGCCCTGGAGGGTGCGGTGTCGGTCCTCGCCCCGAGTGGACGCCTCGTCGTCATCGCCTTCCACTCGCTGGAGGACCGAATCGTCAAGCGGTTCATGCAGCGGGAAAGCGCGGCCTGCGTCTGCCCGCTGGAGGCTCCGGTCTGCACGTGCGGTCACACGCCACGCCTGGCCCGTGTCATCGGCCGTGCCGTGCGCGCCACGCCGGCCGAGATCGCGGCCAATCCGCGCAGCCGCAGCGCCGTCCTCCGCGTCGCCGAACGCCTGCCGCACGTCCCGCCTGCTGTTGCGACCGTCGGCGACCCGGCCTCGGCGCTTTCCGGTGTTGGCAGGGCAACGCGACCGGGGAGGACGAAGCCGTGAGCGAACTTGCGTTGGAGGAGGTGCTCGCCGGCACCGGCGGCGAGCTTTGGGGCGATCTCCCGCCCGGGGCGCGTTTCCGGCGGATCGAGCGCGATTCCCGCCGGGTCGAGCCGGGAGATCTCTTCATCGCCATTCGCGGCGAGCAGTTGGACGGCCACGCCTTTGTCGCCGACGCGGCGGCCCGCGGCGCGGGCGCCGCGCTCGTCGGCCGGGCGTGGGCCGAGATCCAGGCGGCGACACCACTGCCGCTGGTCGTGGTCGACGAGCCGGTGGCGGCGCTCCAGCGGCTCGCCGCCCACCGGCGCGAGCGCCTGGACGTCACCGTCGTCGGGGTCACCGGAAGCGTGGGCAAGACGAGCGCGAAGGAAGTGATCGCGGCGGTGCTGGCGACGAAGCGGCGCACCTACCGCAACCCCGGCAACCTCAACAATGAGATCGGGCTGCCGCTGTCGGTGCTGGACGTGGTGCCGGGGACGGAGGTGGCCGTCCTGGAGATGGGCGGCGCCTATGCCTTCGGCGAGCTGGCACTGCTGGCGCGCATCGCCCGGCCGCGCATCGCCGTCGTCACCAACGTCTACCCGGTTCACCTGGAGCGGATGGGAACGATCGAGGCGATCGCCGAGACCAAGGCCGAGCTGGTCGATGCGGTGCCGCCCAACGGGGTGGCGGTGCTCAACGGCGACGATCCACGGGTGCGGGCGATGGCGAAGCGCTGCCGCGGCCGGGTCCTGACATTCGGCCTCGATGCCGGCAATGATGTTCGCGCCGACCAGGTGGTGACGGAGGCGCTGGAAGGGACATCGTTTCGGCTCCACCTCGCGGGCGAGACGCTGCACGTCAAGGTACCGCTCGTCGGTGGCCATGCCGTCCAGCTGGCCCTCGTCGCGATCGCCGTGGGGCACGCGCTGGGGCTGCACGTCGCTGAGATGCTGCAGGGCTTCAAGGACCCAGCCATCCAGGTCCGGCTCCTGGTCCTGCCGGGGCCAAACGGCTCGCGCCTGATCGACGATACCTATAACGCCAGCACCCCCTCGATGCTCTCCGCGCTGGGTCTCCTCCATGACCTCAAGCCGCAGCGGGCGATCGCCGTGCTTGGGGATATGCGGGAGCTCGGCGCCGTCTCGGAAGCGGAGCATCGCGTCGTCGGTCGCCGCGCCGGAGAGGTGGCCGACCTCGTCGTCACCTACGGCGACCTGGCTCGCCTCAGCGCGGAGGAGGCCCGGTCCGCCTCTGGCCGTAACGTCGACGGGCGGCCGCCCGACGTGACATCATTCGGGCTCGACCAACGAGAAGATCTGGTCCGGTTCCTCCTCGAGGAACTGCGGGAAGGGGACGTCGTCCTGCTTAAGGGATCGCGTGGGCTGCGGATGGAAGAGATGGTCGTCGCACTTCGCGCTGATAGTGGCGTCGGCGCCGACGCGGTGGGGAGCCAGGCCGGCGCCGGGGCCGCGCCCGGCGCATGAGCGGCGCCGTTTCGCACGCGTGGGCGCCGGTCGCGTTGCCGCCGCTCATCGACCCGGTGATGCCCCGGGACCCGAACGAGAACATGGCCGTCTCGCTGGCACTGGCGGGGCTGGCCTTCGTCGTCACCCTGATCATCGGGCGACCGATCGTCACCTACCTGCGGCAGAAGAAGCTGGGCAAGCAAATTCGCGTCGACGGGCCGCAAACCCACTTCGTCAAGACCGGGACGCCGACGATGGGCGGCATCATGGTCTCGATCTCGGTGGTGCTGATCACCTTCGTCTTCAACCTGCCCGGTCGCCTCTCGATGCTGCTGCCGATCGGGGTGCTCCTGGCCTCCGGCTTCCTCGGCGCCATCGACGACCGGATGAACCTGGTCGGCGGCGCCCGGAGGGGGATGACGGCGCGGTTCAAGTTCGCCTGGCTGTCGGTCTTCGGGGTGGTCGCGGCGCTGGTCCTCCACCTGCCGTTCCCGTACGGCCTCGGCTACCACGACATCTACATCCCCTTCTTGGGACAGTTTGACATCGGGTTGGCCTACGCCCCGATTGCCGCGGTGGCGATCATCGCCACGGCCAACGCGGTCAACCTCACCGATGGCCTCGATACCCTTGCCGCGGGCACGGCGGCGATCGCCTTCTGCTCCTACGGCATCATCGCCTACGTCCAGAAGCAGGTCGGCGTCGTCACCTTCTGCTTCACCATGGTCGGGGCGCTGATGGGGTTCCTCTGGTTCAACGCCCACCCGGCTCAGGTCTTCATGGGCGACACCGGGAGTCTGGCGATCGGCGCCGCGCTGGCGACGGCGGCGTTCATGACCGGGCAGTGGCTGCTGCTGCCGGTGGTCGGCTTCGTCTTTTTGGCGGAAGCGGGCTCGGTTATCCTCCAGGTCGCCTACTTCAAGGTGACGAAGGGCCGGCGGATCTTCAAGATGACGCCCCTCCATCATCACTTCGAGCTGCTCGGCTGGTCCGAGACGCAGGTCACCATGCGCTTCTGGATGCTCGGCATGATGTCGGGGCTGATCGGCGTGGCGCTGGCGCTGCTGTAGGGGCTGAGGGCTGCGTGATGGCTGATGAAGGGGAGGACGCTCCCGGTGGGGCGGAAACGGCGACGCATGAACCGTCCCGATCGATCACCTCGATGTCGAGTGCTGGTCATGCGCTCCAGGGTAAGCGCGTGACGGTGATGGGATTGGGGACGCGGGGAGGCGGGCTCGGCGTGGCGCGGTTCCTGGCCGAGGCGGGGGCGCTCGTGACGGTGACCGACGCCAAGCCGGCCGAGGCGCTTGGCGAGCCGCTCGCGCTCCTGGGGGGACTGCCGCTCCGGTACAAGCTGGGCGGACACGACGAGGCCGACTTCACCCCGGCGGGCGCTGACCTGGTCGTGCGCAATCCGGGGGTGCCGCGCCGCGCGCCGCTCCTGGCCTTGGCGAGGCGAAGTGGCGTGCCGGTCGAGATGGAGATGAGCCTCTTTCTGCGCCTGTGCCCGGCCCCCGTTATCGGCGTCACCGGCACCAAGGGGAAGACGACGACGGCGACGCTCTGCGCCGCGATGCTGCGCGCCTGGGACGAGCGAACCGTCCTCGCCGGGAATATGGGCGTCTCCGCCCTCGGCCAGGTGCACCGGATCGAGCCCGACACCCCGGTGGTCCTCGAACTGTCGAGCTGGCAGTTGGAGGGGCTTGCCGAGCACGGTCTCGCCCCCCAGATCGCGGTCCTGACCAACGTCGCCGAGGACCACCTCGACACCTACGACGGCTTCGCCGACTACGCCGCCACTAAGCGCGGCATCGCTCACCATCAGCGCCCGGGCGATGTCCTCGTCGTGAACGCCGATGACCCCCAGGCGTGGCGAGCGGCGGCGGAAACGCCGGCTCGAGTCGTCCCGTTCGGCCTCGTCGACCGCGGCGGGGACGGGGCATGGTGGGTGGGCGGACGCCTGGTGTGGCGCGAGGGCGGGCGGGAAATGACGTTCTCCCTGCCGGCCAAGGCGGCGCTTGCCGGCGCCCACAATGCCGCCAACGCCGTCGCCGCGATGGCAGCGGCGTTGGCTCGCGGGGCGCCGCCCCAGGCCGTCGAAGCGGGACTGCGGGCGTACGGCGGCGTCAAGGACCGAATGGAGCCGGTCGCCGAGGTGGGCGGCGTCACCTTCATCAACGACACGACGGCGACGGCGCCGGCGGCGGTGGTCGCCGCGCTGCAGAGCCTGGTTGGCGCCGGCGCGCGGCGCGTTCACCTCCTGGCCGGGGGCGCCGACAAGAAGCTTGACCTCGCCCCCCTCGTCGCCGCCGCGGTCCACCGCGCCCACGCCGTCTACCTGCTGCACGGGACCGCGACGCCGGCGCTGGCGGACGAGTTGCGAGCGGCCGGGGCGACGCCCCACGGGCCGTTCGGGAGCATGGCGGAAGCCGTAGCCGCCGCCGCGGCTGCCGCAGTACCGGGCGACATCATCCTCCTCTCGCCCGGCTGCGCCAGCTTCGGCCTCTTCCGCGACGAGTTCGAGCGTGGCGAGCGGTTCCGGGAGGCGGTGCGCGGGTTGGATCCAGATGCGGTGGGAGCGGGCCGGGCGGCCGTCGGGGCGACGCATGGCGTGCCTGGTCCCGGGTCACGACCGTGACGGTGATACCCGAAGGCCGCGTTGCCGTCAGCGCGGCCGACGCTTGTGTCGACCCTCAGTCCGTCACGTCGGTGAACCGATGCCACCACGGGTAGCCGGGTTACCGACCCTGACTCAGCTGCCCCCGTCCCCGGCCCGGGTTCACTTCGTCGGCATTGGTGGGATCGGCATGAGCGGACTGGCGCGCATCCTTCGCGCCTGGGGGTACGGCGTCAGTGGGTCGGACGCGGTTGCCGGGGAGCAGGCGGCGATGCTGGCGGTGGAGGGGATCGCGGTGGCTGTCGGCCACGCGGACACGGCCCGCGCCGCGGCGGCCGACCTCCTCGTCATCACCGCCGCGGTGCGGGGCGACAACCCCGAGGTCGCCGCGGCGCGGGCGGCGGGGGTACCCGTCGTCAAGCGGGCCGAGCTCCTCGGGCTCCTGGCCAACGTGCGATGCTGCGTCGCCGTCGCCGGGTCGCACGGCAAGTCGACGACGAGCGGGATGCTCGCCACGGCGCTGCGGGCTCTCGGTGCGGACCCGTCGTACGCGATCGGGGCGGTCCTCGGCACGACCGGCACCAACGCAGCCTCCGGCGCCGGGGAAGCGATGGTGGTGGAGGCCGACGAGTACGACCACTCCTTCCTCTGGCTGACACCGGACCTCGCGATCATCACCAACGTCGAATACGATCACCCGGACCTCTTTGCCGACCAGTCCGCCTACGACGCGGCCTTCGCCCGCTTCGTTGCCAATCTCCGGCCGGGAGCGACCCTCGTTCTCGCTGCCGACGACGCCGGGTGCACGCGACTCCGCGCCCGCGCCGACTTTGCCACCCCTGCCAGCCTGGTGACGTTCGGACAGGACCGGGGAGCCGACTGGCGGCTCGAAGGTGGCGAGGGCGGCTGGCAGGCAACAATGCCGAGCGGCGACGTCCTGCCGCTGCCGCTGGCGGTCCCCGGCGCCCACAATGCGCGCAACGCGGTCGCCGCGCTCGCGGCGCTCGTCGCCCTTGACCATGTCCCCGCGGCGGCGGCGGCGGCGCTCGGGACGTTCATCGGTGTTGGACGGCGCTTCGAGGTCAAGGGGGAGGCCGGTGGTGTCACGGTCGTCGACGACTACGCCCACCACCCGAGCGAGGTGCGGGCGGCCTTGGCGGCCGCCCGAGACCGCTACCCGGGCCGCCGCGTCTGGGCCGTCTTCCAGCCCCACACCTACAGCCGGACGAGGGCGCTCCTCGTGGAGTTCGCCGCGTCCTTCGCGGACGCCGACCGCATCGTCGTCCTGGAGATCTACGCCGCGCGCGAGACCGATTCGCTGGGCATCGGGGCGCGTGACCTCGTGGCGCGGCTGCCCGAGGGGGCCCTCCTCGCCACCGGTCCGGAGGACGCCGCCCACCGGCTCGCCGCCCTCGTGGCGCCGGGTGACGTGGTCCTCACCCTCGGCGCCGGCGATGTCACGACGACGGGACCGCGGCTGCTCCAACTGCTGAGCGCGATGGTCGCCTCCGGCGCGTCGGCCGCCCGGCCCATCGATGGTGACCGAGGGAGCCTCCGGTGAGTGTCACGACGCCCACGATCCCGCATCGGCCGGGGCTCAAGGTGTTGCGCGACTCGCCGATGTCGCTTCACACCACCTGGCGCATCGGCGGCCCGGCCGATCTCCTCGTCCGCGCCCCGACGCCTGACGATCTCCTCGCGGCCGTTGCTTGGGGCAGGGCCGAGGGGCTGTCCGTGACGGTGATCGGCGGTGGCAGCAACCTGCTCGTCGGCGATGGCGGCATCCGCGGCCTGGTCATTCTCGCCCGCACTCCCGGCGAGCGCGCCGCAGGCTTGCTCCAAGCGGAGGATCTTGGGGACACGGTCCGCCTCCGGGTCGGTGCCCAGGCACCGTTGTCGTGGACCGGTCGCTACGCGGCCGAGCGGGGGTGGGCGGGTCTCGACTGGGGCGTCGGGCTGCCGGGCACGATCGGCGGGGCGACGGTCAACAATGCGGGGGCGCACAGCACCGAGCTCAAGGATCACCTCGAGTCTGTTGTCGTACTCGACAACGATGGGGAGACGGAGGTTCTGCCCGCATCCTGGTTGGATCCGAGCTATCGGCACACCCGCATCAAGCACGGCGGCCGGCCGCGGTCGCACCATGTTGTGGCGGCTGTCTTCCGTCTGCCGAAAGGGGACCCCGTCGAGTTGGTCCACCTCGCCGACGAGCACGCCGAGTTCCGCAAGCGGACCCAGCCCACCGGCGCCTGCGCCGGCTCCACCTTCGCCAACCCGCCGGGCGACTTCGCCGGTCGCCTGCTGGAGGAGGCCGGGTTCAAGGGATTCCGGGTCGGCGCCGCGGGCTTTTCAGCCAAGCACTCCAACTGGATCGTCAACGCCGGCGGCGCCACCGCCGCTCAGGTGCGCGAGCTAATCGCCACCGCACAGGAACGTGTCCAGGAGCGCTTCGGCGTCTCCCTCGTCCCCGAGATCGAGGAGGTCGGGGAGCGGTAGCCGACACCGCCCGCGGTGCGCGGCGGGCACCGCTCCCGCCTCCAAAGACGACCCCGCGGCCCACGGGGAGACGCTTGTCCAGTCCGGGACCACCGTAGGAGACCACTCATGGCATCGCCGTCCGATCGCTCTCGGGCCCGGCCCTCGGGCAAGATCCGTGTCGCCGTCCTGTTTGGTGGGCAGTCGGGCGAGCATGACGTCTCGCTGCGATCGGCGCAGACGGTGATGGGGGCGCTCGACCCTGACAAGTACGAGGTGGTCCCAGTCGGCATCACGCGGGAGGGTCGGTGGCTTACCGCTGACGACCCGATGCGCCGGCTCACCGCCAGTTCCCCGCTGTTCGCCCTCGGCGCCGGCGAGGAAGGAGCGGGCGTAGGCGGGGACGTGATCGATGGGGAGGCGGCTGTTCCCGCGACGCTGCCGGCCGTGCTCGGCGGTGATGTCGACGTCGTCTTCCCGGTGCTGCACGGTCCGCGGGGGGAGGACGGCACGGTGCAGGGAATGCTGGAACTCGTCGGGGTACCGTACGTCGGCGCGGGCGTTCTCGGGTCGGCGGTGGCCATGGACAAGGCGATGGCAAAGACCATCCTCGCCCAAGCCGGGTTGCCGCAGGTGCCCTGGCGGACCGTCGCTCGCAAGGACTGGGAGCGCGAACCGGAGGCGGTCACGGCCGGGATTGCACAGGTGATCGGGTTCCCTTGCTTCGTCAAGCCGGCGAACATGGGGTCGAGCGTCGGAATCGCCAAGGTCCACGACGCGGGTGAGCTGCCAGGCGCGATGGCCGCGGCCGGGCGGTACGATCGCAAGATCGTCGTCGAGCGGGGGGTCGACGCGCGGGAGTTCGAGGTGGCCGTGCTCGGCAACGACGAGCCAATGGCCTCGGTCGCCGGCGAGATCGTGCCCGCCAACGAGTTCTACGATTACGACGCCAAGTACCTGGACGACCGCTCCGAATTGATCATCCCGGCGGAGCTCGAGGGGAAGGACCTGGTCCTGCTTCAGGACCTGGCGCTCGACGCCTTCCGGGCGCTCGACCTCGAGGGGATGGCTCGGGTCGACTTCTTTTGGGAGCGCGAGACGGATCACATCTACATCAACGAGGTCAACACGATCCCCGGCTTTACCTCGATCAGCATGTACCCGAAGCTATGGCAGGCGAGTGGCGTCCCCCTGCCGGAGCTGGTCGACCGGTTGATCGCCCTGGCGCTGGAGCGCCACGCCGAGCGTTCGCGCTAGCCCTCGCGCACCATGGCAACCGTCCGTACTGCGTGTATGGACGGGCGACGCGGCGGGCGGCGCGACGCGGTGTCTTCGGGGCACCATGCTATACTGCGGCCAGAGTCCCTTGCCGCGATCGCCACGACGACGACACACTGGGGCAGGCGCGCCCAATTGGGCGCGGCGTCCCCTCCGTTCGATGGACCGATCCGGTGACGGCTCGGGAACGACTTTCACGGTGCGTGTGGGGCGCACCGCTCGGGGCGGCCGGACGCCGGCAGGTGGTCGCTCCTTGGCATGACACGTGGCCGCGGCGCGTGCCGAGCGGTGAACGCGGCCTCGGCTTCGGCGGGGTGGGGAAGAGCCATGCAATCCCAAGGGCCGGGTCCGTCCGCGGGCCAGCGGCGCCCAGCGCAGCAACCGCCGCAAGTGGAGCGTCCAGCGTACGGACAGGCGGCGTACGGACAGCGTGTCCCCGGTGACCCGGCGGCGCCGTCGGGCGGCGACGGTCGGGAGCGGGCGCGACCGGGCGCGAACCCAGAGCCGGCCCCCGGCGCGTTCGTGCCGCACCCCAACACGTTTGCCCGGATCAAGGTGGTCGGCGTCGGCGGCGCGGGTGGCAACGCGATCAACCGGATGGTCTCCTCCGGGGTGGATGGCATCGAGTTCGTCGCCGTCAACACCGACGCCCAGGCGCTCCTCAACAGTGAGGCGACCGTTTCCGTCCGCATCGGCGACAAGCTGACCAAGGGCCTGGGTGCCGGCGGGCGGCCGGAGATCGGCGAGCGCGCCGCGGAGGAAAGCGCCGAGAATCTGGCCGAGCTGCTGCGTGGTACCGACATGGTCTTCATCACCGCCGGCATGGGCGGCGGCACGGGGACCGGGGCCTCGCCCGTCATCGCCAAGCTGGCCAAGGCGGCCGGTGCCCTCACCGTCGGCGTCGTCACCAAGCCGTTCGAGTTCGAGGGAACGCGCCGCCGCCGCTCGGCCGAGGAAGGGATCGCCCACCTGCGCGAGACGGTCGACGCCCTGATCACGATCCCGAACGAGCGGCTGCTGCAGATGGTCGACCCGAAGACGCCGATCACCGAGGCGTTCCGGATCGCCGACGACGTGCTGCGGCAAGGCATCGGCGGCATCTCCGACCTGATCACCAAGCCGGGGATCATCAACCTCGACTTCGCCGATGTGAAGACGATCATGCGCGACGCCGGCTCCGCCCTGATGGCGATCGGGCACGGGCACGGCGACAGCCGCTGCATTGACGCAGCCAACGAGGCGATCGAGAGCCCGCTCCTGGAGATGAGCATTCAGGGCGCCACCGGGGTCCTCTACAACATCACCGGTGGCAGCAACCTGACCTTAATCGAGACGAGCGAGGCGGCCGAGATCATCCGCGCCGCCGTCGACGAGGACGCCGAGATCATCTACGGCACCTCGATCGACGAGTCGCTCGGCGACGCCGTCACCATCACGCTGATCGCCACAGGGTTCGATGACCGACAGCCTTTGGAGGAAGGGGCCTCCCTCCGCCGCTACGGCCGCGATCGGGAGCGCGATCGCGACCGGGACCGGGAGCGGGCCCGCCGCATCGCCCAGCCGCCCGCTCCATCGCAGCCCGCGGCGCGCCAGCCGGTCGACTCCCCTGTCTTCCCAGCCGACGACTGGGGTGCGGAATCGTCCATTATCAAGTTCCTGCGGGAACGGTAGCCGCCAGCCATCGGCCGCCGGCGGCTCCCTGGTCGGGCGGATACGACGGGTGCGGCGGCGGGCCGCGTCGGGTCATGGGTTGGGTGTCGCCGCACGACGTGGCTGAGAACCGGTCGCCGGTTGCTGATCGCTGGACGCTGACGGCTGAGAGCTGACCGCTCGTGAAGTGCCCCTACTGCCAGACCCGCGACTCGCGCGTCATTGACAGCCGCGAGTTGAGTGGTGGCGACTCCATCCGCCGCCGCCGCGAGTGTGCCAATTGCGGACGTCGCTTCACCACCTACGAGCGCGTGGAGACGGCGGGTCTCGTCGTCGTTAAGAAGGATGGGCGGCGTCAGGAGTTCGACCCCGGCAAGCTCCGGCAGAAGCTGCGCGTCGCCCTCACCAAGCGTCCGGTCGGCGAGCGGGAAATCGACGCGCTGCTGCAGCGAGTGGAAGCCGCGCTCCTGGCGATGGGCACCCCGGAGGTCCCCTCCAGCGCTATCGGCGAGGCGGTACTGCGGGAGCTGCAGGAGCTCGACCAAGTCGCCTATATTCGCTTCGCCTCGGTCTACCGCCAATTCGGCGACCTCGATGACCTTCGCCGCGAGGTGGAGGGCCTGGCTGACGGCCGCCCGGAGGGCGCGATCGGCTCGTCCGGCGCCTCCGGCCGGTTGTAGCGTTGTCGCCGTGCAACGGGTCGCGGTCATCGGCTCCGGGGGCGCCGGCAAGTCGACGTTGGCGCGGGGGCTGGGGGCGATCCTCGGCATCGCGGTCGTGCACCTCGATCGCCTCTATTGGCAGCCCGGTTGGGTGGCGACCGACGCGGCCGAGTGGAAGGAAGTCCAGCGCCTCCTGATCGCGCGGGATCGCTGGATTCTCGATGGGCACTACGGCGGGACCCTCGATCTGCGGCTCGCCGCCGCGGATACGGTGATCTTCCTCGACATGCCTCGCGTCGTCTGCGTGGTGAGCATCGTTCGCCGATGGCTGCGTTGTCGCGGGCGGCGGCGCCCCGATGGAGCCGTGGGCTGCCCCGAGCGGATCACCTGGGAGTTCCTCCGTTGGGTCTGGCACTACCCGAAGGTCCACCGCCCGAGGATGCTCGCGAAGCTGGCCCAACATGCGGATGGGCGCCGGATCGTGATCCTTCGCAACCGGGTGGAGGTCCGCGGCTTTCTCGAGCGACTACGGTCCGCCTCCCCGCCGACGCGCCGGGCGTCGTGACGTGCGGATCGACGAGCGTCACCCGGGCCGCCAACGGACCCGCCGCGCTTCACCGGCGCGCCTGCTGCCGACGGCGTTCGGCCTCTTCGGGTTCCTGTACGGCGTCTGGCAGGTGTTGCTGGCGGACCTCGCCGGCGACCTGGAACTCTCGCCCGGCCCGTTGGGCGTTGCCCTGTCGGCCGGGTTCGTGGCCTCCTTGCCGGCGATGGTCGCCGGCGGGCGGGCGGCGGACCGCTGGGGACGACGACCGGTGGTCGTCGTCGCCGGCGCCGGCATGACGCTGGCCTGGGTTGGGTTCGCTGTCGTCGGCAGTTTCCCGGTCCTGGTCGGCCTGCTGCTCGCCTTCTACGCCGCCAGCGGCGTCTACGATGTCGGGATCAACGCCGCGGCGATGGCGGCCGAGCAGCGGACGGGGCGCCGACTGCTCCCGCTCCTCCACGGCGCCTTCAGTGGCGGCGGCGCGGCCGGGGCGCTCGCGGCCGGCGCCCTGGTCTCCGCCGGGGCGCCGTTCCGCATCCTCTACCTGGCGGTCGCGCTCCTGGTAGGCGCGCTGATGGTTCCGATCCAGTCGGGAGGACTGGCGTTCGATCAGGGGCGGGAGGAGGCTGAACCGGTACGGCGGGGTCGCTTCGGCCTGTTCCGGGAGCGAGCGATCCTGCTCGTCGCCGCCGTGACCGCCCTCGGGTTCTTTCTGGAGGGGGCCATGGAGAACTGGTCGGCCTACTACCTCCGGGAGTCGCTGGCGCTGCCGGCGCTCCTCGGAGCGTCCGGCGCGGCGATCTTCCATGGGGCAATGCAGGTCGGCCGGCTGGGAACGGCGGGGGCGGTGGGACGGTTCGGCCGCACGGCGACGCTGCGAGGCGCCGGTCTCGGCGCGTCGGGGGGGATCGCGCTCGCCCTCGCCACGGAGCGGGCCCCACTGATCCTGGTCGGCTTCCTGGTTGCCGGGCTCGCCCTGTCGGCGGTTGCTCCGGTGACCTTCTCGCTGGCGGGGGATCTCGCGCCGACCCGTGCCGGGGAAGCGAGCGCCGTCATCACCACACTTGGCTACGGCGGGTTCCTGCTCGGCCCCTCCCTCATCGGGGGACTCGCCGAGGCGACCAGCCTGCGCGCCGCCCTGGCGGCGGCCGCGGTCACGGGGACGCTGATCGCTCTCCTGGCGGGACGGAGTACGCCGTAGGCATCCGTCAGTGGGCGGTAGGCGGAACGGACCACACCTCGCCACGACATGCTGGCTCTCCCGCACATCCGGTGGTTTGGGGAAAGGGGCGATCGTGGCGCTCCGGGGAGGTGGCCGGTCAGGCCGCCCGCAGCACCCGCTGGCGCAGCAGATCGACCTTCGCCCGCCCGTAGCCCTGCCGCTTGACCAGCTTGAGGCGGTTGACGTGGCCCTCCGTCTGCCCGTTGCTCCACCGCAGCATCAGCCCCGCCTGCACGGCGTCCTGGTCCTCCCGCAGCTTGCCCGCGAATCGCTTCAGCTCGTCGACGCCGCTGGCCTCGGCCACGTCCAGCAAGGCCGCCAGCAGCCCCCCCCCCCCCACGCCCCCCAACACCCAGAACACGCCCGGCCCCAACCCCCCCCCGGCCCATGCCGGGGACCCCGCCCCCCCCCCAGAAAAAACACCCCCCACCAACACGCCGCCACACACCCCCCACCGCCACCGCAACCCGCACCGCCCGCACCTCCACCGGGCGTCTCTGGGTCTTCGTCGGGGCTGCACCCGGAGGCCACCAGGGCGGCGACCGACAGGACGGCGGCCGGGAGCAGCCACCTCGGCTTGCGGGAGCGCCTGATCATTCGATGGTTTCCTTTCCCTTGTCAGCGGCGCGACGGTCGCTCCGCTTTGATGTCCCTGTCGTGTCCGGCCAGTCGGCTCACGGCTGTTGTCCAGAGCCTGTCTGGACGGGTGTGGCGGACGTCGTCGGCGGTTCGATCGAGTGCTCGGTCGGTTTCGCGAAGCCGCGACCCCGACGTAGTCGCTCGATGATGCCGACGAGCCCTTCGGGCGACAGAACCATGATCAGCAGCACCATCAGCCCGATGACGGTGTTGAACCGGTCCGGTGTCAAGCCGATGCGGTCGATCAGCGGGATGGAGCCGGTATACGTATCGAGAAGCACGTACACGAACGCGCCCAGCCAGGCCCCCTCGAAGTACGAGATCCCGCCGATGACGGCGATGATCAAGATGATGAGAGTGGGGCCGATGGAGATCGAGGCCGGGTCGATCTGCCCGCGCCACCAC
>JAUJOZ010000075.1 GCA_030447415.1 Thermomicrobiales bacterium | reverse complement strand
ACGTGGTGCCCCCATTCGCTTATGCTGTGCGCATCGTCGACGACGATGTGGGTGGGCTTGGCCTCCTCGTGGCGGGCGAAGGACTCCTCGTTGGCGAACGGCTCCGGTGCTAAAAAGAGGAACTCGATCGCTCCTACTTCGAACTCCTCCAGCGCCTCCTCCTGGTCGCGCTCGCGCATGCTCGAGTTGACCTGCGCCGCGCCGCCGATCCCCTCCTCCTCGATCGACTCGACCTGATCGCGCTGCAAGGCGATCAGGGGGGAGACGACGACGGTGGCACCAGGCGTGAGGGCGCCGGCCATCTGGTAGATGGCCGACTTGCCGGAGCCGGTTGGCATCACCGCCAGCGTGTCGTGCCCGTCGAGCACCGCCACAATCGCCTCTTCCTGGCCGGGTCGTAGCGTCTCGAAGCCGAAGCGCTCCCGCGCCAAGCGGCGGACGTGTTCGGCGCGATCCTTGGTTTGTGCCATCCGTTCGTCGCTCCTGGTCCCCGAGCAATCGTCGCGCCGGCTGCCCGCCACCGGCGGTCCGGTCCTTTGCAACCGTAATGCCGCGGGGTGGAGCAGGGGCGGGATCGGGAAAACGTGCCGTGGCCGCGACAACACCGCAGCGGCATGGCATGGCGCATGCCCTTTGGCTGTCGCGAACGAACGGACGCGCGAGGAGGAACGATGAACACGCGATTCGTCTCGACCAAGACCCACGGCGTGCTCGATTACCTGTCGGTACCGATGTTGCTGGCCTTGCCGCGGGCGTTGAAGTGGGGACCGGCCCCGACGCGACTGCTGACGGGGGCCGCGATTGGGGCGCTGACCTACAGCCTCTTCACCCGCTACGAGCTCGGTTTGAAGAAGGTCCTGCCGATGACCGGCCACCTGGCGCTCGACGCGGCCAGCGGCGCGCTCCTCTGCGCCGCCCCGGCGCTGCTGCGGGACGAGGACGGGTCGGTGTCGGCGGCGCTGGTGGGGATCGGCGCCTTCGAACTGGGGGCGGCGCTGGCGACCAAGACGGAGCCGTCGGCGGCGGCGTGACGTTCAGCGCCGGTCCCCGACGCCCCAAACGTGGCGGGCCGGGAGACGACGGGCCACCCCTTGGGGTGGCCCGTCGTGGAGGAGGGAGGACGAAGGCGGAGAACGGTCGGGAAGGCAGGTCGCGGGGGAGCGGTGCGTAACAAGAACGCGCCGCTGGAAGCGATCCATCCCCCACTCGGGGTCGGCCCGGCGTGCCCGGTGGTGTCGACTCGCGGGCGTTCGCCCGTCGGGTGAGAAAGTGTCCGTACGGCGCGGTACACTTGGCGCCTCATCCCGCCGACCGCCGGAGGACGCATGGCCACCGACACCGTACGATTAACCGGTCCGACCGCTCCCTTCGCGACCGCCGGGCCCACGGCGCCAGCGGCGCCGCGGGCCGCTGGCGGTTTGACGCGGCGCGACTTTTTCGCGGACGTCGTCGACGATCTGCGGCGCCTGCTTCCGGACGACCTGGCCACGTTCACGCACCGGGCCGGGATGAACCTGCTTAAGGTCCACTATGGCAACGAGCGGGTCCACTTCGAGGTCTGGACCGACGGGCAGCGCGGGCAGATCGAGGTCGGGCTCCACTTCGAGGACGGCCCGCTCAGCACCGCCGCCTACCTGGCCTTCTTCGACGCCCGGATCGTCGAGCTCAAGCACGACCTGGGCCCGCAGCTGGAGCTGGAGCGCTGGACGGCCTCCTGGGGCCACCTCTACGAGCTGCACCCGCTCGGCCGCCTCGACCAGGCGGCGGTCAACCGCGTCGCCCGGCGCCTGGCCGCTCTGATCACCGCCCTCCAACCGCTGGTCGAGGCAGCCGCCATCCCGGCGGAGCGCGCCGCGCAGGCGGCCGAACCGCGCGGCCCCTGGCGGGCGTGGCGGCGCGGCCGGGGCTGAGGCGGACGACCGATCGGACCGAGGTCGCAGCGGTCTGGATCGCTCCGGAGCGCTCTCGGCCCGCCGGCAAGGATCGCCGATGTGGTTCGCGAAGCCGGCGGGGCAGCGGCTCCGAGGTGGTGCCGAGTCGGCAGCGACGGACGCGGCGGGATGGAGGCATCCGCAGAATCGGTCGTTTCCGGTCGGGTGCCGCGCTAGAAGAGGGCGACCCGGCGGGTCGCCCTCTCCTTCCGTCGGCCTCGTGCCTGGCGCCGCTCCTGCCCGCCGCTGGCGCGCTGGTAGCGCTGGTTGACGGCGTCCCAGTTGACGGTGTTCCACCAGGCGGCGAGGTAGTCGGGGCGGCGGTTCTGGTACTTGAGGTAGTAGGCGTGCTCCCAGACGTCGACGCCTAAGATCGGGGTGCCGGCGGTCTCGGCGATGCCGGTCATCAAGGGGTTGTCCTGGTTGGCGGTCGAGGCGACTTGGAGCCGACCGTCGGGACCGGCGACCACCCAGGCCCAGCCGGAGCCGAAGCGGCCGGCGCCGGCCTTGTTGACCGCCTCCTTCATCGCGTCGAAGGAGCCGAAGCTATCCTGGATCGCCTGGGCGACGGCGCCGGTCGGCTGGCCGCCGCCGCTCGGGCCCATGATTTCCCAGAACATGGTGTGGTTGACGTGGCCGCCGCCGTTGTTGCGGACGGCGGTCTGCTTGTCCTGGGGAACGCGGCCGATGTTGGCCATCAGCTCCTCGGGGCTCATGTTCTCGAACTCGGTCCCCTGGACGGCGGCATTCAGGTTGGTGACGTAGGTGGCGTGGTGCTTGTCGTGGTGGAGCCGCATCGTTGCTTCGTCGATGTGCGGCTCCAGCGCGCCGTAGTCGTACGGCAGCGGGGGCAGCTCGAAGGCCATCGGGGGTCTCCCTCCTCGTCGTGCGGTCCCGGTCGGCGACGCCCTCGCGCTCCGATCGAACCGTCGGATTCGTCCGGCGACATCCTGCGGTTCCCTCAGCAAGCGCGGTGCCAAACGGCTTCGGCCGGCGGTCTGGCGGTGGACCCGCGGTGGGAGCGCGGAGGGCGCTGGGCGACCGGCCCCGTGGCGGTCGTGGCCGGTCTCACCCTCCCGTCGCGAAGCCCAGCACCCCGACTCCTTCGACGCCGATCGCCGGCGGGTCGAGATGGAGGCTCGTGACGTTGACGCCGGCGAAGGGACGGATGCCGAAGGCGCGCCGGAGGTGCTCCTGCGGCCCGTTGTAGCCCTTGATCAGGGGGGTCACCCAGGCGACGACCTCGACGCGGGTCGCGATCGGGCGGGGATCGGCGGTGGCGGCGCGGTGCCGGCGCACCCAATCGGCGATCGCGGCGGGGCCGAGGGCGAGCGCGCTCTCGCCGACCGCCTGGCTCATCGTCGCCTTGTCGATGATGTCGTCGGCGCCGGCGGCGCGCAACGTCAGCATTGGCTCGGGCTCGTGCGCCTGCGCGGCCAATTGCGGGGCGACGATGGCGTCGACGATGTCCTGGACCGCCTCCTGGTCGGCGTGCATGACGACGTCCCCCTCGCCCGTGTAGGAGGGAATGACGAAGGCGCCGGCCGGGTAGGCGTGGCGCGGGTCGCCTGCGAGCTTCGCCTTCTTGAGCAGCACGGCCGGGATGCCGGAGGCCAGGGCGTACATGGCGCCGATCGGGTAGCCGCTCATCCCCGGCACCAGCAGCAGGTCGACGCGCTGCTGGCGAAGGTGGGCCGCCGCCTCGACGACGTGGGCGGCGACGTACTCGGGTCGGGCCGCGGTCTTGAGCAGGCCGCCGTACTCGATGCCGGCCCCGCCGCCGGGGAAGACGCGCGTGGTGCCCAGGCGCAGCAGCCCACGCAGCAGGTCGCGGGAGCCGGGCGAAAGGGTCGAGGCGGCAAGCGCCGCCTCGATGCCTGGGTGCGGGATGCAGTCGCCGCCAGTCGGGTCGGGGGAGCGTTCCTCCCGCGGGCGCTCGTAGCGAGGCAGCGTCGTGGTCAAACCGCTCGCCGTCGCGATCCCGGTCGCCTCGGTCCGCATCGTCCCATCCTCCCGCTCGGCCCCGCGCCCGCCGCCCGCGCCACCCCCACGGGCGTCCGTTCACCGTTCGGCGTATTCTAGCGGGCCGAAGCGACCGGCGCGTTGACCGAGTGCGAGCCGGCCCGGCCCGGTCCGTCAAGAGCCGGCATCCGCGACCTCGGTCATTCCGAGCGTGCGAGGAATCTCGCGTCCCGATCCCGCCCCAAGCGAGATGCCCCGTGCGCTCGGGATGACGGGGATGGGGAGCGGAAGTGCGGTGTGCGCTCGGGATGACGAGGGCGAGGCGGCGATGGCCGGCGCGCCCGGCACGATGGGGAGGCCAGCGCAGTCCGCGGTCCGACCCGTCGGTGGAGCGGCTTCGCGCCGCTGCCCCCTGCCCCGGACCTCGATGGAGGAGCGACCGACGATGTCGACCCTGCTGGTCCGCCACGCCGATCTTCTGGTGACCATGGACGACGCCGACGCGCCGTGGCCCGACGGCGCGCTCTACGCCGTCGATAATGCCATCGCCGAGGTTGGACCGTCGGCGGAGCTGCCGGCGACGGCGGACCGGGTGATCGATGCCCGCGGCATGGTGGTGCTGCCCGGCCTGGTCAACACGCACCACCATTTCTTCCAGACGCTGACGCGCAACGTGCCGGCGGCGCAGGAC
>JAUJOZ010000032.1:29182-57009 GCA_030447415.1 Thermomicrobiales bacterium | reverse complement strand
CTCCACGTCGCCGACCAGCTCTTCGCGCCCGCCTGCCACCACCACGCGCCTCGCCCGATTGCCAGCGGGGCCTACGGGATGAAGCGGTGGGTGGCAGCGCTCCGGCGGGCCTTCCCGGACCTGCGTGCCATCGTCGAGGACGAAGTCGCCGAGGGAAACCGAGCGGC
Organism: Thermomicrobiales bacterium; assembly: GCA_030447415.1. GTDB lineage: Bacteria > Chloroflexota > Chloroflexia > Thermomicrobiales > UBA6265 > JAUJOZ01. Next base: position 56,842 of record JAUJOZ010000032.1, on the reverse strand, counting down.
GCAGCGCCTGACGCTCGGCGGAACGCACACGGCCGCGCTCGAGGGCGTTCCGCCGAGCGGGCGACGCGCGACGTGGGTCCTGGTCGAGATGCTTCGTGTCGGCCCCGACGGGATGTTCGCGGAACACTGGTGCATCTGGGATGAACTCAGTCTGCTCCGACAACTTGGCGCCGCCCCGACTGCGGCGGAGCTCCCATGAGCGGCGACGAACCTCGCGGCCGCCCTGGAAAGCGCCTGGACGGCGCCCGCATGCCGGGCCCACGTCGTCGACGACGGATGTGCGCCCGGGCACCGCCGATCCGAATCGGATCCGCAGTGCCAGGCGTTCGACGGCGTATCGGGTTCGCGAAGGAGAACGTGACGTGAGAATCACCACCGCCGACAGCGTTCGGACCGGAGATCCGCGCCGGGGGCTTATCCGCCGCGCCGCGGTCGCGGGCGGGCTAGTGGCGCTCGGCCTGGGCAGGCTCTTCGGCAGCGGCCGCGGTGGACCAACGGCGAGAGGAGGAAACGCGATGCGCCGCAACTCGGTCCTCGTCGCGCTCGTCGCGACCGTCCTGGTCGGCGCGGTCGGCGTCGGCCGCTCGGTGGGCGCTGCCACGCGGCAGGCCACCCCCGCCACCGCTGGGCACCCGTTGGTCGGCACGTGGATCGTCGACCCCGAAGTCGACGACCCGACGAACCCGCCCTCCTTCGATGTCTACATGGCCGACGGCACCGCGATCAACGTCGGCTCCGAGGGCGCCACCGCCGGGGCGTGGGAGGCCACCGGTCCGCGCACGGCGACGCTGACGTTTGCCGGCCTCTTGCGGGAGGCGGGATCCGAGGCCGGCTTCATCCTCCGCGCCAACGTCGAGGTCGACGAGGCGGGCGAGAACTTCACCGCGACCCACTCGTTCACGCTCGTCGCCGCCGACGGGACGGTCCTGGCGACAGCCCAGGGGGGGACAGCCCGCGGCACGCGCCTCCGTGCCGAGCCGATGGAGGCAGGAGGGGCGCTGCCGCCCGGGTTCCCGACGTGGACGCCGGCCACGCCGGAGGCGGGCACCCCGACCTCGTAACGAACGGCGGGACCGATCGCGAGGACGGGCCGGGGACGTTTCCCGGCCCGTCGTGCTGCCTGCGCGACGACTGACAACGGGCTTTCACGACGTCTCGCAAACGGCCCAGCCTGTTGAAAAACTCGCCGGACACGGTTTCAGGACCCTCAACAGCCATCCCCGGACGGCACGCGAAGCACGAAATCTCTTCCATTCGGGCTCGCCGCCCCTCGTGAGCAGCGTCACCCGAACGTGCTCTCGACTTTTTCAACAGGCTGGGCCGTTAGTGCAACGACTCTCGACGTGCTTCTTGACCACTCGATCCGGGCGCGAGATGCTGTCTCAGAACCCGTCCCGAAATCAGGGTCTCGACACATGATGGCCATGATGGGTTTCCAGACAACATCGATTGGTCGGTCCCAGTATGCGGGCGGGGCCGATCGTTGATGCTTCCTCACCCCTAACTCGGAAGTTATGATGAGGGCTGATCCAACGAAACGGCACGGTGTCCGCCGCCCGATGCCCGAGCGCCCCGCGCCCTGACGATGGAGCGGGAGCGCTCGTGGTCAGGTCGTGGTGATGAGGCGGCACCTGCCGCGATTGAGCGTCACCCGCCGGCCACCAGTCCCGTTGCTCCCCGCGTACGTACGCCCATGGCGTCACGGACCAGCAGCGGCCGGCATCGCGTCGGAGAGCATGACCTAGCACCTTGAGGACGAATTCTCGTATCTAGGCCACGTTGCTCCGGTACTTCCATGCGATTCCAGCGCCCCCTCGAGACAGGGGAGTGATGCAACCGGTTCCCATAACGGCCCAGCGTGTTGAACAACTCCGCAGGGGCACTGTCCGGGCCCGTCGAGCGGGCGGATGGAGGCCCAAACCGGGGCAAATCGGGGCCTTACGACCCGACCTGAGCGCCCGTGGACACCGGCCCCCGCCTTTTTTCAACAGGCTGAGCCATTACCGACCCCTGGCGTCACAGACCCATCCATCCGGTTGCACAACGGCTCTAGAGCCCTGACCTCCCCGCGCAGCCTGACCGCCCAGCCAGCGAGGACGGCGGCCGCGAGCGCCCAGCGGCCGACCCGGTCGTAGGCGCCCTTGTGGTGTTCGCGCAGCCCGACGTCGTTGACCACAAAGTGCAGGCCCATGGCGATGGCGAAGCGGAGGACGGATCCGAAGCCGCCCCCCTCCGCTCGCTGGCGCAGCAGGTACTCGATCAGCGCGTTTGAGGCGGCGAACGAGGCGACGTGGAGCCAGAAGACGCCCCGTCCGGCCGTGTCCTCCCCTCGGTCGCGTGCCGGCGTCGACGAGCGGTGATGGCGCCTGCTCGACCCCGTAGACGACGGCCAGCCCGACGAGCGCGAGGAGGTAACGGTCCGGGAAGAGGTGGACGAAGACGTCGGCGACCGACACGCCGCCGGCCAGGGAACGCCAGACGTCGCGGAGCGGGCCTGCGAGGAAGCGGACCTTGCCGGCGGCGAGGTGGACGGCGGCGAGGACGGCTACTGCGAGGAGCGAGAGCAGGGGAACGCCCACGCGGCGATAACCTCCCGCTCGACGCGCGTAAATCCTAGACTGGCATCGGTGTAACCCTAAGCAGCACACGAATTGGGTTTGGTGAACTAGACGCATCGATCTGCTTACTATGGACAATCCTCACCCACTCCTCTACACTGCATGAACTAGCTCCCCATGACGACACCGCTCGTGGCCGACGCGCATGGTTGCCCAGCGCCGTCAGGGGGTGGAATGCGCCATCAGGCGCCGGAAGGAATGGTTGCTGTGTCCGACAACGGACCGGATCTCAAGCACCTCGGGAGGTTTGCGACCAGCATGGTCGCCAATCGCCGTGATGTCCTGCGCACTGCCGCCGGTCTGGCGGCTGCCGCCGTCTTTGGCGGCGCCATCGCCGATCGTGGTCGGGCGGCTGTCGCTGCCGGGACGGATGGCCGCAGCACGGTTGAGATCAACGGACTAGGGCAGTTCGACGTGTTGTCCTTCTCCTACACGATCTCCGGCTCCACCCGCGTCGGTGGCGGCATGGGGTCAGGCAAGGTGAACATCGAGGACCTGATGTTCACTAAGGTCATCGATGCTTTCTCAGACGACCTGTTCCTCGCCGCCGCCACCGGCGAACGCTTCCGCAGGGCCGGGCTGACCGTTGCCGATGCCACCGGGACGGTGACCCTCACCGCGGAGATGAAGCAGGTGCTGGTGAGTGCAGTGATCCTCGACGGGAGCGGGACCGGGACCCTGCCGACCGAGAGCGTCACCCTCACCTTCGCCAACGGCAAGCTCTCTGATGGGGGAAAGTGACGGCACCGGGATATCCCAGGCACGACCGAGCAGTCGGCGCTGCGACACGTGCCCGTGGTCGTCCTGAGCGTGGTGGCGCGCGTCGACCCGGTCGCGCTGGGCGCCGTCGCGTCGACCGCGCCGCGTTCTTCTCCGAACCGGTTGGCAAACACGCCGTCGCCCGGACGCGACGAGGCCGCCGAGGTTACCCCGGCGGCCTCTCGTGCAGGTCGGCGTGGGCGGTTAGGCCGTCGGGCAGAGCTGGACGCACCAGTAGCCGATGGCTCCGCCAGGACCGCACCCGATCACGATCTGGCACTCCTGGCCCAGCGAGCACTCCGTGGTGCTCGTGCACGTCTGTATGTACCGGTCGCACATGGACGCACCAGTATCGGGGTTGTTCACGATGCAGTGGAAGGGACCAAAGGCAGTGGTCCCTTCGATAGGGCCGAAGCCGCAGTGGCAGCCGGCGGGGCATTCGTCAGGGGTAGTGACAAGCCCCTTGCAGGTCTGGGCGCAGCTCCCGTTGTTCAGGCAGGCGTCCTGCGCCGGCGCGCAGTCCGGGCAGCAGTCGTCGTCGCACGTCCGGCCGCAGCCGTCGGCCACGCCGCCGCACTTGCCGTCGCAGTCGGGCGTGCAGCCACACTGACCGGCCACGCCGCCGCCGCCGCCGCAGGTCACGCCCGTCCCCGTGCAGGTCGCGCAGGCGCCGCCGCTGGTGCCGCAGGCGTCGCCGCTGGTGCCGCAGGCGTCGTCCGCCATCCCCTCCTGGCACACCGCCCCGTCGCAGCAGCCGGCTGGGCAACAGGTGACCGTGCCGCCCGCGCCCACACAGACGGCGGCCGGGTCGGCGCTACACTGGGCACACAGCCCCTCACCGCGCGCCGCATCGCGCTCGCACTCGCCCCGCGCCCGCCCCGGCGGGAAGACCTGGGTGCAGAACTGGGCGCATTCGTCGTTCCCCTGCGCCCGGGTGGCCTGCCGCCCGCCGAGCGCGACCGCGAGACCGGCCGCGAGGGCACCAAGCACGCGGCGCCGGCTGGTGCCGGTGGCTAACGCACGGGTGATGGCGTCAAACCGCGAACCATCCATGCCGATACTCCTCTGCTCGGTGCACCGGATCCCGCCACACGGCGGGACCATTTGGCCCCCAAGGTCGATGCGCACGGCGGGCCAGACGCAGCGCCCGGACAGCGCGAAACGGGGCGTGGAGCACAGCCCGCCCCAGGCACATTCCCATTTCATGCACGGTTCCGTGCCCCCGCGGTACGCCTGTTGACAGGTTCTGTCAACGTGACCTCGAGCTATTGATCTTCAGATCAAAAAACGGAGTCAACGACGGCCGGCGCAGACCCCGCGGGGCACCGACCAGGACCTACCCCTAGCCGCCGACTAGCCCCGAACACAACTTCGGACAACGGTGAGGGGGCGCCAAATGGGGCGCCCCCTCGATCAATCATCGACTCGGTACGGTGGAATGGATCGGAGGCGCTAGGAACCAGTGGACATCTGGACGCCCTCCACCGACTCACCTTCTACACACCACACACTGTCGAGAGCGACTGGCAAGAGGATGCCCCGCAACATGTGTTCACGAGGCAGATCATGCCCGGTCCGCAATCACTCTGGCCGTTGGGGCACGGGTCACCGCACGTGCTGCCTGTGCGGCAGATGCCAGCGCCGCTGGAGGTCGCCACGCAGACGCAGCCCGAGCCGGCGGCACAGCTGCTGAAGTTATTGCAGCTGCCGGGATTGCTGCAGTTCCCACACACCCCGTTGGTGCAGGGAAGCCCGGCCTGGCACTTGTTGCCGCATTCGTTGCAGTTGTCCGGGTCCGTCGCGAGGTTGGCGCAGCTCCCGGTGCCGGGGCAGAACGTGGTGTTGGGCGGGCAGACGCACTGGCCGGTCGTCGCGTCGCAGGTCTCCGGCGCGGTGCAGGTCCCGCAGCTGACCGTCGCCTGGCCGCAGTTGTTGATTGCGGGGCCGCACTCGCGACCCTGGGCGGCGCACGTCGCGGCATCCGTGTCCGGCTTGCAGACGCACTGGCAGGAGAACGGGTCGCGCTCCTGGCCGGTCGGGCAGGCGGCGTGGCACTGGCCGCCGCAGCAGGTTTGGCCGTCGCCGCAGCAGACGCGGTTGCAGCAGTTCAGACTGCAGCAGTTGGTGTTGTTGCGGCAGGCGTAGCCCTGGAACTTGCAGTGCTTCGGTGGCGGGCCGGCCTCTGCTTGGCGGATCCCAAGCGCCCCGGCGAGGGCGCCAAGGACGCCTCCTGTCAGGCCCCGGATGACCCTGCGCCGGCTGGTGCCGGTGGCTAACGCCCGCGTGATGTCGTCAAACCGCGAACCATCCACGTCGTCTCTCCTGGTTGACACCGTCGGGGGAGGCGCCTCGCGCCCCCACGGACGCGAAAGCAGCGCCAGCCGCACGCCTAGGAGGAGGCAAGGCGCTTGCAGGTTTCCGTGCAGGAGCCTGTCGCGGTGTGTCCCGCCGAGTCCGTCACCGTGATGGGGCCCTCGGCGACATCGCCAGGAGCACGAACGGGGGGTGCCGGGGCCACCGGGCCGGGGGTGACGGGCGAGTGAGGGCGAGGGTCGTAAGCGGTGACCCAAAGGAGGCAAGGGCCGTAGGCGGTGGCCCAAAGGGGGCGGATGAATGGGAGATGTACCCCCACCCTGCGCCCGACATGTCACGGAATCGCGAACAGCATGTCACGAAAGTGTCACATCGGGCGCCGCTGACGAGCGGAGGTAGCTGATTCCACCGCTCCACGCCCGGCTGACGCTTGACTTGCGCTCGGTCGGCGGCTGTCGGCGGCGGTTTCTCTTGAAACGGGGCGTGACCTCGGCGGCGGGCGAACGACGATCATCACGCCGCGCGAGGCGGTCAACGCGCGGGTTCGCCAGCAGCGTGGTGCAACGGCTCAGGGGCGTCCGTCGGGACCGACCGCCGCTGGTCACGAACGACCAGGTCCCCCGCGGTCTGTCTCGCGTTCGGACCTTGGCGTCCGGTCCCGACGGCCGCCCTCGCCCAGGCCCCCGGTGCCTAGCCGGCCGCGCCCCAGGGCCGGTAGCTGATCGACGCGGCCTGCTGCAGGGCGGCCAGCGTGTCCTCCACCGTCAGTAAGGGCGTCGTCTGGAGCGAACTCAGCGCGCCCCCGCGCTGATGGCAATGGCGGTGGCGGCCATCGCGACGTCGTCCGGCGCCTCCCAGAGGGTGTAGGCGTCGTGCTCGCCGAACGCATACCAGAACCCGTGCAGGTGGCCGCCGACCGCTTCGATGTACGCCTGGGCGGCCGCGCGGCGGTCCTCGGGGGTCTTGATGAGCTTCGCCCAGGTGGCGGGCGTGTAGCTGAAGCGGGTCAGGTAGAGCGGCATTGGGCGTCCTCCTCGTGTCCGCAAGCCGTGGCGGGCGAGCGTCCCCTCGGGCCTGTCTTCAAAGGCGTGGCAGCCTTGGCGGATGCGCGAGCGAGAGTTGACCGACGACCAATGGGCGGCGCTGGCCCCGCACCTGCCGCCGCAGCGGGCGGCGACGGGGCGGCCGGCGAAGGCCACCGGCTGGTGGGGAGGGCGTGCTGTGGCGGCTGCGGACCGGCGCCCCGTGGCGCGACCTGCCGGAGCGGTACGGCCGCTGGCAGAGCGTGTACACCCGCCTCCGGCGGTGGCAGGAGGCGGGGGTGTGGGCCCGGGCGCGGGCCGCGCTGCAGGCGGCGGCCGACGCCCGGGGAGCTGGACTGGTCGCGGCACCTCCTCGACGGGACGACGATCTGGGCGCACCCCCATGCCGCGGGGGCGAACAGGGGCGGCGACCGCGCCCTCGGCCGCTCCCGCGGCGGGTGGGGGACCACGCTCCACCTCCGGGCCGAGCGGGGCGGCAAGCCGCTCGGCTGGACGCTGATGGCCGGCCAGCGGCACGAGGCGACCCAGGTCGCGGCGCGGCTGGCGGGCGGGGCGGTGGCCCGGCCGGGCGGGGGGCGTCCGCGGCGCCGGCCCGACCGGATCGCCGGCGACAAGGCCTACACCGGGCGGGCGATCCGGGCCGCGCGGCGCCGCCGCGGCATCGGCGCGGTCATCCCGCGCCAGCGCACCGAGGCGCGCCGCCGCGGGGCGCTTCGACCGCGCCGCCGACCGCCAGCGCAACGTGGGGGAGCGCACCATCGGCCGCCTCAAGCGCCCCGCGCCATCGCCACCCGCTACGAGAAGCTGGAGGCGTCCTTCCACGCCCTGCTCACCTTCGCCGCCATCCTGCTCTGGCTGCCCGTTTGAAGACACGCCCTAGTGGAGTGTCAGCCGTGATTTGCTGGCGGCAGGGCGTGTGCGGTGCGTGGGCATTGGCCCCGCCGCCTTGCTCCGGAGGCCCCGCCATGGCGTACCCGTACCGCGTCGTCCTCTCCGAGGCACAGCGCGCCGAGCTGCGCGGCCTCGTCGGGAGCGGGACCGCGCCCGCCCGGACGCTGACCCGCGCCCGCATCCTGCTCAAGGCCGACCACGGCGACGGCGGCCCGGGGTGGTCCGACGCCGCCATCGCCGGGGCGCTGGACGTCAACCCGAGCACCGTGCTGCGCGTGCGCCGCCAATTCGTCGCCGAAGGGCTGGCGGCGGCGCTGCAGCGGCGACGGCCGGACCGCGTGTACGAGCGGCGGCTGGACGGCGCGCAGGAGGCGCACCTCGTCGCGCTGGCCTGCTCCGCGCCCCCGGACGGCCAGGCGCGCTGGAGCCTGCGCCTGCTGGCCGACGAGCTGGTGCGCCTGCTGGCCGACGAGCTGGTGCGCCTGGAGGTGGTGGCCGTCTCCCACGAGACGGTGCGCCAGACGCTCAAAAAACGCGCTCAAGCCGCACCTGAGCGAGCAGTGGTGCCTGGCCCCGACCGCCGACCCCGACTTCGTCTGGCGCATGGAGGACGTGCTGGCGGTCTACGCGCGCCCCTTCGACCCGGCCCGCCCGGTCGTGTGCCTCGACGAGACCAGCCGGCAGCTGCTCGGGGAGGTCCGGCCCCCGCTGCCCGCGGCGCCGGGCCGCCCCGCCCGCCACGACCCGGAGTACGCCCGCGGCGGGGTCGTCAACCTCTTCGTGGCGACGGAGCCGCTCCGGGGCTGGCGCACGGTCCTGGTCAGCGACCAGCGGACGCGGCTCGACCTCGCCCGCTGCATGGCGGAGCTCGTCGACGTCCACTACCCCGCCGCCGAGAAGATCGTCCTCGTGCTGGACCAGCTCAACACCCACTCGCCCGCCTCGCTCTACGCCGCCTTCTCGCCGGCCGAGGCCAAGCGCCTCGCCGACAAGCTGGAGCTGCACCACACCCCCAAGCACGGCAGCTGGCTCAACATGGCCGAGCTCGAGCTGAGCGTGCTCGAGCGGCAGTGCCTCCGGCAGAGGTTGCCCGACCGCGACGCCATGACCGCGGCCACGCGGGCCTGGGCCGAGCGCCGCAACGCCAGCGTCCAGCGGATCGACTGGCAGTTCACCACGGCCGACGCCCGCACCAAGCTGCGCCGCCTCTACCCGGCGTTTGCGGGCTGACACTCCACTAGGCGTTCTGCTACCCTGCTGGGGTCTCCCTCCTATCAGCCGGCCCGGGCACGGGCGTGAGGCGGAGCTTTTTCTCGTCGGATCAGAGGAGGCCACCCGATGTCCGCCGCGTACCCGCGCTTCGCCGATTACGCCTCCCGCATCGCGGCCCTGCCCGCCCCGCATGTCCTCACCATTGATGATCTCTTGGTGGCCGACTTCCGGGTCTACACCGACGGGCGGCTGGAGATCTACTACACGCCGTTCGACTACGTGAACGAGCGCGCCAAGCTCACGCTGATCGGGATCACGCCCGGTGAGGACCAGATGTGGCAAGCGTACCGGGCCGCACGGGCAGCCCTGGGCGAGGGGTTACCGGCGCACGAGGCGCTGCTCCGCGCCGACCAACAGGCGAGCTTCGCCGGGAGGATGAGGGAGAACCTTATCGCGATGCTCGACGGCATAGGGCTGCCCGCGCTGCTTGACATCCCGTCGAGTCGGTGGCTGTTCGGGCATCGCAGCGATCTCGTGAATACGACCTCGGCGGTCCGTGACGCCGTCTTCGTGGCCAACAAGGACGGCAAGTACGTGAACTACACAGGGCACAGCCCTAAGCTGCTCCAGAAGCCGGTCGTTCGCGGCTACGTGGACGGTCCGCTCGCCGAGGAATTGCAGCAGACGGCCGACGCGCTCCTCGTCGCGCTGGGTGAGGGCCCCTCCGAGGCCGTCCAGTACCTGATCGACCGCAAGGTCATCGATCCGGCGCGGTGCCTGTTGCACTTCCCCCACCCGTCGGGTGCCAATGACTGGCGAACGCGACACTTCGCGGAGCGGCGAGACCAACTCTGCGCGCAAGCATCGGCGTGGTTCCGAGCACACGCCTAACGCGTTCAGCCAGGACAGGTCCGTGCCAGGCACTTGACCGGCGATCGTTGGCACGGTCCAACTGCGGCCGGCAGCGGACAGGTTTTGATTTGCGCCCTACGCAATGTCCCGAACGATGGCTTCCAGGATGAGCAAGGCGTCCGGGAGGTTCCCGCGACTGATGTAGGGTTTCTGATAGTTGCTCGCAATCAACAGGCGAGGGTATGTAGCCAGTGAGGGCCGCCTTGTACTGGCGTCCCCTCAGACGTTGTTGAGGCCCGGTGTTTCCGCAGAGCCGCGGTGTCGATTGCGGGCGGAGCAACGGTCCTCCGGCTATCGGGAGCGGCAACGGTCTCGTCTTGGTCACGTCCTCGTGACAAGCACGTCGGTCCACCGCTCTCGGGGTCGACGAGCATACCGACCTCTAGGAGTCGGTCGCCGATCCCCGCGTTGCCCCTTGACTGATGCCGCATGCTACAGCGGCATCCCTCGGTCCGGGAAGCCGCGTTCCTGCCACCGGCGGTAGCGCCAGAGGCTGACGGCGCGGCGCACGTCGCGCAGGCCGCGGGTGTCCATGTTCGAGAGCACGAGGAGGGCGGCGTCCGGCGCGCGTTCGACCTGGGCGATCGAGGCGTAGCCGTGGCGGACCAGGACGTGACGCAGCCGTGGCGCGAGGTCAAGCTCCTCGACCGGCGGGTCCAGGCGCCGCTGCGCTCGCCGCCACCCCTCCTCGACCAGGCTCCAGAGCAGGATTGGGGTTCCCATCACGATGCCGGTCATCGCCAGCCAACCGACGGTGAGCATCGTCACCGTTGTCACGGGCTCGCCGAAGAGGGGCGCGCCGAAGACGATCAGGCAACTGGCGGCCACCAACCCAAATGAGCGGCGGATCGGGTTGACCGCGAACGGGTCGGCGAGATCGGAGCCGGTACCGGTATCGGCCCAGCCATGGTAGGGGCGCGCGGGTCCAATGCCCCACGCCGAGCGCGAGGAAGAAGGAGGCACGGTCGGGATTCCTTACCCGCGGGCGGAGCCCGCGTCGAGCGCGGCAGTCGGGCGCATCGAGGGCCCGCGATCGGGACGTCCGGGAAGCGCCGGGCCGGCGAGCGGAGGCGACCAAACAGGAGCGGGCGAAAGCTGAGGCGTTCCAGTGGCGTCCGCGAAGCGGTCGGCCACCGGCCAGGCAGGGATGAAGCCCGCGACCGCCGGACTATAGCGGCCGCACCGGCTCCCGGCAAGGGGTCAGGCGGGTCGGACCGATTCCGACCGCAGAGGCGAAGCACCGACCGGAACGCCTCATTCCCACTCGATGGTGGCCGGGGGCTTGGAGGAGATGTCGTAGACGACGCGGTTGATGCCGCGGACCTCGTTGACGATCCGGTTACTGACGCGGGCAAGGAGCTCGTACGGGAGCCGGGCCCAGTCGGCCGTCATCGCGTCCTGGCTGGCGACGGCGCGGACGGCGCAGACGCGGCCGTAGGTCCGGTAGTCGCCCATGACGCCGACCGAGTTGATGGGGAGGAGCACGGCGAAGTATTGCCAGACGTCCTTCGCCAAACCGGCCGCCTCGATCTCGTGACGGACGACGGCGTCGGCGCGGCGGAGGAGGTCGAGGTCCGGCTCGGTCACCTCGCCGAGGAGACGAACGGCGAGACCGGGACCGGGGAAGGGCTGACGCTCGACGATTTCATCCGGCAGGCCGAGCGCGCGGCCGACGGCGCGGACCTCGTCCTTGAAGAGAAACTTCAAGGGCTCCACCAGGTGGAAGCGCATGTCGGCCGGCAGGCCGCCGACGTTGTGATGGGTCTTGATCTTCGCGGCGGCCTTGGTGTCGGGGGTCGTGCTCTCGATGACGTCGGGGTAGAGCGTGCCCTGGGCGAGGAAGGCGAAGGGGCCGTCCCGCTCGGCCGCGCGTTCCGCCTCGGCCTCAAAGACACGGACGAACTCGTCACCGACGACGCGGCGCTTCTCCTCCGGGTCGACCACGCCGGCGAGGCGGCGCAGGAAGCGCTCGCGCGCGTCGGCGTACACCAGGTTCATTCCGAAGTGGCGCGCGAAGACCTCGCGCACCAGCTCGGCTTCACCCAGGCGCAGGAGGCCGTTGTCGACAAAGACGGGGGTCAGTCGGTCGCCGACGGCGCGGTGGATGAGGGCGGCGGCGACGGACGAGTCGACGCCGCCGCTGAGGCCGAGGAGGACGCGGCCGTTGCCGACCTGCTCGCGGATCTGGCGAACCGCGGCGTCGATGAACGACTCGGGGGTCCACTCGGCCTCGCAACCGCAGATGGTGAAGAGGAAGTTACGCAGGAGGTCAGCCCCGCGCGGCGTGTGGGCAACCTCCGGGTGGAACTGGAGACCGACGAGGTGGTCCCGCCCCATGGCGGCAATGGGCGAGTTGGCGGAGCACGCGAGGACGCGGAAGCCAGGCGGCAGGGCGTCAATGTGGTCGCCGTGACTCATCCAGACATCGAGCCGGGTGGGCAGATCGGCAAACAGCGGCGATGCGGAGGTATCGGCAACCTCGATGGTGGCCGGGCCGTACTCGCGGCGGTCGGCGGGGGCGACACCGCCGCCGAGGGCATGGGCGAGGAGCTGCATCCCGTAGCAGATGCCGAGGGTCGGCAGGTCCCGCTCCAGCACCCAGGACGGGAGCTGAGGGGCGCCGGGGTCGTAGACGCTGGCGGGACCACCGGAGAGGATCACCCCCTTGGGGTGGAGCGAGGCGATGTCGTCCCAGGGCGCGTCATGGGGGACAAGCTCACAGTAGACGCCACACTCGCGGACGCGGCGGGTGATCAGCTGGCTGTACTGGCTGCCGAAGTCGAGGACAACGACGGCGTCGACCGCGGTCTTCGCCGCCATCTCCGGGATCTGGTCGTGGCCCAGCAGATGGGCCGACTCGGCGATGGGCGGCTCAGCGGTCTGGACGCGGCCCTCAGTGGGGTCGACCACATCGGGGGAGGCTTCGAGGACGGTGGTCTGGTCGGCGCCCACGGTTGCGCTGCTCCTCATGTCCGTCGCGCTCGCTCGCGCTGCTCGCTCACGGACCGTTCGACGACGGATTGGGGTCAATTCTACTCCCCGACGGGTGCCGGCCCCGGTTCGCCGCCCTCTCCCAGGTAGACGTAGGCGCGGTCGAACTCCCAGTTGGGGATGGCTTCGAGCTCGACCTCAAGGCGGGGGTGGAGGGGATCGATCCGCTTGGTGAGGTGGAGGTCAACGACGGCGCGGTCATCGAGGCCGAGAGCGCGGCCGAGGGCGTCCAGCGCGATCTTGAGGCCACCGTCGAGGTCGCGACGCATGGGAGTTTCGAAATAGAAGGTCAAGTAGACGCCGAGCAGTGCTTCCCGCAGCGCGGCCTCGACCGCTGGGGCGACCACGCCGTCACGGCGGGCGCGCTCGACCACCTTGGCGACATCGCGGTTGAAGGCCTGGGCGGGCTTGCTGAGGACGCGGCGACGGCCCACGGTCACGTACTGGTTGTTGACCCCGGGCGTGAGCGGCAGGCTGAGGGCGAGCGACACCGGAACCTAGGCCGCCGTGGCGTCGGAGGGAGCGGTCGCGGTCAGGGGCGGCTCCTCGCCGGAGGTGCTAGGATGAGTGTACGGACACTATCTTAGCGGCAGGGGGGAGCGGACGCAATCCGGGGTGGCAGCCGGTCGCCCTCGTCTCCAGCCCCGGCCACCACCTAGCGAATCTCGGGCACCCAGCCCGCCCGCGGGAGAGGCGAGAGGTGCCTGGGCGGACCCAGCCAGGGCCGATGGGAAGGTTGAGGGTGACGGAGGTTGGGGGGTGGCGGCAGGGATTGGAAGCGACCAAGGCTCCCTACGCCCTTCCCACGCCTTGGGAGAAGACGACGATCGGCCCGGTGAGGGCCGCCCGGTGGGGCTCTCCGTCCTGTTGTCGGGCACGGGGCGGACGCTGGAGAACCTGCTGCGGGTCATCGCCCGCGGTGAGCTGGACGCACGGGTGGACGTGGTGGTCAGCTCGGTGGCGGAGGCGCGGGGGCTGGAGGTGGCGGCGCGGGCCGGGATCCCGCATCACACGATACGGCGGCGGGACTTCGCGGACGACGTGGCATACGGGGCGGCGATCTATGACGCGCTCGCGCCGTACGAGCCGGACCTGATCCTGCTCGCTGGATTCTTGCGGCGGCTGGTGGTGCCGCCGGCGTGGGAAGGGCGGATCCTCAACATCCACCCGGCGCTGCTGCCCGAGTCGGGAGCCGCTGGCCGCGGCTTCTACGGCGAGCGGGTCCACGCCGCGATCCTGGCGAGCGGGGCGACGACGTCGGGGGCGACGGTCCACGTCGTCGACAACGGGTACGACACGGGGCCGGTGGTGCTGCGGGCGGAGGTGCCGGTGCTGCCGGGCGACACACCGGCAACGCTGGGGACGCGGGTCTTTGCGGCGGAATGCGCGCTGTACCCGGAGGCGATCCGGCGGTACGTGGCGGCACACCCGGAGCTCTTTGGGGTCAGGATGCGAGACGGCCGGTGACCGCCCTCGCCGCCCACCTCCCGCTGTCGATGCTGGGAGACGTGGAGCACGGCCCGGAACGGAGCGGGATCAGAGGGGCGGTCGAGGCGGAACGTACGGGCGGTTCCTGAACCGCCCGACGAGGCATCCGCGCTCGGCACGCCCTCAGGGATTGATGACGGCGGGGACGATGAGGTTTTCGATCAGAGGGCGGGGAGAGCGGAGCTCCTCGGGTGGGACGCGACGGGCGACGGCCGCGACGACGACGAGGTCGAGGGCGGGGACGACATAGATGAACTGGCCGCCGTAGCCGAGGGCGAAGTAGGCGTCGTAGCCGGCGGCGTAGGTGACCGTGACCCACCACTGGTAGCCATAGCTGGCGAGGCCGGTGGAGTCACCGGCGCTCTGGTAGGTGGTGGCGGCTTGGACGTAGTCGGCGGGGACGATCTGCTCGCCGTCCCATTCGCCGTGGTTGAGGTAGAGGTAGCCGAATTTGGCCATGTCGCGGGGGGTGAGCTCCAAACCGAAGCCGCCGACGGTCTCGCCCTGAGGCGAGCGCTGCCAGTCGCCGGGCTTGATGCCGAGGGGGGCGAAAAGGCGCTCGGCGGCGTAGTCGGCCGGATCCTGGCCGGTGGCTTCCTCGAGGATGACGGAGAGGAGGTGGGACCCGCCGGTGTTGTAGGCGTAATACGTACCGGGCTGATAGGCGACCGGGAGGCTCAGGGTGAGGTCGACCCAATCGTCGCTGGCGATGATGGTCGCGTAGTCGCTGTGAATGTCCCAGCCCCAGCCGCTGGTCATCGTGAGGAGGTGACGGAGAGTGATGGTCGGAGTTAGGGGATCGGCGTCGGGGAGGATGCGGTCGGGGATGAGCTCGCCGATGGTCTGATCGAGGTTCTCCAAGTCGCCGTCGGCGAGGGCGATACCGACGAGGGCGCCGGTGACGCTCTTGGTAATGGAACGGACGTTGATCGGCTCGTCGGCGTCCTGGCCGTTGTAGTACCGCTCGAAGACGAGGCGGCCGCCGCGGACGACGAGGAGCGCGGACAGGTCGGGCAGCGTGGCTCGGACCTGGCGATCGGCCTCGTCGAGCAGGGCGGCGTCCATGCCTTGGGACGCGGGGGAGGCGGTCCGCCAGCCGTCGGTCGGCCAGTAATCCCGCTCGATCTCCGTCGACTGGGCGGCCGCCGAAGCGGCGGGCAGCATCGCGACGGCGAGGAGGAGCAGGACAAGAGTCGGGCGAAGCTTGGCGGTCACGTGGGCTCCCTTTGGGTCGTCGCGACGGGCCGGTCGCGGGGGCGGCGAAAGGTGGCGAAGACGTCGACCAAGGCGAGGAGGACGAGCGCCCCCCAAAGGTACCCGCCGAGGACGTCGGAAGGCCAGTGGGCGCCGGTGTGAACCCGGCCGAAGCCGACGAGGAGGACGGCGACCGCGGCGGCGACCATGACCAGCGTGCGGGCGCGGCGAGCGCGCCCGAGCCGGTGAGCGACGTAGGCGGCGGCGCCGAAGAAGAGGAGGGCACCGATGACGGTGCCGCTGGGAAAGCCGTAGCCGGATGCCCGCTCGGTAACGCGGACGAGGTCGGGGGTGGGGCGGGGGCTGTCGAAGAGGGTTTTGAGGCGATCGCTCGCGGCCCAAGCCGGGACGACGGCGACGAGGAGCGCGACGTCCGCCCAGCGGCGTCGCAGGGCGAGGACGACGACGAGCGGGAGCGCGAGGGCGACCCAGGAGTCGCCGAGCCAGTTGCCGAAGCGGGCGAGGCCATTGCCCACGGGACCGTCAGCAGCCTGCAGGCGGCGGGCGAGGGACACGTCGCCGGGCAACTGGCCGTCCCCAGCGGCGGCGGCGCTCAGCAGGAGCGCCGGGAGCAAGAGCGCCCCGGTAAGCCAGCGGCGAGGAAAACGCGTCCGGACCAAGGCCACTCCCCACGCGGCGGGGCACGACGATGACGCTTCGTTCGCCTCGCCAATCGTCGCCCCGCCGCCGGGAGAAGACAAGAGCGGAGGCTGGGAGGATGGCCCCAGCCTCCGCTCTTAGGGTGTGGTTGCGACCGGTGGCGGAGCGGCTAGGGCGCGGCGTCCGGCGCGATGTTCTGGTTGAGGCGGAAGAGGTTGGTCGGGTCGTAGGTGCGCTTCAGGGCGACCAGGCGCTCGTAGGTGGCCGGAGCGTAGGCGGCGCGGATGCCGTCCCGACCCTCATCGCCGATGGCATTGACGTAGGCCCCACCGGTGCTGAAGGGTCGCATCGCCTGCCAGAAGGAGCGGGTCCAGGCGACCTGGCGCTCGGCGTCGCCGTCGGGGGGCCACATGTTCATCAGCCAGAAGACGTTCGGCGCGTCGCGGTGGGCAAAGGCGGTGGCGTCGGCGGGGACGCGAGCGACCGCGCCGCCGACCGCCCCGATGTGGAGCTGGGCCAGGGGGGAAGTAACGTCCGCGAAGTAGTCAAGGGCGACGTCGATGGCGTCGTCGTCGAGTCCCGTCAGGTAGTGAGCCTTGTTGTAGTGGTGGAGGCCATACGGCGCCGATTCATCAAGGAGGCTCTGCCACACGGTGTACGGGATCGGCCCGACAAGGTCGAGCGCGGGAGTGCCACAGGCACGGAGCGGAGCGACGACGCGCTCGCCCTCCTCGATCGGGCCGGCGTAGGCCATGGCGACGGCGAGGACGGGCTTGCCCTGGAGCTCCGGCGGGAAGGGGGCCGCCGGCGGCGCGGTCATGAGGACGTTGAAGACCGTCAGGTCGTCCGGGGCGGTGGCCATGAAGTCGCGGCCGTGCTGGAGCATCTCGCGCGCTTGCGCGATCGGGTAGACAACGAAGCCGGCGAGGACGTGCGGACCGACCGGGTGAAGGCGGTAGGCGAACGAGACGACGACGCCGAAGTTGCCGCCACCGCCGCGGACGCCCCAGAAGAGGTCAGCATTCTCGGTCTGGCTGGCGACGAGGAGGCGGCCGTCGGCGGTGACGATCTCGACCGCGAGGAGGTTGTCGATGGTCAGACCGTACTTGCGCATCAGCCAGCCCATGCCGCCGCCGAGGGTGAGACCGGCGATGCCGGTGTCGGAGATGGTGCCGGCGGGAACGGCAAGGCCGTGCGCCTGGGTGGCGGCGTCGAGATCGCCCAGCCGGGCGCCGGCCTCGGCGACGGCGACGCGGGCCTCGGGATCGACGACGACCCGCTTCATCAGGGAGAGGTCGATCATGAGGGCGCCATCGGCGACGGCGAAGCCGGCAGCGTTGTGGCCGCTGCCGCGAACGCTGACGAGGAGGTCGTGGGCGCGGGCGAAGTTCACCGCGGCGATGACGTCGTCGGCATTGACGACGCGGGCGATGAGGGCCGGGTAGCGGTCGATGCCGGCGTTCCAGATCGCGCGGGTTTGGTCGTAGTCGGGATGGTTGGGGAGGAGGATGTCGCCGGTGAGGCTGGCCGAGAGGGCGTCGATGGCCGCGTCGGCAATGGCGAGGCCGGTCGAAGCGACGCGCTGGGCGCTGATCACCTATTCGTCTCCTGTTCTCGTGTCGGGGCGGTCCCAACGCCCGGCTCGGTTTCCCGAGCCGGGCAGGGGACGGTCGGTTGGGGGGATATGGGGGTGGATGGCGGCCGGCCCGAAGAGGGCCAAGCGTGGTCGGGAACTTTGCCGCGACCGATGTGCCGTCGCATCCGATCCGGGGCTTGTGTTCCCCGGCGATACGCACTGTAGAGGCGGGATGCGGCGGCTATTCGTCCAGGGGGTCACGGAACTGTCACGCGGGGGACGGGGCGGACGACCCACGTGGCTGTCGGCACGACGCGGCGGGACCCTCCTGCGCGGTTCGGTGGCGGGGGAACGGCGAGGCGGCCACCTGGGTTCCAGGGTCGCGCGGGAGCGGCCGTCAGGAGGGACGGGACGAAGCGCCGGCCCTGAGGCGCGGGGAGCGGGGAGGCGAGGCCCGCGACCGCCGCGTCCGTCCTATCCTTCCGCCGGTCCGAGACACCCGCGTCCGACATGACGGCGGGCGGGGTGGATCGGCTTCATCGAAACTTCATCTTGGGGTTGGACCATGCGGGCGAACGAGCCGCCGATTGAGGAGCGGACGCGACGGTGCGCATCGTGGTGGAAGACGAAGCTCGGCTGGCGAGCCTGCTGGGCGAGCTTGTCAGCCACGAGGGCGCGCCGGCGAGGGCGAGAACCAGCCGGGCGTCTTCATGCCGGCCGAAGCGCAGGAGGGTCAGACCTTCGAGCAAGAGCGGGCGCCGGACGTGGCTGAAGACCGCTCGACCGTGATCGGCGTGGACCAGGCGATTGCGGTCCGGGCTGGCTCCTTCGCCGGCTGCATCCGGACGGAAGACGTCAACCCACTGGACAACACGACGGAGTTCAAACTCTATTGCCTAGGGGTGGGGATCGTCCGCGAGGAGAGCACCGACGGCGCCCTCGAACTCATCCGGTTCGAGGGCGGGTCCGCCGCCACGCCGGAGGCCGGCTGACGCGACCGAGCGCGCGGGCGATCCCGCGCTGGCGAACACCCGGTCCAGCGCCGCTTGCGCCCCCTGGCCAATTCGACCGGGAGGCGCAAGCGGCGTATGGCACGCGGTTACCGGGCCTCGTCCGCGACGCGCACCCCGTCGCTACGGTTTCGTCGAGCGCATCCTGTCGCTACACAAGCGATTGAGGGCGGCCAAGACAGATCACGACCGGACGATCGTCCAGCACCAGATCGACGCGACGGACCAGCAGATCGACCGGCTGGGGGACAAGCTGTACGGGCTGACGGAGGACGAGAGCGCGACAGTAGAGAAGCGGTGATATATCGGCGAGGGTTAAGGTCGCAAGCAGTACGGCCTATCACCGGGATCCGTTTGAGTCGCTAGAGCGGGGACGCCGCTGCCCCTGACGCGGGGCAAACGGAATCCTTATAGACAGCATGCGGGGGTCGGATCGTCCGACCCCCGCACTTGCTCTACCGGACCCGCGCTGGTGCGTCGAGGCGGCTCTGTTCGTCGCTACGAGCACCCCAAGCTGTTGCCGCAGTTGAGGCACTTGTAGCAGGCGCCGTTGCGGACGGTGATGTGGCCGCAGACGTCGCAGAAGGGGGCGTCGCCCATCATCTCGGAGAGGTGGGCGTCGAGCATGTTGAGCGGGACGGTGGCCTCCATCAGCGCGGTCGTGGGCTCGGCCGTGCCACTACCAGTTGCTTCCGTGGCCTCCTTCGCCGCGCCGTGGGCTGCGCCGTTGCCATTGTGGTGGCCGTTGACGGTGGCGGGGGTCTGGGCTCCAGTGGGCGCCGGCTTCGGGGGCGCGGCGATCAGCGCTTGGGCCGGGGAGGTCACCGCTGGGGCCGGCGCGGGGGCGTAGCTGCCGGGGGTGGGTGGGCCGTCCACCTCCGGACCGTCGGGGAGGAGCAACTCCCGGTCCTCGCCGGTCTGGTCGATCGGGCGGTTCTGGACCTGGACCAGGTCGTCGCGGCCGAGGTACTCCAGGCCGAGGACGCGGAAGACGTAGTCGATGACCGACGTCGCCAGCTTGATGTTCGGGTGGCCGGTGACCATCCCCTGCGGCTCGAAGCGGGTGAAGGTGAAGGTATCGACGAACTCCTCCAGAGGGACGCCGTACTGCAGGCCCTTGGAGATGGCGATGGCGAAGCAGTTGATCATCGAGCGGAAGGCAGCGCCTTCCTTGTGCATATCGATGAAGATCTCGCCGAGGGTGCCGTCCTCGTACTCGCCGGTCCGCAGGAAGACCTTGTGGCCGGCGACGCGCGCTTCCTGGGTGAAGCCGTGCCGCTTGGCGGGCAGCTTCCGGCGCGCCGGCGCGGCCGGGGCGGCCGAGGCGGCTCACCGACGGGCGCCGCGGCGGACGAGCGGCCGGGCTCGGGGGTGGCCGGCTCGGTCATCGGCAGCTCGCAGCGGCGGCTCGACCGCGCGGCTGCTCGCCGCGACGACGCGCGCCAGGGCGGCGGCGACCGCCTCGTCGATGCGGGCCTGGATCGCCTCCTCGCGCTCGACCTCGCTCTCGGTCCCCTCCTTGACGCCGACATCGCTCTTGGTAGAGAGCGGCTGGCTCAGCTTGGAGCCGTCGCGGTAGAGGGCCATCGCCTTGAGGCCGTACCGCCAGCTCTCCTTGTAAGCGTCGGTGACGTCCTCGACGGTCGCCTCGTTCGGCATGTTGATCGTCTTGGAGATGGCGCCGGAGAGGAAGCTCTGGGCGGCGCTCATCATCTTGACGTGACCCATGTGGTGGATGAAGCGCTCGCCCTTCTTGCCGCAGCGGTTGGCGCAGTCGAAGACCGGCAGGTGCTCCGGCTTGAGACCGGGCGCGCCCTCGACCGTCATCGTGCCGCAGACAACCTCGTTCGCCTCCTCGATCTGCCCAGGGTGAAGCCGAGGGCGGTCAGGAGGTCGAAGCCGGGCTGGCGTCTCCTCCATGGTGATGCCGACACGGGCCAGCGCCGCCTCGCCGAGGGTCCAGGCATTGAAGGCGAAGGCGAGCTCGAAGACGCCGGGAAGGGCGCGCTCGATCTTCTCGAGGTCGTCGTCCTGGAACCCCTTGGCGCGCGGCTCTCGCGGTTGACGTGCGGCGCGCCGTCGAGGGTGAGGGCGCCGAGGACATAGGTGAGGATCCGCCGGCGCTCCTCGGGGCTGTAGCCGAGGTTCTTGAGCGCCGGCTCGATGCTCTGGTTGGCGATCTTGAAGTAGCCGCCGCCGGCCAGCTTCTTGAATTTCACCAGGGCGAAGTCGGGCTCGACGCCGGTGGTGTCGCAGTCCATCAGCAGGCCGATGGTGCCGGTCGGGGCGAGCAGCGTCGTCTGCGCGTTGCGGTAGCCGTGGAGCTCGCCGCCGGCCAGCGCGCGATCCCACGCCGCGCGCGCGGCCTGGAGGAGGTCGCGCGGCGTCGGCTGGGGGTCGACACCCATCGGCAGGACGGAGAGGCCCTCGTACTCGGCCGCGGGCGCGTCGTAGGCGGCGCGGCGGTGGTTGCGGATCACGCGGAGCATGTGGCGCTCGTTGGCGGCGTAACCGGGGAAGGGGCCGAGGTGCTCGGCGAGCTCGGCCGAGGCGGCATAGCTCTCGCCGGTCATGATCGCGGTGACGGCGCCGGCGTAGGCGCGGGCGGCGTCGGAATCGTACGGCAGGCCGAGGGCATCAGCACGGTGCCGAGGTTGGCGTAGCCGAGGCCGAGGGTGCGGAAGTCGTAGGAGAGGCGGGCGATCGGCTCGCTCGGGAACTGCGCCATCAGGACGCTGATCTCGAGCACGACCGTCCAGAGGCGGACGGCGTGGCGGTAGGCCTCGATGTCGAACGCGCCGGTCTCGACGTCCATGAACTTGAGCAGGTTCAGGGAAGCGAGGTTGCAGGCGGTGTCGTCGAGAAACATGTACTCAGAGCAGGGGTTGGAAGCGTTGATCGGCCCCGCCTCCGGGCAGGTATGCCACTCGTTGATCGTCGTGTCGAACTGGAGGCCCGGGTCGGCGCACTGCCAGGCGGCCTCGGCGATCCGCCGCCAGAGGTCGCGGGCACGGACGGTCTTGGCGACCTTGCCGTCGGTGCGGCGGGTCAGCTGCCAGTCGCCATCGCGCTCGACCGCGTCGATGAAGCGGGTGGGGACGCGGACGGAGTTGTTGGAGTTCTGGCCGGAGACGGTGGCGTAAGCCTCGCCGTTGAAGTCGGCCGGGTAACCGGCGGCGATGAGGGCGGCGACCTTCTTCTCCTCGTCGGCCTTCCAGGTGACGAACTGCTCGATATCGGGGTGGTCAAGGTCGAGGCAGACCATCTTGGCGGCACGGCGGGTGGTGCCGCCGCTCTTGATGGCGCCGGCGGCGCGATCGCCGACCTTGAGGAAGCTCATCAGACCGGAGGAGGTGCCGCCGCCCGAGAGGGGCTCACCCTCGGCCGCGGACCTTCGAGAAGTTGGTGCCCGTGCCGGAGCCGTACTTGAAGATGCGCGCCTCGCGGACCCAGAGGTCCATCAGCCCGCCCTCGCCGACGAGGGTGTCCTCGACGCTCTGGATGAAGCAGGCGTGGACCTGGGCGCGGGTGTAGGCGTCCTGGCTCTCCTTGGTCACGCCGTCGGCGGGGTCGACGTAGTAATGACCCTGGGAGGGACCGCTGATGCCGTAGGCCCAGGCGAGGCCGGTGTTGAACCACTGCGGGGAGTTGGGCGCGGCCATCTGGTGGACGAGCATGTACTTCAGCTCGTCCTCGAAGGCCTGGGCATCGTCGGGGTGGCGAAGTAGCCGTGGTCATCGCCCCAGTGGCGCCAGCAGCCGGCGAGGCGACCAATCACCTGCTTGGCGGAGCGCTCGGCCCGAGGACGGGGTTGCCGGCCTCGTCGCGCAGGGGTGCCGTCGGCGTCGAGCTGGGGGCCTTCCTGAGGGGACGCCTGGGAAGTACTTGGAGACCATGATGTCGGCGGCGACCTGGGACCAGGCCTCCGGGACCTCGGCGTCGGCCATCTCGAAGACGACGGAGCCGTCGGGGTTGGTGATGCGGGAGGTGCGCTTCGACCACTGGACGGAGGAGAAGGGGTCCTCTCCCGCCGTGGTGAAGCGGGAAATCGTCAGCCCTGTCCCCGGTGTGGCTGTCCCTTCGACCGCGGTCACGTTGTCTCCGATCTGCATTCCTGGGTCTCCCTCGATCCTCAGCAGGGCGCCGGCTCCGTAGCCGCCGCCATCGAACCCTGTATCCTCGATCCCCCGTGTTTCCCACCAGCCGGGGGCCAGAATCCTCCACTCGACCGTTTCGTCGCGCGCCTCGTGGGCGACCGGGACGCCTGGCTCCTCCGACAGGGCTCAGCGCGCTCTAATGAATGAACGAACGAGTCCTGCGATTGAAGACGAGGCCCGGCGGCTCCGCCGTCATCTCCGTCAACGGGCTGGTGCCTTAGATGATGGGACCAGGCTGAGCGCCGGCGGCCGGAGTTGCCCGCCCAAACAGCGCCGGTCGTAGCTCGGGCGGCTGCTGGTCTCGCCATCCTCGATCACACCAAGACCGGTGCTTCATGCCGCTCACCCCCTCGGCCTAATCGGCCATGTCGCGGTTTCGGCGCCGGCGGGGGAAGCGCTATATAGTACGCAGAATCCGGCTCCACGCCCACATATGGTGTGAGGGCGAGATGTAGTATACAACGTGACGGGGCAAGCACAAGATGTGCCCAGGTGTCACGAAGCCAGTACGCCGCTCTACCGGGGCTGGAAATGCACAGCAGGGGTTGACGCGGTGTCCGTACACCATAGCACACGGCCCCGTAGGGTGGGAATCAGTTGACCAGTTATAGGTCGGAGGATTTGGTCGGCACGTACGGAGCCTTCGCCAGCCTTGTGTTTCCCCAAACATAGAACATCCTCGGGTCCATTCCGGCATACCGGTCAGCAGCGAAGGCAGGGGCCGCGCCGGTCGTTGAAAGGTGGCCAGGATCGCAGTACAGGCGATGCTTCCACACCCCGCCGGAGATGCCGTCGTGAGGCACGCCAGGGAGGAGCATTGCATGGCATCCCACCACGTTGGCAAGCAGGTTGGCGAGTCTGCGGCGGAGGCCTATGAGCGGCGTCTCGTGCCGGCGATGTTCGCACCCTGGGTGGCAAAACTTGTCGACCTGGCAGGGGTACGGCCGGGCGACTAATTCTGGATGTCGCCTGCGGCACCGGCGTAGTGACCCGCCTAGCCGCCTCGCGGACTGCGGCAGGGCGGGTGGTGGGGCTGGATATCAACCCGGCAATGCTTGCGGTGGCCCGCACACTGCCGCCGGTCGCGGGCGCGCCAGTCCGGTGGCTGGCGAGCGCATATGAAGTCCCGCTCCCCGACGCAGCGTTCGACGTGGTTGCTCTGCCAGCAAGGGTTCCAGCAGTTCCCGGACCAGCCGGCCGCGCGACAGAGATGCGGCGCGTCCTGGTCCCCGGCGGCCGGTTGGCGATATCCGTCTGGAGCCAAATCGAGGACAGCCCGGGGATGCTCGCCCTCGTGAGGGCGCTGGAGCGGCACGTCGGGGTCGAGGCAGCCAATAACCGGCGGGCGCCCTTCGCCCTCGGTGATGCGGCCCAGCTCCATGGCCTTCTGGCGGATGCCGGGTTCCGCGACATCGAGATCCGAACGCTGGTCGAAACCGCCCGCTTCTCGTCGCCGGAGAGCCTGGTCGAGGCCCAACTCAGTGCCACGCCGCTTTCGACACTTCGGGCGCTGAGCCAGGAAACCCGGCAGGCAGTGGCGAGGGACGTGCGAGCGGCGCTGGGAGGCTACCTGAACGGCGATGAACTAGCCGTCCCGATGGCAACATACGTCGCGCTCGCCCAAAGGTAGGTTTCCGCTGACCGGCGTGCAAAGCGGCGGGGACAACAGCGTCATCTGGTCGCGGTCTCGGCTGCCAGGCTGAAGGTCGCCACGACCGCTCGGCCTACGAGCGGGCAGCGGGAGGCTCCTCAGCTTCCCACGGCTGCCAGGTGAAGCGGGAATGGAAGCGCTCCAGTACCCGGAGGATCGGGCCGCCGAGGGCGAGGAGAATCACGGCGTTGCCGATGGCACGGAAGAGGTCGTGGACGAGGGAGGTCGCGAGGTAGAAGCGGCCGTAGCGAAGGAAGGACTCGCCAACCCCTAGGCCGGGAACCCAGTAGAGGGCGGTGTCGGCACCGGCCCCGGCAAACGGCCAGAGGGTGAGAGTGAGGATCGCGCCGTAGAGGAAGCCCCAGAGCGCGCCAAAGGCAGCGAGGAGCAGGAGACGGAGGCGAGGATGAGCCGGGCGGGGCAGCCAGCCGGCGGTGAGCCCGACCCAACCGGCACCGAGCATCTGGTAGGGAAGCCAGGGGCCGATGCCGCCCGTGAGGAAGGCCGAGAGCAGGATCGTCAGCGCCCCCATCTGAAAGCCGAGCGCCGGTCCGTAGACCGCGCCGACCAGCACCATCAGCGGAAAGATTGGCGATGCGCCGAGAAAGGTGGGGGCAAGGCGAAGCGTCGCATCGGTCGCTACGAGAACCCCAAGCAGGGCAACGGTCTTGGAACTGGCACCGGAGACGGCGTCGGCCCCGGCCAACTCGGCGACGATCGCCAGCAAGCAGAGGGCAGTGACGAGGGCGAAGACGAGAGGTGCGGCGGCCGCCCCAGCCCCGTCATCGGGAGCAGCGCCCTGACGAATGACCGGTAGGAGGAACGGGTAGAGGAAAGCGGCTAACCCGACCAGGCTAGCCACGAGCACCACCGCGTTGGCCCGTCGTCTCGCGCCCATGCCTTGATGCCCTCGAACAACCGGCCTTGTTAGCCCGCGTGCCAAGCGATTCACGTGACCGTGATCTGGCCCAGGCGAGCCATGGACTTCTAGCTCAACAGACCAGCCCAGGTTATTGGGCAATTCGTCCAATAACAGTCGGCCAGCCGGTAGTTGTGATGCTCCGCCGAGCGCCACGATACCGTACCATAGCCGACACGCCTACAACGACGGGCAGGAGTTGCCCCCTGCCGTTGTGCAGATGGTCTAAATGAACGCTCGATAGCCGTGCGGTCCTGGGGAGCCTGCGTAGATCTGCCCAGCAAGCTCTGCACCCGCGCCGGAGTGTCGCGCACTCAAGGTATTGCTCGGATAGGAGACCTTCGGGGATGGCCGAAATTACCCTGCGGGACCTGCTCGCCTGGGAACCCCGCGTCCGCGTGGAGACCATGGGCACCTATGGTACGGGACTTCCCCTCACACCAACCGGCATGGCCCTGTCGAGCGGGCTGGACCGGGAACTGAGTTGGGCGGTGACCGCCCGGGCGACGGCGCCGATGCTGCCGATGCTGCGGGGAGGCGAACTCGTCCTGCTGCCGCAACGCGTGCTTGCGGATTCAGCGGTGGCGCTGCCTCCCCTCCTCCGAGAGTTGGCCGAGCACGGCGTCGTCGGCGTGGTCATGGACGCGACGGTTCCAGTCGCGCCGCCACTGCCCATTCTGACCGTACGCGCCCCGGTGCCGGAAATGGAAGGAGAGATCAACCGGCTGCTGACGGAGCGTCGGGGGGAACTGTACCGGGCGGGCACTGAACTGGAACGGGTGCTGGCGGACCTGACCGCGACCGGCGGGGAGTTGGGGCATNTTCAGCTGGCCGTTCGGCTACTCGTATCGGAGCGCTTCGGCGGGGGGAATTCGACTGGCCTGCATTGCGGGAATCCAGGTCATCAGCAAGGCAACCCCGGTCGTCAGGAAGAGGACGACGCCGATGAATGTCCAGGGCACGGCGAAGGCGACGCCCTCCGGACCCACGCCCTCACTTCGGAACAGGTTGTACGCGGTGACGAGCCCCAGGATGGAGCCGATCACCACACCCACGATCACGACAAATCCGGACTCGATGAGAAACGCCAGCGAGATGAGCGACCGCTGGAAGCCGAGCGCCCTCAGCATGCCGATCTGCTGGCGGCGCTCGACGACTGCCCGAAATGCCACGACACCGACTGCCGCGATGCCCACCACCAGACCCAGTCCAAAGAAGCTCGTCATTATGGTCAGGATGCCTGTGTACCAGCCCTGCTCCTCGATTTGTTCATCCCTGATTGAAATCGCCTGGACGCCATTCGTCAGCAGGACTGATTCGACCTCGCGCGCGATCCGCCCCGCTTCGCCTGGATCCCCGAGTGCGAGGTAGTAGGAACGCGCGGCGGGCTCCGGATAGATACGATCCACCGTGGCCTGTGCCGTGTAGAGGCCCCAGAAGCTGATTCGACTGTCGATGATCGCGATGATCCTGGCCGGACGCGGAAGACCCGTGAGCGGATCCTCCAACTCGATCGGGATCGGACTGAAGGTCTTGTCACCGGCGGTGATCCCGGTCAGAGCGAACCCTTCCTCCCCACCGCCATAATCCTCATCCTGGATCGAAAAGGAATCGCTGACGACCACATCGGGCTCTGTCAGCAACGCGTCGATCACCGCCGCGTCGCTCTCGTAACCGGCCGCCCGCTGCTGGAACGTGAGCTTGCCGCCACGGATGAAGTTCCCGTCCATGCCGTAGATAACCTGGTTTTTCCAGGGCGCGGTGCCGGCAATCCGGACGTGCGAGGCCACCGGGTTCGGCGTCGTCATCGTCCCGGTTGCCCTGATGTCGTCCATGTCAACCCCGCGGTCGTGCAGGGCGGCCTCGAAGTCGTCGATAGGATTGGTGTTGCTTGCATCAGCACGGACATGCCAGCCCGCGCTCGCCTCGTCCCCAACCGACAGAGCGGCAAAGTTCGTCATCATGGTGGTCATCATCACCAGCGCAAAGATGATCAGGCTGAACATTGCCACTGTCATCCCGGTCCGCGCCGGAGCAACACGTGGATAGGCGATCGCGGTCCGAACCGCTGGCAGCCATCCGCGCAAGACGCCGGCGATACGCGAGACACCCGCAAGGAGCGGGTCGAGGTTGTTGACGACCAGGACCGTCGCTCCGACCACCAGACAGATGCCGGCACCAAAGAACATTTCGAACCCGCTCTCGTACTCGCCAAACACGCGCCGGGAGACGGCTTCAGGCGTTAGCCAGAGGATGAGGACCCAAA
>JAUJOZ010000032.1:24548-29082 GCA_030447415.1 Thermomicrobiales bacterium | reverse complement strand
GCTCAGGACAAGGAAGATGCCCGTCATCCCCTGGGCCATGCCTTCGGCCTCGTGCAGACCATCCCGCTTGATCGGCGCCACTCCAACCGGCTGGCCCACCAATGCATGGTCCAGCGAGGCCAGGACCGCGTCGGTCGTTTCATGGCCATCGATGACGCCGCCACGATTGGAGACCATCACCATGCTGAGCTTGCCCGCCTGACCAGGCAGCTTCTGGAGTCGATCGAGCGGCATCACGACACCTGGCAATGGCTTTGTTTCCACATAGCCGGGATACCGGGCACCGCTGACCATCGATTCGGTCGCTATCGCGGCGACCGTGAACCTGATCGGCGAATTGTCGAAATAGATCTCGAGGGTGTCACCAGGAAGCGCACCGAGGGCTTCGGCCGCTCGTTGATTGACCACCACCTGCGCGTCGGGGAGCGCCGCAAGGTCGATGGGGTTTCCGTCGATGCCCTGAAGTCCGCCGAACGGATCGACGCGGGAAGGATCCACGCCGGAAAGAAGGACCTGCGCTTCGCTGAGACTCCGTGTCGTGTTGAGCACCGGCACAACGACATCGAGCGCCGGGAGAAGCCCGTCGATCATCGGGTCGTCCGCAACCACCGGGTCCAGAAGCGTCAACACGCTGTGATCGATCGTCTCGGTGAGCGCATTGCTCGCCTGCGCATCGCCATCCCGGCTGAAGACGATCACTTCGTCGACATGACCGAAAAGGCGGTAGATGTGCAGCGTCGCCGATCGCTGCACGGTATCCCCGCTATTGAAGGCCGCGGAGATCAACAACGTCGACAGCATGAGACCGAGAATGATCAGCGCGCTTTGCGCCGGCCGCCGCGGAATGTTGCGAACGCCGAGTTTGAAGATCACTGGTCGTCGCCATGCCACCCAGGCGACGCTCAACAGGCAAATCACTAACATGGTGACCAGCACCGCGAGAATGGCCACTAGTGGAATGCCAAACAGCTCAGTCATTGCCGATTGCCATTCCCATGACCTGAGTCGTCAGTTGTCGGGCGCTAGCCATCTCTGGTCGCTCCTCTTCGACGATCAGTCCGTCCCGCATGTGCACGATCCGGTCGCAGGCCTCCCCCACCCCCGGATCATGGGTCACCATTCCCAGGGTCAGGCCAGCTTGCGCATTGAGCTTTCGCAACAGGTGCAGAATGTCTGTCGCGGTCGTCGAGTCGAGTGCCCCCGTCGGCTCGTCCGCCCAAACGATCGCCGGCTCGTTGACCAGTGCCCGCGCAATCGTCACCCGCTGCCGCTGGCCGCCACTCAGCTCCGCTGGCCGGTGTCCGGCCCACTCGAGCAGTCCCACGCGATCCAACGCACTCAGCGCCCGACTTCGGGCGGCCTTCTGTCGTACGCCAGCCACCAGGAGCGGCAGCTCAATGTTCTCAACCGCGGAGAGGACCGGTAGGAGATTGTAGGTTTGGAAGATGAAGCCCATTCGCATGGCACGCATCGCCGTGCGCCGCCGGTCGGAGAGCTTTGCGATGTCTCGCCCCTCTAGCCATACCTCGCCTCCATCGATCCCGTCGAGGCCGGAAAGGCAGTTGAGCAACGTCGTCTTGCCACAGCCCGATGGCCCCATCACAGCTACCATCTCGCCTCGGGCGACCATGAAGTCCACGCCCCGCAATGCCTCGACCCGGGATGTTCCAGTGTCATAGGTCTTGACAATGCCCCGAGCCGCGATCATCGGCCCGGCATTGACGTCCAAGATCGGCGGAATGCGCTCGATTCGATGCCCATTCGATCTCATCATGGCTGGCTCCCCATTCATGAACCTTCCTCAACTGGCCAAACCGCACTCGTATCTCAAGCGAAACCCAGCCGCGATCAGCAGCAGGATCGCAAGCGCGACGAAAAACGGGATTTCCGTCTTCGGAGTGCCGCCGAGGTCTTGACCGATGATGTGGGAGACAGCGTGGACCGTCGCTCCGGTTCCAACCCCGAGGAGTGCGACGGCCAACCCGTCGGTGCGAATGGATAGGCTCGCGAGCAGGAGCACCACGCCGAGACCGACCTGAAATGCACCGATATCCTGAACGAAGTGCTGGTTGTACGGCTCGAACGTGGCCAGCGTGTCGAAAAACGCACGGGGAGCAATCATCACCCACAGCCCGAAAGTCAAGAATCCGACTCCGCCGCCGAGCGCGACATCTCGTGGCATCCGCATCCTTCATACAGACCGTTCCACGTCCGATTTCGATCCAGAGGTGACATCCGGGTACCACCGGCGCATAGCGGAGGCATACTGCGCCACGGGTCCAGCGGTCGGGACGAGGGCGTGGTAGAGCAGGTGGTAGCGCTCGTGGACGTTCCAGGTTCCGGCAGCGGGTTCACAGGACGCGGAATGGGAGTCCACCCAGCCGCGAGCGCAGGGGTCCAGCAGGTGGCTACCAAAGAAGAAGCCCAGGAAGATGAGGAGCGGCCCGGCAACCGCAAGCAGGCGCCCGGCACAATGCCATCGGCCCAAGGCCATATCGATGATCCCAATCAGGAAGCCAGGTATGCCCAAAGCCGCAGCCAGCAAGAGGGCCATTCCAGGCACTCCCCAGCCGCCGCCGGGACCTGTTCCCGCGTCTTGCCAGACGATGACGGCGATAAGCCCAATGATCGTACTGGCCATAATGTTGGCAATCACGAGCCAGAGCCCGAGACGAGCGAGTCCGTCTGCGACGCTCGCATACCGCGACGAGGCTCCTGCCAACGACACTCTCATTGTCACCATGGTGCGTAACGTTCTCCAGTCTGGTATCTCCCGCGACTTGACCACGTAGCCGAAGGAGCACAGGCAACTGATCACCAAGGGTTCCGGCCGGGGATTGAGCCCCCGGCCGGTGCGAGGCTCCTCGCTTTACGGGCAGGTTCCCTTGTCGACCGAGACCGGGTTGTTGGGGTTGGCGAACGCCACCAGCCCCGGCTGCCCTTTGTGCACGTGATCGTGGAACTGGTGGGCACCGCCTCCCGACGTCTGTTGGGTCTGTCCCCTGGCGATGTCCTCGACACAGGTGCCAGGGGTGTCAAGGTAGTGCCCGTGCCCGGCGGACGCCGGTGTTGCCAGTCCCACGCTCACCAGGGCCACGGCACCCAGTATCGTCATCTTCACGTTCTTGTTCATGACCTCAGGTCCTTTCATGATGTTGGTTTCTACCGTCTACGGGAGGCTGCTCCGTCGTATGCAGGTGTAATTTCCGGGTTCCCCGGTTGTGGGTTGTCCTAGCCGGCTGCCACCTGCTCGTATCGGCCGTTGACAATGTCCCAGTTCACCGTGTTCCACCAGGCGGTGAGGTAGTCCTTGCGCTTGTTCTGGTACTTGAGATAGTAGGCATGCTCCCAGACATCGACACCAAGGATTGGCGGGGATCCGCCCTCCATCACTGGATTGTCCTGGTTGGGGGTGCTGGTCACGGCAAGCGTGTCATCCTCACCGATCACCACCCAGGCCCAGCCGGAACCAAAGCGACCCAGTCCAGCGGTGGTGACTTCCTCCTGCAGCGCAGCGAGATCCCCAAAATCGGATGCGATCGCATCCGCGAGGGCTCCTGACGGCTCGCGCGCACCACCGGGCGTCATGAGTTCCCAGAAGAGACTGTGGTTGACATGGCCACCCGCATTGTTGCGGACCGCATTCCGCCTGTCCTCGGGCACCTGATCGAGGTTGAGGATCAACTCCTCCGCGGTCATGGCGTGGAGGTCGGGCAGATCGGCAATGGCCTTGTTGAGGTTGTCCACGTAGGCCTGGTGATGCTTGTCGTGGTGGATCTGCATCGTCAACGTGTCGATGTGGGGTTCGAGCGCCGCGTAGTCGTATGGCAGGGGCTCCAAGGTGAAGGGCCCGTCCGGCACGTCCGTCGTGGGCGTGGATTGGAGCCGAAAGGCAGCGTTCCGCTCACCGGCAGCGGGACGGTGGGCGAGGCCTGGCCACGTCGCTAGCGTAGCCGCCGTCGCACCAGCGGTGAGACCACTTACGAGATTCCGGCGTGACATTGGGCGGCGAATGATTCGATCCATTGTTTCAGGTCCTTTCTCCTGCTGCTGACTGCTACGTTCCACATTGGTGGGGGTGGCCAGGGTGGTGTATCGAACTGAACGATGACTCCTCGTTCAGGTGCTGCGATGCGTGCCGGCGTTTTCCAGTCTGCGGTGCAATGCCTTCCCAGAACACCGACACGAGGTCCACACTATGTCCACAGTTGGCGAAGGACGGCGAGCTGGCGTCCAGCCGCCCGTTTCAGGAGCGAGTTCGCGCACTCCTGGCACGCGCACGAGGATGGAGATGGATGAGGAGCAAGGGGCGTCGTTCGGGGAGCGGCTGAGGGGGCTGCGGGTGCGTGCGGGACTGACGCAGGAGGAATTAGCCGAGCGGGCAGGGTTGACGGCGAAGGGCGTGGGCGCGCTTGAGCGCGGCGACCGGCGACGACCATATCCGCACACGGTTCG
Organism: Thermomicrobiales bacterium; assembly: GCA_030447415.1. Taxonomy (GTDB): domain Bacteria; phylum Chloroflexota; class Chloroflexia; order Thermomicrobiales; family UBA6265; genus JAUJOZ01. Next base: position 24,627 of record JAUJOZ010000032.1, on the reverse strand, counting down.
AGCGCTCGGTGCGGCGCTCGGGCTGTCCGCTGACGATGTCGCCAAGCTTGCTGCAACGGTACCGCGGCGCGGTGTCCAT
>JAUJOZ010000032.1:0-24448 GCA_030447415.1 Thermomicrobiales bacterium | reverse complement strand
CGGCCCTGCCCAACGCTCTGATCGGCCGAGGCCAGGAACTGGATGTGGTGCCGCTTGAAAGTACTTCCGAACTTTATAAGGCAATCAAAGAAAACCGGCCGCCTCCGCCTCCGTCATTCCATTCGGCAAGGCAGGCACCATCCCCCCGCGAAACCTTGACCCTGCCGCTAGCACATTCGGTTCGCCACGTCCCAGCAGACCCACTTGTGGGTCGCGCCGCAGAATGGAAAGCGCTCGAAGCCGTGTACGCGCAGACAGCCATGGGCGGTCGAATCGCGGTGTTGGAAGGAGAGCCGGGCATCGGCAAGACCCGCTTGGCCGACGAATTCCTGGCTCACGTCGCGGCGGGCGGGGCTCGCGTATTAGCTACCCGATTCTATGAAGGGGAGGCGGATCTGGCCTACGGTCCGTTCATCGAACTGCTACGTGCCGCGATTTGGCAGATGGACCGCAATGGCTCGCTCATGTCCGTGCCGCCTTGGGCGCTCGATGAAGTCGGCCGACTGTTGCCTGAACTTGGCGGACGGGATATTGCTCCAGCAAAGGCACCACTCGATACACCAATCGCTCGGACACGGTTCTTCGAGGGAATTTGTCATGTGCTCTTGACACCGCCGCCGCACGGTTCAACGACCGTGCTCTTCTTCGATGACGCACAGTGGGCTGATCAGGCCTCGGTCGACTTGCTTGCCTATCTCGCGCGACGGCTTCGAGGACAGCCGATCTTGCTCCTGATCACCCGCCGTGACGATCAGGCAATGGACGGCCACGGTCTCAGCCGTCTGCTGGCGGATTCCGAGCGTAGCAAGGTGCTCGCCGTCCTTCAATTGTCCCGTCTGGGCCGGTCGAGTGTCGAAGAACTGCTCAGGTTGTCCACACCCGCCCCCAAGGCAACCCAGACCGTCGAAGCGCCAAACAGCGGCCTCCCCAATGACCTTGGCCAACGCCTGTACGACGAGACCGAGGGCGTACCGCTGCTCCTTCGCGAGTACCTGACCGCGATCATGACGGGCGCTGTCGACGCCAGCGACCCAAGTTGGAAAGTGCCGGGCGGTGCGCGGGCGATGCTAACGACGCGACTGAATGCCACCAGTGATCCCGCCCGGCATGTGCTAACAGTTGGCGCGACAATTGGACGGTCGTTCGGTCTCGACACCCTTCAAGCGGTGAGTGACCGGGACGAGGAAACGACTGTAGCAGCACTGGAGGAGTTGATCGCTCGTGGTCTGATCCGGGAGGTGCCTGACCACAGGGACGATGGAACGCCAATCTACGATTTCAACCACGAAAAAATCCGCACACTGGTTTATGGCGAGATGACCATCGCTCGCCGCCAGATCCTCCATCGGCGAATCGCTGAAGCACTCATAAGCTCTAAACCTGCCTTCGGGGATTCCGGCTCACTGGACGCCCAGATCGCGCACCATCTCGTGCAAGCGGGCCAAGGGCGGAAAGCAGCGGAATTCTTCGTCAAGGCGGGCCGATACGCTTTCGCTCTCTATGCAAATGTCGAGGCCTTGGCTCATTTTCGAACGGCGCTGAAACTCGGCCATGCGGACCCCAGCGGGCTCCACGAGGCAATTGGCGATGTGCTGACGCTCCTTGGGGAGTATGGCGCGGCGCTGAGCAGCTACGAAAACGCAATCCACGACGGAGCCAGTAGCGACGTGCCGGGCATCGAGCGAAAGCGTGCCGACATCTATCAGCGCCGGGGTGAATGGGAACCGGCTGAGAGCGCTCTTCGGACCGCCATGGCAATAGTGGGCCAGACTGGCCCGGCGGCCCGAAGAGCCCAGTTTCACGCCGAGCTTAGCCTTGTCGTTCATCACCAGGGCAGAACCGATGAGGCGATGGCCTTGGCGCATCAAGCCCTTGAGTTGGCCGAAAAGGCGAACGATCGGCGGGCACTCGCGCAGACACACAACGTGCTCGGCCTCCTGGTCACCAGTTTGGGCAAGTACGATCTGGCGCGAGATCACCTGGAGCAGAGTCTGCGAGCGGCCGAGGCGGTTCATGACTCGGCCGCTCACGCAGCCGCGCTTAACAACCTCGCATTGGCGTACAGGGCTGGAGGCCAACTGGGACGCGCGCTTGAACTCACCAATGCAGCCCTTGCTCTCTGTACCACCCAGGGCGACCGCCATCGCGAAGCGGCGCTTCACAACAATCTGGCGGATTTGCTCCACGCCACCGGACAATCGGCAGAAGCCCTATCACACGTGAAACAGGCCGTGACCATCTACGCCGAGATTGGCGTCGAAGCCGGGTTGGTGCAGCCGCAAATCTGGAAGTTGACCGGATGGTGAGGCGGGCGGTTCCGCTGAGCCGTCATCACCCGTCGGTGGGGGGTGGCGCAGCGGCCTGGAGATCGGCGAGTGCACTCGCCTGGTCAGCGAATATCGGCATGAAATCTGCCAGCTGTGTAATTGCGAAGATTTCTCGGTAGTGGTCATTCAGCCCGCAAGCCAGCAGTCTTTTTTGCGCAGACCTGGACCGCATTAGGAGGCCGACGATCAGGGCGATGCCGGTACTGTTGATGTAGTCCACGTTGCTGAAATCGAGCAGGATTACCTCCGGAGTGGCGTTCGAGGCATCAGCAAATGCTTCGTTCAGTGCCTCCTCCGCGAAGGTAGTAATCTCGCCGCGGAGTTCGACAATAGTGATGCCTGATCGGTAATGCACCGCTGTATCAAGCCGGTTGGTCGGCATTGCAGGCTCCTTCGAGGTGCAGCACCAGCTGGACGGTATGTCGAGACCCTTCATTGATACTGCTTACCTCGTCCACCATCTGCTTAATCAATAACATCCCCCAGCCGCGCGGCGATTGCCGGCTCATGAGCTTGGCCTCGATACTTGGTGACTCCAGATTCATGATGTCCGCGCCGCCGCCTTGATCGGAGATATTTACCATCACAGCGCGCTTCGACATCCGCACTTCCAGTCGGACGTGGGAATCGGCCCGGTACTGGTTACCATGTTCCATCGCGTTGAGTGTCGCCTCCGCTATGGCGGTCCTGAGACGCTCGATCCGCTGAGATGACAATCCGAACGGCCGAAGCGCGGCAGTAGCACGCTCCATTGCGAGACGCTCATTACCGGGCTCGTTTGCCATGCTCCATTCGTCCAAAGTCCGCCACTCTTCCTCCTCCGCCACCTCGGATGCGCGTTCATCACTTCCGCGAACGCTTACGGTCAAGCGACTGCTTGTGACGGCACGCTGGAGCGTGACAATCGTCACGTCGTCTTCTGCCTCCCAGTCCGTCCCGGTGAGGCGCATGAAGTTGTTGATCACATGTTCGATCATGCCCGAACTGTCCTCTGGATAGCTTGTCATGATCTGCTGAAGCCTGGGCACACCGAGCATTGCCTGTTCGCGGTCGTGGGCCTCGATCAGCCCATCGCTGTAAAAGAGCACGGTCTCTCCCGGCGCCACTGTAGTCTCCCGGTCCTCGTAGCGAGCATCAGGCATGAGACCCAGTGGCAAGCCGGTCACCCGAAGCTCGTCGAGGCCCCCAACACGGCGTCGCAAAGGTAAGGGGTGGCCGGCGTTGGCATAGGATAGGCGACCAGTAGCAGGATCGAGGATCGCATAGAGGCAGGTAACGAACATGTTCGGTGGCATGTCAGGACAGAGCAATTCGTTCGCCCGTATCAGCGTTCTTCCCGGCGAGTCGAGCAGCATCGCCGCGGTGCGGAGAACGCTGCGGGTCGTCGCCATTACCAGCGCGGCCGGTACACCCTTGGACGTTACGTCCGCGATGATGATTCCCAATCGTCCGTCGTTCAGCATGATGAAGTCATAGAAGTCACCGCCGATGACGCGGGCGGGACGGTAGACCGTCGCCAAATGCCATCCGGGCAGCTCCGGCAACGCCTGGGGCAACAGGGTCTGCTGGACCAACTGGGCCACTCGCAGCTCCTGCTCGATTCGCTCGCGTTCCTGTGCCTCAACTTGCTGCTGCCGTACCATCTGGCCGACCCGGATCGCAGGCGCCGCCTGGGCCGCCAGGCTCGTCACGAAAGCCCGGTCGCCAGCCGAGTAGGGTTGTCGGCTGCGACGAGGCCCAAGCGCGAGCAGGCCGATCACGCTTCCCTGACTCACCATAGGCACCACCAGTTCAATGCCCCGAGCACGCATTTCAGACATCAGCGGTGATTCCAGATCGAGCTTGCCGACCTCGACCATGCCGGGAAACTCTTGCAGATGCACGACCAGGGCATCAGCGATATCAAGGCTAAGCGTGGTGAATGCAGTCGCTGGGGGCGGAGCGTCGACTAGGGATGCCGATGGTTTGGGGCGACCACGACCGAGCCTAAGCAACCTGGACCGGTGATTCCGCATCCATGCCATCAGGGGTTCTCCAAACGCGGCGCGATCGAGCTCAAGTCAACGCGCGATCCTCCCCTCATCGTTTCTGCCGGAGCGGGTTGTCATCCTCTTCGGACGAGCGGAGCCAGAGGCAAACATGGCTCGGATGAAGGGTCCGCTCCACCGCCGATAACAAGTCGGCATTCAATCGCTGCAGATCCACCTCGTCGCCAATGAGCGATCCGAATGCCGCCAGTGTCTGCGCGGCGTCGTACTTCGCCCGATCGAACCGCCGGTCGATGAGGCTCTGAAGCCAGCGACGGGCTGGTCCGAAGATTGCCGCCACAACCAGCGTCGAGACGGCGACGACGAAACTGTTCGCTCGCGGGCCTACGACAAGCGTGAGAACGGCTCCCAACACAACGACGCTCACCAGGTAGGTGACCGCCAGGACGCCCGTCAATAAACCGTAAACCAGAGCCCGGTTGATTACCCGGTCGATCTCCCATAGCCGGTATCGAAGCATCATGACAAAGAGAGCGAGAGGAATCACGGCGAATAGCGGTGGAAAGATCAGAAAAACCACTCGCTTCAGACCCTCGATTGGTTGACCTTCTGGACCAAACCCGGCCGCGCCGTAGATGATCAGAATCGAGATCCCGAACAGCAGAGTCATACCGAATGGAAGGGCGAGTCCCCACGCCATGACCCGAGATTGCTGCCGTTCCTCAGCTGACCGCGCGCGTCGAGAACGGACTGCCTGCGAAGTAATACCCATGATCGGGATCACCACACCAAAGAAGGCGACGAAGCTTCCCGGGTCTCCATGTACTGTGGAACCAAACGTGAAGCCGACAAAAGCGAAGAGCAGCAGGTAGAACACGCTCATGGGCCACCTGAACCACCGAGCCATGGACCATTGAGGAAACAGCTTTCCGTCCGGAAAGATCAATAGGGCACCGGCGTACGCTACGCCGGCCACCACATGGAATGCCTCGTGGATTTGTCGAACCAGTGGTGTGAGATATTCGACGCTATGTGATTGGAGATTGAATACAGCCCCCGTTCCCACCATCCCAAGCGCCAGGAGCCGCGCGGCTGGGTCGCGCGGGCGGAGCCGGACAAGGACAATGCCCAGACCGAGGTTGACGACGCTGAAGAGATACTGGAGCGCCACCAAGGGCAATGGTTCGGAGATATGCGTTGCCTGCGCGATGCCCCGCGCAATCTCCGCCAGGGGCGGGGAGTCGAGGCCCCGCCGAGCATCAGTTACGCGCACTACACCGTTTATGGTGCGATCAAGGTCGGAACGAAAGAAATAGATTCCGGCACTCGGTGCCGTGAACCGATACACAACACGTGGTGAGTTCTGGTCATCCGTCGCAGGACCGGGAACGACCTGGCCCTGGAAAATGGGCACCGTGGCTGTCGAATCCGTGTAGATGGAGAGGTTGTGAGGTTGGCCCTTTTCATTGTTCTGGAAATAGATGACTGCCTCAGCGCCAGCATCGAATGTCAGCTCACCTGTTTCCGAGGCCCACGGCGCCCAAGCCTTTCGTTGCTCGAAGCGACCGCTCCACTCAGACACCTCGAGGTAGATAACCCGTTCTCCGCCACCCCAACCATGTAGGGAGTCGTGCAATGACGGGCCGAGGCTGACCACCGCTGGCGCGAGCCCGACCAGTAACCAGACAATCGCCGCGGCGACGTAGACCGCGAAGAAACCCAGGAAGGCGATGAGGGTAATTCTTCTCCAGAGGCGGGTTCGCATCGGAGGTCCCTCCAGACAGAAGTCGCGCACCGGCGGCACTATCTTGTCTTGTCCCTACCATGGGCCCGGACAGCTGCACGACCAGACCGATGACCAGAAGGCTCGGGGATGCCTGCTTTGGCGCCAGAACCATCCGGGGTCAACTTGGAGCATCACCAGCATCAGGCTGAGGACGAGGAGCAGCGTTCGCGCTGGTCACCGCAGGCATTCCGAGCCGCAGGGTTGGTGGCTCGCCAACCCGGCGCGGAGTGGCTAGTCCAGCACAACGACCTTGACCGGTTCGAGATTACGCGTTCTATCTGATCCTGTGGCGTCTAATCAGTTTGGATTTCCGTCCACGGCTGCCAGCTGAATCGCTGCCGGTAGCGCTCCAGCAAGCGCAGGATCGGTCCGCCCAGCACCATCACGAGGACCACGTTCCCCGCCGCCCGGAACAGGTCAAACCCGAGCGAGGTCACCAGGTAGAAGCGGGCATACCGCTCCAGCGTGTCCACCGCCCCGGACCCCGGCACCCAGTACAGACTGGATTCCGCGCCAGCCCCCGGCGCGGTGAATGGCCAGAACCAGAGGTTCAACAGCAAACCGAACATGAGACCCCAGACCGCCCCGAACACGGCAAGGATCGCCACGCGCAGCCGCGGCGATGACGACCGTGGCAGCCAGCCAGCGGTCAGGCCCACCCAGCCGGCAACCAGCATCTGGAATGGCAACCAGGGGCCGATCCCTCCGGTCAGGAATGCCGAGAAGAGGATCGTCAGCGTTCCCATCTGGAATCCCAGTGACGCGCCGAACACCGCCCCGACCAGCATGATCAGGAGGAAGATCGGCGACGCGCCGAGAAAGCTGGGAACCAGCCGAAGGGTCGCGTCCAGTGCGACGAGCACTCCCAGCAGGGCGACCGTCTTCGAACGGGCCACGCCGCCATGATCCTCGGCGATGGTGACCATCATCGCGACCAGACTGAGCCCGGTGACGACGGAGAAGAGCACCGGCGCCAGCGTCGCGTGCGCCTCTGTCTCGCTGTTCACGACACCAACCGCCGGAAGCAGGAACGGATAGAGAAACCCAGCGAGGCCGATCAGGCTGGCAAGGCCGAGAATGACCGCCGACATCCGGCCGGAGACGGCACCTGATGCCAGCACCCCGGCTGGGTCCTGCGAATCCGGATAAAGAGGCTCTTGCATGGAGGGGATGCCGATCCTGTCGATACCGCGACGCGATCCGCACCAAGGATAGGGCAGACTGCGCGGCACCCGCATCCAACTCCGGCATGGCTGAGCTGGACGCATTGCACAACCGACGCAAAGGGCAGCTCCGTGATCCGATCGCGGAGGGACCGAATTGCACAATCATTGAAGCTCGGAAATGGCAGAATGACGATGATGCGGCTGGCGACCGCATTCCCTTCCGCTTCTCCTCCGAGAATCACCGGTACGGCGCAGGCACGATCAGCAGGATGGACAGGAGCAGCATGACGTCGCTCAACGGTGAAATCACGCTCCGTGACCTCCTCGCCTGGGAGCCCCAGGTCCGGGTTCTGCGACCGGGGCAATCGGTCACAAGCGATGACCCGCTGGATCGCGATCTGGAATGGGTGGTCACGATCCGCTCCAGTGCGCCGATGCTGCCCGCCCTGCGCGGCGGGGAGTTGGTGCTGATGCCGCACCGCGTGGTGATGGAATCCGGCGTGCCGCTCGGGATGCTGATCGCGGAGCTCGCCGGGCAACCGGTCGCCGGTGTGGTAATCGATTCACCGTCAACGCCGCCCATGATGTCGCAGCTTCCGATCCTGAGCGTGCCGGCGATCTCCAACGATCTGGAGGGGGAGATCAACCGGCTCCTGACATCGCGACGCGGCGACCTGTTGCGAACCGGCGCCGACATCGAGCGGACGATCGCCGACCTCTCGGCCCGGCATGCCCGCCCCGGCGAGGTGATTGAATCGCTCGCGCAGCGACTCGGACTGGGCATCACCATCACTACGGGAACCGGCGCGATCATCTTCTCGACGCGGGATGGCGCGGAGTTCCGGCCGTTGCCGACCGATGATCCGGATCGCACCGATGCCGAGTGGATCACGCAGTCCCTGCTCGGTCAGCGAGTTCTCTGGATCGGTCCGATCGCCGCGCATCAGCGTGCGATCGGACGAAGTGTCGCCCGCCGTCTGCGGGACGGTATCCAGCGGGCGCTGGACCATGCCGACGCGACGGCCCCCCACGGTTCCGCCCGTGTCCAGGCACTCAATGCGCTGCTGCAACCCATGGCCGGAAAACCCGCCGAACATGTCGCCGCCCAGGCGTTGCGGGCGGGACTGCCGATCGGCACCCAGCTTCACGTGGCGCTGCACGTCAATGGCGAGCGCGAGGCGGACGCCCGGCGGCGCCTGGCTTCCCTCGGCACGCTGCACGATGCCGGGACCATCGACGGCATGAGCGCCTTCATCGTCACCGATGGCGAGCCACGCGCGCGCACAGTCGTCGTGCCGCCGACGTCGACATCGATGCCACCGTTCAAGCTGGCGGTGTCCGAAGCGGTCACGTCCGCCCACTTCCTGCCCCAGGCCGTCCGGCAGGCCCGGTTCATCGCCGGGCTGCAGCGCCGGGAGCTTGTTCGCGCGGGGGAGGTGCACTTCGACGACCGGGTGACGCTGGGGGCGTTCCGCCTGCTCTACGACCGCTGGGGCACGCCGGATCTTCAACGCTACGTCGATAGCCTGATCGGGCACCTGCTGAGGGAGGACCGACGGGGGCTGCTCCGGGAGACGCTGCGCGTCTACCTGGAGCACGGCGGTGCCCAGCGCCCCACGGCAGAACGGCTGGGCATCCACCGCAACACGCTGACCTATCGCCTGCGACAGATCCGGTCCGTGCTCGATCTCGATCCGGACGATCCTGGGAGCCGGCTCGGCCTGCACCTCGCCCTGCTGGCCTCGGAGCTTCCGCCCGCCCCTCCCGCCGAGCCCTAAGCCCCGGCTGCAAGCACGGCCCATCGGGCGTGCTCGGAGAGTCGAGGACGGACCGGGTCCCGGCACGACTGCTCAGATGCGGAGAGCGCGCCGCGGCAGGCACCCAACCCCAGTACGGTGGCTCGCACCCCGAGCCGGGTTGAGCGTCATGGCACCGGGAGACGGCCCCTCATCCCGCCCATCTCACCTGGTAGAGAATTTGGTCCGCAACAGGCGGAGGAGCGCGGAACGCCTTGCTCCTGCCCATGTCCGGACCCGGTTTTCAGCCCCAGCATGCGCCAGTTGCTGGTTTCCAACCGCGGTTCCATATGTTAGAGTGTACGTACAGAACGATCATCGACTCCCGCGATAGCGGTGGGGTCACACTGCAAAGGACCGCTGACGAACCTGAACTGTCACACGCCAGCCAGCCGGGTCGTCCCCACGGCTGGCGCGATTCCCCACCCGGAGAGCTTGGGTACGGCACCGCTGCTCAGGGCGTTTCGAGATGGCTGGCTCGAACGCGCTCGACGTGTGTCCGCGACATCGCGTGGCCACGCCCGCCCGGCTTTGGGGCTGTCGGCCCGTGGTGGGCCGCTTCGGAAACACGTCACCGATTCACCCCTTTCCGCATGCTCGTCAGGGCCCCAGCACCGCCTGGCAAGGGGGAGGGCCGCAAGTCAGTATGCCGCCGGCGGGTGGCGCGCTCCGGTCAGCAGCGGAGGTCCCAGGCAATGACATTCGAATCGGACAACAGGGTGTCGGACGGCCCCGAGGTCGGACGCCCATCAGGATCGGAATGGACGGCCCTGGAGCGAGACGGCGTGCAGTGGGAGGGGCAAGTGCTCATCGCTGGCGCGGGCACGCATCTTCCCGCGCGGCTGATCCTCACCCGGTCGCGGCTCGTGCTTGTAACGGAGCGTGCGATCGTGCTGGATGTCGCGCGGTCATGGTTGCGCCCGCAGCCGATGCTCCTCGACAACGCCACGGTCCGATTGTCGGTCACGCCGGAAGGGACCCAGATCAGCTCGCAGACAAGCGAGCGACTCGTCATCCGGATCCGGGGTGGCCGCACGGCCGCGGCGCACCTGATCCGGGCGATCACCGGCCGGATGGCGTCGCCGCGTCCCCAGGAGCGGGCGAATTCAAGCCAGCAGGCGGAAGCGCCGGCGTGGAGCGATCGCGTTGGCGCCGCGGCGCCGATTGCCCTGCCCCCCCTCCCCGACTTCGGTGATGACGACGAGGAACAACGCCCCTGGCCTCCGGTGGAGCAGCATGCCGTGCCACCGGCCCGTCCTCGCCAGCAGACAGCGGGAGGACGTGATACCGGGACACGGGCGATCAGCGGGTCGGCCAGCGAACGCCAAGCGACCGCATCACCGGGCACCGGAGCGCGATCGGTGACCCCGGTGGTCCCCATCCCTCCAGCCGCCGCCAGTGCTCACGAGGAGGATGCCGGGCCGATCACGTTTGTTCCGGCAGAGCAGCATCGCGCTAACCGGGCGCTCGTCTGGGGCTTCCGGTCGCTGATCCTGGCCATCCTGGTCGGGACGGCCCTGTATTTTGAGGGCGACCGGCTTCCGCTCCCAGCCAATCCTGACCTGAATCTTCCGGCCAATATCGAGAACCGGTTGGGTCTCAACGAAGACGACCCCGACACCAACCAGATTGCCGCTGACCCCGGCCAGACCGGCTCCGATCAGGCGGGGGAACAGCCCACCGGGCAGGATCCCGAGCAGGACTCCGACGGTACGAGCGGTCCGTCGAATGGGGGCGTGGTTCCGCCGGAGGAAGAACCGGTCCCGACCGTGGCACCTGCCGCGACCGACATCCCGGTGGAGACTGAAGCTGCGGTCACGGACGACAGCGACGACCTTGCGGCTGAGGATCCGGCGGTGGAGATCGTGACGACCGACGTCCCGGATCCCGAGCCGACAGCCGTACCAACTGACGAGCCATCGGCCGCTCCGACGGACGAGCCGGCATCGATCCCCACGGAGGAACCAACCACGGCGCCGATTCCCACGGAAACGCCGACGCCAGAGCCTACCCAGACACCCACACCAGAGCCAACCCCGACGCAGACTCCCACGCCGGAATCAACCCCAACGCCAACCCCAGAGCCCACGGCGACCAGCACACCTTCTCCGACGCCCGAGCCGACCCAGACACCCACACCGGTGCCGACGGAGACCCCGACGCCAGTGCCAACCTCTACGGCTTGATCACCACCTTGACGCAGCCGTCTTCCTTCTCTCGGAAGGTACGGTACATCGCCGGGGCGTCGTCGAGGGAGACCCGATGGGTGATCACGAACGAGGGATCGAGCTGCGCCGCCTCGATCCGCTCGAGAAGGGGGCCAAGGTAGCGGTGAACGTGGGTCTGCCCCATCTTGAACGTCAGCCCCTTGGCGAAGGCGGCGCCGAGCGGGACCTTGTCGAGGAAGCCGCCGTAGACGCCGGGGATGGAGACGAAGCCTCCCTTGCGGCAGGCCTGGATCGCCTCCCGGAGGACGTAGGGGCGGTCGGTGGCGAGGCGGGCGGCGTGCTTCACGCGATCGAGCTTCGCAGTGACGCTGGTGCCGTGCGCCTCGAGGCCGACCGCGTCGACGCAGACGTCGGGGCCGCGGCCGCCCGTCATCTGCTTCAGCGCCTCGACCACGTCTTCGGTCTCCTCGTAGTCGATCGTCTCCGCCTTGGCGCGGTCCCGCGCCATCGCTAGCCTCTCCGGCACGCGGTCGATCGCGATCACCCGCTCCGCGCCGAGCAGGTAGGCGCTGACGATCGCGAAGAGCCCGACCGCGCCGCAGCCCCAGATCGCCACGGTGTCGCCGGGTTGGATGTCGGCGTTCTCGACGGCCATGTAGCCGGTCGGGAAAACGTCGGTGAGAAAGAGGACCTGCTCGTCGGCGAGGCCGTCCGGCACCTTCATCGGTCCGACGTCGGCGAACGGGACGCGGGCGTATTCCGCTTGCCCGCCGGCGTACCCCCCGTAGAGGTGGGAGTAGCCGAAGAGGGCCGAACCCGAGAAGCCGTAGAGTTTTTCCGCGGCAGCGGCGTTCGGGTTCGAGTTGTCGCAGAGCGACCAGAGCTGCCGCTGGCAATAGAAGCAGTGGCCACAGGCGATGGTGAACGGCACGACCACCCGGTCGCCGACCGCCAGGTTCGTCACCTCCGGCCCCGTCTCGACGATCTCCCCCATGAACTCGTGACCAAGGATGTCCCCGCCTCGCATGGCCGGGATGTAGCCGTCGTAGAGGTGGAGGTCGGAACCACAGATCGCCGTCGAGGTGATCTTGACCACCGCGTCCCGCGGGTTGAGGATCTGCGGGTCCGGCACCGTCTCGACCTGGACGTTGTTTGGGCCCCGCCAGCAGACCGCCTTCATGGTGTGCGCTCCGTTCGATCGTGCTCGGCCATCGCCGCAGCCGCCTCATTGGCGGGCGGGCGCTCGGTGTCGGCTTGCGAGCCCGGCTCGATGGCGACGTTCTCGGCTTGGCCGGTCGCGTAGCCGGGGGGGTCACTCGCCGGGAACGACTCCTCGGACGCCTCCTCGATGACGTCCGTGGGGCCGGTCACGTCTTCGCGTTCGGCCAACACCTCCTCCGGCTCGGTGCTGTAAACGACTTTGCCGAGACCACGCCGCTCTTCCCGGCCCTGCTCATCGCTCATCGTGATGCTCCTCCCTAGGAGAAACCCTTAGCCCTCGCGCCCCGATGGCTGGCCGTCGGTCGTCGGCGTCTCCCCGGCTTCCATCACCGCCTTGAAGCGCCGCAGAGCCTCCCGTACCTGCTGGACCGGGTCCTCGCCGAAAATCTTAGCGACGGCCGCTCCCAACGCACCGGCGGGCGGGTCGTAGGCGAGCTTCACCGTCACCTCGGTGCCGCGTCCGATCGGCGCTTCCACGAAGCGGACCGTTCCGCGATTTGGGATCTCGGAACCGGGGATCGAGCGCCACGAGATCAGCTCGTTAGCCCGCTCTTCAGCGATCTCCGCGTCCCATTCGACCTTGGTCCCGAGAGGCGCCTGCGCCACCCAGCGGGACCGGCCGTCGGCGGCGACGGAGACCGACTCGAGGTGGTCCATGATGCGCGGCAAGTTGCGAAAGTCGCGCCAGTAGCCGTAGAGCTCGGTAGCCGGCCGGTCGACCGTGACGGTGCGCTCGACGGAGACTCCCTCCCCCATCTTTGGCGCCGCCCTGCTGGTGCGAAGGAGCGCCTGAGCGATTAGCCCGCCGCCAGCCGCGGCGAGCCCGAGACCGGGCAGCGATCGCCGGGTCAGTCCGAAGAGGGCGAGGGAGCCTCCGGCCAGGAACGCACCCCACCGCTCGGCGCTGACCAGGTCGATCCCGGCCTTCGTAGTTGCTCCCTCGGCATTCGGTGGAGTCGAGACGGACATGTCGTTGTTCTCCCCGTAGCCCTCCAGCCGAGGACGACGCCCACCCGCCGCGCTCGAACGGACGTGGTCCGGTCGGCTGCACGCAAGGGAACTGCCAAGGGTGCCGCGGAACACGGGGGCACCCGACTCAGCAGGTGAAGGGGCTATTTCACCGCGCCGGCCGTCAACCCCTTGACGATGTAGCGTTCGAGGAGGATGCCGACGATGGTGAGGGGAAGGATCGAGGCGGAGGCGACGGCCGCCATTGCCCACCAGCGGATGCCCTGCGAGCTGACCTGGGTGGCGACCAGGAGCGGCAGGGTCACCGCCCGTGTCGCGCTCAGGACCGCGGCGAAGAAGTACTCGTTCCACGCGAAGATCAACGACAGGATGAAGGCCGCGACCATGCCGGGCGCGGCGATCGGGACGACGATCCGGAAGAATGCTCCGAACAAGGTGGCACCGTCGACGAGGGCGGCCTGCTCGAGCTCGACCGGGATCGAGCCGAACTGGTCGCGCATGATCCAGATGACGATCGGCAGGCTGACGACGGTGTAGAGGATGATCAACCCGAGCTGGGTATCGAGCAGGTCGAACTGCCCATAGAGGATCAAGATCGGCATGACGACCGCGGCGGGGGGCAGGATCAGCTGGGAGAGGAACCAGAACGAGATGTCGCGGTTGCGCCACGGGCCGAACCGGTAGGGGAAGCGCGCCAAGCCGTAGCCGGCCATGGCGCCGAGGAGCACGGCGACCGTGGCGGAGGCGACCGCAATGACGAGGCTGTTGCGGGTGTTGCGAAACAGGATGGCCCGCTGGTCCTCGCTCGCCAGGATCGACTCCCAGCCGATCCGGCTCGGCGAGAAGTCGAGACCGGGCACGTAGGTCGGACCTTGGAGGACGCCCGCCTGGTCCTTCAGCGACGTTGTGAACGTCCAATAGATCGGAAAGAGGCAGACGAAGGCCCAAACGAGCAGGACGGCGTAGGTCGCCGCCCGGCCCGCGGCGTGACGGACGCGGCGCCCTCCGACGCCGGGCGCGGCGCCGCGGTGCGGCGGGGTAATCGAGGCTGTTCCGACGGCCACCGTTCTGTCTTCCCTTTCCCAAGCTCGCGCGCCCGCCCCCAAACGAGATCGGAGAACCTCTAGACGACGTCGCGGACTCGACGCCCGACCGTGACCAGGACGAGGGTGATCGTCGCGATCACGACCAGGAGGAAGATCTGCGACATCGCCGTCGCGTAGCCGACGTCGACGTTCTGGACGCCGCGGCGGTAGATGTACGTCGTCAAGGTCTCGGTCGCGTTCCCCGGGCCGCCGGCGGTGACGACGAGGATGATGTCGATTAGCTTGAACTCGAAGACGGCGCGAAGGACGACCGCCGTCAGACTGATCGGGAGCAGCAACGGGAAGGTCATGTCGCGAAACATCTGCCACCTGGACGCGCCATCGATCCGGGCGGCTTCCATCACCTCCGCCGGGAGCGCCTGCAGCCCGGCGAGGAGCATGACGAGGAGAAACGGGATCGAGTACCAGGAGTCGATCAGGAGAAGCGAGAGGACAGCGCGGGGGCCGCTCTCGAAGAACGAAACGTCCTCGAAGCCGAGCCACCGAAGCAGCGCCGGCAGTGGACCGCGCTGGGCGTCCATCAGCGATCGTCCGATCATCCAGCCGGCGGCGACCGGGGCTCATCATGAACGGGAGGAGAAAGACTACGCGAAAGAACTTTCGGCCCCGGATCTCCTGGTTCAGGAGAAGGCCAGGGCGAGGGCGATCACGTATTGGAACGGATGCCGAGCCCGACGAAGACAAAGTTGTTGCGGAGCGCGTTCCAGAAACGGCCGTCGCCGGCGATGGCCCGGAAGTTGTCCAGGCCGTTGAAGACGCGGCCGGCGGGGTCGTTCAGCTGCCAGTCGGTGAAGCTGACGTACAGACCGAACACCGTCGGAAAGATGACGAAGGCGAGCGTCAGCAGCACCGCCGGGAGGAGGAAGAGCCGCCGTTGCCACCCCTGGTCCAACCGCCCCCCGCGGTCGGGGCGGGTCGATGGCGTGGCGACGGCTCCCCGTTGTCCAAGCGCCCGATTGGCCATCGTGTCTGCCCCATCTCCGGCCGTCTGGCTCGCGGTGGGTGCCGCGCGGCGCGGTCCGGGGCGCCCCGGCCACCCCGACCGCGTCCGACGCTCGGTTCCGCCCCCGCCTACACGCCGAGCGATGCCCGGTAGAGCTCGACTTGCCGCTCCCGGCCGAGGGTGTCGGTGATCTCGTTCCAACGCACGGCGGCGGCGTCGAGCGCCTCCTGCGCCGACACCTCGCCGCCCACGGCGCGGGTCCACTCCGCTTCGGCGGCGCCCCAGTATTGCCCGAGGCCCGGGATGCGAAGGTCGACGATCCGGTTCGGGTGGTTGTAGGAGTCGCGGATCGAGGAGAGATACTCCTCCGCCTCGGCGACCGGGAAGCCGCTGACCTCCCACTCCGACGCCTGAAAATGGCTCTCCCGCCACGGGTTCATCCCCGACGGGTAGATGCTCATCCAGGCCGAGATGTCGCGACCGGTCAGGTGGGAGATCAGGTCCCACGAGGCGTCGACCACACCCTGTGTCTCGGCCTCCTTCATCACGTAGAGCCCCCAGCCGAGGAAAGCGAGGTACGGCGCCTTGTTCTGCTGCGGGAGGGTGTCCCACTGCTTGGTTTCGTAGTTGTAGACATCCGGAGACCCCGGCAGCGTGGCGTAGCCGACCTTCCCCTGAACGAGGCTGTCGGTGCTCGCGTTCACGTTGGAGCCGACATCGGCCCACCAGTGGCACATGGTGCCCGTGCCCGCCAGGAAGTTGCCGAGGTTCTGCAGGAGGCCGTTGTTCCGCTGGTCGGTCGGCGCGTACTCCAGGGCGGCGATCATGTCCTCGAGCGCGCGGACAAATGCCGGCGAGTTGATGCGCGGCGTCATATCCAGGTCGAAGAAGAAGGCCGGGTCGTCCGGGTGCTTGCCGTAGGCGCTGGCGCGACTGTGGAAGAAGTACTGACTGGTGTTGTCCGTCTGGAAGGAGTCGAGGATGCCGTAGAGCGGTTGTCCTTCGAACTGTTTGCCCGCCAAGAACTGGCTGTAGGCTTGAACTTGCTGCCAGGTTTGGGGCGGGCCGAACTCCCCCTCGCCGCCGGAGGACGCCCACTCGGCCGCCAGATCGGGGTCGGCGAAGACGTCCTTTCGGTAGTTGAAGTGGTGCATGTCGCCGTCGATCGAGGCACCGTAGAGGACGCCGTCCCAGGTTCGGGTCGGTTCCCGGAGATACGGCACGATGTCGTCGAAGGCGTAGCCGGGGTCGTTGCGGACCGACTCCGGCATCGGCAGGCAGTAGCCGCCGCCGAGGAGGTCGCCTTCCCAACCGCCGCTTGCCTCGATGACATCGAAGTTGACCGTGTTCGAGGCCAACGCCTGCGCCATCCGCGGGTAGCTGTCCGCCTGGGTCACCTCGATCCACTCGACGGTGGCCCCCGTGTGCTCCTCCCAGGCGCGGGCGAGCGGGCGGAAGACGTTGACGTGGAAGTTGGCGTTGCTCAGACCTTGGAAGCGGACGGTTTGTCCCTGGAAGGCGCCGCGCGGGACTTGCGTCCGGAGCGCGAGCGACCCCGCCTCCTCGGGGTCGCTCGTCGCCAGCAGACGCGCCCGGACGTCGTCCTGGGCGAGGGCGCGGCGGTATGCCTTCCCCGGGAGGCCGACGGCCGAGAAGGCGGCGGCTCCGGCGGCCGCCTTGAGGACCGTCCGGCGCGAGACGGGTCGGGTGACCGATCGCGAGCTGTGTTGGGGCACTTCTGCCATAGCCTTCGGTTCCTCCTGATGCTGTGGGCGTCGTCGCTCTGCGACCCCGCTGGGCTTCACCGTCCGAGAACGGGTTTGGTACTATCGCGGTCGGTCCCAAGGGTGTCAACACGCGGGTCCTCGCGGTTCGGTTGGCGCAGACCTCGTCGCGCCTCGACGGGCCATTACCGTCGCTGCACGGGAAGGGAACGGCGTTGTCGCGCGAAACCCCGCTCCGCTCCGACAACCGTCCACCGGGAGCCGTGCGCTACCCGCTTGCCACCCGCCTCAACTCCTTCCGGGCGGGCGGCGTCGACGTGGTGACGGCGATCCGCCGGGCGGCGATGGTGCCTGGGCTGACCGCGTTGGAGCTGAACTACCCGCAGCACGTCGAAGCGCTGGGTGAAGTCCCCCTGGCCACGCTCTTGGCCGAGGTCGGTTTGCCTCTGACCGGGCTCAACCTGCGATTCGAGGGAGCCGATTTCCGAGACGGCGCGTTCACCAGCCCACGGGCGGCAACGCGGGAGCGTGCCGTGCTTCTTGCTACGGAGGCGGTGGATTTGGCCGCCAGACACGGTGCCGGGCACGTGGTGCTCTGGATGGCGGACGATGGCTTTGATTACCCCTTCCAGGTCGATTACGCCCGTCTCTGGGCGGACGAGATCGACGGGTTTCGACGGGTGGCGGCTCACGACCCGGCGGTGCGGGTCAGCGTGGAGTACAAGCCGAACGAGCCCCGGCGCTTCTCGTTGATCCGCTCGATGGGCGAGGCGCTGCTCGCCGTGCGGGACGTCGACCTGCCCAACTTCGGGGTCACGCTCGACTTCTGCCACGGGCTGATGACCGGCGAGCATCCAGCGGCGGCGGCGTCGTTGGCGCTGCGTCACGGGCGGCTCTTCGGCGTTCACCTCAATGACGGTTACGGATCGGCGGACGACGGGTTGATGGTCGGGAGCGTCCGTCCGTGCCAGACGCTGGAGCTGCTTGCCGTGCTGGTTGACGGGGGCTACGACGGCACCCTCTACTTCGACACGTTCCCGGTGCGCGAAGATCCGGTCGCCGAGTGCGTCGCCAATGTCGCGACGGTAAGCCGGTATCTCACGGTACTCGATCGGCTCGACCGCTCGGCGTTGGCGGCGGCGCAAGCGGACCACGACGCGATCGCCGTCCGCGCGCCTTCTCGACGACGCGGCGTTCCCCGGAAGAGACGGCTAACCGATGCCGGCCGTCGTCGTCGTCGGGAGCGTGCACGTCGACCTGGTCGCGTCGGCCGCGCGGCTGCCGCGGCGTGGGGAGACGCTGCCAGGGACGGGCTTCGCGATCCATCCCGGCGGCAAGGGCGGGAACCAGGCGATGCAGGTGGCGTTGAGCGGCGTCGGCTCGACGATGATCGGTCGGGTCGGACGCGATCCGTTCGGGGATCGTCTCCGGGCCGCCCTGAGGACCAAAGGGGTCGACACGACCTTCTCTCCGAGGACCCCGAGCACCCACGGGCTCCAGTACGGTGATGACGGGCGAGGACGGCGATTACGCGTCGGTGATCGTGCCCGGCGCCGCCGGCTGCCTCGACCGCGGCGATCTCGACGCCGCCGGCGCCGCGTTCGACGCGGCGGACGTCCTCCTCCTACAGCTCGAGATCCCGGTGGAGACGTCGCCGCCGCGATCGAGATGGCCACCGCGGCGGGCTTGACCGTGATCCTGAACGCGGCCCCGGCTCCGGCGGACGCCGATCGATCTGCCGCCCGCCCTCTTGCGCGGCGTCGACGTCCTGATCGTGAACCGGGTCGAGGCCGAGATGCTCAGCGGGCGGACCATCGACGGGATTCCGGCGCGGCGGATGCCGGTCGATCGCTTCTCCAGACATGGGGCGACCGCAGTCGCTATCACCCTCGGCGCGGACGGGGTTCTCCTCGTCCGGGGCGATGCCGTCCGCCACTATCGAGCCTGGTCGGTGCCGGTGATCGACACGATCGGCGCCGGGAGACGCCTTTTCCGGGACCGTGGCTGCCTCCATCGCCCGCGGCATGACCTTCGAGGAATCCGTCCTCCTCGGGAACGCGGCCGGCGCCTTGGCCGTCACGCGGGGCGGCGCCTACGACGCGCTACCGACCGCGGAAGCGGTGCGGGTGCTCGCCTCGGCTGGCGACCGTGAGACCCACGGAGGGCCGGCGGACGGCACCTAAGAACCGGTCCCGGTGGCGACGGTCTCCGCCGTTCGTCGATGACCGATAGGGCGGGCGAGGCTGCCGTCGCCCCCTGGGGCGGTCGGACGGTTCCGCTCGTTGCGATCGGCATAGCGGACGATGTCGGCGAGTTGGCGCCGGAACCAGGCGGCGACGTCGTCTTCCTCGACGGCGCGCCGAAGCCCCTCCGCCCGCCGCCGCCGCTCCGGGAGCGGCATCGTGAGCGCCTCGTAGAGCGCGTCGGCGGTCCCTCCACGTCCGTTGGGGCGATGATCAGGGAATGCTCGCCGAGCTGGCTGACCGCGCCGGCCCCCTCCGAGATGATGAGGACGCCGTTCCGCTCGTTCAAGAGCGCCCCTTCTTTGGCGACCAGATTCATCCCGTCGATGATCGAGTTGACCAGCAGCACGTCGTACCACTTCATCGCCGCCAGGGCGCGGGGGTAGTTCTCCCCCATGATGACGTGGATCGGCTGCCAGCCGGTCTCGACGTTGGCGTAGCGCGCGTTGATGCGGCCGACGGCGGCGCTGACGTCGTCGAGGTAGTCCTGGTACTCGTGGACGTCCATCCGCGACGGCACCGTAATCGCCACGAAGTTGACCCGGCCCTGAAACTCCTCGTGCGCCTCCAAGAACCGATCGAAGGCGAGGAAGCCGCGGACGATGTTCTTGCTCGGCTCCGCCCGGTCGACGCGGAGGACGGTGAACTCGTTCCAGTGGTTGGGGAGGTAGCGATCGTGCGACCGCGCCTCCTTGCTGTAGGCGGCGCGCGGACGGCCTC
This sequence comes from Thermomicrobiales bacterium, assembly GCA_030447415.1. Classification (GTDB taxonomy): domain Bacteria; phylum Chloroflexota; class Chloroflexia; order Thermomicrobiales; family UBA6265; genus JAUJOZ01. The sequence continues at coordinate 4,291 of JAUJOZ010000032.1, read as the reverse complement.
GGTGTCGATCGAGATCGGGTAGGAGCGGACTTCGGTGACGCGGCCGTTCCAGGAGATCGCTTGGTTGACATAATCGATTGAGGCGCCGGGGACGTAGGCCTCGCAGGTGTACATGAACGAGCGGGCGTGCTCCGGCGTTTGGAAGCCGACGACGTCGTTGCCGAGCATCCCCTCGCAGATGGCGCGCCGCATCGCGAGCGGCAGGAGCCGCCAGTAGTCCGGGTCGGGCCACGGGATGTGGACGAAGTGCTGCAGGATGGCGTCCGGGTCCCGCTCCCGGATGAAGCCGCCGCAGAGGTAGAGCTGGTAGTCCTGGAGCATGACGATCGGCTGGTCCGTGCACTGATCGCACGCCGCCAGCACTTCGTCGGCGAAGAGCCGATTCACCGCGACGTAGCCGTCGTGCCACGCCTCCCAGGTCTCGGCGGTGATGTCCGGCGTGCGCGGGGTGTCCCAGAGGTAGTGCTGCAGAAACCAGAGGAGGGGGTTGCTGATCACGTTGTAGTACTGGTGGTAGCTCTCCGCCGAGGGGACGACGAAGCGGAGCCGAAACTCCGACGGGTCGCCGAATTCGATCAAGCCTTCGCCGCGGCGTTGCGCCATCTCCGCCCGCGCGCGGTCCCCTTCCGTCATCGCGGCGGCGATCCAGATCGGCTCCCGCTCGCGGGCGATGGCGCTGACCGCGGTGACGACGCCACCGCTCCCTTTCCGCGCCGAGAAGGTGCCGTCGTCCTCCGCCGAGAAGGTGACCGGTCCACGGTTGGAGGCCACGATCAGCGTCCGTTCAGCCAGGAACGCGTCGATCTCGTCCGGGGTGCGCTCAGGTTGCGTACCGACCGGCTCGGCTGGTCGCTCCGCCATGGCTCGTACCTCCTCGCTGCCGGTCTCTCGAGCGACGACCACCGCGCTGGACCGGGAAGGCCAAGTGGGCGGCGCCGATGGGTGCCATTATGGCGCGGATGGCGCCGCCTGGGGACGCTGGGGCGAGGCCGTGCTGCCGCCGCCGCAGAACGGGGCCGTTGACAGCCTGGTACAATGCGCTCCGTCGAGGGCGAGTCCGGGGTGGGTGTGGCTGGCGCAAAGGGGAGCCGAAGGTGGGAGCGGCGTCGCACGCATTGCAACCGGACCGGCTCTGTCCCTGGTGCGGGAGCGATGCGACTCGGCTCGTTCAGCGCGGCTACACCGGCCCCACGGACGAGGTCGACCAGTACTACACCTGCGATAGCTGCGGGAAGATTACCTACGAATTGATCGCGAAGACCGCCCGAGAGATGCGGATGGGGCGGTTCCGTGCCGGCGGCGTCTATCAAGATCGGACCCACCACACCCGCTACGTGGTAAACCGGGTGTTGAAGGTCGGGGTCAACGAGTATCTGGTCTACCTGAAGCCGATCGTCGCCGCTGAGTTGGCGGAGGCCGAGGTTGGCGCTAGCGCGGCACCAACCGTTCCGCCTCGCGTTCTTGCCTAAACGCTTGCTCGGGACCACGCTGGCCCCTTTCCTTGGCAGGGCCGGCGAGGCGTGGATCACACCGATCCGCCTCGGCCACTATGCGTCCGGTGGACCGGCAACGGCGATCGCCAGGCGATCGGGGTCGAGGTGCGCGCGCGCAGCCGCGAGCAGATCGTTGGCGGAGAGCGAGTCAATGCGGGCTAACGATCGAGGTAGTCGAGACGCGAGGTCGTAGTGCTCGATGCTGAGGAGCGTCCCGGCGACGCCGCTGTTGCTCTCGAGCGCCAGGGGAAGAACGCCGGTCAGGTAGCTCTTGGCGTCGGCGAGCTCCGCCGCGCCGACCGGCTCCGCGGTGAGGTGACGCGCTTCGGCGACGATGCTTTCGATCGCCCGATCGACGTTGCCGGGATCGACTCCGGCTCGGCTTACCCAGAGACTCCCGGTTCGGTCCGGCTCCACCTGACTGAAGGCGTAGTAGGCGAGGCCCTGGCGGTCGCGGACGGACGCGCCGAGGCGGCCCATTAGGCCAAGGCGACCCAGGATCAGGTTCGCCGTGTCGAACGCGTCGTACGCGGGGTCGACCCGTGAGAGGGTCGGCAGACCGACCGCCAGATCCGCTTGCGACTTGCCGGGAATCGTCGTCTCGGCGCGGAGTCCGGGAACAGGAGGGGTGGGAGGCGGCACCAACGCCGGCGGGGACGCGTCGGCAAGCCAGTCGCCGAAGTGTTCGCCGAGGAGCTCGACCGCTCGGGGCACGTCGGTGACGCCGCCGACGACGGCCACCGTCGCCACGGCGGGACCGTAATGCGCGGCGTGAAAGGCGACGAGATCGTCCCGGGTGATGGCGGCTACGCTGTCGAGCTCCCCTGCCGAACGCCGCCCGTACGGGTGAGGCGCGGGGTAGAGGAGCCGGCGAAGCAGGCGATCGGCGGTGGCGCGGGTGTTGTTATCCGCCTCGCGGATACCGCTGAGGAGCTGGTTACGGACCTTCTCGATCTCCTCCTCGGGGAAGATCGGGCGGCGCAGCACCTCGGCGGCCAGGTCGAGCAGCGTTGGCAGGTCCTCCCGCAGGCACCGCACCCCGAGCTCGACGAAGTGTCGGCCGGCGTCGACGCTCAAGCTCGCCCCGAGGGCGTCGGTCGCCTCGTTCAGTTCGGCGAAGGTGCGGATGTCGGTGCCGCGGAGAAGCATCCGCGCGGTGAAGGCTGCCAGGCCGTCGCGCCCCTCCGGGTCGCGAATCGCCCCCGCGTGCAGGCGGACGCGGGCGACCACGCTCGGCTCCGCCGGCCGCGCTTGACCGAGCACGACGAGCCCGTTGGAAAGAACGGCTCGCTCGAAGGGCGGCCGTTGCGGAGCCGGCCTTTCTGCGGCTTGCGATCCGGTCCAGCCCCATCGGCGGAAGGGCGCCGCGGGGGGCGTCGGTTACTCGCCTCCCCCGGCGCCGGCGGGAAGGAGCCAACCCAACGGGCGGTCCGGTGGATAGAGGTACGCGGCCGCGCCCCCCTGCACGTCCGCCCCCCCGACCTGGGCCAACGCCTCGACAAAGGTGTCGGCGCGATCGTAGCGGTCGACGATCTCCATCTGTCCCAGCCAAAAGGCCTGGTTCGTGACCCCCTCCGCCGAGTAGACGTATTGTGCCCGTACCTGTTTCAAGGCACGTCCAAGCTCATCCTCCGGCACCGGCTCTTCGCGCAGGCGCGCCAGCTCGTCGTCGACGACCGCCTCGATCCGCGCCGGATCGCTCCCGGGCAAGGCGGTCACGCCGACGGCCATCAGGTAGGGGTCGAGCGAGAGCCCGATATCGCTGCCGGCGTCCCGGGCGAGACCGGAGGCGACGAGCGCTCGGTAGAGACGCGACGACCGGCCCATCGGCCCGCCGCCGCCCAGCCCGAGCGGCTTGCCGCCGGAGAGGACGGCGTCGGCGACCAGGAGGGGGGTCGTGTCGGGGTCGCGCGCGGCCGGCGTCCGGAACGCCATCCGAAGGTAGGCGGTGGGCGCGGGCCTCCGGAGCGTAACCCGGCGCTCGGCCAGCGCCTCCGGTTCGACGACCCCGAGGGCGGGCGGCGGTGCTCCCGACGGCAGGCCGGCAAAGGCGCGCTCGATCCGGTCGAGCAGCTCTTCGGATCGGAAGTCGCCGACGGCGACGACAAAGGCGTTGGCCGGGTGGTAGTAGCGCCGGTAGTGGCCGTAGAGGTCCTCCCTGGTCATCGAGCGGAGGTCCGCCTCGTGGCCGATGACCATGTGCCGGTAGGGGTGGGCACGGAAGGAGGCACCGATCACCTCCTCGTAGAGAAGATAGCTCGGGTTGTTCCGCGCCCCCTGGCGCTCCGACAGGATGACGGTCCGCTCGGACTCCATCTCCTCGGGGTCGAAGAGGGAGTTGAGCATCCGGTCCGGCTCGATGGCGAGCGCGAGATCGAGCCGGCCGACCGGCAACGTCTCGTAGTAGGCGGTCCAGTCGTGCGAGGTGAGGGCGTTCAGGGTCCCGCCGACGCGGGAGACATCGCCGAAGATCCGGCCCTTGGCGAGCGTCGGCGTCCCCTTGAACTGCATGTGCTCGACCCAGTGCGAGGCGCCGGTGAGGCCCGGCGCCTCATCCCGGCTGCCGACGCGGTACCAGGTCCAGAACGAGGCGATCGGCGCGCCGTGGTCCTCGCGCAGGAGCACGCGAAGGCCGTTCGCGAGCGTTCGTTCGAGGACGCGACCCTGCTCTGTCACGGGGAGTCCTTTCACGTCGATTGTCCCCGCGCTCAGCCGATGTGGCGGGGCCCGCGCCGCGCGGTCAAACGCCGCTGGAGGACGACGACGACCAGGAGAAAGCCGCCGCGGATGACGTTCTG
>JAUJOZ010000031.1 GCA_030447415.1 Thermomicrobiales bacterium | reverse complement strand
GCCGGCCCAGATCGACCGCGTCCACGATGAGCAACACGTCGGTGTCACCACGTAGATGCGCGGCAGCGTCCAGAAGTCCACCGGCAAGCGCGGCGTGAGCTGGTGCTACGTCCTCGACCTTGGCCGCACGCCCGAGGGTAAACGCGACCAGAAGCGGCGCCGCGGCTTCCCCACCCGCAAGGCGGCCGAAGAGGCGCTGCAGCGCGAGCTGCACGAGCGCCGGGCCGGCACCTACGTCGAACCGACCACGGTCACGGTCGGGGACTACCTTGTGCGGTGGCTCGCGGAGACTGATCGCGCGCGGTCGGAGCACACGACGTACGCCTATACGGGCATCGTCCGCAACCGCATCCTCCCGCACCTCGGCCCCGTGCCGCTGGCAAAGCTGGGGCCGCTCGACGTCCAGACCTGCTACCGCAAGCTGAACGAGGCTGGATACGCCCCCAAGACCGTCCGCCTCACCCACACGGTGCTCCGCCAGGCCCTCGCCCAGGCCGTGCGGTGGCGGCTGGTGCCGACCAACGCCGCCGACGCGGCCGAACTCCCGTCCCCGAGGCGAAAGGAGATCGAGGCTTGGACTGCCGAGCAGGCCCGCGCCTTCTTGGCCGTCACGGCCGGCGACGAGCGACACGCCCTGTGGCGGCTGCTGCTCGACTCGGGGATGCGGCTCGGCGAGGCGCTGGTGCTCGCGTGGGACGATGTCGACCTGGAGGCCGGCGCCGTCGCCGTGCGGCGGACGCTGACCCGGACCAAGGGCGGCGGCTGGGTGGTGGGGGAGGCGGCCAAGACCCGCGCCGGCCGGCGGACGATCGCCATCACCGCGCCGACCGTGACGGCCCTGCGCGCCCACCGCGCCCGGCAGGCTGCACGGCGGTTGGGGTTGGGGCCGGCGTGGCGCGACGTGGGGTTCGTGTTCGACCGGGGCGACGGGGGGCGGCCGAGCCCCGCGACAGCCCAGCACCATTTCGAGGCCGCCGTGCGGGCCGCCCGCGTGCCGCGCATCACGCCGCACGGGCTGCGGCACACCTGCGCGACGCTGCTGATCCTCGCCGGGGTGCCGCTCAAGGTGGTCTCGGAGCGGCTGGGCCACGCCAGCGTGGCGATCACCGCCGACGTCTACGGGCACGTCACCGCGGAAGCGGACCGGCGCGCGGCCGACTGCCTCGCCGACCTGCTCGTCGAGGGTGCGTGACCAAGTCGTGACCAACCAGGCGGACGTAGCGCGAAAAACGGCGTCACTACGCCGATTCCTGGTCCTCGAGGTAGTAGGTCATGCTCTGCATGGCGCTGACCGGGTCGATCTCGCGGACCGTCACGCCCGCCGGGACCTTGAGCACCACCGGCGCGTAGTTGAGCAGCGCCCGGACCCCGCCGGCAACCATCCGGTCGGCCACCTCCTGGGCCGCCGCCGCCGGCACCGCGACGATCCCGATCCGGATCCCTTCCCGCGCGATAACCTCCGTGATGCGGTCGTCCCGCAGCACGGTCAGCCCATCGACGCGCTGGCCGACATGCTCCTCGTTGTGGTCGAACACGGCGGCGATGCGGAAGGAGGAGGGGACGAAGCCGCGGTAGTGGGCGATGGCCTGCCCGAGGTTGCCGAACCCGGCCAACGCCACGTCCCACTGCCGGTCCAGCCGCAGAATCTTGGCGATCTCCTCGGCCAGGAAGTCGGTGTCGTAGCCCTTGCCCTGCTTGCCGAATTTGCCGAAGTAGGAGAGGTCGCGCCGGATCTGGGCTGCCGTCACGCCGATCAGGTCGGCCAGTTCGTCCGAAGAGACGGACGGGACCCCGTGGTCCCGCAGCCCGCGCAGCGTCCGCACGTAGACCGGCAAGCGGCGGATCACGATATCGGGGATCGTCTCCGACGGATCGCCGGTCTCGGTGGCTGGGACCGGCCGAGGGGTGGCCCGGGCGCCGCGACGGCCGTTGTCCCCCGGCAGTGGGCTCGGCCCGACGGTGTCGATCTCGCCACCGTGCTCGCCGCTCCCAACCTCGATCCCGCCGCGCGTCGCTCGCATCCCGGTCCGTTCCATTCGCCCCGCGCCAGCCGCGGGTTATCGTGCGTAGTTTCACAAGTATCCGGCAGGGAGCGCTGTGGCGTCAAAGTTGGTTTCGGCGGTCCGACGCCCGGTCATGCCTTTCCGCTGGAGAGCGGAGGACGCCACGGTATGGCTCGAACCTGAAGCGGCGATTGAGGACACGACCGCACCGCGAATCGGGCCTGCCTGACGGGGAGCAGGACAACGAGAGGTCGCCTCACAGGCCCAGCACCGCGTTTCCCGGTCGTCGGACTTCGGTGGCGCCTCGATACATCCCGCTCCCAGGATCCCGTGCGATCAACTGCACGGCGCCGCCGGACTCCCATGGGCCGATGACCTCGATCTCGTGCCCAAGCTCCCGGAGCTCGCCAATGACTCGCTCGCCCACACGTGACTCGATCTTGACCGTTAGGCTCCCAGTGTCGAGTTGGTCGCCTACGGTGAAGCGTGGCGCCTCGATCGCGCTTTGGAGATCCAAGCCGAAGTCGAGCACGTTCGTCAGGATCTGGAGGTTGGTCTGCACTTGCCAGTGCGCCCCGGGTGTACCGCCAACGAGCACGGCTTCGCCGTCCTTGTGAACGACGTAGGCATTGAGCGTATGGACGGGTCGCTTGCCCGGAGCAAGGCAGTTCGGATGGTCCTCCTCCAGATTGAAGCCCAGCAATCGGCTGTTCATGAGCACGCCGGTCTCGCCCAGCACGACGCCGGCACCAGAGAACAGGCTGTGGATGTACGACACCATGTTGCCAGCCTCGTCGGCGGTGCAGAGGAACGTGGTATCCGGCTGGACGGCGTTCGGCAGCATCTGCGGTCGCGCGTGCCGGGGATCGATTCGTTGCGCCTGCTCGCGGGCGTGATCGGCCGAGAGCAGCATCGCGAGCGGAATGTCGACGAAATCCGGGTCGCCGAGGTAGCGCAGCCGGTCCTCGAAGGCGAGTTTGAGTGACTCCAGCAGCAAGTGGATGGACGGAGCGGTGCCCTGGCCCAGGCTGCGCAGATCGAACTCGTTGAGGATGTTGAGTGCCAGGAGCACGATGATCCCCTGGGAGACCGGCGGCTGCTCGTAGACGGTGTACCCGCGGTAGTCGAGCGCCAGCGGCGCGGGTTCATCAGTCCGGTGGGACGCAAAGTCCTCGCGAGCGAACAGTCCGCCGTGTTCCGTCGCCGAGCGAACCATCTCGTCCGTGAGTCCGCCCCGGTAGAACTCGTCCCGACCACCGGTGGCGATTCGGCGGAAGCTATCGGCGAGTCCGGGTTGCCGAAACAGTCCCCCTACCGCCGGAACGTGGCCATCCGGCAGGAAGACGCGCGCACTGTCTGGGAATTTCCGATAGGTTGGTGCATCGAGGCTCAGCAAGCGATGCAGCCGCTCTGTTACCGGAACGCCCCATTCGGCATACCCGATCGCCGCCTCGAGGACCTCGCCAAGCGACCGCGTACCGTATCGTTCCAAGGCAAGCGCCCAGCAACTCACCGTCCCGGGTACGGTGGAAGCCAGCAGTCCGTCCTGTGGGATGCCGCCCCGGCTGCGGTAGAACTCCGGCGTTGCCGCCGCCGGCGCTGCCCCACTCCCGTTGAGGGCAACCACCCGGCGCTCGTTGGCGAGGTGGAGCAACATGAACGTGTCGCCGCCGAGGTGGCCGTTCCGCGGCTCCACCACCATGAGAACCCCGGCCGCGGCCACCGCCGCGTCGACGGCGTTGCCCCCGTGCCGTAAGACCTCGACCCCGGCATCGCTGGCAAACTGGTGGGCCGCGGCCACCAGACCGCGCCGGGCCATCGTGACGTCCCGCGGTGGTCCGGCCGCTGTCGTGGCGGCCCCGTGCTGCAACTCCTTGGTCATGATCTGTTCAGCGGTCAGATGCACGGCTGGTCCCTCCCGTCGCTGCACGATCGCCCTTCGGCGTCACGACGCTTCGCCGCGCACGTGCTGGGCCAACCAGTCGCGCACGACGGCGAGAAACCGGTTCCGCTCCTCGATGAAGGGGTAATGCCCGCTTTCTTCGAAGATGACCAGTTCGCCGCGCTTCAGTCCGGCCACCAGGTCCTCCGCCTGTCGGACCGATGTGATCCAGTCATGCCGGCCGACGACCACGAGCGCTGGAACCGCAATCTCGCTCAGCCGCGCACGAAGGTCGTAATGCTGCAGCGTTGGGAGGATGCGTTGTCGGGTTTCTAAGGTGTAGCTGCACCGATGCGCCAGCGCGTCGATCTCGGTTTTCGGCAGCTGGTGGAAGTAGAGCGGGAGGATGTCTTGCCACGCCCGCTGGAACTCGGCGTCGCTCGTTAGGCTGCCATCCCACAGGCGATGCAACGAGGCCAGCATCGTCGGCGTTCCACGCCGTGCGGCGACCTGGAGCGACTCCTCTCGAAACCCATGGCTTGCGGACGTACCGACGAGTACCAGCGCGGAAACGGCGTCGGGATGCGCGAGGACGTAGGTTAGGGTCAGGAACCCGCCATAGGAACTGCCCAGCAGCGCGATGGCGCCTATCCCCAGGGTGGTGCGCACGTCGTCGATCACCCCGGCCATCGCTGGAAGGCCATAATCTTCAGCAGGCCGGGACTGTCCGTGACCGGGCAGATCGAAGAAGACCAGTTGCCGGTCCTCCGCGAGCGGATCGAGGAATGGGCGGAACAGCCGGTGGTCCGTGCCAGGATCCCCATGAACGGTGACGAGCGCAGGGCCGCGGCCGCGATCGTCGAACGCGACCCCCTGTCTGGTCAGTCGGGACAGGAAGGGTTCGGGGGGAACAAGTGGTATCACTTCAATCGTGGGTCGAGCGCGTCCCGGAGCGCGTCGCCCAGGAAGTTGAACGCCAGGACCGTCACGAGAATGGCGGCGCCCGGCGCGATCGCGATCCAAGGCTCGCGCTGCATGAACCCCTGGGCAGTGTCGATCATTGCCCCCCAGCTCGGCGTGGGCGGTTGGACGCCTAGGCCGAGAAAACTCAGGCCGGCTTCCGCAAGGATCGCGGAGGGAATGGCAATCGAGGTCTCGACAATGATGGGCGCCGTCGTATTGGGCAGGATGTGGCGCAGCATGATGCGGCCGTGGCCGGCGCCCACGGACTGGGCCGCCTGCACGTATTCCAGGTCTCGGATGACGAGGACCTGACCGCGGACCAATCGGGCGAAGGAGGGGATCCCCGTCACCCCAATCGCGATCATCGCGTTTCGGAGACTCGGTCCGAGCATGGCGGTGATGGCCAGGGCGAGGACCAGCGCCGGGAAGGCGAGGAGACCGTCCATGATGCGCATGATGACCGTGTCGACAGGGCCGCGGGCATACCCCGAGACCAGGCCGAGGCAGCCACCGGTGATGAGCGACATACCGACCGCGATGATCCCGACCTGGAGCGACACTCGGGCGCCGTAGATCACTCGACTGAGGGTGTCGCGGCCGAGTTCGTCGGTCCCGAGGAGATGCCCCGTCGATGGTCCTTGCAGCAGATTCGTGAAGTTCTGCGCGGTTGGGTCGTACGGGGCGACCACGGGAGCGAACACGGCCGCGACAACCACGGCCGCGATGATGGCTCCGCCGATGAGGGCCGGCGGCCGACGCCGGAACCGACGCACGAATTCGCGCGCGGGGGACGACCGCGCCGGCTGCGCGACGAGCGGAGCGTGGTGTCCCACGACCCGGGCGTCGGTTTCAGCTTCCATCGGTCCGCCCTTCAGCCGGTCATGCGTACGAGATCCTCGGGTCGAGTCGGACGTAGGCGATATCGGCCAGCAGGTTGCTCATGATGCGCACGAGCGCGAGGAAGAGCACTACGCCCTGGACGATGGGGAAATCGCGGGCGAAGATGCTATCGACCACGAGCCGTCCAATGCCGGGCATCGCGAAGATCGTTTCCGTTAGGATCGCGCCCCCCAGCAGCGCACCCATCTGCAGGCCCACGACCGTGACCACGGGGAGCAGTGCGTTCTTGAGCGCATGACCGACGATGGTTCTCCGGTCGTTCATGCCCTTGGCGCGCGCCGTCCGGATGTAATCCGCGCCGAGCACCTCCAGTAGACTCGACCGCATCATCCGGGACAGGATGCCGGCCAGGGCGGCGCCCAACGCGATCGATGGCATGATCATGAGCTTGATGTTCTGCACCGGATCGTCGCGGAACGGCACGTACCCACTGGGGGGCAAGAGCCGTAGTCGTTGGGCAAGCAGCAGAATGAGCAGGATGCCAACGAAGAAGCTCGGGAGGGAAACGCCCATCAGGGCGACGGTGGTGCTCGCGGTATCGACGGGCGAGTTGCGCTTGATCGCCGCCGCGATACCCGTTGGCAGGCCAATGGCGAGCGCGAGGAGCATCGAGAGGAACGCGAGTTCGAGGGTTACCGGAAGACGGGACGTGATCGCCTCGAGCACCGGCTGGTTCGTCCGGATGGACCGACCGAGGTCCCCGGTGAGGAGGTTGCCCAGCCATCGCAGGTATTGGATCGGCAGCGGCCGATCCAGCCCCAGTTCCTTGCGCAACGCCACGACCGACTCTGGATCCGCGTCCTCGCCGAGCATGAGTTTCACCGGATCGCCCGGCGTGAGGTGCAGCATCAGGAAGACGGCAATGCTGACGAATAGCAGCACCGGTATCGTCGTGACCAGCCGACTCCCGATGAACCGAGCCATCGGTCAGGATTTGGCGAGCGACGTTGTCTTGAAACGCATGAGGGCATCCGGCGTCACCTTGAAGCCCTGCACGTAATCGGCGGCGCCGAACGATGCGGGTTGGAAATAGGTGAAGACGTACGCCGCATCGTCGTTGATGATCCGCTGGATCTCGCGATAGATGCGCGTCCGCTCAGTCCGGTCGGTCGTCGCGCGGCCGTCGGCGATCAGTTGGTCGACTTGCGGGTTGTTGTACTTCCCGTAGTTGAACGCTCCGCCGCTGTGGAAGATCGGCTGAATGTTGCCGTCGGGATCGATCCGGCCGCTCCATCCCAGGCTCAGCGCGTCGAAATCGCCCGCCTCGCCGACCTCCAGCAGCGCGCCGAACTCCAGCGTCTGGATCTCGACGGTGATACCAACCTCCTTGAGGTTCGCCTGCACGATCTGCGTGATCGTTTGGCCCAGGGGCGAGTTCGCCACCTTCAGGACCATCGGGAAGCCATTCGGCTGGCCCCCCTCCGCCAACTTGGCCTTCGCCTGCTCCAGGTCCCGCGATCGGCTGCGGAACTCCGGGTCGAACGCCCAGCTGCTGGGAGGAATCGGGCCGTGCGCGATTTGCCCCACCCCGTAATAGGCCGCCGCAAAGAGTGCCTCGCGATCGACCGCGAACGCGACCGCCTCGCGTAGCGCCTTGTTGGCGAGCGGCTCCCTGGCTGTGTTGATCCACAGGCCCTGGTATCCGACGCCAAGCCCCTCCAGGTATTGCAGGTTCGGTTGCGACTTCACGTCTTCGACATCTTTCGGATCGATCCCGAAGAAGAAGTCGATGTTGTTCGTCTTGAGTTCGGTCAGCGCCACGGTGGCGTCCGGAATCGGCCGGTACCGAATCTCGTCCAGGTAGGGCAAGCCCTCTTCCCGGTACTCGTCGAACCGCCGAAACGTGACGTGGTCGTCCTTCACCCACTCCACGAACCGGAACGGTCCGGTCCCGACAGGGTTCCGCGGATAGTCGGCGCCATATTGCTGCCTCGCAGCTGGCGACACGATGTACCCAGCCCGGTCCGAGATAATCGCCAGGAACGGCGCGAACGCGTTTTTCAGGACGATCCGAACCGTGAGCGGGTCGTCGACCACCACTTCCTGGACGTCGACCAGTTCCGACCGGCGAGGTGACGCATTCGCCTCGTTGAGAATCCAGTCGAAGTTCCATTTCACCGCCGCCGCGTTGCACGGGGTCCCATCATGGAACGTGACGTTCGGACGCAGCCTGAAGATGTAGGTCCTTTCGTCGGGCGTCTCGACCGACTCGGCGAGGTTGGGAACGATGTTCAGGTTTTCATCGACGGTGACGAGGCCGTCGTACACGCTCGTGTACACGTTCCGGTCGACGCCTGCGGAGGCGCCATGCGGATCGATCCCAATGAGGTCGGAATCGAGCCTCACGGTAAGCGTGCCGCCCCGCTGTGGCTCCTGGGCGTGGGCGCGGGAGACCTCGCGGGGGCCGACGAGGCCTGTGAGCGATGCCACCCCACCGGCGAGAACCGCTGCCTTGAGCAAGGGGCGGCGGCCGATTCGTGCCTGGAACAGGTGAGCGATGGGCTTGCCGGAGCCGTTCTCGTTCATGGATCCCTCCGTCTGCCGAACCGAACCCGTCACGTAGGTGATCGCCTGATGGTAGGACCCGGGTGGTCGATCAGTGGCGAAGCGCGGTGAGGACGAAGCCGTCTCCGCTGCTCGTCGCGTGGTCGCCTTCCTCGTCGATGCCTGCCAAATGCGGGAGCGGGACGCTACCATGGCCTTGTCTCGGCGTCAATAGCGTCGGGGGATCGCCAACGACGACCGCGAAGCGATGCGTCTTGGCCGGATTGCGCGGTTCGCGCGTTTCGTTCGTCAAGAGTCATTGACTTCACTGATCATTCGCGGTACCCCGAACCGGCGCCAACGCCGGATTACCGCGTCACGTTCGTTGCCGAAGTCATCCACGAGCGCCAGCCCAACATCGGGCGTAGGACGTGCCGGTGGAAGGGCACCGTCCAACACAGCAGCCCATTCCGCGCTAACACCCTCTACACCGAAATGCAGTTAACCGCACCCTCACCGGATGGTCCCGGCATGGAGAAGGCGCCTCGTCGCGCCCTTGACGGTCCTTCATGCCTGTGCACGATTCTCGAAGGCGTTCACGAAACCCCGATCGGCGAGCAGGTCACCGTCGGAGTCCACGGGGAGGGATCAGGTGGTGCCAGAGCTGTCTGCCGGGGAGGGATTCGTCTCGGTCCGGGGATACAACGTTTGGTACCGGATCGTTGGTGAGCGCGACGAGCCGGGCCGATTGCCGCTGCTGTGCCTGCACGGCGGACCCGGTGCCCCGCACGACTATCTCGAGCCGCTCGAGGCGGTCGCGCGCAGTGGTCGGCGGGTGATCTTCTATGACCAATGGGGCTGCGGCAACTCCGACCAGCCCAGCGACCCGTCGCTGTGGACGGTCGAATACTTTGTCGAGGAAGTCGGCGCCGTCCGGCGCGCCCTCGCGCTCGATCGCGTTCACCTGCTCGGCCAGTCGTGGGGCGGCATGCTCGCGCTGGAATACGCCTTGACCCAACCCTCGGGATTGACCAGCCTGGTCCTTGCCAGCACGACCGCCAGTGTGCCCCAGTGGATCGCCGAGGCGAACCGCCTGCTGGCTGCCATCCCGTCCGAGGTGCGGGAGACCCTCCGCCAGCATGAAGAGGCCGGCACGACCGACGACCCGGCCTATCAGGAAGCGATGATGGTGTTCTATCGCCGGCACGTCTGCCGGCTCGCGGAATGGCCGGACTACGTGACGCGCGCCTTCGACCTGCTGCGTCACGAGGTCTATGGCACGATGTGGGGACCGAGCGAGTTCCACGCCACCGGCACGCTCCAGGAGTGGGATGTCACCGATCGACTCGGCGAGATCCGCGTCCCGACGCTGATCACGGCCGGCCGCTACGACGAGGCAACCCCCGCCTTGCCGAGGCGCTCAGGCGCGGCATCCCCGACGCGGAGGTCGTCATCTTCGAAGAGAGCGCCCACTTGGCCCACGCCGAGGAGCCGGAGCGATACCGGCAGGTGCTCAACGATTTCCTGACCCGGATCGAGGCCTCGCTCCCACCCACGTAGCGGCTGCGCGGCGCCAACGGTGGCATGTTCTAGGCGCGGCACACATTGCGACGTCGATCATCTTCATCCGCAACGTGACCGCGTTACCAGTCTGGACGATCCATAAACGTTCCATGCTTATGTGGCACAGGTCTAGCGTGGGCAGACCGACCCCACGACGGTCCGCGTCCGTCCTCCGGGTCCTGCCTCGGAGGGACGGCGCTACAATGTGGCGCGCGCGCCAGCCTCGGACGCGCGCGGCTGAGCGGGAGAGGCTGTCCATGCGCATCGGCGTCATCTTCCCGCAACTGGAGATCGGGAACGATCCCGGCGTGATCCGGGCGTACGCTGAGGCCGCCCAAGATCTCGGCTACTGCCACCTCCTCGCCTATGACCACGTCCTCGGTGCCGACCCGACCAATCGGCCCGGCTGGCGCGGTTACACCGTCGCCGCCCGTTCCACGAGCCGTTCATCCTCTTCGGCTACCTGGCCGCCGTGGCGCCGCGTCTGGAACTGGTCACCGGCGTCATCATCCTGCCGCAGCGGCAGACGGCGCTCGTCGCCAAGCAGGCGGCCGAGATCGACGTGCTGACCGAAGGCAAGCTGCGGCTTGGCGTCGGCATTGGCTGGAACCCGGTCGAGTACGAGGCGCTGAACGAGGACTTCCGGACCCGAGGTCGGCGGGTCGAGGAGCAGATCGCGGTGCTGCGCGCGCTCTGGACCACGCCGGTCGTCAATTTCAGCGGTGCGGCGCATCGCATCCCCGCGGCCGGGATCAATCCCCTCCCCGTCCAACGCCCGATCCCCGTCTGGATCGGGGGCGAGGCGGAGCCGGTGCTGGAGCGGACCGGTCGCCTCGGTGACGGCTGGTTTCCCCACGGCCGGCCGGGCGACGCGCTGGCGGCGAGGATCGCGCGGGTGCGTGGACACGCCGCGGCGGCCGGCCGCTCGCCGGAGGCGGTCGGGATCGAGGGTCGCTTCAACCTCAAGGATGTGCCGGAGCCCGACTGGGGGGCGGAGATCGATCGCTGGCGCGCCCTCGGCGTGACCCACCTGGGCCTCAATACCATGGACGCCGGGCTCCCATCCCCCACGGCCCACATCGAGGCCATCGGTCGGTTCATGCGGGTCGTCGGCGAGACGCCGATCCGGCAAGCCGGCACGTGAGGCATCAACCGCGGCGGTGAACGCTTTGGTTGGACGCTGCCTTGGTCCCCCGCCCTCGCCGCGTGCCGCCTCGCCGTCTCGGCGGCCGGTGTCTACCCCTCGTCCCAGAAGAGGCGGCGGAACTCGGCACTGTCGTAATAGCCGACCACGTTGACGATCTGGCCGTCCGCGGCGCGGACAATGGCGACCTGCTCGGCAAGCCGTTCGCGGCCGAGGCGCGGGGCGTACTCTCGGACGACGAACAGCACCGCCGCCCGGTCGCCGTCGGCGATCACGTCGGTCACTTCCCAACGCGCGGTCGGATAGGAGGAGACGACGGTACCGAAGTAGGCAACGATCTCGTCAGCGGGGCGCACGGGGTCGAGGTGGGGAAGGGCGCGGAAGTTGGCGTGATCGGCCAGCGTCGCCCGCAAGCGACGGGGATCGCGCGCGTCGAGTGCGGAGAAGAACTCCCGCGCGAGCGCCTCGGCCGTCGGCGCTGCGGCGGTCATCCCGCCCGGCGGGTTTTCGCTCATCGGCAGCAGCTCCACACGAGTCGAGGAGTCGACGGGGCGAAACGAACTGAGCGAGGCGAGAGGCCGCGACGGACGTATCTCGGGGCGGCTGGTGAACGGCCCTTCGGCCGATGCATCGACCGGGGCGGTTCGTGAACGGCCCTCCACCCCTCGGCTGCTCGACTCCTCGAGCAGTTACCGACGCGTTTCCCGCGGCGCCAGCCGCAGCAGCTCGTCCAGATGGGCGCGGGAGGCGCTCGTGATCCCGTCCCGGGCGTTGATGCGGTCGAGAGCCAGGTCCATCTCGGCCAGCACCTCGACATCGTGCGCCGCGAGGTGCTCGGCGAGGCCGCGGATCGTCCAGTCGTGCTCGCGACGGCTGGTTCCCGAGCGTTCCCAGGCCGCGTCCGGCAGGCTCCGCAGCAGCGAGCACGTGCTTTGGCGC
Source organism: Thermomicrobiales bacterium (assembly GCA_030447415.1). GTDB lineage: Bacteria > Chloroflexota > Chloroflexia > Thermomicrobiales > UBA6265 > JAUJOZ01. The sequence continues at coordinate 56,830 of JAUJOZ010000031.1, read as the reverse complement.
AGGCGGCGGAACTCCGCCATGATCTCGATCGGCAGAGCCTCCCGGTCGTGCCGCTCCTCCTCGGGGGTACGCCGTGGCTCCGGCTGACGGTCGAGGTCCGGGTTGGTCCGCACGGAGATCAGGTGCATCTTCGGGAAGATGCGCAGCTCCTCGTCCCGGAGCCGGAGAAGCAACTCCTTGACGGACGGCTCGCCGCGGCGGACGGTGCGCATCAGCCGGGTTTGGTCGTGGACCGGCGTCAGCCACCGTGAAAGGTGGTTGATGGTGAAGTGCAGACGGATGATGAGGGCGTTGTTCGCCAGGTCGGTGATCGCCACGTCGCCGGCGGTGGCCGCCGGACCGGTGCTGGCTCTGGTGTTCAATCGGTCCACCATGTCGTTTCGCGCTCTCCGTGCCCGCGCCGTGGCGACCGGGCGTCGTGCGGAGCATCCACCCGGCGGCGGTCGCTCCCGTTATGAGCGCTCAGGCGAGCGCTTCCCGCACCTGGGCCAGGTGCTCTTCGTCGTGCTCGCAGATGTGGTTGATCATCCACCGGAGCGTGATCTCCCCGTACGCGTCGTGGTCGCCGCTCCGCTCCCACGCCTCGGCCGGGAGCCCGCGCAAGAACGCGACCAACTGCGACCGCAATGCTCGAAACTGCTCCCCGATCTGCCGCGGGTCCTGGCTTCGGTAGTCACGTTCGATGGCCCACAACTCGTCGTCATAGGCCGGCAGATGCGGCCGGTCCTCCGCAACGATAGCGCGGGCCCGCTCCAGGAAGATCTCTTCCCAATCGCGCATGTGCGCCAGGTTCTCGACCGCGCCCCAGCCGCCGTCGCTGGCGGGTCGCACCAGCGCCTCGTCGGGCTGGCCATGGAGCAGCCGGTCCAGGTTGTCCGGCATGGCGGCGAGCACATCGACGAGGGCGTCCGGGGTCCCCGACGGCGCCGTCACGCGCCGTGCCCCCATCGAGACGGAGCGACCGCCTGCGACCGCATCATCGTCACCGGCGGTCGGGCTCAGGCACGCCGCTGTGCCACCCGGGTGTGCATCATGCTCCCTCCTAGTCTTCGGTCCGGCGGCCTCGCGCGTCATCGGCCGATCGACGAGGATGGGGACCTCAATCACGTCGTGGGCGTCGCCCGTGCGCGCCCGGCCAACCTGCCAGGCACGGATCTGGGGTGCCTCGGCCAGTCCGACGATCACGAGCAAGGCTTCCGGGTAGTGCGCTTCCTGCAGGTCGGTCGCCGAAGGTGTGGCCGGCGTGGTCGGGTGGGAGTGAACGATCGCCCCCAGCCGCCAGCCGTGCGCCTCGATGTCTCGAAACGCGGCGAGCACCTCGGCCGGGTCCATAGTATATCGGGTTGGTGACGCGTCGACGTTGGTCCCGGGGTACAAGCGAGTCACTCGGGCGGGTGTTGCGGGCGTCGCGGGCTCCTCGACGGCGAGGAGCCCAACCGCCTCCAACGGCGCGGCGACGGCAAGGTGAGCGAGGACGCGATCGAGGAGGTCTTGGCCAATCCGCAGCCCGGCCGGCGGTCGTATCTCGTCCAGGACGGTCCTCCAACCGTGCGGTCGTGCGGCGATTTCGGGCCGGGCGGCGCCGGCCCGGTCCCAGTCCGGATTCCGGTACAATCCCGCCGGTGCGACGACGGTGCTAGACGCCCACGCCCCGACCCGAGCGGCGGCGCGGGCGTTTCGCATTCTAGCAAGGCGCCAAGCCACCCACCGCGCCGAACCGCCCGCGCTCGCCCAGTCCAGACCGGTCTGCCCTGGAGGACCCGATGCTCTCGTCCCTCGTTCGTACTCGCGCCGTCGTCCGGTCCGTCGGCGTCGCGATGCTCACCCTAATCCTGATCGTGCTTGCGGCGGGGGTGGCCCCGTGGACCGCCGCTCAGTCCGCGGCCAGCCCCGCGGCGGCTTCGGAGGCCGGTCCGGGCGACGCCGATCCCGAACTCTACGCGGCCGTCCGGCCCGCGGAGCGTGCGACTCTCATCACCGAAACCGCGGGCCACTTGTCCCGCTATCGGATCGATGCGGCGCTCGAGCCCGGTGGCAACGGTGGGCCGGGGACGATCGAGGGGACGCAGCACCTGCGCTTCGTCAATGGCACGGGGGCGGACCTGGAGGAGTTCTACTTCCGGCTGTACCCGAACGGCGCCGAGTACGCGGAGGGCGGTCTGGAGGTCCGCGACGTGACGGTCGACGGTGCCCCGGCGCGGACGGTGTCGAGCGTCGCCGATACGGCGCTGCGCGTCGATCTGCCAGCGCCGCTGCCGGCGGGTGATGGGGTCGACGTGGCGATGGCCTTCACCACCACGATCCCGGTGGCACCAACGGAGAGTTACGGCATCTTCAGCATCCAGCCCCGGACGGGCACCTGGGCGTTGGCGCACTGGCACCCGATCCTCGCCGGCTACGATCCGACCACCGGCTGGCTCCTCGACCCACTGAGTGTCAACGGCGACCCCATCTTCTCGACCACCGCCCTTTACGACGTGACGCTGACGGGTCCGCGGGACCAGGTGGTGGTCACCTCCGGCCGCCACGTCGGGGAAGATGTGGCCGACCGGACCGGAGGCGACCACGTTCGCCGCCGCTACGTGACCGGGCCGGTCCGCGACTTCATGGTCGTGGCCGACGACGACTTCGAAGCGGTCAGCCAGGAGGTGGACGGCACGACCGTGACCTCCTACTACAACCCTGGTCACGCCGCCGGAGGGGCGGAGGTGCTCCGCGCCGCCGTCCAGGCGCTGAAGCTCTTTAATGACCGCTTCGGTCCCTACCCGTACGCGGAGATGGACCTCGCCGAGACGCGGCTGCGGGGGGCGGGCGGCGTCGAGTTCCCCCAACTGATGCTCATCGGCTCAGCCTTGTACGAGCCGAACCCCGAGGCTGCCAACCCCCACTACCTGGAGTTCGTCACCGCGCACGAGGTGGCCCATCAGTGGTGGTACGGCCTGGTTGGGAACAACCAATACGTCGACGCCTTCATCGACGAGGGGCTGGCCGAGTACGTCTCGTCGGCCGTCTACTTCGAGGCGTACTACCCGCCGGCGGAGGCGGCCCGGCAGCTCAACCTCGAGGTCAAGCTCTGGTACCTGGAGACGCTCTTTACCGACGGGGATGAGGTTGTCGACCAGCCGACGGACGACTTCACCGGGCGGGACTACGGGGCCATGGTCTACGGCAAGGGGGCGCTTGGGTTCGGGGCGCTGCGGGAGGAGATCGGGGACGAGGCGTTCTACCGCGGCCTACACGATTACCACGCGCGGTTCCGCTTCGGCGTCGCTACGCCGGCGGACCTGCGGACCGCGTTCGAGCGGGCTTCCGGGAAGGACCTGACGGAGTTTTGGCGGCACTGGTTCGAGGCGGCTGAGGGGACCGAGGACTACTCCCCTGAGGACCTGATCGAGCTGCGGGAGACGCTCGGCCGCTGATCCCACGCTCACCGCGGGGCCGAGCGGCGCCGGCCACGTCCACGGGGGTCGCAGCGTCGGGTTGCGTCGCCTCCCCACGACCTCGTGGACCGCGTATGCTGGGAACATGAGCACGACGCGCGGCCCTGGTCCCAACGTGTCGGGCGCCCGATCGGAGTGGCGCGATCACGGCGGGCGTGCGGAGCGCGGTTGGTTGTCCTCAGAGGATCGGGATCCGGGTGGGGCGGCTTCGGTCGACTCTCCGCCCGAGGGTTGGGACCAGACCGGCGCCCGCTTCGCCGCGCCTGCTGTCCCGCCGTGCGCGGCGGAGCCGGTCCCCGCGCCGCCGTGGAACGCCGAGGGAAGCCCTGCGGTCCCGGGCGTTGGCGTCGATCCGACGTCGGGTCCGGATACCTTGCAGCCGCTGGCAAGCGATCCGGCCACGCCGGCCATCCCACCTTCCGATGTTCCAGCCCCGACCATCGGACCGCCGCCGTCGGAACGGCTCGTCCCGCATCCGCGTGGACGCCCGTGGGTCGGGATCGCGATCGAAGCCCTCGCGGTCGCCGTTGCCAGCCGGGTGGTCCTGGCCGGCATCGTCTGGGTGTCGCTGCGGGTCTTTCCCCGGTTCGCACCCTACCCGGTCCAGCTGCCCGATACGTTCTTTCCTGACCATCCGGCGCTGGACGGCTGGGCGCGGTGGGACGCCGCCCACTACGTCGCGATTGCGGGCGGCGGCTACGGTGGCGACAACCCAAGCCCGCACGGCGGCGTCGGGTTCTTCCCCCTCTTCCCCCTGCTGATGCGCGGCGCGGTCGAGGTGGTCGGAGCCTCGCCGACGCCGGCGCACCTGGCGCTGGCGGGGATCGTCATCGCCAACCTCTGCTTCCTGGGGGCCGTACCCCTGCTGGCGCGGCTCGGGGCGGAGCGCTTCGGTCCGGCGGCTGGACGCCACGCCGCGGTGTTGCTCAGCGTGGCGCCGTTCGGCTTCTTCTTCAACGCCGCCTACTCCGAGTCGCTCTTCCTGCTGCTGACCCTGCTCGCCTTGACCTGGGCCGGGCGGAGCCGGTGGTGGTGGGCGGGTCTGGCGGCCGCGCTCGCCTCGGCGACGCGGCTCGTCGGCGTGGCGTTGGCCCCTGCCCTCATCCTGTTGGCGGTGCGGCGTGGCGCGCACCGCCGCGACCTGGCGGCACTCACGCTCCTGTCGCCGGCCGGCGCGGTCGCCTACGGCGGCTACGGGGCCTGGGTCTTCGATGACCCGTTCGCCTACTTTCGCGCGCAGGCGACCTGGGGTGGCTGGGAGGAGCACGTTCGCTTCTACGCCGAGCTCTTCATTCGGCACCCGACGCGAGCCCTCACGGGCGATCCGCGCCACCTCGTCATCGTCCTCAACGTGGCGGTGGCCCTCCTCTGTTTGGCGCTGTTGCCCCGGGTCTGGCGAACGCTGGACCCAGCGCTGGCCCTCTTCACGACGCTGCTGGTGGTAGTCCAATCCGCCTTCACCTGGGTCTCGCTCGGGCGCTACCTGCTACCGGCCATTGGCGTCTACCTCGCCGCCGGAGCGTTGCTCGCCCGACCCCGGTGGTCCGGCTGGGCGCGCGACGCCGTGGTCATCGGCTGCGCGCTGCTGCTCGGGGTGCTTGCCGTCCTCTACGGGCACGCGTTCTGGGTGGTGTAGGGGCGGCGGGTTGACAGGCATAGGCCGGACCGCGGCCGAAATTAATCACTGCGCCGACGCCGGCAATGAGCGGCAGCGCGACGCCAAGGGCGTGTCCGTAAACCCCGCCTGCGCCCGACTATCCCGTGCTTCGCGGCACGCGGACTGGGTGTTTCGGTGCGGGAGCCGAGCCGTGAATGAGCCGGCGGTCTCGGTCGCCGGTGCCGTGGGGCACGAACGAGCAGGGCGGGCCGCGCGGGGGATCAGCCGCGCTGCTCGCCGCGGCCGGGGAGCGACTGGCGATCCTGCCTAGGACGCGCCGACCTTGGACAATGGGCAAAAGGTGCGGCGCGATCCGTGTCCCACCCAGCAGCGTTCTGAAGCGGGTTGCGGGATCCCGCTTCACAACGTACCCAGGGTCACGGCGGTCGCGGAGAGCGCGCCGCAGTTAATCCGTGCTCGGCGGAGCCGATTCCTCGGTGATCCCCTACGGGGGGGCGCCAACCGTTGGTGAAACGAGTTCCGGGATCCAGCGAGACCGCTGCTGGGCGAGGACGGGGAACGGGAATTGCATCGCGCCGTCGGTGAGGACGACGCGGCGGGGGAAACGCCGGAATAGGAGGCGCAACGGTGACGATTGGGGCGGCGCTACTCGGTATGGCGGCGGGGGGTGTGGGCGTCGCGGCGATGACCGCTGGGGAGAAGCTGGAGCAGCTTTTCACCCACCGGCCCAACTCCTTCGTGCCCGGTCACACGCTGGAGCGGCTGCTGCGGCGCGCGAGCACGCCTGACGAAGACCGGCTCTGGATGAACTGGGCCATGCATTGGGGCCAGGGCATCGTGCTCGGCGCGGTGCGCGGGCTGATGGCGGAGCGCGGGTTTCGCGGTCCGGTCGGGTCGTTCCTGTTCCTAAACCTCCGCCTGCTCAACGACCAGACGCTGGAGAACGCCACCGGCGTGGGCGCCCCGCCTTGGACGTGGCCGGTCGACGAGCAGGCGATCGACCTCCTGCACAAAGCGGTCTACGCCTTCGCCACCGGCGCCGCGGCCGACCGGCTCATCGCCGGCCCCGCCGGCGTTCCGGCACCGCGGAGGCCGTGGAGTTTGCGCTAGCGTGGGGACGCTCGGGGTGCCCATCGTTGTGGCATGAACACCACCCGTACGCACCCGTCCTCCTTGTGCTTGAAGAACTCATCGCCGCGCGAGGCGTCCTCGAGCGAGAACCGATGCGTCGCGAGGTACGACGGCTCCAACTCGCCCCGCGTCAGGTGCTCCAGCAGGCGCGGCACGTACTCCTGTGCGTGCTGTTGCGCGGTGCGTACCGTCAACTCCTGGTTCATGGTGACCCCGATCGGGAACTGGTCCATCAGCCCGTGGATGCCCATGATCGACAGCGCCCTCCCCTTGCGGCAGGCGACGATCGCCTCGCGCAGTGCCTGGCCTCGACTCGAGTACGGGCGCAGCAACTGCTTCCCGTGTCCTGGCACAAAGAGTTGACACGGGCCGGGTTTAGATCGGCTGGCTGGTCCATCGGCGCCTCCAGACGCGCCAATCAGCGAGATGAACCCTCATAGCAAAGTGTTGCAAATCCAGGCGAGCGGTGTAGATCCACCCGGACGCGGACGCGCGTCCGCTGATTGGGGCCTTGATACTGGCGGGGAGGGTCTTACAAGCGGACGCGGAGCCGACACAGCCGACGGCAGACGACCGCCCTTGCGGTGGTACCTAATCCGGGAGATGCACGGCGTCACAAGCCTCGCTCCGCCCGACGCGGTCACCAGGCGACAAGTCAACGCGACCACCGCGGCCATGGATCTCTTCGCCGACTACCCGGGTTTGACTGACTGATACATTTGTTTGGTGGCGCGGTTTACCCAGCGGTCTATCCACACAGATTCGGAGGACCACCCGTGTCTACGGACATGTCTCCGGAGCGAATGCTGACAGGCGTCGGTGTCCTCCTGGTGGTGATGACGATACAGCATCCAGATACCGCCGGCTACACCTGCTTGGCTTCGCTTGGCTGTTTCGGCGCTGCAACCGTCATCTGGGTCAAGCGGCGATCTTCGCGCTCTACTCCAGCGCTCTCGTATCCCGAACACGTCGGGCACTCCTATCCCGAACACCTCGGGCAACTGCTCATGTTGACCCTCAGTCAGTTCGAAACAGCCGCCGGACACCTATTGACGCATAGCGGCTACCATGCCTTCATCCGAGTCGGTGGTGCCGGTGACTTGGGAGTTGATTTGGTCGGGATGACGGCGGACGGGCGTCGCGTTGCGGTGCAGTGCAAACGCTACGCGCCGGGGAGGAAAATCGGGACACCGGCCGTTCAAAGCTTCATTGGCATGATGGTGACGGAGTACCAAGCGAGTGAGGGCATCTTTGTCACCACGTCTGAATTCACAGCCCCGGCGATCCAATTGGCTCAGAAGCACGGGATCATGTTGATCGACGGACGGGGGTTGACGGGGTTGATCCAGCAGTGCCGCGACGCACATGACTCTCGAAGAACGAAGCGGTCCTGATCCATGGTCTTAGGGCGATCCGCCCCGGAGACCCATTCGTCAAGGTGCTCGCATGGGATCAAGCGGCGCTTGTGCCGCTATAGCCGCCCGATCGGCCTCCAGGAAGGTTTCCAACACGCGGTCAGCATCCCCTGGCCAAGCTCGTCGGCCGGCAGGTCCCGCGGCTTCTCGACGACCGAGAGATGGGGCACGAGAGATGGGGCAGATGTTGAAGCGCTCCCTGCAGGGGTGCGTCAGGCAACGCGTCGGGGGATCAGCGTTGCGCGTCGGCGAGCCCCTTGACCACGGTGAGCAAATCGCAGCGCACGCCGACCTCGGCCTGACGCCGGTTGTCCTGATCGGCGCCGACCTTGTCGTCCCGCGCCGCTTCTTCGCTCTCCAAAGACGATCGGCGTGTGGTCCTTGCCGGTGGCGGGGTCGTGCGTCCAGGTACCCGCGACGAAGCCGGGACGCCGACTGACGTTTGGGACGATGCGCTCCCGAATCTCTCGCATGGGTAGGAGCGGCGCTTGCGTCGCCCGGTTCCCCGCCACCCGGGCGTACGGTCGTGCGCCCCTACCGGGGACGGGTTGTGCTGATTGAGGCGTTACGGACCACTAGATGTCTTCGGGCCGTTGGGATTGGTTCCCTCCGGGGACGGACGGAGGGGCTGTTCCGGGGCCGTTCGTCGGCGGAGCAAGGGCCACCGGCTGCGGTGCCGCGCCGAAGTCAGTCGCATCGGTCATCGCCGCTGGCTCGCTACCCGACATGGATCCGTCCGGTTCCCGCAGCCCACCGCCTGGGCGGGGGATCGAAGGATCGTCGCCGACGCGGTGGCGAAGGGCGCGCAGGTCGTTGCGAGTAGCGTCCAGCGCTCCCTCCATCCAGGTGAGCTTCTCCTGCTCGGTCCGCACGAAGCGGGTATACGGAGCGATCGCGTCGCGGATGCGGGCCACGGAGCGGGTCAACTCGTGCTCGAACTGCTCGCGCATCACTTCGATCAGCCGCCGCTCCAGATCTTCGGACCGGGCGTGAAACTCGGCGCGCGCCTGCCGCCGGCGCGCCGGCAGGACGAAGAGGCCGATACCGGCGATCACGCTGGCGGCGAGAATGCCGGTCACGTCGACCGCGACGGTGCTGGCCGCGGCCACCACGAGGGCACCGAGTCCGACCGCGCCGGCCTCGGCAATCGCGGTCGTCGCCACGGCGTTGCGCACCGACAGCGACAGCGCGTGCGCCTCGGTTTCCGGGTTGTAGCGCTCGACCTCTTCTTGCGCCCGCCGAGCGACCGACTCCAGGAGGGCGCGCCGGTCGTAGCGGAACTGACCGCCAACCTCGCCGATCATCTCGTCCTCGTACTTGGAGAGGCGACGGCGATCGATGTAATCGGTGACGGCCTGCCAGGTCCGCAGGTCTTGCTCGACCATCCAGTCGATCAATTCGTCGATCGTGGCGTCGATCCGCTGCTCGGTGTCGGCAACGACCTGGCGCTCGAACTGGCCGCGGATCTTGTCGGTGTTGATCAGGTCAAAGATGCGGCCGATGCGGACCGTCTCGTCGAAGAACGCGTCGCCGCGGGTGATGAGGCGGGCGATGATGTTTTCGATGCGCGTCAAGTGGTAGGCGAACTGGCGGCGCATGTCGTCCTGGTAGGCGATTAACTGGCGCTCGATGTTCTCGATCGTCGCCACGTCCTCGCGCAGCACCGCCAAACGATCGCCGGCGTCGCGGAGGTAGCGATCGGCGAGGTGCTCGGCGACGCCGAGCGGGTTGAGCAGCTTGAGCCGGATCCGGCCCTCCTCGTCCAGGGTCTCCAAGATGTAGCGCTCCAGCGCGCCGAAACGGCTGCGGGCCCACAGGCGCTCGCGCTCCTCCGGGTTGCGTCCGCCCAGCGCCTTGGCCTGTTCGGCCAGCAGCGCCGACACCGGGAACACTTCCGGCGCGAAGCCGAGTAGCCGCTGAATGTTCTCGCCGACGAAGGCCAGAACTTCGTTCACGGCCGCTTCGTCGCGGAGGAGGTCGATCTTGTTCAGGATGAGGACGATCTTCTTGCCCCACTCCCGGATCTCGGCCATGAACTCGCGCTCGCTCTCGGTGAACGGGCGGTCGGCCGAGGTGACAAAGAGGACCAGGTCGGAGCGGGGGACGAACTTCTGGGTGAGCGCCTCGTGCTCGCGGATGATGGCGTTGGTGCCCGGCGTGTCGACGACGGTAATCTCGTCGAGGAAGTCCGCCGGGTACGTGCGAACGATGATCCCATCGGGCAGCATCGTCTCGCTGGACGTCTCGCCGTACTGAAGAAGATTGATGACGGCGGTGGTGGGGGTGACGCCTTCCGGCATCACCTCGGCGCCGACGAGGGCGTTGATGAACGCCGACTTGCCGGCGTTGAACTCGCCGACGACGACGAGGAGGAAGAGGGCGGTGAGTTGCTCGGCGGCTTGGTCGATCGCGGCGCGGTCCTCGGGCGCTGCCGGGTATTCTTCGAAGACCTCGGCCAAGCGCTCGAGCAGGGCAAGTTCCTGGGCCAGCAACTCGTGCTGCTGCTCGGTCAGGATAGCGACCGAGCTCTGCCCTCCACCCTTACGGCCGCGACCCCGGAACCGGAATACCTCTCGGACCATCGTGCCGGACCGCTCCTCTCATACCGCCACCGGGCGACGACCCGTGCCTGGCGCCGTGACGGACCTCACTCCCGACCGCGACCCTGAGCGTCCCCTGGCCATGCAGAGGGGTCGGACGAAGCGCTCTAGCCGGTGGCCACGAAGTCGTGGTCAGTTGCTCAACCCGGATGCGCCCCGTCTTGGCTGGCGGGCGCGGTGTCCCGATCCACGCCTCAGGATACAACCCTGGTGTCGTCCTCGCCCGCTCAACCCAACGGCACGACCATTGTGCAGGGAGCGGGTTGACGTCGAGGATCACGATAGATAGATGACGGGATCCGCTCGGATCCGTAACCGGCTCGATCGCCGCCCGCGTGAGCGGTCGTCGGCACCTTCGATGTCGCGATTTGCTGCGTGAGATCCACTGTAGCTGGGCCCACTTCAACGAGGATGCGTGAACGTCGGGAACAACGGCCTCGTAGCGCGACGGGGACGGCGAAGGGGCGCTGGAAGCGCCCCCTCACCATACTACTCACGGTGCTCCAATCGGGTGACCCGCCTTGAGCGAACCCGTTAGCCCGTCCCCTCGATCAGGTCGCGGCGCTTGTTGTGCCCGACGAGACCGCCGAGCGCCGAAGCACCAAGCGCGAGGACCAAGCCACCCAAGGTGCCCCAGGCGCTTTCCTCGGCGTCGAGGAATGTCTGCTTGGCGTCATCGGTCACGTTGGCGACCGCTTGCTGCGCGTCCTGTGCCGTGTCTTGCGCCTGGCTCTGCGCCTGGTCAACCGACGCGACGCCCGTCGTGTCTTGGGCGACGTTGGCAATATCGCCCAGGTTGGAGCCGATTGTCCCGAACAGGTTGCCAAGGCCGGTGCCGGTCAGGTAGAGGATCAAAGCAAGCGCGGTCGCCCCGACCATCAGACCGTTCATCAACCCGCTAAATCCACCGCCGACCGCCGCCGTCTTCGCAGCGACCCAGCCGCCGAGGAAGAACGAGATGATGGCGCTGAGGGCGCCCCAGATGGCGGCTGCCGTGCCGATCGTCTCGCCGCTGTCGCGCGGCTCGAAGGCGGAGGTGCCGATCGCGAGGCCGAGCACCGTCAGCACCAGCATCGACGCGACGGTCGTCAGGAGTCCGGCAATGATCGGCCCCCATTGGACCCGATTGCGCACGGTCATGACGTTCTCGCCGGTCGACGTGCCGGGGTAAAACCCCGTGTTCGACCGAGTCGAGACCCGATCAAAGGCGGGAGCCGTCTCCGTCGCAAGCCGGTCGCCGCCGGTCACGAACGCAGCATCCCTCTGCCCCGGCTCATACGAGCCGGTGCGCTGACTGTCCATACGTGGTTCCTCCTAACTACTGGTCGACTACGAGCGTAGTCAACTACTCGCCCTGGCGAGGAATCCTCGGGGCCGTGTCGTGCCGCCCCGCCCTTGGGCGGGGCGGCGGTGACAACGCTACGGAAGGGTGGTACCGGTCGAGCCGGTGGTACCAGTGGTGCCGGTGGTGCCAGTCGTGGTGTCCACGTCGACGTTCTCGTCGATGCGGACCTCTTCGCGGCGGACGGTCCCGCCGACTTGCTCGGTCCGCTGCACCGCCTCCTTGGCGATCTCGATCTCCTCGGCGACGCGGACCTGCTTCTGCACCTCCACGTCCTCGCCCCGGATCGGCACCTCGATCGTGCCTTCCTCGAAGGCCGTCTCACCGGCAACGCCCGGCCGGTCCACGACGCGGCGCTCGACGCGGACGCGCTCCTCGGTCACCGGAACCTCGAGCACCCGCTCCTCGGCGACGACATCCTTGGTGATCTGGACCTCACCGATCTCGCGCTGCCGCGTGGTCGCGGTCAGCTCTTCCTCGTGGACCTGAACCCGCAGGGCGTCGTCGTCGGTGACCCGGGTGGTGTCGTAAGCGGCGTCGGTGCCGGCGACGCCGAGGCCGGCGTCAGAACGGGCGACATCGCTGCCGACCCCGTAGTCGGTCGTGCCCATGTCCGTGGCGCCGATGTCGGCGCTGGCACCCGTCAGGCCACCCGTGGTGACGTCGGTGCCGGTGGCGGTGTAGCTCACATCATCGGTCGGCGCCGCGTCCCAGCCCTGATTGAGGGCGGCGTCCTTGGTGACGTTGAGGTACACCCGCCCCTCGTCGTAGCTGGCCACGGCGCTGGTCGGGATGTAGTAGTCGGTCGGGAAGAAGAAGCCCTTCTCGACGACGATGTAGTTCGGCTGGACGGCGACGATCTCGCCGACCTTATCGCCGTCGGAACCGTAGACGTCGGTCCCCTCCGAGAAGTTGAACTGGCCTTCGCTTACGCGGTCCATATCGTGCCACCCTCCATACGGTGTGCGATCTCAAGGCTCGCTCCGGGCTCCTGGCCCGGTCCGGTACTGCTGACGCAACCGGTGTGCCAGATGGGCAGCGTCGCGCACGGCTGAGTAGCCATAACTACAGAAACCCCGACATTAGGACTCAGAGGTCATGGGAGAGGTCGCGGTGTCGACGGCGCCTCCGTGGAGGTGGAGGCGCGGACCTGCCAACAGTTCGGCCACGTAACGATTGCCCTCTAAGAGGCGCGCCCGCCAATCATCGGGCCGAAAGAAGGCGAGTTCGATTCCACTCGCCGGAATGGCCATCGCGCTCGCGACCCGCTCCAATGCGGCGTCGAGCGCCTCGAGGGGGACTCGCCCGTCAGGACGAGCCGCACCGGGCCGGGTGCCGACCCACTCGGCGCGCGCCTTCCCGTCGTGGGCGGAATGGAGCCGGCGAGAAAGGCCGCGTCGAGTCCCGGCACGCTCTCCACAGCGGCCCGCAGCGCCGGCTCCATTCCGATGGCCGCCACGACCAGCGCGGTCAGCGGTGCCAGCACCGGGCACGACGGGTCCGGGCGGTAGAGACGGGCGTTACCGGCACGGCGCGCGATGAGCACCCCAATCCGCTCCAACTTGTAGCACTCGTGCTGAAGCGAACTGATTGGAATGTCCAGCAGGCGTGTCAGGTCAGTCAGGGAAAACCCGAGGTGGGGCCGGGGCAGGAGGTGGCGAAGCACCGCCGACCGCACTTTGGAGGAGAAGAGCTCGGTCAGCAGGTCGTCGTCCTGACCGCCCACACCTCGTTTCCTTCCTGATCATTCGATGGGCACCGGCGAGTGACGCAGAGAGGGTTACGGGGGCATCGTATCAATTGCGCACGAACGCGGAAAGAAGCTCGTACGAGTCGGATCATAGACGCCGCCGGCGGCCGCGTGGCACCTCATGGGCATGCCTCACGTGGCGCTGAGCGGGTGATGCCCCATGCGGTAGAATGAGCGGCGAAATGCACCGCGGCAGCCCACTCACGTGGGCCGCCCCTAGCGGTGCTCCGCCCCGGTCAGGAGGATCCCGATTAGTACCCCGCTTGCGCTCCTTGCCGTTGTCCTCCTCGTGCTCGCCAATGGCTTCTTCGTCGCCGTCGAATTTGCCCTCGTCTCCATCCGCCGCACGCGGATGCAGCAACTCGCCGCGGAAGGCCACCGGGGGCCCGCAGCGTCCTCGACCGGCTCGACCACCTCGACATCTACATCGCCGCCTCCCAGCTCGGCATTACCATGGCTGGTGGAGTGTCAGCCCGCAAACGCCGGGTAGAGGCGGCGCAGCTTGGTGCGGGCGTCGGCCGTGGTGAACTGCCAGTCGATCCGCTGGACGCTGGCGTTGCGGCGCTCGGCCCAGGGGCCCGCGTGGCCGCGGTCAGACGGCGTCGCGCTTGGCGGGCCCGGTTTCTGCCGGAGCCGGGGCACTGCCGCTCGAGCTCCGCTCAGCTCGAGCTCGGCCATGTTGAGCCAGCTGCCGTGCTTGGGGTGTGGTGCAGCTCCAGCTTGTCGGCGAGGCGCTGGCCTCGGCCGGCGAGAAGGCGGCGTAGAGCGAGGCGGGCGAGTGGGTGTTGAGCTGGTCCAGCACGAGGACGATCTTCTCGGCGGCGGGGTAGTGGACGTCGACGAAAAAGCTCCCCCCGGCATGCAGCGGGCGAGGTCGAGCAGCGCGTCCGCTGGTCGCTGACCAGGACCGTGCGCCAGCCCCGGAGCGGCTCCGTCGCCACGAAGCGCTCGACGACCCCGCCGCGGGCGTACTCCGGGTCGTGGCGGGCGGGGCGGCCTTCGCGCCGCGGGCAGCGGGGCCGGACCTCCCCGAGCAGCTGCCGGCTGGTCTCGTCGAGGCACACGACCGGGCGCGCCGGGTCGAAGGGGCGCGCGTAGACCGCCAGCACGTCCCGCCTATGCGCCAGACGAAGTCGGGGTCGGCGTCACCTCGGGGCCAGGCACCACTGCTCGCTCAGGTGCGCCGCTTGAGCGCGCTTTTTGAGCGTCTGGCGCACCGTCTCGTGGGAGACGGCGCATGGTGCGCTACCACCTCCAGGCGCACCAGCTCGTCGGCCAGCAGGCGCGCACCAGCTCGTCGGCCAGCAGGCGCAGGTGGTCCAGCGCGCCTGGCCGTCCGGGGGCGCGGAGCAGGCCGGCGCAGACGAGGTGCGCCTCCTGCGCGCCGTCCAGCCGCCGCTCGTACACGCGGTCCGGCCGTCGCCGCTGCAGCGCCGCCGCCAGCCCTTCGGCGACGAATTGGCGGCGCACGCGCAGCACGGCCGCTCGGGTTGACGTCCAGCGCCCCGGCGATGGCGGCGTCGCCGACCGCCGTCGCCCGCCGTCGCCGTGGTCGGCCTTGAGCAGGATGCGGGCGCGGGTCAGCGTCCGGGCGGGCGCGGTCCCGCTCCCGACGAGGCCGCGCAGCTCGGCGCGCGGTGCCTCGGAGAGGACGACGCGGTACCAGGGTACGCCATGGCGAGCGCAACCTCGTCGAGCAAGGCGGCAGTTCCAATGCCCACGCACTACACACGCCCGGTCTACCGCCAGCAAATCGCCTCCATCGACACTGGCCACTAAGCAGCCCAAACAGAAGTTCTGGACCAGGGCGATGCCGCCCGGGTCTGGCTGGTGAAAGCGCGCGCTCGGTCCGCGAGAGGAGGGCGGCGGCGGCCACCTCCCGCGCCGGCAGGTCGGCCCACCAGCGATGGCAGCTCAGCTTGTCCTTGAGGTGACGCCAGACGCGCTCGATCAGGTTCAGCTCAGGCGCGTAGGCGGGCAGCCACAGCGGGCGGACCCGGTCCTACTGGGCCATCCACCAGTCCTTGGCGCGCCGCCCCTTGTGGTAGCCGACGTTGTCCAGGACCACGACCAGCGGCCCGTCGGGGAACGCCGCGGCCAGGTGGTCGAGGAAGGCGACGAAGGCGGCGCCGTCCTTGTGCTCCGCGGTCTGGCAGACGAGCCGGCCGGTGGCGTAGTCGAGCGCCCCGAAGACGGCGAACTTGCCGTCCTCCCCGGCGGCCGGCACCCTCAGCGGGCACCCCCGCCGCTGCCACACCTTCGCCAGGCGGGGGTGACGGTGGACCTCGCACTCGTCCAAGTAAACGAGGCGGAGTTCGCCGGGGGCGCCAACGCTTTTTTTCGCCGCCACGCCAGGACCTCCTCGGCCGCCGCGACCGCCTCCTGGTCCTGGCGGTGCCGCAGGTCGTGGCGGGGGCGGCGGTACCGGTAGCCCAAGGCTGCACCGCTCGGTGCACGGTCGCGGTGCAGACCCGGACACCCAGGCGCGCCGCCAGCACCTCGCGCAGGTCGCGGATGCTCCAGACCGTGACCGGCAGCCCGTACGCCTGGGGGCTCGCCTCCAGCGCCTCCGCGAGGAACGCCAGCGCCGCGGCGTTCAGCTTGGGCGGGCGACCGGAGCGCGGCTCGTCGGCGAGGCCCCGGCGGCCGCCCGCCAGAAACCGGGCCCGCCAAGCGCGGATGCGGTTCGGCCCCGTCTCGAACAGGCGCGCGACCGCGGCCACGGTCCGCCCCTCGGCGACCAGCAGCAGGGCGTGCGCCCGCCGACGCACCCGCGGGTCGGGGTCGGTCCGGGTCAGGCCCCGGAGATCGTCGGCGCACGGGGCGAGGGTGGGGGCCATCGCAGCACCTCCGCCCCCGCCGCCGCACGCACCGGTCCAAGACTTCTCTGAGGCTGCTTAGGCGCCAGAAAGGACGTGTTTCACTCATACGCACATCAAGTTATGTTAACTGAATTACTCAAAGAACACGGATCGGAGGCCAACATTGTCAAATCGATGGGGGTCGGCCAGATCTTCGCCAGCTCGAACGAGCGGATCACCTCACTGGATCAGGTGATCAAAGCCCTCGATACCATCACCGCGGGGGAGGGCCAAGAGTGGATCCCCACCAACATGCGCCCGGAAATGCTGGAGCGCCTGCGCCTCGCCCTGCGGATCTCGGGCCTGTTCAACACCTTCACCATCTCCAGCGACCAGGAGTTGCTGCCGGTCGAAGGGGGCGACGCCCAGGCGTATCTCGTGCCGGAAAACACCGCCGACACCGGTCAGGTGGGGATTGAGCCCTCCAACACCGGCACGGCGAACGTCAACTTCCGGGCGCAAACCATCGGGGCGATGACCCGCGTCTCCAAGAAGGCAACCCGCGACGCGATCATCCCGTTCATCCCCTACATCCAGATGAAGCTGCTCCGGGCCGTGGCGGTCGGGCGGGAAAACGCGATCATCAACGGCGACACGTCCGCCACTCACCAGGACACCGACGTGACGGCCGGCCAGGACGTGCGCAAAGCCTGGCCTGGTTTACGCGCCTTGGCCCGGGCCAATGGACGCACCATCGACGCCGCGACCTTCAACGCCGGCGCCATCTTTAGCGCCATCGCCATGATGGGCGAATACGGCATCGACACCACCGATCTGGCCCTGATCTTGTCTCCCGCCGCCTACGCCAAGCTCCGGGCCTTCCCGGAAGTGGTGACCCGCGATAAGGCGGGGGATGAGGCCACCATCGTCACCGGCCAAGTCAATACCTTCGCCGGCATTCCGGTCCTGGTCTCCAGCAAGGTGCGCCAGGATCTCAACGCCACCGGCGTCTACGATGGGGTGACCACCAACCGGACCGGCTTCCTGCTGGTCTACCGACCCGGCTTCTCCAACGCCGACCGCCAGGCGGCCGAGCTCAGCGAAGACGACATCCCGAAAGAGAACCTGCAGACCAAGGTGATCGTCGACGCCCGCTTCGACTTCCAGCCGAACTTCAAGGTCACGACTGAGCCGATCGTGGTCTACGGCACCAACGTTCCCACCAGCTAAAAGGCTGATGGAGTGCTCACTCCTGCCCCCTCCTTCCCGGGGGCGGGAGATCGGCACACCAAGCACAACCAAACGAAAGGAGGCCCTATGGCTCTCATCTCAACGGACAACCTCAGAGACTACGCGCTCAATCCAGAGCTGCTGGCCGACAAGCACCCGAACACCGTCGACGTCATCAACCAGTTGCAATCCATCGTCACCGCCCTGGCAACCTTGGCCAATGAGCTCAAAGCCGACCACAACGCGCTACTTGCCAAGCTCGATGCCGACGCCGAGGTCAGCGATACCAACTACGCCGCCAGCCACGCTACCAGCGCGGCCGACGTGACCATCTAAGGATCATTACGACACAAGGAGGAACCAATCATGAAGACCTACACCAACACATCCGACAGCGTGTTTCGGGACGGCGACTTGATCGTAGAGCCGGGCGAGTCGTTCGCCACAGACAACCCAGGCCGCATCGAGCAGATGACCGGGCTGTATGCCTGGCAGTTTGCGGAAAGCGAGGGCAAGGCTCCCACCGAAGATGAGGTCAAGGCCAACGCTGCCGCCCACGATGTCCGAGAGATCCGGGCCGCGGGACATGTTCACGTGGACGCCGAAGGCCGACAACCGGAGAAAGCCGATAACCAGGGCTAACCACTCACGCGGCAAGACTGCTCCCCCACCGATGACGGCGGGGGCGGTCTTGAGCGCGAGGATCATTATGAAGGAGCACGCATGATCAAAATCCAGTTCACCGGCCTCGTCTACCACGCCCCCGGCTACCACTTCCCCGCGCCCGGGGTCTATGAGGTGGACGAGGCGAAGGCCCAACAAATACTCGCTGACTTCCCCGACCAGTTCAGCACGGTCGAGGAGGAGATGCCCGCTTCATCCAAAACCACTGAGCAAGGTCAGACAGAGCAGCAGAATGAGCAGCCCAATCTAAAAGAAATGAAACGGAGTGAGCTGGAGGCGTACGCCGCTGATCAGGGAGTTGAGAACCCTAGCGAGTACCCCAACAAGGAGGAACTCATCGCGGCGATTGAGTCCGCATAGGAGAAATAACGGTTCAAGCCGCGCCGTTCTGGACCAGCCGGCGCGAGGACCATGTGAGCCGGCAGCCAGTTGGTCCACAGCACCCCTTGTGGACGCATCCGGTTTGTCGAGGTGGCGGAAGGCCGCCTGGGACGAACGCTACCTGCTCTCCGTCCTGGCCAGTTGACATGCGATTGCCTTGGAACCTCCTCCCGATCAGGTGCCGGCGTGAGGGCACAACGAATCGCGACGCCCTGGGCAACAGCTCGTTTTGCGGCGCTCAGTCGCTCGTGTTGCCCACGGCAAAACGGAGTCTCTGGGCGTGATACCGCGCCTGACATAGGGTATTCTTTCAGGAAGCGACGCGGGCGGCCGCACTCTGCCACTGCTCACCGGTGCGTCGCGCCGATTCTGGCTGGGAGGCCCCCATTAGTACCACGCTGGCGTTGCTCGCGGTCATCTTGTTGGTGCTCGCGAA
The DNA here is from genome assembly GCA_030447415.1 of Thermomicrobiales bacterium. Taxonomy (GTDB): domain Bacteria; phylum Chloroflexota; class Chloroflexia; order Thermomicrobiales; family UBA6265; genus JAUJOZ01. Next base: position 38,002 of record JAUJOZ010000031.1, on the reverse strand, counting down.
CGGATTCTTCGTCGCCTGTGAGTTCTCCCTCGTTTCGGTCCGTCGCACCCGGGTCCAGCAGCTTGCCCGGGAGGGAAGCCGCGCGCGCGGAGCGTGCTGGACCGCCTCGATCACCTCGACACCTACATCGCCGCCACGCAGCTCGGCATCACCATGGCCAGCATCGCGCTGGGCTTTATCGGTAAACCGGCCCTAGTCCGTCTCGTCGAGCCGGTTATCGAACATATGACGTTCATCCCTGTGGAATGGCGGACCACGGCGTCGCACACGGTGGCCTTTGTCTTTGCCTACTCGTTGATCACCGTGCTTCACATCGTGCTGGGTGAGTTGGCGCCGAAGAGCCTCGCCCTGCAACGGCCGGAAGCGACCTCGCTCTGGGTCGCGCAGCCGATCCACTGGTTCCTGATTATCTTCCGACCGGTCATCAACCTGCTGAATGGTGTGGGCAACGCTGTGGTTCGCCTCTTTGGGATCGATCCGGCCGCTGGGCACATGCTGGTCCAGTCGGCGGAAGAGCTGAGGCTCTCGATCGATGCCAGTCGTGAGGCTGGTCTGGTCCAGCAGTCGGCCCACGACCTGGTCGACCGTGCCTTCACGTTCACGAATCTGGATGTCAGGCAGGTGATGGTTCCCCGCACCGAGGTGAGCGCGATTCCGGTGGATGCGACGCTCTACGACATCCTGCGATTGTCCGCCGAAAGCTCCTATACCCGCTTCCCCGTCTACGAGCAGGACAACGATCACATCGTCGGCATCATCAACGTCAAACGTCTCCTGCCACTCATCTACGACGCGCCGGCGCTCGGCAGTAACGGGAACGGCACCGGAAGACTCCCTGCCTTCAGCGTACGCGACTACATGACTGAACCGTTCGCGGTCCCGGCGACGGTGCCAGCCACCGATGTGTTGACCCGGCTGCGCGAGGCCCGGACCCAGATCGCGGTCGTTATCGACGAGTACGGTGGTACCGCCGGCATCGTCACCCTGGAGGACCTGGTCGAGAGCTTGGTGGGCGAGATCCAGGACGAGGGTGAGGTGGACGATCCGGAGCCGACCGTGGAACCTGACGGCAGCTTGCTCTTGGATGGCCTGACCACACTGGTTGAAGCGCGGGAGTATCTCAGCCTAGAGTTGGACCAGGAGCAGTTCGACGTCGATACCGTCGGTGGCTACGTCTTTAGCGCCCTCGGTCGACCCGCGGAGGTCGGGGACGAGATCACGGCTCCATCCGGTGAGCGCCTGCGGGTCGAGGAGTTGGACGGCTTGCGGGTGGCCCGGGTGCGGGTCCTCCCACGGCCGGGGGACGACGTTGTCCTCACGCAGATTCCTAGCGGGATGGACGGCCACAGCAGTTCGTGATGTGTGCCGTGGGATCCCGCTAGAGCACGGACGACACCTCAAAGCATGCCCTTTGGGATGCGTGACCCATCATGCGGGAGGAGGAGCCGGCTGGGCGATCGGTGCCGAAGCTCTTCTCAGAGGATGACGAGGCTGGTGGGGCGAGGGCGCCTACAAGGGGAGCCCATCACCCCTCCACAACCACGGCGAGAACTGACGCCAATACGGTGGCTGTCACTACCATGAGCTGGGACGGCACGAACTGGCGCGAGGCCAGTCGGAGCCTGAACTTGGGTTAAGGATCAAAATCGGGGCTGAGCTAATCAGAAGATAAACGCGTTCCTCCATCTCGAAATGGCAACACCGCCCTGATGTCCGCGCGAGTCAGGCCGATTTCCTGCAGGTCCGCGACGTTGGCATCCATGAGCATCGCTTCGGCTACATCCCACGTTGGAGAGAGATTCTGGGAGAGCAATACTGCTCCGCCACGGGAAGCGCTCGTCGTTCGTACGAACTCGACGGCGCTCTCAGAGGGCACCCCAAACTCAATGGCTTGCCGGATCCATCCCGGGAGATTGTCCCCCTCTTCTCCAATGAGAGCCCCGACTGCGCTCCATGCCCATGCCGCTGGGTAGGCTAATCTCCCCATCTGCTCAGCGGCATCGGACGCCCTCTTGCCGAGGTCGTCGTTAGAGAACGCTCCCCGCTGTCTGAGGATGGGAGGAAGACTCCCCAACGCCGTAAAGTCCAGCCCGTGGAGCCACCCTGAGAACATCTCCAGATCAACCTGAAACAGCGGATCTTCGTACGGCCAAGGTCTCCCGCCCGCCATTAGACTGTCGAGCGCGGCCACTTGGTCTTCCGGTGGTCTGAGCCCCGAAAACTGGTCCACCTCCGGGGTTAGAATGAACATTGACCGGCGCCCCGAAAGTTGGTCCACCCGGAAGGTTAGGATGGGGGCATCCCACTCACCCACGGGAGGACGACGACCATGAAGCAGAGCCGATTCACGGAGGAACAGATCGTCCACGCCCTGCGCCAGGCGGAAATGGGCACCCCGGCCGTCGAGGTCTGCTGCAAGCTGGGCGTGACCGAGCAGACGTTTTACCGGTGGAAGCGGAAGTTCGCCGGGATGGGGGTGGTCGAGCTGCGGCGGCTGCGGCAGGTCGAGGAGGAAAACCGCCGGCTCAAGCAACTGGTCGCTGATCTGACCCTGGACAAGCACATGCTCCAGGAGGCGCTGCGAACAAACGGGTAAAGCCGGCCCAGAAGCGCGCGGTGGTGGCGTACTTCCGGGCCGGCTTCCGGATCAGCGAGCGACGGGCGTGTCGGGTGGTCGGCGTAGCACGTTCGAGCTGTCGCTACCGCAGTGTCGCCCACGACCAGGCGGCGCTCCGGGTGCGGTTACGCGACCTCGCCGCGGTGCGCGTGCGGTACGGCTACCGGCGGCTGCACGTCCTCTTGCCGCGGGAGGGCTGGCGGGTCAACCACAAGCGGATCTACCGGCTCTACCAGGAGGAGGGGCTAGGGATCCGGGTCAGGCGGCGCCGCAAGCGGGTCAGCGCGCCGCGGGTGCTGCTGCCGCCCACCACACGGCCGCACGAGCGCTGGAGCCTCGACTTCCTGACCGACAGCCTTGTTGACGGCCGCCGCTTCCGGGTCCTCACGATAGTGGATAACGTCAGCCGGGTGAGCCCGGCGATCGCCGTCGCCTTCTCCTTGACGGGGAAGCGGGTGGTGGCGATTCTGGAGGGGCTGCGGCGGACGCTCGGGGCACCGGCGCGGATCGCGATCGACAACGGCCCGGAGTTCGTCTCCAAGGCCTTGGACGCCTGGGCGTACCGGAACGGGGTGCAGCTGGAGTTCTCGCGGCCCGGCAAGCCCACCGACAACGCCTACGCCGAGTCGTTCAATGGCCACTTCCGCGCGGAGTGTCTCGACCAACACTGGTTCGCATCGGTGGAGGAGGCGCGACAGACGATTGGGGCATGGAGGGTGGACGACAACACGGTGCGCCCCCATCGGGCGCTCAAACAACTCGCACCGGCAACCTGGGAGGCCGGCTGGATGTCATCCACGAAGGCTCCTGGCTAACCCTTCAAGTGGACCAATCTGGGGGGCAGGTCAGGCCACACACGCCCAGCTCGCGGTGGTGATCGACGAGTACGGCGGCACGGCGGGGATCGTCACGCTTGAGGACTTGGTCGAGAGCTTGGTCGGCGAGATCGAGGACGAGTTCGAGCCGGTTGAGCCGGAGGCGGTCGTCGCGCCCGACGGCGGCCGGCTGCTCGACGGGCTGACGACGCTGGTCGAGGCGCGCGAGTACCACGGACTCGACCTCGAGCAGGAGGAGCTCGACGTCGAGACCGTCGGCGGCTACGTCTTCGGCGTGCTCGGGCGACCAGCGGAGATCGGCGACGAGGTCACCGCGCCGACCGGCGAGGTCCTGCGAGTCGAGGAGCTGGACGGTCTCCGCGTGGCCCGGGTGCGCGTGCTGCCCCCCCGGCAGGGGGCGGCCGCCGAGGCGAACGGGGCCGGCGGCGAAGCGGCGGCCGTCGCCGCGGGCGAGCGACGCGTCTCGTAGCGCCCGTTGGACCCTTGGTGCTAGGCGCGGGGTGAAGCCTTGCGAACCGCGAGGGTATGGCCGAGATGCCGGCGGAGCACGCGATCCTCAGTCTGCTCGAGCTCGACGTCGGCGGCGCCGATAGGGGCGCTGGGTACGGCTACGACTTGGCGCGCCACTTCAGCGAGGGGCAGCCGCTGGCCGAGGTCATTCGCCTCGAGCCGGGGATGCTCTACCACCATCTGAAGAAGCTGGAGCGCGCCGGGTGGGTGACGGCGGCCGTGACACCGCGGGGAGCCCGTCCGCCGCGCCGGGTCCACCGCATCACTCCAAGCGGGCAGGCCGAACTGGCGCGGTGGCTGGCTGAGCCCGTCGCCCACACCCGAGAGATCCGCCTCGAGTTCCTGGTCAAGCTCTACTTCGCGCGGCAACGCGACTCGGCGCTAGCGGCGCGCCTGGTGGCCGAGCAGCGGGAAACCTGTCTCCGGCTGGAAGCCTCGCTCGCCCAGCAGCTCGCCGCCCTCGACGCCGCCGACGAAGCGGACCAGGCGCGGGACTTCCGGCGTCTGGTGCTTGAGCTTCGCCTGGCGCAGACGCGGGCCGCGGCGGCGTGGTTGAAGCGGGCCGGGTCCGTGTGGACGGACGCCACCCCCGGCTGACGGCCGAACGGCCACCCGACGTTTGGTGGAGGCGATGTCGGCCGTCGTCCCACGCTTGACCGAACCCCATCGGCTCTTGCCGCTGATCAGGACGCGTCCTCCGGTCTTTGATTGGCACTCCTCTTCGAATTTTGGTGGACAATCACCTTAAGCGATCACTCTCGACCGAATGATGCTTCATACAGCCAATTCAATTGCTATACTGGGTGTTGGTTGCGGCGCGGGACCGTGACGCGGTGATTGGCGGTGGAGCCGTCTAGGACCAAGTCGGACCGACCCTTGCAAAGCGGTGTCGGTCCCCGAACAGGAGGGGTAGGGGTAGACGATGGCCAGCGTGGACTACTTCCTGAGGATCGACGGGATCGAGGGCGAGAGTCAGGACGCCAGGCACCGGGGGGAGATCGACGTCGAATCGTTCAGCTGGGGCGAGGCGCAGGTGGGGAGCTCGGTGGGGACCGGTGGTGGCGGCGCCGGCAAGGTGTCGATGCAGGATTTCCACTTCGTGATGCGGGTGAACAAAGCGTCGCCGAAGCTGTTCCTGGCCTGCGCCGACGGCCGGCACCTGAAGTCGGCCATCTTGACGGGCCGCAAGGCCGGTAGGGAGCAGGCGGAGTTCATAAAGTGGACGTTCTCGGACGTCCTCATCACGTCGTTTCAGACGGGCGGCGGGGCGAGCGGCGAGATGCTGCCGATGGATCAGGTGAGCCTGAACTTCTCCCGGGTCGAGGTGGAGTACCGGGAGCAAAAGGCGGACGGCTCGGTCGGCGGGGTCGTGACGGCGGGATGGGACCTGAAGGCGAACAAGCCGGTGTGACGACGGGTCACTGCGTTACGACCGAACAGCGTGTTGCAGAACGCCTCGGGCTTTCGTCCGCCGCCGATCGACGCCGAGCGCGATTGGCGTTGCGGCGGGCCAGCTCGAGCCATCGCTTCGCAGACCCGGACCTGGCCGACTACGACGCGGCGGCGGACCTCACGTGGCACCGTGTGCTCGATTTCGTCGACCGGGTCGGTGCGACGGCAGAACATTGACGCGGTGGGGGCGGTTTCGGCAGGAGCGGCTTGATGGCTTGCCGGAGGTCGTCAGGGACAGGCGCTTCTGACTTCATGCCTCCGATGATGCCGGCCTCGACGGGCTTTCCAAGCTGCTCCAAATGCGGGCCCCTGGCGGCGAGAGCACCCGGGCGCCCCGTGAGTTCCGCGGCAGTGGCTGGTCGTTGGTGGAGAGGTCTCGTGGGGCGTTCCCGATGGTCATCGCTCCCGCGCGTAGGCGTCGAGGGCCGGGATCGGCCGGAAGCCGTGCGCTTCGTTCTCCTCTGTGTCTCGTGGGATGACCACGCTCTACCCGACCTGGAAGGCGACACCACGGGGCTGTTGCCCGGCTCCCTCACATGACTACCGGTAGTCGCTGAGTCACCGTCGGCCTGCGCGGGTCCGGCAATCCGCGCGTCGACGATCCTGATCGCGCGGGGGTGAGAGATCGGCCGCGGAACGGCGGGTGCCCTTGCCCCCGGGCACCCAGCGGCGCAGCAGATGGCAAGGAGGCTCGGGCACGCCGGCACATCGAGTGGGTTACCGCCCCTCTGGTTCGTTCTCGCTCACGTCGTAGGTGAAGTTCTGGTCGGCGAGCGTAGGCTGCTCGGTGCGGGTGCCACCGTTGTCGCTATCGGCGTAGGCTTTGGCCTCGTCCGTAGCGGCCCCGGCCGCGGCGCCCGTCTCGTCGACGAGTGTGTGATCGATGTCGATGGCGACGCCCGGGTCAACCTCGCCGAAGTTGCTCCCGACCTCGCCCGCCGCGCGGTTCCCGCTGCCCGTCCCGCTCCCCGCGTCGTCCCGCTCTGCCATCGTCCGCTCCTCTCCTCACGTCCTGGTCCGGCGCCGAGCGTGGTTGACCGGCCGGTCAGGCGTCGCCTGCAAGGCAGGTGCCAGCGCGTGCGCGGAACGGGGGGCGGAGACGGAGCGACCCCGCCCGGTGCCGGACCCGGACCGAGCCTCGTTCGGATCGGAGAACGGGTTGGCGGCCCTACGTCAGGCTGCGGCGTGACGTGACGACGCCGGTGTTCATCCCCACGAGGTTGAGGCCACCGAAGAAGCGGGCGTGCTCGATCTTGACGCAGCGGTTCATCACGACGTCAAGGCCGGCGGCCCGGGCGCGGGCCGCGGCGGCGTCGTTGACGACGCCGAGCTGCATCCAGAGGACCTTTGCCCCGATCGTGATCGCGTCCTCGACGATCGGCGGGACATCCTCCGGCTTGCGGAAGACGTCGACGATCTCGATCGGGTGGGGAATCTCCGAGAGGGATGCGTAGACGGACCGACCAAGGATCTCCTGGTCGGCGTAACGCGGGTTGACGGGAATGACGTCGTAGCCCTCGGCGAGCATGTAGATAGCGGCGAAGTGGCTGGGCCGCATTGGGTCGGCGGAGAGGCCGACCATCGCGATCGTGCGGTGGGTGGTCAGGAAATGCGTAGCGGCTCGTAGGCACCCGCGGAGGGGGTGCAGGAGGTGGCAGGGGCATCGCTGCGCTCGGGGGTGGGAGGGGGCGAGGTAGTGGGGGTCATCGTCCTACCCCGCCACTGCCGCGCCGGCGCCCTCGCTGCCCGGCACCGCGACCTCGCCGTCCGGAGGACCCGCCGGCGAGGTATTGGTCTCCTGGACGCCGTCGACCGCGGCGCTGGCGCGGCGGAGGGCGCGGTCGAGGTCCCAGCACAGGTCGTCGACGTCCTCGAGGCCGACGGAGATGCGGACCAGATCGGGGCTGACGCCGGCGGAGAGCTGCTGCTCGTCGGTGAGCTGCTGGTGGGTCGTACTGCCGGGGTGGATGATCAGGGTCTTGGCGTCGCCGATGTTGGCGAGGTGGGAGATGAGGCGCAGCTCCTCGATGAAGTGGCGGCCCATCTCGCGTCCGCCCCGGACGCCGAAGGTGAAGACCGCCCCGGCGCCGCGCGGGAGGTAACGGGCGGCAAGGTCCCGGTAGGGGCTATCGGGCAGGGTGGGATAGCGGACCCAGCTCACCAGGGGATGACTCTGGAGGAAGCCTGCCACGGCCTCGGCGTTGCGGCAGTGGCGCTCCATGCGGACCGGCAGGGTTTCCAGGCCCTGGAGAAAGAGGAAGGCGTTGAAGGGGCTGAGGGCTGGACCAATGTCGCGGACATTCTCGACCCGGGCCTTCATCAGGAAGCCGTACTCGCCGAAGGTCTCGAAGAACCGGATGCCGTGATAGCCAGGCGAGGGCTCGGTCATGCCGGGGAAATTGCCGTTGTCCCAGGGGAAGCGGCCCGACTCGACGATGACGCCGCCGACCGAGGTGCCGTGACCCCCGATGAACTTCGTCGCCGAGTGAACGACGATATCGGCGCCGTGGGCGAGGGGCTGGCAGAGGTACGGGGTGGCGAAGGTGTTGTCGACGACGAGCGGCACGCCCACCTCGTGGGCGATCTCGGCGACGGCGGCAATGTCGAGGACGTCGATGCGGGGGTTGCCGATCGTCTCGCCGTAGAGGGCGCACGTCTTCGGGGTGATGGCGCGGCGGTAGTTCTCGGGGTCGGACGGGTCGATGAAGACGACATCGACGCCCCAGCGGCGCAGGGTGAGGTCGAACTGGGTATAGGTGCCGCCGTAGACGGTCGAGGCGGAGACGATCTGGTCGCCGGGCTGGAGGAGGGTCATCATCGCGATGTACTGAGCGGCCTGACCGGAGGCGACGGCGAGCGCGCCGACGCCGCCTTCCAACGCGGCCACGCGCTCCTCGAAGGCGGCGGTGGTAGGGTTCATGATCCGGGTGTAGATGTTGCCGAAGCGCTGGAGGGCGAACAGCTCGGCGGCGTGATCGGTATCCTCGAAGACATACGACGTCGTCTGGTAGATCGGCATGGCGCGGGCGCCGGTGGTCGGGTCGGGACGCTGTCCAGCGTGGACAGCGAGGGTGTCGAAGCCGAAGACGCGATCCTCGCCCTCCGTGGCGGAGGCCTCACCGTGACCGTCGGCGTGGTGGCCGTTGGCCGCGCTCGTCGGGTCGATGGGGTGGCGGGTGTGGTCGTCCATGATGGGGATGTCCTTAGGGTGGGCGGTGATGATTGACGCGAGCAGGGTAGGAGGACGGAGCACATAGCGTCAACTTGGACAAGACGGATCTGGGTGCTCTGCATCAATAGAAGAGCGGGCCTTCGAGTTGATCACGGCAAAGGGCTTCGAGCGTCTTCAGATCCGCCTTGATTTCGGCGTCGGTCATACCAGGCTTTCGTTCCAGGACCTCCAACACGTCCAGCGAAAAGGCGTCAATCCCAAATTGACGGATATCGTTGCGGAGCCGCCGGTCGAGGGCGTTGAGACCATTGGTCGATTTCGCGAAGGCGAGTTTGTTGTGGATGCTTGCGAGGTTGGTGGTCGAGCCGAGCAGGACGCGCTGGGTTCGGTTGTTCACGATGCGGTACACGCCGGCCTCGGGGCCGGTTTGCCGGTACTCGCTGAGCAGTGCCTTGCGCCGGGCGCGGTCGGTCATGGACGTGCCGTCCTCCCTGCTGTGGCGTCGGTGGTGCAGTCAATGGGACCCGACTACGAGGCGGCGTCGCGGACGGTGCAGAGGGCCTGGCGGATTTCGCCGAGGTGGTAGGCGGTGTGGACGACGAAGCTCATGGCGCCGCCGACGGCGATGGCGTCGTCGAAGGATTCGCGATTTTCGAGGGTGGCGCGAACCTTTTGCTGGGAGGTGCGCAGTTGGTCTTTGAGGGCGGTCCAGGCGGCATCGTCGACCGGGCCGACCTGCCAGCTGCCGGGCCAGTCGACATCGGTCGGCTGCTCGCCGCGGGCGTAGACGTCGAGGACGTCGAGGTAGTAGGTGACGTGGCTGACCTGGGCGGCGATGCTGGCGCACGTGGCGGAGACGGGGCGGGAGGCCTCCTCGGCGGTGATCGTCGCCAGTGTTTCAAAGAGGGAGGTGCCCCGGTCCAGGAAGATGCCGTGGACCTCGTCGAAGGCCTCGTTGAAGAGCATGAAGAGCCCGGCCTTGAACTGGTCGACGGGAATCGATCCGGTCACGATGGTCTTCCTCCGGCGAGCGAGGGAACGACGGCGTGCCGATCTTCCCAAGGAGTGTGCTACCGCGCCGAGGCCTCATCGCGCTCAATCTGGAACGTTGTGGTCAAGTCGGGCGGCTGGCGGAGGGTGGAGGCGACGACGCAGTAGCGCTCGGCGCGCTGGACCAGGCGCTCCAGCCGGTCCTCCGGCGCGTCGGCGGCGAGGCGGATGTCAGTGCGGATGGCGCCGAAGCCGACCGGCGTCTCGGGGTCGATGCCCATCGTACCGCGGAAATCCATGTCACCGCTGACGGTCACCTCGACGCGATGAAGCTGGATTCCCATCGCGGCGGCGACCATCCGCAGGGTGATCTCCTGGCAGGCGGCGAGCGAGGCGAGGAGGACGTCGCCGGAGCAGGCCAACTCCTCGGTGCCGCCGGCCATCGGGTGGGCGCCGACATCCCAGGCGACGGGGCCGGCGGCGGTCGTGGCGATGCGGCAGCGCATCGGGTCGTCGCCTTCGGTGGCGCTGCGGACCGTGATCGTCAGCTTTGCCGATTCGGGGTCCGCCTCGTAGCGCGTCTTGAGCGGCGCCTGGCGCTCGCGCAGGGTGGGGGTGACGGTCATCGCGCGGATACTCCTGCTCGTTGAAAGTGGGACCGCCCGTCGCGGGTACGATATCCGTCGGGCGGAAAAGCAAAGTTCTCGATTCTGAACTCAAGTATCGGCGGCCGCCGCGACTGGCGCAAGCGTGAGAACGGCGACGACGGCTCGCGGCGTCCAGTTTCCTCGGTCTGTCCCGATCGCCCGCGTGCCCCGGCTCCGATGCGGCGCTTGACGGCTACCAGGCGTCCGGATAGGTTGCCCACCCGCACCCCTGTCAGTCACTGAATACCGAGCGATGGATCATGGTTGGGAAGGCAGTGGATCGAGCACGAGGCTATCACGGCGTTGCCATATGGGCGCTGCTCCTAGTCATTGCCCTCTGGCCGGGCGCGCTCGTGCGGACTCGCCAAGTGGCCGCTAAAGGTTTCGCCTGTCCACCGGTCGTGTCCCAGGCGGCGTCGCCCGCGGCCTCCGGCACGCTGTCGATCGCGGCGACCCCCGTACCCTTTCCTGAAGAAGGTGGAGACCTGACAGTTTTCGCCGCGGCCTCACTGACCGATCCGTTCGAGCGGATCGCCACCGACCTAGAGGCGACGAACCCGCGTCTCTCCGTCACCTACAACTTCGCGGGGTCGCAGGCGCTGGTGACGCAGCTCGGGGAGGGGGCGGAGGCCGACGTCTTCGCCGCGGCCGATAACGCCCAGATGCGGGCGGCGGCGGAGCAGGGCTCAATCGTGGGCGAGCCTATGCCGTTCGCGCGGAACCGGTTAGCCGTCGTCGTGCCGAGCGACAACCCGGCCAGTGTCACCTCACCCGCCGACCTCGCCAAGGCGGGGCTGCGGCTCGTGCTCGCCCAAGCGGAGGTGCCGGCCGGTCGCTACGCGCGCGAGGCGGTCTGCAAGATGGGTGCGGATCCCGATACCTACGGCGAGGGGTTCGTGGCAGCGGTCGCGGGCAACGTCGTGTCCGAGGAGGAGGACGTGCGGGACGTGCTGACGCGGGTCCGCCTTGGCGAGGCCGACGCCGGCATCGTCTACGTCACCGACGTGACGGCCGAGGTGGCGGACGAGGTGGCGCTCGTGGAGATCCCGGCCGCGGTCAACATCGTCGCCACGTACCCAATCGCGGCGGTGGCGGGGGGCAACACGGCGCTCGCCGACGCCTTCATTGCCTACGTTCTCGGTCCGGACGGGCAGGCCACGCTCAAGGCGTTCGGGTTCGCGCCGCCGGCGTAGTGCCCCGGCGGCGACCCGCGACGCTGGGGACGACGATCCGTAGCCTGAACGCGCTCCACCATACGGCAGCAGCCAACTGGGATCGGCCGTGCTCCCCGAACCATGAGGGACCGCCATGGTCGCCATCGGGGCGGGGAGGTGGGCGGGCCGGAGCCGCTATCCTTGGAGCGGCGAAACGTCGCGGGGACGTCGGAGGCGAGGTGATCGGTCGCGACGCGTTGCGCCGTCGGGCGGGTGATCAGCGGGCCGGCCCCGTTGCGGGTGCTGCTGGGCGTGAGGCGCGGCACGCCGCTCGTCTCGAGGGGCGGCGGGACGTAACCGGCTACGGCGGCATGGCGGTCGTCGCCGGGGTGGCGGCCGCGCTCCTCGTCCTGTTTCTCGTCGTCCCGCTCATGGCGCTGGTGGTGCGGACGGCGGACGAGGGGCGGGGACTGACGCCCGCGACCCGGCAGACCCTGCGCGAGGCGCTCACCCTCAGCCTCCTGACGTCCGGCATCACGCTGGCGATCGTCCTCCTCCTCGGCACCCCGCTCGCCTACCTCCTCGCTCGCCGCCGTTTCCGGGGGGTGCGCTTGGTCGACACGCTGGTCGACCTGCCGATGGTGCTGCCGCCGGCGGTGGCCGGGCTCGCCCTCCTGATGGCGTTCGGGCGACGCGGGCTCGTCGGGCGATGGCTCGACGAGGTGGGCGTCACCGTCGGCTTCACGACCGCGGCCGTCGTGCTCGCCCAGGTCTTCGTCGCCGTGCCGTTCTACGTGCGGGCGGCCAAGGGCGGGTTCGCACGGGTGGACCGCGACCTGGAGGAAGCCGCCGCCGACCTCGGCGCCTCGCCGGCGGCGGTCTTTCGCACGGTCACCCTCCCGCTCGCCCGGCCCGGCCTCACCGCGGGCGCGGTCCTCGCCTGGGCGCGCGCCCTCGGCGAGTTCGGCGCGACGCTGATGTTCGCCGGCAGTTTTCCCGGGCGCACCCAGACGATGCCGCTCGCCGTCTACGGCCGCTACAACGCGGGAGACCTTCAGTCCGCGCTGCTCCTCTCGCTCGTCCTTCTGGCGTCATCCCTCCTGGTCCTGCTCGGGGTCCGGTTGGTCGGCGGTCGCTCCGGCGACCTCACCCCGTGATCACTCACTCTCGAAGTCGTAACGTGCGCGGCGTGCCCCCGCCGATCCGGCCCCAGCACGGCGGTGGCCCCGTATACTGCGGCGCGTCGCTTCTGGAAACGGCGGACGGAGAGCCAAGCGTGAGATGGCGTCTGACGACCCGGAGACGCATGGTGCCGGCGTCGGCTCGCCGCTCATGGCGTCTGCTGGCGCTCCTCGTCCCGCTCGCGTTCGTGGCCCACGACGGGCTGATGGCAAGCGGCATCCACGCCGCGACCCCGCACCACGTCCAACTCGTCGGGCAGCACCGTGCCTCCGGCTACCACGCGGCCCATGCCGTCATCGCCGACGAACCGCCGACCGGGCACCACGGGGCCCCGATCGGTGCCGCGCAGTCCAAGCCGTCGCGGAAGGCACCTCCGCCGCGTGACGCGCTGCTCTGCCCGGCGGTGCGGGCGCCGCTGTCGAGAGCTGTCGCCATGGGCGGCCCGGGGCCAGTGGCGTCGACGGTGGCCCCGGTCGTTGCGTCGCCCCCGATCCTCTTCCCGTCTCCGGGACTCAGGCTGACCCGTGTCCCCGGACCCGCACCCCCGGCGGACATCCGTCGCGCCTTGCTCCAGGTCTATCGGATTTAGGCCGCCGACCGGGTCCACGATGCGCCATGGGCTCGTTTCCCATGGCTGGTCGGCCATGCCCGCAAGGGCACGATCCGAAAGCGATGGAGGTTTCACCCGTGATCGTTCGCAAGCCGGTTCGTTGGTTTGCCGTCGTCGGCCTGGCACTCATGCTCGTCCTCATGGCGTGGCGGGGCGGCGCCCGCGGCGAGAGCACACTGGCCGCGTCGCCTCAGGTCGCCACCTCCTGCATCGACGCGTCCACGGCCGGCACCCCGGCGGCCGGCCACGATACGGACGCGCCGGAGGGACACGGTGGGCACCAGCAAGGTGACCAGGGGGCCGCTGGCCAGTCGCCGTACGCGGAGGGATACGACCTCGCGGCGCCGATCCGTGCCCTGACCCCGAACGAGGTCGCGCAGATCGAGCGGGGGGAAGGAGCCGGCTTTGCGCTGCCGGCGGAGCTGAACGGCGTCCCCGGGCCGCGGCACGTCCTCGACCTCGCCGCCGACCTCGGCCTGTCCGCCGACCAACGTGCCCGCGTGCAGGCCATCTTCGACGAGATGCGGGCTGCGGTCATCCCGGCCGGCGAGCGGTACCTCGCGGCGGAGCTAACGCTGGAAGAAGGCTTCCGGTGCGGCACACTGACGGAGGAGACCCTGCCGGAGATGGTCGGCGAGGTGAACCGGCTCCGTGGCGAGCTCCAAGCGACTCACCTGGGCGCCCACCTCAAAACGGCGGCGGTGCTGACGGCGACCCAGATCGAGACGTATCAGCGGATCCGGGGATATCGGTAGGACGCGAACCGAGGGGCCGGGCGGTATCGGAAAGCGGTCCAGCACTCCATGCCACCTGGCCCCTCGGCTCACCTGTCGGTGCTGGGTCGCCGACCGAGCGCGCCGCAGGGTGCTCGTCCAGCTTCGTTCGCGTGTCGATCTTTCCGTAAACCGGTCTCAATCGGCCGGCGTTCCGAGGATGAGGTGCCCCGCGTCCGGCGCGATGCCGACGCAGACCGCTTGCCCGGCCGCGAAGGGGCCCTCCGTCCCGTCCTGGACCGCGCTCGCGAGCAGTCTCAGACCACAGTCGATCGCGACGCGCTGCCCAACAGGGGTCCAGACAACATCGGTGACGACCCCTGGAAATGCTGACCAGCCGTCGGGGAACGGAGCGTCGCGGGGCCGAACCTCGACCCGGGCGGCGCGGATCGCCAGCGCGGCCGGTGGACCCGGATCGGGGGGCGCCCCCGACGGCGCCGAGATGCCGATCTCCTGCCCGTGAGGCTCCAGCGCCACCCTCACCCGATCGCGCGCCACGGCGACGACGCGGACCGGGAGCACGTTCTCGACGCCGAGAAAGGCGGCGACCTCGACGGTGGCTGGGCGGGCGACCACCTCCGCCGGCGGACCGAGCTGAGCAATACGGCCGCCGAGGACGACGCCGAGGCGGTCTCCCAGCGCGACGGCCTCCGCCTGATCGTGGGTGACGATCACGGCCGCCGTCCGCGCCTCCCGTAGACGCGCCGCCAGTTCCGGCACGAGCGCCGCCCGCGTGGGAGCATCGAGGGCGGCGAACGGCTCGTCCAGAAGGAGCAGCTCGGGATCGACGGCGAAGGCGCGGGCGAGGCTGACCCGCTGCGCCTCGCCCCCGGAGAGCGACCGCGCGTTCCGGTCCCCGAGATGCCCAACGCGAAAGCGGGCCAGCCAGTCCGTGGCGCGGCGCTCCGCCTCGGCCCGCCCGATGCCCCGGAAGCGGAGGCCGGCGGTGACGTTGGCGAGAACGCCGACATCAAAGAGGAGCGGGTCCTGGAAGACCATCGCGATCCGGCGTCGGAGCGTGAGTGCGGCGCGCCGCGTCGCGCGCTTGCCGCCGATGCAGACGTCGCCCGCGTCGGGCCGGCGGAGGAGGGCGGCGACCTGGAGGAGGGTGCTCTTGCCGGCGCCGTTCGGACCAATCAGCGTCAGGACTTCGCCGGCCTCGACGGTCAACTCCGGCACGGTTAACGCCACGCGGGTGCCGTGCCGGACCACCACGTCACGTAGGCCGAGGGCAGGGTGCGGGAGGGGTGGGTGAGTCGCCATCGGCTAGCGACGGGCGCTCGTTAGGGCGCCGGGCGGCGCTGCTGGATCAGCGTCAGGCCCAGGGTGACGGCGTAGGTCAACGCGAGCAGCACAAGCGAGAGGGCGATGGCGACCTCGAAGTTGCCGCGCCCGACCTCGAGGACTGTGGCGGTGGTCAGCACCCGCGTCTCGCCCTTGATGTTGCCGCCGACCATGATCGCCGCGCCGACCTCCGAGATGACCGCGCCGAATCCGGCCATCACGGCGGCGAGCAGGGGCAACCGCGCCTCGCGCAGGAGCCACCACGTCGCTTGCACGGGGGAGGCGCCAAGCGTCAGCAGTTGCAGGCGGAGGCGGGGATCGAGCCCCTGCACCGCGGCTAGCGTCAGGCCGACGACGATCGGGGTGGCAATCACGGCCTGGGCGATGATCATGGCGCTCGGCGTGTAGAGGAGGCGGAAGGCACCGATCGGGCCGTTGCGCCAGAGGAGGAGGCTGACGAACAGGCCGGCGGCAACGGGGGGCAGTCCCATGCCGGCATGGACAAGGCCGACGACGAAGGCCCGGCCAGGGAACCGGGTCAGCGCCAGCCCGGCCCCCACGGGCACGCCGAGGAGGAGGCTGACGAGCGTTGCCGTCAGCGACACGCGTAGCGAAAGCAGGATGATCCCCCAGACGTCGCGGTCGCCGGTCGCCAGGAGGCGAACCGCCTCCATCCCCCCCTGCCAAAAGTCGTCCATGTCCATCCGCTCCTGGGCGACGAGCTCGCACCATTAGCCGCTACGGCGGCGGCGTCGCCGTCGGGGTGGTGGCCGGCTCCAGGCCGCAGCTGTTGCGCGCGCAGGCGATAAAGAGCGGCTGGCCGAAGCGATCCGCACCGAAGTCGCCGATGACCGCCTGCGTTGCTGGGTCGAGGAGAAACGTGACGAATGCCCGCGCTCCCTCGGGGTTCACGGCCACACCATTGTTCGGGTTCACCGTGATGACGTGATAGACGTTGAGGAGCGCCCGATCCCCTTCGACCAGGACGGCGAGGTCGAGCCGATGGCGGAGGGCCAGGAAGGTGCCGCGGTCGGCGACGGTGTAGCCGTCGCGCTCGTTCGCGATGTTGAGGGTGTCGCCCATGCCGGTGCCGGACTCCTGGTACCAGGAGCCGCCCGGCTCGATCCCCGCCTCCTCCCACAGCCGCCGCTCCAGGGCGTGCGTCCCCGAGTCGTCGCCGCGGCTGACGAACGTCGCCTCCACCGCCGCGATCCGGCGCATCGCCTCGACCGCCGACGTCTCGCCCCGGATGCGGGCCGGGTCCGCTTCCGGCCCGACGACGACGAAGTCGTTGTACATCACGATCTCGCGGTCGACCCCGAAGCCGGCGGTCATGAAGGTCTGCTCAGCTTGGGGACTGTGGACGAGGAGGACATCCGCCTCTCCCTCCTCGCCGAGCTTCAGCGCGGCGCCGGAACCGACGGCGACCGGCTTGAGCTCGTAGCCGGTCTGCTCCTCGAACAGGGGGACGAGGGCGTCAAGGAGACCGGAGTCCTGGGTGCTGGTCGTGGTGGCGAGGATAACGTCGCGGGGGCCGGTTCGCTCGCCGGGGGCGGGAGTGCCCTGGGCGGCGCCGAGCCGCCCCGGCGCGCCGAGCACGGTCGCGATGATGGTGAGGGTGCTCAGGAAGCGGACGGCGAGCCGACCTTGCCGGCTCCGGGCTCCGCGCACCGCGGGACGGATGTTCAGGCTGCTCCCTCCTGCCACGATCGCGGCACGCCGCGCCCGGCGATGGACGACGTGGCGACCTCGTTACCCTGACCGTTATGCACCGTGGTGCATAACGGTCGCAAAAAAACGGACACCGTCAGTCCGCCTCACTGCAGCACGTCGCCGAGCTCCGCACGGAAGCGGCACTCGACCAGGTCAGCGACGCCGGCAGTGAGCCGTCGGAACCGCGCCACGAGATCCCGAGCTTCGGCGGTGAGCTGGCTGCCGCCACCCTCCGCGCCGCCGCTTGCCGTGTCCAGCAACCGCACGCCCAACTGCTCCTCGGTTTCCTTGACCTTGTGCCAGGCGGTTCGGTACGGGGCGCCCAACCGCTCCGCGGCTCGCGCGAGCGAGCCGGTTGCCTCGACCGCCTCGAGCAGCTCGACCCGCCATTCGGACAGCAGCACGTCGGCGGCACGCTCGACCCAGACCTTGTACCGGACGCGCGGCCGCGCCGTCGCGTGATCCGCCTCGGTCGTCATGGTTGCTACCCTCGGGCTCCGCTGGCCGATAGAAGGGCTCATCGTAGCACCGCCAACGACGCTCCCAGAACGTCCTCCCGCGCAATTCGCGTCAGGTACTCGGGGACCGGCTCGTCGGGGACCTGAACGGTCCGAACGTGCCGGAAGCCGGTCTTGTCGTCGGCGCGGATGGCCACCGCGTCGTCCAGGGCGGGTCCGATCAGGCAGATGGGCGCGCCGCCTCCTCTAAAGACCACGTCGCGCAGGCATCGCCGCAGGATGGGCGCGCCCATCCTCTGGTGGACGCAGGCGGACTCGCCGATGAAGAGATCAACGCTCGCCGCGCGGGCGTCCTCGGGCGTCAGGACGTGCCGGGTGGCATCAGGGTAGTCGGCGATCCGGTAGGTCTGGATGTAACCGATCGGCCTGGCGCCGTAGAGCATCACATGGGCGACGGTCGCCGCATCGCCGGTGATGCGGGAGGCGGATGTCCGCTCGACCTCCTGGAATGGCCTCGGCTCGGGGCCGTACCAGCGCCGAACATACTCCGTGTTGAGCCACCGATGCATCAGCGGCAGATCTGACATCTGGAGCTTGCGGAAGCCGATCTGGTCGGGGTCGAGGGCCGTCGTGTCCATCGCAGGCCGCGAGCGGCACGGGCTGTCCCGGGACAGCCCACGGTCTACAATGAGAAACGGGAACGCGAGCGTGCGACCGAACGACTCGCAGCGTACCGCGCCGCTTCGACGAAGGCGATACCGCTCATGTCATCCGCGTCGCCCGAGGCGCGCCTCAACGCCCTGCTGGCGACCGGCCCGACCCTCACCGTCGCGGCGGCCGAGTCGTGCAGCGGGGGCGAGGTGGCGCACCGGATCACGTCCGTCGCCGGCAGTTCCGCGTACTTTCTCGGCAGCATCGTTGCCTACGCGAACGAGGCGAAGGCGGCGCTGCTTGGTGTGCCCCAAGCCGTCCTCGACACGCAAGGGGCGGTCAGCGACGCCTGCGCCCGTGCGATGGCGGAGGGGGCGCGGCGCGCCTTCGGGGCGGACGTGGCAGTCAGCACCACGGGTATCGCCGGGCCGGGCGGCGCAACGGCACGGAAACCGGTCGGGCTCGTCTACGTGGCGGCGGCCGGTCCGGCCGGTACGGTCTGCGAGGAGCACCACTTCTCCGGTGATCGCACGGCTGTCGTCGACGCCGCCGCAGGGTCGGCCCTGCGCCTGCTCGTCGAAACGGTCGAGGCCGCGCTCGGCGCCTCGGCGGACGATGCCGTGTCGCCGTAGCAACCCTCTCTGCACACGCGCCCAATCGCGAGGTGTGGCCCGGCCCGCCGTGCCCCTACAATTGCCGCGGTGCTGCTGGCACGGATCGATCGCGACCGGCTCGCTTCAATCCGTGTTGACGACTGATGGCCACCGCTGATCGCTGACCGTTTTCGCCCGAGGAGTGTCGCGTTGTCGACCCTTGTTCCCGCGCCGACCAGCCCCAAGCTCTACGAGAAGACGACGCTGCCGAACGGCGTGCGCGTCGTCACCGGCCCGATGACCGGGGTCCGCTCGGCCAGCCTCATCTTCTACTACGGCGTCGGCTCCCGCTACGAGCGGCCGGACGTCGCCGGTGTCTCCCACTTCCTGGAGCACATGCTCTTCAAGGGGACCGAGCGCCGCCCTGACCCGATGCTGATCTCGCAGGAGGTGGAAGGGGTCGGCGGCGTCCTCAACGCCGCCACCGGTCGGGAGTCGACCTCCTACTGGTGCAAGGTACCGAGCACCCACCTCGCCGCCTCCTTCGACGTGCTGGCCGACATCGTCCGCAACTCGGTGATCGACCAGGGGGAGTTGGACAAGGAGCGCTCGGTCATCTTCGAGGAGATCCGCTCGATCAACGACGCGCCGGAGGACCTCGTCCATGAGGTGATCGACGAGGTGGTCTGGGGGGACCAGGCGGTCGGCCGCGCCATCGCCGGGTCGGAGGAGACGGTCGGCAACGTCACCCGCGACGGGATGATCGACTATTGGCGGCGCAACTACGGGCCGGATCGCCTGGTGGTCGCCGCCGGCGGCGACGTGCGGCATGAGGAGGTCGTTGCCCTCACGGAGCGTTACTTCGGCGACCTGGCGCCACCGGCGGCGCCCGACGAGTTCGATGTCGCCGCGCCGGACCCGGCCCAGGATGGCCCGCGGGTGCGGCTGGTCGAGCGCGACACCGAGCAGGCCCACCTCTGCCTGGCGATGCCAGCGCTCTCCTACCAGACGGAGCGCCGGTACGTGCAGTCGACGATCGAGGCGGTCCTCTCCTCGGGGATGAGCTCGCGTCTGTTTCAGGAGATCCGGGAGAAGCGGGGGCTGGTCTACTCCGTCTATGGCTACTTCCGTCCCTACGCCGACGTCGGGCAGGGTGTGATCTACGCCGGCACCGACCTGGAACGGGTCGAAGAGACGATCGGGGCGGTGGTCGAGGAGCTGCGCAAGCTCCGCGACGAGCCGGTGCCGGAGGACGAGCTGCGGCGGACCAAGGAGCTGCGCAAGGGGCGGCTGCTGATGGGGCTGGAGGACAGCCGGTCGGTGGCCTCCTGGATCGGCAGCCAGGAGCTGACCTACGGCGAGATCAAGACGCCGGAAGAGGTGATGGAGAAGATCGAGGCCGTCACCGTGGACGAGGTTCACGCGCTGGCGCAGGAGCTGTTCCGGGAAGACCGCCTCAACCTCGCCGTGATCGGTCCTTACGGCGATCCTCAGCCCTTCGCCGACCTGCTCCGCCTGCCGTGAGCGATCCAGGGACTGATCCGAATCCGGCCGTGCCTGCGGACGCCGGGTCGTTCCCGGCGCTCGGCGTGGCGATCCACCCCCTTGACCCGACGCGGGACGCTGAGGCGGCCGCGATCCTCGCCGCCTGCACCCTCGACGGGACGCCTGAGGCAGGGCGCGCGGTCCTGGCGGACGCTCGATGCGACCCGGAGCGCGACATCTACGGGCTCGCCGTCGGGGACACCCTCGTCGCCGTCTGCGTGACGCGCAAGGCGCCGCTGTCGGTCGAGATCACCCATCTGGCGGTAGCGGGGGCTCGTCGCCGGCAGGGATACGGCCGCGCCTGTCTCCAAGACGCGCTGCGCCGGGCCGGCAAGCGGCCGCTCGTGGTGGAGACCGACGAGGCGGGCCTCGGGTTCTATCGGGCGTGCGGCTTCAAATTGGTCGGGCGCCGCCGGCACCCGAGCGGCGCCGCCCGCTACCGTTTGGGATGGCATGCGCCGGCCGCCCGCCCTCGTTCCCAGTCGTTCGTCCCGTCGGCCATCAAGGACGCCTCATGAGGTCGCCCGGACCGGGCGCCGGCCCGGTGCCCGAGCGGGATGCGAGGATGGGCGCCGGTTGGTCCCCTGGTTCGGCATCCGAGATCGGCGCCGGTTGGGAGGCGATCGTCGAGCTGGCGCTGGCCGAGGATATCGGTGCCGGCGACGTGACGACGCTGGCGACCGTTCCTGCCGGCGCTCAGGCTCACGGCGTCATCGTGGCCAAGGCGCCGGGCGTGATCTCCGGGCTCGACGTGGCGGGCGCCGTCTTTCGTCGGGTCGACCCGGCGATCGCCTACGAGCCGCGGGTTGCGGACGGGCAACGGGTCGCGTCCGGGGATGCCGTGGTCGGGGTGGCGGGGCCGGCGCGCGGCCTCCTCACCGCCGAGCGGGTCGCTCTCAACCTGCTCCAACGCCTCTCCGGCGTCGCGACCCTGACGGCCCGCTACGTCGAAGCAGTCGCCGGGACGGGGGCGCGGATTGTCGACACCCGCAAGACGACGCCGGGGCTGCGGCTCCTGGAGAAGGCGGCGGTACGCCACGGCGGCGGCCGCAATCATCGCGTCGGTCTCGGCGACGGCGTCCTGATCAAAGACAACCACCTCGCCGCCATTGGTCCGCCCGGCACCGACCGGGTCGCTCGCGCCGTCGGCTTGGCACGGGAACGGGCGCCCCATACGCTGCGGATCGAGGTTGAGGTGACGACGCCGGAGGAGGCCGCCGAGGCGGTCGCGGCCGGCGCCGATGTCATCCTGCTCGACAACATGGCTGTGCCGGCGCTGCGGCGGGCGGTGGAGCTGGTGGCGGGGCGAGCCCTGCTGGAAGCCTCCGGCGGGATCACGTTGGACACCGTCCGCGCCGTCGCCGAGACTGGGGTTGATATCATCTCCGTCGGCGCGCTGACCCACTCCGCCCCGGCGCTCGACCTGAGCCTCAAGTTCGGCCTCGGGGACTAATGGACGCTCGCCCGGCGTGGGTCGGCATCCGGTGTCGTGGTGCGTGATGGCACCGATCGACACCGAGCGGCGCGACTGCCGTGGCGAGTGGGCGGAAGCCGGGAAGTGTCAAAACCGTCTCGTGAGGTGAAGGTTGTGACAGGGTGTCACGTTTAAGGTAGGCGTTCATCGAGGCAGTGCTCCCGTGGGGTGCAGTAATGTACGTACTGCCGAGACGTATTGCCTCAGGGGCGGCGCTCCGGTATGCTGGTGCAACCGCCGGAAGCGGCTTCATACGCTTGCCGGAGACCGACCGTCTCGGAGAAACGCTCGGCCCCCACCGTGCGTTGTACTTGGTGGAATCGGGGAGTCGGGCGCGGGTCCAGAACATGGCCGCGCACCCGACGGGAACGGACCTGGTCTCCCACCCGGCGGATCGCCGCCGGTGACTGGGTCGGGCGGTGCCGAAGAGGCGCTCCAACGGAGACATTCGCCATGAAAGCTGCACAGCGGACGAGCGGAACCATCGCGGGAAGGCCGGCGATCCGCCACGGCCGTTTCGCCGCGTGGCTGGCCCTGGTCGGGCTCCTCGTCCTGCTCCTGGCGCCGCTCGCCGCGCCGGGCGCGGCGCTGGCCCAGGACAGCGATGAGGCGCCAATCGTCCCGTCTGAGTCGAGCGCTGCGCCGACCGACGAGCCGGCCGAGGTGGTCCTCGACGAGCCCGCGGAGGTCGTGCCGGACGACCCGGCCGCCCAGACCGCCCAGGCCACCCAGACCCAGTCGGACGCGACCACCACGACCGCCGTGCCGCCCAGCGACTGGGCGCCGCCGCGGACGGTCTACATCCCGGAGACCGGGCACACGATTGACGGGCTCTTCCTCGACCTGTGGCGGGAGTGGGGCGGCGCCAACGCCTTCGGTTACCCGATCACACCGGAGTTCGAGGAGGACGGACGGATCGTCCAGTACTACGGCTACGCCCGCTTCGAGTACTGGCCCGAGGGCGACGCTGACGGCAACTACGTCACCCTCGGCAAGGTCGGCGCCGAGTTGCGCCCCCACGTCATCCCGCGCAGCCTGCCGGCGGTGAGCAACGGCACGAACCGCTTCAAGAAGGACGACGAGCGGGCCCGAGCGGCGCGCGAGGCGATGCTGGCGGCGCGCGCCTGGCTGCCGCTCGACCGGGATGAGGCGCCGGCGGACAGCGAGACCTACCGATTCGTACCCGAAACCGGCCACGGCGTCCTCGACGGCTTCAAGGCGCTCTGGGAGGCGACCGGTGCCGAGGTCTATCTCGGCAACCCGCTAACCGAGGAGTACGTCCGCGACGGAGTGACCTACCAGATCTTCGAGCGGGGCCAGATGGCATGGCAGCCGGGCTACGACCCCTGGCTGGTTCCGGTGGGTGAGCTGATGGCGGCGCGCAAGCGGCTGCCGACGGCGCCGGTCGCCCAGGGTGACATCCCGACCTACAGCGAGCAGTTGTTCGTTCCGCCGCCGCCCCCGTCGCCGGCGCCGCAGAGCCTGAGGCGCGACCTCGATCCGAGCGCCGAAAAGTGGATCGAGGTCAGCATCAGCCAGCAGTACCTGATCGCCTGGCAGGGGAACGTCCCGGTCTTCGAGTCGTACGTCAGCACCGGCCGTCAGGGATTCGACACGCCGCCGGGGTCGTACCACATCCTCACCAAGGTTGAGTCGGAGGACATGGAAGGGGTCATCGGCGGCGAGTACTACAACGTACCGGCGGTGCCCTGGACGATGTACTTCACTAACGTCGGCCACGCCATCCACGGCACGTACTGGCACAGCAATTTCGGCACGCCGATGAGCCACGGCTGCGTCAACTTGCCGGAGAGTGTCGCCAAGGCGATCTACGACTGGGCGTCGATCGGCATCCGGGTCGAGGTCAAGCCGTAGCCGATCCATCAAGCGAGGCAAGCGAGATCGCGGCGCCGGCCTTCTGGCCGGCGCCGCGCCGTTGGTGGCCGACCATCGGTTACATCGAGCCCGTCAGCGTACGCTGCCGAGGCCGATGCCGGCGAGATGCATAAGGCTGCCCGGTCTCCTCGTCGGTGGCGCCGACCGTAGCGTTGCGGTGGACCGGGCCAACCCGACCGCCGCGGGCGCGGGAGTCGGGGCATCGATGACGGCAGGCGTCGCCGGCCCAGCTGATGGGCTGCCCTGGAAGGCGCTGGTCAGCACGCCGATGGCGATGCAGGCGAGCCCGGCCAGCGCGAGCCCAATCCAGGTTCGCCTCGAGTCGGCAGCCGCGCCGGCCGGCCGCGACGGCAATCGGGGCGGGACCGGGTGTTGCGTCATCCCGCGTGCTCCCGTCGCCCCGCTGGACAGGGTCGAGCGCGCTCTGCCGGTGGTTTCGTCAGGGATCGGTCGCGCGCTCGCACCATCCGACCCGGCTTCGTGGTGGTGGGGCAGCCGTTGGAGCGTCGAGTGGTTGGCGAGTCGCGTCGGGCGCCCTACCAGCGCCGCCCGCCGGGCCGTCTGACCGAGGAGGAGCGTCGCGCGATCCGCGGCCTCGCCCCCTCTCGCAGTCTGCGGTCCCTGGCCGCCGAGTTCGGCGTCAGCCACGAGACGGTGCGTGCAGTGGTGCGACGCCGGCCCACGGCCTGAGGCGGTCCAACGATCCTGGCCGCCCCGGTTTCAGGCCGCCGCGCCCGGCTTGATGCTGGTCCCGGCACCACGCGCGATCACGGGGGCAGCGTGCGCGCCCTGCAGGCGCTCGCCCATGCGAACGAGACCGGCGCCGACGGCGCGGCGGACCCGGCTCGGGAGCGTCGGCGCCGCGATCCCGCCGGCCTCGCCCCGCGGGTCGGCCGGACCCGCGCGGCGTCGGCCCGCAGTTCTTGCTCGTAGGCGCCGGCGACCATCTGGACCGAACCGAACTGGGGTTGCATGGCCGTCTCCTTCGAGCGTCGCGCCGGGTCGTGCCCGACCTTCCGTCCCGGCTCCGTCGCCGGTTGCCCGTCGCCGGGCACGCTCCGATCATGCCTGTCGCCACTACCCATCGCATCGGCCAGGTGGCCGATTTGTGGACGCAAGGGAGGAGCGACCGGCCTACGCAAGGTGCGTAGACGGGGGGCACCGTACGTAGGCGGGCGAGGGCGGGCCGTCAGACGAGGCCGCGGCGGTGGGCGTGATCGGCGGCCTCGCCGCGCGAGCCGACGCCGAGCTTGGCGAGGATGTTGGCGACGTGGGTCCTGGCCGTGGCGCGGCTGATGAACAGCGCCTCGGCGATCTCGGGGTTGGAGCGCCCGGCGACGAGCAGGCGCAGCACCTCGCGCTCCCGGGGGGTCAACCCCCCGGCGGTTGCCGCTTCGGCGGACCGTGGCGCCGGTTCGGCGAGGCCGGCAAGCGCCGCCAGCGCCCCATCGAGCGCCGCCTCCAGCGGCATCGCCCGCCCGGCTCGCCGCGCTCGCTCGAACCCGTCGTTGCCCAGGCGCTGCCGTGCGGCGTCCACCCCACGATCGGAGAGCGAGCGGACGAGCGTTTGCAGCGAGCCGCCGGTCGCGTCGCGGAGCGCGTCGACCACCCCGATCAGCCGGGCCGCCGTGATCGCGTCCCCGCCCTCCGCCACCAGGTGCGCGGTCGGGGCCAGGACGTCGCCCATCGCCCACCGCCCGCCCAGCTCCCGGCACAGTTGGAGGCTTTCGCGGTTCAGCGCGGCGGCCCGGCGAAGGTCCCCGCGCGCGTGGGCGACGAGCGCGAGATTGGAGAGGCAGACCGAGATCATGGCGAGGTCGCCCTTCGCCCGCGAGATCGCCAGCGACTCCTCGTGGTAGGTGGCCGCGCTGTCGAACGCACCCCAATCCTGGGCGGCAACGCCCAGCCGGATCAGCGCCCACGCCGTGGCCCAGCGGTCGCCGGCGTGCCGGGCGACCGCCAGCGCGTCGGCCGCGAAGGACGTTGCCCGCTCGTGATCGCCGCGGAACGTCGCCGCGTAGGAGAGGAGGCTCAGGGCGTTGGCGACGCCCGTGGGATCCTCGTGCTCGCGCGCGGCCGCGAGCAGGGTCTGCGCAAGGGCGACCCCCCGCTCGTGGTCGCCCTGGTTGCTGGCGAACCAACTGCCGCCGTGAAGCGCCCCGCGGAGGGCCGGCGACCACCCCGTCGCCCCCGTGATCGCCTGCTCGAACCAGGAACGCCCCTCGCGGTGGTGGCTGCGCACCAGCCAGAACGGCCAGAGCGCGCTCACCATGCGGGCGAGCGCCCCCCCGTCGCCCCCATCGCGGAACCAGCCGAGCGCGGCGCGCAGGTTGGCGTGCTCCGCCTCCAAGCGCGCCAGCCAGCCCGCCTGCCGGGGGCTGTCGAGCTCCGCGGCCGCCCGCTCCGCCAGGGCCAGGAACGCCAGCGCGTGGGACCGGCGGGCCGGCTCCTCGTCCCCCGCCTCGGCCAACCGCTCCAGCCCGAACTCCCGGACCGTCTCCAGCATCTGGTAGCGCGGCGCGCCCGCCGTCCCCTCCTCCGCCGGGCGGAGTAGGCTCTGCTCCACCAGCGACGAGACGCCCTCGGCAACGTCCCCCACCGCGTCGCCTCCCCCCCCGCGGGTCGCGGCCTCCGCCGCCTCCAGGTCGAAGCCGCCGACGAAGACCGCCAGGCGCCGGAAGAGGATCCGGTCCGCCGGGGGCAGGAGGTCGTGGCTCCAGGCGATGGCGTCCCGCATCGTCTGCTGCCGGAGGGGCAGATCGCGCCCGCCGCCGGTCAGCAACGGGAGCCGCCGTTCCAGCCGCGCCAGCAAATCGGAGGGCGGGAACACCTTGGTCCGGGCGG
This sequence comes from Thermomicrobiales bacterium, assembly GCA_030447415.1. GTDB lineage: Bacteria > Chloroflexota > Chloroflexia > Thermomicrobiales > UBA6265 > JAUJOZ01. The sequence goes on along the minus strand of JAUJOZ010000031.1, from coordinate 11,601 downwards.
CGGCCAGCTCGATCGCGAGCGGCAGCCCGTCGAGCCGGCGGCAGATGTCGGCCACCGCCGGCGCGTTCTCGGCCGTGACGGCGAAGCCGGGCTGCACCGCCTCCGCCCGCGCGACGAAGAGCCGGACCGCCTCGGCGTCGGTCTCCTCGGCGGCGGGGTCGCCCCCGCCTGGCGCGGGCAGCCCGAGCGGCGGCACGGGGTACTCCCGCTCGCCGGACACCCGGAGCCGCACGCGGCTGGTGGCGAGCACCGTCAAGCCCGGGCAGGCGGCGAGCAGCTCGGCCACGAGCGGCGCCGCCTCCACCACCTGCTCGAAGTTGTCCAGCACCAGCAGCAGGCGCCTCTCGCGCAGGAACGCCTTGAGGCGGGCGTCGAGCGGCTCCTCCCCGGCGTCGCGGACCCCGAGCGCTTGGGCGACGGCGGGCGCGACGAGGCCGGGGTCGGCGACCGGCGCCAGGCCGACGAACGCCACGCCATACGGGAACTCCGCGACCAGCCGCCCAGCGGCGGCGAGGGCCAGGCGGGTCTTGCCCACCCCGCCCGGGCCGGTCAGCGTGAGCAGGCGGGCGTCCTCCCGGCGCATCAGGTCAACGACCGCGGCCACCTCGCGCTCCCGGCCCACGAGGGGCGTGAGCGGAAGGGGCAGGTTCGGGAGGTGGTCCGGGAGCGTGGTGCCGGGCATGGCGCGGCTCGGTCCGTCGGCGAGCGGCACGGGTCGTTCGGTCGCGATGATGCCGAACGAACGGCATGACGTTAACGGCGCCGCTGGAGCACCTGCCGCACACGCAACGGCCGTGGCGTTGACGCCACGGCCGTGCTGCATCAGCGGAAGCGCCGGGCAGGCAACCCACCGGTCCCCGCTCGATGGCGATCGGCTAACGCCCCGATTTCGCCCGGCGAGCGTGACGTCGCCGGTGTAGCCGGCGGCGAAGCGTCGCAGGCGGACCCTGGGCGAAGATCCGGGGAGGAGACCGACCGTGCAGGCGTACCGATTCGACCGACGCGGGACGCTCGCCGACCGTGCTGTGCTCGCCCTACTTGCGGCGCAATAGCCGGCTCGAGTTGAGCATGATTGCCACGTCCGGCAGTCCCTGCGCGGCCGCGGCCAGCACGGGTGGGAGGATGCCGACGAACGCGAGGGCGATGCCGACGACGTTGTAGCAGGCGGTGAAGCCGAGGTTCTGGTAGATCGTGCGGCGGGCGCGCCGGCCGATGCGGATCGCTTCGGGCACCAGCGCCCAGTCATCGCGCATCAGCGCCACGTCGGCCGCCTCGATGGCGACATCGGCCCCGGCGCCCATCGCGACGCCGACATCGGCCTGGGCCAGCGCCGGCGCGTCGTTGACGCCATCGCCGACCATCATGACGGCGGCTCCCGCCGCCTGGAGCTCCCGCACCGCGGCGATCTTGTCCTCGGGCAGCAACCCGGCCCGGTACTCCAGTCCCAACTCGCGCGCGACGGCGGCGGCCACCCGCTCGTGGTCGCCGGTCAGCAGCAGCAGGCGGCGAACGCCGAGTCGCTTCAGGTCGGCCAGTGCGGCCTTCGCTTCCGGTCGGATCGTGTCCGCGACGGCGACGATGCCGGCCACGTCCCGCCCGCCGGCCACGAAGAAAGCGGTCTTCCCGGCTGCTTCCAACGCCCGGGCGCGCGCCTCGCCCGCCTCGTCCAGCTGGACGCCGCGTTCCGCCAGCAACCGGCGGTTGCCGACCGCCCACTCCCGCCCGCCGACGCTCCCGACCAGGCCACGACCGGGCAAGGGCGAGAAAGCGTCGGGCTCGGGGGACGTAATCCCCCGTTCGGCCGCCCGGCGGACGATCGCCTTGGCCAAAGGATGCTCGCTGCGCGACTCGACCGCGGCGGTGACCCGCAGGAGGTCCACTTCGCCGAGTCCGTTGAGGCTCACCACGTCGGTGACGGTCGGTCGGCCCCGGGTCAGGGTGCCCGTCTTGTCCATGACGACCGTGTCGACCCGGGCGAGGTGCTCCAGGGCGATCCCGCCCTTGACGAGCAGGCCCCGCCCCGCGGCACTCCCGACGCTCGCCAGGACCACCACCGGGGTGGCCAGCGCGATGGCACAGGCACAGGAGACGACCAGCACCGCGACGGCGTTGAGCACCTGCCCGGTGACGACGTACGCCGCCACGCCGATAAGCAGCACCAGTGGCTAGGTCGAGAAGCGGTCGGCGAACCGTTGCACCGGCGCCTTCTGTGCCTCGGCTTCCTCCACCAGACGCACGATCCGGCCGAAGGTGGTGTCTGCGCCGACGCGGGTTGCCCGCACCTTGAGGAAGCCGGCCTGGGCTACCGTGGCGGCGAAGACGGGGTCGCCGCGACGCTTGTCGACCGGCACGCTTTCGCCGGTGATCGGAGCCTGGTCGACCGGCGCCTGCCCCTCGATCACCTCGCCGTCGACCGGCACGCGCTCGCCGGGGCGCACGAGCACCACGTCCCCCACGCTGACTCCAGCGACGAGCACCTCGACCTCGCGGCCGTCGCGTAGCACCCGCGCCGTCGCGGGTTGGAGGGTGAGGAGTTGCTCCAGGGCCTGGCGGTTGCGGCTGGTGGTGCGCTCCTCCAGCCAGTTCGCGAAGCGCATGAAGAAGACGATCATGGCGGCGGTCGTCCACTCACCGATGGCGGTGGAGGCGAGGACGCCGCTCATCATCAGGGTGTGAGAGGTGATTTGGCGGCGGAGCGTCGCCTCTAAGACACCACGGAACACCGGCCAGCCACCGACCGCGATGGCGAAGGCCGGGATCCACCACGGCAGCCGATCGACGGCCCGGTCGACGAGGCCGATCCGCTCGCCGACGGCGGCGACCAGGACCACGAGCGTGACCAAACCGAGGCTGCCCCAGCCGACGATCCGGCCGATCTCGCGCCGGCCGGCTGTCAGGGGCGGAATCGCTGCTTCCACCACGTCGCGGCGGACGGCGTAGCCGGCGCCGTCGATTGCGCCCTCGATCTGCTCGCACGTGACCCGATCGGGGTCGTAGGTGACGCTGGCGCGCCCGGCCGAGGAGAGGACCTGGACATGCGCGACCCCGGGCAGCTTGGCGATCGCTCCCTCGATATGGGCGGCACAGGAGGCGCAGTCCATCCCCTCGATCGGCAGGCTGACGGTGGTCCCCTCAGCCGCCGAGGTCATCGGCTCCTCCTGCCCGATCCTGCCGCGTGCAGACGTAGACCTGCGCCGCCACGTCGGCGAGGATCCCCTCGGCGGCGCGCATGACCTCCTCCATCCGCGGGTCGGCGACGGCGTAGGAGACGAAGCGCCCTGCTTGGCGGCCGACGACCAGCCCGCAGTCTTTGAGGCAGGCCAGGTGGCCTGACACATTCGGTTGGGAAAGGCCGGTCGCCTCCACCAGCTCGGTGACGGTTCGTTCGCCGTCGCGAAGGGCCTCCAGGATCGCGAGGCGGGAGGGATCGGCCAGGCCGCGAAAGAGCTTGGCCTTGAGGGTAAGGGACAGATCCTGGATTACCGCCATGATGGTCTCCGTATCTCGTATAAGCAGATAGGCATACGTTGCTGCATTGATCGCCGGTTGTCAACCGGGGCGTGCTACCATTCACGGACACGCGACCGCGGAGACACGACCGGCGCGAACGACGCCGAGGGGCCCGTGCGACGTTTCTTCCCGACCGTCAGCCATCGGGGATTCGGCTCCGTGCTCGGCGCCGTCGCGGTGCTCGGGCTGCTGATGATGCCGGTCGAGTACCGAGTCGGTGCCCACCACCCCCACCCCCACGCCGCCTTCCAGCTGTGGGCGGACTTCACGCCCGGGACCGTGCCGCACCGCCATGACGAGGGCGGAGACGCCGCCACGACGCTCATTCGCGGTGATCATGGTGGCGTCGCGGGGACCGACGCGGTTTGGGCCACGGCCCCGCCGGACGTCCCGCTCCTCTCCGAGGTCGCCCCGGCCCTCGATCGGGCCGCGGCCGTCGCCGCCGTCATGGCACTCGTCGGGTTGCTCGTCGCGGCGGCCCTGCCCCGGGTCGTCGGTCTGGCACGTCGCTGGGCGGGCCTCCTCCTGCGACCAGATCCTCCTCCCCCTCGGATCGCGACCGCTTGCAGCTAAGGCGCGACGACACCGAACCGCCACGAGCGTTGTGGCGGGGTGGAGGGATTTCCATGCGACCGATGCGCATCGTATGCGGCGCCGCGGGTTGCGGCGCGGCGGTCTTGCTCGCCGTGCTCCTCCCACTGACCGCCGCGGCGCACGAGCACCGCGAGGTCGCCGGCGGCCAGTACGAGTTAACCGTTGGCTTCCTGGACGAACCGGCCTTTGTCGGCGAGAAGAACGGCCTCAGCCTGCGCGTGGTGCGTCCGGCCGCCGCAGGGGGCGCCCCGACCGCCGGTGCGGCGACTGAGGACGCGGGGACGCCCGTGGAGGGGCTGATCGGCACGCTTCAGGCGGAAGTGATGTTCGGCGACCAGCGGATGCCGCTGCCGCTGCTGCCCGCCTTCGGCGATCCCGGCCACTACACCTCCTACTTCTTCCCGAGCACACCCGGCGGTTACACCTTCCACGGGCGACCTGTCCGGCGGCCCGACGCGTCTGCTCGCTGGCCTGTCGGTCGTCGGCGCGGTCGCCCTCTGGCTGATTCGCCGAGCGGTGACCCGGCGAGCCGCCGGGGCGCCGCCGGCACCGGCCGCCGCTCGCCCGTAGGCGCGCGATGGTCCCGCGCCGTGGGTTATCGGTGCGCACGCGGTGGCCGGTGGCTCCGTCCCGAACCTCGATGAAACGACACGTGACCATGGGATCTTCGCCATTCCCCGTTCACTGCACGACCGTCTTCCCCCGTTCTGCTCCGGGACCGATCCGGTGCCGGAGTGGGTCGGCGTCGCTGCTCCTCGCCCTCCTCATCGGGCTTGCCCTGCTGGCGCGGAACGTGCGCCCGGCGGCGGCACACGCGGCCCTGGAAACGAGTGACCCGGCGGCCAACGCGGTGCTCCCCACGGCGCTGGCCCGGATCACCCTCCGCTTCACCGAGCCGCTGGAGCGCTCCTACAGCCGCGCTGAGCTCTTCGACCAAACCGGCAACGCCGTGCCCGGCGCCACCAGCCGCGCGGGCGGCGACCGCTTCACGATGGTCGTCGACCTGCCGCCGAACCTACCGAACGGAACCTACTCGGTCCTGTGGCGGACACTCTCGGAGGCGGACGGGCACACCGCCCAGAACTACGTCGCCTTCACCGTCGGCAGCCAGACTGACGTCCGGGTGGTGATGCCCCCCGCCGTCACCACCACCGGGACCGGCCCCCCCGACTGGCTCCGCGCGCTGTCCCGGTGGTTGGCGCTCCTTGGCCTGGCGGCCGTGGTCGGCGTCTGGCCGACCTGGCTCCTGGTCCTGCGCCCGGCGATCTCGCCCGCCTGGCGGGTGGGGCCGGTCCTTGCTCGCCGCGTCCGCCGCCTGGCGACAGGCGCCATCGGACTGGCAGTGGTGGGTAGTGTATTCGCGCTGCTCGTCCAGGCGGCCGCGATCGCCGGTTCGGACGGGTTGGTCGCGGGCCTGGCGACGACCCTCGGCGAGACCCGCTATGGGTCGCTCTGGCTGCTCCGGGTCGGGTTGTTCCTCCTCTACGCCGCCGCGCTGGCGGGGTGCACCTGGTGGCGGCCGTGGCGCCATACGCGAACGACGGCGACGACGCTGGGGCTGACGGCCCTCCTGCCGCTCCCCTTCAGTCTGAATGCCCACGCGTCGGCCCAGTCGGCCGGCCGCGCCACGGCCGTCGCCTTCGACGTCCTCCACCTCCTGGCGGCCTCGCTCTGGGTCGGCGGCCTCTTCGTGCTACTTGGGGCCCTCGTGCCGATGCTGCCCCAGCTGACGCCGGCCGAACGGCGTCAGGTGCTGGCGCGGGCGCTGCCGCGCTTCTCGCTCCTGGCACTCGTCGCCTGGGCGATCCTGGGGTTCACCGGTCTCTACAGCGCCTGGCTCCAGGTCGGCAACCTCGACGCGCTACGGGATACCGCCTACGGGCGATCGCTGGCGCTCAAGGTCGGCCTGCTCGTGCCGCTGCTGGTCCTCGGCGCGTTCAACCTGCTCGTCATCACCCGTCGCGTGCGCCGGCCGGACGGCGCGCGGGCGACGAACCGGTGGAGCCGGCGGTTTGCGGGGACGGTCGCCGCCGAGGTGGTGCTCGTCGTCCTCGTCCTGCTCGTCGTCGGCCGCCTCATCGGTCAGGCGCCGGCGCGCGATGAGCTGGCGCAGGCGGCCGGTCGCCTGGCGATTGACCTCAAGGCCGAGGGCCAGCAGGCGACGCTCTACCTGACCCCGGGAGCAACCGGGCCCAACCATTACCGACTGGAACTCGGCAGCGGCCACGCGGCGCACACGGCGGGCGCCGCCGGAACGGCCGGCACGGAGGCGCTGCTCCGGCTGGAGCTGCCGAGCCGGGAGACGGGGCAGAAGCAGATCGCGCTGACTCCGGTGAGCGGCGGCGCCTTCGAGGCGCACGGCAGCGAGCTCAGCATCGCCGGTGACTGGACAATTCAGGTCATCGTCCGCCGACCGGGGACGACCGACTGGACCGCCACCGTGACCCAATCGATCGACACGGCGCCGTCCGCGGCCCGCCTCCCGGGACCGGCCTGGCGCTTCGGCCCGTCCGGAATCGCCGGGCTCCTCCTCCTCGTGGCTGGGGTCGCCGGCCTAGGACTCGCCTGGCAGGCGGGGCGAGCGCCGCTCCGCAAGGAGAGCGCCGGCCTGGCGGCCGTCGCGTTCGCGCTCGGGGTGCTGCTGCTGTTGCAGGCGCGGGTCGGTTCCTCGTCGGCCTCCGCCGATGCACCGGCTCCCGCTGGCGCGGTTGACGGCGCGGCGGTCGCGCGGGGCGAGGCCCTCTTCGCCGCAAACTGCGTGGCGTGCCATGGGGCACGGGGGCGCGGCGACGGACCGGCCGCCGCGGGGCTCAACCCGCCGCCGGCCGACCTCGCCTCGTACCACGCGCGCTTCCACCGGGATGAGGACGTCGCTTTCTGGATCGCAAACGGTATCCCGGGCAGCAGCATGCCCGCCTTCGGCGACCGGCTGGGCGAGGCCGAGGTCCGCGACCTCGTCGCCTACCTCCGCGCCCTGCCGGATCGCGCCGGCGCGGCGCAGACCGCGCCCGGCCCGGACGAGTGCCGGGTGGCGCCCCGGTCACCGGCGTCGCTCCTGGCACTGGGCGGGACGCCCTCGGCCGACGGGTCCGTCGCACCGAGCACGGCGCCGCGTCCCACCCCGACGCCGCTTGACCCAGGAGCGGGCGAGCCGGCCGACGCCGAAACGATCGCCGGGGTGACGGCCACGGTGCGCGAGCTGGTCGCCTGCACCAACGCCCGGGACACCCTGCGCCGGCTCGCCCTCTACACCGATACCCATCTGCGGCCGACCTTCGTCCGGACACCGCCGGGTTTCGCCGATCGGGTCGCGACCCAACCCGTGCCGGCGCAACCGGCCGAGTGGGTGGCGATCGTCGCCATCGAGGACGTGCGCCTCCTGCCCGACGGGCGTGCTGTCGCCCGCGTCGTTGCCGCCACCGCCGGCGGCCATACGCACGGCCCCGCCCCGACCGGCGGGTCGCCCCCGGCGGGCGTCGCCGCGGGCTCGGCCCGGACCGAGACGAACGTCTTCGTCCTCGCCAGGGCCGGCGACCGCTGGCTGGTGGACGAGGTGCGGACGTGAGTCGGTCGTCAGGGGTCAGGAGTCCGTGGAGACGGCTTGAGCGCCGCTTACCGCCGCCTCGTCAATACCGGAAGGCTGCGATCGCGACGGGGTTGACGGCATCTCGGGGGGGCGCCGGGTTGCCCCTTCGTCAGCGGGCGCCGCGACGGCACTATCCCCCCGTGCCTCTGGCTCCCGTGCGCCGCCTCCGGCCTTGGGACGCCCGCCCGGGCCGAGGCGGGTAACGAGGGCGAAGGCCGTTTCCTCGTCCAGGTGGGCGAGGGTGACCTGGCCGCCGCCACCGCCGGAGGCCACCGCCGCTTGCAGGGTCGCGAGGCGGGTGCGTCGCTGGAGGGGGCCGCGCTTCACCTCGCGGCGCTGGAGGCGGCGGCGGGGGATGACGGTCGTCGCCCGGGCGATCGCCCGGGCGCGCACCACGAAGCGGTCGGCGTCGTCCAGCGCCCAACCGGTGTCCCGGAAGCAGCAGAGGCCGTAGAGCGCCGCCACCGGCACGAGCGGCAGCGGAGCCAGTCCCCACCACCATGGGGCGACCGGGGCCGCCGCGGCCGCGGCCGTGAGGACGATCGCGAGCCAGACGAGCTTGGTCGCCCCGTTGCCGAGGAGGTAGCGTCGGCGCGCCCGCGCCGGGACCGGCGCCAGCGTCGTACCCCCGAGGTCGGCGGCGAAGTCCGGGCAGGCGCGGGCGAGGAGATCGGGGACCGCCGCGCGCGGCAGGAGCGGGAAGAGCACGCCCGACTCGGCGGTGTCCTTGCCGTAGCCCGCGCTCTCGACCCGCAGCGCCGCCAGTCCGAGCGGCTGGCGAAGCAGACCCTCCGTCACCGTCACCGCCTGGATGCGCGCCACCGGGATCGTGCTCCGGCGACGGTCGAGGAGCCCGTAGCTGACCTGGAGCCGGTCCTCGTCCCGGCGCAGCTCGAAGCCCCCGTAGGTAAGGACGGTGCTGATCACCGCCAGCAGCCACGCGCCGACGCCGACGATGATGACCAAGGTGAACAGCCTCCGCAGCGAGAACCCGGGGGCGCTCATCGCCACGCGCTCCCAGAACCAGTCCGGCACCACGTCGTCGACGAGTTGGTAGGTACCGAAGATGACGGCTAGGGCCGGTCCCACCCGCCCGGAGGTGGCCCCCGCGACGAGCAGTTCGGCCGGCGAGAGGGCGCGGATCAGTGCTCCACCGCCGGCGCGCGGAGCCGGCGGATGATCCTGGCCCGCGGCCGTTTCGGGCACCGGGATGGTGGCCGCGTCGGGACGACGGGCGGCGAGGCGATCCCGCAGGAGATCGGCCTCGCGCCGCGTCACGGCTTGAAGCACGACGTCGCGTTGCGCGGCGCCCCCGGCCGCGGTCTCCACCGTGACGCCGACCACGCCGCAGACCCGCGGGTGGGGCGTCTCGCTGACGTCGACCCCCGGGGTCCTCGATCCCGCAGGAGATCGGCCTCGCGCCGCGTCACGGCTTGAAGCACGACGTCGCTTTGCGCGGCGCCCCCGGCCGCGGTCTCCACCTTGACGCCGACCACGCCGAAGACCCGCTGGAGGGGCGTCTCGCTGACGTCGACCGCCTGGATCCTCTCCAGCGGGATGTAACGCTCCCGTCGTGCCAGCATGCCGGAGCGGACCCGCAGCTCGCCGCTGGTGACCTCGTAGCGGAACTGCCACCACACCACCGCGCGGGCGACGACCCCAGCCAGCGCCAGCCCGCCACCGGCGGCCAGGAGCCAGATCTCTCCGTCGCCCCCGCCGGTGAAGAGAATGAGCAGCAGCGGCACGGCAACGGCCCGCAGCGCCGGGATCGCGCCGAGCACGATCCACGATGGGTGCTGCCGTCGGGGTGGCAGAGACGGCGCCGCCGTCCCGGCCACCGGCGCCGCAGGCGGATTCACCGGCTCGGGCGGGGCCGCCGGCTCGACGGCCGCCTGTCCAGCGCCGGGCGTGCGATCCGCCATCAGCTAGCGGTCCCCAGAGATGAGACTCGGTCCACCCCGGCGCTCACCCCTCGTCCCCAACACCCCGCAGCCCGCCCCCTCATAAGTCGTCATAGGCGTTGGCGAGGGCGGCGATGCGGTCACGCGCCCCGTCGGCAACATCGTCGGCCAGGGCTGGGATCTCGCTGGCCCCGGCGGCGGTATAGAGGACGACGCTCGCCAGGCCGAGGCGGCGCTGCAGCGGCCCGCGCCGGGTGTCGACGTGCTGGATGCGGGCCATCGGGACCATGGTCCGGGTGACGGTCACCCACCCGTGTTGGAGATCGACCTCCGCCTCCCCGATCTCGTAGCGCCACTGGCGCCACAGGAAATCGGGGACGAGCGCGACGGCGATGGCCGCCAGCGCCACGGCAACGACCGCCGGCACGGCCGCGAGCGGGGCCGGGATCACGTCGAACCAGGCGAGCGCTCCGGCCGCGGCCACGATGAGCAGCACCAGTGGCAGGGTTTGCAGCGCTCCCGACAGCCGCCAAAGCGTGCGGGCGCGGGGATCGAGGTGTTCGCGGGGTGGCGGGCGTGTGGCCAAGCCGGGCCTCCCTCGGCGGGAGTGCGTCATCACGTCGTTGCGGGGGAATCGTCGCACAGCCTGGCGGCTGGGTGCGAGCGGTACGTCCGGCCCGAGCGCTCCGTTCGTTGTCCAGGGGGGCGACTTCGCGCACAATCGAACGGCCGGCGATCCGTCCGGTCGGGTCGCCGATGTCACGTGCCGAGAGGAGACCAACGAACGATGCCAGAACCCGTGGACCCAACCCCCGACGAGTCGGCCCAGGCGCAGAACCTTGCCAGCCAACCATCGGCGGCCGTGGATGCTGAATCCATGGTGACCGCCGCCCAGGCGGCCGCGCCGGAGGCGGAACCGACCGGGCCGAAGCGGGTCGCGGTCGTCATCGCCCACCCGGACGACGCCGAGTTCGACTGCGCTGGGACCGTGGCGCGGTGGACGGCGGAAGGGCACGAGGTCGTCTACGTCCTCCTCACCAGCGGCGACAAGGGGAGCAGCGACCCGGCGATGACGCCCGAGCGGCTCGCTGCCACCCGCGAGACCGAGCAGCGCGACGCCTGCGCCATCCTCGGGGTGCACGACGTCGTCTTTCTTCGCCACCCGGACGGCACGCTGGTGCCGGACCTGGCGCTGCGGCGGGATTTGGTCCGCGTCATCCGCCGGCTCAAGCCCGATGTCGTGATCTGCCAGGACCCGACGGTGCGCTGGGTCGACCAGAGCTACCTCAACCACCCCGACCACCGCGCGGCCGGCGAGGCGACGCTCGACGCGGTCTACCCCGCCGCCCGCGACCGGATGACCTTCCCGGAGTTGCTGGCCGACGGGCTGGAGCCGCACAAAGTGCGGGAGGTGTACCTGGCCGGCGCCAAGGAGCCGGACGTCTGGATCGACATCACCGCCCACCTCGAAACGAAGCTGGCCGCGCTGCGCGCCCACGTCAGCCAGATCGGCGACTGGGACTTCGCGCCGGAGATTCGCGACTGGGCCCGCGAAACGGCCGCCAAGCACGAAGGCGCCGGCGACTACGCGGAAAGCTTCAAGTACTTCAAGCTCGATTAGATTTCCCCGTCGCTGTGCGCTTTGTCTCCCTCCGGCACGGGCTCTTGGTCACAACTTGGTCACGAGTGTGTTGAGGGGTGTGTCAGCCCGGAAGGCTGTCAACTCGTTCCTTGGTGTGCGTTCCGGGGGCAGATGCTGACCGAATCGGCGGGTGGCGGGATCAACGTGCCGCGATCCTAGGGGTAATACGGTCTCCGGGTGATCGCTTGGCGTTCGCCCCGCCGTACCCGGACGAGCTCCCCTCTCCCGCGCACCGGGAGAGGGGTCGGGGGTGAGGACCGACGACCGTGACGGAAGCGCTCCGTGGTCATCCCGGATCCCGTATGACTCCCCAGCATCATGAGTCCACCGCACGGCGAGTGGTCGGGAGCTGCGCCGCCGTCGGTCGG
>JAUJOZ010000074.1 GCA_030447415.1 Thermomicrobiales bacterium | reverse complement strand
AGCACCCGGTTCGGGTCGGATGGAGCGACGGCGAGGGCAAGAGCCGGAACGCCGGTCGGTCCGACCTCTGCCCAACTCGCGCCGCCGTCGGTGCTCTTGGCAATGCCGCTCTCCGTCCCCGCGTAGATGGTCTCCGGGTCGGCCGCGGGAATCGCGAGGCTCATCACCCCGCCGCTTGGCTGGGCCGGGAGCGGTTCCCACGAGGCCCCCTGATCCGGGCTGCGCACCAGCCCCGCCCCCGTGACCGCGTAGAGGATGGCGCCGTCGGTGGCGAGCGCGCCGTGCCCGCCCAGACCCGGGGGCTGCGACGGCAAGGGCTCCCACGTCGCACCCCCGTCCGCCGAGGTCATGACGCCGGTGCCGACGACGAGGGCGTAGAGGCGCCGCGGGTCGCTCGGGTCCTGGGCGAAGGCGTGGAGGTCGGTGCCGGGCAGGTCGTGCGCGACCGGCTGCCAGGTCGCCCCGCCGTCCCGGCTGACGAGGAACACGTCGTGGCCCGCCACGTAGAGCGTCGCCGGCTCCTTGGGGCTGACGGCCAGGCTCATTGCATCAGCGTTGCGCAGCGCCCCGGCCTCCCAGGTGAACCCGCCGTCCCGGCTCTCCTGGATCCCGGAGTGGGCGCCGAAGAGGACGCGGTCCGGGTCGCCCGGGTCGATCAGGAGGGAGTGCACATCCGGCGCCTTGATCGTCGCGATCGGCCGCCCCTCACCGACGCCGTTCGCCTCATTGTCGCCACGCAGGGAGGCGTACGCCCACCAGGCGACGAGGCCGAGGCTGACCACGAGCGCGAGCGCCGCGAGCTCAGTCAGCCCTCTCGGCCGGCTGGCGCGGCGTGTTCGCGCCGCCGGGGGGCGCGACCCGGACGGCCGGATCCTGCCGGTCCGGTCCGTGGCGGAAGGCGGCCTGGCCGGCGGCCGACGTGTCCGCGCCCTAGCCATCGGTTGTGCCCGGTGCCTCTTGCTGCATCGAGAAGCCTCCTCAGGTATTCTTACGTGCCGTAAGCATAGGGCCGGGTGCCCGGCGCGGTCAACCGGTGGTCCGCGTTGGGGTAAGCGTGTCGGGAGCGGGCTGGCGAAGGGGACGACGCGGGTCGCCCATGGGGACGCATCGTCGGATACCACTCCCGCCCCGTCGTCGCGAACGGCGGCTCCTCCGGCCCGCCCGGTCCACGCGGAAGCATCCGGGGAGCGGCGGTGCTGCCCGAGGACCAGTGAGCGGCCGCCTGCGGGCCTCCGCGGAGCCGGACGGCCGGTGTGGCGTCCGTGGCGTCCCCGGTTCCCATAACGGCCCAGCCTGTTGAAAAAGTCGAGAGCACGTTCGGGTGACGCTGCTCACGAGGGGCGGCGAGCCCGAATGGAAGAGATTTCGTGCTTCGCGTGCCGTCCGGGGATGGCTGTTGAGGGTCCTGAAACCGTGTCCGGCGAGTTTTTCAACAGGCTGGGCCACTCCCGGAACCACGGCGTCGCCCATCAACCATTCGACGACTCGGCTGGCTCCCTACGGAGATGTCTTCCGTCTGTGCGCGGGCGGCTCCTCTACCTACCGATCGGCCTCTACGGCGACCCACTAGCTCCCGCTCCCGCGCGACCCCTTCCGCTTCAGGGATCGCTCCAAATTGGCCCTTGACCTTCCACCATACTGGAAGGTGTAGCGTACGGTCGGCGGCATGCGGACGGGCACAGGGGCCGCCGAGGAGGAGCTCATGCGTCGCACCCGAACCCGTAGCGCGGTCCTGGGCACGATCGTGCTGCTGGGCCTCGTCCTTTGGTCGGGCGGCCGGGACGGGGCCGTGGCCCGGCAGGACGGGGGCATGGCCGGCATGGAGACGCCTGCCCCGGGCACAAGCGGCTTGGCAACGCCGGCCGGCACGCCGGTCTCCCTCCCGCCGGTCGACGGCTTCTACGCGGGGCAGCCCATCCAGTTCGTCCACACCGAGGCTTCGGACGCGCGGATCGCCGAGCTGCTGACCGGGATGATGGGGTCGCCCGTCATCCTCGTCCCGCAGCTTGCCGACGTCCCGGCATCGGCACTGGGCAACGTCTACGTCTTCGCCAACGGCGTCAGGCCCGAGAGAGCGATGGGCGGACCGATGGGCTTCCAGCCGGACGTCTTCGACTCCGCCCCCGGCGACGAGGCCTACAGCCCGCTGCGCGCCGTCAACCTCGTGACCTGGGCGGAGGATGCCGCGCCACGGGTCCTGCGAGCGGCCGAGGACATCCGGGCGGCCGAGCGGGCGGGCGAGCTGACGATCGAGCGGCCCGGCGCCGTCGTCAACATGCCGTTCCTGACCTGGCCGGGCGGCCACCGCTAGCAAGGAGAACTCCGATGGCGTACCAGCCTGCACCGCCTGGAATGGCCGGGGCGTCCCCCGCCGGCGCCGATCCGGGCTGGCGCATCGGCGAGCTGGGCCGTCGCACCGGCGTGAGCCCGAAGACGATCCGCTTCTACGAGGAGGCGGGCCTGATGCCGCGGGCCGGGCGCAGCGACAGCGGCTACCGGCTCTACGGCCCGCAGGACGCGGAGCGCCTCGCCTTCATCCGTGCGGCCAAGGACTTCGGCTTCACGCTCGGGGAGATCCGGGAAATCCTGGCGGTGCGGGACGAGGGCGAGGCGCCCTGCCCCTACGTGCTCGGGGTGGCGCGGCAGAAGGTCGCCGACCTACAAGACCGCATCCGGCGCCTGCAGCTGCTAAGCGGGGACCTGGAGGCCCTCCTCCGTGACGCCGAGGCCGCGCCCGCCGACATCAGCGCGCGGAAGGGTCGGTACTGCCACGTGATCGAGAACCGGCGCCTGCGTGGGCCGCAAGACGATTCGGACGCGCCCCTTGACCTTCCCGTATAGGGGCGGGTTTAGGCTCGTCATCGTCCGAGGTCGAGCGGACGACGAAGGCCAAGAGGTGGCGCCGAGACCTGCCGCCGGATGGCGGCCTGAATACACCTGTTCGTGCCCGCTCCTTCGTCAGGGGCGGCACCGACCACCACGGGAGGAATCACCACATGACCGGAAGTCGATTTCCGTCCAGCTCGTCACCGCGCCGGGCTGCTCGAAGTGCGCGCAGGCCAAGCAGGCGATCAAGGATGCCCTGGGGCGGGTGCAGGATGCCTACCGGATCGAGGTCCGCGAGGTGGACCTGACGGAGCAGCCGGAGGTCGTCGGCGAGTACGGTATCTGGTCGACTCCCGCCCTCGTGATCGACGGCGAGCTGGCCTTCGTCGGGCGGGTCAACGAGCGGGAGCTGGGCCAGAAGCTGGCGGCGGCGACCGAGCGGACCGGCTGAGCGGAGGCCACCATGCCGACACCACGTCCCACAACCCAGGAGAACCAGAGCTTCTGGTACATCCTCCTGGCGGCCATCGTCGGCGTCCTGGCGCTCGCGGGCTACGCCGGCTACGTCCTCTACCCCCGCTTCGACCTGCCGGCGGCGACGGGATCGGCCTCCTCGTCCTGGCCGCGGGGGCGGGCATCGCCTCGTTCTTCTCCCCCTGCTCGTTCCCGCTGCTGGTGACCCTCCTCGCCCGCGAGAGCGGCGCGCCGAGTGGTGATTCGAGAGCGCGGATGCCGCGGGCGCTGAGCTTCGCGACCGCGCTCGCGCTGGGGGCGAGCGCCTTCCTGATCCTGACGGGGATCGCGATCGCCCTCGGCGCCTCGGCGCTCTTTGAAGGGGTGACGTTCACGAGCACGGCCGGCCGGACCATCCGGCTCGTGGTCGGGGTGCTCCTGATCCTCCTCGGGCTGATCCAGGTCGGGCTGCTCCCTGTCTCCTTCTCCGCCCACCGCCCTGACGAATCCGCTGATGCGCCGGCAAGCGCGGCTGCGGCGGAGCAGCCCGCGCGGGCGTTCGGCCTCTACGGGTTCGTCTACATCCTTGCCGGCTTTGGCTGAACGGGGCCGATCCTGGCCGGTCTGGTCGGGTACGCCCTCACGGTCGGCGGCCTCGTCGCCTCGCTCGCCGCCTTCGGCGTCGCCGGTCTGGTGATCGTCCTCCTCCTGTTCGGGCTGGCCGTGGCGATCGGGCTGGCCCAAGACGAGTTCGTCGCCAAGCTGCGCGCCGAGTCGACGCACGTGAAGCGGTGGGGCGGCGTCGTCCTGCTGGTCGTCGGTGCCTGGACGATCACCATCAGCATCTGGGCCAAGTACTTCTCGCAGTTCTTCCCGGTCTGAGGCGGCGCCGTGGCAGAGCGAACGGGTTGGGCATGAAGCGGAACCTGCTGATCCTGGGGCTGATCGCCGTGCTGGTCGCCGGCTTTGCCACCGCCTACCTCCTCCTGACGCCCGAGGACAAGCGCGAGTCGATGGGCATGGACGAGGCGACGGACGGCGGCCCGACCCTGCCCGCGGTGCGGGGTACGCCGAGGGCGAGGAGGTCCGCTTCGTGCACCCCGAAGCCTCCGCGCCGGAGGTCGCGCAGATGCTGACGGCGATGATGGATTCGCCCGTCCTCGTCGTCCCGGCCTTGGCCGATGCGCCTGCCTCGATGCTGGCGAACGTCTACGTCTTCGCCAACGGGATCGAGGGGGACGGGCCGCTCGGCTTCCAGCCGGACGTCTTCGATCACCCGCCGGGAAGCGCCGGCTACAGCCCGCTGCGCGCCCTCAACCGCGTCAGCTGGGTAGACGAGGCGGACGCGCGGGAGCTCAGATCGGCGGCCGAGGTGCAGGACGCCGAAGCCCGGGGCGAGGTGACGATGGAGCGGCCCGGCGTGGTGGTGAACATGCCGCTGCTGACGTGGCCCGGTGGGGAGCGATAACGGGGAGGGAAGGTGGAGGGGACCAAGTCTGGTTCCCGTAACGGCCCCGTGGCGCGCCGGACACCACCTATTCGGCGAAGTGCTGGTCGGCTACGCGCTCCTGGTCCTGCCGGCTACACTCCCTGGATGGCCCCCCTTTGCATCGGCGCGCTCGCCGCGGACCGGAGGGCTATCATGGTGGCGTCATCCGGCCGACCAACCGCCAGACCCAGGGGCCCCATGCTCGCCATCTGTGACGAGACCACGATCAACGAAGCCGTGGAGACGCTCAGGTTCCTGAGCGATCGCAACCGCCTCCGGATCCTGACGGTGCTGACCCGAGCCGAGACCTGCGTCTGCGACCTCATCGACCAGCTGGGTCTCCCCCAGTCGCTCGTCTCCTACCACCTGAGCAAGCTCAAGCAGGCCGGGCTGGTGCGGGCACGCCGCGACGCCCAGTGGGTCTACTACTCGCTCGACCCGGAGGCCTGGGACCGCCTGATCGCCCCGGTGACCGGCCTCCTCACCCTCGGCCCGTTGCCGCCCGAGGCCGCCTTCGGCGCGAGCCGGCGCTGCGTCCTTGTCCCGCCGGACCTTGACCACGGCGCCTGCGCAAAGGACGCCGACGACGGCTGCTGCTAGGCGGCCCCGCCTTTCCTACCCCCCTACCGCACATCAACGCTTATTGATATGCTAGGCGGCGCCCGTGACCGGGCGTCACGGGTCTGCTCGGCAGACGGACGAAGGAGCGACCGCGCGGTGGGGGTACGCACGTTGGCGGCCGAGCTCGTCGGCACCTTCGGCCTCGTCTTCGCCGGCACCGGCGCCGTCGTCATCGACGTAGAGACGGACGGCGGCGTCGGCCACGTCGGGGTCGGGCTCACCTTCGGCCTGATCGTCATGGTCATGATCTACGCCGTCGGCCACGTCTCCGGCGCCCACTTCAACCCCGCCGTCACCCTCGCCTTCGCCGTCGGCCGCCACTTCCCGTGGCGCGCGGTTCCCCGGTACTGGGCCGCCCAGCTCTTCGGCGCCCTCCTCGCCAGCGGGCTGCTGCGGATCCTGTTCGGCGGCACCGCCGACCTCGGGGCGACGCGGCCGCGGGGTTCCGCGGCGCAGTCGCTGGTGCTCGAGACCGTCCTCACCTTCTTCCTAATGTTCGTCATCACGGCGGTCGCCACGGACACCCGGGCGGTCGGCCAGGCGGCGGCGATTGCGATCGGCGGCACCGTCGGCCTGGAGGCCCTCTTCGCCGGCCCGATCTCGGGGGCGTCGATGAACCCGGCGCGCTCGCTGGCGCCGGCGCTCGTCTCCTGGACGTGGGCGGACCAGTGGCTCTACGTCCTCGGGCCGCTGCTCGGCGCCGTGGCGGGGGTGCTCGCCTACCGGTTCGTGCGCGGCGAGAAGATCGGGGAGGACGGCGGTGGATAACTCCTTCGCCCAGGTGCCCACCGGCGCCGAAGCGATCGTCGCCCTGGTGCGACGCGAGGCGGCCGAGGAGTCCGTGGACGGCCGGCTCCCGCCGCCCGCGCTCGACCGCTGCGTGCGGGAGGCGGTCTTCGCGTTGTGGGACAGCCCGATCAAGACGTTCGTGCCGCTCCTGGCCCTGCGGCGGGTGCGCTGCTGCATCCGGACCGGCACCTGCGACTTCGGGGAGTGTTGAGCCATGCCCACGCGCATCGCGATCTTGTCCGACCTGCACGGCAACAGCGCCGCGACAGCAGCAACACTGGCGGCCATCGCCGCCGCCTCCCCGGACGCCGTCTACTGCCTGGGCGATTTGGTCGGCTACGGCGCCTGCCCCAACGAGACGACCGAGCTGATCCGGGAACGGGCCATCCCGACGGTGATGGGCAACTACGACGACGGTGTCG
>JAUJOZ010000002.1 GCA_030447415.1 Thermomicrobiales bacterium | reverse complement strand
GGGCCGGCCGCCGTCCGGACGTAGGTCGCCAGTTGGTTGTTGCCGTGGGTCGCGGCCCGGCGCATCGCCGCGCGGTAGCCGCCAGCGCGGCGATGGTGAGCGACCACCTCGCCGTCCAGCGGACTCCGCTGGACGTGGACGTCCCACAAGGCGAGGAAGATGGCGACCTCGAGGAGCTCAGCCTGCCAGTAGGCATCCCAGACGCGCCCAATGTGGATGATCCGCCCATCGGCCGGCGCCAGCGCAGCGTCGGGCCGTCGGATGACTGCTCGCTCCGGGTCACGAACGGTGAACGCGGCGGCGCACGCGGTGAGGAGGGCGAGGGGGACCGCCGGCCGAAACAGGCGGGCGGCCGCCAGCCCGACCGCGACGAGCAGGACCAGAATGGCCCGGCCTTCGGTGATCGAGCGCCGGCGCGCGCTGCTCAGCCGGTCGGTCGCGGATCGCGGGCACGCAGCAGCAGCGCCGGGGGAACGTTCCACAGGTAGATCTCCCGTTCGACGACCGCGAACTCCGCGCGCAGCAGTGGCGTGAGATACCGCGGGTGGTATTGAAGCGCGACGAAGGCGCCGCCCGGCCGCAGCGCTCGCGCCGCGGCGCGCAGGATCTCGGCCGTCTGCGCAGGATCCATGAGGCTAAAGGGGATCGCCGACACGACGGCGTCGAACCCGGGTAAGTCCTCGCGCTCGCGGAGTCCGGCGATCCCCTCGGCCGACTCAGCCAGGAGGGTCAAGCGTCCGTCGTCAACCGTTGCGCGAAGGTGTTCGACGAACGGCTGGTAAACCTCAAACGCCCACAACCGACCGTCGGCCGGTAACGCCGCAAGCAGCTCCTGGGTGATTACGCCGGTCCCCGGGCCAAACTCGGCGATGAGGTGCGCCGTCTCCGCCCCAGCCAGGCGGACGATGCGCCGCGCGACGCCGCGGCTCGTCGGCGCCACTGCTCCGATCGTCCGGCGCGCCCGGACAAAGGCCTTGAGGAATTCCCAGTGGGACGTCACACCGGCGGAAGCGTTAGGGACGCGGCCGGCCAACTTCCCGGACCTCCTCGACGCCGATCGCGGGCATGCCGTCGTTCACCACCACCTGACCGATGAAGCCCCACGCGACGTAGATCACCAGCGTGAGCGCGGCAACGGTGGCGACAGTCTCGACCTGGGGCCAGAGGACGACCGGTAGGGCGGCTCCGGCGATCGCCGGCAGCAGCCACCGCCGTGACCGCCCAACCTTTGGGAACGGGTGGTGGCAGATCATCAGGGCGGCAAGCGCGATGCCGGCGGCTCCAGCCTCCCGCATCCCCATGCCGACCGGCCCCGCCACTGCCAGCGCGAGGAGCGGACCAGCGGCGGTGATCGGCAGACCGCGGACGGCACCGTGGGTCGGCTGCGCGAGAAAACGCGCCAACCGGTAAGCACCCGCGAGGACGAAAGCGAGCGCGACCCCAACCCGTGCGGGACCGGAGGCGTCGCCATAGTACGCTGAAAAGAGGAAGGCGGGCGCCGCGCCGAAGGCGATGATATCGGCGAGCGAGTCAAGCTGCTCGCCCATTGCGCTGACGACCCGAAACCGCCGGGCGAGCATGCCATCGACGCCGTCGGCCACCGCCGCGAGCAGGATCAACCGGAGGCTCACGTCCCACGCGCCCGTTCGTGCCGCCTCAATGGCCGCCAGGCCGCAGGCAAGTGCCACCATCGTCACCAGCATCGGCAGCGCCTGCCGCATCGTCACGTCGTCACGTCCCCCGCCGCGGTGCAACCCGCCCTCCCGCCTCGCCTTCCGGCCCTCAACGCCGAGCGGTCCCAAGCCACCGGCTCTCCCCTGCCCTCGCAAGTTGTTCGCCGTGACCTTACCGGCCGGCCGTGCCAGCGTCGTGTCCAGCGTCGCCAGCGTTACTTGGCGCGGTCGACACGGCCCGGTAAGCAGCTCCGCCAAATGCCTGTCATGCATGTCGGCGAGGATGGGAACCGCTGCCCGCTCCGCTAGGGGCGATACGCCCCACCGCGTCCGGCATGGGTCGGATCCGTGCAGCCATGCCATCTCCGCTCCCAAACGCCCCGGGGGTTTGGGCACCCGTGTCATCGTTCCCCGCCACACCGTCGGGGCCCCGCCGGCGGACAACTCCGCCGCTCGAGCACGACCGCTGACACCGACCCCTTGGCGGGCCTGGAGTCCGCCGTACACCGAGCGCGGGCAGTCATCGGGTGCCGGTCCGGGCACGATCTGCGGCTATGGATCGCCGGTTGGGTGCAGTCGATCCTTCCATCGGAGGCCACACGACTGCCCATGATCCGGTTGTTCATTGGACCGAGTTATCAGCCGTCTGCGGCATTCTCGGCGGTGATGGCCGAGCGGCTCGGCTGCCAGACGAGCAGCGTCGAAGCCAAGGCGAAAACCGGCAGGCCGAGGCCAAGCGTGTCGTAGCCGCCGACCGCCAGGAGCAGACCACCCGCGGCGGAGCCCCCGGCCGCTCCAAGGCTGAAGATCGCCCCATTCAGCCCCATCGTCGTCGCCGCGCCGGCCGGGGTCTCTTCCGCCAGCAGCGCCGTCAGGCCCCCCGACCCAATCGCCCCGACAAAGGCGGCAAGGGAGAGAAGGGCGACGGTGGCCACCGGCCCAAGGGGCAAGGCAACGATGAGGCCCACCAAGAGGCCCATCGCGGCGTTCGACGCGGCGACCACCGTTCGGAGGGGAAGGCCGCCAAGTCGACTGCCCGCTGCCACGCTTCCCAAGCAGTAGCCCGCGCCACCGACCATGTAGGCGACCCCGACCTGCCGGGGGCCCAACCCGAGCTCCTCCTTCAAGAATGCCCCGAAGTAGGTCAGCAGGCCAATCCAGCACGCCGTGCGCAGAGCCGTCGCGCCGAAGAGGCGAAGGGTCGGCCGGTGCCGAAGCAGCGGCCGATAGGCGGCCAGGAGCGCCCGCACTCGCAGCGGTGCCGGGGCCCGCTTGGTGTCACGGGGCAGGGCTGTCCCCACCAGCCACGCCGCGCCCAGCGCCGCAAGCCCGATTCCGACGAAGACCGCCCGCCACCCCACGCCCTCGCCGATCGCCGTCAGGACCGGCACCCCGCCTATTGCCGCGACGGCCATCGCCGCGACCGTCCAGCCGATTGCGCGACGGCGAGCTGCCCCCGTGAAGTAGATCCCGGCGATCGCGGGCGGCAACGCCACGACGGTGGCGCCGCCGAGTCCGCCCGCCGGGCTGGTGGCGAGGAGGACCGCGTAGGAGGGCGCCAGGCCGACGCCGAGCATGGCGACCGCGACGGCGACCATGCCGATGACCATCAGACGTCGATGGCCGTACTCGTCGGCGAGCGGGCCGACCGCGAGGCCGAGGACCGAGCCGAGGAGCAGCACCACCGTGACGACCTGCCCGAGGAGAGGGACGCTGGTGTCGAGGTCCGGGGCCATCTCGGGGAAGAAGGGAGCGGGAGCGACAAAGCTGAGCGTGCCCAGGAACGAGGCGACACATAGGGCGGGCAGGACACGCCGTTCCGCCGGACAACCCGAGGTCGGCACCTGCCCGACAAGCGGGGACGACGCCCCCAGCGGGACCGGAACGGACTCCGCCGGATACCGATCCATGCCTCCTCCCTCACGCCGGTCATCCCGCAACGGCGGTGGGCAAGCCGCCACTGCTCAGATCGTCCGCCCGCAACGGCAGAAGGCGGCCCCCGGTAGCCGGGAGGACGCCTATGGCCTCAGCCGCAACCCGTAGTCGGTGACGGGCAGGCCAACGCACACCTGCTTCGATCTATCGACCGGATTCGCTATCGACCGCGACGCCAGCGCCGTCCAGTCGCCGAGGAAGTCAGGCAGCGGTGGGCCTAGGCCGGGCGGAACAGGTCAAAGCTAGCGCCGGCCGAGAACCTGCTCGGCCGGCGCCGCTGCCGCTTATACCGGCTAGTAGCTGCCGTAGCGTGGGCTGGACGTCCGCTGCTGCTGGAAGCACTCACGGCAGTAGACCGGCTTGTCGCCCCGGGGCTGGAACGGCACCTCCGTCTCCTTGCCGCAGCTGGAACAAACGGCCGGGAACATCTGGCGCGGGCCGGAGGAGTACCCTCCGCCGCCACCGGAATAGCCACCGCCCGAGTAACCGCCGCTGGAGTAGCCACCGCCACTGCGGCCGCTGTCATAGCCGCCCGTCCCGCGCTGCGCCTTGCGCTCCGCGCGGCAACTGGGGCAGCGCTGGGGCTCGGAGAACCCCCGCTCCTGGTAGAAGGCCTGCTCCCCGGCCGTGAAGGTGAACGCCTGGCCGCAGTCGCGGCAGGTCACCGTGCGATCGCTCATTCCGCCTAAACCTCTCTTCGCCGAGGTCGAACCATGACCTCGAACACGCCAACCGACCGACCTGAACGGCCTCAAACGACTCCGGCGGAACAAGGCACGCGGATGCGCTGGGAGCGGGTCCGACGAGCGCGCGACCGTGGGGCGCGTCTGGGGTAATCCACTATACCATGCGGCGCCGGTGCTCGGCACGGACCCGCCGCGGCGTTGGCAGTCATGGGTCACGGTCGCTAGACCGGCGGAGAACGGTAGCGGAATGGGGGTGCGGACCACGGCGTGCTGCGCTGGAATAAGAAACCCCGGCCGACCCCGCCTGGTAGCGCCACCGATGGCTCGATCAGCGCGGTCTTGTCCTGGAACTTGTTCTTGTGGTGGCCGAGCAGCAGGTCGATATCGTTCTCCGTGTCTCCATGCGCGCTGCCGGATGGGGATCGTCGGCGCGGGCATGGCGGGGGCCGGGATGTCTGGAGGATGGCGCGCATGTCCGCACCATGACGCCGCGTCAATTCCCCACGAGACCGACGGGCGCCGTGGGTCAGGGCGCCCCGTCGCCGCGGTCCTCATCCCCGGGCGCGGCCGGCGCGCCGGGCCCGCGGCGAATGGCCGGCAATGTGGGAGCGGCCGCCGCGCTCGTCGTTGACACCGCAACGCCCACACGGTAGAGAGGGTTCGGAACCGCGACCACGACCACGACCACGTCCACGCCAACCAGTCGGTCCTACGCGCCAGGTGCCTGGACCAATCAAGAGGAGAGTCCCGTGCAGAGGAAGGCATCCGCGTATCTCGTCAAGCGCCTTGGCGATGAGCTCTTCGCCAAGCCAGCGGCACCGGACGAGCCGACCAAGCCGGACGCTGACCTGGACGGACAGATCATCCACGACGAGGAAGGGCGGGCCGTCGGGACGGCCCATCGGCTTCGCCACGTGGCGGTCTACGTCGTCTCCGACGGGTACGGGAAACTGGACGACGAGCTCGCGCGATGCTTGAAGGAGTCGGACAGTGAAGTAATGTTCCAGACCGACGGCGGCCGCATCACCGCCCTCATCTACGTCCCCGACCCGAGCCGCGCGCCCCGCCGGCCCGAGGCCATGCGGGCAGACGAGGTCTAGCAGCGCTCGCCCATCGTCGGGCCCAACGCTTCCTGCTTCTCTCCATGCTTGATTCGATCCCGGGGGGAACGGCCGTCCGCCGCAGGATCCCCATGACTGCTGAGATGCAGGTGCCTACGACGGAGCCCAGTCGGTCGCCGAACGGGTGACTGGTGGCTGGCAAGCGCCAGGGCACGGTCGGCCAGGGCGCGTTGGCAAGCCGACGGTGGTCTTGGAGCATGGATCGGCGGGGACCGATGGATCGGTCCTGGTTTCACTTTACAGCGGGGAACGACTCCGGCTGAACGTGCGCCCCCAAGGCGTCGGCGTGGAACGAGGCTGTGTGCAGCCTGCCCGCCGCGACCCGCCCAAATGTCTGCTCCTGCAGCGTGACGCGCTTACCGATCGGGGCGATTGCGGGAAACTGGCCCCGGTGCGAGTCGTGAAGCACCAACCGTGCAGCCACCAGGTCGCCTGCGGCAGCCGTGTGCAGGATCTCTCGCTCCCGTCCCTACCGGGTCGGGGAACGCCGTCGGAAGATTGCTACGTTGCGCTTGGCTACCCCCGGTCCCTAGCCAACCTCGGGGACCACACCGGCGGGGTGGACGAGGTCGTTCGCGGCATCGAGGTTTCCGGCGTTCAAGGCCTCCGCGATGGACCGCGGCCCAACCGCCCGGTTGGCGTCGGCGGACATCGGAACGGCCCCTTAGCGATCAGGATCGCCGCGGCGCCACGCCGACCCGTTGCCCACCAGCGACGCGACGGTCTCCGGTGAAACGCGAGTCCTAGTCGTCGCCGGCCAATCTCGTGTCCAGAGCGGCGCCAGCCGCCTGCTGCGGCAGGGTGACCACCACGTTCCGGCCCATGCCCGTCGGCCCCGAATCGCACCCGATCGCCTGGAGGGCGCCGTCGACGGCCACGGACTGGGTCCCCTCGTCGGTCGTCATCGCGCCGTTGGTCTTGGCCGCTTGCCGCTCCAGTTGCCGCTGCCGCGCAGCGATTTCCTCGGGCGTCGGTTGGTGGACATCCCAGACCAGACCCACAAGGGCCAGGACGCGAATCACGTAGCCGGTGAGATCGTACTCGCGCCACGTTAGGCCGTGGTAGGCCGCCTTGGCGTTCGCATGGTGGTTGTTGTGGTTCCCCTCACCGCCGGTGAGGAGCGCGATGAACCAGTTGTTCCGACTCTCGTCCGCCGTGTTGAACCGCCGCGAGCCGAACATGTGGCAGATCGAGTTCACCGCAAACGTGGCGTGGTTCATCAGCAGCATTCGGATGATGCCGCCCCAGACAAACCCACGCCAGCCGGCGATGAGCCCGGGGATCAGCAGCCCCAACCCAACCCAGACGCCGAAGGAGCGGTCGACGAAGTCGACGAGCCTGTCCTCGCGCAAGCGCTTGGTATAGCGGCCGACATCGTCCGCTGGGTCGCGGAACATCCAGAAGATGTGGGCGTGCAAGAAGCCCTTGAGGGCTTCCCGCCACCCCTCGTCGAAGTCGGCGTGGGGCGAATGCGGGTCGCCTGCCCGATCGGCGTGAATGTGGTGCCGACGGTGGTTGTCTGCCCAGGTGATAACGGGGCCTTGGGCTGCCGCCGAGCCGAGGATGAGGGCGATCCCCTTGACCAGGCGATGGCACTTGAACGCCTCGTGGGTGGCCAGGCGATGGAAGCCGAGCGTGATCCCTTGCCCGGTCAGGAGGTAGCCGACGACGGTCGTGGCCACGACCTTGCGGCCGATGCGCCGCGTCCGCACAGCCCGGTACAGGGCCCACGGGAATGCGAGCAGCGGCCCGCCCGCCCACACGTCCTGCCCCACAGTGTGCCGCCGACCGCCCCCGGGGGGGGGGGGGTTTTGCAGCGGTCACACCGGTTCCCTTTCGTCCGTGCTATCCCGAGAGCCCATGAAAGTAAAACAGATTCGGTGCGGTGCCCTCTGGGGCACCGCACGGACAGCGCGAGCACTGTAACAGGGTATCGATCGTGGCACCATGCGCGCCCGGTCCCGACCGCACTCCGGTCAGGCGAGTTGTGTAGCCTCGGTCGCCTCCAACGACCCGCGAGCGGACGGTCGGTCCCACCACCGGGACGGCGACGGCCGGCCTCAGCGCGCCGGTCAGGTCAGGGCCACGCGGGGCTCCCATGTCTCTGCTCCCTGCATCGCGTCGGCGCGGCATGCAGTTCGTCGGCCGGGGGGGCGCGCATGATGTCCGGCGTATTGCTCAGTCCAGATCCCGCACCGCGGGGTGCAGTAGGCCGAGGGCAATGATCGCGGCGCCGAGCGCGCCGCCGACGACGAAGACCGGCGCCGGACCGAACCGGTCGGCGGTGATCCCCGCGAGACCGAACCCGACCGGCAGGAGGGCGTAGGAACCGAGGGCGTCGATGCTGGCCACTCGGCCCAGTCGCTCCCCCGGCACCAGTTCCTGGAGCGTATTTGTCCAGACGAGGCCGAGCGTCGTCTCCGCCGCGCCGAGGACGAACATGGCGACTGCGGCGCCGACGATGGTGATCGGCAGGCCCAGCGCCACAGCCATGACCGCGAGCACCAGCCAGGCGCCGTACGTGAGCGGCCCCCGCCGCCGCAACCGCCCAACCCGGCCAAGCCACACGGCCGCCACGATAGCCCCGGCGGCCGACAGCGAGTTCAGGAGCGCGTAGACGCGCACGCCCGCCCCGAGTTCCTCCCTGACCAACAGCGGCAGCGCGGCCTCGAGGGGCCCGGCGAGCGTGAGGTTGCTGACGCCGGCGATGGTGATCGTGATCCAGAGCCAAGGGGCAGCGAGGACGGTGCGAAACCCTTCGCGGAGTTCATGCAGCGCCCCCGCCCCGGACGGCGCCGGTGTCCGCAGCGCCGGCAGCCGCGCCACGCCGGCGACGCACGCGGCCGAGACGACGAACGACAGCGCGTCCAGGCCGAAGGCCATCGCCGTGCCGCCCTGGGCCACGACGAACCCGCCGATCGCCGGCCCGACGATGCCCGCGAGTTGGAGGCTGATGCTGCGCAGCGCGTTCGCGCTCGGCAGAACCGCGCTCGGCAGCACGTCCGGGATGACGGCCATGTAGGCGGGATAGAAGAACGCCCGGACGACCCCGAACAGGGCGCTGGCGACAAAGAGGTGCCAGAGCACGAGGAGATCGCTCGCGGCGAGCACGGCGACGATGCCGACGACCGCGCTCCGTAGCAGGTCCGAGGCGAGCATCAGATGCACGCGGGAGAATCGATCGACCGCTACCCCGCCGACGAGCAGAAACAGTAACTCGGGCACGGTCGAGAAGATCAGGACCGTGCCCATAGCGGCGGCGGAGCCGGTCTCCTCCAGAATCCACCAGGCGAGCGCGATCAGATAGAGGCTGTCGCTGAGGCGGGACACGGTTTGCCCACCCCACAACAGGGCAAACGGGCGGTGGGACAACGCGCGGAACAAGGCCACGTTTCTGCTCCCAGGTGGGCCCACGGCAGATCACGCTAGCGGGCGCGACCGCCCCAGCACGACCTCACGGCCGCGGGACACGACGAAGCGGCAGGCGGTTGGGTGCGCCCGCGGCTCCGCGGAGGAGCAGAGCTGGTGAGGAGACGAGGAAGAGGAGGCGGGAGGTCGCCTACGCCGGCCCGCGACGGGCCGAACGTGGTGCACCAGGCTGCCCCGCGAAACCGGGGCGCCGGTGTTTGGCGTGCCTCATGCGTCCTCCCTGGCGCACGTAGCGCCCACTGTTAGGCTCGGACACGGACAGGGCGACGCGAGCGCGTCCCCGGCGACTGTCGTATCACGTGGCTCGGCGCCCGTCAATCGGTCAGCCGCCGCATGGGGCCAAGGACTGCCGACGTGGGGCGCCGGGAAGGAAACGGAGCGGTCGGCAACGCGACGAGTCACTACGCCGAACGGAGGTCGCATCGCGGGTTCTCTCGCCCCCTACCCGTTCGGCGCCGGCCGGGGCGAGCGGTCGCGCCTTCCGGGCCCCGGCCTTGGCGCATCCCTCGCCGTTATCTCAGCCCGGGGCGGGCGAGATGCGTTCGGACGAACTGGACGGTCCCGGCGATGATCTCCCGCGTACGGTCGTCATCGTCGAGGATGTCGAACGCGTGGCGACCGCGCGGATGGTTCGCCAGCTCGAGGCAGGCGTTGGCGGCGAGGCTCTGGCGGACGAATCCGTCGATCGCTTCGTTGATCGCGGGTCGGTCCAGCCCGGTCCGGGCGACGAAGATGGGAAGGTCCCAAGGGCAATTCCTCCCGAGGTGGGCCGCGGGAGAGAACGCCCGCGCCGTCTCTCGATCCAGCTCCGAGCGCTCACCGAGGTGTCTCAGGTCCAGCACCGCGTAATACGCCACGAGGCAGCGCACGAATGCGGGCGGGTCACGCAGCACGAAGCTCAGGAGCGGGCCGCCACCCGAGAAGCCCCAGAGGCAGAGACGGTCAGGGTCAATGCGCAGCGAGACGGCATTGTCTCCCACGAACGCGACGGCGGCGGCGAGATCGGCCGCCGGGTCGTCGAAGTTCGAGCGACTGGAATGGCGGTGGTTGAAGGTGACCCCGGCGAGACCGGACGCAGCCGCCAGCTTCCCTTAGGATACGTAGACTCCCCAATCTTTGGGCAGCAGCGGCAGGTCGGTGGGGAGGGGACCGCCGTGAACGAACAGGACGGCGGGAAAGCGAGCACCGCTCGACGCTCCCAAGGGGAGGTAGACGTCCATCGTGAGGTCGGCCTGTTCCGTGGCTCGGTACGTCAGATCACGTCGGATCTCCACCTCGTCCATGCCCGGGATGCTGTAGACCAGCGGCTGTCGCAGCAATTCCTCGTGCATCCGGCTCCCCGCCGGCGGCTTCCCCAACGGCGGTGAGCGCCTCGGCTGGTGCCGCCGGGTCAAGCACTGGGTACTCGGCGGCGACCAGGTCGGTGTGCTTCATCCCGGCGCCGGTCGAAAAGACGACCACCTCGTCCTCCTGGCGGAGGAACCCGCTCGCGCGGAGCTTCCCGGCGGCGATGACGGCGGCACCGGCCTCCGGCGAGCCATAGAGTCCTTCCCGCGTGGCCGCAAGGTGGACTCCCTCCATCAGCTCGGCGTCGGAGACGGTGAGGGCGGTGCCGCCACTCCGGCGGACGGCGTCGAGGATCAGGTAGTCGCCGATCGCCACTGGCACGCGCATCCCGGGCGCGACGGTGGCAGAGTTCGCCCAGAGCGGCGCGTGCCGCTCGCCGGCATCGAACGCGCGGACGATCGGCGCGCATCCCTCCGCCTGGACGACGATCAGCTTCGGCCGTTCTGGGCCGATCAGCCCCATCTCCTCCAGCTCGGCGAACGCCTTCCACATCCCAACGATCCCGGTCCCGCCGCCGGTCGGGTAGACGATCGCGTCCGGCACGCGCCAGCCGAGTTGCTCGACCAGCTCGAGGCCCATCGTCTTCTTGCCTTCGGCCCGGTAGGGCTCCTTCAGGGTAGAGACATCGAACCAGCCGTGGACGGCGGCTCCCTCGCGGACGAGCTTGCCCGCGTCGTTGATCAGGCCGTCGACGAGCAGCACCGTCGCACCGTACGCCCGACACTCGGCCTTCATCACCTCCGGCGCGTCCGCAGGCATGACGACGACAGCGGGCAACCCGGCGCGGGCAGCATAGGCCGCCATCGCGGCCGCGGCGTTGCCGGCCGACGGGATCGCCACCGCCGGCGCGCCCAGCTCCTTCGCCCGGGAGACCGCGACGCCGAGACCGCGCGCCTTGAAGCTGCCGGTCGGGTTCTGCCCCTCGTCTTTGATCAGCAACCGGTCGAACCCGAACGTCCGGCCGAGCGTTGGGGCGGAGAGCAGCGGCGTCCCGCCTTCGCCGAGCGTGATGGCGTTGGCGAGATCGCGCACGGGCAGCAGCTCAAAGTACCGCCAGAGGTTCCAGCGGCGCCCCGCGAGGCCCTGAGGCGTCATGGCCTTCGCCGCCGCGGCGAGGTCGTAGCGCGCGAACAGGACCTTGCCGCAGGCGGGGCAGATCGTCACCAGCTGGTCCGCGGAGTACGTCGCCGCGCAGTTGCTGCATTCGAGGTGGGTGAGAAAGCTGCGCATCACCACTCCCCTGACTCGGCGACCGGCGCCCGACGTGGATACCGACGGGACCGCATCGCCGATCGCCGTGTTTCGTCCCGCTCGCCGATGCTCCCGGCCAAGGCGGGCACCGGCCCTGAAACCACCCCGTCCGTCCTCGCCGTTCCCCTCCACCCGGCGAGCCAACTCCCCCACGAACCGCGCTCGGTCCGAACTCTAACATCGTGGATATGCAGCCCAAGGGCACCGGCGGTCGGCCTCGCCATGACCGTCGTTCTCCCCTGCCGGTCGGTGCTTCCAATGGACCCCATCACCCATTATGTCCACCACCGGCCCATCTAACCGCACACGCTGCGCAGGTCGCCCGCCGGCGAGACGGCACTCGACCTGCTGAAAGCGGACAGTTCGTGGACCCGCCCCGTGGCGGCAACCACCGTTTCGTTCGCGACCCTCTCGATCGAAGGCAATGTCACCCGCAGCCACGCGTTCGAGGTGCAGGCGGTGTCGTTGCCGCGCGGTACGATTCGACGGCCGACCCATTGGCGCTTGCTGACGCGGGCCGGCCCCGCGTCGACACGTCCCCAACGCTGCGTGGACGGCTCGGCTCGACCTGGTAGGCGATACGCGGGAGCCAGAGGGAGGACCCGTGGCGCAGTCCGCCGGCAGAGGGTCGCTGGTGACCGGGCTAGGGCCAGCATCCGCGAGGCGACAGCTCGGCCGCGGGCCCGGGAAGACGCTCCGATCGCCGCACTGGGGCGCACCGAGGCGCGCCTGCAGGACACCATAGCCGCGATCGGGCGAGAGAGCAGAGAGGCGCCAGTCCTCATCGCCAACATACCGGAGCCGACGGCGGTGAACGACGCCATGCGGCGGACAGCGGAGCGGTGGGGTCACCTGGATATGGTCGTCGCCAACGCCGGGACGAACGGCGTCTAGGTGCCGCTGGAGGAGATGGGTCCGGACACATGGGACTGGAGGCCGCGCGTTGACGGGACCAGCACGTTCCCGACCCTCAAGTACGCGGTACCCCACCTCAAGCAGCAGGGGGGACCGGTCGTCGTCACCTCGTCCGTCAGCGGCACGCGCACCTTCAGCAACATCGGAGCGACGGCCGACGTCCGCGCCACGGCGGGTCAGGTCGCCTTAGCCCAGATGGTGGCTCTAGAGCTAGTGCGGGACCGCGTGCGAGTCAGCTTGATCTGAACCGGCCCCATCGACACGCGGATCATCGAGACGGCGGAGGAGCGCGACCTTGACCGGGTACGGGTCCCCGTCCAATTCCGCGCCGGCCAACACCCGCTCGGGAGGACTCCCGGCACGGCGGAGGAGGTGGCGCAGCGGATGCTGTTCCTCGCCTCGGACGCCGCCAGCCACATCACGGTCACCGAGGTCGGGACCGACGGCGGCGAGTCGTTGAGGGAGGGCTCGGGGCAGATCCTCGGTCGGCACGCTTCTTGCCGGAACCGGAGCATCGGTTCGGCGCCGGCCCCGAAGGCTGGGCCCACCCGCCCGGGGCTGCCGGGGATCGCACAGCCAGAGAGGAGGGTTGTCATGGACGGGCGCGACATGCGGGAGTGGATGGGGACCTATCTCGGCGGGGTCGATTGGAGTCGCGGGGTGACCAAGGCCGACCTGCTCGACCGCGTCGGGGAGGACGAGGCCCTGCGCAACCTAATCGGGCAGTACGTGGCGGAAGGAACCTACTTCAGCACCGACGACGTGTTGACCGTGATCCCAGAGCAGGCCTGGCAGGATGCTCAGGGGGGAACCTGGCGCGGGGGTGAGACGCCCGACGAGCCACTGACCCAGACCAACTTCCCTGCGAGCCCGGTTGCCCAAGCTGCGGGATTGAATGAGGGCCAAGGCACGAGCGCGCCGGCGGACGGCCAGGCGCAGGGAAGTGGCCCCGCCGACGCGGTCCGCCAGACCGTGGGCCAGGCGGCGCAGCAGGTCTCCCACGCCGCCGCCAAGGTCGCCGACCAGGCGCAGGGTGTCGCCGAGCAGGTGAAGGACGTGGCCGGTCTGGCGAGGGGCATGGCGGAGCAGGCGCGGGAACGGGCTGGCACCGTGGCGCAGGGGACGCCGAGCGTCTCCGCGCTGACAGATCGGGTGAAACAAACGGCCTCCCAGGCGCGGGATCAGGTGCTGAGCGTCACCACGAAAGCGGACGCCGCGCCGAGCCCCCAGAGCGCCGCCGCGGCGGATCCGAAGCGGCGGGCGGTCGCGGTCGGGCTCTCGGCGGTGGCCGAAGGATTCGGGCAAGCTTACAATCGGCAGCCGGCCAAGGCGCTGCCCTTCTTCGTGGTCGGCATCACGCTGAGCACCGTCAGCGGCCTCAACACCTGGATCGCCCGGCACGTCTTTCGCGCCCGGAACGCCACGCTCGGCACGGATCAGGTCAGACCCGCGCTCGTCGGCCTGTGGGCCGCCACCTTCGGCCTCAATCTCTGGGACGCCTGGAAGAACGCCCGGGGTGGTGGAAGCCAGGCGGATCATGCGGCCAGCGCCGGTTCGAACCCGCCGGCCACCTGGGCCGACCTCGACCCCGCGCGCTCCGCAGCTCCTTCGCCTTCGACCGCGACCGACGAGTACCCAACGGTCGCGCCGACCGGCTGAGGCGGAAGATCCAGGAGCCGAGGGCCAAGGGCCAAGCCGTCATTCCCCACAATGAGGCGAGTCGGCGCGCCGCTCCCAGCGCGCCGACCCGCGTTTCCGTGTTTGCCCCTTGGCCCTTTAGCCTACATGCCGTCCGGCACGTCGCCGTAGGGTGCGCTGACGCCGGGGGCGGCCCCGAGGGCCGGGTCGTTTGGCTCGGCCAGCTCGTAGGCGGCCCAGAAAACCGCCTCGGACAGCGTCGGGTAGGCGTGGATCGTGTCGGCGATGGCTGACGCCGGCAGACGAAGCCGCATTGCCAGCGCCACCTCGGCCAGCAACTCCCCACCCCGCGCGGCGAGGACATGGCCGCCCAAGAGCTCACCCGTCGCCTGATCCGCGACTAGCTTGACGGCACCGTCCGTCTCCCCGGCCGTCAGCGCGCGCGCCAAGTTGCGCATCGGCACCGTCGCGCTCTTGACATCGTAGCCGGCGTTGCGGGCCTCGTGTTCGGTCAGCCCGACGCGGGCCAGCTCCGGGTCGGTGAAGATCACTCGGGGAACGACGCGATAGTCGGCGCGGCGGGGCGGCCGCCCGCTCATCGCGTTGAACTCGGCGATCCTCGCTTGGTAGTCGGCGACGTGCGTGTAGGGGTACGTGCCGGTCACGTCGCCGGCGGCCCAAATGTGGGGGGCGTTGGTCCGCAGCGTGTCATCGACGGGAATCCCGTTTGGGCCGTACGCCACCCCTGCCGCCTCCAGGTCGAGCCCGGCCACCACCGGCCTCCGCCCCGTCGCGACCAGCACCTCATCCACCCGCGCCTCGACCGCCGTTCCAGCGCGCTCGCCAACCACCAGCTTGCGCCGGCCGTCCGGCCCCTGCCTGGAGACGAGGCGCCGGACGCGCACGCCGGTCTCGACGCGAACGCCCTCGTGCTCCAGGACAGCCTGGAGCAGCGGCGTCAGCTCGTCGTCTTCCGCCGGCAGGATTCGATCGCGCGAGGCGAAGAGCGTCACCTCCACGCCGAAGCGCGCGAAGAGCTGGGCGAACTCGACACCGACCACGCCGGCACCGATGACGGCGAGCGACCGCGGCAACTC
This sequence comes from Thermomicrobiales bacterium, assembly GCA_030447415.1. GTDB lineage: Bacteria > Chloroflexota > Chloroflexia > Thermomicrobiales > UBA6265 > JAUJOZ01. Next base: position 286,046 of record JAUJOZ010000002.1, on the reverse strand, counting down.
CGGCAGCGCGATCGCTTCGACGTTGGTGATGAACCCCGCCTCCGCCAGACCCGCAATCGGGGGAGTGACGTTGGCGGCGCCCGTGGCAATGATCACCCTGTCGGCGTGGAGGAGCGCATCGCCCTCGCCGTTGACGCCGGTCACCACGATCTCGTGCGGCGAGCGGAAACGCGCGTGCCCCTTGCGGAGGACGATGCCCGAGGCGCGGATGTTCGCGTCGCCGTCGCCGCCACGGATGGTGTTGACGACGCGCTCGACGCGACGCACCACCGCGGGCCAGTCGGTCCGCGCCGCGGGAACCTCGGTGCCGAAGCGCGCGGCGTGGCGGACAAGGTGGCGAATCTCGGCCGAACGGACAAGGGTCTTGGTCGGGTCACAGCCAACGTTGAGGCAGGTGCCGCCGACCTTCCAGCGCTCGATCAGCGCCACCTTCGCGCCGCGGGCGACCGCCTCCCCGGCGGCGGTGCTCCCCGCGCTGCCAGCCCCAATCACGACGAGGTCGAACCGGTCTGCCCGACCGTCCGTCACCGTCCACGCCTCCCATCGTGCGCCACGCCTGCGCCGCGCATCGCCACCATCCAAGGACGCGCATTTGCCGTCCGAACTGGCCGCGCTCCGCAAGCGATGTCGGTTTACCCCGTCGCTACGGGACATTTGGTCGCAAGCCGATGAGCCTATTGTCGCCGAACGACGGAGCACGCGGACGGCACGAGCGGGGCCTCGAGCACCGGCTCACCTCGCTAGAGGGCACGACCGTCACGGGAGGGATGACCTCCGCGCAGTCGCTGGCGCAATGCGGCTTGACAACGTGTGAGCGGGTGCTACGATCGTGCGTGTCTCGGCTCATTTCTTATCTTTGCCACTTTGGTTGGATCCAAAGCGGCGTGCGTGACCTGCTTTGTGACGACTTAGTGCGTTCCGTCCACGGGTGAGGTGTGACGGGTGAGCGGCGTCTGCGACCCGCGCGGCGTGACAGCGCCCGCGCGCCGATGGTCCCTGGTCGGCGTGTCCGCAGGCGGACCGGACGCCGTCCACTGCCGCGCGGCGTCCTCATCCTGGGGGGGCTGCTCGCGGCCCAAGGCTGGATCGGTGGCACCGTCGACCGCGATCCCCCGCCGGACTGGATCGTTGCCGTCAACGCGTCGGTTCTCGCCGCGCTCCTGGCCGGCGTCTTTGCGGGAGCGATCATGCTAAATCGATACACCGCCTCGCTGGCCGCCACGGCGCCCGCCCTTCCCGGTCTCGCCGCCGGGATCACCGTCGCGCTCTACCTCAACCGGCCGAGCGGCTGGACGGGGTGGGGCGTCTGCGTCGCCGGCATCCTTGGGATGCTGGTGATCTGGCTGGTGATCGGGCTTCTCGGCACCCGCGTCACCACCCCGTCCGGCGCCAATCCCGGTGCGTACGCCGAGTTGAACGCCCGCTTGAACCAACTGGATGCCCGGCGCGCCGTCTACTGCGCCGAGCCGATCCCTCCGGCCACGCTGTCCGAAGTGAATCGATCCGCCTGTGCCGAGGTGGCCTACCACCGAGCCTTCATCGACAGCGAGTTGGCCAGCGAAGGGCATCCACGCTGGTCGCTGGGCACCGGCTACATCGACCTTTGGAACCGGATCCATCGCGCGGAGGAGGCCCTGATCGAGGTCGAACCCGTCGAGGAGGTCAACCGCGGTGCGGTCTACGACGAGCTCCGCATCCGGGGGTCGAACATCACGAACCGTGAGGATCTCCTCGCAATCATGCGGCGGGCGGTGAGCAAGCTGGGCGCGGCCGACTATCTCTCGCCGTCGACGTTCACCCCTTCGGACACGGAGCCGACCGACGCCGAGCGGGCGCAGGCACGGGCGATCCTGCGGGTGGTACGGCGCACGGTCAACGAGTTCCGCGACGACCGCTCGGACGGACTGGTGCGGGCGCACAACCGGCTCATCGGGACGATGGTCTTCACCGGCCTGACGGCCTACGTCCTACTCGCCCTCGCGCTTCTGGCCGAGGTCCCGTCGCGGACAATTGAGGCGGCGGCGGCGTTCTACCTGGTCGGCGCCATCGTCGGACTCTTCAATCGACTCCACGCCGAGTCGGGCACCGAGGCGGCGATCCAGGACTACGGCCTATCGCGGGCCCGCCTGATTCAGACGCCCCTCTTCTCGGGGTTGGCGGCCGTCGGCGGTGTGCTCCTGACCGCAATGCTGACCGCGGCCTTGAACGATGAATTGCTCGTGCCGCCGGCGGCCGTCACACCGGCGACCACCGCATCCGCAGCGGGCGTCGGGGCGCCCACCACCACGCCGACCGCCGCCGGCGCTGCCCTGGTCGGAGCACCCACCGCGCCAGTGGACATCGCTTCGCCGGCAGCGCTGGCCACCGTCACCCCGACCGCCACGGCAACGCCGACAACGACCTCGGCCAACCTGGCCGCGGCCTCGCCGAACGCGGAGGACGCAGGCACGGGCGTGGGCGATCAGGACGCGGTACGGGACGCTCTGGAAGAGCAGCCGATCCCCCAGCTGCCGGACATCTTCGACCTGAACGGTAACCGTTTCGGTCTCGTCATCGCGGCCATCTTCGGACTGACCCCCAACCTGCTGATCCGCCGCCTCCAGGAGCAGACTGATCGGTACAAGGACGACCTGCAAAGCACCGAGGCGCCCAACCAGAGCTAAGGCGACCGGTGGCACCAAGTCCGGACGCGCACCATGGGACCGGTCGCTACGCGTCTTCCGTAACTCGGTTAATCGACCGGCGGGCCGGTTCCTTGTGGGATTCGCACTCGACCGCACCTCAGCAACCGATGCACCCAGTTCGCTGCGCGATGCCCTGTTGAAAATCCAGGATGCGGTCTACCGTAGGGAGTGCATCGAACCCATGGGTGGCGGCGCGCCGGCTTAGGTCGCCATTGCTCACGACTCCCCCCCGTCCGCCGCACCGACCACACCCCATGACCCACGAGTGTCCGGCCGAACGGGCGCGCGCTCGACTCATCGATCTGCACAAGCATGCAGGCTAGCCGCGGTTATGAGCATGTCCCTGGCGATCCCAAGCGCGGATATCGCCTACTCCCGGCCAACGCTGGGGACGTGACCCAACAAAGCGTCGAGGCTGGAGCCGCGTGCCAGGAAGTCGGTCTGGCTCGTGATCGGAACGCGGGTGCCGACGGCGACCGGTGTGCCGCTGACGATCTCGGGTCGCTGGGCACGACTGTTCGGGCATCGAGGACGGCGGATCACACGAGGCCAGCTTAGGCCTCGTACGTCACGCGCTCGTCGTGTGACGCGCGGCGGAACCGCCCCCTCTACGCCACCTGAAGGCTGCGGGGGGGGTCCTCGGCCGGGAGGAGGGCCACTTCCAGGACCTGGGCGAGGGTGTCGACCTGGATGAGGTCCATCCCCTGGCGCACCACGTCCGGCAGCTCCGCCAGATCCTTGGCGTTGCGGCGGGGCAGGAGGAAGGTCTTGATGCCGCCGCGGTGGGCCGCGACCGTCTTCTCCCGCAGACCGCCGATCGGGAGCACCTTGCCGCGCAGGGTGATCTCCCCCGTCATCGCCACGTCCTTGCGGACCTTGCGCCCCGTCAGGGCAGAGATCAGCGCGGTGGCCATCGTGATCCCGGCGGAGGGGCCGTCCTTCGGGATGGCGCCGGCCGGGATGTGGATGTGGATGTTGCGGCGGTCGAAGTAACCCGGCTCCAGCCCGTACTCCGCGGCCCGGCTGCGCGCGTAGGAGATGGCGGCCCGCGCTGACTCCTGCATCACGTCGCCGAGCTGCCCGGTCAGGATCAGGTCGCCCTTCCCCTCCATCACCATCACCTCGATGGCGAGGAGGTCGCCGCCGACGCTGGTCACGGCCGAGCCGGTGGCGACGCCGACCTCGTCCTGCTCCTCGGCGAGGCCGTACTCATAGCGCGGCACGCCGAGGTAGTCGTCCAACTGCGGGGCGTCGACCTCGATCTCGGCGGGCGAGTCGTCGCCGGCGAGGCGGCGCGCGACCTTGCGGCAGAGGGCGCCGATCTCCCGCTCCAGGTTGCGAACGCCCGACTCCTCGGTGTACTCACGGATCAGCCGGCGCAGCGCCTCGTCGGTGACGCGGAGCTGCTCGGGAGCGAGCCCGTGCCCGTCGAGCGCCTTGGGCAGTAGGAACTCCCGGGCGATCGCCAGCTTCTCAACCTCCGTGTACCCCGAGACCTCGATCACCTCCATCCGGTCGCGCAACGCGGGCGGGATCGGCTCCAGGAGGTTGGCTGTGGTGATGAAGATCACCTTGGAGAGGTCAAACGGAACCTCCAGGTAATGATCGGAGAAGGAGGCGTTCTGCTCCGGGTCGAGGACCTCCAGCAGGGCCGAGGCCGGGTCGCCTCGGAACGTGTCGGAGCCGACCTTGTCGACCTCGTCGAGGACCAGCACCGGGTTGCGGCTCTTGGCGTCACGCAGCGCCTTGATGACGCGACCCGGCATGGCGCCGACGTACGTCCGGCGGTGGCCGCGGATCTCGGCCTCGTCCCGCACGCCGCCGAGCGACATGCGCACGTAGTTGCGGCCGATGGCGCGGGCGATGGAGCGACCCAGGCTCGTCTTGCCGACGCCCGGCGGGCCGACGAAGCAGATGATCGGCGCCCGCAGGCGGTCGCCGGCCAGCTTGCGGACGGCGATGTACTCGAGGATCCGCTCCTTGACCTTCTCCAGGCCGTAGTGGTCGGCCTCAAGGACGCCGGCCGCTTCGACCAGGTCAAGGTGGTCCTCGGTCTCGACGGCCCAGGGCAGCTCGGTCAGCCATTCGAGGTAGGTGCGAATGACCCCGATCTCCGGCGAGAAGGGGTGCTGCTGCTCCAACCGCTCAACCTGGGTCAGCGCCTTGGTCTTGACCTCCTCCGGCATGCCGGCAGCCTCGATCTTCTGCCGCAGCTCGTTGGCGACCGCCTCCTCAGTGCTCCCCTCGGTCAGCTCCTTCTGGATCGCGCGCAACTGCTCACGCAGGTAGTACTCGCGCTGCTGCTTGTCCATCCCAGCCTGCGCCTCGGACTGGATCTGCTGGCGCAGGTTGAGCACGTCCAGCCGCTTCTGGATGATGACGCTGAGGCGACGGAGCCGCTGGACCGGATCGAGGATCTCCAGCAACTCCTGGCGCTGCTCGGCCTCGAACTCCGGCGAGAAGGCGATCAGGTCGGCGAGCCAGCCCGGCTCGTCGACGCTACGGACCATGGTCAGGACCTCTTCCGGCACGTTGGGGAGCATGCCGATGTAGCTTTCGACCTGCTCCAGCACGGCCGACATGGCGGCCTCGGCCTCCGGCGTCGACTCGACCGGGTCGTCGTAGCGCGTGACCCGGGCGACGACGTACGGGTCTTGCTGGATCAACTCGCCGACGATACCCCGACTCAGTCCCTGGAGGATCACGTGGGCGTGCCCGCCAGGCCGCGAGATGCGCTGCCCGACCTCGGCGATGACGCCGATCGGGCACAGCTCATAGGCCTGGTCATCGTCCGGGTCGGGCACCCACTCCCCGGCGTCCGCGGCCGACTCGCCGGCCGTGTCCGCCGCGCCTTCGGACTCCAGGCGCCCCCCATCCTTCGCCGACGCCTCGGCGATCGCGTCGGCCAGTAGCCCGCGCAGCTCCCCGTTGTCGACGTCGGGCAACGGCGCCGGCTCGACCGGCGGCACCGGCCGCTCCGCGACGACCAGGACGTGGCGCGGCGTCATCCGAGCAGCGCGGTCCAGGACCATCGCCGACTCTTCGTCTTCGATGGGGTAGGGGATCGACATGTGCGGCAGCAGCAGCGTCTCGTCGACCACCAGGACAGGGAGGAGGACGGGCTTCGGCTGGGGGGGGGGGCGGGGGGCGGGGCGCCGCGCCGGCGCCCGCCCCTTGTTGGGGGCCGTGGGCGTCCCCACCGGCTCCGCCGGCGTCTCCGTACTGGACGTCGCCTTGGACGGCGACTTGGCCTCGGTCTTGGCTTCCATCGAGCCGACCGGGGCGACCGGGTCGCGGCGGGACGGCCGTGGTCGGTGCTCCGCCACCGGGTCGGGCACGACCTCGTCGGGCGACGGCGGGGCGAGTTTCTTGCTCCTGCGCGAGGGATCGGCCGGCATGGCGTCGTCTTTCATCGGATTCCAGCGAGGCTAGGTCGGGGGCAGCACCGGTCTCGGGCGCGAGGGGAACGGGGGTGAGCGGCCCGGCGTCGGGTCCAGGGACCGGGTCGCCACGACACGAGACGGACGCGCGGTGAGGAGTCGGTGGCGCTCTAATTCTAGCCGGTCTGCCCGGGTGGGGCCACCCGCCGACGCTCGCTTCTGATTGTTCTGGCGGATACCGACCCACGCCTTCGTAACCGGTGTTGCACACGGTGGTCGGGCGGGCGCTTGCGCCCCGCATCCCCGTGCGCCACCCTTGTGGACGGTCAATCACGAAGGCGTTACGGCGGGGTAGCCGCTTGGGCTTGGTCACCGCGCGGCCGGAGCGTCGGCGCGCGGGGGCTCGGCGAACGGAAGGGCGACGTGGCAAGGTCAATCGCGCACGGCACTGGGATCCAGCAGGTGGTGGTCATGGTCGCCGGCGGGGGCTACGCGGGGTCAACTGCATCGTTGGCGCCCCCTGACCGCGCGCTTGATGCGGCCTGGTGCGCATGATGCGCCGGACCGAGCACGCCGCCACCGGTAAGACCGGACGAACCGTGGGATCGTCCGGGGCGGCACCTGGGGAAGGCGAAGGATGAGCACGAGCAGCGATCGCGGCAGCAAGGATGATGGCGACCCGGGAGGCGACCGCGACGACCGGCCGGGAGGCGTCGTGGTCGGTGTCGACGTCGGTGGCACTAAAACGGCGCTTCTCGCCGTCGACATCGCGTCCGGCGAGGATCTGGCACGCGACCGATTCTCAACCCCGACTGACGCTGGACCGGAGGTGATGATCGCCGGCCTGTGCGAGGCAGTGCCGCACCTGCTGGGAAAGGCGAACCGGGCGCGAGACGAGCTGCGGGCGATCGGACTCGCCGTGCCCGGTCTCGTGGACGTTGAGCAGGGTCGGGTCATCGTCGCCGGCAACCTCCAGGGGTGGACTGACGTCCCGCTGCGTGACATCGTCTGCCGGGAGCTGGGAGTGCCGACCTTTGTCGATCAGGATGCCAACGCCGCCGCCCTCGGGGAGCGGTGGCGCGGTGGCGCCAAGGAGATGCACAACTTCGTCTTTCTCGCCCTTGGTACCGGGGTCGGCGCGGGGCTGGTGATCAACGGCCGGATCCATCGGGGGTTCCACCACGCCGCCGGCGAAGTCGGCAACTTCGTCATGGGCCGCGAGTTCCTTGGGCAGGAGCGCGGACGTCACGGCAACCTGGAACTCCTCGTCGGCAGCCCGGCCATCAAGGAGGAGACACGCCGCACGGCGGGCGAGGAACTCCCCGCCGCCGAGGCGATCGAGCGGGCGGAGGACGACGCGCGACTGGAGCCGGTCGTGGACGACGTCGCGGACTACGTGGCGATGGCGGTGATCAATATCGCCGCGCTGCTCGACCCGGAAGCAATCATCCTCGGCGGGGGAACGGCGTCCGCCGGGGACGACCTGCTGGAGCCGGTGCGGGAGCGGGTCGAGCGGGAGATGGCAATCCGACCCACCTTGATGCACTCCGTCCTCGGCGAGGAGGCCCAACTGCACGGCGCCGTCTTCGGCGCGCTGTGGGAACTGGACCCGGATCTGGCTCTACGCGAGGAGCTGCGCTGAGGACCGAGAACAACAGAATCGCCACGCTGCGCGGTGAGCAGGGCAGCCGCGTCGTGCCATTCCGTCGGCGCCATGACAGCTCACAACGGCCGAACGTGCGGAAGCGTCGGTGCCAGGCCGACTCGATCTCCCTTCGCTTCGGCAACGGTGAACCACCACAAGAGCACGCGCAAAGGACTCTCCCGGGGGCAACCCGGGGCGCCTGCCGGAGGTTGTCGGGCAAACCTCCGACATGGCTGGTGGCACGGCGACCGGCGCCGCATCGGCTGCCCGCATGGCGGGGAGGGATCGGCTGCCTGACGGGTTCGCCAGCATGGTCACGAACAACAGGGGAAGGGCGAAGCGGCCGCGAGACCTGGGCGTCACCCGCGTTGCTCCTCCACGGTGGGCGGATGACGGGAGCGCCCACTTTGTAGTCGTGTACAACGCGCTCCCCGGCGAGGCTCGACGCGACCGGTGACGCGCTGGCCGCGCGGCCGTGGCCTGGACCTCGGTCACGTTGACGCGACGCCCGGGTGCACGGAGCATGGGCGTTGGCCCTTTCGGATCATCGTGAGCAGCGCTTCACCTCGCCATTGGTCTCTTCGACCCGGATGGGCCCGTGCCGTTCGCGTGGGCGTGGCGATCCGGTATAGTGCCCAGTCGCCACGACCATCCGGATACCGCTCCATCCAACCGCGGAGGAGACCGTGATGCCCGAACACCTCCACGCGATGGCTCGCCGGGCGCTGGACGAGCTGGGGGGAGCGCTCGTCGCCACGCCGGACGGCGAGGGCGACCGGATGGCGGACGAGCTGCTGGGTGCCCGGCGGATCGCGTGCGCCGGCTGCGGTCGCGAGGGGCTGATGGTCCGGGCGCTGTGCATGCGCCTCATGCACCTCGGCCTCGACGCCCACATGGTCGGCGACGTGACGACCCCGCCGCTCGGCCCCGGCGACCTACTCGTCGTCAGCGTCGGTCCCGGCCACCTGGCGACGATGGAAACGCTGATGGGCGTCGCGCGCGAGGCCGGAGCCCGCACGCTGGTGATCACGGCGCAGCCCGGGGGGCCCGCGCCGCGCGCCGCCGACGTGGTCATCCACCTGCCGGCGCAGACGATGGCCGACGATCAAGCGGGCGGCAAGCCCAGCCTGCTGCCGATGGGCAGTCTGTTCGAGATCGCCCAGCTCATCTTTTTCGACCTCGTCTCGATCCTGCTGCGGGAGCGAACGGGACAGACGCCCGAGCAGATGCGCGCCCGGCACACCAACCTCGAATAGGGGCACGACTGGCGTCGGCTAGGAGGAGACCCCGGAACAACCGGCGAGGACGCCTGAGCAACCCCCGTAGGGGGCCTCGACGGATCCCCTGGCCGGCGGGGGCATTGCGCCCAGCACCCGGCGCTCGTCGAGCCTAACTCTCCGCCCTTGGTCCCACCGCGGCCCCGTCCGTGGTCCCGGCGGCGAGGAAGGCCGTCATGTCCACGCCTCGCAGCTCGCCGATCCGCTCCAGCGTCAGGTGGGCGCCGGGCCAGGCTCCGCCCTCCCCGCCGACCTCGGCCGCATACCGCCCCTGGCGGACGAGGACCGTCGTCAGCGGGAGCCGCAGGCGCTCGCGGACCTTGGTGATGACCCCCGGCTTGTCCTCGACCAGCACGTAGTGGTCGGCGGGAAAGGCGGCGACGACCTCGTCGAGGTGCTCCTCCTTGTGTCCGTAGACAAGGACGTAGCCGTCGACGGCGGCGTCGATCCCCGCCCGCCAGATCTTGCTCGGCTGGAAGGCCGGGTCACCGTCAGAGAGGATGGCGACCCGACCCAGCCGGCGCAGGTGGGCGACGGCGTCGAGAGCGCCGGGGAACAGGAAGCGGTCATAGGGGAATCCCATCAGGAGGTCGGCCAGGGTGAATCGCCGCTGCCGAGTCGCCTCGTCGTCCATCGCCGCCGGAGCGTCGAGGCCCTCGGCCCGCTCGAAGCGCGCCAGCGTCAGCGGAATGTTGACCATCCCCGTGTCGCGCCGGACCGCCTCGTAGAGCGTCCAGAACCGGGCCGTCTCCCGTTCCCCGAGGAGATCACCGAGCCGGGCGGCCATCTCCGCCTTGGCGGCGTCGTTGTCGAGCAACGTGTTGTCGACGTCGACCAAAAAGGTCAACCGCGGCTCGGCCGCCATCGTCTGGTTCCTCCCATCGCCCGCCTCCCGGGTCGTCGGCGGTACCCTGCGGGCGCCGGGAAAAGCCGCCACGCGGCTAGGATACCCGCCCCCGTACGCGCCTACCCCGTCCCGCGAACAACCCGCCCCAGCAAATCGAGATCGTCGCTGATGATACCGTCAACACCCCAGCTCACCAGCTCGTCCCGGCACCGGTCATCGTTGACCGGCCAGGTGATGATGCTGGTCGACCGCGCCTGGAAGGCGGCGACCGTCGCCGGGTCGAGCAATCGCTGGTGGATGGAGACAGCGGGCTGCTCGAGACGGCCGAGCCGCGGCCACAAGGCCTGCAACTGCCGGCGGTTGCCGATCGAGTAGATGGTGCTCACCCCCGGCGCCCGCCGCAGCGTGTCGAGGAACGCCCACGTTCGGGAGCAGACGACGTGCCGTTCGACGCCGCCGTGACGCCCGAGCGTCTCGAGCAGGATGTCCGGCAGCCGCGGATCCCGACCCTTCAGGTCGAGGAGCAGGGTCGTCTCGTCGCGCACGGCGCCGAGCAGCTCTGCCAACTCGAGCCGCGGTTTCCAGGCCGGTGCCAGCTTCCAGCGATCCCAGAGCACGGGGAGCGGCCCGGCCGTCTTCAGGTGCCGCACCTCCAGCCGGCCCCGGTGCAGCCAGACGTCGGTCTCAACTAAGTCGACGCCGACGGCCTCCGCGCGCGGCAACAGCCCGAGCTCGTGGCCCGCGCGGTGCGCGATCGTCAGTGGCCTCGACGCCGCGCGGCGCTCGTTCAGCATCACGACGTAGCTCACGGCGTCTCCGGCGCGCGATGGACCACGGACATGAGACAGCGGAGAACGCGGGGTCTCGGAGCATGGCGCCTCCGCACGCTGCTGTTGACGATGTTCTATCTCCGATCTCCATCTCCGCGCCGGGAGGCGAGCGGGACGGAGTCGAGGGCGAAGGCGACCATGGCCCTGCGTGGGTCGGGTCGGCAAGCGGGGCGGATGTGCTTCAGCAGCGGTGCGGTAGATGCCGTGCCGGCACCCCAGGCACGAGCCACCGCCGCGACCTGCACGACCAGACCAAGTGCCAGCGGTAGCCAGAGCTCGCCGAGCCGACAGAGCAGCGCCGCACCGAGCGCGCTCGTCCCGGACACCCCCAGCCGCTCCAGGGCGATCGAGACCGCCACCTCGACCACCCCAATGCCCTGAAACACTGGTGCCACGGTTAGGCACAGGATGCCGACCGCGTAGGCCACCAGCGGGGTCAGCGGCGACGGGTTCTCGCCCACCGCGCGCAGGGAGACGTAGAGCATCGCCACCCCCGCCACCCGGATCGCCAGGGCGAGCCCGAGCGGCTGAAGCAGGTCGCCGGCTCTCACCCCATGGCTGCCGGCCCGCTCCACGAAGCCGCGCGCCCGCGCCGGGACCCACCGGGGCCACCGGCGCGCCCGTTCTGATCCGTGGAGGATCGCTCGGAGCACGCCGAAAACGGCGACAAAGATCGCCACGGCCACGGCGGCCCCGGCCAGAACGGCGCCCGACGGATGGTGGAGGAGCAGCGCCGGGCCGAGCAGCAGCAGGAAGGAGACATACCCGACCGCGCTCCGCAGCGCGGCGGCAAGGAGGGCGTCCTCCGCGGGGACGCCGCGCCGGTCGAGGCCGCGGACCAGGACGTACAGCGACGGCGGACCGCCCACCGGCACCACCGTCCCGACCGCCACCCGCCGTAGGTGAAGACTCGCCAGCGGCAGCCAGGCGAGGCGGTGCCCCAGCCGACCCAGCAGCGCCTGGTAAGTCAGCGCCGTCAGCCACAACACCCCGAGCTGGATGGCAATGGCGCCGAGCACCCATTTGGGGTCGGCCCCAGCCAGCACCCGACCGATGCGCGCGATCTGGTCCCGCTGGCGGAGCAGGAAGAACCCCGCGAGGAGGACGAGCAGCAAAGGCCAGAGCCACCGACCGTGGCGACTAAGCAGTCGGGCGACCGGAGCGATCGCCCGGTGGGCGGGAGCGAGGGTTGAGCGCACGATGCCTGCCGCGTCCATCCAAGAAGGGTCCAGCCGGGCGCCCATGCGCCGGCCGGTATCCTAGACGCAGCTTGCGTTCCACCGGCCCCCGCGAGCGATGCGCGGGGGCCGACATGAGGAGATCAGGAGCGCGGGGCCAGGGACCAGGAGAGGGCGGGACGAAGCGGGGACGAACGGCGGATCGAGGTCACCACCCACAGCGCGACCACCACCAGCGCCATGCCGATCAGGCCGTCCATCACGTAGTGGTTGGCCGTCAGGATGGTGGCGAGATACATCGCGACCGGCAGGACGTAGCCGATCATCCGCAACCGTCCGCGGGCGTGACGAACGATCGCGATCCCCATCAGCAGATCCCACCCACAGTGGAGGCTCGGCATCGCCGCGTACTGGTTGACCAGTGACGGCGGCTGCAAGACCCGGTAGGCCGGGGAGTGCAGGGTAATCGTGTCGACAACTCCCAGCGTGTCAACCAGACGCGGCGGGGCCATCGGGAACGCGATGAAGACGACCAGCCCGACGGCACCGGAGAGGAGCAGCGCGTTGCGGTAGATCGAGTAGCTGTCGCGGTGAGCGATCAGCAGCCAGGTCAGCGTCGCCGCGATCACCGGCCAATGGCCCCAGATGTAGATCCAGTTGGCCACGGTGTCCAGCGGACCGATCCGAAGCGCCCACTCCTGCAGCCGCGGCTCCCAGAAGATCCCGAGGGCACGCTCGAAGTCGATCAGCGAGTCGGCGTGGCGCACCGCCTCGGTCTCCCGGCCGTCGACCAACCCACGCACCAGGAAGTAGAGCAAGATGGAAACGGCGATGATCCCCAACTGGTGCGCGCGGCGGAGCGTCCGCGCCAGGGCCGGATGGGGGCGCACGATGGGCCGCGTGGGGCGGTAGGTGGAGGGGATCCCAATGGCGCGTTGCACGATGACCTCCGATCCGGTGTTGGCTCTTCGCCGCGCCGTGGGCTGCGTCGCCCTCGTTTCGGCACCGGCGGTGCTCCTGATGGACTCTAGGATGGACGGAGGGTGTTGCCGCCGTTCCGCGGAGTGGTGAAGGAAGCGTCACAAAATGATCACGCTCTTCACCCCGAGGGCGATCGCGAGCCCCCGACACCGCGATGGCGCCGAATACCACGCCATGTCCCCAAGGTTCTCGCGAGCCGGTTGCCGCCGGAGCTCAGTCCCGCCTTCCCAGCCCGCCAACCACGTCGTCGACCGTCAGGAAGCCATTGCCGTAGAGCTTGTTGACCTGCGTGGCGAAGGTCAGCGAACCGGCGAGCACCGTGCGCGGAGAGCCGTCCGCCACCACCTGGCCGTCCCCCAGCAGGACAACCCGCGTCGCGATGGTGGCCACCAGCTCGACGTCGTGGGTCGCCATCAGGACCGTCGTGCCCTCCCCGCGGAGGCGGGCGAGCAGATCGCCGAGGGCGCGCTTGCGCGCGTAGTCCATGCCGCGGGTCGGCTCGTCGAGGAGCAGCACACGAGGAGCGGCGACGAGGACGGCGCCGAGGGCGGCCCGCTGGCGCTCGCCGCCGCTCAGGTCGCGCGGGTGACGGTCGGCGGCGTGCACGAGTCCAAGGGCAACCAGGAGCGCGTCCGGGTCGAGGCCGCGACCGCCGTGGTGCTTCCGCGTGAAGGCCAACTCTCCCCGCAGCGTCTCGGCGAAGAGGAGCGCGCCCGGATTCTGGGGCACGTAGCCAACGTCTCGGGCCAGGTCAACCGTATCCAGACGCGTCGCATCCCGACCGACGACCCCGATCCGCCCGGCGGTCGGCCGGTGCAACCCCATCACCGTGCGGAGCAGCGTCGTCTTACCGGAGCCGTTGCGACCCATCAGCGCGACCAATTCCCCCGGCCGGACCTCCAGGTCGAGGTCGCGCAGGACGGGGCGCCGACCGTAGCCGGCGCTGACGCCGTTGAGGGCGACCGCCGGCGGACCAACCGGCGGAGTCGGCTCGGTCGGCGGCGCGGGGCGGAGCGGATCCAGCCGGACGCGCTGCCGACCCTCTTTGATCGTCAGCGGGAGCGGCTCCCAGCCGAGGTGGCGACCGAGGGCGGCGAGCGGCGGGACCATCGCCGCGTCCATCGCTGCCAGCACCTCGCGAGGGGGGCCGTCGAGTGGAAGGAGGCCCGGACCGGGGAGGAACCGGAGGTGATCGGCGTAGCTGACGACCCGCTCCAAACGATGCTCGGCGAGGACGACCGTGAGACCGAGGTCCTCGTTGAGCCGGGTGAGGGCGGTCAGCACGTCCTCGGCGCCCCAGGGATCGAGCTGGCTCGTCGGCTCGTCGAGCGCCAGGATGGATGGCTGCAGCGCCAGTGCGGCGGCGACCGCGACCCGCTGGCGTTCGCCGCCCGACAGGGTGGCGACATCGCGCCCCCGCAACGGCGCGATGCCGAGCAGGTCCAACACCTCCTCGATCCGCTTGCCCATCGCCGGGGGAGCCACGCCGAGTTGCTCCATGCCGAAGGCGAGCTCGTCCTCTACCCGGTTGGTGACGAGCTGCGCCTCAGGGTCCTGGAACACGAACCCGACCCTCCGGCTCAAGGCGCGGGGCCCGTGGCGGCGCGTGTCGAGCCCGCCGACGGTGACCCGCCCGCCGAGGCGTCCACCGGTGAAGTGGGGCACCAACCCGTTCAGACACCGCAGCAGCGTCGACTTGCCGCTGCCCGACGGCCCGGCGAGGACGACGAACGCCCCGTCCGGCACCGTCCACTCGACGCCCGCGAGTGCCGGCTCGGTTTGCGCCGGATAGCGGTAGGTCACCCCCTCGAAGGCCACCCGGGGATCGGGCGCGACGGCCGTCACCGCTCGTCACCCGTCTTGAGGCGCGGCCGATGGTCCCCCCTCGCCGCCACGGCCTTGGGGTGAAACCGATCATCCCGTCTCAAAGACGCACCTCCGGGTCCAGGCCCCGGGGGGACCGCTTCGTCGGGCGCGACGGCGACCGGCGCGAGAAGGAGGGCGAGCGCGGCGAGGAGCGGCAGATCGACCGGCGGTGGCGTCAGGCTGGGGTACGGTTCGTAGCGGAGGGCCGCTGGATCGAGGCGGAGGGTGAGGAGCTCCGTCGTGAGGACGACCCCCGCGGCGGCCGCGACGAGGGTGTCCGCCCGAGTCCAGCGCGGCGGCCGGTGGCGCGTGCGGCGACCGCGTTCACCCGGCGAGGCGCGGCCGGCGACGGCAAGCGCGAAGCCCGCGATCGCCAACGTCGCGAGGGCCACCGACGGTCGCTCCACGGCCAGAAGATAAGCGCCCACCACCCCGGCCGCGAGACCGAGCGCGGTCAGCACCCCGCGCCACGGCCGGCCGGTGACGACGGCCTCGGCGCCGGCCGGGTCCGACGGGAGGACGCCGAAGCCCCGCGACTCCAGCGCCTCCGCCAGCGTGAGCGCCCGCTCCAAGCCACCGGTCAGCAGTGGCACCAGCAGAGGCACCAGGTCCCGCACGCCTCGGAGCCGGAACCCGCGCGCCGCCTGCGCTTCCCGGATCTCGTTCAAGGCGGCCGCCGTCTGGGGCACGAACGCCCACGCGACCGACCCTGCGACCGCCACCGTCGTCAGCCGGGCCGGGAGCAGCCGCAGCAGCGCCGGCGCGTCGAGCACGCTCCCGACGGTCGTGCCGACGAGGACCAACGTCAGTAGCGCGACCCCGCTGAGGACCCCGTAGACGAGTGCGTTGAGGGTTAGGGGACCGCCGACGATTGGCAACTCGTCGGGCAAGCGAAGGATCACCCGGTCGCCGACGTGCGCCGTCAGGACGTTGAACGCGACCCCGACCGCGGCGAAGATCGCGGCGAGCTGGATCACCCCGCGCCAGGCGACGATGCCCGTCGCCCCGGCCGCCCTCGCCCACGCGGCGCGCACGGCGAGAGTCGCGAGCAGCGTCGCGGCCAGGACGAACGGGTTGCGCCCGATCAGCGGCGGCAGGCCGGCTGCCGACGCCCACAGGAGCCAGGCGCGAGGGTCGAGCCGTTCGTTGCGAGCGCTCACGCCGGCGCCTCCGGCGGGGACGCACGGCGGCGCGCGCGCCGTGCCGCGTAAAGTGCGCCCATCCCCATCAATGCGATGAGCCCGATGGCCACCGCGTACGCCGCCCGGCTCTGTCCGTTTGAGGCGGGTTCCGCCTGCACCCCGGACGGGTAGACGGTCCGCACCGCCGCCGCGGGGAGGGCACCGTCGGCGAGGCCACCTATCCGGTCCGACACGCCGACC
The DNA here is from genome assembly GCA_030447415.1 of Thermomicrobiales bacterium. Classification (GTDB taxonomy): domain Bacteria; phylum Chloroflexota; class Chloroflexia; order Thermomicrobiales; family UBA6265; genus JAUJOZ01. Next base: position 269,976 of record JAUJOZ010000002.1, on the reverse strand, counting down.
AGGCGCGCCACGTCGGCCACGCTCACCGCGGGCAGTCCCGGTTCCTCCCCAGTCCAGGACCAGCCGAAGACGTCACCGTCACGAACGGTCGTCGCGCTGGCGCCGAGGGCGAGCGGCTGCCAGTTGCCCGGGGCGACCTGGTGGAAAAACCGCCAGTAGGGCGCGTTCGGACCTGTCCCCTGGCACACGCGCCGGCGGCACTCTCCCGTCGGGCACCCCTCGCCTTCAAGCGCGCCAACGCCCTCCCCGAGCCCGCCGAAGGGGATGGTCACGTGCTCGATCCCGCTGCGACGAAGCAGATCGATGCCGCTGATCGTCTCCTCGCGAAAGGGGACGAACGCGTAGGTGAGCCGCCCGTCGCCATGACGGACCACCAACCCCGCGCGGCGAATGGCCGCCCCATCTTGGGCCGCGGCCGACGCCGTGCTACCGAGGAGCAGACCGGCCGCCAGGACCGCCACAAGCGCGGCCACCCAGCGGCCGGTCCTCGTCCCCCGCCGCGTGTCCACCCTGGACACCACTCGGCCCTCAGTCCCCAGTCCTCGGCTCAAGCCACCGACCGCGGCTCGACGCACGGTACCTGACCGCGCCCCGGCGCCGGCAACACGGCGACCGGCGTTCCCCCACCAACGGTCGCCGTCGCGACGGCCGAGTCGCCGCACGCGGTGCCCACGGGGAGCGGGATGCCGGCCAGCGCCGGGACGGCTTGCAAGGTCGCCAGCAGGTTGTCGGCGGGATCGACGTCCTGGTAGCGGAAGGCGCCGCTCGCGTTCTGGAAGGCCGCGAGTCCGGCAGCGGCGTTCTGCCACTCCTCGATCGAGGTCGGGTCCTGCCCCGCGGCGACGATCGCCTGGACGGCCAGCGCCGTCGAGTTGGCGTCGGGCACCAGCGGATCGGCCGCCTGGTAGGCGACCTGACCCGTCGGCGTCTGGACCGTTTTGAGATACGCCAGGCCCGCGGCGACCATCGGATCGGCGCCGTTGCCGCTAGCCACCAGCGCCTGGACCACGACGGCGGTGGTATTGCTGTCGCCCGCGCCGGGCGTGGTCTCGCCGGTGAAGGACCAGGAGCCGTCGGCGACCTGCGCCGCGCGCAGCGCGTCGATGGCCGGCGGCGGCACCGGTCGGGCGGCCGCGGCGAGGGCCAGGATTACCAGCGCGTGATCGTAGATGCCGCTCCCGTAGACGATCGGCACCGCCGGACCGACGTCCACGCCAGCGACGGGGGTCGCGTCCGGGTTGGTCACCGGACTGGCCTCGGGCGTCGCCACAGCGGCGGGAGCGGTCGCCACGGCTAGGAGGTCGACCCCGCCGAAGCGCGTCGGATCCCCGCCTGCCGCCACGACGGCGAGCGCCAACTTCGCCGCCTGGCCGGCGCCCGTGCCGGCGTAGGCGGCCGCCTGGTCTTCCAGGTAGTTGAGCGCCGCGTCGACGGCGCCGCCGACTTCGACTCCGCGGATCCCGGCCGCCTTAAGGGCGACGATGGCGTCCGCCGTCGTGCCGGGATCGCTCGTGCCCGAGAAGCCGACGAAGCCACCGTCCGGCGCCTGCTGGGCGACCAGGTAGGTGGCCGCCGCGACGAGCGCCGCCTCGGCAGCCGGCGTCGCCTCGGCAGCCGGGCTCGCACCGGGACCGGGCGTCGCGTCCTGCGCGAGCATGCCGCGACCGCGATGTCCCAGACCCGGCCCGGCGAGGACCACGGCGCAGACGACGGCGACGACCGCAGGAGCCAGCGCGGCTCGGCAGCTACGGATGAGATCGAGCGGCATGACGTCCTCCCAACCCGTCACGGTGGTCCGGGTGTCGGCCGGGGTACCCAGGTCCTCCGGCGACGACCCGAACCCTGACCGACGACCCGTTCCCGATGGTGAAACGGCGAGCAACAAAAAAGACCCGCTCTCGGCGAGCGGGTCCGGGACCGGGGCGGCGAGCGCCGCTACGGCGGTGTCGACGGCATCCGGTGTCCTCCCCCTTTCGCGCGAAGGGCGTTGGACGCGACCGGGACGGGTGACCTGGCTCCACCGTCCCGGTGTCCCGGGAACGGCGATACAGTTGCGGGACAGCGCCGGCCTCGCACCGGCTTCCCCCGTCGGTCCCCTGGCCGCGACGCGAACGCGCCGCGCGGGACCTCCCTGCCGCATGAACGCTGGGTTGGTAAGGCGCTCGGGCGGTTGGCCCGGCGCCCGGAGTGTCGCACCGGGACGATGGGGATGTCAACGAAGGCCGAACCCCGCGCCCCGGCGCTATCGCCCGTCGCACTCCGGTCGATAACGGGCGTCACCGGTGCGCGCCGCGGCGCGGGCTTGCGTGGCGCCCGTCGCGCGCGGCGGCCGCAACGCTGACCCTCGAGCCGGCCACCGGGTCCATGCAGTCGAGAGCCATGGCAGCCCGGCGAAGGACGAGACCGACTCATGACGATGCCGACCCCGAGCCGGCGTGGCTACCGCGAGCGTGAAGGTTGCGATGCGACGCGCCGGCACGCTGACCGGCTCGCCTAGGGACTAGGCTGGCGGACGGCGTGTGCCGGTGCTATAAGGCGCCGGCGGGCCGGCTGGGCCAGCGCAGATAGCGGAGGGACACTGGGTTGGATGTCCTGCGGTCGGTCGAGTTGGGGGTGGTGTCGGCGGGGGCGGCTATCCTCGGCTCGATGCTGGGGCTCGGCGGCGGCGTCTTCCTCGTCCCGATCTTCACGCTCTTCTTCGGCGTCGACCAGAAGGTCGCCATCGGCGCCAGCGCCGTCGCGGTGGTCACCAACTCCGTCGTCGGCTCCTCGGTCCACCTTCGCAGCCGGTTCACCAACCTACGGCTGGCGATGCTCCTCCAGGTGACCACCGCCGCCGGAGCGACCGCCGGCGCCGTGATCGGCGTCTACGCCAACCAGCGTGTGCTCAACGCGATCTTCGGCGCCGTCCTCGTCTACGCGGCCGTGTCGATGGCGGCGCGGCGCCAGGCGGCTCCGCCCGCGCCGACCCCCGATACCCCCGACCCCCTCCGCCTCGGCGCGGCCTACCAGGACCCGGCCACGGGCCAAACGGTGGCGTACGTGCCGGAGCGGGTGGGGGTCGGGCTGGGTGTCAGCGGCGGCGCCGGGATGCTGTCCGGGATGCTCGGCATCGGGGGCGGGGTAATCCAGGTGCCGGCGATGAACCTCCTGATGCGGGTCCCGGTCAAGGCGGCGGCCGGCACCTCCTCGTTCATGGTCGGCATCACGGCGGTCGCCACCGCACTCGTCTTCTACGCCCGGGGCAAGATTGACCCGACCGTCGTCGTCCCGGCGATGGTCGGCATCTTCGTCGGGTCGCAACTCGGCTCCCGCCTGACCCGCCGCCTGCGGACGCAGCGCCTGGTCGTCCTCTTCGTCCTGATTCTCGTCTACCTCGGCGCCTCTCTCCTGCTGAGAGCGGCCGGCGTGACCTTGCCGGGGCAGCGGTGAGCGGCCGCTCGCCGGATTCCCCGTCGCCGCGGACCGCCTCCGATGCCAAGGCGTCAGTCACCGCGAGCGAAGGCACATCGCATCCCACCTCGGCGGCATCGCGCGTCGTGGAACCGTCCCCCGCCACGGCGGCTGGCGATGTCTTCGGCCGGCGGACGGCGGAGCTGGAGCCGCTCTACGACGCTGCCATCGCCACCCTCACCTGGGGGTTCCGCGCAGGTGCCGCGTTGCTCGCGGCGGGCATCGGCCTCGCCCTGGCGAAACAAGAGCCGCTGAAACGCGTCGCGGAACCGTTCGCCGACATCGTCCCCGCCATCCGCGACGGCCACGCCGCCGGGGTCATCGACGTCGCGATCCTCTGGATCGTGGCGACGCCGGTCGCCGCGGTGCTCGTCGTCGCCGTCGGCTTCGCCCGCCTTGGCGACCGTCGCTACGTCCTGCTCTCCCTCCTGGTCCTTGCCGTCCTCGGTGTCAGCGTGGCCCTCGCCCTGGGTCGCTAACGAGGGCTGCGACTGGGGTTGAGGCCTGGGAGCACAGAGCGCGAGGGAGTGAGAGCGATGAGTCCCGGTGACGATCAAGAGCCCCCAGCCCCCAGCCCCGACGGCCCGGCACGTTCCACCGCGTCCGTCGGCGTCGTCGTGGCGATGGAGGAGGAGCTGCGGCACCTGCTGGCCCGGGTAACGGTGGAGCGGGAGATCGACGACGGCGTCTGGCACGAACGGCATGGGGCGGCGGGCGCGGCGGGGGTGAAGCTGGTGATGATCCGCTGCGGGATCGGGACGATCAGCGCCGCGGCGGCGACCGAGCGGCTGATCCACGTCCACCGGCCGCGCGCCGTCCTCAACTTCGGCTGCGCCGGTGCCCACCGCCGGGACATCCTGCCCGGCGACGTGGTCGTCGGCGAGCGGGTCGTCCATCACAGCGCCGTCCACGTCCTCGCCGGTGGCGAGGAGCACTACCACAGCGGAGCGTCCGAGATCGCCGCCGACCCGCTCCTGCTGGCGCTGGCGCGGGAGGCGGCCGCGGATTTCGTCCCGGAGCCGTGGCCGCCGGAGTTTGGGTGGCCCATGGCGGTGCCCTATCGGACGCCGACCGTCCACACCGGGCCCGTCGCATCGGCCGATGTCTGGACCCAGCACCAGGCGCGCCTCGACCTGCTGCACGACCGGCACGGCTCGCTCTGCGAGGACATGGAGGCCGCCGCCGTCGGCCAGGTTTGCGGGCTGCACGGCGTGCCGTTCCTGACGATCAAGGACATCTCCAACAACGAGTTCCACGCCGCCACGGACATCACCGGCGACTTCGCCGGGTTCGCCACCGCCGAGGTCGGCAAACGCGCCGCCGCGCTCACGCTACGGGTTGTGGAGCGAATAGCCGGACGCCAACCCGACCCCCGCGAGGAGGAGAACCGATAAGACCAACTCGCGCATCGCGTCCGCGGTCTGCCAGAGGGCGGACGCCGTCCCGGCGCACTGCCTGGACGAGGTCGCGCGCTCTCCACCACTATGGCAGGCGTAGGAAGGTTGTCGCGTTGAAGGTCTTCACGCCCGTGTCCTCACCGAGCACCAACAGGTCGTTGTCCTCGCTCCCGCGCCCACGTCCAGGAGCCGGGCATTCACCGATCGCAGGCTCGGCACCCCTCTGCTCGTCTTCCAACGGACCGCTTTAGGGACGGAGACTTACCTTCCCGCCGCGCGCGATCCGGACGCGTGATCGTCGCGAAGCTGCAGTCCTGGGGGAGGCAGGTGGAGAGACCAATCTCCGTCCCTATCGCATGCTGGGCCGTTAGCGGGCGACGCGGACAACCCAGCCCGCGCGGTCGCAGGCGACCGCGCGGGCACAATGGATGGTGGCAGCAGTGATGGCGGCCGAGCCTGAGGATCGCGCTGCCGCGCGTCGGCAGCGACAGCCGGGGCGGGGGCGGGTGTTCTTCTCGGCGTCGGGAACGTCAGTGTCCGGGTCGCCGCTCCTTCGATCTCCATTCGGCGGTTCGATCCGAGGGCAGTACGTCAGCGACGACCTCGGCCGCGTGCCCCAAGCGAGGCCCGCTGCTGCTTGGCGTTCAACGTGAAGGCCGGCCAGCCCGGGGCGAAGACAGGCCAGGTGGCGATGGCGTCGCCGGCGATGAGGAGCCGACGCTCCGGCCAGTAGAAGGCGAGGTGTCCGGGTGAGTGCCCGGGGGTGTGAACTACCTCGACCGGGCCGACCCGGTCCCCGTCCTTCACGGCGCGGTCGACGGAGCAGGGCGGATGCTTGTCAAGCCCGAGGACGAAGCCGAGCTGGAGCGGGTAGGCCGGCAGGTAGCCGGGGTAGGGGCGGAGCAGCTGCCGCGCGACCGCCTGTCCCTTGCGGTCGCCGGCGATGATGTCGGCTTCCCACTCATGGGCATGGACCGTCGCCCCGCTCCGACGCTTGAGCTCGGCCAACCCGCCGAGGTGGGAGCGGTGGGCGTGCGTCAGCACGATCCGTTTGAGGTCCGTCACCGTCCGCCCGATGCGTCCGATCTGGTCGAGGACGCGGTGCGCATCGGTATCGTACAGGGTGTCGATCAACGTCAGGTCGGTGCCGTCGTCAAGCAGGAAGGCGTGGACTCGGCCACCCTTCCGCTGTCCCATGCTGTAGACCCCGGGCGCGATCTCCACCGCCGCTCCCCCCGCTCTGGGTGATCTCAGGCCGTCCGGCTCCACGGCGCGAAGGCGTTCTTGACACCCCGCAGTGCCGGCCACAGCGCGGGGTAATGCCGCAGCAGGACGGACGACATGTCGTTGTCGGCGATCCAGTCGAGGCCGATCTGGGTGTAGACCCGCGGGGTGTAGTCGACGGTGAAGAAGCGGTCGCTGTTGAGCCGGCGCGAGGCCATCAAGACAAAGATGCGGAACGCCGTATCGCTGAACCCGAAGCCCCGCGGCGGGTTCTCCGCGTACATGCCGACCGTCAGATCGACCCGGTCAACATCGCCATCGTAGACGCGCCGCAGCTCCTCCGCCCAGGTTGGATTGACGGTCATCGCTTCGAAGGTCTTGACCGGGGGAAGGTGGAGCAGCTTGCGGAATTGGTTGTAGCGCGGCACCCCGAGCTCCCGCGAGCGCAGGATATCCGTCGCCGCCAGGTCCATCACGCCCCCATCCGGTCGCTCAAAGTGCTGGAGTGCCCGCGGGAAGTTGTGCAGCGTGATGGCGCCCGGGTGGGCGATCCCGAACGAGTAGAGGAGGTCCGGCATCGCCACCTCGGCCATGAGACCCAAGGCGTGCGGTCCGGCGATCTGAGGGAACGCGCGCTCCTGCAGCAGCGTATCACCGGCGACCGCCCGGAAGCTGAAGTCGTCCGGGATGAGCGGGTGCATCCGGTAGACCGCGACGAACTCTTCAGTCATCGCGTAGGGCACGCCGTAGTGGTCGGTCGGCGAGCCTGGGATGCCGCTGATCACCTCGCTCTTGCTGATCCGCCCGACCAGCTTGCTGAGTCGCTCCCCCGCGACTCCCCACCAGTTGGCACGCATCCCGATCTGCATCGTCGGGTGGCCGAGGATACCGGTGGTCCATTCAACCGTATGGATCTTCGCCAGCAACGCCGCGTTGATCAGCCGGGCGTGGTCGAAGAGGTCGTCGTCGGACCAGGACGGGTACTCGGATCGAAGCCGGTCGCAGATCGCGTTGTGTTCCAGGGTGAAGAGGCTGTGCAGCATCGCCAGCCCGGCCCAGAAGCCGGGCACATTCGCCGGGTGTTCGGGGACCAACGGGTCGACGGGGGGCTGGCTATCGGAGGCGACGATTAGTTTGCCGCCCTCGCCCGACCGCACCTTCGCCTGGTAGGCCGCGTCGCTGCCGTAGATTTGCGACGCGTCCCACCAGTGGGTCTCGGTGTTGACGTAGGTCGGCGGCGAACCGTTCGACCCCGGCGGGCGGGTGGGATCCCGGCGGGTGCGCAGAATGCGCATCGGATGCTCCGGCCAGGGGTCGTCCTCCACTAGCGGCACCTGCCACGGGTTCTCCGTTTCGCTCTTCCCGTGGCTGAACCAATCGCGAATCATGAACTGGAGCCAGGCGGCGGCCAGGACGTTGAGCGTCGTCGCCGGTTGGAACGTTTCGCGGGTCAGCAACTCGCGGCTCACGATGCGCGGGTTCGGCGTGAGGACAGCCGGCTCCGGATCGGGAAAGGTGTGCTTCAGCGGCACATTGCGGCCAAAGCGGGTCCCGGCACTCCCCATCGCCGGTTGCGTCAGGTCGTTGAACGTTCCGTCCGCCGTGCGGGTGACGAGGTGGCGTCGGCCATCACCGGGCGGGGTGGGCGGCGCCGCCACGTCCAGCGCCCCCGTGTCGTAAAGGTTTTCCCGCCGCAGCGTCTTGCGTAGCCCGATCAAGGTCACGAGCCCCAGCGGCAGCGGCAATCGGTGCCACCCAACCCGGTGGTCCACCGCTTCGGTTGCTCGGCTGAAGACCCGCGAGAGCAGCGATCCGGCCACGGGTGGCGCTCCTTTCCCCGTTGGAGGCGTCGGTCCGGTCGGCATCGGCGCTGGTGGACGCCTGCCGACCGCGGCGGATGCAAAGGCGCGCACTCCGTCCGCAAGTTGGCTCGTTTGGCCAATCACGACAGCGAAGCGCGACTATCCCCCATCCTACACCCGCGGTCAAGAGGGCGCCTCCGGGGCCGGGGGCACCTAGGGTCGCATCAGGGAGCGGTCGGGGCACGCCCTGCCTAGAACGCCGGACAGGCGTTCGTCTGGCGCTCGCCCGTGCGAGCGCGGTGAAGTAGCCGCGCCGGCGCCATCACGGCCCAGACATGACTTACCGCCGACCGGCGGACGGCAATCCGAGCTGCCGAACTGACGGGAGGCAGCGGATCGCGGCCGCGATCCGCTGCCTCCCGTCAATCAGCGTTACTTGAGCCCGCTGAGCGAGATCCCCTCGATGAGTTGGCGCTGGAAGAAGAAGAAGAGGACGAGGATGGGGAGGGTGGCCATGTTGGCCGCCGCCAGCATGACCGCCGTGTTCGTGAACTGCTCCCCCTGGAAGAGAGCGATGCCGACCGAGAGAACCTGCATCTCGGTCCGGTTCGTGACGATCAACGCCCAGAGGAACTCGTTCCACGACCATTGCAGGACGAGGAACGCGAACGCCGCCAGCGCGGGGCGGGCCAGCGGGAGGAAGATCTGCCAGTAGATCTGGAACGGGTTGGCGCCTTCGAGCGTGGCGGCCTCCTGGTAGTCGTTCGGGATGGTCATGAAGAACTGACGGAGGAGAAACGTCCCGAACGCGCTGAACAGCAGCGGGATGATCAGGCCCTGATAGGAGTCGAGCCACCCGAGTTCCCGGAGAAGAATGTACCGGGGGATGATGATCACCTGTTCGGGCACCATCAGCGCCGACAGGAGAAGAAAGAAGAGCAGGTCCCGGCCTGGGAATCGCAACCGGGCGAAGGCGAAGGCCGCCAAGGAGGCGAGGAAGACCTGCCCCACGACGCGCGCGAGCGTCACGAGGATCGTGTTCCAGTAGAAGCGCTCGAAGGGGACCGCGTCGAGGACGTCGCGGTAGTTCTGCCAGCGCGCCTCGCTCGGGAACAGGCTCGGCGTGACCTCGAACAGGTCACGCAGCGGCTTCAGAGAGGTCCCGAGCGACCAGACGAAGGGGAGGATGAAGAGCACCCCGAGTCCGATCAGGATCGCGTGCAGGGCAACGCGCGAGAGGTAGTGGGCGAAGGTGTGAGACTTCATGTGTAGTGCACCCAGCGTCGCTGCAACCGGAACTGCAGCACCGTGAAGACGAGGATGAGGATCAGGAGGACCAGGGCGATGGTCGTCGCGTACCCCATCCGGAAGTTCCGGAACGCCTCGTCGTAGATGTAGTAGACGATGGTCGGGAAGGTGTTCGCCGCCGTGTGCTCGACCTGGGTCATCACGTAGACCTGATCGAAGACCTGAAGTGAGGAGATGATCGCGATCACGGTCAAGAAGAAGGTCGTGGGGGTCACGAGGGGAAAGGTGATGTCGCGAAATTGCCGCCAGGGCCCGGCACCGTCCAGCTGGGCTGCCTCGTAGTAGTCCCGCGGGATGTTCTGGAGCCCCGCCAGGAAGATGATCATGTCGTAGCCGACGCCGCTCCACAGCAGCACGACCAGGACCGCCCACAGCGCCGTGTCGGGGTCCGCGAGCCAGGTCGGCCGCCCCAACCCCAACTGCGCCAGGCCGTAATTGATCGGCCCGTACGTTGGGTCGTAGAGCCACTGCCAGACCGTGGCGGTCGCCACCGGCATTGTCAGCACCGGGATGAAGAAGACGAAGCGATAGATGGAGCGGAAGCGGATGTTCGAGTTCAGGGCGAGGGCCAAGCCGAGCGCGATCCCAATCCGGAGCACGACGTGGGGGACCGTGAGAAGGGCCGTGTTGCGGAGCGACGTCATGAACATGTCGTCGTCAAGCAATCGGGAGTAGTTGTCCAGCCCCACCCAATTCGGTGACGTCAGCACGTTCCAATCGGTCAGGGTCATGCCGAGGGCCGCTACCAGGGCGACCAGGAAGAAGATCGCAAACCCGAGCATCATCGGGGCGATGAGCGCGTAGCCCCACCAGGCCTGACGCTGTGCCAGGCGGCCCGCCCGGGGGATCGAGCCCACCTGGGGCTGCGAGAGTTGTGTCGTCGCCATCTCGCCTCCCGTCGGGAGGGCCTGCCGGGACCAGCCCGGCAGGCCCCCGATCCTGATTAGCTCGCGAGGGCGGCGTTAACCGCCTCGGTGGCGCGCTGGCAGACTTGATCCCGCGGGATGTCGCCGCTCCACGCGCCGATGATGACCTCCCCCAGCTTGCTCTGCCACTCCGCGCCACCGGGTGCGGTCGGCATCGGCACGGAGTACTCGACGGCGTCGAGGAAGACCTGCAACTCGATGTCGGGGACGGACTGCACCCACGTCTCCTGCAGCCCGTTCATCGACGGGATCACCGTCGCCGTCTCGGCCAGGATCTGCTCTGCCTCCTGACTCCCGAGGAACTTGACGAACTCCAGCGCTTCGCACTGGTGCGGGCTGCCGGACCAGACGACGTTGGCGAGGCCGTGGATGATGGAGGCTCGCTGCTTCCCCTGGGGCAGCGGCGCCACGGCAATGGCCGGGTTGGCCTCATGCAGGCGGGCGACGTGCCAGGAGCCGCCCGGCATCATCGCGATCCGACCGGCAGGGAACAGCGTCTGGTACGGGTTGTTGGCTTGCTGCTCGGCGACCGAGGGGGACAAACCGGCCAGAACCATGTCGGTCAGGAACAGGATGGCCTCGCAGGCCGCCGGCTCACCGAGCATCGTCTGGGTTCGGTCTTCGTTGAAGAACTGACCGCCATTCTGGGGGATGAAGTTGAACAGGTTCTGCTGGTCGCTCAGCGTCGACCCGTACCCCCATTGGGTCGTGGTGTCGCCATCCTTGACCGTCAGCTTCTCCGCCGCTGACCGGAGGTCCTGCCAGGTCCACTCAGGCGTCGGGTACGCCACCTCCGCCGCGTCGAAGAGGTCCTTGTTGTAATAGAGCCCGATCGTGTCGAAGTCTCGGGAAATGCCGTACACCTTCCCCTCGAACGTGTAGAGATCGACGAGCGGCTTGGGGAAGGCGTTCAGGTCGACACCGCCGCTGCCGGTGATCGGCTGCAGGTCCAGCAGGGCGCCCTGGGACGCGTAGACGGGGAGGTTCGGGCCGTTCATCCAGAAGACGTCGTACGACGCGCCGCCAGCGATTCCCGTCTGCAATTTGGTGAAGTAGTCGCTGAATGGGACGACCTGCGGGTTGATCGAGACGTTCGGGTGCTGCTTCCGAAACGCCTCGATCTGAGCCTCGATCGCCGGTCGCTGCTCCGCGTTCCAGAAAGCATAGGTCAGCGTGACGTCGTCGCCGGAGCATCCCGCGGCTTAGGCGGCCCGGGTCCGGCCGGCGTTACGGGCGCCGAGTACCCCGGCGACGCCCAGGCCGGCCGCTCCGGTCGCGCCCACTCGCAGGAGCGCACGCCGATCGAGCCGTCGCTCCAGGACGCTGGCCACCTCGTTGGGGTTCCGTCCGTGCTCGCTCATGGCATCTCCTCCGGGTCTTCGGTTCAGACTCGCTCCCGTCGCCCTCGACGGTTCGGCTATCGTCGCCCCCGGTACGGTGTCGGTCAATCCTTCGGCGCTTCGTGCGCGCCCGGATTTGGCCGAAAGCGACCGGTCCTGCCGACACCGTCGTTCAATGCACGGCCGGTCAGGTCATCGCCCGGCCCGCCGTCACGCCGACTTGCCCGGGCGACCTGTGCCGAACAAGCCTCGACGGCGAACCAGACTCCCCTTCGGCAGTGCCAGTTCGGCGATGCCGGCCGCGCCGCGGGCGTACACCGGGTCCGCTGGGTCCAGCGGCAATGCCACGTCGCGCCCGAGCGCCGCTGAGGCGTACGCCCCCACCACCGCTTCCAGCACCGCGGCACCGGCGGCTCCATCGGCGGCCGGGGGGTGACGTCCGGCGACCGCGTCCCGGAAGTCGGCGGCGACCAATTCGAAGCTCGGACCGATCTCGGGGTCGGGCGCGAAGCTGCGGTGCCCACCCTGCCCCACGACGTGGATCCGCTCGGGGAGCACGAAAGGGTGGGTTCCGAATCCCTCGTTCACGAGCACGAGCCGGCCGCGCGTCCCGGTCAGCTCGACGCCCCCGGGCCCGTGGCCCCAGGCCATGTTCACCATGGCGTGGCCCCGTGGGTAGTCGTACCGAACGAGCGCGAAGTCCTCGACGTCGCCTTCCCCGCCCAGCCGCCGGTCGACGGTGGCGCTCACCGCCACGGGATCGGCTCCGAAGAACCAGGCGGCCAGGTAGACGGCGTGGAGCATGTCCATCAGCACGCCGCCACCGGCCTCAGCCGCGTCGTGCCGCCAGCGGGGCCGGTACTCGGCCGTTCCCGGTCGGTCCTCCACGCCCAGGAAGTTGAGCGTGGCGATCTCCAGGTCGCCGATCTCGCCGTCGTCAATGATCGCCTTGATCGCGCGGTAGACCGGGATGAAGGCGTAGTTATGGACCGTGGCGAGCGTGACCCGGTGGTGATTGGCGGCCGCGACGATCGCGTGCGCGTCGGCCGGCGTCAGCGCCAGTGGCTTCTCGTAGAGCAGATGCTTGCCCGCTGCCGCCGCGGCGATCGCGATCGCCGGCCGAATCGATTGCGGCGTGGCCACCACCACCGCGTCCACGTCTCGCCGCGGCAGCAGCTCCCGCCAGTCGGCCACGGCGTCGTCCGGTCCCAGCGCGGCCGCGACGCGCGCCGCCTCCCGCCGCTCCGGCGTCGGGTCGGCCACCGCCACGACCTCGACGCCGTCGACCGCCATGAACGCCGGGAGGTGGCGCCCCACCGTGATGTTGCCGCAGCCTATGATGCCGACGCGCACGAATCCCTCCCGATTTACAAGACCTGGCGCAGGAATCCGACGGTCCGCTCCACGCCGGGCATGCCCGGCAGGTGCGGGTCTCCGTGCTCGATGCTGACGACGTCGTCGTAACCGATGTCGTTCAACGCCACGAAGAACTCGCGCCACCAGCCTCGGTCGTGCCCGAAGCCGGGGGCGCAAAACGTCCACGGCCGCTCCCGAAAGGTGGCGTCCGGCCGGTTATCGAGCAGTCCGACCAAGGCTAGGTTGTGGCGGTGAACGACTACATCCTTGACGTGGACGTGGTAGATCGCGGATCCCAGGGAGCGAACGCAAGCCGGCACGTCCATGCCCTGCCACATCAGATGACTCGGGTCGAGGTTCACGCCGATCGCCGGACCGATCGCCTCGCGCAGGTGCAGCAGCGTCGGCACGTTGTAGACAAGGTTGACCGGATGCAGCTCGAAGCAGAGTCGCGTGACCCCCTGGTCCTGGGCGCAGGTCGCCAGGTCCCGCCAGAGGGCGATCGCCTGCTCCCACTGGCGACGGACGGTGTCTCGCATGTCCTCGGGCCAGGGATACGCGATCCAGTTAGGGACGTGACAACCCTCTGCGTCGCCCGGGGTCCCGGACTGGGTCACGACTCGGTCAACGCCGAGCAGGCCGGCCAGCCGCAGCGTCTGGCGCGTCAGCTCGGCGTGCGCGAGGCCGAGTCGGGGGTGGAGCGGAAAGGCACTGGCGTTCAGCGCCGAGAGGCGGATGCCCCGGCCTTCGAGGGCGCGCAGCAGCTCGGATCGCGCGACCGCGCTGTCAAGCAGGCGGTCGGCATCGAGGAAGGGGCGGGCGGCCTGCCCACCCGTGGACAGCTCGATCCTGGTGATGCCGAGGGAGGCGGCCCGCTCGAGCGTTTCCTCCAGCGTCGGCAGCCCCGCTGACTCCGCAAAGAGCCCGATCTCCACCAGCTATCTCCCCGGCGAGGGACCCCGGCACGGAAACGACCTCCACGCCGACCGCCGGGCGGCGGGGCACCACGCACGGTAGCAACGGGCGGTCACACCGTCAACAGCGGCTGACGCACCCTGTGATCCACCGACCGCCGGCGGATGCCGAGTCTTAGCGCGGACGGACCACGCGACGCGTCGGTTGACGCCGCCGGCGAGCGTCGGCGCTGGCAGTGAGGTCGAACGCCTCGCTTCGACCGCCGGCCAAGCACAACACGAGACGGTGTGGACCAGGGCGCCGCTTCTCCGGTTCCACCTTCAGGACGTGCACGAACGGTCCCCCCTGGATGGTCCTGGTCCACAACGATCGTCAAACCGTTAAGCCAGCTTGGCGCGCGGGCGAGAAAGCGGGCCGGTCGTGGTAGGCTGGACCGTCGCGGGACGCAACCACCAGGCCGCAGATGAGGCGCCGCCGCCGGAACGTGTCGCTCCGGCCGGTGACCACCCGCATGCCCGGCCCACGAGCGCAAGGTGAGCCACCATGTTGACGGGGGCAACGACCGCGCGGCATCGGCGGTGGACGACGATTGACTCTGGGACGGGTGCGGCACGGAGGGGTGAGCAGGTGAGGAGGCGACCAGCATGACGAGGATCGCCGTCGTCGGTGCCGGCGCGATGGCACGCGTCCATGCCCGGTCGTGCCTAAATCTACCGGAGGTCGAGGTCACCTGGGTGGCGGATGAGGACGGCGCGCGGGCGGAGGCGCTGGCCGCCGAGGTCGGGGCGCGGGCGACGACCAGAGTCGAGGAGGCCGTGGGCGCCGCTGACGTCGACGCCATCGTCATCGCGGTACCAACGCCGTCCCACCGGCCGGTGACGGAGCTCGCGGCGACCCACGGCAAGCACGTCTTCTGTGAGAAACCGATCGCCCGGACGGTTGAGGACGCCGAGGCAATGGTGGCGGCGTGCCGCCGGTCCGGCGTGCGGCTGATGATCGGCCACGTCGTGCGGTTCTTTCCGGAATACGTCCGGATCCATGAGCTGGTGCGGGACGGCGCGATCGGTCAGGTCGGGCTCGTCCGGGCGTCGCGACTGAACCAGACTCCGGGTACCCAGCGTCCCTGGTACACCGACCTCGAGCGCAGCGGCGGTCTCATCGTCGACATGATGATCCACGACCTGGACACCCTTCGCTGGTACTTCGGGGAGGTGGAGCGGCTCTTCGCCCACGGCTTGAGCTACACGCCGTACCAACCCCGGACCGACTACGCGCTCGCGGTGCTGCGCTTCACGAACGGGGTGATCGCCCACGTCGAGGCGAGTTGGGCGCACGCGAGGTTCCGCACGGCGATCGAAGTGGCCGGGGAGTATGGGACCATCCGCCACGACAGCCAGGTAAGTGCGGCGATCCGGTTGGAGCGGACCGTGCCGCCGGAACCCGGGGAGGGCGCCTACGTGCTGGGCAGCACGCTGACCGAGGGACCGTACCAGGTCGAGTTGCGGCACTTCCTCGCCTGCCTCCGGGACGGGACGCCGTTCCTGGTCGAGGGGGAGGAGGCGATCCGGGCGCTGGAGCTGGCGTTGGCCGTCCTGGACTCGGTTCGCACGGGCCAACCGATGCACTTCATCGACGGCCGCCCAGCGCGGCAGGAGGCGGCGCGATGAACGTCGGGATCATCAGCTTCGCCCACGTCCACGCTCCTGGCTACGCGCGCTGCCTGGCAGCGATACCGGACGTGGAGCTCGCCGCGATCGCGGACGACGACGAGACGCGGGGACGGGAGGCCGTGGCCCGCTTCGGCGGCGACTACCACCGCGACTATCGCGACCTGCTGACGCGAGAGGACATCGCGGCAGTGATCGTCACCTCGCCGACCGCCCACCATCGCGAGCACGTGGTGGCGGCCGCGACGGCGAACAAGCACATCCTGTGCGAAAAGCCGCTGGCAACGCGCTATGCCGACGCACAGGAGATGATCCGGGTCTGTCGGGAACGCGGCGTCAAGCTCCAAACCGCCTTCCCCATGCGCTTCAGCCCGCCGGCCATCGCCCTGCGCCGCGCGGTGCAGGAGGGAGCTGTCGGCACGCCGCTGGCGGTGATGGCGACGAACCCGGGTCGGATCCCGCCCGGCTGGTTCAGCGACCCGGAGCTGGCCGGCGGCGGCGCCGTGATGGATCACACCGTCCACGTCGCCGACATGCTTCGCTGGATCTTCGACCAGGACGTCGTCAGCGTCTACGCCGAGATCGACACCCGGCTCCACCCCGGCCTGCCGTCCGACGACATCGCCGTGCTCATGCTCAAGCTCGAGAACGGGATCGCGGCCAGCCTCGATCCAAGCTGGTCACGACCCAAAACCTGGCCCATCTGGGGCGGGCTGACGATGGACGTCATTGGCGACCGCGGAGTCGCCTCCATGGACGCGTTCAACCAGAACCTCGAGCTGGTCGAGGACCGGAGCGAGCGCGTGACGCTGGTGCCGTGGGCAGCAGGCGGGGATCCCGAGCTCATCCGCTCCTTCATCGACGCGGTCCGCGATGATATCGAGCCGCCCATCAGCGGCGAAGACGGGCTCCACGCGATGGCGGTTGCCCTGTGTGCCTATGAGTCGGCGAAGCGTCGCGAACCGGTCGTCTGCCCCGATTGCCTGATGGATTGAGCTCTGCGTGACCGGCGCCAGCACCGAACGCCCCGGCCACCTCACGGATGCCCGTCCGACCAGCGCCCGAGCGGCAGACCGCCGGCGATGCACCCGGCGGCCGACGTTGACGACACCGCGACGGCGGCCGGGCGGGATCGCCTGGTGCCAACTTGGGTGATTGCCATCGTCGGCCGGAGCGCCGAGGCCGCCGAGGCAGGACCCGCCGGAGAGCCGCCTGGGGCGCCGACGAGAGTCCCCACGTCGCAGTTGAGCTTGGATGCGGAGGGGGACCGCTCAGGGGAACGGGCAGAAGTCTCCAGGGCTTGAGGTCGGTCGCGACCAGAGCTGATCGGTCACCAGGCGGCGGACGCCTCCCCGTGCCGCGTGACGAACTCCTCGGGGGTCATGCCGAAGACCAAGAGGTCGGCGTGGGCGCCCCGCGTGAAGACCATCCGCCGCAGCCGGCCCTCGAGTTGGAACCCGAGGCCCTCGTGCAGGGCGATGGAGGCCGTGTTGAAGGCGTAGACGTTGACGGTCGCCTTCTGGTAGCCAAGCTCCTCGAAGAAGTACCGCAGGATGCGCAGGATCGCCTGGGAAGCGTAGCCGCGCCGCCTGTACGGCGGTGACACGGTCAGCCCGAAGGCGAAGGTACCGGCCCGACGGTCGCAGGTGTGGGTATTGATCGATCCGACGACGTCACCGGCCTGGTCCGTGATCACCCACCGAAAGGCGTCACCCTCCGATTCCTGGATGGCCGTCCGCTCCGCCCAGCGTTTCATCGCCTCCCGGGATCGGGGGAAGGGAACGACGTAGGCGCACCGGGCCATCTCGTCGTCCTGGTTCCACTCATCGAAGACCTCCCAGTCCGCGGGCTCAACGACGCGCAGCCTGATGGTCTTCCCCTGCCAGACGCTCCTTGACCGATCGCCCTCCATGCGACCCATCACCCCTGGTTCACGTCGGACGGACGCCATCCCGAGTTTCGAGGGCCACTACTCGTACACGAGCGGCCGCACGACCATCCGGCCCTCGTCCGGGCGAACGTCCAGCACCACCTCGGGGTGGTTTGGTAGCAGGAGATCCTGACCGCCTTCTGGCGGGGTCACGACGAAGACGTCGTGGGCCCCGGTCTCGATGATGTCGGTGACGCGTCCCAGGTTCGCGCCCGCCTCGTCGACCGCGTTGAGGCCAATGAGCTGATACAGGAAGAACTCACCAGGTGCGGCCGGACGCGCGTCCGCGCCGCTGATCCGGAGCGGCTGGCCGCGCAGCGCCACAGCCGCCTCGGGCGTCACGACGCCGGCGAGGCGGATCAAGGCTTGACCAGCGTGGACACGGAACCCAAGGAGGCGACGCGGCCTGGGCTCGTCGCCGACGTACACCCGTTTCACCGTGGCGAGGTGGTCCGGGTCGTCAGTCGTAAGCCGAAGCTTGAGCTCCCCGCGCACGCCGTGGCTGCCGGTCAGCGTGCCGACCATGAGGCGGACGGCCGAGAGCGGCGCGTCGGGGTCTGGGCCCGCGGTGTCGACCAAACGCGCCGGTCGAGACGCCACGCCTGAGGGCCGTGGCCGACTCCTCCGTGCTTGACCGCCGGGGCGCGACGTGCGGTCTGGCACCGTGGTCGGGGGGCTTGGCGCCGCGCTCGCCGGCGCCTGGGGCGCCGTGGCGTCGGGTGGGGAACCGTCGGAGGCGGGTGGTGGTGCGGTTCGCGACGGCCGGCGGACGCGTCGAGGTGCGCGCGGCCGGGTGGGACCGGCGTCGCCCGGAACGGGGTCGCTACCCTTCGATGTCGAGGCTGGCACGGAGGTTATGGCGGCCACCCGCGATCGTGACGACGGTGCGCATCGCCCGAGCGATCCGCCCTTGCCGGCCGATCACCCGGCCGAGCTCGTCCTCGGGGACGCGCAGCGTCAGCAGGACGCCCGGCCCACGCCGCTCGGCCTCGACCTCGACCGCCTCCGGGTCGTCGACCAAGTTGGTCGCGAGGTAGGCGACGAGCTGGCGAAGGTCCTCTACCGGTTCGGACGCGGCGGCGGAAGGCTCCCCGGCCGGCTCTCCGGCATCGGCAGCCGCGTCCGCATCGAACTCGTAGTCATCTTGCACGGTCGTGGTCCTCGGCGCGACGGCGGCGACCAACGCCCGCGCCGCGCCAGCTCTCCACGGGCGAGCCGCACCGGCCCGCCCGCCGCCACGCACCAGCCGCCACTAGGCGGGAACCGGCGCCTCGACGACCGGCGCGGCAGCGTCCTCGCCGGCGCCGTCTGCAGCGGCAACCGGGGCGGCCTCGCCCGCGGCGGCGCCGGTGAGACCAGCGCGCCGCAAGATGTCGCGAACGGTGTCGGTCGGCTGCGCGCCGACGCTGAGCCAGTGGCGGGCGCGCGCCTCATCGACGCGAATCGTGGCGGGCTCGGTGATCGGGTCGTAGAACCCGAAGGCTTCGATGATGCGGCCGTCGCGGGGCGAGCGGCTGTCGGCGGCGACGATGCGATAGCTCGGCCGCTTCTTGGCGCCCATCCGTCGCAGGCGTAGCTTGATCACGCGGGTCTGCTCCCTCTTCCGCCGAGCCGTCCGGCTCGTGAATCAGTGCTTCGTCCTCGAACTGGCAACACCCGCCGCGGCACGGACCACAGTCATGATTGCATCGGTCCAGGCCGAAGCCCAACACAAAATCCGCCCACGCCGCAGGGCCGCCGGACTATAGCACTCGGCGCGATGGGGCGTCAACGAAGGTCGAACGTTGGGCGGGCCGGCGGCGACCCGCGGTGGGCATCGTCGGAGGAAGCTGGGACCGGCCGACACGAACCGCGCCGGAGCCGGCGGAAGCGCATCGCGCGACCGGTCTAGGTCGCGGTGAGGGCGCGGCGTTTCGGGGTTCCGCTGCGGTCCACCGCCGTGGCGCAGCAGGCGGCGACCATGGCCTGGGTGAGCTGCGGGGAAAGCCCGAGCGTGGCGGCGCGGGCGAGGATGCGACCGGGACCGTGCCGCTGCACCAGGGCCTCGGCGACGACGCGGCTCGGCCGGGGGATGTGGGATCGGCACGGGGTCGGGAGAGACATCCTCAGACACATCCTTCTACGAGGGCCGGACAGCTCGCGAGCGCCATCCCACCGCGCAAAAGGCCACCGACGCCTCCCTCCCCGAGGGTGGCAACCAACGCCTTACAGAGGAAGACTCTAACGGAGCGCGTAGAGCTTGGCAAT
Source organism: Thermomicrobiales bacterium (assembly GCA_030447415.1). Lineage (GTDB taxonomy): Bacteria > Chloroflexota > Chloroflexia > Thermomicrobiales > UBA6265 > JAUJOZ01. The sequence goes on along the minus strand of JAUJOZ010000002.1, from coordinate 250,411 downwards.
AGCGAACGTACGCCTGCTATCGTCCGAAAGGCCGCCGTCACGGCCCGCCCGCTTCCGGTGGCGGGAGCCCGCGGAGGTGACACGCCGGTGGCCGAGCGATGGAGCCGGGGCTATCCGCCGCCGACTTCCTCGTCGGCGGCCAGGTCATCGGCGTCGAGGGTACTGCCGCCGCCGAGCCCCGGCCCCTCGTCCGGGTCCCGATCGGCGCGCCCAACCAAGTCATCCGTGGTCGGGGAGGCCGACGCGGCGTCGGTCTCACCGTCGCCGGGCGGGCCCACTTCGCGGTTTAGTCGCCGTTCCAGAGCCATGCTTCCCACCCTCCCCGCGTCGGACAGCGGTCGTGCGGGGTTCGTCGCCGGCCGCTCCCGCGCGGCAGGTTGCATGGGTCTGATTGCATCTTCCGTTCCGCCGCAAGCTCCTGACTTGGAACCCAGCACCCCGTGGTTTCTAGCCCGCGGCTCCACCGAGTCGGCGTGGGGTGTTCCCAACCGGGCTCACCCCACGCTCGGCCTTGTCGCTGGAGCAGGTGTGCGGCAAAGAGTGCGGGCTGATCTTCTTAGCGATCCCGACCGCTTTCAGGTATCCAGCCGGTATCTTCCCGACCCCACGCTCCACGAGGCGTTCCGTGTCCCGGTTAAGGCAGAGCGCCTCGTACGGGCCGGACGGGCGGACCCCCAGCAGGACCGGATCACCTGGATTCCCTTCTTCTCGAGCCCGATGGTCCACTCTTGCATGCCCTTGCCCTTCGCGACCCAGAGTCGTTGACATCTGTTACATATGTCAGTATTATCTGACATATGATCGACGAGAGCGACACCAACGTCACGCTCGCGTCGGGCGACGACCTCCTTCGGGCGCTCGCGGCGCTGGCCAGCCCGCACCGGCTGCGGATCATCGCGGCGCTGGCCGGCGGGCGGAACTACGTGAGCCAGCTCGCCCGGGACCTGGGTGTGAGCCGGACGCTGCTCCTCCTTCACCTACAGCGCCTAGAGGCGGCGGGATTGGTGGTCGGCCATCTCGAGCTCTCGGCGGACGGCAAAGCGATGAAGTACTTCGAGGTGACGCCCTTCGCGTTCGTGTTGACGGCGGAGCGGATCGCCGAGGCGACGCGAACCCTGACGACCCCCCGCGATGGCGACGGCGCGCCCGTCGCGAAAGACGGAACGGAGGGCGATCGATGACCATTGGCTGGGGCTACGGCCTCCTGCTCGCTGCGCAGACCACCGCGACGGACAGCAACGAGGTGTGGGAAGGATGGGGAAGCGTCGCCCTCGTTGTGGGGTCGGCGCTGGCGATCTTCGGCCTGATTGCGGTCCTGATCTGGCAAGGGGCCAGGATCTGGCAGACCAAACTGTCCGTCGCCGCCCTGGCCGCCCGCGACGAGGCCCACCGCAAGCTCGCCGAGGAGGCCACCGCCACGCACCGGCAACTCGCCGAAGACCAGCACCGGGTGGTCGAGGAACTCACCGCGTTGCGCGTCCGGATGACCGCGGTCGAACGGCTCTTGCGCGAGGTCGAATGACGGCATCACCGCCCCGGGCATCCACCTCGGCCGCCACATCCCAGCGTCGAGCCACCGAACCCGTTCGCCAATTGACGAGCCGGCATAAGCACGCGCCGAGCGGGCGCGGGCTGATCTCTCGTCGACAACCTGCAGGCGGGTCGGCTCACGTGGAGCGCGGAGGGGTTCGAACCCCACGTGGGCCAGCCAAAATCTGGGCCAGATGCGCCGGAAGGAGGGCAAAACATGGTGTGAGCGCGAGAGAAGGTCAGCCCCCGGCCGGTGTGCCACCACCCGCCGGAGGCCAGGAACCATGAGCCGGTCTCGCAGAGCGATCCCCGACACCCACGGCCACACTCCGAGTGTAGCAGGGAAGCGCTCCGAACCGGCGATCGGCACGACGTGCGACCGTCCGCACGGATCGGAGGAAGTTCCATGTCTCCCCAAGAGGTCAGACGTCTTGGCCGCTTCGGCCCCCATCTCGTCTCGGTGGCGTTCCTGACGGTCGTGTTCGGGTTCTAAGGCACGTTGCTGCCGATTTCCATGTCTCCCCAAGAGGTCAGACGTCTTGGCCGCTTCGGCCCCCATCTCGTCGCGGTGTCGTTCCTGACGGTCGTGTTCGGGTTCTATGGCACGTTGCTGCCGTTTGGCTTTCTGGGCATTCTCGGCGGGGCGCTCATCGGCCTGCTCTGGTCGCTGGTCGTCGGGTTCCTCGCCAGCAGGCTCATACGCCGGGACGCGTGGCGAGCGCGGCTAGCGAACGCGCCGCTGTTCCTGGGCATCATTGCGCTCGGACTGATGATCGGTGGGGGCTTCATGTACGCATCCATGATGGATGCGGCGCTGAGCGAATCGTCGACCACGTACGCCGTCCTGTCGGCGCTCATGCAGCCCGCCGTGCCGTTCTACATCGCCCTGAACAGCGCGATGGAGATGCTCCTCGTCGCGCTCATCGTGTTCTGGAACTGGAACACCGGTCCGAGACGCAGGGCGCTCGTTCTCGCCGGGGTCGCGGCGTACTTCGCGACGCGCATCTGGACATACCTCGTCTTCGCGGAGACCCGTCTGGACATCTCGCAGCAGACGCTGTCAGCGGCGGACGTGGAGTGGTTCAAGCGGACCCTCGCCACCGATTTCCGGATCGTGTTGAACCTCATCGCGAACGTGTGCTTCATCTTGGCCGCGTTCGTTCCTGTGACGCCGCGGCCGGCGCTCCGGCGGGAAATGGCAGGTCGGGAGCGGACCGCCTCGCGGTGGGTGCCGCAGCCGCGCTGAAGCGGCGGACGGCGGCCGGCGTTCGGACCCCGGGCGTCCCGAGGCGGCCGCTGGGACAAACCGCATCGGCCCTGCCAAGGAGAGGAGGATGGACGTGGCGAACCGGTCGCGGCTGGCCCTGGCCCGCGCCATCGCGCCGGCCTACGCCGTCGACCCGGCGGTCGTGGCGGTGCTTGTCGGCGGCTCCGTCGCCCGCGGGCACGCCGACCACTGGTCCGACCTCGAGCTCGGCGTCTTCTGGGCCGTCGCCCCGACGCTGGCGGCGCGGGCGGCGGCGGCCGGGGCGGCCGGAGTGGCCGAGCGCCGGGTCTTCCCCGACGCGGCGGCGAGCGGGGCCTGGGAGGAGGAGTACCGGGTCGGCGGGGTGAAGGTGGATGTCGGCCACCTGACCGTCGCGGCGACCGAACGGATCATCGGCGACGTGACAGAGCGAGCCGACCCCTCGCTCGCCAAGCAGGCCGTGGTCGCGACCGCGCGCGACGGTGTTCCGCTGCACGGCGGCGCCCTCTTGGCAGGCTGGCGGGCCCACGCGGCCGTCTACCCGGACGCGCTCGCCCGCTCGATGGTAGCGGAGCACCTCGCCTTCGGGCCGCACTGGTGGCTGGAGATGCTCGCGGAGCGGGACGACCTCCTGGCGCTCTACAGCCTCCTCTGCCGGGTGGAGCGGTCCGTCCTCGGCGTGCTGCTGGGGCTCAACCGCGTCTATCCCACGTCGCCCGATCTCAAGTGGGTGGATCGACTCGCCGGGCGCCTGACCGTCGCGCCGCCGCACCTCGCCGGGCGCCTGAAGCGCGTCTTCCGCGCCGAGCCGCGCGACGGGGCGCGGGAAGCCGTCCAGCTCATTGAGGAGACGGTTGCCCTCGTCGAGGCACATTTGCCCACGCTCAACACCGGCGCCGTTCGCGCGCGCCTCGCGGCGCCGCGAGGCGACCAGTCAGCCACCGACGGCTGACGGGGCTGCAACAACGTGGCGGAGACCCGCGCACGACGCCCACTTCTTCTTTTTCAACAGGCTGGGCCGTTACGGGAACCCGTTTCATACCTTCCCAGCCCGAAGGCGGAGCCGGAATCGCGAGGCACACGTTGTCCCTGGCGGCGGGGGGGACGCCAGCCGCCGATCATTCATTGGTCAGCGGCTTATAGGTTATGAAACGGCGACCGGGAACCGCGGACCGAGACGGAGGACGCCGGGGCTAATCGAATCCCTCGTGGGTCGGTGCAACCACTCATGCCTGGTCGGCCTCGCCGGACGCGGGATGCGCGGCGGAAGCCGTCATCAATCGCTCGGGCGGCTAGAGGCCGCCGCCTCGGCGACGCGGCGCAGAGTTTCGGCCGTGGCCGGATCGGCCGGGAAGAAGGACTCGATCGCGAGCTCGGACAGCGTGACGTCGATCGGCGTGCCGAAGATCGTGGTTGTGCTGAAGAACGCGAGGAGCCCCCAGTCGGTGCGGAGGTGGAGGGGCACGACCACCCCTGCATCGTAGAGGTCGCGGCGCGGTTCATCGGCGGCGTCGCCGCCGGGCGCGTGGTAGCCACGCAGTTCGACGAGCAGCGCCGTGAGCGTGGGATCCGCGCTGGCCTCGACCTGTCGTCGCAGCCGCTCGAGCAGGTGCGACCGCCATTGCGTGAGGTTGGCGACCCGGGGCGCAAGCCCTGCCGGGTGCAGGCCCAGGCGCAGGACGTTGACGGGCGGCCGCAGCAACTCCGGTCCCACTCCCGCCAGAAGTGGCGCGACGGCGCGGTTCGACGCGACGAGCGTCCAGTGCCGGTCGACGGCAAGCGCCGGGTACGGCTCGTGCCCGGCCAGCACGAGGTCGACCGCGGTGCGGGCCGCCCGGAGCGCGGGGTCGTCGAGGCTCCGCTCCGGGTAGACGGGAGCGTAGCCTCCGGCGACGAGCAGGGCGTTGCGAGCGCGGAGCAGGACTTCGAGTCGCTCCGCGAGGCGAAGGAGCATCTCGCGGCTTGGTCGGGCACGACCGGTCTCGAGGAAGCTGACGTGCCGGGCGGAGACGTTGGCCTCGGCGGCGAGGTCGAGCTGGCTCAGTCGCCGGCGCTGGCGCCACTCGCGCAGGACCTCACCGACCGGCCGGGTTGCGGTGAACATGGTCGGACAATAGTGCAGCCAGATCGCGTCGGCAATAACCTCCCAGGTAATCGACAGCGGTCATCGGTGGCCCGACCATAGAGCCAAGCCCGCCAACGGACAGCCTGTTCGTCACCGAGAAGGACCGCCTCAATCGCGACCTCGTGACGTTCATCCAGGCTTAACTGGTTCGCTTACCGCAGGGCCGAGCTCGACGGCAAGCGAGCGGTGGATCGACCGAATCGCCCGGACACCTCCGGTCGGGGACGAGGCTGTCACCCGCAGGGGGGCGGTCAATCGCAGGCTTGCTCGACCACGCTCCTGCACCCAAGAAAGGACGATGATCATGGACGACGCCGTCACCGAGTCCGTCTTCCTCCGCCGGGCGCTCCTCGCCGACGCCGCCGTCAGCGGCGCCACGGGGATCGCGATGATGCTCGGCGCCAACCCGGTAGGAGAGCTGCTGGGGTTAGCGCCGGCGCTCCTCCGCTGGGCGGGCCTGAGCCTCCTCCCGTTCGTGGCGTTGCTGGTCTATCTCGCGACGCGCGAGCGCCCGTCGCCGTCGCTCACCCGGGTAGTCGTCGCGGCCAATCTGCTCTGGTCGACCGACAGCGTGCTGCTGCTGGTGAGCGGATGGGCCGAGCCGACCGCCCTCGGGTACGCCTGCGTCGCCGGCCAAGCCCTGGCCGTTGCCCTGTTCGCCGCGCTGCAATACGTCGGCTTGCGGAACACGGCGCCGACGCTGAGGGACCGGACGGTCGGGGCGCGGACAGATGCGCCGGCCGCGCCGTAGGGAGGAGCACCGCCGATGGACGGCAGCATTGACGGCCCATGGCGGACCGATCTGATCGCGGCGCTGGCGTTGCTCGGGGCGGGATTGGCGGTTCATGGCTTGTGCCGGCTCGCCGGGGGCCTGCGCAGCCCGTCGTCGAGCTCCGCCACGCTGCCCACGGCGCTCCGCGGCTTTCGCGTGGCGGTGATCGGGCTGGCGCTGGTTGGCGTCGCCGGGGCCTGGCTGTGGGGTCAGGTCTGGCTCCTCGTCCTTTCGCTCGGCATCGCCGGCGAGGAGACCCTGGAATCGAGCGTGATGATCTGGGCGCTGGAGCGGGAACGCCACCTCCCAAACGCGGGCTAGCTCCGGCGTCGTCTCCCCTCGGGACATCCGGTGGGTAGTGAAGATGGTTTACGTACCAGAGTGTGACGCATGTGTGAGGAAGAGCGTCGAGCCCAGGGATAAGCTCTGGTCAATGATTGCGGCTCAGTCGGGACGGCCACCGATCTGACCACCATGTGTCCCAGACGTTTTGGTGAGGCCAGCCTACGCGAGTGGAGGGAGAAACCTAGGGCGCCGCGGGATGTTGGTCTGCGACGCCGTGGGCCGAGAGTGGGCGTAACGCCCACTCAATGATCGTCGCACGTGACTGGGTCAATCTCGGCCGACCGGTTTCCTCGCTACGACCCAGAGGAACACGATCCGCACACCGTCCTCCTCGGCGGCTTCCTCCCGGGCGCTGACGATCTCGAATCCCGCCTCCTCCACCAGTCGCCTGCTCCCCGCGCTGTCGAAGGCACTGAAGTACATGGGGACGCCGAGCCAGTCGTCCTCGACCCCGCCCGGGTCGTCACCCGCCCCCAGCGACGCAACGAACAGCCCACCGGGGCGCAGCCAGGAGAAGATCGACCGCACCAGGGGCGGAACCTCCTCGCGTGGTACATGCGTCAACGCGTAGAAGGCGGCGACGGCGTCGAAGCTGGCCGGTGGGAACCGCATCCGGGTCATGTCGGCGTGGATGAAGGTGGCCTCCGGGACGCACCGCTTGGCCAGCTCGATCTGCCGGGCAGCGAGGTCGACCCCGGTCACCGCGAAGCGCCGGGCGAGCTGCTTGGTGAGGAGCTCGCCGGTAGCGCAACCGAGGTCGAGCACGGCCGCCCCCTCCGGCAGGCCGTCCAGCAGCACCCGCGTGTAGCGTTCCCGCTCCTCCACCCGCACGCGGTTCGCCCACTCGGGATACTGCTCGGCGATCCGGTCGTACCCGTGTTCGACAATCCGTCTCGGGTCCGTGTGATCGTTGGCGACCATGCCGCCATTCTCCCACGGCCGGACGGCACGCGCGGGCCGTGGGTGACCGAGATAGCTCCTTCGGGGCTTGACAAGGATCGCGAGCGGCCGATGAGGGAGGTGAGCAGCGTGGGTAGGTTGTGGAAGCGTTCGGACGGCAACGCATTGGGCATAAGCGCGTGTTGCAAAACCGGGCATGATCCCTGCGGGCGGACGATGACGCGGAGGTGAGGCAGGGCCTCAGGGGTGGAGGCGGTAGAACGCCGTCCAGGGGTTGTCGTTCGGCAGGATCTCTACGGAGCGGAACCCGGCGTCGCGGGCGTACCCACGCAGCACCCCCGGCCGCATCACCGCCCCGGTCGCGGCCGACGGCTGCTCCGCCATCCCGACCGGCAGGCAGTGCAGGACACTGAACCCGTAGAACTGGCGCTCGACGTCGGCGTCATTGCCCGGGTCCAGGAAGCGCTCCCCCGCCGCCGGGTCAGCGAGGAGCACCACCCCCTCGGGACCTGCCAGTCGGCGCATCGCCCGCAGGATGTCCACCGGTCGCGGCAGGTCGTGCAGGCAAAAGATTGCCATCACCAAGTCGTAGCGGCCGGCCAGCGCGGGATCCCCAATGTCGCGCGCCTCCACCCGGACACGGTCGCCCAGCCCGGCGTCGGCCACGTTGCCGCGGGCCAACGCCACCGACGCCGCGTCGAGGTCGAAGCCGTCGACCCGCACCTCGGGGTAGGCCCGGGCGATCCCGATGCACGACCAGCCCGCCCCGCAGCCGATGTCGGCCACCCGGGCCGGCGGGTCCGCCCGCAGGCGGGCGTCGAGGTCGGGGATGGTCGCCAGCCGGTCGGGGCCCAGCCGCAGGTGGGACGCCCGGTTCCCGTCGGCCATCCCCTCCCGGAAGTCGGCGCCGTAGGCGGCGAAGGGTACGCCGCCCCCGGTGCGGAAGGCCTCCAGCACGGCGGCCAGGGGGCGGGTGGCGCCGACCGCGATCCGCGCCAGCGGGGCCGCGTAGTTCGGGCTGTCCGGGTCGGCGAGCGCCTCGGCGTGGCCCGGCGGCAGGCCGAACCGGCGCGCCGCCGGCGGGGCGGGGGGGTTGTCGACGTCCAGCACGCCGGCCACGGCCTGCTGCTCGAGCCACTCGCGGGCGTAGCGCTCATGGGTGCCGGTGCGGGCGGCGAGGCCAGCGGGCGTCAGGGGACCGGCGGCGAGGGCCCGGTAGTAGCCGAGCCGGTCGCCGAGGTAGACCGCGCACAGCTCCAAGGCGGCCGTGACGGCCCCGTCGAGGCGCTCCACGAGCGCGTCCCGACGCGCAGCGACGGGGTCCTCGACGGTTGGGGGAGCGTCCGCATCGCCCATGGGCACCTCCTCGTCCGCCGGCCGATCCGTGCGTAGCCCCGGAGCGGTGCTCCCCATCGTACAGCCTGCACCCGGCCCTGCAAGCCGATGCCTCGCACCTTCGATGGCGGACATGGGCCGGAGAACCGCCCGGCGTCCCACGGGCGGCCGGATGCCCAGGTCATCGCGCGAGAGCCGCGGGATCCTCAAGGCTCGGGCCCGGGATCGAGAAACCTCAGGCAGAGCAGGGCGCAGGCCAGGTGTAGCAGCCCCTGGAGCACATCCGCCCGTCGCTCGTATTGGACGCCTAGGCGGCGGCATCCCAGCAGCCATGCCAGCGACCGCTCGACCACCCATCGGTGCCGGCCCTGCTGCGGGGGCAAGGAGCTGGGACCCGGCCAGGCGGCGCTCCTTTCGGCACCGAAACCGCAGGGTGACCGTGGCGTCCGTCTCAATGCCCGTCCCGGCGACCTCGCCGTCGCCCTGCCCGGGTGCGGGCGCGCCTCTGTGGCCCGTCCGAGGTGACGGAGGTGGCCGGTAAGCGTCCACCCCGCTAGGGCCAGCCTGCCTCCTCCAGCGGGCTGACGACGGCCTCGTTGAGCACGAGCTCCGGCGGGGCGCTCGCGAGCCAGACGATCAGCGCAGCCACCTCCTCCGGCGGCAGCGCCTTCGTCACCGGCGGCGGCTCGGGCTTCACGGCCGCGCGCTCCTCGGGCTCCCAGGTGCCCCACTGAGTGGCCATCCCGCCCGGGTAGAGGATGCAGGCGCGGATCCCGTGGGGCTTGCCCTCGGCCGCCAGCGCCTGGGTGAGCCCGGTGAGGCCGAACTTCGCGGCGCAGTAGGCGCTGGCGTTGGCCCAGCCGCGCTTGCCGGCCACGGAGGAGATGTTGACGATCGTGCCCCGCCCGGCCCGCCGCATGTGCGGGAAGACCGCCTTGGCGAGCGCGAACGGCGCCCGCAGGTTCACGGCGAGGACCCGGTCCCAGTCGGAGATCGCTAGCTCTTCCACCGGCCCCGGCACGTCGGTCCCGGCCGCGTTGACCAGGACGTCGATCCGCCCGAAGACGGCGGCGGTGCGCGCCGCCGCCGCCAGAAGCGCCGCCTCGTCCGCCAGGTCAAGCGGCAAGGGCAAGGCGCGGCGGCCGGTGACCTCCCCGATCTCCTGCGCCACCTGCTTCAGGTCGTCTTCGCTGCGGGCGAGGAGGGCGATGTCGGCGCCCGCCTGGGCGAGCGCGATTGCCGTGGCGCGGCCCAGCCCGCTGCTGGCCCCGGTCACCAGCGCGGTCTGTCCGGTCAACCGTGGGGTGTCCTGGGGTGCCACGGCGCCGCCTCCCATCCCGCTCCGGCATCAGGAGCCAGCATACCAGCGGCCTGGGCAGTTGGCCGGGTCGCGCTCCACCTGTTTCAACACGCTTGAGCGTTACGGGAACCAAAGCATCTTCTGCAGGAGAGAGGACGGTGCATCAACGCCCAGGTTCTCATTGGCCACTTCTCGGCCGGGGAGGGAGGAACAGGTCCACTAACGGTGCGGGCAAGCGGCTCTGCGGCATCGCCCTCGTGGTGCCGCATCGCTCAACCGGCGGCAAGGCGTTTGCGGCGTGGGGGGATGTCGAGCCGCGCCGAGGTGAATTCAGGGGCAGGAGGTAGCCAAGTGATGGACTTCCTCAACCTGATCTGGCTCTTCTTCGTCGTCTCCAGCCTGACGCCGCTGCTCCAGCAGCGCGTGCTCGAGGGGCGGCGGCTGCGGTTGCTGCGCCACCTGGAGAAGCAGCGCTCCTCTCGCGTCATCCTCCTCGTCCACCGCCAGGAAGCGGTGCGCCTGCTCGGCATCCCAGTGGCCCGCTACATCGACATCGAGGATTCCGAGCAGGTCCTGCGGGCGATCCGTCTGACGCCGCCTGACCTGCCGATCGACCTGGTCCTCCACACCCCCGGCGGCCTGGTGCTGGCGGCCGAGCAGATCGCCCGCGCCCTCATCCGCCACCGCGCCCCGTGCGCGTCCTCGTCCCCCATTACGCGATGTCCGGCGGGACGCTCCTGGCGCTGGCCGCCGACGAGATCGTGATGGACCCCAATGCGGTGCTTGGTCCCGTCGACCCCCAGCTCGGCCAGTTCCCCGCCGCCTCGATCGTCAGGGTGGCCGAGACGAAGCCGATCGCCGAGGTGGATGACGAGACGTTGATTCTGGCCGATGTCGGGCGCAAGGCCCTGGCGCAAGTCCGGGCCGTCGTCCGGGAAGATCCTGGTTGCCAACGGCGCGCCTGAGGGCGGGCGGACGAGGTGGCCGCCACGCTGAGCTGCGGGACGTGGACGCACGACTACCCGATCAGCGTATCGGAGGCGCGCGAGCTCGGCCTGAAGATCAGCGTGGACCTGCCGACCGAGGTCTACGAGCTGATGGCCCTGTACCGCGAGCCGACGCAGCGGCGGCCCTCCGTTCAGTACGTGCCGCTCCCGTACCGATCCCGCCCGGAGGAGCGGCCGCGGTCCGGGCGGCACGGGGGAGGTCCCGTGCCCCTAGCGGCCGCCTCCTGGGCGGACCGATCGAGGCGGGCGAGCGGCACGACGAGGACGGCGGTCGGGCAGGGGCGTCGGGCAGGGGGCAGTGGGGATGTCCCAGAGCGGCGGGGCTTCCCACCCGAGGCAAGGGCTCTGTACGGGCGGTCGATGGACGCGGTTGCCCGGCGGGCCTGGCAGGCCAGGGAGACAGGGAGCCGAGCCGAGCGCGTCGCCGCAACCATCGCCCACGCGCTCACCGCCGAGCGTCCGACGGCTGCCTAGGTCGTCGCACCGGCATCGCGGACCTGGATGGTACAGCTGCTCGGCGTCTTGCCGGCTCGGCACCCCATCATGCTGCGCAGCCTGCGCTGATCGGGCGCAGCCTTGCCGCGCATGGTTCTCGGCCAACGCGGTTGCGGACATCGCTTCGCCCCACCCGCGGAGGACGTGCTCAACCCGCCTCCTGTCCCGAGGCCCGCGTCACGCTACGAGCGGCTGGACCCAGCGGGCGGACCGACCACCGAGGCGCAGTTGACGCCACCTGCCGCCCCTGCTACGTTCCGGCCGATTTGACGGTCGCCTCGATCGAGCAACGGCTCCCGCCGTCGCCGTGGTGAGTCCCATGACCGCTGGACCAACCAACTCGCCGGCACGGCCTTCCTCGTCGGCACCAACCTCAAGATGAACCAGACGCCGGCCGAGTCCGCCGGCTTCGTCGCCGAGCTGACCAGCGCCGTGGCGCCGCGGCTTCCACCCCAGGGCTGCGGCTCTACGTCTGCCCGCCGTTTACCTCCCTCCCCGCGGCTGTCGAGGCGGCGCCGGAGGCAGGGATTTGGATCGGTGCCCAGAACCTCCATTGGGCGCCCGAGGGCGCCTACACCGGCGAGATCGCCGCGCCGATGCTCCGGGCGCTGGGGGTAGAGCTCGTGCTGGTCGGCCACGCCGAGCGCCGGCGCCTGTTCCACGAGACCGATCCCGACCTCAACAAGAAGCTGCTCGCCGCCGTCGAGGCCGGGCTGCGCGTCCTCCTCTGCGTCGGCGAGACGGCCGAGGAGAAGGGCTACGGCGTCGGGCGCGAGACCGTGGCCCGCCAGCTCAAGATCGCCCTCCATGGCCTTGACCCCAGCGCTCTGTCCCGCCTCCAGGTTGCCTATGAGCCGGTCTGGTCGATCGGAACCGGCGGCACCCCCGCCCAACCCGCCGACGTGACCGAGATCGTCGTCCCGATGCGCGCCACGCTCGCCGAGCTCTTTGGCGACTCCGGGCGGTCCGTTCCGATCCTCTACGGCGGCAGCGTCGACGCCGGCAACGCCGGCTCCTTCACCGCCCTCTCAGAGGTCGACGGCCTTCTCCTCGGCCGCTCCGGGTGGACCGTGGACGGCTTCACGAAGGTACTGGAAGCGGCGCTGCGAGGGCGCTCCGGCTCCGAGGATTCGGCGGCGTAGATCCGCGACGGTCGCCAAGCCGTGGGCGCCACAGTGGTTCGCGGTGTCCGGCATCGGATTCAGGTCGTGGTCGTGACGCCCTAGGCAGAGTCTCCCGATTCACCCGCCGAACCGGGTCGGAGCCGGTTGGATCACACGTCCAGACTCGGCTCACCTAGCTCGTTCGCCCCGCTTCGGGCGGCGTCGTGCCGCGCCTGCGTACCCTTGACGTGGAGTGACGGAGTGGGAAGCTCTTCCGCCGGAGCGAGCCGCGGATGGAGCGCACCGGCACCACCCAGCACGCCCCTACCCTCCCCCCGTTGCCTTCGCGAACTCGCTGTCGCTCACTCGCTCGGGGTCCACCTCCGTCAGCACTGCCAACTCCCGCGCCGTCGGCAACGGCGTGACCGGTGTTCTATCGGTTATGTCCACTTGAAAGCCGGTGGCGGCGCGCAGCGCCTCGGGCTCGACGCCGGGGTGAATGCTCTCGACCACGAGGCGTCCTTCCCGCCGGGCGAAGACGCAGCCGGGGGTGACGACGTGCGTCACGTTGCCCGACGCCGTCACGAAGTCGAGCCGCTCGACGAAGGTGCGCGGGTCGTGCCGGGTCCGCCAGAGAATCGTGCGGCAGGCCGACGGCATCAGCGCCGCGCTCCCCGCCCCGCCCGGCAGGCGCACCTTCGGCCGCGTGGCGTCGCCGATCACGCTCATGTTGACCCGACCGGCGCCGTCGATCTGGACCCCGCTCAGGAACACCGTATCGAGCCGGCCCCGCGCCGCCAGGTCGAAGAGGTCGGCGAGCGTCACCAACGCCCGCGTCCCTGCCAGCAACCGGGGGTCGACGGTTGAGACCGGCAGCGTCGCCGGCCCCGGATCGACGCTGCCCGTGATGTTGAGGTAGACGAGGTTCGGCGCATGCAGCCGCTGGGCGAGGAGAATCGCCACCATTGGCAGGGGCGAGGCGACGCCGTGGAAGACCGTCTCGCCGTCACGCAGCAACCGAGCTAGCGCGACCGCCATCATCTCCCGCGGCCCGACCTCGGAGGACGGTGGTCTCTGCCGGGACTCGAGGCAGGTATCCGCCAGGCGGCGGGCAGCACGGCCGTCCCCAGCGTTGGGCGGGCAAAGGGGGACCATCACACCCTCATGTCCCGACCAAGGCCCGCGCCGACTCCGCCAGGATCCGCTCGGCGACAAACTGGCGGAAGGTGCCCTCGTCGCGGCCGGCCCCGACGTACTCGGCCAGGTACGCCGTGTCGTAGTCGTAGAGCCCGGCGCAGCTGAACGGCCAGGCGCCCCGCGGCGCCTCGACGACCGCATCGACCATGAACCCGGCGATCGCCACCCCTTCGGGCGCCACCTCGAACGTGGCGCCGTCGACGACCCGCTCCGCGGTGAGGATCACTCGACGAGCCGCCTGCACCATCAGAACGTCCTCGAACCGGGTGCCGACGATGCGCGCGTTGCCCTGCGCGTCGGCCTCGTGGACGTGAACGATGGCCACGTCCGGGATCAGGGCCGGGACGGCGACGACCTCGGCGCCGGTGTACGGGTCGGCGACCCACTGGAAGCCGCGCGCAGCCGGCACGTCGGACCCCGTCATCCCGGCGACCGGCATGAACGGCACGCCCTGGATCGCGGCGCGCAGACCGGCGATCACCGTGTAGCAGGCGTGCTCCTTCGCCTCCACCGCCCCGCTCTCGACCGCCCGCCGGTAGGAGGGTGCCATGCCGAACGCCGTCTCGAACCCGACGAACCCGACCGCGACGCTGGCGGCCACCCCGGTTCCACAAAGCACGTCGACGTCGTAGGCCCCGGCGGTCTTGACGACCTCCAGCCCCCGTTTCCGCTGCCGCACCAGCTCGTGCACCGCCGCTCCCGGTCCCCGGTGCAGCGTGTTCCCCCCCAGCGCTACCCGGGAGCCGTCGGGAATCGCGGCGATCGCCTCGGCCAGCCTGGTCTGCTTATCGATCATGGGGGGCTCCTGGGAGAGCGGTCGGTCCTGCAATGGCGACTGCACGACAGGGGCCGGGCGCGCGTCGGGCGTCGCGGGGATGGGCGGGTGCCCCTTGAACGTCCCGCTCTTGTCCGGGTCCACAGCCGCCCGGCACGGTCCACGCCTTGGACAGGGACTCGCGTCTCGTGGCCACTCGGCTCGGCCAGAACACCGTCCGTTCCACGGGTGAACGGTGGCACGATTCGGCTCCCAATGATACCGACCGCCGCGGTATCATGCGGCGAACCCACGAGCTGACCACCGAGAGCTGCGAGCCGACCACCAAGCAGTGACACCTCACCGTTGAGGGGCGATCGCTTCATGCCCATGTACCCGCCCGAGGTCCACCGCTCCTACCTTACCCCGCTCCGGTTTCTCCAGCGCAGCGCCGCGGTCTTCCGCCGGAAACCGGCCGTCGTCTACGGCGAGCGGTCCTGGACCTACCCGGAACTGGAAGCGCGGGTCCACCGCCTCGCCTCCGCCCTCAAGCGAGCCGGCGTCGTGAAGGGTGATCGCGTCGCCTACCTCGTTCCCAACATCCCGCCGCTGCTGGAAGCGCACTTCGGCGTCCCCCTCAGTGGCGGCGTCCTCGTCGCCATCAACACGCGCCTCAGTGAGTCCGAGATCGCCTACATCCTCAACCACTCTGGGACAAAGGTCCTCGTCGTCGACACGGAGCTGGCGCGCGCCGTGGAGCCGATTCTCGGGGAGTTGGAGCACCTCGAAATCATCGTCAGCGTCGAGGACGTCCCGGGCGGCGTCCGCCTCCCCGGCCCGGACTACGAGGCATTCCTGGCGACCGGTAGTGCCGAGCCGCTCGACTGGCCGCTCGCCGACGAGGACGAGACGATCGCCATCGACTACACCAGCGGCACCACCGGCCGACCGAAGGGGGTGATGTACACCCACCGCGGCGCCTACCTCAACGCCCTCGGCGAGCTGCTGGAAACGCGGATGATGAGCGACAGCGTCTACCTGTGGACGCTGCCGATGTTCCACTGCAACGGCTGGTGCTATCCCTGGGCCGTCACCGCCATCGGCGCCACCCACGTCTGCCTGCGCAAGCTGGAGCCGGGCGCGGTCTGGGACCTGGTCCGGCGTGCGGGCGTCACCCACTTCTGCGCCGCACCCACGGTGCTCATTTCCCTCGTCAACCACCCCGGGGCCAAGGCCGGCCCCCTCCCCCGCCAGCTGATTGTCAGCACCGCCGCCGCGCCCCCCTCGCCGACGATCATCGCCCAGATGGAGGCGTTGGGCGCCGAGATCGTCCACGTCTACGGCCTGACGGAGGTGTACGGCCCCTACACGGTGAACGAGTGGCAACCCCATTGGGATGACCTGCCGCCCGACGAGCGCGCTCGCCTCAAGGCTCGCCAGGGGGTCGGCTACCTCGTCGCCGACGACGCGCGGGTGGTGGACGAGCAGATGAACGACGTCCCCGCCGACGGCGAGACCCTTGGCGAAGTCATCATGCGCGGCAACAACACGATGAAGGGCTATTACAACGACCCGACAGCGACCGCCAAGGCGTTCCGAGGCGGCTGGTTCCACACCGGCGACCTGGCGGTGATGCACCCCGACGGCTACGTCGAACTGCGCGACCGCCAAAAGGACATCATTATCAGCGGCGGCGAGAACATCTCTACGATCGAGGTTGAGCGCGCCGTCTACACCCACCCTGCCGTGCTCGAAGTCGCCGTCGTGGCCGTCCCGGACGACTACTGGGGCGAGGGCCCAAAGGCGTTCGTCACCTTGAAACCGGGCGAGACCGCGACCGAAGAGGAGATCATCGCCACCTGCCGGGGGCGCCTCGCCGGTTTCAAGTGCCCCAAGGCCATTGAGTTCGGCGAGCTGCCCAAGACCTCCACCGGCAAGATCCAGAAGTTCGTCCTACGCGAGCGCGAGTGGGCCGGCCGCGAGAAGCGGATCAACTAGGGTGCGGGCTGCGAGTTGCGGAGTGCGGGGTGGGGGAGCGGTTGTCGGGGCGCGGCACGCCGTGCGCCCGCTGCCGGGACTGCGTGGGTTGTCCTCCGCGGCGCGTTAGTGCAGTCCCTGAGATCCGCCTTCGTTCGGCGGCGCCACCCTTCGATGGCGGAACGGGCGCGCGATCCCGCCTCGCCGGTTCGGTTGCGCCCGTGTCGATCCCGGGGCAGCTACGCGGCGCGCCCGTATCCTGGATCCGTCGCGATCCTCGGGAGGACCTCCGGCCTTGTTCCAGATCTGCCGTTACCAGGACGCCGACCTTGACGCGGTTTGGGCGCTTCACAACCTCGCCCTGACCGCGGTTGGAGCGCACGCCGGCAACGGCCCCTGGGACGACGACCTCCACCGCATCACTGAGGCCTACCTGGCGAACGGCGGCGAGTTCCTCGTCGGCCTCGACGACGACCGTCTCGTGGCCATGGGCGCCATGCGCCGCACGGCCCCGGACCGCGCCGAGGTCAAGCGGATGCGCGTCCACCCCGCCTTCCAGCGGCGCGGCTACGGCCGCGCCATTCTCGCGGCCCTGGAGCAACGCGCCGTCGAGCTTGGCTACGCGACGCTGCACCTCGACACCACCGCCGTCCAGCTCGGCGCCCAACGCCTCTACCGCTCTCACGGCTACCGCGAGACCGGCCGCGCCGTCATCGGCGGCTTTGACACCATTCTCTTCGAGAAGCGCCTTTGTCCCGCGACGCCAGAAGCGCCGTGAAGATCAGGACCATCAACTTGAAGGTGACCCGAACGGTCGAGCAAACGACCTTCTCCGACGACTGCCTCGCGGTGGAACTGACCCAGGCGTCCGAGCGCTGAACCACGCTGGAGGTCGGTGACCTCAGCCCTGCCCTCTTGCTCGACGACTTCGAGGCTCGGCCACGCGGCAGCGACCCCGTTCCCATCGTCAAGCTCGCGAATCACAAGGTGACGGCGTACCAGGAGCAAACGACGATCGGCGTCTTCTCCGACGACCTCGCCGGCCCCTTTGGCATCGAGGTCGAGCTAGGCACGTTCAACGGGAGCGAATCGATGATCCCCCCTTTCCTTGGGGGGATCATCCGCCTGGTGGACGCTCGGAGCGACACACGAGCCGGCAGCCCTGCGCCCCCGGCGTTGGGAGCGTGAGTCGCCGCTGGGCGGGAAGACCCATCCTGATCATCCCCGGCGGATCGTCAGCGCCCGGGCGGGGTTGTCGACGAGCAGGCGACGCACCGTCGGCGCGTCGAGTTCCGCCTCCATCAGCAGCAGTGGGAAGCGCTCGATCAGGTAGGCCAGGCCGGGCCCGCCGCCGTAGGCCCGCAGGTACGACTTGCGGGCCAGGTCGCCGGACAGGAGCAGTTGCTCACCGTGCCCGGCATCGACGAGCGTCTTGACCATCACCGCGCGCGCCTCGTCGGACGCGTACTTCGTCTTGGAGATCTGGTCGAACGAGACGAACGCCCCCGTTTCGAGAACCGACCGCAGGTACGCCTCGTCGTCCAGCTTGAAGTCCATGTGCCCGAGGATCACGCGAGACGGGTCCACCCCCTCCTCACGCAGGACCACGATCTGCTCCAGCGCCATCGTGCCCCGCTCAGTGTGGGTCGTGATCGGCGCTCCCGTCGCCAGGTGCGCCCGAGCGGCCGCCCGCAGAACCGTCTCCTCCTCGGGCAGGATCTCGTTCAGGCTCGTCCCGGCCTTGATCGCGCCGGCCTTCGTCGCCGTCCCGTCGATCCCGTCCGTCAATTCGCGGACGCTCTCCGCCGCCACTTCGTCAGGCGACTTGTCCGCGACGTGTGACGCGGCGTGGCGCCCCTTGTGGTGGCCGGTGACGACGATGAGGTGAACCGGGCTGCGCTGGGCGACCCAGGTGAGTGCAACAATGTCCCGTCCGTAGTCCCGGGGCGTGGCGTCCAGAACGGCGCGGCCGCCGACGCTGTGGAAATCGTCCAACTCGTCCAGCGCGGCATGAACGTCGTCGAGCAGCAGGTCCGGATCGTCGACCCCGACATCGAGCGGCTTGGCGATGACGTGCTCATGGTGGAGCGTCACGCCGAGCGCTCCCGGGTCGATCGGTCCGAGCGCGGTCATGACATGCGGCCGGACAAGGTCGAAGGTCTCGTCCTCCACCGCCAGCCGCTCGTCGAGGTCGTCGTCCGGGCCGGCGCCGATCCACCCGCTGTCGGTTTCGCTCCTCATCTGCCGCCTGCCGCCTGCTGCCTCCCTCACCCCATCAACTCCCGCCGCACAATCGCGACCCCCTCGACCATCGCCCGCAGCTTGCGCACCGTCGCCCACCGCGCGGTCTGGCTCCATCCGCAGTCGGGCACGACCCAGAGCTTGTCCGGCGCCACGTAGCGGAGCGCCACGCGCACCCGCTCGGCAACCTCCTTCGGTGTCTCACAGCGATAGTTCTTAACGTCGATCAAGCCGGCGCCCAGCTCCTTGTCGCCGCCGTACTCCTGCCACAACTCCAGCTCGGCCAGCTCCCGGTTGGCGAACTCCAGATTGAACTGGTCGGCGTTGAAGTCGCCGAGGTGCGGGAAGAGCGAGGCGTAGGAGCGCCAGGCCACCGGGCGGCCCCGATAGTTGCCGAAGCACATGTGGGTGGCAATCTTGGCGCCGACCCCGGCCACGGTATGGTTGAACAGCGCGACGAGGTCCCTGGGGCGATCCGGGTAGACGGCCATGGAGGGCTCGTCGATCTGGATGAAGTCGGCGCCCGCCGCCACCAGCGCCTTGCACTCGGCATTGACAATCTCGGCCAGCGCGTAGGCCGCGTCGAACCGATCGACGTAGTGGCCGTTCAGCTCCAGCCGGCCGGCCAGCGTGAACGGACCCGGCACGGTGGCCTTCGTCGGGCGGTCAGTGATCGCCAGGAGATAGCGGTACTCCTCGACGATGCCGAGCCCATCGATCGCCTTGAGCGGGCCGGTTACCAGCCACTTGCCCCGCTGGTCGTGTCCCTCCGGGCCGAGCCGCCGCGGCAGGGGCAGCGGCTCGACCCCAAGCCGCTCGTAGAAGCCGAGGACGAAGTCCTGACGCCGCATCTCGCCGTCGACGATGACGTCGAGCCCGGCTCGCTGCTGGTCGAGCACGGCCACGTCCACCGCATCGGTCAGCGTCTCGTCGATGTCCCGCTCCCCGTACTCGCCGCGCCGGATTGCGTCCATCGCCGTCAGGAGCCACCCGAGCGGTGCGTGGCTGCCGAGCGTGCTCGTCGGGATCGGCGGCAGCGAGGCGCTCTTGAGCGGGTACCGGTTGCCCGATTCCGCTGCTCCGGCCCGGTCGTGCTGCATGGTTATGTCGTCTCCCACACCCCTATGCCAACGTCGCCCCGGCCTCCCACCCGCTCACACGATCGCCCCGTCCGCGGCGAGTGCCGCGCGGAGCGCGTCGGTGTCCAGCCGGCGCGGCAACCGATCGCCGACCACGGCCAGCGCGGCAGCCGTGCCCGCCGCCTGACCCATCGCCATGCACTGGCCCATGCTCCGGACGGAGGCGTGCGCGTCGTGCGTCGCCGACAGGCACCGCCCTGCCACCAGCAGCCCCTCGACCGCCAGCGGGACCAGGCAGCGGTACGGGATGCCGTAGGTCCGTGAGTCCGGGACATACTCCCAGCGCGTGTCCGCGCCGGCATGGGCCTCGATCGGCGCGCCGCAACGGGCGATGGCATCCCCGAAGTCCTGCGCCCCCAGCACGTCCTCCCGCGTCAGCCGGTACTCGCCGTGAACTCGTCGCGACTCTCGCACCCCGATCTGGTGACCGAGGGAAGCGAGCTCAGCCCGCTCGTAGCCAGGCACCTTGTCGCGCAGGAAGCGCGCGTACTCGAACGCCTGCCGTCGTCCCTCGATCTCCGCCGCGGTGAGTTGGACCGGGTTGGTCGGGTCGATGCGAACCCGCGTCATGTTCGTCGCCATCGTTCCGGCCAGTGGCGTGACGTGGACGCTCCCTTCCCGCCGGGGCAAATCGTACTCGCCGCTCGCGATCGCTTCGGCCATCAAGCGTTGCAGCTCCGGCTGGCGGACCGACCGCGCGCGGTCGGTGTCGACGTTGATCAGGGTGAAGGTCGTCGTCAGTGCCTGGGCCTCGCCCGCTTCGCCGGCCCGCTCGAACGGCGCCCCGGCGCGGGCCGCCACGTCGGCGTCGCCGGAGGCGTCGACGACCACCCGCGCCAGCAGCCGAAGTGGCCCAGCCTTGGTCTGGACCGTCGCACCGCAGACCCGGTTCCCCTCCATCACCGGCTCGGCGAAGAGGGCATGGTAGAGCAGCCGCACCCCAGCCTCCAGCGCCAGGGTCTCCCAGAGCACTTTCAGCACGTTGGGGTCGTAGGTCACACCGGTCCCGGCGCCGTACGAGTTCGGGCGCTCGAACGCCGCGCCGCGCGCCATCAGCGCCGAGGCGACCTCCCACGGGATGCCGCCGACCACTCGGTCGCCGCGGGCTCCCGGCGTGTAGAACCCATAGAAGGTGTCAAGCACCTGCGTCGAGATCCCGCCGGGAAAGCCGTACCGCTCGACGAGGGCGACGCTTGCTCCCTGTCGAGCCGCCGCCAGCGCGGCCGTCATCCCGGCCGCCCCCGCGCCGACCACCAGCACGTCTGTTTCCCAGAGAACCGGCGCACCTTCGTCCCGCGTCATACCGGTGCAACCCCACGCCACTGGACAACCGCCCCTCGCCTGCCCAACACTGACCCCGATGTGAACCTGACGTCGGTCGCCTTAGGCGGCTGGCCACCGGAGCTTCAGCCCCACGGTCGCCGTCCCGCGATGTCGCGTTCCCCGGCGACCTCCGCGCACGGAGCCCAGGTGCCTACACCCAGGAAGCAACCAGGCCGCACGCCTACCCCTGCATCTCAACCACCGACCGGTCGCCTCGCCGGCAAGGTGGCGATCGTCAGCGGAGCGGGCAGCGGCATCGGCCGTGCCGCGGCGATCCGCTTCGTGGCCGAGGGGGCGCGCGTTCTGCTCCTCAGCCGAACGCCGGAATCCGGGGAAGAGGCCGCAGCCGAGGCGATGACGATGGCCGGAGGTGGCGAGGCTGTCTTCCGACGAACCGACGTCACGATCGCCGCCGACGTCGAGGCCGCCGTGCGAGCCGCGATCGACCGCTGGGGTCGACTCGACGCGATGTTCAACGCCGCCGGCATCAGCGGCCGCCGCTTCGGCGACGGCCCGGTGGCCGACTGCACCGAGGAAGGGTGGCACACCGTCATCGGCGCCAACCTGACGAGCATCTTCCTCTGCTGCAAGCACACCGTGCCGGCGATGATCGCGAGCGGCGGTGGGTCGATCGTCAACCTCGCCTCCGTCCTCGGCATGGTGGGCGGGGACGAGCACTTCGCGACCCACGCTTACGCCGCCTCCAAGGGGGGCATCATCGCCCTCACCCGCGCCATCGCGAGCTACTACGCTCCGCAGCGCGTCCGCGCCAACGTCATCGCTCCCGGGCTGATCCGAACCAAGATGAGCCGGCGTGCTCAGTCCGACCCGGACATCCTCGCCGACCTGCCGCGCCTGCAACCGCTCACCGGCGATTTCGGCACGCCGGAAGACGTCGCCGAGGCGGCGCTCTTTCTCGCCTCCGACGCCGCCGCCTTCGTCACCGGCGTCGTCCTCCCCGTCGACGGCGGCTGGACGGTGCGGTAACGAAACGCGAGGAGTCGAGCAAATCGCTGATAGGGCGGCGCCGTGCCCGCGTGGCCGCGCCGTCTCTGGGCGGCGCGCGAACCGTCCTGACCACCTCGCCTCGTCGGCCTCGCAGCTCAGAGCCGTCGTCCGGTCGCCTCGTCGAAGAGGTGGACCTGAGTTGGGTCGACCCGCAGGTAAACCCGATCGTCGGGGGCGAGCGAGGCGAGACGCTCGTCATCGCGATCGCCCCGGGCCCGGATCACGGTCTCGCCGAGGCGCAGGTCGACGATGACGTTGTGACCGCGCGGCTCGGTGACGTAGACCGTTGCCGGGGCCGCGCCCTCCGCGGCGTCGTAGAACTGCCGAATCGCCTCGGGCCGGACACCGAGGGTGATCGCCGGCGAGGAGGTCGCGGCGAGCACGCGTCGCCCGATCTCCACCGGTAGGGCAACGCGGAGCGGGCCGGAGATGATGGTCGCGGTGCCGTCGCTGCCGGATATCTCACCCGGCAGGAAGTTCATCGGGGGCGACCCGAAGAGGCCGGCGACAAATCGGTTGGCCGGGGCTTCGTAGATCTCGTCGGGCGTGCCCACCTGTTGCACGATCCCGTCGTTGAGGACCACGATCTTCGACCCCAACGCCTGGGCCTCAACCTGGTCGTGGGTGACGTAGAGCGTGGTGATGCCGAGCTCTCGCTGCAGCGCCTTGAAGGCGGAGCACGCTTCGACCCGCAGCTTGGCGTCGAGCGCCCCCAGCGGCTCGTCGAGCAGGAAGAGCTGGGGCTGCCGTACCAGCGCCCGCCCCATCGCCACCCGCTGCTGCTGCCCGCCGGACAGTTCCCGCGGGTAGCGGTTGAGCAGCCGCTCCATCTGCAGTGTCCGCGCCACTCGGTTGATGCGCTCCTCCTGCTCCGCCTTCGGCACCTTCGCCGCCTGGAGGGGGAACGCCCAGTTCTGACGGACGGTCATGTGAGGATAGAGCGCCAGGTTCTGAAAGACCATCGCGATGTCACGACCGGCCGGCGGCCGTCGTGTGACGTCCTCGCCGCCGATGGTGACGCTTCCCTGGGCCACCGGCGCGTACCCGGTGATCGCCCGCAGCAGCGTCGTCTTGCCCGAGCCGGACGGTCCGACGAGCACCGCCAGCTCTCCACTCCCTACGGCAAAGCTGACGTCGCGCACGACGTCCCGCCCTCCGTAGACCACCCTGACATTCTGCAGCCGCACATCTGACATCGGCGCTATCGGCCCTCAGCGATCAGCTTCGCGGGTGCTGGATGTTGCGTGCCGGGTGTTTGGTGCGCGGTGCGGGTCGTGGTAAAGGTTGTGCTTACCGCGCCTCGGATCGCCCCCCGCGTCCCGGTTGGGACGCTGCACGACGCCTGCATTGCCCCACCATTTCCGTCCCGCCCCTAGCACCCAACACACCGCACCTACAACACCCGTTCATGTGTCGACGCATCGAACAGGCGCAGGCCCCGCGGGCGGACGGCCAAGCCGACGAGGTCGCCGGGGACCACGGCGTCGGCCGAGCCGCGCTTCGGCGAGCGGACCTTCCAAACGGGCGGCTGGGCGGGGACATCGGCTCCACCCGGGTGGCCGTTCGGACGACCGCTCGTCCCCGCGCCGACGGCAACGCTCACGATCCGCTCGTCTCCCTGCGGCTCGACGACGACGACCCGGCCGCGCGGTGCCGCGTCGTCCGCCGGTGGTGGTCCGAGCGCGAGATCCTCGGGGCGGACGCCGAGGACCACCTGCCGCCCGGGCGTCAAGTCGCGCACCGCCCCCGCGAGCTCGACGGCGAGCGGGAGCCGGAAGGCGCTCGTCTCCAGCTCGAGGCCGTCGCCACGCCCGTTCTCCCCCGACCGAACGGTGGCCGGGAGGAAGTTCATCGCCGGCGTGCCGACGAAGCCGGCGACGAAGAGGTTGGCGGGGTCGCGGTAGAGCTCGCGGGAGTCGGCGACCTGCTGCACTCGGCCGTCGTGCATGATCACGATGCGGTCGGCCAGGCTCAACGCCTCCTCCTGGTCGTGGGTCACGTAGACCGTCGTGATCCCGAGCTCCGTCTGCAAGCGCTTCAGCGCCGTCCGCGTCTCCAGCCGGAGTTGGGCGTCGAGGCTGGTCAACGGCTCGTCGAGCAGGAACAGCTTGGGCTGACGGATGAGGGCCCGCCCGATTGCCGTCCGCTGCGCCTGCCCGCCGGAAAGCTGCCGGGGCCGGGCGTCGAGCAGATCCGTCATGTGCAGCAGCTCGGCGATCTCCTCGACCCGCCGCCGACGCTCCGCCTTGGTCACGCGTTTGGCCCGCAGGGGGAACTCGAAGTGATCGCGGACGGTGAGGTGGGGGTAGAGCGCGTAGCTTTGGAAGACCATGGCGATGTCGCGCTCACCCGGGTAGAGGCGGGTGATGGCCTGGCCGTCGAGTCGGATCTCGCCACCCGTCGGCGTCTCCAACCCGGCGATCATCCGCAGCGTCGAGGTCTTACCACAGCCCGACGGCCCGAGGAACACGCAGAACTCCCCGTCGGCGACGACCAAGTCGACATCTCTCACGGCGTGCGTCGACTTGCCGTAGACGAGATTGAGGCGCTCCAGCGTCAGGGTTGCCATAGGACTCCGTTCGGGGGCTGGAGGCTGAGGGTCCGTAGAGAAGAAGGCGGGGCCGCGCGTTCCGTCGCGTCGTCCCCAGGGCCCAATCCCTAGCCCTAGCCCCTATTCCAGTTGCCCGAAGCTCATACCGCGGATCAGATGTTTGCGGACCAGGATGGCGAAGACGATCACCGGCGCCACCAGCATGCTCGCCGCCGCGCTGATGCCGCCCCAGTCGAGGCCGAGCGGGGTCAGGAAGTTGAGGAGGGCGACCGGAGCGGTTGTTGCTTCGCGCTGCGTGAGGACGAAGGCGAGGAGGAACTCGTTGATCGTCTGGACGACGTTGAAGACGGTGGCGGTGGCGATGCCGGGGAGCACCATCGGGAAGGCGACGCGGAAGAAGACCCCCCACGGCCCGTAGCCGTCCATCTTCGCCGCCTCCTCCATCTCCCGGGGCACCTCGTCGAAGAACCCCTTGAGGAGCCAGACGGAGAAGGAGATGTTGAAGATCGCGTAGACCAGCATCAGCGAGAGGAGCGTGTCTTCCAGTCCGACACGCCGGAAGAGGATGAAGTACGGCACGATGACCGCGATCACCGGCAGCATGCGCAGCGAGAGAATCCAGAAGAGAAGGTTGTCCTGCCCACGGAACTTGTAGCGCGAGAAGCCGTAGGCCGTCAGCGTGCCGAGGATGACCGACCCGAGCGCACTCGCCACGGCGACGACGACGCTATGACCCAGCGTGTCGACGAAGGGTCCGTCCAGCACCCGCCGGTAGTTGTCCAGCGTCGGCGAAAAGAAGAACTTGGGCGGGTCGGCGAAGGCGTCGACCCGCGTCTTGAACGCCGTCATCATCACCCAGATGAGCGGGAAGGCGAAGAAGGCGACGATCAGTAGGACCGGCAGGTACCAGAGGAGTTGGGACGCGCCGAATCGGGAGCGATCGGTCGTCATGCCACCGCCACCTCCTCGTCAATCACCTCGCGCGCTCGCTGCTTCGTCAGGGTCCGGATGAGAATCGTGGCGAGGACGTTGATGACGATGACGACCAACCAGGAGATGGCGGCCCCGTCGCCGAGCTGCGAGAACTTGAAGCCGACGTAGTAGGCATAGACGGAGAGCGTCTCGGTGAGATCGCCGGGGCCGCCGCCGGTGACGATGTAGACGATGTCGAAGATCTTGAAGGTGTCGATGGACCGGAAGAGGAGGGCGAGCAGAATCGGCGTCTTCAGGTACGGCAGCGTGATCCGGGTGAACTGCATCCACCGGGAGGCCCGGTCGAGCGTCGCCGCCTCGTAGAGCTGCGGCGGCACCGTCTGCAGGCCGGCGAGCAGGATCAGGATCACGAACGGCGTCCACTGCCAGACGTCGACCAGCACGATCGAGGCGATCGCCAGCCGAAGCTCGATCGTCCACTGCTGGGCCCCGATGCCAACCAGTGACAGGAGGTAGTTGACGACCCCGAACGAGCCGTCGAGCATGAACCTCCAGAAGTAGCCGACCACCAGGGGCGAGATCATCATCGGCAGGTAGACAATCAGCCGCAGCGCCCCCATCCCCGGGAGACGCCGGTTCAAGACCAGGGCGCAGATGAGGCCGAGCGCGAGCTCTAGGCCGACGGCGAGGAGCGTGATCTCCAGGGTGACCCACGTCTTTCGCCAGAAGACCCGGTCAGTCAGGAGCGCGGCGTAGTTCCCGAACCCGACGAACGCGCGCTCTCCGCCGAGCGTGTAGTCGTAGAAGCTGACAAACAAGGAATAGATCAGCGGGAAGATGCTCATCAGGAGCAGGTACAGCACCGTCGGCCCGAAGAGCAGCCAGGGGAACAGCTTCGCCTGCCACGCAAAGCGCGAGCCCTCCCCGACTGGGGCGGCCCGAAGTTTTGGCGACGGCGCGGGGATGGATGCGCTCATCCGGGGCCCAGACCTCGCTCAGCTTGGCGACCGGGCGTCATCTCACGAAACGCGACGGCCGGGTCAAGACCGTCGTTGGCGAGGAGGGCGCCCTGCCCTCCCATCAGCCGTAGGCCGATAACGTCACGGCTGGGCCAGGCACGTCTAGTGTGGCCCGTCGGGCCGCGGAAGGGCGGGATGCCCTCTGGTCCTCTCCTACCACGACAATACCGGGCGGATGCCTCGGCACCTCCGTGAGGTGGCCGGCCCTGGTCGGTTCATTGAGACGCCAACCAAGACCGGCCACCCGTCCGATCAATCCCTACGGCGTCGGCGTGCCAGCGGCCGGCGATGCGGCGCCCGCCGCGCCGGCCGTCGCCTTGCCGGGGCTGGCGTCGAGGATCGCCTGGTGGGCGATCGCGGCGTCGTTTAGCGCGTCCTGCGGCGGCTTGCGGCCGATGTAGCCGAGATTCAGCTCCGTCTGCAGGGCCTGCAGCAGCGGCGCGTACTCCGGGATGTTCCACATGTCGCGGACGATCGGCACCATCTCCAGCAGCGTCCGCTGCCACGGGAACTGCGCCGCGTCGCGCAGGTCCTTGCGAGCGGAGATGAAGCCGGCCGTCGGCTCGTCCATCATCGCCCGCTGGATGTCTGAGGAGGTCAGCCACTGCAGGTACTGCCAGGCTTCGGCCTTCCGCTCCGAGAGGGCATTGATGCCGCTGCCCTGGGAGCCGTACATGGCGGCCTGGCCACCGGGGCCGGCGGGCGAGGGGGCAAGGCCGATCTTGCCGGCGACAAGCGAACTCGCCGGATCCTCGGCGATGCCGCCGAAGAGGGGGACCCAGTTCAAGCTCATCGCGGTCTTGCCCTGGAGGATGGCGCTCAGGCGCTCATTGATGGTCCAGTTGCCGCTGGCCGGGTCGACGCTCTTGTCGACGTTGACCATGTCGGTCATGAACTGGAGCGCGGCGACCGACTCCGGACTGTTGACGTAGCCCTCCGCGGTGTAGGTGGTCGGATCCCAGAGCTGGCCGCCGAACGACCACATGATCGGGAGGAAGTCGACCGAGATGTAGTCACCGGCGCGGCTGCCCTGGAAGGCCATGCCGTAGACGTCGCCCGTCGTCAGGGTCTTGGCCATCTGGCGCAGCTCGTCCCAGGTCTTGGGCGGAGTCGGGACCAGGTCGGTGCGGTACCAGAGGGCCTGGGCATTGAGGCTCCACGGAAGC
This sequence comes from Thermomicrobiales bacterium, assembly GCA_030447415.1. GTDB lineage: Bacteria > Chloroflexota > Chloroflexia > Thermomicrobiales > UBA6265 > JAUJOZ01. Next base: position 222,945 of record JAUJOZ010000002.1, on the reverse strand, counting down.
CCGTAGGTCGGGGTGTTGGCGAAGGCGCCGAAGTTACCGGCGGTGAGCTGGGCGTCCTCCGTCGGATACTTGGCGAGCCGGTACGACAGCTCCGGGAAGAAATCGTCGAACTTGATCATGCTGTTCGGATTGCCCAGGTAGTCCGGACCATCGAGTGGCTCCAGGGCGTTCCGGGCGACGAGGCCGCCGATCCACTGGCTGTCGTAGTGGTAAATGTCGTAGTCCTTGCTCTCGCCGGCAACCAGTTGCTGGATCCGCTGCTCCATGAAGTCGTACTGGGTTTGCTCGATGGTGACCGCGATGCCGGTCTCCTTGGCAAATCGCTCGGTCGCCAATTGCTGCTCAACCGGGGCCTGCGGCCACGCCAGGGCCAGGATGTTGAGCGTCGCGTTCTGCGCTACGGTGCGGCCGGGACGCATCACCGAGGGGATGCCGACGGCCGCCGCCCCGGCGGCCGCTCCCTTTACGAACGAGCGCCGGTTGATCTGCACCGACAGGATTCGTTTCGGATCGAACCCGTTCCCGGTCGCCATCGAACCTTGCTCCGTTCCGCTCCGCGCTCGACCTCTGCGTCGAACGCACCCGATCGTGGGTCCCCTCCCGCCGCCGTGACCCCAGTGCACCACAGCCGGGGCCCCCGCTGGTCCGTACCAGCGACGGCCGCCGGATTGTATTGCCAGATACGAAGCCCGTCAATCACGCCCCGTGGTGACCGTTCGTCGCCGCGCCGAACGGTCACCTCCCCTCCATCTCGTTTCCGTCTTCCTCGGGCCACCGGTAGAGCCGGCTGACCCGCCGCGAGTAGTCGTCGTAGCAGGCGTCGAAGCGGGCGGGTGCCTCGTCCCCGATGAAGTGGGACGAGCTGAGCACCAGCGGCGGTGCCCCCCGCCGTACCAGGCCGTCGGCGACCTGGGTCTTGAGCGCGTTGGCCACCGCCGCGAAACCGACCGTCGAGCCGGGTCCGACCGGGTCTGCCAGCCCCTCGACCCGCACCATCGCATCGCCCGCCGGCGACCCGTTGTCGATCGTCACGTCCGCCACGTCGGGGAGACGCTTGCCCGAGGAGTGCCGCGCCGGCGCTTGCCGGCAGTGGTCGAGTGAGACCACGGCGATGACCGGCATCCCCCGCCGCTTCGCGCCGAGCGCGACGTCGATGACGACGCCGTTGACGCCGCTGTTGGAGAAGACGAGCATCGCGTCGTCGGGGCCGAAGTTGAAGTTGCGGAGGATGACCTCGCCGAACCCTTCCAGCTTCTCCAGCCACATCGCCTGCCGCTGTCCATTCGCCCCGACGACCTGGGTATGATGCGTCAGCGACAGCTCGACGATCGGGTGGAACCCGGGGAAGCTGCCGTGCCGGGGAAACAGCTCCTCGACCGGGATCCGCGAATGGCCGGTGCCGAAGCAGTGGACGAGGCCGCCGGCGGCGATGGCGTCGGCGCAGATGGCCGCCGCCGCGGCCATGGTGGCGAGCTGCGTCGCTTCGATGCGGTCGAGGATGGATCGGGCGGCGGCGAGGTAGGCGCGGGCGGCTTGATTGGATTCCATCGCGTGGCCTCGGGGTGGCGGCGCCGGGGCTCAAGCCCCGGTCTCACCGAACGAAGCCCCGTGAACGGGGCTAAGCTTTGTCGTCGGCGGTTTGTTCGAGCGCAAGCCAGATGCGGTTCGCGGCATGGCGCTCGGGTTGGTTGCGGACGTAGGCAATGACATCGGGAAGGGCGCGTTCGCCGAAGGAGAGGGCGCCATACTCGTTCTGCCAGGCGAAGGGGCCGCGATTCGGTCCCTGGTCAGAGCCGTTGACCTCGTGAGTGGCACGGCCCTTCATCTGCCCGATGAACGACGCCAGAGCGATTCGCGGCGGTAGCGAGACGGCGACGTGCACGTGATCCGGCATGATCCCGATGGCATGGAGGCGAATCCCAGGCTCATCACACGACGCCCGAATCGACTCCTCAACCACCCGCGCTGCTACCTCGTCAATAGACGGCTCCCGGTCCTTCGTCGCCCACACGAGGTGATAGAACAACCGCCAATACGGCATCCCTCACGCCATCCACCTTGTGCCCCCAGCAACGCGGCCAAGCTCCAGCCCCGTTCACGGGGCTTCGTTGAGTGAGACCGGGGCTTGAGCCCCGGCGCCGCCACCCCGACGTTCCGCATCTGCCTTTCACACCGCCGGGATCTCGACCGGCTCCCATCGCTTGGAGTTCATCGAGCGGTACATCGCGTCGATGATCCGGTTGACGACGTAGCCGTCCTCGAACGTCTCGCGCGGCATCCGGTTCTGGGCCACACACTCCACGAAGTGCTTCATCTCCTCGTGGTAGCCGTAGACCCGCGCCTCGTCCGGCACCGGCACCACCCACCCCGTCTCCAGGTCCGCCTTCTCGACCAGGTAGCCGGTCTTGCCGAGGGCGAAGGCGCTGATCGGGGTGCCGCGCGTGACGTCGGTGAAGATCGCGCCGTCGGTGCCGTAGACCTCGTTGCGCAGGTCGAGCCCACCCCGCGCCGTCCAGCTCAACTCCATGTGCCCGAGCTGTCCGCCCGCGAAGCGGATCAGGGCCACGGCGTTGTCCTCGGCGGTGGTCTTGTCCTGGTGGACGAGGAGGTCGCCCCAGGCCAGTACCTCGACCGGTGCGACGTCCTTGCCGATGAAGTAGCGCGCCGCCTCGATCGTGTGGCAACCCATGTCCATCAGCGCGCCGCCGCCGGCCAGCTCCCGATCCCAGAAGTGGGGAGCGTGCGGTCCGCCGTGCGCTTCCCGCGACCGCACGGTCAGCACATCGCCGATGGCGCCGTCCTCGATCATTTTCCGGGCGCGCATGACGGCGGGGGCGAAAACCTCGGTCTCGGCGTAGCCGTGGAGGACTCCCGCCTCGCGCACCGCCCGCAGCATCTCCGCCGCCTCAGTCCCGTTGCGCGCGAGCGGCTTGGTGCAGACAAGGTTCTTGCCGGCCCGCGCGGTCTTGACGCCCAACTCCTGGTGGACCTGGTTCGGCACCGCCAGGAGCACCAAGTCGATGTCGCTTCGCGCCAGAAGCCCATCGACGTCCGCCGTGTGCTCGGGGATGCCCCACGTCTCGGCGAAGGCGCGCGCCCGCTCCGGGTCAGTCGCGGCGCAGACGCGCACCTCCTGGTTCGGCACCTCGGCCAGCCCCTGCATGTAGAACGTCGCCACGAACCCCGACCCGATCAACCCGATCCTGACCGTCATCGCGTCGCTCCGCTCATCAGAGAGTCGAGTGACGGGAGCCAGGAGAGACGGCCGGCCGTAGGCGTCGTTCGCGGGTCGCGTACAGCGCCCCAGCCGCCAAACGGTTCGCGAACCGCACCTGTCCCCGGACCTTTATCCCACTCCCGATTCCCGACTCCCAATTCCTGACCGCTCGCGTCCCCACAGCGCGGCGCCGATCACACCGGCGTCGTAACCGAGGGCGGCCGGCTTGAAGGCAATGCGGTCGATGTCGGTGACGTGGGAGTGGGACCGGGCCGTCTCCTCCATCGCCCGCCAGTAGATCGGACCGGCCTCCTGCGCCACACCGCCGCCGATGACCACGACCTCCGGCGCCACCGACGCGATCGTGCTCGCCACCGCCAGCCCCAGGAAGTAGCCGGCGCGCTCCAGCACTTCGATCGCTACCTCGTCCCCGTCCGCCGCCGCTTGCGCTACCAACGCCGGCGTGATCGCCGCCAGGTTGCCCCCGGCGAGGTGCCCGAGCTCCGTCGTGAACCCCTGGAGGACCCGTCGCACGGCCTCGCCGACGATCCCCGGCCCATTGGCCAGCGGCTCGACGCAGCCACGGTTGCCGCACGTACAGCGCGGACCCTCCGGCAGCACGATCTGGTGCCCCAACTCCCCGGCCGCACCGCCGAGCCCGAAGTGGACCTTGCCGTGCGTCACCAGCCCGCCGCCGATCCCCGTGCCGACCGCAAAACAGGCGGCCGTCTCGGCCCCCTTGGCCGCGCCGAGGGCATGCTCACCGACGGTGAAGGCCCGCACGTCGTTAAGGAGGTGCGCCTCGTACCCGGTCGCCTCGCGTAGGATCGGCCCGACCGGCACGTCGACCCACTTGCCGGGCAGGTTGGGCAGATCCCTGGTCACGCCAGTGGCCATGTCGAGCACCCCCGGCACCCCGACCCCGACCGCGCCCACCGCTCCGCCTGGGGCCGCCGCGGCGAGCTGCCGGATTCCCTCCGCCATCCGCCCCAGGACCGCCTCATGCCCCTCCTGGGCCAGCGTCGGCACGGTGCTCCGCTCGATGATCCGCCCGGCGCCATCGATCAGCGCCAGCTTCAAGTTCGTTCCGCCGAGATCGACGCCGACATCGTAGCCCTGCTCGGTCACGAGGACTCCTCAGCTCCCAGCCACAGGTCGATCGGCTTGTCGGCTTGCACCTCGCCAAGTGGCAAGTCGACGACGCGGCCGGTCCCCGCCGACTGGTAGGCCGCGTAGATCGCTTCCAGCACCACGCGGCCGTCTTCACCGGTCACCAGCGGTGGCTCGTCCCGAGCGACGCAATCGACAAAGTGCTGCATCTCCTGCGGGAAGCCGTAGTTCCAGCTCTCCTCGTACATCGTGAAGGTCCACCCTTGGGTGGTGCTCGCCTTCTCAACCGCGTAGCCGTAGCCGACGTCGCTGTAGGTCGTCAGCGACGAGCCGCGCAGCAGGTCGGCTCGGGTATTCCCCTTCGAGCCGTAGATCTCGGCCCGATCATCGACCCCGCCGCCCTTCGCCCAGGAGTTCTCGCAGACGCCGATGGCACCGCCCTCGAACGTGAGGATCGTCAGGGAATGATCCTCGCCGCGCGTCCTGTCGCCGTGGACGAACGTCCCCATGGTGGCCGAGACGCGCTTGATCGGCTTGTTGCCGAGGATCCAGCGGCAGAACGCGATCGAGTGGCACCCCATGTCGAGCAGCACGCCGCCGCCGGAGCGACGCACGTCCCAGAACCAGGGGGAGTGCGGGCCGAAGTGCTCCTCGCTCTGCTTGACGAGGAAGACGTCGCCGAGCGCACCCTCGTCCACGAGCTGTTTGGCGCGCACGTACTTCGGCGCGAAGCAGAGCTCCTCCGCGTACATCAGCTTGACGCCGGCCTCGCGGCAGGCGGCGATCATCGCGTCGGCCTGCGCCAAGGTGAGGCACAGCGGCTTCTCGCAGACGACGTGCTTGCCCGCCTTGGCCGCGTCGATGCAGACCGGCGCGTGTAGGTCGTTCGGTACCCCCAGCGTGACCAAGTCGATCTCGTCGAGGTTAAGCAGGTCGCGGTAGTCACTCAGGTGCCGCGGGATTCCGAACGTCTCCGCCAGCGCCAGTCCCCGCCCCGCATTGGGTGACGCCAGCGCCACCACCTCCGCGTTCGGCACCCGTGCGAACGCCTCCGCGTGCAAGTGCGCGATGAACCCCGATCCGATGATCCCGACCTTGACGCGATCCATGCCGTTGCTCCAGCCCTCAGTCCTCGGGGACGAGCCCCGCCGATACCGCCACCGGGGCAAGGCGCACCCCGTCGTCCAAGCAAGGCGACTGCGCGCCGGCCGGCTTCTGCACCACTCCCGCGGGCGCGTCCAGGACGAGGCTGACGACGACGGACTCCTCACCGTGGTCGGTTGGATCCATCCCCGAGCACCTTCCCCAGATCACCAGCGGATCTGGCGGGGCGGTGCTTGCCGCGCCTGTCCCCCGGCCGTGGCGTAAGGCCATGCTCACCCAGTTGGGCAACATTCGTCCCCAATCATGGCGTCGCGGTGGCCATGAACGACGCAGCAAGCAGCGCCCCGGCAACTGGCGCTTCAGACGATGTACGGCGCCAGCACGTCGCGCGCGAGGTAGAAGCCGCGCTTGACGAGGTTCTCCGTTCCTTCAAAGGCACGATCCTCGTGCTCGATGCTGAGGACGTGATCGTAACCGACGGCATAGAGCGCGGCCGCAACCTGGTCCCAGCGGACCTCCCCCAGCCCCGGCAGGCGCGGGATCACCCAGCGGAAGCCGGAGCCGAGCACGCCGTCCTGGTAGAGCAGCTCGCGATCGATCGCCATGTCCTTGGCGTGGGCGTGGAAGATCCGGTCTTTGAACTCGTGGATCGGTCGGACGTGGTCGATCATCTGCCAGACGAGGTGTGAGGGGTCGTAGTTCAGCCCGAAGTTGTCGTCCGGGACCATCTCGAACATGCGGCGCCAGATCGCCGGGGAGTAGGCGACGTTGCTGCCGCCCGGCCAGGTGTCGGGCCAGAGCATCGGGCAGTTCTCGATGGCAATCTTGATCCCGCGCTCCCGCGCGTAGGCCACGATCGGCGGCCAGATGCGGGCGAACGCTTCGAGGTTCTGGTCGGCGCTCTTGGCCTGGTCGGCGCCGGCAAACGTGCCGACGATCTCCACCTCGAGCAGCTGCGCCGCGTCGATCACCTTCTTGAGGTGGCCGATGACTTCCTCGCGGTGGGCCGGGTCTGGGCTGAGCGGGTTCGGGTAGTACCCGAGCGACGAGATGCCCAACCCGTGGTCGGCGATCAGCGCGTTGACCTCGCGCGCCCCGGCGGCGTCGAGATTGGCGACGTCGATGTGGCTGACGCCGCCGTACCGTCGGTCCTTCTTGCCGACCGGCCAGCAGGCGATCTCTAACGTGGCGAAGCCGCTTTCGGCGGCCCACGCCGCCACGTCGCGCAGCGGCACCCCTGGCAGCGCCGAGGTGAACACTCCCAGCTTCATCGTCCTGCTCCCACCTCACTCACGTCGACCCAGCGCCCTTCGCGCGCGCTCACCGCGATCGCCGCGTTGAGGCGCAGCGAGCGTACCCCGTCGGCGAACGTGGGGTAGTCCGGCTCGGCCGGCGGCTGTCCGGTCGCGGCCGCGCGGTAGACCGCCCGGTAGAGCGCTCGAAACGTATCGACAAACCCCTCGGCGTGGCCGCCGGGGGTACCCGCCACGGCGCGCGCCTCGGGCGCGAGCAGCGAGGGGTCCCGCAGCAGCAGCTCGCTCGCCCGCTCCCGGCGTCCGATCCAGAGCTCCTCGACCCGCTCCGAGTTCCAGGCGACCGACGCCTTCGCCCCGTTCAACTCGAAGCGGAGGTGGTTCTTCCGCCCGGCGCTCACCTGGGACACGGTCAGAACTCCCCGCGCACCGTCCCCGAAGCGAAGCAGCACGCTGGCGTAGTCCTCGGTGTGGATTGGCCGCTCCTCGTACTCGTCGGGTCGCAGCTCTTTCCCTGCAAACGTCGCCAGCGGCCGCAGCGGACGCTTGCGGACCGGAAGGAAGGTGGCGAAGTCGGCGCAGACCGAGGTCACCTCCTGCCCGGTGATGAAGCCCATCAAGTCGAGCCAGTGCGAGCCGATGTCGGCCACCGCCCGCATCTCGCCGCCGAGCGCCGGGTCGAGCCGCCAGTTCCAGTTGGTCTCCAGCAGCAGCCAGTCCTGCAGGTAGCCGCCGTGGATCAGGTAGAGGGGGCCGATCTCGCCCGAGCGGACCATGGCACGCGCCTGTTGGCAGAGGGGGTAAAAGCGGATGTTGAAGTTGACCGCGTGGATGACGCCCGCCGCCTTGGCCTGCCGCAGCAGCTCCTCTCCCTCGGCCAGATCCATCGCCAGTGGCTTCTCACAGACGACGTGCTTGCCGGCGGCCAGGACCTGCTTGACCATCGGCGCGTGGAGATGGTTCGGCGTCGTGATGTGGACGGCGTCGAGGTCGACCCGCGCGAGCAGCTCCTCCACGGAGCCGTACGCCGGCAGTCGCAGCTCCGCCGCCGCCGCCCGACCCGCCTCCGACCCGGAGCCGACCAGCCCGACCACCTCGACCCCGATCCGCCGCAACGCGTCGATATGGACCGGCCCGATGAACCCCGCCCCGACGACGCCAACACGCAAGCGCGAGCTGTCAGCCATCAGCAATCGACCTTCGGCCTGAGCCAGTTCGGGAACGCGGTCGGCATGGTGTCTCTCCCATCGGCTTACCGTCTAACCGCCTTGCCGTCTACCGTCCCGGAAAGCGGCGTCGGAACTCGTCGAGGATCGCGGCGGTCGCCGTCGCCCCGATCCGGGTCACGCCGACGTCGATGACGTCGAGGAGGGCGTCGAGCGTGCGGACACCGCCGGCGGCCTTGACCTGGACGTCGGCCGGCACGCTGGCTCGCATCAGGCGTAGGTCCTCGCGTGTCGCGCCCGACGGGGCGAACCCGGTACTGGTCTTCACGAACGCCGCCCCGGCCGCCGCGGCCAACCGCGAGCCACGCTCCTTCTCGTCGTCCGATAGATAGGCGTTCTCCAGGATCACCTTGACGATCGCCCGGTCGCCGGCGGCCTCGACGACCGCCGCGATATCACGCCCCACCGCCTCGTCGTGGCCGGAGCGGAGCCGGCCGATGTTGAGCACCATGTCGAGCTCGACGGCGCCGTTGGCGATGGCGTCGTTGGCCTCGAAGACCTTGGTCGCCGTCGTATTCGCCCCGTGAGGGAAGCCGATGACGGTTCCAACCAGCACGTCACAGTCGGCCAGCAACGTCGCCGCCAGCGGCACGTCGCACGGCCGCACGCAGACCGACGCCACGTCGTAGCGCCGCGCCAGCTCGCAGCCGGCAACAACGTCCGCCTCCGTCAGCTCGGGCTTGAGCAGCGAGTGGTCGATCGTCTTCGCCGTCTGCAGGTACGTCAGCGTGTCGCGGCTCAACACCGGTATCTCGTGCTGCGTCCCGACCGTGGTCCCCGCCATCGTCCTCAACCCCTCCCCAACGCCTGAACGGCTACCCTCACCCCGGCCCGTACGGAGAGCCCACCGCCGACGGCTGATGGCCGAACGCCAACTCGATCGTCGGCGGCTCCGCGACGAGGCTGATCCGGTAGCGGCAGCGGTCCGGCCGCGCATACTCCTCCGTCAATTCCAGCGGCACGTCGTCGTGGGTCAGGGCCAGCCGCCGCATCAGGATCAGGGGTGAGCCCGGAGCCACCTCGAGCGCCACGGCCTGCTCCGGCGTCGCCGCGACCGCCTCGAGGGTGTCGGTCGAGCGCACGGGGGGCAGATCGTACTCGGCCCGCAAAAGCGCGTAGAGCGACCCGGACAGGTCGGCTCGCAGCAGGTCAGGGCAGAGGCGATACGGCAGGGCCGCCACGTCGAGCATCGCCGGCAGCCCGTCGATGAGCCGCAGCCGCGTGATGCGGATCACCCGCTCGCCCGGATCGAGCGCCAGCGCCGTGGCCTGCTCGTCGGTGGCGTGGACCAGGTCCCGCGCCAGGAGCCGGCTGCTCGGCGTCCGTCCCTGGGCGCGCATCCCCTCCGAGAAGGAGTAGACGCCGTGGACCTCCTGCGCCACCCCCGGCGAAACGACGAAGGTGCCGCGCCCATGGTCGCGCCGCAACAGCCCCTCGTGCGTCAGCTCGGCCACCGCCTGCCGAACCGTCATCCGGCTCAGACCCGTGGCCCGCATCAGTTCCCGCTCGGATGGGATGGTCTGGCCCGGCGCCCACTCCCCGGCGGCGATCCGCTCGCGCAGCTGGTCCTTCAGCTGCCGGTAGAACGGCGCCGGCCGGTTGGGGTCGATGACGAAGGGAACATCGGCCACGTCGCCCGCTCCCGCCATCCCACCGCCGCGGCGCGAACAGCGGTGGTATGGACCAGTCGAGCGGGGATTATCGCCCCTCCACGGTCGGTGTCAAGACCGCTGATGGTGCCGGGTCCGGCGGTGTGATCGTGCCTCGTCAGCGGCAACACGCCGGCGCCGTGCGCACCACCGAGCAGGGCGGAGCGCCGCTCAGGCGTGCGTGCGCAGCCGGGGGTTACCGACCTCGTCGAGGCCCAGGTGGACGAGGTAGAGGGCCAGGAAGAGCACCATCAGCGTGACCACCGGCGTCAGCCACCACCACCACAGGTTCTGGAACATTGCGCCAAAGCTCAAGATCGACCAGTAGATCATCATCCCCAACGTCATCTCTTGCTGCGGGCCCAAACCGAGGATCGAGAGCCCCGACTCGGCCAGGATAGCGGCGATAAACGCGTTGAGGAAGTTGGCGCCCAACCAGGTCAGCATGTGGGGCAGCAGCTCGCGGACGACGATCTCCATGTTGCCCATGCCCGACAAGCGTGCCACCTGAACGAACGGCCGTTCCTTCAAGCTCAGCGCCTGCGACCGCACGGCCCGCGCTGGCCAGGCCCAGGCAAACAGCCCGATGATCAGCGCCACGGTCGGCACGCTGACCCCCCGCAACAGCGAGGCGATCAGGATGAGGAACAGGAGGGACGGCACGGAGAGGAAGACATCGATCAGGACCCGTAGCGCGGCGTCCACCTTGCCGCCGAAGTAGCCGCTGACGAGGCCGATCAGGGCGCCGATCAGGGTGCCGATGGTGGCCGCGATGAGGCCGACCAGCATCGAGTTGGGCAGGGCTTCGGACCACTGGACGGCGACGCTCTGACCCAAGGATGTGGTGCCCAGAACCGCGTCCAGGCTTGGCGCCTGCCGCGCCGGGAAGGCGCCGGTGCGGCGGTCGCTCGGCTCGACGAGCAAGCTCGCCACCAGCGCCACCACCGCCAGCGACACGAACACGACCGACCCGACCATGAACTTCCGGTTGCCCAGCAGCACGACCGCGAAGCGTCGTCGCTCCGCGACCGGCGGGTGTACCAGCTCCTCGGCGACGGCGGCAGGTACGACGGCCATGGTCAGGACCTCGCGGCGCGGATGCGCGGATCGATCAGCGGGTAGGCCAGATCAAGGGCGAAGTTGACGACGGCGACGGAGGCGACGAGGAGCAGGATGCTGCCCTGGATCACCGGGAAATCGAGGCCCCTGATCGAGTTGTAGATCAAGAAACCCAAGCCCGGGTAGGCAAAGATGACCTCCGTGATCAGCGCGCCGCCGACGATGTGCCCCAGTGAAAGGGCCAGGCCGGTGGTCTGAGGGAGCAGGGCGTTGCGGAAGGCATAGGTCCAGAAGATCCGCCGCCGGGACAGCCCCTTCGCCTCGGCCCAGAGGATGTAGTCCTGCCCCTGCTCCGAGATGATCAGGCTGCGCATGCTGAGGAACCACCAGCCGAGGGAGACGAGGACAATGCTCAGCGCCGGCAGGGTGCCGTACCGGATCACCTCGCCGATGAAGCCGAGCGAGAGCTCGGGATCGGTCCCGGCGGGGTACGCGCCGGAGAGCGGGAAGATCGCCCACTGAAAGGCAAGCAGATAGACCAGGATGATGGCCAGGATGTAGTACGGGGTGGTGTAGAGGAGAAGGGCGACGGGCACGAGCGCCTGAAGGAAGCGCGCGCGCCTGCCGGACCACCCCACGACGGCGCCCAGGAGCGAGCCGAGCAGCCAGCTGATCAGCGTCGTCACGCTGAGGAGCCCGATCGTCCAGGGGATCGCGTTCCCCAACAGGGTGGAGACGCGGCTCGGAAAGTTGGCGATGGAATACCCCAGGTCCCCTTGCGCGAGATCGCCCAAGTAGACGAGATACTGCTCGCCGACGCTCTTGTCGAGGCCGAACCGCTCCCGATACTCCTCCTGCAGCGCCTGGCTGCTCGATCCGCCCCCGCCCGCCGCGGCGATGTTGGACAGGAGGGCGCCTAACGGATCACCCGGCACGAGGCGGGGCACGAAGAAGACGACCGTCACCGAGATCAGCACGGTGGCGATGAAGATGACGATGCGTTCGGCCAGGTAGCTCCCGAATGCGCCCATGTCCCGTACCCCGTTCAGGCGGGAGACGGAAGACGAGCGACGGGAGTCGTCAGGGACCGCGGCACAGTGGCGTGAGCCTGGTCGCTACCGACTTCCGTCCTCCGTCTTCCGTCTTCCGTCTCCGCGCTTAGCTTCCGGCCGGCTTGAGACCGCCGACCCACTCGCCGGTCTCGGGGTCGGGGTAGCCGTTGACGACCAGGTTGAAGGTCGCCCACCAGTTGACCGGCATGTTCCAGGGATCTTCGGCCGTCGGCCAGCCCTCCCAGTAGGTGGCGTTGAACGGCACCAACGCCGGCGCCTGGACCACCGGCACGACCGGCAGATCCCGCAACCAGATCTCCAAGGCGTCGTGGTACAGGCCCGTCAGCGTCTCCGTGTCGTCGGGCGCCACTTCGAACATCTGGTCGACGATGGCGTCGAACTCCGGGTTTTGGTAGCGGAAGGAGTTGTTCTCGAAGAAGTCGACCGGCTCGCCGAGGGGCTTGTAGTTCTTGCTGTGGAAGAGGTCCAGGTTCTCGACGATGTAGCCGGGGCAGAAGGAGTGAACCTTGATGTCGTACTCGCCCCGCCGAATCGCGTCCTCGAGTGCGGAGTCGGCGAGCGGCTGGACCTCGACCTCGATGCCGGCGGCGCCGAGCTGGTCGGCAATCACCGTTGACATCTTCATCTCTTCGGCCGATTCAGAGTTGACCACGTACCGGAGCGACAGGTCCTCGGGCGCCACGCCCGCCTGGCTCAGCAACTCCTCGGCCTGCTCCGGGTCGTGCTGGTCGGTCGGGGGGTACTGCTCGCGCAGGTCGGCGACGGCCTCGAAGTACGGCTGGTTCCCTTCGTACTCGGGCCAGATGCCCCAGGCGGGGACGGTGGTCCCCTCGTAGGCCAGGTCGGCGATCGCCTGCCGGTCGAGCAGGAAGGAGAGCGCCCGGCGCACTTCCGGCTTGTCGAGCGGCGGGGTGGCGTTCTGGACCATCATCGCCCGCGGGCAGGGGTCCAACCAGGCGTAGGGCGGCTCGGTTGACCAGGCGCGGACGTTGGGGTTGCGACGGGTGACCTCGAGGAAGGAGCCCGGCGAGAGGACGCCGATCGGCGACACGTCCAGCTCGTTGTTGGTCAGGGCCAGCGCGATGTTCGTCTCAGGGCCGACGTAGACGAACTGCATCACGCGGGGTCCCGGTGTGACCTCGAAGACGGTCGTCCCCCACCAGTCGTCGCGGCGCTCGTAGGTCATCGCCGTCTCGTTGGCGTCGGCGAGCCGGTACGGGCCGGTCCCGATCGGGTCCGAGTTCTTGAAGGTCAGGGGGTCGGCTTCCTTCTCCCAGATGTGCTTGGGAAGGATCGTGATACCACCCCAGATGCCGACCGCGGGGAACGCCTCGCGATTAAGGTGGTAGCGCGGGTTGGGCTCGGTCAGGTTGAAGCGGACGGTCAGGTCGTCGACCGCCTCGACCGACTCGACCGACTCGTTGGCGCTCTCCGCCCAGACCATGCCCGGGTTCTCGCGGAGCAGGTCATAGGTGAAGACGACGTCGTCCGGGGTGAAGGGCTCGCCGTCGCTCCAGGTCACGCCGTCGCGCAGCTTGACGGTCAGGCTGGAGAAGTCGTCGGCGTATTCATAGCTCTCGGCCAGCCAGGGGATGAACTCCCCGGTCTGCAGGTTGTAGTAGAAGAAGTACTCATAGATCAGTTGGTGGAGACCGGTGTCCGACCGGCTCACGCCGGGAGCGTAGATGTTCAGGTTGGTCGGGTCGGTAATACGGCCGCCGATGGCCATCTTGAACGATTCTTCCCGCTCAGCGTCGGACTGCGCCGCCCTGGTCGGGACGGCGGCCGCGGCCGCGAGCAGGCTGACGAGGACGATGATCGACCACAACTGCTTTGGCTTCATGCGTCTCCTCCTTGAGCTGCATGCCTAGCGCGGCATCTTCGACGGGTGCGGTTGCGTCGCCTCCTTTCCGGTCAGGTCAATGACCGTCGTCACCGGCGCCGACGCCGGCCCTCGGCACCGATTGCTCCTGCACCAGCCCGTCGCCGTCGGGCAGGGCGTCGCCCCAGCCGCGGTCCGGGTCGGGCAGCGGGATGGAACTGATCAGCAGCTTCGTGTACGGGTGCTCCGGTCGCTTCACGACCTGCTCCGGATCGCCCGCCTCCACCACCGACCCGCGATGGAGAACGATGATGCGGTCACTAATCTGGTAGGCGGTCGCCAAGTCGTGGGTGATGTAGATCAGCGAGATGCCGAACTCCTGCTTCAACTGGAGCAGGTTGCCCAGGACGGTGACCCGCAGCGAGGCGTCGACCATCGAGACCGGCTCGTCAGCGATGATTACCTTCGGGCGGAGGAGGAGCGTTCGGGCAACCATGATGCGCTGGCGCTGGCCGCCGCTCAACTGATGCGGGAAGCGGCCCAGCGTCTCCTCCGGACGGAGGCCGACCGCCCGCAACGCCTGCTCGATCAGTCGGCGCCCTTCCTCCCGCGACCGGGCCAGCCGGAACTTGGCGATCGGCGTGGTGAGCACGTGGTCCACCCGATAGAAGGCGTTGTAGACACCGAACGGGTCCTGAAAAATGGCCTGCAGGTCCCGCCGGAACGCACGCCATTGCTGTTGTGAGGACCGGCGCAGGTCAGTACCCTTGTAGAGCACCGCGCCCGAGGTTGGAGTCTCCAGACCAAGCAGCAGGCGGGCCATCGTGGTCTTGCCGCTGCCGCTTTCGCCCACGACGGCCGTGATGGTGGGTTGGTCGCCTTCGATGACGAGCGAGAAGTCCTGCAGCGCCACCGACTGGTGCTGCTGGAGGAACCCGCCGCCGAAGGCCTTGGTGACATTGCGCAGTTCCAGGAGCGGGCTCGCCGCACCGTCTCCGCCGGGACCGGGCTGGGACCTCACGAGTCGTTCCCACCGCTCGTCGTCCTCGCGACGGCCGCCCTAGCCGTGGCGAGGAGGGACGACCCCCGCCGCTCCAGGGAAGGCAGGCTCTCCATGAGCAAGCGAGTGTAGGGGTGCTGAGGACGGGCAAAAATCTCTCTCACCCCGTTCACCTCGACCAACTGGCCGGCGCGCATGACCGCCACTCGCTCCGCGAACTGGGCCATCAAGCCCATGTCGTGCCCAATCAGGATGACCGCCGCGCGCAGCTCGTCCTGCACCCGCCGCAGGGTCTGCATCACCCGCCGCTGGACCACGACATCCAGGGCGCTGGTAGGCTCGTCGGCGATGATCACCGCGGGTCGCAGACTGATGGCGGCCGCAATGCACACGCGCTGCTTCATGCCGCCGCTGAGCTGGTGCGGAAACAGGTCCGCCACATCCGGCCGCAGGTCGACCGCTTGGAGCAACTCGGTCAATCGCCCGTCAAAGCCGCGTCTCGACAGTCTGATCCCATGCGCTTGCATGCCGTCGATGATCTGGTCCCGAATCCGGATGACTGGGTTGAGTGAGTTCATGGCTCCCTGCGTGACCAGGGCGATCTTGGCCAGCCGGCGCCGGCGCATCTCCTCCTCGGAGAGGCCAAGCAGGTCGACGCCCTCGAGGAGGATGCGGCCTCGTACAATCTCGCCGGGCGGCTTAATGAGCCGCATCACGGCCAGGGCAATGGTCGACTTGCCCGAGCCGGACTCGCCGATCAGTCCGAGGCGTTCGCCCGGATGCAGCGCGAAGCTAACACCGTCGACCGCCTTGACCGGTCCCCGCGGCGTCGGAAAGTGGACGTGGAGGTCGCTGACCTCAAGGACGGGTCTCATAATGCACCGTCGGTAGCGGGCAACCTCGGGAATTCGAGGTGTGCACGGGCAGCCTGGACGATGGCGAAGCCGACCCTGGGACACTGTGTTATGAGCAGTACGTACCTGCGAGTCTAGGGAGTGGCTCTGGGTCTGTCAACACGCGGCAGTTGACCTCCTCGGAGGGTGTGACCGTTGGGGGCTATCGCGAGCAGACCCTCGGCTGTGCGAGAGGCGCACCCCTTCAGGAGGGAACGCGGCTTGCTCGTGTTCAAGTGGGCGGCGCGGAACCTGGAGAACGGGGATCGACTGGTCACGGGTTAGCGAGTGCCGGCAAATGCGGTGACTTCGGCGCTGCCCACGGCCAACCGTCGGCCGCACAGGCTAAGGATGCAGGCTCTTCACAGTCCGTTGGAGGGATTGCTAAAGAACTCATCGTGGATTGACTCCACGATGGCGGCTGGTGGGGAGCGACTGGGGCATCAGCGCGCCAGCATGATGTGCCAATACAGGCTCCCCGTCGCGAGCCAGGACGAGGTCATCGGTCGGGCGGATTCCCTCGCCGCTCTGTGAAGATGGGAAGATCGCTCATCGAGGGCGTGTCGGCATGCACAGGACCGTGTCATGGAGCTTGACAGGAACAGCGCCATCCCGATATCCCACCAGCTCCATGGGCTGATCCTCAGCCAGGTCGCTCGCGGCGAGCTCCGGCCGGGCGATCGTCTGCCGACCGAATCGGAATTCTGCGAGCGGCTGGGCGTGAGCCGGACGACGGTGCGCAAGGCGCTCGGTACGCTGGCCGCGCAAGGCCTCTTGGTACGGCACCCAGGCAGGGGCACGTTCATCAGTGCTTCGGCGTCGCCGACGGACCCCATCGCCCCGCAGGATCTATCAGTCATTGTCTCGGACGAACGCTGGTGCTGGCCTCTCCAGCGAGCGGCGGCAGTCTGGAACGCCGAGCACGCGGAGCAGCCGCTGCGCCTGAGATTCCGGATCGTCGAGCTGACGAATCTCCGCTCCAGGCTCGCCCTCGCCGTCGCCGAAGGCATGGCGCCCGATATCTCACTCGTCGACTCCGCCTGGGTCGCGGAGTTCGCAGAGCGTGGCTACCTGCAGCCGCTCGGCGCGATCGACCCGGACCTTAAGGAGGCCGTCGCCGCGGATCTCTTCCCTCCCCTGCGCCGTCAGAACAGCTTTCGCGGCGATCTCTGGGCGCTCCAGGCCGAGGCCGACTGCTCGGTCATGTGGTACCGGAAGGACTGGTTCGGCAGCGAGGGCCTGACGCCGCCGGCCACCTGGGCGGAGTGGATCGAGCGCGCCCAGCATTTTCGGCGGACCTCTGTCCGCAAGCGCTATGGCCTCGGCGAACATCCTCTCGCGTTTGCCGCCGGGGTCACGGCCGGGGAAACGGCGACCTACCAGTTGTTGCCGCTCCTGTGGGCGGCCGGTGCAGATGTCATCTCAGACGGGCAGGTGGTCCTCAACTCCCCCTCGGCTTGTCAGGCGGTGGAGTTCGTGACTGACTTAGTCCGGAAGCACCGGGCGGCCTCGACCGATGTCACGAGCGCCGCCTGGAATGCTCCGCCACTGGCCATCGCGGCGGGGTCGGTCGCGATGGCCCTCGGTGGGACATACGAAAGCACGATGATTCGGGCAGCCGCGGGCTGGGACAAGGCCACGTTCCAGGCGAAGCTCGGCTTCGTCCCAATTCCCGCTGGAGTGGGCGGTGCCCAGACGACCTTGATCGGGGGGATGAGCTACGCCATCTACCGACAATGTCGTCGGCCGCAGCTCGCGTTCCAACTGATCGCTCGCGCTTTACAGCCGGAAGCGCTGCGCGACTTCTGTTTGCGAACGGGTCAAAACCCGCCGACCTTCTCGGCCACCCGGGCGCTCGCGGACGCCGCCGAGCCGTTCCTCCACGCGACGGCTCCTCTCCTCGAGGCGGCTCGTCCGCGGTGGCCGCTCCCTGAGTATGCCCGCGTCTCGTACCAGGTGCGGCAGATGTTCCAGAGCGCTGTCACCGGCGAGCTGATCGCAGCACAGGCCGTGGCCCGGGCGGCGGCGGTGATCAGCGGGATCACCGGCGCTCCCGAGCGGGCGGGATCGCTCGCCGCCTGGGCCACCACCGAGCGTGTACCGCCCGTGGCGAGGTCGCGCGGGCCGGCCCGCCGATCGAGATGAGCCCCGGCGCTGCCGCCCCGAGCGGCGTCAGGTCGTGACGACACAGCGAACCCATCGCGGCTGTCTGGTACCGGCTTCCTGTCCCTGCTCCCCCCCTTCAGAGATGAGTCCCGTCCCGACCAGATTTGGCGGCGGGTGCCACGCGGGGTCGCGTGCCCGCCCAAACCAGAGGAGACAAATAGAGACAAACCGTCTTGACGAACACGTACCCGCGTGATACGGTCGTGCCCCAGACCCACCGCTAATCGGCGCTACAAGCCGTCCGAGCCTCGCGTACGCGACCAGCCTCTCTCGCTCTCTCGCCGCCAACGCTCGCGGTTCCCTGTTTCCCCCGCGCGCATTTTGGCGACCCGGCCGGCGAGGATATCGGGCACAGTCAACAATCGAGCCCCCGTCCGGGACAGGGAGCGGCGCAGGGGCACGAGACGACCGTCTCCTACCCGGTGGAGCGCCGCCGAGGTGGGCGGCGGACTAACATTTTGGTCCCACTGCGTGGTGGCGTGGGCCGCCCGGGACGACCGTCACGATGGCCGGTGCTCAAACGATCGGAGGTGTAGGATGGGCAACAACCCGCTTCACGACCTCGCGCGACAGTTCCGCAGTGGACGGATCGATCGGCGCACGTTCCTGCGGGGCGCCGCCGTCCTCGGTGCTTCCGCGACCGCGATCAGCTCCGCTCTCCGCGTCGCCCCGGTGGCCCGCGCCCAGGACGCCGGCAGGGTCGTCTTCTGGACGTCCCACACCGAGCCCGATCTCACCACCCTGCGGCAGATCGTCGACACCTTCAACAAGGAGAACCCCGACGTCCAGGTCGAGATGACCCCGGTCGTCGGGGACGAGACCGACGTCACGAAGCTCATGACCGCCGTCCGGGGCGGCACTGGGCCCGACGTCTACCATCTCGACCGATTCAACGTCGCCCAGCGAGCGGCCGACGGCGTGCTCCAGGAGCTGGACGAGTACCTCGAAGGAGAGGACATCAGCGAAACCCACATCGGATTCGCGGCTGCCGAGGCGAAGTTCCAGGGCAAGACCTACGCCCTTCCGACCGACACCGACGCCCGCGCCCTCTTCTTCAACCGGGGCATGCTCCAAGAGGTGGGCGTCGACCCAGCCGAACTCGATCCCGCCAAGCCGATCACCTTCGCCCGGTTCGCCGAGATCGCGAACCAGCTCAACCAGACCGACCAGGACGGCAACTACAGCCGGATGGGCTTCGCCGCCTACACCCACCAGGCCTGGCACTACACCTACGGGTTCGCCTTCGGCGGCAAGTTCTTCGACGAGCAGGCGTGCCAGGTGACGCCGGACGACCCGGGTGTCGTCGCTGGCCACCAATGGCTCTACGACTACGTCAAGGCGCTCGACCCGCAGAAGGTCAACGCCTTTGCCGGTCCCTACGCGGCGGACGTGACCGTACCCGAGGAGCAGGATCCGTTCGTCACCAAGCGCGTCGCCTTCGCGGTCACCGGCGACTGGTACTTGGGTGTCCTGCCGAAGTACGCCCCCGACATCGACTTTGGCATGACCCTCATCCCGGTGCCGAATGAGGGCGACCCGTCGGCGACCTGGGCCGGCGGCTGGTCGGTGGTGATCCCGGCCGGCGTGAAGAACGTCGAAGGGGCCGTGAAGTTCATTCGCTACCTCGGCGGTGAGCCGGGGCAGCGGATCTACGCAACGGAGACCAAGCACCTGCCGACGGTCAACAGCCTGCTGAAGGACCCCAGCCTGTTCGGCGAGGACGAGCAACATCGCTTCTTCGCCGAGACGCTCCTGCCGACCGCCAAGAACAGGCCGCCGCTGCCGGTCGGCGTCAAGTACTGGGACGAGTTGACCGCTGCCTGGCAGAAGGTTTTCCTCACTGAGGAGGAGCCGGCGCAGGCGCTCAAGACGGTCAAGGACCGGGTCCAGGGAGACCTGGAATCGTACTGCCCGATCACTGTGGGCTGACCGCGGTTCGCCGCCGGCGGCCAAGGGTGGTGCCCGTGCCGCCGGCGGCCCCCCACCTGAAGGACGGTCGAACGTTGCCGGTCGGGCTAGCCACGTGGAGGGCGAACCATTAGTGTAGCGACACCCCCCATCCACACGAGGGCTCCCGTCGGCCCCATCCCTGACCGGACGTTCGATCGTTGCCGGTCGGTATCGCGGACGTTCGATCGTTGCCGGTCGGTATCGCGACGTGGAGGGCGATCGATGAGTGTCGCGACACCGCCCATCCACACGAGGGCTCCCCGTCGGTTCCGCCTCACGCGCAAGGAGCGGCACAACCTCGCCGTCGGCTTGCTCTTCGTCAGCCCCTGGATCGTCGGCTTCCTGGCGTTCCTCGTTTACCCGATCTACTACACCCTGCGGATCAGCTTCACGAAGTACACCGGCTTCGGCGAGCCGGTCTGGATCGGCCTCGATAACTATCGGGCTCTGCTGGAAGACGACCTCTTCTGGACGTCGCTCTACAACACGCTTTTCTACACGGCGCTCGCGGTGCCGCTTGGGGCGGTGGTCGCGATGGGCCTCGCCCTGGCGATGAACCAGCCGGTGCCGGAGGTCCCAATCTACCGAGCAGTCCTCTACCTGCCGTCGATCCTCCCGCTCTTTGCCCTCTCCTTCATCTTCCTCATCATGATGAACCCGACCCAAGGGGTCTTCAACCAAATCCTGATCAAGCTCGGTTTGCCCAACGTCAACTGGTTCGGTGACCCGACCTGGGCCAAGCTCGCCATCGTCTTCCTCGCGCAGTTCGGCGCCGGCCAGGTCGCGCTGATCTTCCTCGCCGGGCTCAAGGGCATTCCCACCTCACTCTACGAGGCGGCAATGCTCGACGGCGCCGGTGCCTGGAATCGGTTCCGAAACATCACCCTGCCGATGATGACCCCGGTCATCCTCTACGACCTGATCCTCGGCCTGAGCCTCGGTCTCCAGGTCTTCACTCAGGCCTACATCATCACCCAGGGCGGTCCCGCCGACGCAACCCGGTTCTACGTCCTCTACCTGTACCAAAACGCCTTCCAGTACGGGAAGATGGGCTACGCCTCCGCGATGGCCTGGATCCTCTTCCTGATCACGTTCGTGCTCGCGATGCTGATCTTCCGCTGGTCGCAGCGGTGGGTCCACTACGAAAACCAGTAGGGAGGAGCGCGACCGATGGCCAGGGAGCGACCGATGGCCGGGACCGCCACCGCCACCGCCACCGAGGCGCCCGCGCTCGCCGCCGGGCGCTGGCCCCTGGTCGCCAAGCACCTGCAGCGGCAGGTCGTCCCCAGGGTCGTCCTGCTCCTCGTCTGTGCGCTCTACGTGCTGCCGTTCTACTGGATGCTCAACACCGCCTTCAAGACGCACGAGGAGTTGAGGCTCTACCCCCCGACGTTCGTGCCGGAAAAGTTGGCCTGGTCCAACTTCTCGGAGGCGGTCGACTACATCCCCTTCTGGCGATACCTGGCCAACACCTCCACCATCACCGCGCTCACCGTTCTCGGCTCCGTCATCTCCAACCCGCTCATCGCCTACGGCTTCTCCCGGATCGAGTGGCCCGGCCGCGACAAGGTGTTCTACATCGTGCTGGCCACCGTCTTCATTCCCTTCCCCGTGCTCATCGTCGCCCTCTTCGACATCTTCGCCAACCTCCCGCGGCCGGTCCTGGATGGCTGGCGACTCGGGTGGGAGGGGAACTGGATCAACACCTACCTCCCGCTCGTCGTGCCGATGTTTCTCGGCAACGCCTTCTGGATCTTCCTGATGCGACAGTTCATGATGCAGGTCCCGCACGAGATCTCCGACGCGGCCCGCATCGACGGCGCGAGCGAGTTCCGAATCTTCTCCCAAATCGTCCTGCCCCAGACACTGCCCGCCATCGGCGTCATCAGCATCTTCGCGGCGCTCCATGCCTGGAACGACTTCCTCGGCCCACTGATCTACCTTCAGGACGAGGCGAAGTACACCCTCGCCATCGGTCTGACCTTCTTCAAGTCGCAGCGCGAGCTTCAGTTCAACCTGCTGATGGCCGCCTCGACCCTGGTCGTCCTCCCGGTGATCGCCCTGTTCCTCCTCTTCCAGCGGGCCTTCGTCCAGGGCATCTCCCTCGGCAGCATCAAGTGAGCGGATGAACCCGGGGGCGCGCTCCATCCGCTGCAGATAGCCTGGGGCTAAGCTCCTGCGGCAGGATCGGGAATCGGGGTCGGAAGCCGCTCTTCTCCGGCCTGGTCCGCGGTCTTTGCACCACGGCCGCCCGAGCCGGGATTGGACGGCGATCTGTTGGGCGCGACCCGACGGCGGATGGCGGCCGGGTCCGTATCCATGCCGGAGGAGTTTGCTCGTGCCTAGCACCTCTGAAACCGTCGCCTCGAGCGGCTCACCCGGCGGCTGGAAGAGATCCGCGCCTGGCGCAACGCGCGGGAGCATCCAATCACGGACTGGTCCTTCACCGCGGGCGACGGCGAGGCCCGGCCGATTCAGCTCGGGGACCTCTGGCCGGTCGTCGAGACGCCGGTCCGCTTCGCGGCCGCCGCGGCCGTCCCCGATGCGTGGGCAGGTCGGCCGGTCGAGCTGGAACTCTGGCTCGGCGGCGAAGGGTTCGTCCGCCTCTCGACTGGGCTCCAGGCCGGACTCGACCCCTTTCACCACAGCTTCCGCATCGCCGACCCGGCGCGGGGCGGCGAGTGCGTCGCCGTCGAGGCGGAGGTGGTGCCGAAGGGGATGTTCGGCAGCCACGTCGCCGAGCCCCGTCTGGAGCGGGCTCACCTCGTCGTGCCCCACGCCGAGCTGCGCGGCCTGGAGCGGGACCTGACGATGCTCCTCCAGGCCGCGCAGGAGGCTCGGCCAGCACGAGATCGCCCCGCTCCTGCTCGACGCCGCCGACGCCGCCTTCACCGTACTCGGACCCGCTTGGCCGTCCGCGAGCGACGTGGCGCTCACCCGGCTGGCGCTCGGGTACGTGAACCCAATTGGCAGCGGCGTCAACTCCATCCCGCCGAGCTACGCGGTTGAGGCGTACGAAGTCCATCCTTACTCGACGCCCATCTGGCACCTCCCACCACCGCCCCGCCCGCTGGAGCCGCTGCCGGAAGCGGCGCTCCAGGCGGTCGAGGCCGCTCGTGCCGAGCTCGTCCGGCGGCTCGACCAACTGAGGCGCGACTACCCTCCGGTTGGGCGCCTGGCGCTCACGGGCCACGCCCACATCGATCTCGCGTGGCTGTGGCCCGTCGCCGAGACGCGGCGCAAGGGGCGCCGGACCTTTGCCACCGTGCTCGACCTGATGGACCGCTACCCGGACTTCACCTTCAACCAGTCCTCGGCCCAGCTCTACGCCTGGATCGAGGAGGATGCGCCGGACCTCTTCGCCCGCGTCAGGCAGCGGGTGGCGGAAGGCCGCTGGGAGCCGGTTGGCGGCTCCTGGGTGGAGCCGGACTGCCAGATCACCGGCGGTGAGGCGTTCGTCCGCCAACTCTTCTACGGTCAGCGCGCCTTCGAGGGGTGGTTCGGCACGCGGGCGACGGTCGCCTGGCTCCCGGACGTCTTCGGCTTCTCCGGCGGCATCCCTCAACTGCTGCGCGGCGCCGGTATCCGGGGTTTCTTCACGATCAAGCTGACCTGGAACGAGGAGAACCTCTTCCCCCACGACCTGTTCACGTGGGAGGGGCTGGACGGCAGCCGGGTGACGGCGCACATGTTTCGCAACCTGCCCCCGGCCCACGGCTACAACGGCAACGTCGCCCCGCTCGACACCCTCGGAACGTGGCACAACTTCCGCGGCAAGCATCACCACCCCGAGAGCCTCCTTGCCTTCGGCTGGGGCGACGGCGGCGGCGGACCGTCGGCTCGGATGCTGGAGAACTACGCGCGAATCAACGATTTCCCGGCGCTTCCGCGGCTCCGGATGGCCCACGTCGAGGAGTTCTTCGCCGGTCTCCCGAGCGACGGGCTGCCGATCTGGACCGGCGAGCTCTACCTGGAGTTTCACCGGGGCACCCTGACCACCCAAGCCCATGTCAAGGCGCTCAACCGCGCCGCTGAGCACCGCCTGCTCGAGGCCGAGGCCTTCGCCGCACTAGCGCACCTCCACGGCTTCTCCTATCCCCAGGAGGCGCTGGAGACCGCCTGGAAATCGCTCCTGCTCAACCAGTTCCACGACATCCTTCCCGGCTCCTCCATCGCCGAGGTCTACCGGGACACCCACCGAGAACTGGAAGGGGTCGTCCGCGCGGCGATCGGGGCGCGGGACGCGGCGCTTACCCATATCGGCGGTCTCGTCGAGGGCGCCCCGGCCGGCGAGCGGCTCATCGTCGCCAACGCGGCGCTGACTCCCCGTCCCCTGACATTCCTCCTACCGGAGCGGGACGCCGACACGATCGTTGCCGACCCCAACGGCGCGCCGCTCCCGGCCCAGCCGACCACTGACGGGCTGCTCGTCCATGCGCCCCAGCGCGTCGTGCCGGGCCTGGGCTGGTTAAGCGTGGCCGTGGTCCGTAACGGCGCGGACCCGGTTCCGCCCACCGTCCCAGGCGTCCGCGCAGCAGGCGGGAATGGGGGGGCGCTCCTGGAGAACGAGTTCCTCCGCGCAGAAGTTGGTGCGGATGGCACGATCCACCGGCTGGTCGACACCGTCGCCGACGGCCGCGAGGTCCTCGCCGGTCGCGGCAACCAGCTCTGGGCCTACGTCGACAAGCCGCGGACGTACGACGCCTGGGACATCGAGGAAAGCTACGAGCAGGAGGGGGAGGAGGTCGGGGGCGTCGAGGCGATCGACGTGATCGAGGCGGGACCGCTGCGCGGCGCCGTGCGCGTCCGCCGGACCTGGCGGGGTTCCCGCATCGAGCAGACCTATCGTCTGCTCGCCGGCTCCCGCCGCCTGGACATCGTCACCGGGATCGACTGGCAGGAGCGCCAGGTGTATCTCCAGGCGCGCTTCCCGCTCGCCATCCATACGCATGAGGCCACCTACGAGACGATGTACGGCGTCGTTCGGCGGCCGACCCATCGCAATACGTCCTGGGATGCCGCCCGCTTCGAGGTGAGCGGCCATCGCTTCGCTGATCTCTCCGAGCCGGGCTACGGCGTCGCGCTCCTGAACGACGGGAAGTACGGCCACTCCGCCCACGGCAACGTGCTGACCCTGAGCCTCCTGCGCGGCCCGCTTTATCCAGACCCGATGGCGGATCGGGGCGAGCACCGCTTCACCTACAGCCTCCTTCCCCACCCGGGCGATTGGACCGAGGCGGACGTCACCACCGAAGCGTTCGCCCTGAACTCCCCCCTCATGACGGTGCCGGTTGCACCGACTGCAGGGCACCTGCCGGAGAGCAGCGGCCTCCTGGCAACCGAGGGACTTCGACTCGCCCTCGGCGGCCTGAAGCGATCCGAGGACAGGGCTGGGATCATCCTCCGTCTCTACGAGCCACACGGCGCAAGGGGGACAGCGACACTCCGCTTCACCTCGCCGGTGCGGCGCATCGATCGAGTCGATTTGCTCGAAGAGCCGGCCGCAGACGCGACTCCATCGTTGGCTGACGATGGCTCGACAGTCCGCCTCCCCGTGCGCCCGTTCGAGGTCGTCTCGCTGCGCATCGAGCTCTCGACCTAGTCTGACTCGGAACAGTGCCAGGATGACCCGCCGGGCAACCCCGATGCGGGGCGATCCTCCCGGCGTCCTCCGCGGCACCCCTCACCGAAGCGTCCTCCCTGGCCAGCGGCTAGTGGCAGCGGATTGACGAACGAGCGCACGACCGCGATGACGCGCTGCGCGTCGGGCTGAAGGTCGCGACGGTCGCCGGGGGCACCGATGTCGTGCCCGCCCTGCTCGTCGCCACGGCCTCGGTGTTGGGCAGCCGGGCGGAGGAAACGGACAGTGGTCGTCGCCGGCCAACCGCGGACCACCACGCCTTGACACCGCTCGCCCCGTCTCTAGAATCGCCTCCCGCCCTGCCCGGGGTAGAACGCCGGCCAGGGGTTCGGAGCGGCGACGGGAGGAACGCGAGTGACCAGAACGCTCATCGATCTCAGCATGCCCGTCCACAACGACATGCTGACCTTTCCCCGGATCGTCAAACCGACGCTGGAGATGTACGAGACGTGGGAGGAGTTCGCCGAGCGGATCGGCGCCGCCCAGCACGGTGCCACCTGGCTGACCGCCTCCTACCGCGTCGAGCTCAGCGACCACGTCGGCACCCACATGGATTCCCTTCGCCACCTCAACGACGACGCCCCCGGCCCGGAAGGGATCCCGCTTGAGTACTGCTACGGCGACGGGGTGATCCTCGACTTCCGCCACAAGGAGAAGGGGGCCGGTATCTCCGCCGCCGAGGTGCAGGACGCGCTGCGCCGCATCGACTACACCCTCAAGCCGCTCGATATCGTCCTCATCCAGACCGGCGCCAGCACTTACAACGACGAGGAGCGCTACCTGACCGACCATGCCGGGATGACCCGCGAGGCCACCCTCCGGCTAATCGACCAGGGGATCAAACTGATGGGCACCGATGCGATCACGTTTGACCCGCCGGTCTGGGCGATGTTCGAGCGCAAGCAGTTCTGGGAAGCCCATCTGGTGATGCGAGAGCGCGAGTACTACCATCTCGAGAACCTCGCCAACCTCGACCAGCTCCCGCGCCCCCACGGCTTCACGCTGTCGGTCTTCCCGGTCAAGTGGGTCAACTCCACCGCCGCTCCGGTCCGCGCGGTGGCGATCGTCGAGGACTGAGGGTTGAGGGTTGAGAGGGTGCTACGGGCGCCGCGTGGCGTGCCCGGTCGCCTACTCCCGCGCCGCGCCGGGGGATGATCGTGGCCGACGCAATGCAGACGTCGCCGGCGTAGATATCAGGACCAGGATTTAAAGGGGCACGCATGGTCACGTCCCAGGCCGCGACGACGATCCGCTGGTTCGGCGAAGACGGCTGCGCCGTCGTCGAGACCGCCGGCGGCAAGGGCGCCAGCCTGAGCCGGATGACGGTCGCCGAGCTCGCCGTCCCGCCGGGCTTCGTCGTCTGCGCTGAGGCGTTCGCCCGCTTCCTCGACGCCAATGCGGCCCGCGGGCGCCTCCTCAGCCTCCTCGGTGGGCTCGACGTCGAACGTCCCTCGGCGCTGAATGAGGCGGCGGAACGGGTCCAGCGCCTGATCCGCGACCTCCCGCTCCCGGCGGAGATCGAAGCGGCGATCGTCGCGGCCTACCGCCGCCTCACGGACGGCACGGACGCGCCGGTTGCCGTCCGCTCCAGCGCCATCGCCGAGGACTCGGCGGCCGCCTCCTTCGCCGGCCAGCAGGAGACGTTCCTCAACGTCGTTGGAGATGAGGCGGTCATCGACCGGGTGCGCGGTTGCTGGGCCTCCTTCTTCGGCGCCCACACCCTCTTCTACCGTCGCTCCAAGGGCTCGCTCGCCGACACGGGAATGGCCGTCGTCGTCCAGCGCCTCGTTATCCCCGAGAAGTCGGGCGTCCTCTTCACCGCCGACCCGGTGAGCCGTCGCCGCGACCGGATGACCGTCGAGGCAACCTGGGGCTTCGGCGAGGCGGTCGTCTCCGGCCTGGTTGTCCCCGATAACTACCAGCTGGCCCGCCCGGACGGCCGCGTCGTCCGCTCTCTCGTCCCGCCCAAGACGATCATGCTTATCCGTGACCCGGAGCGAGGGGGCCTGATCGAGGCCGAGGTGCCCCCCGAACGGGTCAAGGCTCGGGTGCTCGACGACGCTGAGCTCGCCGAGCTTGTCGCCCTGGGCGAACGGGTCGAGGCCTTCTTCGGCGCCCCCCAGGACATCGAGTGGGGCATCGAGGACGGCCACCTCTACCTGCTCCAGAGCCGGCCGATCACGACGCTGTGACCGAGGGTATCGATTGGGCTCGTCGGGAGAACGGTTAGTCACAGAGATGAGTTGGCGGCCGGCACCGCGCAGGCCCGGTGCATCGTCCCGCCTTGCCGCCGGCGATGGCCGGTGCGACCCCTCGCGCGTCGGCGACCAGCCGATGACGCGCCCATGACGCCCGACGCCGACATCCTTCGCCGCGCCGACGCCTGGATCGCCCCGTATTGGAACGCTGACCACCTGCGGCGCACGCCCGACTGGCTCCGCGTCCTCGCGCCGAGGACCTCGACCGCGATGCTCCTCGCCGCCCTCACCCACGACATCGAGCGCCACTTTCCCGCCCCGGATGCTCCCACCTTCGACGCCCGTCGAGGCCCGGCCGACCCCGACTACCGGCGCCGCCACGCCGAGCGCTCGGCCCGGATCGTCGGCGATTGGCTGCGCGGGCAGGGCGTCGACGAGCAACTCGTTCACGACACGACCGCCCTGATCACCGTCCACGAGGATGGTGGGTGGCCGGAGGCCGACCTCCTCCAGGCCGCCGACAGCCTCAGCTTCCTGGAGGTCAACGTCGACCGGTTCCTTGCCCGAATCCCGACCCGCCAGAACGGTCTCGGGCCGGACGAGGTGCGCGCCCAGTTCCGGCACATGCTCGATCGTATCCGCGTCCCGGCGGCGCGCGAGCTGGCCCACCCGCTGTACGAGGCGGTCGCCCGCGTCGACGCCTGCGAAGGCGACCCGCGCCACCGCCGCCGGCCAAACCTCCGAGGAACGCCCGTGATCATCGAGGAGCGCTTCACCATCGCCGCCCCGGTCGCAGACGTCTGGGCGTTCTTCCTCGACGTTCCTCGCTCCAGCGCGTGCATGCCCGGCGTCGACGACGTCGAGCCGGTCGACGACCAGGGGCAGAACTATCGCGGTCGAATCCAGGTCAAGGTCGGCCCGCTCAAGGCGAGGCTTCGCGATGGAGGTCGAGCTCGCCGAGGCGCGGCCGCCGGAGCGCCTCGCCCTCGTCGCCCGCGGCACTGATCGCGGCACCAGCAGCATGGTCCAGGCAAACGTGTCGGTCCGGCTTGCCCCGGCCTCAGAGGACAGGACCGAGGTCGCCTACGCGATGGACCTCGCCATCCAGGGCGCGCTTGGTCGTTTCGGCCAAACCGTCATCCGCGACACCGCGCGCAAGATGAGCGAGCAGTTCGTCGCCTGCGCCGAACGCGTCCTCGCCACGTCCGATGCGGCAGGGGCCACCGATGGCTAGGTCGGCCCTGCCGCTGTGGCCCCTTCGAGGCAGCCGATGCCTGAGTTCGACTGGAGCGAGCCCGCAACCGTCGAGGAGACGCTCGACGTGCTGGCCTCCTTCGGCGAAGACGCCAAGCTCCTCGCCGGCGGTACCTGGCTGACGCTCGTCCTGCGGCAGGGACTGCTCTTTCCGTCCGTCCTCGTCAGCCTGCGTCGGGTCCCCGGCCTCGACCGGATCGCGATCGACCCGGACGGCAGTCTGCGGCTGGGGGCCATGACCCGCCACCGCGCCGTCGAGCGCTCACCCCTGGTGCGACGGGGGTGGTCGGCCCTCGCCGACACTTACGCCGACGTCGCCAACGTCCGCGTCCGCCACCAGGCGACCGTCGGCGGCAACCTTGCCGACGCCGACTACGCCTCCGACCCCCGACCGTCCTCGCCGCGCTCGGCGCGACGGTCCACGCCGTCGGCCCGAGCGGCGAGCGCCCCGATCCTCGTGCGCGATCTAATCGTCGGACACTACGAGACGGTCCTCGCGCCGGACGAGTTGATCACCGAGGTCGTGGTGCCGCCGGTGCCACCCGGGGCCGGCGCCGCCTACCTCAAGTACCGCTCCCGCTCGCATGAGGACCGGCCCTGCGTCGGCGTCGCCGCGATGGTAGACCTCGCGCCGGACGGTGCCTGCCGGCGACTTGAAGTGGTCGTCGGCGCCGTCGCGGAGCGGCCCCAGCGGATTGGCGATGTGCTCGCCTCCACTACCGGCCGCCCTCTCGACGACGGGGCGATCGAAGCGGTCGCCGACGCCTACGCCGCCGCCATTGACCCGCTGTCCGACCTGCGCGGCTCGGCCTGGTACCGCCGCCGCATGATCCGTGTCTTCGTCGCTCGGGCAATACGGGCCGCGCTATCCCGCGCCGGCCACGAGCCCGGAGGGGACTGGAACGGAAAGGAGCTGCCCGCATGAAGCTGGCGACCTTCGAGGTTCCGACGCCGGCGGGGCCGTTGCGCCGCATCGGCGCCGCCATGGACCGCCGACTCGTCGATCTCCAAGCGGCCTACGCCGCCCACCTGGAACGGACCGACCCCGGCTGCGACGCCGAGCGCCTCGCCGCACTGCTGATCGAGCGACATGGTCCTCTTCCTTGGCACGGGCGCGCTCGGGATGGCGGCGGCGGCGCGGGCCATCGACGCTGCCGGCACGACGGAGGAAGCCTTCGGCGCCCGCACGACCTACGCCCCCCGACGAGGTCCGCCTCCTCGCTCCCCTCCCCCGACCGCGGGTGATGCGCGACTTCCTGACCTTCGAGGACACATGAAGCAGGCGAGCCGGGCTCTCGGCCGCGGCGGCGAGTCCCCGCCGCCTTCTACGAGGTACCGGCCTACTACAAGGGCGACCCTGATACCGTCGTCGGGCCGGACGCGGTCGTTCACTGGCCGCCGTACAGCGAGAAGTTTGACTTCGAGCTGGAGTTGGGGTGGTGATTGGGCGCCGCGGCAAGGACATCGCGGCGGGCGACGCCGCCCGGCACATCGCCGGCTACACCATCTGGAACGACTTCAGCGCCCGCGACCAGCAGATGCGCGAGGCCCCGGTCGGCATGGGCCCGAGCAGGGGAAAGACTTCGACACCGGCAACGCCGTCGGCCCCTACCTCGTCACCCCGGATGAGATCGACATCGACAACCTGCGGATGGTCGCCCGCGTCAACGGCGAGGTCTGGTCGGCACTCCAGGGGTCGCCAGTTCTCGTTCCCCGACCTGATCGCGCACGTCTCCCAGAGCGAGACGATCCACGCCGGCGAGCTCTGGGGCTCCGGCACCGTGACGAGTGGCTCCGGTCTGGAGCTCGACCCGCTGGCTGCAGCCGGGCGACATCGTCGAGTTGGAGGTCGAAGGGATCGGCGTCCTGCGGAATCGGGTCGTGCGGGAGGGGGGTCAAGCCCGGATAGTCTGCTGTCTCGGCCACGTCACTCACCATGGAGCGGCACGGCGAACCGCGCGCCCACCGGAAAACCGGCCCCGTGCCGGTCCCAGCGAAGGAGGCATCAACGGTATGTACGTCGTCGCGGCGCGCTACTATACCCAGGAAGGCAAGGACGAGGCGGTCGCCACCATCCTCCAGCAGATGATCCCCATCTCCAGTGCCGAGCCCGGCTGCGTCCTCTACACCGTCAACCGCTCGGTGGACGACCCCCGCAAGTTTCTTCTCTACGAGCAGTACCGCGACCTCGCTGGTTACGAGGCGCACATGGCGACGGACGCGTTCAAGGAGAGCATCCTGGGCAGGGTCGTCCCCATGCTCGAGAGCCGCGAGCGCGATTTCTACGAGACCATCGACCCGGCGTAGCTGGAGAGTCGGGCGCGGTCATGGCGAAGCACGGGGGCGCCCCGCTCAACCGAGCGGCCGGCGCCGCGTGGCGCCGGCCGGCGGATGAGACACCGCGGGTCGGCGCCGATCCGGCCGGGCATCCGACCCCGTCAGGGCGCTTATCCAGCTGAGCGCCTGGGCCTCACCCCGCGCGGACGCGGGGATGGGTGCCTCCCGAGAGAAACCGCGGCATTCGGCTGCCGCCGAGCACGAACGAGCGAAGGAGGACGCGACGTGGCGACCGACGCTCCAGAGCAGCAGCCGCAGGCAGCGGACGACGAGGTCCTCGCCACCTTCTTCGGCGACGAGGAGCATCCCGTCGAGTGGCGTGACGAGGCTGAGAAGCGGCTGCACTGGTGGTACGACGACCTCCACTGCCCCCAGCCGATCTCCCCGATGTGGTTCGACCTGGGAGGGTGGTGGAGCACCTGCGACTACCTCTACCGCCGCTTTGGCGCCCCCATCGGCGTCGACTGGCTCGCCAAGAAGGTGCAGGGGTACGTCTTCTCCGCCGTCGTCCCGCCCGACCCGACGTACGCCCAGGAGATCGCTCCCTACTACGGGATGGTCATGCCGGTCTACGCCGAGCGTGGCCTAGAGTGGTGGGAGAACCGGCTGCGTCCGGAGATCCTGCGCAACTTCGACTACCTCGACGGCTTTCCCTACGACAGCGCCAGCCTGCCGGAACTGATGATCCTCTTCGAGGACGCCATCGACATCCAGGAGCGGCACTTCCGGATCCACTGGATCCTCAACCTCTCCCAGTTCCAGGCCACCCTCAACTTTCAGGGTGCCGTCAAGGAGGTGGCGGGCGACGTCGATCCCGACCTCCTCGGCCGGATCATGGTCTCCGACGATGACCGGAACTGGGACGCGATCCGCGAGCTCTGGCAGGCGAAGGAGCGGATCAAGACCGATCCCGACCTCCAGGCTGCCTTCGCCAGGGAAACTCCGCGTGAGATCCTCCAGGTGCTTGACCAAAGCGACGCGGGGAGGGAGTTCCTGGCCTGGCTCGACGGGTACAAGCGGGAGTATGGCAACAAGGCGATCTACAGCCACGAATACATCTACCCGACCTGGCGGGAGAACCCGGCTCCCATCCTTGCCGCTCTCCAGGGCTACCTCCAGACCGATTACTCCTTCCCCGAGGCAATCCGCCGGCTCCGCCAGGATCGCGACGCCGCCATCGCCGAGCTGATGGCGCTGATCCCGACGGACAACGCCGAGGGCCGGGCCAAGGTCGAGCGGACGATGGACGGGATGTTGCGGATGATGCCGCTGACCCCCGATCACCACTTCTACATCGACCAGGGAACCTACGCCCGCGTCCGCCACGTCCTGATCGCAATCGGCCGCAAGCTGGTCGAGCTGGACCGGCTTGACGAGCCGGACGACCCCATCTTCGTGACCTACCACGAGCTGCGCGTGCTGTCCGCCAACCCCGATGCCGTCGACGCCCGCGGCCTCGTGCGGCAGCGGCGGGAGGAGCGCGAGCAGGCGATGAGCGTCCGCCCGCTCGAGTGGGTCGGCACCGTCACCCGGTGGTCGCTGTACGGGGAGCCATACAAGGGGTTGTGGGGCTACCCCGAGAAGTTTTTCGACTCGCTGAAGGCGGAGAAGCAGGGACCGGTGACCGTCGTGCAGGGTCTACCCGCTTCGCCGGGGGTTGCGGAGGGACCGGCTCGCAACGTCAGCTCGCCCGAGGAGTTCGACCAGGTCCGCCAGGGGGACGTCCTCGTCTGCAAGATGACCAACCCGGCCTGGGTCGTCGTCTTCACCAAAGTCGCCGGTCTCGTCACCGACTCCGGCGGCCAGCTCTCGCACCCGGCCGTCGTCTCCCGCGAGTTCGGGATCCCGGCCGTCGTCGGCACGATGAACGCGACCCAATCGATCCAGACCGGCATGCGCGTCCGTGTCAACGGCAGCACCGGCGAGGTCGAGGTGCTGTCGGCGTAGGGCGGGCGCGACCGATGCCCGCCCGTCGCGACGTCCGTCGGCGCGCTGCTTGCCGCACTCTCGTCCCCGGCCTGACCTGGTGATGGGGGAACCGGGTGACCCCGGCGTCGCTCCCGCAACCCGGGCGCGCCGGTGTGATCGAGACGACGACCTGTCCACCAAACGGCGGGCGCCGCCGGGGCAACGGAACAGGAAGGGGTAGGCACCACTCATGTCCATCGGCGCCGCGGTCCCGATGATCGATGCCCGGGAACGGGTCACTGCCGCCATCCGGTATGTCCAGGACCTGGCGTTGCCGGGGATGCTGCACGCGGCCGTCGTCCGCAGCCCGGTGGCCCATGCCCGGGTCGTGTCGGTGGACGCGGGGGCGGCGCGAGAAGTACCGGGCGTTGTCGCCGTCGTCGCCGGTGACGACCTGCGCGCCCACCCCGATCTGGCGCCGGCGCCGACCTACGGCCCCCAGATCAAGGACCAGCCGGTCGTCGCGCTCGACCGGGTCCGCTACGTCGGGGACATCGTGGCCCTCGTCGCCGCCGAGACCCCGCGGGCGGCCGAGGAGGCCGCCGCGCTCGTCGACGTCATCTACGACGAGCTGCCGGCCGTCTTCGACCCGCTCAGCGCGCTCGCGCCGGGCGCGCCGCCGATCCACGATCTGCGGCCGGAAGAGGAGCAGGACCGCGAAGGCACCGCTCTCTACTTCGACATCCGCCCCCAATTCGGGACGAACTGCTGCAACCTCTTTCGCCTCCGCCACGGCGACGTCCCCCAGAGGCTCACCCAGGCTGATGTCGTCGTCGAGGAGACCTTCCGCACCCCGGCCATCCAGCACGTCCCGATGGAGCCGCACGTCGCCCTTGCCGCTTGGGAGGGCGACCGCCTGACGGTCCACACCGGGACACAGACCCCGTTCAACGTGCGCGACATGCTGGCGGCACTGTTCGGCCTGCCACCGGAGGGGGTGCGGATCCTCACCCATACCCTCGGCGGCTCCTACGGCGCGAAGGTGTTTCCGCGGATCGAGCCCCAGGCGGCGCTGCTGGCCCGGGTCACTGGGCGGCCGGTCCGGCTCGCGCTTCGCCGCGACGAGGTCTTCCTGACCCTGACTCGACACGCGACCGTTATCACGATCAAGCTCGGACTGAAGCGCGACGGGCGGATCGTCGCCAAGGAGGTCCACGCCTCCTGGGACACCGGCGCGTACGCCGACTGCGGGCCCAACGTGGCCCAGAAGGGCGGCTTCGGCGTTGTCGGCCCCTACAACATCCCCTCCGTCGCCGTCGACTCGGCCTGCGTCTACACCAACCTGCCGCCGGCCGGCGCCTTCCGCGGGTACGCGGTCACCCAGGCGGCGTGGGCCTCCGAATCGATGATGGACATCGCCGCCGACCGGCTCGGCATCGACCCGCTGGAGTTCCGGCGGCGCAACCTGCTCCGCGAGGGCGACACCTTCGCCACGGGTGAAACGCTGCACGATGTCCGCTTCGAATCGTGCCTCGACCACGCGGCGGCGGCCATCGACTGGGACGGCGGCGCGGCGCGAGACTTTGGCGACGGCCGGGTGCGCGCTAAGGGCCTGGCCCTGGTGATGAAGGGAATGACCTCCCCCAGCCGGTCGGAGGCTCGGGTCGGCGTCGGCCGTGACGGCCGTGTCGTTCTTGCCTCGTCGACCGTGGAGATGGGCCAGGGCGCCCGGACCGTCCTCGCCCAGCTCGCCGCTCAGGAGCTTGACGTTGCATACGACGACATTCGCATCGTCGACCCTGACACCGCCCGGACACCGTTCGACAACCGGACGACCTCCAGCCGCTCGACCTTCATGATGGGCAACGCGGTGACCCGAGCCGCCGTCGGTCTGCGCCAGCAGCTGATCGCCCTCGCCGCCGAGCGGCTGGAGGCCGCGCCCGCCGACCTCGAGGTCATCGGCGGCGCGGTGCGGGTCGCGGGCGTGCCGGAGAGCGCGGTCAGCTTCGGGGAGCTAGTCCGCGGTGCCCACCGCCAGGAGATGACCGAGACCGCCGAGTTCCGCAACGAGGGAGGCCTCGACCCCGACACCGGGCAGGGGATCGCCTCGTCCCACTGGCACCAGGGCGCCGGCGCCGTCGAGGTCGAGGTCGACACCTTCACCGGCAAGGTGACCGTCCTCCACGCTCACGGCGCCGTCAACGCCGGCAAGGTGGTCAACCGACACACCGCCGCGCTCCAGAACGTCGGCAACCTGGTCTTCGGCCTCGGCAGCGCCTTGTTCGAGGAGATCGTCTACGACGGCGGCCAGGCAACGAACGCGAACCTGTCCGACTACCTGATCCCCTCGTTCATGGATCTTCCGGCGGCGCTCACCCACGACCTGCTGGAGAAACCCGGCGCCGACATGCACGGCGTGGGCGAGATCGCGCTGCCGCCGATCCCGGCCGCCATCGGCAACGCCGTCGCCCGCGCCATCGGCACCCGGGTCCGTGAGCTGCCGCTCACCCCCGAGCGCGTCCTCCGCGCCATGGCCACCACTACGCGCGGCGGGAACGGTCCCGGCGAGGACGACGGCTGATGGAGCGCTCGGTCGCCTTCCGCCTCAACGGCGAGCCGACGGAGTTGACGGTCGCCACGGACGCGACCCTCCTGGAAGTCCTCCGCGATGCGTGCGGCCTGACCAGTGTCCGGTCCACCTGCGGTATCGGTATCTGCGGCGCGTGCACCGTCCTCGTCGACGGCGCCCCGCTCAGCGCCTGCCTCCTCCTCGCGCCCCTGGTCGACGGCGCTACCGTCGAGACTGTCGAGGGCTTGAGCGGCGACGAGGGTGCGCTCGACCCGATCCAGCAAGCGTTCGTCGAGCGGATGGGATTCCAGTGCTCCTACTGCACACCCGGTATGATCCTCGGCACCAAGGCGCTGCTCACCGAGAACCCGGATCCAACGCCGGCGGAGGTCGCGGCGTACCTGGCCGGCAACCTCTGCCGCTGCGGCTCCTACCCGCAGATCACCGAGGCCGTGCTCCTCGCCGCGGCGCGGCTGCGGGAAGCCGGCCGTGCCGCCGCCGATCCGTCGCTGTAGGGAAGAGCTCGGTGTCCTCCCGCAGCGAGTGCCAGCAAGCCGCAGCCACCCGCAATCCAACGACGCGGCATCGAGGTAGGCGAGCCTCGGTTCTGCGAGGCCGTGCTGACCGACCGACGGGGAGCGCCACCAGTGGTTGCGACACACCAGAAGGGGGGGCCGCTCTTCGGCCACCGAAGTGGGGCGATTCGCCCCCCGCCTCAGGCGGACAGCCGCGGTGGATAGTGGATACAGGAGGCCGAGCGCGGAGTGGAACCACCCAAGGGCGACGTGGTGGACGGGCGGTCGGTCCTCAACGTCGTGGGGGAACGGGTGGCGCTGGGGCCGCTGCGCCGCGATTTGATCGCGGCCTACCAGCGCTGGAACAACGACTTCGCCACCACCCGCACTCTCGCCCGGTCGGAGCCAACGACGGTCGAGCAGGAAACGGCGGCCTACGATCAGGTGACGAAGGACGAGCGCTACGCCCTGGTCACGATCTACGAGCGGGCGACCCGGCGTGCCATCGGCATCGCCTACCTGGCGGACATCGACCGGCTCAACCGCACCGCCGAGTACGGCATCGTGATCAGCGAGCCGGACTGCCGCGGCAAGGGCTACGGCACCGAGACGACCAAGCTGATGGTCGACTACGCCTTCACGGTCCTCGGCCTGCACAGCGTCATCCTCACCGTCTACGAGTACAACCTGGCCGGGCTGCGCGCGTACGAAAAGGGCGGGCTTTCGGCAGTTCAGGCGGCGCCGGCAGGCGCATTTCATGGGCGGTAGGCTCTGGGACGTCTTGTACATGGAGTGCCTGGCCCCCGAGTTCGCCGGCTTCCTCGGGCGGGGCACCTTCGCACCGGATACGCCGAGGAGCTGATTGCGGAGGCGTCGGGCGTCGGCGATCGATGAATTAGGCTGTGTCAGGCGATCCTAGAACGGATCCAGGGAGGACATCGGCTTTCCCCGACGACGATAGGGGTTGCGTCATTCGAGAGATGGACGCGCCGCGAAACCCACGAGGACACCGCCATGGCTGAACCACCGCCGCCCCGCAACGTCACCGCCGTCGGCGGCATCGTCGTCGAAAACGGCGGCGTCCTCTTGGTGCGAATGACCTACGGGTCGACGAGGGGCCGCTACATGTTCCCGGGCGGTCTTGTCGAGCCGGGCGAAACGCTCGACCAGGCGGTGGTGCGAGAGGTCCTCGAGGAGACGGGCGTCGAGGCCCGCGCGCTCGGGATCTGCGGCGTGCGGAGCCGCTTCGACGGTCGGACCAACGACACGTACGTCATGTTTCTGCTCGAACCGGTGAGAGGCACGCCGACCCCGCACGGCCGTGAGAACGACGACGCCCGTTACTTCGCGCTCGCCGACCTCGACGCCCCGGACGTCACCGACCTGTCCGCGTACATGGCCCGGCTTGCCCTCCAGGGCGAGCTGCGAGTCCAGGCATTCGCCGCCGACTTCGACGCCGGCCGGGCCGGCCGCGACCCGAGCGCCTGGAGGCTCTTTCGCTAACCGGCTCGGACAAAGACGGGCGCTTCGTGGCCGAGTCGGAGCATCCGGTGCGCCCCCGTCCCCGTCCGCCCCGTGTCCCTCCAACCACCGGGCTGCCGCCGCCCGACCCGGGCTCTCCCTCCTTCCCACTCCCGGCTCCCGCGTCAGCCGCTCTCGCCGACCCGTTCCCACACCTTGGCGATCTCGGCGAGCAGCCGGTCAATGTCGAACGGCTTCAGCACCACCGCAACGCCCATGTCGAGGAGGTGCCCCTTCAGTTCCTCCACCTGCCGCACCGCCGCGGTGCAGATGATGACCGGGATCGTCGTCGTCGACCGGTCCATCTTCAGCAGTTGCAAGAGCTGCCACCCTAATCCTTCCCCGCCCACCATGTAGTCGAGGACGATCAGGTCCGGCTTGAGCGCCCTGATCGGCGCGAGCTTTTCGCTAGCGGCAACGCTGAAGTTCTCCAGCGACACGCGGTAGCCCTCCTCCTCGAGGAGGTCCCGAAAGAGGTCGAGGATCGCCGGCGTGTCGTCGATGACCAGGACGTGCCGCTGTCCCGACTCGTTCCCGTCTCCGTGCCTCTGCTTCTTGGCCTTCACGGCACCTCCCCCGTTGTCCGCACCTCCCGCGGCTCGTATCACCGCCGCGCCCACGGAGTGCGGGGTCCACGACCGGCGGGGCGAATCGGCATCAAGCCGGACGCCGTATCCATAGCCTGAGTCGCCCAGGGCATGCCGGTTGCGAGGCAACCCACCAGCGCGGCCTGCCCAGGCCCGTCTCAATGCGTGATCCGGCGCGATGACGATGCAAGGACGAAGCGGTGGCGGACCAGACGATCCTCGTAGTCGACGACGAGCGCGCCATCGTCTCGTTGCTCGCGGACGTCCTCGAGGACGAGGGCTACCACGTCCGCCGTGCCTACGACGGGCGGGCGGCGTTGGAAGACGTCGATCGGGCGCCGCCGGATCTGGTACTGGCGGATATGATGATGCCCCGCCTCGGCGGTGCGGGGCTTGTGGCTCAACTCCGCGAGCGCGGCGACGAGACCCCGGTCGTCCTCATGAGCGCCGTCTATGCCGACGTGGATCTCCCCGGCGTCACCTTCATCCGCAAACCGTTCGACCTAGAGCGGGTGCTTTCGGTCATCGACCGCAGCCTCGCCGCCTCATAGCCTGGCCGCGCGGGCCCGCGGCGTGGGCAGCGCTCGGTCCACGCGCGCCACTCGACGGTCGGCACGCCCCGTCCAGGGGCGATGCCGACTCGCCTGCCGGCGCCGCGCGTCGCCTGGTTACGTCCGCCCTTCCGCCTCGTACTCCCGCAGGAACCCCTCGAACATCCGGCGGTGGCCCTGCTCGTCGCGCAGGACGTCGACGATCATGTCGTTGGTCACCGGGTCGACATCCGCCGTCGCCTCCAGGATCCGGTTGTAGTGCGCGATGGCCCCATCCTCAGCCTCGATCACGCCTCGGATGACGTGGACGACGTCCGTCTGACGCTCGGGCGGCTGCAGCGACGCTTGCTCAGGCGTGAACTCGAGCGAGCCCGGCACCACCCCGTAAAGCTCCTTGATCCGGCGCGCGAACTGCTGAGCGTGCGCCAGCTCCTCCTGGATGTCTGTCGCCAGCGCCTCGGAGATCTCCCGCCCGCGGACGCCGTCCGGGTTGACGGAGTTGGAGACGTAGTTCATGACCGTCTCCATCTCCATCCAGTAGGCACGCTTCAGCAACTCGACGATTTGCTCCCGCCGCTGCCGGTTCGGCTCCTCCAAGATGTCATGGATCTGGTTCCCGCCCGTCATCGCTTCTTGCCCCTCGTTGCACGCTCCAGGGTCGCGCCGCTCGATCGTCGCGCCGGATGGTGCCGGAGCATGTCGCGGGCCACCACGAGCCGACCGGGAGCCCCCACTACGGGCTCCCCTCCGAACACCGCCGCGCGGCTTGGGACGCGCCAGAAGCGAGCGCCCGACTCGTTGACACCCGCCGCTCGCGTCGCCACAGTCTGTACGCACACCAATCTGCGACGGGGTCATTCACACTACCCACCTCGTTTAGAGGCCCGCTGTCGGCAAGACGGAGGCCGCGAACCGCAACCGACCCAACGCCGCAGCCAAGCCCGGCGGCCGTGCCCGCCGTCCCGACGGATACCTTCTTTCCGGCGGTCAAGGTGGGCGACGCGACCGAGGTTCGCACTTTCCTCGACCACCACCCGGACCCGACCACCGCCCGCGATGCCGCCGGCCTGTCCCCGCTCCTGACCGCGATCTTCTGGCATCGAGCGGAGGAGCGGTGGCTATCCCGCACGTCCGGCACCGACCTGGATGTCCTCGCTGCCGCGGCCGTCGGCGACACGGATCGCCTCGAGACGCTCGTGGCGGCGAACCATGAGCTCCACGACGCGCACAGCCCCGACGGCTGGACGCCGCTCGCCCTGGCCGCCCACTTCGGCCACGAGCCCGCCGTCCGCGGCCTCCTCATCTGCGGCGCCGACATCCGCGCCCGCTCCGTCCACGCGATGGGCAACACGCCCCTCCACGCCGCGGTCGCGGGGAACCCTGCGGCGCTGGCCACGCTCCCCCTGGCGCACGGTCCTGACGCCGACGTCCGGAAATCGATCGGCTGGAGTTCGCTCCATCTCGCCGCGGACACCAGCGCCGAGGACGCCGTCGCGCTTCTGCTCGCCCACGGTGCCAACCCCCGCGCGGCGAACGGTCCTGACCGGACGCCCCTCGCCATGGCTCTTCGCCGCGGCCATGACACCGTCGCCGCCTTGATCCGGGAAGCCGATCCGCCCCAAGCATCCGTTCGGCCGGACCGTGGCCCGTCCGGCGCGGCCCCTCTCGTCGCTCCCGCATCGCTCCTGAGGTTCCCCACCACACGGCCGTCACGACGCCCCCATATTCCCCGTGAACTCCGGCACGTCTCCTGCGACCACCGCTGCCTCGGGCACTCGATGCGCGTTGGCGCGAGAAGGGAGAGCACGGTGCACGGACGCAGGGAAGCGGAAACGCCGTCGATCACGAAGCGCCTCCCGGTGGGAGCGATGAAACGACACTCGGCCCTCACGTGGGGCATTGGGGCGGCCCTCGTGGCGGCGGTGACGAGCGGCGTCATCGCGACGGCGGGCCCGCTCGCCGCCCAAGCCCCGACCCCGACCCCCATCACCGCTGTCCTCATTCCCCTCGCCACCCAGACGCCCGCGGCACGGGCCACCGCGACGGTTGCGACCGAGGAGACGGCGACGGCGTCCCCCGAGGAGACGACCCTCGAGTTTCAGGCAGCGGACTGGG
Organism: Thermomicrobiales bacterium; assembly: GCA_030447415.1. Classification (GTDB taxonomy): domain Bacteria; phylum Chloroflexota; class Chloroflexia; order Thermomicrobiales; family UBA6265; genus JAUJOZ01. The sequence goes on along the minus strand of JAUJOZ010000002.1, from coordinate 182,227 downwards.
AAGGCGGCTTCTACCGCGGCGACAGCGAGTACTACGGCCGCCCCTGGGTGGCGATCTACGGCGCCCTGAGCGACTACCCGCGCGCCGAGTTGACATTCCACCTCGCCGCGGAGCCGGAGGAGGATGTCGTCTTCACCGTCGCCGGACTCGACGACGAGTGGGAGGCCAAGAACCGAATCGCGATCGAGGTCAACGGCCGCCAGGGCTACGAGGGGGAAAGCCCCTTTGTCAATTGGGACGGCGTCGGCAACGGTGAGGACGCCGCCTGGCGGGAGATCGCGATCACCATTCCCGCCTCGTTCCTGCGTGAGGGGAACAACGAGATCGCGATCCTCAACCGCGAACCCGTCTACAGCTACAACGGCCCCCCGTACATCCTCGTCGCCGAAGCGTCTGTCGAAACCGACGACGTCGAAGTCAGCTCGGCCTCGGACGACGAGACCGCCACCGCCGCCACCGACGACGGCACCGAACTCACCCTGACGGTCGTGGCGGACGATGACGGCGGGGGCGACGACGAGTAACGGGACCTGCGGTGGGCGAACGAGCGAGGGCGCTGCCCGGAGGGCGCCGTCGGCGCGCCGGTCTAATCCTCCTCCCCGCCGGTGCGTGCCAGCGCAAAGTAGCGCGCGTCCGGGTGGTGGACCACCAGCGCCGCCGTTGTCTGCTCCGGGTCGAACTGGTAGCCCTCCGTGACCCGAACGCCGATCGCGCCCGCGTCCAGGAGCCGGTCGAGCAGCAGTGCTGTGACAGGTCCGGGCACGAGGGGTAGCCCCACGAGTAGCGCTTCCCTGCTCCTCACCCAGGCCCAACTCCCGGCGGATCCGCTGGTGCGCGTACTCCGCCAGACCTTCCGCCGTCTGCACGCTCAACCCATGCGAGAAGAAGCTCTCCGCATACTCCCCGCCGCCTGCAATCGCTCCGTCCGCGCTGTCGCCTCCGACCCCCACCGTCACGATCTGGAACGCCACGACATCCCGCCGACCGGACGAGACCGGGAGGAAGTAATCGGCCAGGCAGAGCCGGTCGCGGCGCGGCTGCCGCGGGAAGGGGAAGCGCGCGATCTCGCGTTCCTCCTCGTCGGGGCTATAGACGACCAGATCGTTCCCCTCGCCGTTGGCCGGGAAGTAGCCGTAGCGGACGCGCGGTTGGAGCCATCCATCGCACTTCGCCGCCTCCTGCATCGCCCGCAGCCGCGGCAGGAACTCGTTCCGCTGGAGCGCCTCCCACGCCTCGTCCTTGAGCCCTTGCCGCCCCAGTGGAGGCGAAACAGGGTCTTCAGGTCGAGGCACGGCCACACGTCGTCGAGATCTATCGGCTCCATCTCCGCACGCCCCAGAAGGGAGGGGGCGGCGGATCGACCCGGCGCACCGTCGCGCCCTCGGTCGCCGCCGCCTCCGCCGGCACGCTGAACGCAGTCCGGCCCGGTCGGCCGAGCGCGGCCCGGGCCGTCTCGACCGTCGTCCGCACCAGCTCGTCGCGTCGCGTCGCGTCGACGATGCGGTCCATCAGGGACAGCCCCTCGAAGGCGTCTTTGGCGTAGAAGACGCCCGGTTCGTAGGGGGTCTGCTCGTCGACGAACAGGGTTCGCTGGGCGTAGGCCCGGTTGATCGCCGCTCCGCCGATGATCACCGGGAAGCGGTGCCCGCCGTGGTGCAGCTCCTGCACGCACAGCGGCATCTGCTTGCTCGTCGAGACGAGCAGCGCCGACAGCCCGATCGCCGTCGCGTTCGTCTCGACCGCCTTCTCGATGATTCCGGTTGACCGGCACCTGCTTGCCGAGGTCGTGGACGGTGTAGCCGTTGTTGGTCAGGATCGTGTTGACCAGGTTCTTGCCGATGTCATGGACGTCACCGAAGACGGTGGCCAGCACCACCGTCCCCTTCGTCACCCCCTCCTGCTTCTCCAGATAGGTTTCCAGCCGCGACACGGCCTTTTTCATCGCCTCGGCGGATTGCAGCACGAACGGCAGGATCAGCTCGCCCGCCCCGAACTTGTCTCCCACTTCCTTCATTGCCGGCAGGAGGACGTTGTTCAGGACGTCGACCGGATCGCCCGCTTCGGCGACGGCAAGGTCGATGTCGTCCTCGATCCCCTCCTTCTTGCGGTGCAGGATCCGGTAGTGCAACCTCTCCGCCGGTCCCATCCCGATCATCGGGTCGGGACCCGTCGCCCCGTCGTTCGTTTCCTCTCGCCCCTCGAAGAACGCAATCAGCCGCGCCAGCGCGTCCGGCCGCCGCGCCAGGACGAGATCCTCGGCCAGCTCCCGCTCCTCGGCCGGGATCTCGGCGAAGGGGACGACGTGCGAGGGGTGGACGATGGCCATGTCGAGCCCGGCCCGGACCGCGTGGTAGAGGAAGACGGCGTTGACGATCTTGCGCGCCACCGGGTTGAGCCCGAACGACACGTTGGAGATGCCGAGGATGGTCAACACCCCCGGCAGCTCCCGCTCGATCAGCCGAATCCCCTCGATCGTCTCAATCGCCGAGCGGACGAACTCCTCCTCGCCCGTCGAGAGCGGGAAGGTCAGGGTGTCGAAGATCAGCGCCTCCGGCGCCAGCCCGTACTCCTCGGTGACGATCCGGTGAATCGTCCGGGCGACGGCCAGCTTGCGCTCGGCCGTCTTCGCCATCCCTTCCTCGTCGATCGTCATCGCCACGACCGCGGCGCCGTGCGCGATCGCGTGAGGCATCACCGCCTCGATCCGGGCCCGCCCGTTCTCCATGTTGATCGAGTTGACGATTGCCCGCCCGGGGTACTGCTCCAGGGCGTCCTTGATGACATCGGCCTCGGTCGAGTCGAGCACCAAAGGGCCCTCGACGTTGAGGGCCAGCTTCTTGACGAGCTGGCGCAGCATCTCCCGCTCGTCGGTCCGCTCGGTCATCGCCACGCAGACGTCGAGGGCGTGCGCCCCTTCCTCCATCTGCCCTCGCGCCACCGTCACCATGCCGTCGTAGTCGTCGGTCAGCGCCAGGCGCTTGACTTTGCGGGAGCCGAGCGTGTTCACACGCTCGCCGACGATCAGCGGCGCCGGGTCCTGGTGCAGGTCGACCGCCCGCACCATGCTCGCGATCAGTGGAAGCGGCTTCATCGGACGGGCCACGGCCGGCCGTCGACCGATCTCGCGCACGGTCGCCGCGAGGTGCTCCGGCGTCGTGCCGCAGCACCCGCCGACCAGCCCGACCCCGAACGTCTCGACCATCTCGCGGAGCGCCCGCGCCATCGGCTCGGGCTCCAGGGGATACACGGCCTTACCGTCGACGTTGAGCGGCAACCCGGCGTTGGGAATGATCGAGACCGGCTTGGTCGCGTGCTCGCCCAGGTACCGCGCCGGCTCGCGCATGTGCTCCGGCCCGGTCGAGCAATTGAGCCCGATCACGTCGACCGGTAGCGCCTCCAGCACGGCCAGGGCGGCGGCGACGTCGGTCCCGAGGAGCATCCGCCCGCTGGTGTCGAGCGTCACCTGCGCCTGGATGGGGACGAAGATGCCCGTCTCCTCGCGAACGCGGAGGGCGGCGTGGACCGCCGCCTTGAGCTCCAGGATGTCCTGGGTCGTCTCGATGATCAGCACGTCGACGCCCCCGGCGACCAGGCCCCGTACCTGGTCGAGGAACAGGTCGACGACCTCGCCGAAGCGGGCATTGCCGAGCAGCGGATCCTCCGAGGCCGGCAGCAGCCCCGTCGGTCCAATCGAGCCGGCGACGAAGCGGGGGTGCTTGGCAGTGGTGTACTGGTCCGCCACCCGGCGGGCCAGGCGGGCGGCCTCGTGGTTCTGCTCGTAGGTCCGCTCGCCGAGCCCGTACTCCTCCAGCTTGAGACGGCTGCCGCCGAAGGTGTCGGTTTCGACGATGTCGACCCCCACCTCTAGGAACGAGGCGTGGATCGCTTCGATCAGCCCGGGGTTGTGGAAGACCAGATACTCGTTGCACCCCTCAATCCCACCGTACCCGGCCGCGTCGAGGCTATACGCCTGGACCGAGGTCCCCATCGCCCCGTCGTAGACGACGACGCGCTCCCGCGCGAGGTCGAGGAACGGGCTGCGGCTGAGACTGCGGCTGCTCATCGGTGGTGTACCCCCGGTGCGGGTGGTGGGCGGCCCACGGCGGTCCGTCAGCCCGGGTGCCCGTTGGACGACGAACTCGTCTCGTGACGGCGCGTGGCGCCTTCGCCATTGTAGTCGGCGGCGGGGAGCGGACGGTACGCACCATCCCAGGGGCGGTCCGACGCCCGAGGCTCGGCACTCGAGTCCGCGGCCAGGAGCTTCCACCCGTCTGCTACACTCGCCGCCCAGCGAACCGCGAACCATCACACCGGTGGTTGGACCGGCAAGCCTGCCTGCATCACACGTCCCGCCGGGCACTCGCTCGGCCCGTGGGACGGGAGAGGCGACGGTCCCCGGTGCCGGGACCTACGGATGCCGCGGCGCGCGGCGATCACGACCGAGGAGACACGGGCGATGGACGACCACACCGGAGGATCGGGCGCCGGTCGCGACCAAACCATGCCGCCGTCAGCGTCACCGGGCGACCCGGGCGGCACCTTCGCGGACCAGCTTGCCCGCGCCCAGGAGCGGCTCGCCTTCTACGAATCGTTCGACGGCCTGATCCAGGACAACATCTCCCGCTCCGGTGACCTGCTGCGCCAGGCGATGGAGATGCGCGAAGGCGCCGCCCGCGAGATCGCCCAGGCACGGGCCGAGCTCGACCAACGCCTCCAGGCCGAGCGGGAGCAGCACCGCGCGACCGTCTCTTCGCTCGTGGACGAGCTCACCCGGCTCCAGCAGCAGACCAGCGACCTCGTCGGCCGCGCCACCGACGCGCTGCGCGACATGGATGATCGGTTCGCCTCGCCGTCGGTCGCGGCGCCCGCGGCCGGAACGACGGTCGCCGACGCCATGCCCTCTGGAGCCGCCCCGCCTGCCGCGGCCGTCGCCCTGACCGCACCGGAGGCGCCCGCCGGGCCGGTCGGTTCGGTCACCCGCATGGAACCGAGCGAGGCCGCCGTCGAACCCGCCGCCTCCGCCGAGCCCGCCAGCGCCCCCGTCCCGGAACCGCTGTCCCTCGACCGGAGCGGGTCCGTCGAGGAGCGGGCCGCGCCGGCGCTCGCGATTGGCACGCCACCGGTGTCGCCGGGCGCCGAGCTGCAACCGGGCGTTGCGTCCAGGCTGGATGAGGAATCTTCCCCGGCTCCCGCGCCCGCCACGGACGCATCGAGCGCACCGCGGACCGCCGAGCAGACTACCGCGGATGTGTCGAGCGCCGACGGAGCCGATGTCGCTGCGACATCAACACCCGCCCAGTCCGCCGACACCCTCGCCATCGACCCGAGTGCGCCACGGCAGGTGATGGTCCTGGTCCATGGGGTGCCGCGCGCCGCCGCCGCCCTCTCCCTCCAGCGCCACCTCGCCGGGCTCGGCCACGTCGAGACGGTCGAGGCCCGGGAATACGCTGAGGGCATCCTCCGACTGCAGGTGGTCGCCCGGGGTCCGCTCGGATTGGAGGACCTGCGCCGGTGGGAGGGGGGCAGCAACCTGGAGGCGGTCCACGTCCTCGCAGACGTGATCGAGGTCAAGCTGCCCGGCGCGACCGGGCTTTAGTGGTCGCGCCCGCCCGGGGAGCTAACGCACCCCCCTTTTCGCGCCGAGTGGGCAAAGCGGCCGCTCGGACGGTATCTGGTCACGGCTTAGGCATCGCCGCGGCGGAACCGACCGGGTCACCACAAACGCGGGCGGGCACGATACCCGCCCGCGTTGCGGCGGGCAGCCGACGATGGAGCGCCCGCACCACCAAACCACGCAGTGCGTGACCAACCATCGCGCCGTCCGCGGGCGCTCGATTGGCGATCGGTTCCCGGTCTGTCCCGCTCCGTCCGGCGAGCGTCCAGATCAGCGACGGGCAGCGGGTGAGGCGGCGGGAGTGGCTCGGTCCCGATCGGCCAGGAACCAGTCCAGCGCCTCGCGCGTGATCTCCGGCGGGACGGTGTGGGGGCCGTCGAACTCCGTGTACCGCACCTCGTACCGGGCGCGCTCGAGTTGCGGCACGATCCGGCGACTGCACACATCGATCGGCAGGACCTCGTCCCGCGTGCCGTGAGAGATGTAGACGCGCGGCTCGCCCCGCTGGTCCGCCGGCGCCATGAACCCAGGCGAGAACGCGACGATGTGGGAGAACAGGTCGCCGTTGGTGATGCCGATCGATAGCGCGTAGGACGCCCCGTCCGAGAACCCACCGACCGCGAGGCGGTCCGGGTCCACCGCGTACCGCGCGAACGTCTGCCCCAGCGCTCGGTCGATGAAGTCGATGTCCGGTCCGTACCGACCGAGGATGACGTCCCACGTCCGCCCGCGCGACGCGGGCGCCAGCAAGATCAGCCCCGCCGCGTCGGCCAGGGGCCGGAGCAAGTCGAGTCCGTGCGGGGCGTCGCCCCCGGCGCCGTGCAGCATCACAGCCAGCGGCGCCGGCTGGTCCGCCCGGTAGCTGGGTGGCACGTAGAGGAGACCGTCGCGCCGGTCCTCCAGCCCCAACGGGTGCAGCCCCGTCGGGGCGGCTTCGACCCGCTCTTGGGGCCGCGCCAGCAAGCGCCCCTCCTCCGCCGTCGGGGTGCCGAGGGATCTCCCTCGCGTCTTGTCTCGTGCCATCGCTGCGCTCCGCGTCGTGCGATCGGTCCCACGGAACGTCGCCGCGGCGGCGCCGGCCAGCGCGCCGAGGCCGAGCAGGCCGCGCCGTGAGAACGCGACGTTCGACATCGAGAAGCTGTGACGTTCCATGCCAAGCCCTCGCCGCTGGGAAGGGTGCCAGTGGGGCGCGACCTCGATTGGGTCGCGACGGCCGGTGGGGCAATCACGCGGGCGCCGCCACAGCAACCACGCCTTCGAGGAGCGCGGAGGCCGCGTTGAGCCCCACCGTGCCCGGGTCGCGAGGCGAACCGGGTGGTCCTCACCCATCTCCAGGACCCGCTCCTGGTTGGCCGCGGCGGTCGAGGACCGCGCGCCGGCCGGCGGCGCGTCCCGTGCCGTCGCAAGACGCGCTCCACCCGAACGCACCCGGTTCGCCCACTCGAAGGCTCGGCGCGGCTCCGGGCTTAACCGGCGCCGGCCTCGCCGCTACGATGCCTCTGCCATGACTGGATACTACGTGTTCATCCGCATTCGCCGAGCCTGAGCGGACCCCCTCCGCGGTCCAGGACTCGGGTGCCGCACGACCGGCGTCGCCGACGCCGACCCCTCGTGTTCTCCGCGTAACCTCCTAATCGAGTTCGGGCTCCGCTCACGTCGCACTCGCCAACCGGCGGTGCGGCGTCGCTGAGTGTCCCCAGACTCGCTCCGGAGGGGCTTATGTCATCTGCTCACCGCCGCAGCGTCGCGTATTCCCAGAACTTCCTCCGCAGCCGCCGGCTCGTCGACCGCCTGCTCGAGCGCTCAAGCATCGGTCCGGACGACCTAGTGGTCGAGATCGGGCTGGACAAGGGGGCGATCACGGAACGGCTGGCCACCCGCTGCCGTCAAGTCCTGGCGATCGAGAAGGATCCGGACCGTGCCGACGAGCTGTCGGCCCGGTTTGCCGCAGTCGGCAACGTGGCGGTGTTCGAGGCGGACTTCCTGCCCTTCCCGCTCCCGATCACGGGATACAAGGTCTTTGCGAGCATCCCGTTCAACATCACGTCCGCCATCGTCACCAAGCTGACGAGCGGGGCATGGCCGCCGGAGGATGCGTACTTGGTTGTCCAACAAGAGGCAGCCGCCAAGGTCCTCGGGGAGCCATGCGAGTCCCTGTCCGCCCTCTTGTTGAAACCCTGGTTCGAGCCGACGCTCGTTCACCGCTTCCGGCCGACCGACTTCGTGCTGGCACCCCGTGTTGAGGTGGTGCTGTTGCGCCTGCGCAAGCGCGGACCACCCGTCATTGACCCGGACGACGCTGAATTGTTCCGCGATGTCGTCGTCTTTGCATTCACGGCGTGGCAGCCAAGCGTGCGCGCCGCCATGGCCCGCATCCTGGGCAGGGGCGGGCTGAAGCGGATCGAGCGCGGCGCGGGGTTCGACCTTGAGCGCCGGCCCGCCTCGGTGCGCTTCGAGGAGTGTTGGCCCTCTTTGCCACGTTCCGCCACCTCGGCGACGAGCGAGCACGGCGTGCGGTTCACGGCGCGGAAGCACGCCTGCGACGACAGCAGGCCGGGCTCGAGAAGATGCACCGTACACGGGCATCCTGACCGAGCCAATGAGCGCCCGTCCGGGTAACCCTGATTGGCTCGCCGCCGTGCCCCATGTTCACCCGCGGCGCACACTTCCGTAGCGCCCCGGCGGTGGCGGACATCTCAGCGGCCGCGCGACGACACGCCGTCCAGCGGTGAAGGCGTGGGGGCGGATCGAAACGGATCGCACACGCGCGTCGGACGCCCACCACCTGGCGGCCGGGGCCGCACGTTTTCGACTGATCCACCAGGGTTTCTTGGCGACTCGACCGCGGCGTCTCGAGCATCGACAATACTTGCCCTTACACGGCCGACGTCATCCCGTTAGCCTCGCGGTCGGGCGCTGGCCCGGAATCGAGCCAAGAACAAGCGGGAAGCCCGTGCCGCGAAGGACCGCGAGGACCGGGGGCGTCGCCGCGCCTCCTCGGCCGAGCACTCCGGGAGACGCTCGGCGGTAAGGTCAGCGCCGAGGTCGTCGCGCCGGTCGCCGGGTGGCAGCGTGGAAAGGGAGCCGATCGAGGTGAGCGAGCACGACCCGATCGTATCCAAGCTCGAAGCGCGGGTCGATCACTACCTGGACGACCTTCGACATCTCGCCGGCATCGACTCCGGCACCTACGACAAGCCCGGTGTCGATCGCGTGCAGACGTGGTTTGCGGAGCAGTTTCACCCGCTCGGCTTCGACGTGGAGCGACGGCCGCAGGCCGACTGGGGCGACGATCTAGTCGCCCGGCGTCGGGGCGGGGGCACGGCGCGGATCCTGCTGATCGGCCACGCCGATACCGTCTATCCGTCGGGCACGGCCGCCGCTCGTCCCCTCACCATCGAGGGCGACAAGGTCCTCGGTCCCGGTACCTGCGACATGAAGGCCGGGCTGCTGACGGGGCTGTACGCGCTCCAGGTACTCGCTACGGTCGGCTGGCGGGACTATGGCTTGATCACCGTCGTCATCGTCTCGGACGAGGAGATCGAGCAGCGCCACTCGGTCGAGCTGCTGCGCGAGGAAGGACCCAAGCACCACGCGGTGCTGACGCTCGAGGCGGCGCGGGCGAACGGCGACATCGTCACGTCGCGCAAAGCGAGCCGTTGGTACAAAGTCGAGGTGATCGGGAAAGCGGCGCACGCCGGGGTCGAGCCGGAGAAAGGAGCGAGTGCGACCCTCGCGCTGGCGCGTATCATCGACACCGCCTTCGGCTTGAACGGGCTGAAGCCGGGGATGACCGTCAATCCGGGGCGGATCGAGGGCGGGGCGAACCCGAACATCGTCGCCGACCGCGCCTCCGTCCTCTTCGATCTGCGGGCCTGGTCCAATGCCGAGATGGAGGAGCTCGCCGGTGCGCTGCGGCAGGTCGTCGCGTCGCCCAGAGTCCCCGGCGTGACCGCGACGATGGAGCTCAGCGGCGGACCGGGAATGCCGGCGATGGAGCGCTCGGCCGGGACCGTTCGGTTGGAGCGGCACGCGACTCGGATCGCGGGCGACCTCGGCTTCCCGCTCAAGGGCGCGGCAACGGGCGGCGCCTCGGACGTCAGCCACGCGGTCCACGCCGGGACGCCGGGACTCGACGGCTTAGGGCCGATCGGCGGGCTCGACCATAGCCCCGGCGAATACATCCTGCGCAGCAGCATCGTTCCGCGGACGGCATTGCTCGCCAAGCTGCTGCAAGCGATCGCTGAGGACGAGGAATTGACCGATGGATAATCCACCGACCGACGCGGATGCCCTGCTCGCACGGCTCGACGACGACGGGATCGAGCACTTCTGGGTCATCTACCACGACTACGGCGGGCGCGCGGCGGCCAAGACGCTGCCGCGCGAGAGCTTTCGCGGCGCGGTTCGCGACGGCGTGGTCTTCGCGCTGGCGAATCTCAACATGGCCGCCGACGACCACCAGGCGGTCGGGGCAACGCTCCTGGCCGATACCGGGGATTTTCTCGCCGTCCCGAATCCGCAATCCTACGCCGTCCTTCCCCGCTATCCGAACACGGCCAGGTGCCACGCCTGGATGCGCTCGACCGACGGCGCAGCCTGGGACGGCTGCCCGCGGACACGACTGGCGGCGGCGGTCGAGGAACTGCGCGGTCTCGGCTACACCGTTCAGGCCGCGCTCGAACCCGAGTTCTACCTGCTCCACGGCGGCCACGACGCCGAGTACGAGCCGGTCAACCAGACCCGGATGTTCAGCCAGACGGGTCTGGCCGTCGAGCACGCATTTGTCCAGCGGGTCGTCAACGAGTTGCGATCAATGGGCGTGACGGTCGCCCAACTCGGCAAGGAGTACGGTCGCGGCCAGTACGAGATGTCGATCCGGCATGCCGATCCGATCCGTGCCGTCGACGACTACTACTCGCTCAAGGAGGCCGTTCGCGATCTGGCTCGCGAGCAGGGCTACGTGGCGACGTTTATGCCGAAGCCGTATGCCGACTGGCCCGGGTGCAGCCTGCATGTCCACCTCAGCCTCTGGGACACCGAGGGGGAGAACGACGTCACCGCCTCCGACCAGGACGAGACCTCGCTCTCCGACTTGGGGGGCTGGTTCCTTGGCGGCATCCTTCGTCACGTCGACGCCCTCACGGGTCTGGGCGCGCCGACGGTGAACTCCTACAAGCGACTCCAACCCGGCTCGTGGGCGCCGGCCAACACCTACTGGGGATACGGGAACCGCTCCGGCGTCGTCCGCATCCCCGGCACCGGCAGGCGGCGCCACCTGGAGTTCCGGTCGCCCGACAACAGTTGTCAGCCCTTCCTGCTCCTGGCCGGCCTGCTTGGCGCCGGCGCCGACGGCATCCGCCAGCGGGTCGATCCGCCGCCGCCCTTCCAGGGGGATATCGGCCACCTGACGCCGGAGGAGATCACGCGGTACGGCATCGCCTACCTGCCGCGGACCCTCTCGGAGGCGCTGGCGGCACTCGAGGGGGACGAGGTGGTGGCCGGGGCCGTTGGGCAGACCGCGTTGAGGCACTTCCTGACGGTCAAGCGGCACGAGTTGGCCGCTTACGAGACGCACGTCCACCCCTGGGAACGGGCGACCTACCTGGAGATCATCTAGGCATGATAGAGGTCGAGCATCTGCCGGTCGTCGACGTCCATTGCCACCCGTTCCTCGAGCGCGGGGCGGTCACGGCCGAGGCATTCACGGATCTCACCGCGTTCGGCGGCGGCTCCCGGCAGTACCTTGAGGCGGGGGGCGTCGCCTGGTCCGAGGAGGTCCGGGACGAGCTCCAGCGGATCAAGCGAAGCACCCTCTACTTCAAGCGGATGATCCTCGACCTGGCTCGCTTCTTCGATGTCGAGCCGTCCGTCGACACAGTCGTCGCGGCCCGCAACGCGGCGGTCGCCGACAACTATCCGGGGTACGTCTCCCGCCTGTACGGCGATGCCCGGCTCGAGACGCTGGTCTTCGACTTCGGGTTCCCGCTCCCGATGCTCGACGTCGAGCGGGTGCGGGGCGAGCTGCCGGTTGAGGTGGTTCCGGTCTTCCGCATCGAGCCGCTGATCGCCGATCTCCTGAAGGCGGACATCGGCTGGAGCGAGTTCCGGCGCCGGTACGACGAGACGATCGCCAACGCCCTGACGACCCAGGGCTTCAGGGGGGTCAAGTCGATCATCGCCTACCGGACCGGACTCGATATCTCGCCGCTGTCGCGAACGCCGGACCAGGGCCTGCAGGCGCTTGACGCCATCCGGCGCGGCCTGGGCGGCGGCAGCATGAAGAAGCTCCGGGATCACCTGCTTTGCCGGGCGCTCGAGCTCTGCATGGACCACGACGTGCTGATCCAGATCCACACGGGAATGGGCGACTTCGAGGTCAACCTCCTCCTCTGCCGCCCGGCGTACCTCATGGATCTCTTGCGGTTCCCGGCCTATCGCGCCTGCCGCGTGCTGCTGGTGCACACCGGTTACCCGTACCACCGGGAGGCGGCGTACATCGCCAACGTCTTGCCACGCGTCTACTGCGATCTGAGCGAGGGCATCCCCTTCGCCGGGAACGCGGCGTGGGACATCGTCCGGGGCGTGTTGGCGATGGCGCCGCTCAACAAGGTCTGCTACGGCTCCGACGGTTACGCGCTCCCGGAGATCAACTACACCAGCGCGAAGCTTGGGAAGCAGGCGGTCGCGGCGGTGTTGCGCGAGTTGGTAAGCGACGGGATGCTCTCCCAATCGGACGCCGACGCGGCCGCCGCCATGATCCTAGCGGGCAATGCGAGGGAACTTTACCGGCTCGGATGAACCAATTATCGCGTCGGCCACCGTCCGGACGTTTCGCACCGAGAGCGAGGCGAACGTCCGGCGGTAGGCGCGCCGCGCGTCGGCCGAGAGGTTGCGGCTCTCCTCCTGGCGGAGGACGCTGTCGGTTGACTCCCGCGGGGTCGGTAGGGTTGCACCTCGTGGCACGTCGTCCATTGGTGTCCTTGAACGAGCAAGGCGACGTCGCCACGGGGCTGATCCGCTCCGAGCGTCTCCGGCGAGTGCTTGCCTATACTTCGCGCCGGACGCACGACGACACGTTCGGTGAGCTCTCAAGGGACCAGGAGGAGCGCCACCATATCAACCTTCGGCGTGATCGAACGCCCGCTGCTCCTCTACTAAGAGAGTCTCCACCACTCCCACTACACCATTCGAAACCGCTTCGAAATTGTAGGATGCGACCGCAAGCGGAGCGGTCGGTGGAGCACGTCGGAGGGAGGAGAGGCATGGCAACCGCTAACACCGGGGCGAGCGATCTGGAAAACGGAAAGGCCTTTATCCGCGTGTATGGACTGCTCATCCGAGCGGCCGAAACCCGTCAGCCGGTGACGTACGGACAGATCGCCGAGATCATGGGTCTACCACAGGGTGGCAGCTACATGGGCCAGATGGTCGGTAAGATGCTCGGTGCGATTACGGAGCGCGAGCGAGCCGCAGGGCGCCCGATGCTCTCCGCGGTCGCGGTCTCCAGCACCAATCAGATGCCCGGACCTGGCTTCTACGGCTTGGCGGAGGAGTACGGGCTGATCCCCACCGGAGCGTCCAACGAGGAGAAGCGCGGATTCTGGCGGGAAGAGCGGGAGCGGGTGTACGACGAGTGGAGCAGCTAGGCTCTGCGGCGTCGGGGGCTCTCGGGCGGGAACCTTACGAACGCTTCCCTGACGATACCGACTATCGTCTCTACGCAGATAGCCTCTCCTGCCGAAAACTCGGACCCCACGGCCACCACGCCCGGAAATACCGCAGGTCGGACTTCTGGAATCTGCTCAAGGGCCTCTCCAGCCCGTAGTGGTCCTCACTCTCCCCCCCGGTTGGGGGACAGGGCGGCATCCCCACGTCCGTTCCGCGGGGGCTCGGGCAGGGGAAGAACTGGGCGCTCCGGCAGGAGGACGAACTCCGGCGTGGGCGTTGGCGGTGGCGTAGGGGTGGGGGTCGTAGTGGGTGTGACGGTCGCGGTTGAGGAAAGGGTCGCGGTTGCCGTCGCGGTCGGCGTCGCACTGGCCAGAGCCGTCGGTGTTCCGGTGGGCGTGTTCTCCTCGGACAGACTGGGCGAGTCCTCCATCCAGGCAGATGCCAGGAGCACGGCCAGGGACATGGCGCCGACCAGCCCCTGAACGCCATGCAGGCGGATCCCGAACGGACTGAGTTGGGGTGTTGCCTCCCAGTCCTCGCGCACTCGACTGCCGGTCTCGAGTGCTCCCGACGTGTCTGGGTCGTCTCGTCGTTGCGTGCGCCGATCGCGACGCCACACCAACCACCAGATGAGGCCATTGCCGGCCGCCATCGCTGCCGCCACGGCACGGGCGATCGAGAAGGCGTCAATGCGGACGAACGCCAACAGGCTCGTGATAACGGCGGCCTCGCCCAGCACCCGCCAGACTCTGCTCTTCACACGCGACCGTCCCCAGCGCCTCCGGCTTCTCGCGGCCCGCCGTGGGCTCCCTCTCGCCGGCACTTCGTGGGCCCGCTCAAGCTCAGGCAGGCGTCTCTCGTCCAAGATGATGCGCCCCCCAACCAGGCCAGTAGGGATACCTCGATCGCGCACGATCTGGCGGACGCGATCCTCCGACACCCCAAGCCGGCGCGCCGCCTCGGGCACGGAGATTAGGTAGTTTTCGGCCGGTCCAGTCAGATCCTCTGGCATTAGGGTGGCGGCCTCCTGCGCTTCCATTCTGGCAGCTCGCTCAAGCCTAGCATGGTGTCCGTACACTGGACCTGAGCCCGTTTGAACAAGCGTTCTACAAGAAACGTATCCACACCCCACCCATGAGCCAGTCGACTCGCCTTGCCGCCCTTCGCCTCACCCTCGACTGGCTCTACTGGAGGGAGGCGGGGTCCGACGCAAGCGGGACACCGCCTCTGCATGCGCTCTTTCCCGTGCCGATCAGTGAGCGGCTGGTGCTGCTGGCCCTGCTGCACACGGTCAATCCCTGCCTAAGAAAACTGTTCCTCCATCTCTACCTGCGTGTCCCCTTCGGACCAACCTGCCCTCGTCCAAACTAGAAGCGCTGGAAGCCCTGCTCTAGGATCCGCTGAACCTCCTGCTTCGCGCCGCCTCGGCGACTATCCACCGCGCCTTATAGAGCCCGATGGGCAGGGAGAACTGCACAGCCCAGCGCCGGCGTCTGGTGCAACACCCCATCCGCGTCCTCGAGCGCGGCCCTCTCGTTCGCCTCGCCCTGGGGAATCGCTCGGACGAACGCCCAGCCGTGGCCGTCGAGGGGGATGCACTGCTCGTGGAGGGCGGGGTCGTCGGCAAAGCTGGCCACCCAAACGCAGCATTGGCCCTCACGGCGCTCCAGCAGCCCACAGCGCACCGAGTCGCCGTTCGTGCCGCGGCGCCGCATCGTCTTTCCTTGCCGGCTCCAGCCGCCCTGCTAGACTTATCTCGTCGGGCGGGGAAGTGTCGTCTCCGTTGGAAGCGCCGTAACGTCATATTCAGGGTTGGTTTGGAAGACCAGGCAAAACCCGCGAGTGTATGCAGGGCTGGGCACACCCTCATCCTCGATGCGGACGACACCCTCTGGGAGAACAACGTCCACTTCGAGCGCGCCGTCGACGAGTTCCTCGCCTTCCTCGACCACTCGTCGCTCTCACCGCCCGAGGTCCGCGCGGTCCTCGACGAGATCGAGCGCGCCAACCTCAAGGTCCACGGATACGGCGCCGCCGGCTTCGCCCGCAACCTGCGCCAGTGCTACGAGCACCTCGCCGAGCGCGACATCTCCGACGACGACCTCGCCCGCGTCATGGGCTTCGGCGAGCGCATCCTGCACGAGCCGATCGAGCTTATCGCCGGAGTTGCGGAGACCCTGGCTTACCTGGCGCCCCGCCACGACCTCGTTCTCCTCACCAAGGGCCACCTGGAGGAGCAGCGGCTGAAGAGGCACCAAACACGTTGATCGACTTCTCTTCGCTTAGCCGTGCCCGCTCACTCGCCCACCCGGCGGTGAGCGCCTCTCGTGCCAGTCGGCATGCGGTCTCGCGATCGTTGTTCCGCAAGAACTCGACGTCATCCACTCTTGGCCCAGCCACGCCCCAGCTGCTGAAGCGCTGGCCCGTTGCGGCATCATACCCGGAGACGGTCTGGAACCCGTCTGCCGCCGTCTGCACTGTCTGGTGGGACACGGTCACCGGCTGGCCCGCCGGTCGCCACTGCGTGCTGAGTTGCCACCGCCCCCACGGACTGTCGGCGCGGTAGAGCTTGACCGTGACACCGAGTCGGAGCAGCTGCTGCCGCCTATCCTGCCAGGTCAAGGCGCCCGTTTCTGCCCGGACCTGGGCTGCAAAATCAAGGATGCCCTGGCGCCGCTCCTGTACGAGCTCCCACGCCCGGCGCTCGGCCAGGAGACGTGCCAGTTCCACCTCCGCCCTCTCCATCTCCTCCGCGACGTCGCTCAGCACGTCCTCGTAGTTGCTCCGAATTCGCTCACTCAGGTCCTCCCGCAGTCGCCGTCGTAGCCGCGTCCGATCCTGCTCTAGCTCCGCGATCCGGGTCCGGATGCGGGGCAGGCTGAGAGCGGTCGGGTCGGCTTCGCGGAGGCCCAGCAGCTTCTGCTCCAGCATCTCCGGCTGCGCCAGGAGCCGGTCCACGAGGTCCGACACGGCGGCGTCCAGCTTCTCGACGCTCATAGTATGGCTGGGGCAGCCGTGGCGCTGGCGATTGTGGGGGTCGCACCGATAGTCGAGGTTGCCATTGCCCTCGTTGACCTGAAGATTATTGCCACAGTAGCCGCAGCGCCCCACGCCGCGTCGCAGGAGCGCAACCTTGGGGGTCCGGTTGCCAGGTGGGCATTCCTTCTTGTTCTGTCGGATCCGATCTTGGACCCGTGAGAAGAGGGCTTCGTCAACGACGGCGGGAAAGGTCCCCTCGGGCAGCCGCACCCACTCCGCCCGGGGCCGTAGGACCGACCGCTTCTTGCCGGTCGGTCCCTTGACGGTCATCGTCGTGTTCGCGTGCCCAATGCCGAGGTAATGCTCGTTGGTGAGCACCCCCCGGAGCGTCGCCGGGCTCCAGACGGTGGAGCCGGTCCGAGCGGAGGCGGGCGGCTTGACACCCAGCGCCTCCAGCCGGGACCGTAGCCCGCGCAGGCTGATGCCGGCATCGTACTGCCCGAACAGCCAGCGTACCCAGCCGATAGTGTCCGGGTCCTCTACGAGCCGCTCCTTCCTCAGGCGGCCGTCCGGTTTGCGTTCGTCGGCCCACGTGAGGCCGAAGTCAGGGGCCTGACTCCCGATGGGGCGCGGCGCGATGCCGTGCTCCGGGTCCCCGTGCATCTTGCGGCGCCGGCCGGCACCGGTCCGCCGCCGGAGGTCATCGAGCTCCTGGGCAGAGCCGAGGCCGGTGAGATAATCCATGGCGCTGCCCATCCGGGTCCCATCCGCGTAGTGGTCATGGACCGTCGCGTAGCGGGCGCCGGCCTTAGCGAACTCGTAGCGGAGGACCGCCCGATGGTCGGGATCGCGCGAGAGTCGGTCGGGATGCCAGGCGACCACCACGTCTACTAGCCCGCTCGCGACCATCGCCCGGAGCTCGCTCATCCGGGACCGCTCATCGAGATGGGCGCCCGTCCCGGTTTCCTTCAGGGTCGCGACCTCGGTCCAACCTTGGGCGGTCACATACTCGCGGCACTTGTCGATCTGCTCCGGCAGGCTCAGCCGATCTTCCCGCGCCTGGGCGTCCGTCGAGACCCGGACGTAGACGGCCGCCCTCATCGTCGCTCCCCTTCCTGCGCCGGCGCCATGAGGTCGGTCGCCGGCACGCCCAAGGCCGCTGCCAGCCGCCGCACGGTGCTAATGCGCACATCCCGTAGGCCGCGCTCGGCAAAATTGACGGTCGCGACACTCATCTGCGCCTTCCGCGCTAGCTCCACCTGCGTCACCAAACGGCGCTCCCGCACCTCGCGCAGCCGTGGCACCTGCATTTTTCTAACCTCCAGTCATGCACGTACGATCTGAGCCTAATTATACTCCATCGAAAGTAGCACGGAAAGGGAACGAGCGGAGAAAATCGCGATTGCAGCCTGAAAACACATCTCTTCTCCACTCAGATGGGCTGAGCGGCCAGCAGCGTCTAGGCGGCCCTCAACCACCCCGTCTAGGCACCGCTCGTCAACACGGTCGGGGCACGTGCGCACAAGGGCGGCCTCCGGCCCCTCCGCGACGCCCTCGTGGCGTCCCCGCACCACGGGGTTGGCGGCCATGGCGAGCTCGCCGGCGAGGGCAGCGTCAGACCACCTCGGAGCGCCCTCGCCGTATTGAGCCTTGAGCAGGACGCGCGGGGGTCAGCCGGCACTCTGGGGCGGTGCGACTTCCCACCGAGCCGCCCAGGGAGGCACGCCGCTCATCACTCAGGACGACGCGGAGCGGGGACGCGATGGGGCATGTTCCGGGATGAGGCCGCACCCGCGCCCCACCGGGAAATTAGATCACTAGAAGTGGTCAAGCAGCTGGGAGAAGCGCTCCAGCACCAGAAGCTGTCCGGGTCCGGTGACGATCTCCTCCTGCTCCAATCGCCACGTGGCCGGATGGGGAACGTAGACCGCGTTGAGGCCGGCGGCGAGCGCTGGGTTGACGTCCGACCGTGGGGAGTTGCCGATCATCCACGTACGGCCCGGGTCGAGCCCGAGCTCGGCGACGAGGGCGCGGTAGGCGGCGGCGTCCTTCTCGGGCACGACGGCGGCGTGCCGAAAGACGTCACCCATGCCAGAACGTTCGATCTTCAGCCGCTGCTCCTCGGGGTGGCCCTTCGTCATCAGCGTCAGGTCGTGCCGCGCCCCTAGCGCCTGCAGCGTCTCCTCGACTCCATTGAGCACCTCCAGCGGCTGGGCGAGGATCGCTCGCCGAAGCCCATGACGCGGGCGAGGTCGTCGTCGGAGATGTCGCGCTCGGCCAGGCGCTCGTAGCACTGCCGCAGGTTGCGCGCGAACGCCGCCGCGCCGTAGCCGTGGATGCCGGCGTTGGCCCGTTCGATCTCGTCGAGCACCGCCCGCGCCTGCTCACGGGAGAGGGTTGCGTGATCGAGGAAGGCGAGGAAGTCGTCGACGGCCCGCTCGAAGTAGACGTTGTTCTCCCAGAGGGTGTCGTCGGCGTCGAAGATCAGGTGTTGGGTGATCATGGCGGGGAAGGGTAATCGACTCGCTCGCGGGCGAGCACCTCGTCCGCGTCGGCCAGTGGGGCGTCGCAGCGGTCGCATCACGCCTGCCGGGGAGGGCAGGGTCGGCCCACCGTCGCCTCCTGGGACCACTCTGGGTTTCGCCCGCACTCAAAACGTTTTGAGTGCGCCGGCCGGCGGGAGCTTATGGACCCGCTCACCGGTTTGCCAAGAGGTCCGTGCGAGGCGGCCCCATAGCCCGCCCTGGCCTCGCCCGTGTGGGCGCCGACACCCAGTCGGCGCCCGTCCTACTCGCAGTTGATCGGGGAACAGGAGCCGCCGGCGCTCGGGTTGAGCGTGGTCGCGGCGTAGGAGACGTACGCGCCGCGGACGGGATCGGTCGGAAAGTTGCGGATGGGGTCGGTCGGAAAGCCCGAGAGGTCGTCCGCCCGCGCGATAGTGCTAATTGTGGTGGCGAACTGGCGCTCGCCCGCAGCGGCCGCCGACCCGCCCCCGACACCGAGGACGAGCCCCGCCGCCAGCAGCACCACGACCAACAGCTTCTTCATCCCCCCGCTCCTTTGCTCAGAACGATGATCGGCCGGAAGAGGTGGCCCACAACATCCCGGCGCCTAGCCCCGCAGTCAAGCGGGGGACGTGCCAGAATCGCCGCTGGAACCGATCCTTTCGCCTGACAGAGTCGGTCTCAGGGGACAGAATGGGGGCACGACGATTGGCGGCAGGGGAGTTCTGGGTTCCTGTGTCACCTTCCTCCTCAAGCCGGCCTGCGAGCAGAACGTCTGGCGCCGTTCAAGGACTACGACGCATAGTGCTGAAGATCCACGACAGAAATCGTCGAAGATGACACCTGGGGCAGGGGCCGGGGGCGGGGCGGAGAGCGCTCAGAGGGGCGCGGCACTCAAAACGTTTTGAGTGCGGGGGCCGCGTCGTCGCCGTCGCCGCCCGGTGGGAGCGGGAGCACGGCGACGAACCGACCGACCTGGCGGCCTTTGCCCGCGACATCCTCCCCCGATTGCTGGGCGTGCCGCTCCGCGCGATGGCCCAGGCGACCGGTCTATCCGAGGGGTACTGCTCGTTCGTGCGCCGGGGTCAGAAGGTGCCGCATGGGCGACATTGGGAGGCGCTGGCGCGACCAGGGCGTGTCCGCAAACCGGTACGTCGGGGCGGCCTGCGGCAACACGGAGCGCGAACGGTCGGGCAGGGACCCGACGGCTTGCCTTCCCTCCGAGCGGGGATGTGGTTGCGGCCAGTCGACGGCTCTCGCAACGTTGCGACGGGGGTGGAGCCCCGACGAGCGCGCGCCGCCTTGCGACGCTGGTTGGTCACGTCATCGCAGCCACCGAAAGACGAATCTCAGAGCGCCGCACGCCGATTGACAAGATCGTTCGATGTGGTAGGGTCGCCGATGGCCGTCACGCCAAGCAAATAGCCCGTCTTGCAGTGACCTGCTCCTCTCTGCGCTCACTTCCGACCAGTCGAGGAGGCGCTGACGTGCAGAACGACACGTTTGACGATTTCGCACGCCGCCTCGCGGCGACGCCGCGCCGAAGGATTCTCAAGCTCGTCGGTGGCGGGGCGTTGGCTCTCATCGGCCTCAACGTCGCGTCGAAACGCGAGGCGGCCGCCGCGTTCCCCATCGACGTGAACCTGCCCGATTGGCCCGATCTGCCCGATTGGCCCGATCTGCCCGACTTCTCCTGCAACCGTTGCTTGCGCCTGTGCGAGACGGCGAGCGACGCCGTCCAAACGGGAGGGAACGCGGCGTGCGCCGCCGGGGTCGAAGCGACGCCAGCGTGCACTGTATTCGGCCTTGGGTGCGCGGCCGCGTCGGTGGCCGTGTGCGCCCTGGTGAGCCAGTTGCCCGACCTCCCGTGCTCCGACCTCTGCGTCGGGTACTTCGAAGTGCCTGGCGTCGATGCGCCCTGCGACGAGTGCGAGGCGGGAGAGCGGCGCTGCCGCGACGGCCAATGCGTGGCGGAGGGCGCGTGCTGCGCCAACGAAGACCGTTGCGGCGGCGCCTGCCTCCCACCGTGCGGCGAGGGGGGCAGGCGGGCGGACGACTGCTCCTGCCGCTGCGGCGAAACGACATGCGTGGGCGGCGCCGTGTGTTCGAGCTTCGAGCCTGAGAGCTGCGTCTGCCCGAGCGGCGGGGAGGTCTGCCTGACGAAGGACCCCGCGATGGCCTACTGCGCCAAGGCGTGCCCGAACGACGAGGCGATGAACCACACGACCTGCGCGTGCGGGTGAGCCACCGCGAGCGAGTCTTCTACGACGGTGGCTCGGCCACAGAGGACGGAGTTGGCGCCCTAGTGGTCGGTCAGGGCTGTTCTGCCACCCCTTCGTCCAGCACAGAACACCCACGGAGGGCCTAAAGTCCGGTCGGGGCGGGTGGCAATTCAGGGATGACGAACCACTAGTCGCACGCACTAAAGGCGCGGGCCGCAGCATGGCCGTGATCTAGGGTAGGAGGTAGGTCTTGGCCTTGCGTGGAGATGCTACCATCGGACATATGATCCCCATTGAGTCCCCTGCCGCTCAGGCGGATCGCCCATGAGCGACGCCAAGCTGTTCCACCTCGCCGGCGGCACCGTCCAGGAGCTCAAGAGCTCTTCGGTCGCCGTCGAAAGGTCCCTGCAGGCGCTGATCGAGCGCCACCTCGACGCGTTCCTCGGCGTGCGCTTCCTGGCCTCCGAGCACCCGACCGGCAAGAACCACGGCGGCCGGATCGATACCCTCGGCATCGACGAGAACGGCAGCCCGGTAATCGTCGAGTACAAGCGCGCCCTCAACCAGAACGTCATCAATCAGGGCCTGTTCTATTTGGACTGGCTCCTGGATCACCGCGGCGAGTTCAAGCTGCTCGTCATGGATCGTTTGGGTCAGGCAACCGCCGCCGAGATCGACTGGAGCACCCCGCGCCTGCTGTGCATCGCCGGCGACTTCACCCGGTACGACGAGCACGCGATCAAGCAGATCAACCGCAGCATCGAGCTCATCCGCTACCGCCGGTTCGGCGAGGAGTTGCTCTTGCTCGAACTGGTCAATGCCATCGCTCCGGATGGAAGTGGCCAGGAAGGACGCCAGAAACCGGACCCTCTGCCCGTCTCCAAGGGCCACGCCGGCCGCACGATCGTTGATCGGCTCGCTCAAGCGCCCGTCGACGTCCGCGACCGATACGAAGCCCTCAAGGCGTACATGCTTGCGCTCGGGGACGACGTGCAGCTGAAGACGGTCAAGAATTACTTCGCGTTTCGGAGGATCAAGAACTTCGCGTGCGTCGAGATTCATCCCCAGGCTAAGCGCATCAGCCTGTACCTCAAGGTCGATCCGGACTCTGTCGCCCTGGAACCCGGGTTCACCCGGGACGTGCGCAAGATCGGCCACTTCGGGACCGGGGACCTGGAGGTGGTGGTTCACACCGACGAGGAGCTGGAGCGCGCCAAGCCCCTCGTCCTCAAGAGCTACGAGGCGAGCTAGTGGTGCGTCACGTCTCATTCGCCATGCCTGCCATCGATGAATGGGCGAGGCATCGCCCTCTACGAGCCATCATGCGGTGGCAAAACAACGCTGACGGACCACTAGGGCGTGTCTGCAAAGCCAAAGCCGTGGCGCTATCGGGATGCTAGGATGTGGATCGATGGCGCACCGCTCGACCCGCTCCGGTTCACAGAGGCGCCCTCGCGAAAGGGGCCCCGCGATGCCCGAGGACGATAGTTACCACGCCGGGTCGCGGCAGCTGCAGGACCAATTCGACACCCGGCGGCTCGCCGACCGGTTGTACGAGGTCCGGGCCCACGCGATCTTCTCCGACCGCGACCGGGCGTTCCTCGAACGTAGCGCGATGTTCTTCCTGGCCACGGCCGACGCCGCCGGCCGGCCCGACTGCTCCTACAAGGGCGGCCTGCCGGGGTTCGTGCGCGTCGTCGACGACCGGACCCTCGCCTTCCCCGACTACGACGGCAACGGCATGTTCCGCAGCCTCGGCAATCTGCGCGTCAACCCCCACGTCGGGCTGCTCTTCATCGACTTCGAGCAGCCCGGCCGCCTGCGCGTCAACGGGACGGCTACCGTCCACGACGACCCGCTGCTGGCCGAGCTGCCGGGCGCGCAGCTGATCGTGCGGGTGCGGGCCGAGCGGATCTTCCCCAACTGCCCGCGCTACATCCACAAGATGGCCTTCGTCGAGCGGTCGGTCTACGCCCCGCGCCCGGACTACGCGCCGCCCGAACCGGAGTGGAAGTCGCGCGAGGACGTCCGGGACGCGGTGCCCGCGCGCCGGACGACGCGGGACCGGACCAACGAGGCGATCTGATCTGCTCGCACACGAACGTCGGGCCGGCCGGCGTTACATGGCCGCTACGCCGCGGGGTTTGCAGACACGCCCTAAGCAGCCTGACAGAAGTTCTGGACCAGGGCGATGCCGCCCGGGTCTGGCTGGTGAAAGCGCGCCTCGGTCCGCGAGGAGGGCGGCGGCGGCCACTCCCGCGCCGGCAGGTCGGCCCACCAGCGATAGCAGCTCAGCTTGTCCTTGAGGTGACGCCAGACGCGCTCGATCAGGTTCAGCTCAGGCGCGTAGGCGGGCAGCCACAGCGGGCGGACCCGGTCCTGCTGGGCCATCCACCAGTCCTTGGCGCGCCGCCCCTTGTGGTAGCCGACGTTGTCCAGGACCACGACCAGCGGCCCGTCGGGGAACGCCGCGGCCAGGTGGTCGAGGAAGGCGACGAAGGCGGCGCCGTCCTTGTGCTCCGCGGTCTGGCAGACGAGCCGGCCGGTGGCGTAGTCGAGCGCCCCGAAGACGGCGAACTTGCCGTCCTCCCGGCGGCCGGCACCCTCAGCGCGGGCACCCCCGCCGCTGCCACACCTTCGCCAGGCGGTGACGGTGGACCTCACCCCACTCGTCCAAGTAAACGGAGGCGGAGTTCGCCGGGGGCGCCAACGCTTTCGCCGCCACGCCAGGACCTCCTCGGCCGCCGCGACGCCTCCTGGTCCTGGCGGTGCCGCAGGTCGTGGCGGGGGGGCGGTACTCGAGGTTCCGGCGCTGCACCGCTCGGTGCACGGTCGCGGTGCAGACCCGGACACCCAGGCGTGCCGCAGCACCTCGCGCAGGTCGCGGATGCTCCAGACCGTGACCGGCAGCCCATGCGCCTGGGGGCTCGCCTCCAGCGCCTCCGCGAGGAACGCCAGCGCCGCGGCGTTTCAGGCTTGGGCGGGCGACCGGAGCGCGCGTCGTCGAGGCCCTGGCGGCCGCCGCGCCGAAACCGGGCCCGCCAAGCGCGGGATGCGGTTCGGCCCCGTCTCGAACAGGCGCGCGACCGCGGCCACGGTCCGCCCCTCGGCGACCAGCAGCAGGGCGTGCGCCCGCCGACGCACCCGCGGGTCGGGGTCGGTCCGGGTCAGCCCCGGAGATCGTCGGCGCACGGGGCGAGGGTGGGGGCCATCGCAGCACCTCCGCCCCCGCCGCCGCACGCACCGGTCCAAGACTTCTCTGAGGCTGCTTAGCCGGTGGACCTGCAGTTCGGCGTCCCGCTTCCGCGCCGTCCACCGCAACTCGGCGAAGGGCGGCCTCGGGTCGGACAATGCGACACCAGAGCCGGAGCCCTAACGCCGTGTCCGGATTGGTGCTCGATGGGTGCGACGCTCGTCGGCGTGCGGCGCCATCACCGCCGCCACTTTCGCCACGGTCCGCGCCGCTCGGCTCCATCGGGAGCCAAGGCCGACCGCTCTCGCGCGATCTCGGCTGCCTCGACCAGCGGCTGCAAGGTCGTGATGAGCCGGGCGAGGCGCCGACCGACGCGCTCCGCCAGCGCCTCCGTTAGCGTCCCGAGCGGCCAATGCTCGTAGAGGTGGCCCCAGGAGGCGGTCCAGCGCTCGAGCTCGATAGCTGGGCCGAGCTCGTGCTTCAGCTCCACGATGCGCTGATCAAAGTAGGTCAGGTACGCCGCCGTGCTGAGCGGACCGTCCTCGAAGTGGAGCCCGAGCCCGAGGATGTGGCGCTCGCCATCGCACCAAATCTCGTAATGCACGCGCGGGTTTCCGAAGTCCACCTTCAACAGCAGTGGGTTGGACCGGTACTGGAAAGCACGGCGCGGTTCGGGCAGCTCCTCGCGTAGGCGGTCCACGACCGCGTCGAAGAAGTCGCGCCGGGTGAGGCCGGCACCGGCTCGTCCCCGCTCCACCCCACCGGGGTTGATGGAAGCCGGATCCAGGTCGATCACGTGACCAATCGGCTCACCGCGGGCGACATCGTCTATCACGGCCATCAGCTCTCAGTCGGCGGCTTCGACCAACTCCGCAACGCCGGTCAGCTCACGCCCGTGCCAGGTGAGCGACAACAGACTGCGTTTCCCACTCGTCGTAGTGGACCCGCTCGTTGCCATAGAAGACCTTCACCAGGTTCATCGACGCCCGGTGGCGAATTCGGCTAACCCCCGACAGCCGCGCTCGCAACGCCACGACGACATCAGCCAAGAACTCGCGCCGTGGGAGGCTCACGCGGCGGCTGGCGCCGTCGACAGGCATTGCCGTCGATGCTGGCCCGGCCACCGGCGCACCCCGGATGTCGGTCTCGACCGCTTCGGCCAACCCGGTGCCCACGCTCGCCCCCTATACACCCGCGTCCAGCGGGGGAAGTGTACCGCAGCGTACGGACAGTCGGGCGTTGGCGTAGGACCTTTCGACAGCCACGCCTGTACGTTCCGCGTCCGCGCGGACATGACCCTTGGGGGATGGTGCGCCGGCAAAGGGCCGCTATCCTGAGAACGCACCGATTGAGCGGGAACGTCCCGCACGTCTCCTCCTCTCCCTCCTCACGCCAGGAACCGCCGGCGAATGCCGGCGGTTCCTGGCGTGAGCCAGACCGCGCTAGCCGCTCGGGCTCTGCTGGCGAGCCGTCAAAGCGTCCTGGGCTCGGTCTCGGTCGTCAGCGCCGCCCCCAACTCGAAGAGTCCCAGCGCAACCAGCGCTCCGGTGACGCTTCCGTCCTCATCAGGGAAGAGGAGGGGCGCGCCGCAAAGCAGCGCGCCGCTCATGCCGTCCAGGGTGAGGTGCGCCTGCATCGGCAGCGTCTTGACGGCTCCAAACTCGTACCGTGTCAGCAGGCTGTAGCCGAGCGTGCCGACCGCGGCGCCGGTAAGCAGCCGGGTCACGTCTTTGCTCCAGCCGAGCAGTCTCGGCAGGGCGAGCAGCGTTCCCACCGATAGGTAGTCGAGGATGCCGTGCGTCCTGGTCGATACGAATCTCATCCGGGTCCCCCTCTCGGCTCCGACAAGTCGCCGCCGCGTGGGCATGACCCGTGCCACTCCCAGCACGTCCACCGCAGCTCGCCGTTCCTGTGGTGGAACCCGCCTTGCGCTTCCGCGATCACCTCGACCGACCAACGGCTCCGGGCCGTTCAGCGGCGATGCCTACAGAGAGACAGAGAAAGGAACCCCGTGGGCGGGACACGACCAGGCGCGGCGCGAATTCGCCGCGTCGCGCGGGAGAAGTTCGGCTTCGAGGACTTGCGACCGGGGCAGGAGGAAGCAATCCGCGCTGTCGTCGCGGGAAGGGATACCCTCGCGGTGCTGCCGACAGGCGCCGGGAAGTCGGCGATCTACCAGATCGCGGCGACTCTCCTCGACGGTCCCACGATTGTCGTCTCACCGCTGATCGCGCTCCAGCGGGACCAAGTCGAGAACATCGACGAGCTAGACGTCGGCGAGGCGGCGCAGGTGAACTCCACCCTCAGGCCGGTGGAGCGCGAAGAGGCGTTTTCGGAGCTTGGGGAGGGGAGCCTGGAGTTCCTGTTTCTCGCGCCGGAGCAGTTCGCCAACCAGGAGACCCTTGACCGGCTGCGGGCGGCGCAACCATCGCTTTTCGTCGTCGACGAAGCTCACTGCATCAGCGAGTGGGGGCACGACTTCCGGCCGGAGTACCTGCGGCTCGGCGGTGTCATCGAGGCGCTCGGGCGCCCGACGACGCTAGCGCTCACCGCGACCGCCGCTCCACCGACGCGTGAGGAGATCGTCGAACGGCTGCGGATGCGGGAGCCAATGCTGGTCGTGCAGGGGTTCGATCGGCCCAACATCTGGCTCGGAGCCGAAACCTTCGAGGACGAGGACGATAAACGCGAGGCACTCGTGACGCGGGTCGCCGCGGCGGACAAGCCGGGGATCGTCTACGCCGCCACCCGCAACCGAGCGGAGGACGTCGCCACGGCGCTCGACGAGCGCGGGGTGCGCGCCGTCGCCTACCATGCGGGCATGACGGCCCGCGAGCGCGAACGGGTCCAGGAAGCGTTCATGGCTGACGAGGTCGAGGTAATCGTCGCCACAACGGCGTTCGGCATGGGGATCGACAAGCCGAACGTCCGCTTCGTCTTCCACCTCGATATCAGCGATTCCATCGACTCCTACTACCAGGAGATCGGGCGGGCCGGGCGCGACGGTGACGCGGCGACTGCAGTCCTCTTTTACCGCCCTGAGGACCTCAACCTCCGCCGCTTCTTCGCGAGTGGGGGCCAGATTGACGTCGACCAGACGGAGCGAGTGGCCGCCATCGTCCACGCACACGGCGGCCCCCTTGGTCCGGAGGCGTTGGGCGACGCAATCAAACTCTCCACAACGCAGGTCACGACGGCCCTAAGCCGTTTGGAAGAGGTCGGCGTGGTGCAGATGTTGCCCAGTGGCGAGGTTGTGCCGACTGAGGAGCGACCGCCCAGCGCTGACGACCTTCGCGAGGCAGCGAACGAAGCGGCCAAGACCCAGGAGAACCTCCAGCGATTCGCCCGGTCACGGATCGAGATGATGCGCGGCTATGCGGAAGCTGGTGGTTGCCGGCGCGAGTACCTGCTGAACTACTTCGGTGAGCGCTACGATCCCCCCTGCGGCGCGTGCGACGTCTGTGATGCCGGGGTCCCCATCGCCCCGGACGAGCGCGACCAGCCGTTCTCGATCAGCAGCCGCGTCGTCCACAGCGCCTGGGGCGACGGTCTCGTCATGCGCTATGAGGGTGACAAGGTCGTGGTTCTGTTCGACACGGTCGGCTATCGAACGCTCGCCTTGGATCTGGTGATTGAAGAGCAACTTCTCAGACGGGCGAGTTAGCGCCTAACCCTGATGCTCTGCACTCCGCCCCATGACGGTCTCAGCCCATCCCCGCGGGAGTCTGCGAAAGCAAGCGACGAGCGCCGGGGACATCCCCGGCGCTCGTCGCTTCGTCACCGGCGCGCTGGCGGGACGCCGACCTAGGCGCGGCTACGGGCGGCGTCAGGATACGCATCCACCGCCCGCGGAGCGACGAAACCGAAGTAGGCAGCCACGGCCGCGGTGAGCGCGTGGAGCCACACATCATGGCTCAGGAGCGGGATGAGCTTGAACGTCGTGTTGATATTGCCGGCGTCGATCAAGCCCATGACGGCCAACACGGCATAGACAACCGCCAACGCCCGCGAGTAGTTGCGGGAAGCGGCGTAGGTGCGGTAGGCAAGAATGCCGAGGATACCGATTGCCAGGTGGACAAGGTGGTGAAGCACGTTCGCGGGGAACAAGCCGAGAACGTCTCGATACGCGGCGTCGACGATGAGGTCCGGACTGGTCCGCTCGTCCCCGAGCGCGGGAACGAAGCCAGCGAGACCGGCGAGCACGTAGACAATCCCGATGACGAGCGCGAAGTAGCGTGTGAGCATACCGCTCCTCCTATGAAATCGACCCGGGGACGGCCAAATGGACCGCCCACTTATGTTCACCGGGTCGGTATGCAACCGCCGTGCCAGGGGAAACGGCGGCACCATCGGCTGGTAGCGTCGCCTCGGAGGTGGAGCGCTGCCTGGCCGCGAGCCGTGCACATCAGCCATCCCTGAAGCTGTTTCTCGAATCGCCGCCAGGTCATGGTCGGTGGTCGGCCAAGGACGCTCAACTCCGATGCGCAATCCCATGTGCGGACGCCACACCAGAGAGGCAGGCTGGCACGGAGGATGCGTTTGGCCAGCCGGACGGGAGTGGGTGCGACGGGTGCCGAGTGACACAACCCGTGCACCCCGAAACCGACCTTCACCGTCGGACGTAGATGATGGTGACGGGACGGTCCGTCGTCGCCGAAGCGGAGAAGCTCATGACGCGAAAGCCCGCTCTTTCCACGGTTGCCGATCGCCT
The DNA here is from genome assembly GCA_030447415.1 of Thermomicrobiales bacterium. Taxonomy (GTDB): domain Bacteria; phylum Chloroflexota; class Chloroflexia; order Thermomicrobiales; family UBA6265; genus JAUJOZ01. Next base: position 153,333 of record JAUJOZ010000002.1, on the reverse strand, counting down.
CACTGAGCTGCTCAATCGTCTATTCGGTCGCGAGCCGCAACCGGTGCCAGCACGCGTCCCAGTGCCCGTGCGCCACCCTGCCCCGATCCGTCTCCCCGCCGAGCGCCACTAGACCAAGATCGCTCGCGCTCGTCGCCCCGGTCCCCGCACCGCACGGCCGCCAAGAGGCCGTGAACCCGCCGGGGTTTACCGGCAAGACGCTCCGACGCCGCCCTAAACAGGCGGCGTCGTCGTGCGCCTGACCCTCCATCCCTGCCCCGTCGCGCCAGTTTTGTGTAAACTTCATCCATCACGGAGGTTCAGTCGGCGCATCGTGGCGCCGACTTCACGCGTCCGGTCATAGGCGATCGCCGCTCGCCGGGCGAGCGGTGGAGGAGCCGCGCGGGACGCGATCCATCTCGCCGTGTGTCTCGCCGCGGGCGAGCGACGGGGAGCCACACATGAGCGCTGGGGAGGCGGGGAGAGGTATGGAAGGGGAATCGCCGAACGCCGACCGCCTGGTCGTCGCCGTGGCGAAGGAGATCATGTCCGACGAGCGGCGCGTGGCGGCAGTCCCGGACACCGTCAAGCGGTGGACGGCCGCTGGGATCAACGTCCTGGTCCAGGCGGGAGCGGGGAACGGCGCCTACTTCTCCGACGAAGCCTACGCCGAAGCTGGGGCGACGATCGTGCCGGACGGACCCGCGCTCTACGAGCTGGCGGATGTCGTGCTCAAGGTCCGGCGACCGGGCGTGGATGACGCGTCGGGACGGGACGAGGTCGCTCTGCTGAGGGAAGGGACCGTCCTGGTCGCGTTCCTGGCGCCGTTGACCAACCCTGAGCTCGTGGAGCGTTTGGCGCGCAAACAGGTCACCTCCTTCAGCATGGACGCCATTCCGCGGACCACGCGCGCCCAGACCATGGACGCCCTCTCGTCACAAAGCACCGTCGCCGGCTACAAGGCGGCGCTGCTGGCCGCCGATCATCTGCCGAAGTTCTTCCCGATGCTGACAACCGCTGCCGGCTCGATCACCCCGGCCAAGGCGTTGATCGTCGGCGCAGGCGTGGCCGGCCTCCAGGCCATCGCCACCGCACGCCGTCTCGGCGCCGTGGTCGAAGCCTACGATACCCGCCCCGTCGTCAAGGAGCAGGTGGAGAGCCTCGGCGCACGGTTCGTCGAGATCGAGACCGGCGCGGCCGACACTCAGGACGCCGGCGGCTATGCCAAGGAAGCATCGGCCGAGGTCCTCCGGCGACAGCAGGAAGTACTCGCGGAGCGAGCCGCGCGCTCCGATGTCGTCATCACCACCGCGCTCGTTCCCGGCAAGCCCGCGCCGCGCCTGATCTCCGCCGAGACCGTTGGGCAGATGCGCCCGGGGTCCGTCATCATCGACTTGGCGGCAGAGACGGGTGGTAACTGCGAGCTGACCGTCCCGGGCGAGACCGTGGTCCGGCATGGGGTGACGATCATCGGCCGCGTCAATCTGCCAAGCGAGATGCCGACCCACGCCAGCCAGATGTACGCCAAGAACGTTCAGAACCTGCTGGCCCTCCTCGTCAAAGACGCACGACTGGCGCTCAACTTTGACGATGACATCGTCAAGGGGACGTGCATTACCCACGCCGGCGAGATCGTCCACGAACCGACCCGCGCCCGGCTCCGGGGTGCGGCTTCCGCGCCCACCACGCCGGTGGCCGAGCCGGCCGCCGCCCAAGCTCCCGCGGCGGCGAGGGACGCCCGGGCGCTGGCCGATCCGCCGGAGGAGCAGCCGGCCGTGTCGGCCCCAGCGGCGACTCGCGGCGGGTAAGCGGTTTGGACGCCGCGGCCGCGGGCGGCGCTGGCAGCACTCACGTGAAGAGGAGCGACCTATGGATGAACAGATTCTGCTCGGCGGGTACGTCTTTATCCTGGCGATCTTTCGTGGCCTGGAGGTGATCAACCGCGTCCCGGCCACCCTCCACACCCCACTGATGTCCGGCACCAATGCCATCCACGGGATCGTGCTGCTTGGCGCCATGCTGGTGCTCGGCGCGGCCGACACCTGGTGGCTGCGGACGATCGGGTTCGTGGCGGTCGTCCTCGGCGCCGCCAACGTCGTCGGCGGCTTCGTGGTAACCGACCGTATGCTGGAGATGTTCCGGAAGAAGCCGACGGCCGGTCAGGGCTCGGGCGCGGGGGCGAAGCGATGATCGAGAGCGGACGCGACGCGTTCGTCGACCTGAGCTATCTGGTCGCGGCGGTCCTGTTCATTTACGGCTTGAAGATGCTCAGCTCGCCGGCCACGGCACGGCGGGGCAACCAGCTCGCGGCGGTCGGGATGACGATCGCGGTGGTCGCCACGTTCTTCACCGAGGGGCTCGAGGACCTCGTCGTCGTCGTCCTCGGCGTCCTCGCCGGCGGGGCGCTGGGCTACTTCCCGGCGCGGACCGTCAAGATGACGGCGATGCCGCAGATGGTGGCGATCTTCAACGGCATGGGCGGCGCGACCGCGGCGCTCGTCTCGGTCGCCGAGTTCACCCACGTGAGCAACGTGCCCCGCGGCGAAACGCTCTCGATCGTGCTCGGCGTCATCATCGGTGCGATCTCCTTCACCGGCAGCGTGATCGCCTTCCTCAAGCTCCAGGAGCTGATCTCCGGTCGGCCGATCACCTTCCCGTCGCAACAGATGATCAACGCGGCGCTCGCAGGCGCGGTCGTTCTGCTCGGCATCCTCGTCATCGCCCTGGCGCCGGAGGAAGGGGCCGCCCGCAGCCTGCTCGTGCTGATGTTCCTCGGGGCGCTGGCACTCGGCGCACTTGTCGTCATCCCGATCGGCGGCGCCGACATGCCCGTCGTGATCGCCCTTCTCAACTCCGCGACCGGCCTGGCCGCGGCGCTGACCGGCTTCGTCCTCAGCAACCAGGCCCTGGTCGTCGCCGGGGCCCTGGTCGGCGCCTCAGGCACGCTGCTCACCCTGCTGATGGCGCGCGCCATGAACCGACCGGTGACGAACGTTCTCTTCGGTGCCTTCGGCGGCGGCCCCGCGGCGGTCGGCGGTCCGGTCGGGACAGGTGGCGAGGCACTGCCGATCCGTGAGATCTCGGCCGAGGACGCAGCCGTACCGCTCGCCTACGCCCAGCGGGTGATCATCGTCCCCGGTTATGGCTTGGCGGTGGCCCAGGCTCAGCACACCGTGCGCGAGCTGGCTGACATGCTGGAGGACCGCGGCGTCGACGTCCGCTACGCCATCCACCCGGTGGCCGGCCGCATGCCCGGTCACATGAACGTGCTGCTGGCCGAAGCGAACGTTCCCTACGACGACCTGTACGAGATGGACGACATCAACGGCGATTTCGCCAAGACCGACGTGGCGTTGGTGATCGGCGCCAACGACGTGACGAATCCGGCAGCCCGCAACGACCCCAGCTCGCCGATCTATGGGATGCCGATCCTCAACGTCGACGAAGCCGGCAGCGTGATCGTCCTCAAGCGAAGCATGAAGGCTGGGTTCGCCGGCATCGAGAACGAGTTGTTCCACCATCCGAAGACAACGATGCTCTTCGGTGACGCCAAGGACTCGCTGACCAAACTGATCGGCGCGGTCAAGGCCGCCTAACGCTCGACGGCAACGACTCCCCAGAGCGGAGGCATGGGCTCACAGAGCATCCCGTGCCTCCGTTCTGTATTCAGGCGGGCGTTCGCCGCGGCGGAGTGGCCCGGTCGTTGGCATCGGCACCCGACGAGGCGATGGCATGGGAGAGGGTGGAACCGTGGCGACGAGCGCCGGCGTTCGGCAGGATGACCTGGTGCAGGATGTCCTGCGCCGGATCGAGACGAGCTGGACAAACCTCATGCGCGCCATCGCCGGACTCCCTGAGGAGCGACTGACCGACGTGGGGGTGTCCGGCGACTAGTCGGTGAAGGACCTCATGGGCCACGTTGCCGTCTGGGATGAGTATGTGATCGATGCCGCGCGCCGTCTTCTGGCGGGCGAGCCGGGGTGGGACGTCCCCTGGGAGGCGATCAACCAGCGTGAGGCGACGGCCCGCGCCGACCATTCGGTCGCGCAGCAGCGCGTCGACATGGAGCAGGCCCACGCCCGGATGCTGGCGTTCGTCGCAGCCCTGAACCCGTCCGAAGTGCGGACCGACGGCCTTGAGCGCCGCATCGCGGTTGACACCTACGAGCACTACGACGAGCACGCCACCGACATCCGGGCCTGGCGTGAGCGGGCCGGCATCTGACTGCCGGAGAGGGACCTGGCCATTCAATGACGGCGGGGAGAAGGTGAGCGGATGACCCGCGCCCAACGTGCCGTCGTGGCGGTGCTCGTCCTCGTCTTCGCTCTCGTCGGGTTGTGGGCCGTCGGGCAGCTCTTTCGCGGTCGCGACACCGCGGTCGGACCGCCGCCGGTCGCGACGCGAGCGGTCGGCCGGGCCGGGGGCACAGTCGGCGTCTTCGTCGAGCCGGACGATGGGCGCGGACCGATCCTGGCCGAACTCGATGCCGCACGGGAGTCGATCACCCTGGAGGTCTACCTGCTCGGCGATGAGGAGATCATCGGCGCCCTGGAGCGGGCGGTAGACCGCGGGGTCGAGGTGCGTGTCATCCTCGAGGAGGAGCCGTTCGGCGGTGCCGGGACGCAGCCCGAAGTATTCGAGCGACTGCAACGGGCGGGGATCGGCGTTCGCTGGGACAACCCCGCGTTCCGCTTCAGCCACATCAAAACGTTCGTGGTCGACCGGGAAACGGCAATCGTCATGAACCTCAATCTGACGAAAACGTCGTTCACGAAAAACCGCGAGTTCGGGGCGATCACGACCCGACCGGCCGAGGTGGCCCAGGCGGCAGCGATCTTCGAAGCCGACTGGGCACGCGCTGCCGAGCCGCCGCCTGGACCGCTGATCGTCAGCCCGACGACCAGCCGCCGCGACCTGCTCAACCTCATGGACGGGGCGGCGGAGTCGATCGACATCTACGCGGAGGTCGTGCGGGACGAGGAGATCGTCGACGCGCTGGTAGCCGCGGAGGATCGCGGGGCGGAGGTCCGGCTCCTCGTGTCCCCCCGATCGGGCGACGAACGGGCCGCGGAAATGTGGCTCCTCCTGGCCGACGCTGGGGTCGAAGTCCGGTTCCAGCGTGGGCTCTACGTCCACGCCAAGATGGTCCTGGTCGACGGTGCCCGGGCCTACGTCGGCTCGCAAAACTTCACTGCCACATCCTTGGACGACAACCGCGAGCTGGGCATCATGATCGACGACCCGGCGAATCTGGCGCGCCTTGGGCAGACGTTCGCCGAGGACTTCGCCGACGCGCGGCCGGTCGACGCAGGATGAGCGCGGCCCGCGGTGCCGGCTGGGCATGGGATCCTGCCGGATCGGCCGCGATCCTGGAAGCCGCGGGGTACGACGTCGACACCTCGGACGCCGTCCTGCCCGGCGGGGGTAGCCTGTCGGCGCGCCGAGACCGGGAGGGCGACGCCCGCTTGGTCGCGCTGGACGCCGGCGGCCGGTTCCGGGCCACCATGACCAGCGTGGTGGAGGAAACGTCCCGGGGGATCGAAGTCGCGGGCATCCCGACCCGAGCCACCACCCGGCTGGAGCGACGCATGACCCTCACTGGGGTCCTTCAACACCAGGAGCAACTCGCTCTCATGCTTCAGGAACTCGATCAGCTGCCACCGTCAGCCTCATCCTAGCGACATTCCAGGCGTCCGACACCCGCCCGGCGCCCATGACCCAGGAGCGAGGAGGTGAGGATCGGTCGCCGGACGGGCCGCGCCGAACCCATTGGGTGCACCGGCCGTTGGCGCACGCCGGGGACAGGTCGCGTGGGGTAGCCCGGCGCTTGTCGCGGCCGGCTCCCCGGTGTAGCGTAGCCCAGTGCTGCTTAGCCCGGTGGGGAGGAGGTCCCCGATGCGCTCCCGCACACTTCCCGTGCTCCTCGGCGTCTTGACCGTCCTCGGCCTCGCCGTTCCGGTCGCCCTCGGCTGGGACCGGACCAGGGCGCAGGACATCGTGCCGACGCCGCGCGGACAGCTCGGCGGCCCGGCGCCGCTCAACCAGACGCCGGTACCCGCTGCTCCCGGAGCGCCGACGGCGAATGCAACCGACGAATCCGAGACGCCGCAGGCAGGTAGCTGCGACGTGAAGCCGCGGTCGATCGAATCCATGCTGACGCTCGCGGGGACGCCGGAGGTCGGTCAAGCGACGCCGACCGGCGGTGAAACGCGGCCACCGGACGGCTTGACGGACGGCCCACCAGCGGACGCGGGAGCCGTCGAGGGAATCCGCGCCACCCTCGACGAGCTGGCCGCGTGCATCGCGGAGGGTGAGACCCGGCAAGGGTTGGCGCTGTTCACCGACGATTACATCCGTCGATCCGTGAAGCGGGAACCGGCCGATGTCACCGCCCAGGATGAAGCGCGTCCTCCGGTCATCACCATCCATCCCGGCGTACCGCGAACCGTGCGCGTGGCCTTCAACGGCGCGCCATCCGTCCGCGACGAGGATCTGCGCACCCTGTCCGATGATCGGGTCGGCGCGGTGCTGGGATCGCCAGACGACCGAGACGATTCGGCGCTCGAAGAGGCCGTTCCGGCCGCATTCATCGTCTTTGCCGAGGTCGATGATCGGTGGCTGATCGACGAGTGGATAGTCGGCAGCGGGGCCGAGAGAACGCCCGAGATGACCCCCGTAGCGGGTGGGATGGAGCCGGTCGACGCGGTCGTGCGCGACGCCGCTGCGCGATTGGGTGTCGGCGCGGACGAGATCACGCTCGTGCGGGTGGAGCGGAGTGAGTGGCCTGACGCGGGGCTTGGGTGCCCCCAACCGGGCGGAATCTACGCTCAGGTCATTACTCCCGGTTACCTGGTCGTCGTCACCGGCGCCGGCCAGGAGCTGGAATACCACACCGACGACCGAGGCAACGCGGTGCTTTGCGAGGAGCGATAGCCGACCGGGTGGCTGGGCATTGGGAGACGGCTGTAGTGGTCGACCTGCCCGCCCCAGCCCGCACCGACGCGCCAGGACAGCCACCCGCGCGGCGTACACCGCGCACCGACGGGGCGTGACGACCGGTAGAATGACGTGACGGGGATCGTTCGCGTCCCGCGACGCCTCGCGCGATGGGATGTAGCCGCTAAGGAGGGCCGAGACATGGGAATGGGTCACGTGGAACTCGACGCCATCCGAAGTGGCAGGGTGGGGAGCGCCCTTGCCCGCCGCGGTGTGTTCGGAGAAGGTGACTCGTGCCTGTACTCGGTCTCGGTGGTCAGCGGTGGGGGTTGGAGGCCCGCGCGGTCTATCTGATCCTCGTCGGGGTTTCGTCGTTCGCCTTTGCCCTGATCTTCACCGTCAACCTGGTCTACCAGGCGGAGACGGTCGGGCTCAATCCGTTGCAACTCGTCCTCGTCGGCACCACCCTGGAAACCGTCGCCTTCCTCTGTGAAGTGCCGACCGGGGTGGTCGCCGATGTCTACAGCCGGCGCCTGTCGGTCATCATCGGCACGGTGCTGGTCGGCGTGGGGTTCGTGATTGAAGCGGCCATGCCGGTCTTCGCGGCGGCCCTGCTCGCGCAGGTCATCTGGGGGCTGGGAAGCACGTTCACCAGCGGCGCGCAGGAGGCCTGGCTCGCCGATGAGGTTGGCGAGGAACGCGCCGGCGTCATCTACCTGCGCGCCGCCCAAGCGGGCGCGCTTGGTGACCTCCTCGGTATCGGCGCCAGCGTGGCCCTCGCCAGCGTGCGCCTCAACCTGGCGATCCTCGCGGGCGGCATCCTGCTGATCCTGCTGGGCGTCTTCCTTCTCGTCACCATGCCGGAGCACGGGTTCCGGCCCGCGCCGCGCGAGGAGCGGACCAACTGGGCGACGATGGCCGCGACGGCTAGGGACGGCGGCCGGCTGGTCCGACGCCGACCCGTCCTCCTGACGATCTTCGGGGTCGGCGCCTTCCACGGGATCTACAGCGAAGGCTTCGACCGTCTCTGGACGCCCCACCTGCTCCAAACGGTCGGATTGCCGGGGTTCGGCGGGCTCGATCCGGTCGTCTGGTTCGGCGTGATCGGTGCCGGCGGCATGCTTGCGGGGATGGCCGCGACGGAGGTGGCGCGGCGGCGGGTAGACACGGCCAGTCACGCTGCGGTGACGCGCGCCTTGTTCGGCATCAACGCGGCGCTTGTAGCGGCCGTGATCGGCTTCGGCATGGCCGGAAACTTCGTGCTGGCTCTGGCGACGCTTTGGGCGGCGAACCTGCTCCGCGCGACGCACGATCCGCTGTACACGGCCTGGCTCAATCAAAGCATCGACTCGCGGGTCCGGGCCACCGTGCTGTCGATGAGCAATCAGGTGAACGCCGTTGGGCAGATCGCCGGTGGCCCGCCGATCGGGGTGATTGGCACTTCGGTATCCATGCGGGCCGCCCTCGTGGGAGCCGGAATGCTCCTGGCACCGGCGCTACCGCTGGTCGCCCGCGCGGGCCGTCAAGGCACGTCCGTTGCGGCGCCCCCGGAGGAGGTGGTTGCCGCGCCGCGACCGTAGCGACTCGCCATCCGGTCACGGTGCCAGGCGAGAGACGCGGAATTTGTGGACGTCCAAGGGGTGGCCGCCATGCCGCTCGGTCAGGGTCGACCGGCGATGGGTCCGCGCGGGCGGGCGGGCGGAGCGTTGGCGCCACGGACGGGGTCGGTGCGTCTCACGGCCGACCGGGTCCACGAGGCGGGCGAGGCCCTGGGGCGGGCACTCCTCGACGATCCCCTGATCAGGTTCGTCGTGCCGGATCCGGCCAAGCGCACCCGGGTCGCGATGGCGCGAACCGGCCTGGGCCTCGTCCGGTACGGGCAACGCTTCGGCGAGGTCTACACGACTCCCCCGCCGATCGACGGGGTAGCCATCTGGCTGCGCCCGGAAGACCCCGTCGCCGTGGCGCTGCGCCCGGTCCGAACGCTCCTGCTGACCGCCTCGATCGGGCTGGATTTGGCTGGCTCAGCGGCGTTCCTCCGCGCCTGGAGTCAGCTTGAACGCCGGCGGCGGAGCGACATTCCCACACGCCACTGGCACCTCGCGTTCCTGGGTATCAGCCCAATGCGGCGGGAGAGCGGGATCGAGGACGCGCTGATCGAGCCTATCCTGGTGCGGGCGGACACCGAAGGTGTTCCCTGTTTCCTCGTCGGAATGCAGGCAAAATCAGTGCTCGCGTTTGTTCGGGCTGGATTCACCGTCGTCGCCGAGGGTGACCTGGCGGGTGGCGGTCCTCGCTTCTGGTCGATGAGACGCGAGCCGACTGGGTAAGCGCGTCGAGGCCGACATCGAGCGCGGGACGCTGACGGCGGAATCGCTCGTCGGCATCGACGTTCCTTTCGGTCGGGAAAGTTGCGATTCGACGGTCACCCGTCCGTGGCGTCCGAGGCACGCGTTGTGCTTACCACGCGCACCGGAGATGTGACGAATGGATGGGACTCGACATCGAACCACGAGCGAGGAACAGCGATCCTCGGCGAGCGGCGTCCGTCTCACCCGAGCGTCCTGACCGTCCGCCAGGGAGGCGGGCAATCATCAAGCGCGCCGGTGAACTCGCCGAGCGCTGGATCCACAAGCGGAGGAAGCACGCGATGCCATCATTGCACGAGCGGTTCATCGAGGCGGTAATCGAGGAGCGGGCGCGGCTCAGCTCCCGGCGCGGCTTCATCACCGGCGGCGCGAAGCTGGCCGGGGGCGGAGCACTGGCGCTCGCCGTCGCGGGCGGGGCGCCGAGCGGGTTACGCCTGGCTCGGGCGCAGGAGTTCACCGACGACATCGACATCCTGAACTACGCCTTGACGCTGGAGCAACTCGAGGCGTTCTTCTACCGCGAGGGTCTCGAGCAGTTCGACGAGGACGCCTTCGAGGAGGCGTTCGCCGGCGTCAACGCGGACGCGGACGCGGCGGGCGACAACGAGACCGGCACCGAGGAAGCGGACGACGCAGACGAGGACGCCACCGCCGAGGCGGACGATGACGAAGCGCCCCGCCCATCCCGGGCGCGGCTGGAAGAGATCCGCGACCACGAGCAGCAGCACGTCGAGACGCTGACCGCCACCATCACCGACCTCGGCGGCACGCCGGTCGAGGAAGGCGAGTACGACTTTGGCGACGCCTTCGACGACATCGAGGCCTTCCTCGAGACAGCGCAGGCGCTGGAGAACACGGGCGTCGCCGCCTACCTCGGCGCGGCGCCGTTTATCACCGACGCGGACATCCTGGCGGCGGCGGCGAGCATCGCGACGGTCGAGGCCCGGCACGCCTCGTACCTCAACCTCGTCAACGGCGACTCGCCGGTCCCCGACGCCTTCGACGAGCCGCTGACCCGGGCGGAGGTCCTCGAGATCGTCGACGACTTCATCGTCGGCGACGGCGCGACGGCACCGGCCGCCGCGGCGACTACGGCGCCCGTGGCGACCGAAGCGCCGGCGGTGGAGCCGACGACAGCCCCCGCGGAGCCGACGGCAACGGCCGCACCGGCAGCGGACGCCGACACCGACGGCGACGGGCTGGCCGACGCCGACGAGGCCACGGCCGGCACCGACCCAGCCAACCCCGACACCGACGGTGACGGGGCGAGCGACGGGGACGAGGTGGTCAATCAGACAGATCCGCTCGACCCGGACAGCGTCTAGCCTCCGCACCGGGGACCCCTGGCGACGAGTCTGGAAAGGCGATGCCCCGCCGGCAACCGGCGGGGCATCGCCTATCTTTCACGCAATGCAGAATGGGCCTACTCGTTCAGCGCCACCTGGACTTCGTCGCCGACCACGCGAACCCGATAGGTCTCCACGGGGACAACGACGGGGAAGGCGACGGGTTCGCCGGTTCGGATGTTGAACACGCCGCCGTGGAGGGGGCATTCGAGCTCCTCCCCATCGATCGTGCCGTCCGACAGGGACGCGTCCTGGTGGGTGCAGATGTCGTTGAGCGCGAAGTACTCGCCGTCGAGATTGATCAAGCAAACCGGCTCATCGCCGACCTCGACGTACATCATCTCCCCGGGGTTCAGCTCGTCGGCCTTGGCAACGGTGACGAAGTTTTCAGCCATCAGCTTCAGGGGTCGAGGCGCGGCACATCCAACGTCTCTCCAGGCACTTGACGACGGGGTACAAACCGCCAACCGTCAAGAGTTCACGGACGAAAGCCAACCGCTACAAATCCTCATCCGCTTGGGCGACGCCATAGATGCCGGCCTTCAGGACCTTGAGACCGAGGAGGGCGCACTTCAAGCGGGCCGGGCTCACGGGGATCCCGAGCTCGTCCAGCAGGTCGTCCTTGGTCAACGCCTTGACCTCGTCGAGCGATCGCCCTTCGACCATCTCGGTGAGGATCGAAGTCGACGCCAGGCTAACAGCGCAACCTCGGCCGGAGAACTTGACGTCCGTGACCCGGTCCCCCGCGACGCGGAGATCGATCCGGACCTCGTCGCCGCAGAGCGGGTTGGTGTCCTCGTACGAGTAATCCGCGGGGTCGAGCGTCCCCTTGTTCCGCGGGTTGTGGTAGTGGTCGAGGATGACTTCGCGGTACAGGCTATCGGCCATCAGCGTTCTGCTTTCAGCGCTAGGACCAGCTACAACTCATTGCCGGTGGCACACCAGGAGGGAGCCAACGGCGTGCGGTCGCCCCTCATGGCTGGTGGCCGACCCCGGACGGCTGGTAGCGGAAGATGTCGTTCACCTTATGGAGAGCGGCAACCAGGCGGTCGACGTCGTCCGGAGTGTTGTAGACGTAGAAGCTGGCCCGTGTCGTCGCGACAAGGCCGAGGGCGCGCATCAGCGGCTGGGTGCAGTGGTGCCCGGCACGCACGGCGACGTTTTCGCCATCGAGGATGGCGGCGACGTCGTGCGGGTGAATATCGCCGAGGGTGAAAGAGACGACACCGCTGCGCTGAGTCGGGTCGGTCGGGCCGTAGATCGTCAACCCGGGGACTTCCGAGAGCCGTTCCATCGCGTCGCCGACGAGCTTGGTTTCATGCTCGCGCACGGCATCCATGCCGAGCTTCGCCAAGTACTCGACCGCCACCCCAAACCCGATAGCGTCGGCCACCGCCGGCGTGCCGGCCTCGAACTTAGCTGGGACGTCGGCCCAGGTCGAATGGTCGAGCTCGACCTTGCGAATCATGCTGCCGCCGCCCATATACGGCGGCATGGCGTCAAGAAGTCGCTTCTTGCCATAGAGGACGCCGGCGCCCATCGGACCAAGCATCTTGTGGCCGGAGAAGGCGAGGAAGTCGCAGTCGAGCGCTCGGACGTCAACCGGGAGGTGAGGCACGCTCTGGGCGCCGTCGATCAGAACGACAGACCCGGCGGCGTGGGCGCGGCGGGTGATCTCCTCGGCCGGGTTGAGGGTGCCGAGGCTGTTGGAGATGTGCGGGAAGCCGACGAGCTTGGGCTCGCGCCGCAGCAGGACGTCGAGGTGATCGAGGTCAAGCCGTCCGTCGGGCGTCACCCGGACGTGGGCCAACTCAGCGTCCTTTTCCTCCGCAAGGAGCTGCCACGGGACCAGATTGGAGTGGTGATCCATCACGGTGAGGACGATCAGGTCGCCCTCCCGGATGTTCCGACGGCCCCAGGTCTGGGCGACGAGGTTAATCGCCTCGGTCGTGTTGCGGACGAAAACGCACTCGCGGGCTGAGGTAGCGCCGATGAAGTCAGCTACCAAGTGGCGGGCTTGTTCGTAGCGGCCGGTCGCCATCTCCGACAACTGGTAGACGCCGCGGTGGATATTCGCATTGTAGCGGCGATAGTAGTCGTCAAGCGCCTCGATGACCGCCGCCGGCTTCTGGGAGCTCGCGGCGCTGTCGAGAAAGGCGAGCGGTCGCTCCTGATCGTCCGTCTGCGCCAGGATCGGAAAGTCACCGCGGATGGCGGCCGCGTCGAGAGGAGTGGCGGCTCGCACGGTCATGTCCATAGCGTCTCCCAAGGGCAGAAGGTCGGGGCGAGGCAACGCAGCACGACGCTCTCCCCAGCTATCTGCCTTCCCACGCATGTCAGCGACACCGACATGCGCACCTGATCGCAAAACGTGGCGCCTTCCGGCATCGTCAGTGTCAACCGTGCGACCTTCCGAGCCGGTCCCTGACATTCCTCAGTCTATTGATGCCCACTCCGCCGGGCGCGACGTTCGCGGTCGTTGTCAGCCCGCCGATCATGGCGGGGATCACCGCGAGTCCCTGCAGATCCATCACCATTTACCGCCTGCGGGCGAGGTGGCACATCCAAGGTACGAGCGATGCCGTTCGCCCGCGGGCGCCTAAATCCCCACCTTCCGGGCGATTGCTGCTTCCAAGAAATCCTGGATCTCCTCGACGGGGATGCGGTCGATGACAGGACGGAAGAAACCCTCGACGATAAGCTTCTGCGCCTCCGAGCGCTCGATACCGCGGGCCTGGAGGTAGAACAGGTGCTCCTCCTCGACCTGGGAGACGGTGGCGCCGTGGGTGCAGCGGACATCGTTGGCGCCGATCTCCAGGTTCGGGATCGTGTCCGCGCGCGCGGTCCGGCTGAGGACCAGATTACGGTTCTGCTGGTAGGCGTCGGTCTTCTGCGCGCCCTCCTCCACTCGGATTAGGCCCGAGTAGACGGAGCGAGCGTTGCCCTTGAGCGCGCCCTTGAACTCCAGGTCGCTGGTGGCGTACGGCGACTCGTGCAGCTGCCAGGTGTGATGGTCGAAGAACTGGTCGCCGTCAGCGAAGAAGATGCCGAGCATCTCGGCGAGCGAATTCTGGCCGCGCAGATGGGCGCCGATCGAGTCCTTGCTGAACCGGGCGCCGAGGGTGACGTGGAGCGAATTGAGCGTCGCGTCGTCGGCGAGGGTGGCCCGCTCGGTCATGAAGTTCCAGACGTGGCGACCCCAGTCCTGGACCTGGACGTAGCGGAGCTTAGCGTCCTGGCGCAGGATCAGCTCGACGACCGCTGACGCGAACGCCTGGCGCTCCTGCGTCTCCGACCGGTACGCATCGACGACGAACGCTTCGGCGCCCTGTTCGAGCACCGCGAGCGTATGCGTGAAGATGGCCGCGCCCGGCTCGTGGGCGATGGCGAACGATCGAAACGGGAGTTCGACGGCGACGTTCTTCGGGACGTAAAGGAAGATCCCGCCCTGCCAGAAGGCGGCGTGCAGCGCCTCGAATTTGCCGAACTTCGCGGGCACCGCCTCGGTCATGAAATACTGCTTGACGAGACCTGGATGATCGCGCACCGCCGTGTCGAGGTCGGTGAAGATGACACCCTGGGCGGCGACGTCCGGGGCGAGCTCGACGTGGGTCGTGGTGGCATCCTTCTGGGCGACGACGCCGGCCCGCTGGCCCTGGACAACGGAGGCGCCATCGACCCGACCATCGGGCTCGAACCCGGCGAAGGGGGCGAGGCGGTCGAGCTTGAGACCGCGGATATCGGTGCGCCGCCACTCCTCGTCGGTCCGCTGGGGCATCGGCAGCCGCTCGTAGGTTTCCCAGGCGGCGAGGCGCGCCTGGAGGACCCAGTCGGGTTCTCCCTTGCGGCGAGAGAGCTCCTCGACGGCCTCGCGGCTAAAGCCTATGAGGGGGGTCTCTACGGTCTGGATTGTAGTTGCGGTTGCGTCCATGAACTCCTCGTGGGTACTGGGTGCTGGTCAATGGGTGCGGGGGCCGTCGTCGGACACCAGGGATTCGCGCTCAGCACCCGACACCCAGGACCCAGCACCCATGCCAGCGGTGCTAGCCGACGGAGCCTTCCATCTCGAGCTGGATGAGGCGGTTGAGCTCCACGGCGTACTCGAGCGGGAGCTCCTTGGCGATCGGCTCGATGAAGCCGTTGACGATCATGCTCATCGCCTCGGTCTCGCTCAGGCCGCGGCTCTGTAGGTAAAAGATCTGCTCCTCGGCCACCTTCGAGACGGTCGCCTCGTGGCCGATCGAGACCCGCTCCTCCTCGATCTCCATGTACGGGTAGGTGTCGGTCCGGCTCGTCTCGTCGAGCAGCAGCGCGTCGCAGACGACGTTGCTCTTGACGTCCTCGGCGCCCTTGTACACCTTGACCAGGCCCCGGTAGGAGCTTCGCCCGGTCCCCTTCGAGATCGACTTGGACGTGATCTGCGACGAGGTATGCGGCGCGACGTGGACGACCTTGCCGCCGGCATCCTGGTGTTGGCCGTCACCGGCGAAGGCAACAGAGAGAATCTCGCCGCGGGCGCCCGGCTCCATCAGCCAGACGGCCGGGTACTTCATCGTCAGCTTGGAGCCGAGGTTGCCGTCGACCCACTCCATCGTCGCGTCCTTGTAGGCCGCGGCGCGCTTGGTGACGAGGTTGTAGACGTTCTTGCTCCAGTTCTGGATGGTGGTGTAGCGGCAGCGGGCGCCTTCCTGCACGATGATCTCGACGACGGCCGAGTGGAGACTGTCGGTCGAGTAGGTTGGGGCGGTGCAGCCTTCGACGTAGTGAACATAGGAGCCGGAGCGCAGATGATCAGGTCCGCTCGAACTGGCCCATGTTCTCGGCGTTGATCCGGAAGTAGGCCTGGAGCGGAATGTCGATCTTGACGTTCTCCGGCACGTAGATGAACGAGCCGCCCGACCAGACCGCCGAGTTCAGGGCGGCGAACTTGTTGTCGTTGGCGGGGATGATCGTGCCGAAGTACTGCTTGACCAGCTCCGGGTGCTCGCGCACGCCGGAGTCCATGTCGAGGAAGATAACCCCAGCTTCTCGAGGTCCTCGCGCAGCGAGTGGTAGATGACCTCCGACTCGTACTGAGCGCCGACACCGGCGAGGAACTTCCGCTCTGCCTCAGGGATACCCAGCTTCGAAGGTGTTCTTGATGTACTCCGGACCTCGTCCCAGGTCTTGCCCTGCTTCTCGCTCGGGCGGATGTAGTAAAAGATGTTGTCGAAGTCGATCTCGGAGAGGTTGCCACCCCAGTTCGGCATGGGGCGCTTGTAGTAGTGATCGAGCGCCTTGAGGCGGAACTCCCGCATCCAGTTGGGCTCCCCTTCATGGCGGAGATCTCTTCGACCACCTCGCGCGATAGCCCGCGCTTGCTCTTGAAGACGTAGTCTTCCTCGTCGCGGAACCCGTACTGGTAGTCGGCGATCTCGACCTGTGGCTTGGCGACCATTGTCTTGCCCTCAGCTTTCAGCCGTCAGCGATGAGCTTTCGGCGTATTGGCAAACTGTTTCGTGAACCCCGTGCCGTCGCATGTCAACGGGCCGACGCCGGCTACTCGCCGGCGACGGCGGCAAGCTCCGGCGCGAACTGCGCGCGCAGCCCTCGTAGCCCTTGGCCTCGAGCTCGTGGGCGAGCTCCGGGCCACCTTCCTGGACGATCCGGCCGTCCATCATGATATGGACGAAGTGCGGCTTGATGTAGTTGAGCAGCCGCTGGTAGTGGGTGATCAGCAGCACGCCCATCTGCGGCCCGGCGAGGGCATTGACGCCCTCGGAGACGACGCGCAGGGCGTCGATGTCGAGCCCGGAGTCGGTCTCGTCCAGGATCGCCATCGTCGGCTCCAGCAATGCCATCTGGAGGATCTCGGCCCGCTTCTTCTCGCCGCCGGAGAAGCCCTCGTTGAGGTAACGGGTGGCGAAGGCGTCGTCCATCTTGAGGAGCGCCATCTTCTCCTTCATCAGGCGGCGAAACTCGCGCGGCGTCATCGGCTGGACCGACCCGCCATTCTCCGCGGCGGCCTCAGCCCGCGCGTTGCGGACGGAGGTGACGGCCATCCGCAGGAAGTTGGCCATCGAGACGCCGGGAATCACGGTCGGGTACTGAAAGGCGAGAAAGATCCCCTTGCGCGCCCGCTCATCCGGGTCCATCTCGAGGATGTCCTCGCCGAAGTAGCGGACGGAGCCCTCCGTCACCTCGTAGGACGGGTGGCCCGCCAGCACATAGGCGAGGGTGCTCTTGCCGGAGCCATTGGGGCCCATCAGCGCGTGGACCTCACCACGATTGATGGTCAGGTTGACACCCTTGAGGATCTCCTTGTCCTCAATGGACGCGTGCAGGTTCTCAATCTCGAACATCGGCACGTTGGTGGTCGACTCGGCCATGGGTGTGGGTCTCTCCTCCTCTTTTCCTCGAACCAGAAACTCGCACCTTTGCTGACGTCGCGTTCCCACCGATCGGTCGCACCGCCGGACGCCCCTACGCTGATTCTTCTGACGCCACCTGTTGGACGCTCACTCGCTCCGCCTAGCGACAGCTCTGACACCGGCCGGCGAAGACCGTGTGGTGGCTAGTGACAGAAAAGCCACTCTGCTCCTCCGCGACATGCCGGGCGATGAGGGCGACCGGCACATCGACATCCTGAAGCAGCCCGCAGGGACGTGGTCGTGGCGGTCGACCCGCTTGTCGTAGCGGCTTGCCTGGTCGGCGAAGGTCAACTCCTGCACCAGACCATGTTTCGCCAAGAGGTGCAGCGCGCGGTAGACCGTGCCATACGCGATGCGGGGATCCCGGCGACGGACGCGCTCGAAGATCTCGCCGGCGGTCAGGTGGCCATCAGCCAGCCGGACCTCATCCAAGATCACCGCCCGCTGCGCCGTGTTGCGGTACCCGCCGTCCATCCGCCCGGTCTGCTCCGTCACTCTATCCACTTGCGAATGAGTCTTGTTTCCGATTCATAGTGTACTCCACCGGTCGGAATTGCGGCAAGGAGCCTGAGGTTGGCCCTGCTCGCCTCGTGGGCCTTCCACCGCCGACGCCCTTCCTCGCCCCCGCTGCTCGTGCCGCGACGACCGGGTTGACTCGGCTGCGCCGTTGCCTCGTGTCCGTCGTAAGATGCTCAGGGTCGGTCGATCGGCGACCGATGCCACGTCCAGGAGGGCGAGGAGATGGCGCCGACGAAGCCAACGGTGGCAGTGACACGGAAAATCCCGGAGGCCGGGCTGGTAATGGTGCGAGAGGCGACGGAGACGCGGCTCTGGGAGGAGGAACTGCCACCGAGCCCGGAGCAACTCGCCGCGCTGCTGCGCGGTTGCGACGGCGCGCTGACGCTATTGACCGACGACATCACCGGCGACGTGCTTGATCGCGAGCCGCAGTTGAAAGTGGTCAGCAACTTCGCGGTCGGCTACGACAACGTTGATGTCCCGGCGGCGACCGCGCGCGGGGTGGCGGTCTGCAACACGCCGGACGTCCTGACGGAAACGACAGCCGACTTCGCGTGGGCGCTGCTGATGGCCGCCGCTCGCCGCGTGGTGGAGGGAGTCGACTACGTCCGCGCCGGGAAATGGAAGACGTGGGGACCGACGCTCCTACTCGGACGCGACCTCACGGGCGCCACGCTCGGCATCGTCGGCTTCGGCCGCATCGGGCGGGAGGTCGCCAAGCGGGCCCGCGGGTTCGACATGCGCGTCCTGGCGTACGACACCTACCAAGATCCGGAGGTGGCGCGGTCGCTCGGCGTGACGTACCGACCGCTCGACGAACTGCTGCGGGAGGCCGATTTCGTCACCTTGCACGTCGCCCTGACGCCGGAGACGCAGCAGTTGATCGGCGCGCGGGAGCTGAAGTTGATGAAGCGCGAGGCGATCCTGGTAAACGCCGCCCGCGGTCCGGTCGTCGACACCGACGCGCTGACCGACGCGTTGCGCGACGGCACGATCGGCGGCGCGGCGCTGGACGTGACCGACCCGGAACCGCTGCCGGCCGACCACCCGCTCGTCTTCCTGCCGAACGCGGTCGTCGTCCCCCACATGGCCTCGGCCACGGTGGCGACGCGCGACCGGATGGCGGAGACGGCGGCGCGCAACCTCCTCGCGGTGCTGCGCGGGGAGCAGCCGCCTCACATCGTCAACCCCGAAGTGCTGGAGCGGGCGAATGGATAGGGCCGGCGTCGGAACCTCGCGGTACCGGAGTGGCCTCTCGCACCGTGAAGCGGGAGTCATGGTCCGCGCCCGACGCATCGCAACCTTCGCGGTTGTGGCCTGCCTAGCCAGTTGGCTCCTCGCTCGATCCGCCGCCGCACGCCAACCCGAAGCGACGGCGGTCGGCTCGCCCGCGGCGGCAGCCCTGCCGGCGGCCACCGCCCCGCTCGGCCTGGAAAGCGTCCCGCTGCCTGACGACCGAGCGGGCGTCGAGGCGCTCTTGGCGCGTATGCCCCCCGAGGTGGCCGGCGAGTCCCGAGCGCCCGCTCCCCCGCCGGAGACCGACCGCCTGGGGGCGGCCTACGGAGCCGACCCGGACGGACTTGGACCGCCCCTCGCGCTCGGGGCCCTCGACCTTTCCACCGGCGATTTTTTCCCGGCCGGCTGGGCCGCGGGGGACTTCGTCGCTCTCGTCACGTCGGGTGCCACCGATTTCGACCAGGTTCTCGCGTTCGGCCGCGACGGCGGCTTAGTCTGGCTGCGGGCCAACACGACGGCCGGGATCGGCGGGACAGGCTTGGGAACGCCGGAAGTCAGCCGGACGCTCTACACGCTCTCCTGGGGTGGCGCCGACAGCGCCTGGCTCTTCTCCGCCGCCGCCGACACGCCGGAGCGGCTCGACGCCCTCGTCGCCGCCTTCGTCGGAGCGGCGGCAGGCGGACCAGGCACGCCGGCAGCGGGCGCAACACCCGTGGCCACACCAGGAAGCGAGTAACGAAGCCTTCGTTCACGCAGCCGACGGCATTGGTAGGCGCACGCGCTATGCCGATGCGCCGTGCCGGACCCATGGACGGGAATGAACCGGCTGGGCTTGGCGGCATCGTCACGCTACTCGTCCACCGCTAGCCCGTGATCCGGCAGCCGTGCCTGTGGCACGACAGAAGGGGCCGGATCCCACGCGCACCTTGTGTATACTCGGACCGTTCACTCGCGCCCCTTCGGCGCCTTTTTGGTCTGCCACGCGTCCGACCCCCGGGAAGGTACACGCCATGTTCCGTTGCAAGGTTTGTGGGTGGATCCACGAGGGTGCGACGCCTCCCGATGCGTGCCCCTCGTGTGGGAGCACGGCCGACCGCTTCCGGGCTATGACGCCGTCCGAGGTCGGCATGACGGCCGGCGAGATGGCCTCCTACGGCGTTGCCGGCCAAGGCTATGACATCGACATCGAGGACGGTCGGCGCCTCCGGCTGCTTGCCTTCGTCGACGCGTCGTTCTTCACGCCCTACGCCGCGCGCACGGGCAAGCGATACCCGATCTACACCGGCGACCCGCAGTGGTTCTCCGACAACATCCCCTGCATGACGGCCTGCCCGTCGCACACCGACATCTCGCGCTACATCGCCTTCATCGCCGACGGTCGCTACGCCGACTCCTACGAGCTGAACCGGGAGCACAACGTCTTCCCCGGCTGTCTCGGCCGGATGTGCGCCCGACCATGCGAGGACGCCTGCCGCCGCAAGGAGATCGATGCCCCGATCGGCATCTGCTACCTGAAGCGGGTGGCCGCCGACTTCCGGGGCGAAACGCGGCGCGAGGCGCCTCCCCCGCCGAACGGCCTCACCGCGGCGATCATTGGGGCCGGGGCCAACGGCCTGACGACAGCGCGCCAACTCGCCCGCAAGGGCTACAAGGTCACCATCTTCGAGCGATGGCCCGTGCCCGGCGGCGTGATGTGGACGGGGGTGCCGGAGTGGCGCCTACCGCGCGACGTGATCGCCGAAGAGGTCCAGCTCATCGCCGATCTCGGGATTGACATTCGGTACAACACCGAGGTCGGTAAGGATGTGTCGCTCCAGGAGCTGAGCGATACCTACGACGTGGTGGTCATCTCGGCCGGCTGCCAGATTCCTCAGGAGATGGGCATCCCGGGCGAGGATCTCGACGGGGTCGTCTCTGGGTTGAAGTTCTTGGAGGACGTCAGCCTCGGACAGAAGGACGTTTGGGTCGGCAAGCGGTGCGTGACCGTCGGCGGTGGCTTCACGTCGATGGACTGTGTGCGAACGGTGCTTCGGATGGGCGCCGAGCGCTCGGTGATGACCTACCGGCGATCGATCCAGGAGATCCCGGTCGACGAGCTTGAGCTGGAGGAGGCCGAGATCGAGGGTGTCGAGATCATGTACATGGTCTCCCCCAACCGGGTCATCGGCGACGCCAGCGGCAAGGTCACCGGCATCGAGATGATCCGCAACGAGCTCGGCGCGCCGGACGCGAAGGGACGGCGACGTCCCGAGCCGGTGCCCGGCTCCGAGTTCGTCATCGGGTGCGACATGGTGCTGACCGCTATCGGTCAGCGCCAGGACAATCGGTTCCTCGGCGACCTCCTGCCCGAGCGGGACCGGCGCGGCGTGCCACTCCTCGACCACAACCTGAAGACAGCGTTGCCGAACGTCTGGGCCGCCGGCGACTACGTCGTCAACCCGACGAACTTCATCTCCTCGATCGGCGAGGGGCGTCGCGTGGCCGACCTGATCGACCAGGAGATGCGCGGGGCGCGGCCGAAGGTCAAGGAGATGGAGATCACCCGCGTCCCCACCGAGTACATCGCTACGCCGAACCCGCTCGTGTCGGAGGGCGTTGCCGAGTGGAGCCTGACGGCCATGAGCCGGCGGCTAGTCTGGGGCGACGACTACGCCGGCGTAGGACGGCAGACCATGCCGATGCTGCCGACGCCGGAGCGCGGCATCGGCACGGGCGATACGACCCTGGAGGTTGAGGTCGGCTACACCAAGCCAATCGGGTTCGAGGAGGCCAAGCGCTGCCTCCAGTGTCAGTTGAACATCTTTATTGACGGCAACCGCTGCATCCTCTGCAACAACTGCGGCGACGTCTGCCCGCACAAGTGCATCGAGATGATCTCACCGGACCGGATCTACTCAATCGATAACGACATCGAGTTGGCCGAAATGGCCCGGGCGGAGCTGGGGCCGTTCGCGGCGGCGATGATCATCGACGAGCGCGCCTGCATCCGCTGCGGCCTCTGCGTCGACTGGTGCCCGACCGAGTGCCTCACCATGGACCACTTCCGCGTCACCCCGGCCGAGGAGCGCGAGAGCGTCGACCTCGCGATCGTGGCGGACGGGTAGGTTCCGTAGGTTCCAAAGATAGCCAACCGGACCGGGGCGCTACGCGGCGCCCCGGTTTCATTTGCCCCGGGTCCTCGCTCGCCGCCACGATCGCGGGAAGTTCCCCGTCGGCGTCGGCCGCTGGGACAAGCGCGTTGATCGCCTGTCGCTGGGCGGCTAGGTTGCCCGACCCCTGGATCATCGCCGATGGTCCGTCGAAGGAGGGCCCGCGCCGATTCGAGAACCCCTTCCTCTCCTGCTTGCGCCGGCGCGCCGAGTCGACCGGCGACGTCACGCCGTTCCAGTTCGCTGTCGACGGCCGGGAGGTGGCTGACCCCGACCGCCTGCCACGGCTGTAGGCAGCCGAGTCCCACCGGCTCCTCCCCCATGACCAGCGCCGCGACTGGGGGCACATTGACACACTCGGCCCAGCGGGTACTCGGCGACCGCGAAACGGCAGCGCTCGGCCAGGGCGGTATCGTCCGCAAAGCCGCCGTCGCAGTCGACGCCGGGCATCGCTTCCTTGGCGAGGCACGCTCCCCTGCTGTCCGAACGGCGCATGACCCAGGCGCCGGAGGACGCCACCAGGCACACGGAGCCGCGACGACCGACACGGTACCGGTGCCCGGTCCCACCCCGCGACAGTCGCCGTTGTCTCGTGGTCCGGCGTGGGCGAGTTGCCCCACTCCGAGGAGCCTACGTCCGAACCACAGACCGCGGAGGCCCGGATCTTGACGAGCAGATCGCCCGACCCGGATTCGTGGCCGAATCCCTCCTCGACGGGGATTCGCCCCGCTCCGTAGAACGGAGCGCGTTGCACGCCGCAGCTCCGGCCGGTCGGACGCAAGCTGCCGCTCGCGTATGATGCCGAGAACGGGGCGTGACCCGGCTCGCGCGCTTCACTGATCACCCACGCCGACGCGCGGCCGATGCTACGGCGGCTCCATGCCAGCGACGAACGGCGGGGAGGACCGAGGGATGAAGCTCGCGATCCGTGAAGGAATGGTGCCGGGCCAGACATTACCCGAGCAGCTCGCATGGCTGGAGCGCCTCGGGCTGGACGCTATCGAGCTGCATAGTGGAGCACTGGATCTGCCGCCGAACGAGCTGCGGGCGATCTTCGCGGCCTCTCCAATCGAAGCGGCTGCCCTGGAGGGCCGCCCGGTGCTCGTGCATCCCGACCCGAAAGAGCGCGCGGCAGGCAAGGAGCTCACGCGGGAGCGGTTGCATCTCGCCGCGGAGCTGGGCGCGGTGGGGGTGCTGCTCGTGCCGCAGTTCGGCCGGCAGCCGGCACTCCCCGATCTCTCGCCGCTGAAGACGGCCGCCGAGCTGGAGCGGGAGATCTTCGTCCGGCAGCTGCAGGAGCTGGCCCCGGCCGCGGCGGCGGCAGGCAGGCCGCTCTTCTTGGAGCCGCTGAACCGGTACGAGGCGTACCTGGTGAACCGGCTGGAGCAGGGCACCGCCTTCGCCGATCAGGTCGGCACCGACATCCGGATCATGGCCGACTTCTTCCACATGAACATTGAGGAGGCCGACATCGCCGCCAGCATCCGCGCGGCGGGTCAGCAGATCGTGTACGTCCACGTCGCCGACAGCAACCGATTGCAGCCGGGGCGAGGTCACCTCGACTTCCGGCCGGGTTTCGCCGCGCTGAAGGAGACGGGCTACGACGGGTATCTGGGCATCGAGTGCCGGGTCGCCGGGCCGTTTGACGAGGCGATCCGCGAGTCCGCCGCCCTGCTGCGGGACCTCTGGTCCGCCGCCTAGCGATCGCCGGGAGCTGAAACGACCCGTTCAGTGCGCGCTCGGTGTCGATCGGCCCTTCGCCATCGCTACGGGAAGCGGATGCCGAGCTTAATCGACTCCTCGGGGTGTTCGTCGATGGCCCGGTAGGCGTCGGCGCTCTCAGCGAAGGGCACGATCGGTGTCACGATGCCGTCGGGGCGGAGGCGGCCGGCAGCGAGCCACCCGAGTGCCACTTCCACCAAGCGCCGCAAGGTCCAGCCAGGCGAATCACGGAGCGGCAAGCTCTGGGCCCGCGCGGAAACGAGCTGCAACCGGTTGATGTGGAACTCGTCGCCGAGCCGAAGGCCGGCCGCGTCCCCACCATAAAAGGAGAGGATGCAGACGGTGCCGCCGAACCGCGTGGCGCGGATGGCGTGGTGCAGCGCCTGGGAGCTCCCGGCGACCTCGACGGCGACATCGACACCGAGCTGACCGACCTGGGAGGGGCGCTCCTGGTACCCGCCCAGAACCCGCTCGTCCTCTGCTTGCTCCGGAAGTGCCTCCGGGGCTGGACCGGTCAGGCGGCGGATCGCCAGGCCGACATCGGCGCCGTCGGCCAGCGGATCGAGGGCGCGATCGGCGCCGAGCGCGAGCGCCGCCTGCCGACGGACCGAGATAGGATCGACCGCAATGACTTGGTCGGCCCCCGCGAGGCGCGCCAACTGCACAGCCATCAAACCGATCGCGCCCATGCCGAAGACGGCGACGCGGTCGCCGAGCCCAATGCGCGCGTCGCGCATTGCCAGCGCCATGACCGCCGGGTCGAGGCAGACCGCCGCTTCCGACGATAATCCCTCCGGCAGCAGATCGGCCGCCAACTCGTCCACGGTGTGCGTCTCCCGTATCGGGAAGTGGCCGAAGACACGGTCCCCGACGCGAAACCGGGTCGCTTCCGGGCCGGCCTCGGTGACGACGCCGACCGCCATGTTGCCTAGGGGTCGCGGGAAGCCCTGCGGCTCTCCGGTCTCGGGCCGCGGGATGACGGCACCCCAGACGGGGTCGTACGGTCGGCGCGCGGCTGGTTCGTCGCGATAGGCGACCAACTCGGTGCCGTGCTTGGGAGAGGCGAACTCCGTTCGGATGCGAATCTGACGGGCACCTAGCTCGGGCTCGTCGTACTCGCGCAAGACGGGAGTCCGCGGCCCTATCGCGATCAACTCACGTGGCACGACCAGGCATCTCCGGGAGGCATGGCTGGGGGCAACGGCCCGGACGCTACCATTCAGCGTTGGCGACGTCAACGCGGCGCCGCGATCGCCTGGTCCGACATCACCGCCGTCGCGGGATCGTCGATTCGCTACACCGCGGCAACGACCCGCGGTAAGTCGCCCGCCTTGGGACCGGCGAGCGAGCGTGGCAGGGAGCATGACCGACCGCGAGCGACTTCGCCAACTGATTGAGGCACGCCACGACCAGCTCCGCGCCGAGCTGTCGGCGGACACCCGAGCAACCATCGTCGCTCTCACACGCGCCAGGGACTCTCTGCACTTGGCCACCGAGCGTGCCGGCGATGCTCCGATCCCGCTTGACATCGTCGAGAAGCGGCGGCTGTACGAGCTCGGCTGGAACAAGGTGTTGCGGCTGTGCTTCGAGGACCCCGTCGCCGCCGTTGAGCCTGGATCGTCTTTGGCGGAGATAGCGACGGCGGAATGGGCCGATCGCACGATCCGGGAATGCGGCCACCTCGCAGACGTGGAGCTGGTCCTCGCGCACGCCGAGACCGGTTTCATGCAGCTGTCCCACGACGGAGTCGCGACGTTCCACGCCTGGGTCACGACCAAGCGGATGCCAACGGTGTGGCGAGAACGGGAGGATTTCGCCTGGTGGGGAAGATCCCTCGCCGAGCGCCTGGAGCCCGCGTTTCGGTCTCTCTCGGCAGAGCGACCGCATGTCCTGGAGCGGCTGCGGGCACACGAGCGACGCCACGGTTCGGCCGCAGAGGCGTCCGCCGCGGTTTCCGACGTCGACGGGTACTACCGCCGTCTGGCGACGACGTACACGCGGCGGATGGCGCATCAGCACAGCTATCCGCCGAGCGCCTCCATCGGAGGCTGCACCTTTCAGGTGTACGTCGACGTGCTGGGTCTGCTCATCGGCTGGATGCTCGAGGACCTCGACCGGTCCCAAGCGGCTGGGCAGTCGCTTGGTGACGCTGACGCTGAGATCGAACCCGCGCTGGCGATGCCACGCTCGGAGACGCGGTTGGTCGAAGCGCTGGCGCGGGCGCTTGGCATCGAGCCGGAACTCAGCCGCCGCGCCCTGACGGCGTTCATCCTCGACGGGGAGAACGCCCGCTACCATGGAGCGCCGGCGGGCGTGGCCGCACCGCCCTTGATCCGGGCAGGCGAAGACCACGTGGTCTGGTCCGCTGCCGGCCTGCTGACGGAGCCGATTCTCTTCTTGACGCGCGAGCTCAAGCGGCGCTACACGCAGGAGTACCACAACACCGCGCACCTCCGGGAAGACGTCTTTCGCGAGGACCTCTACCGGCTCTTCGCCGATAAGCGGTTCGTGACGAGCGCCGGGACGGTCGAGCTGAAGCGAGAGGTAGGCGGGGTTCGGACCGACCTGGACGCGCTCGTCTTCGATCGAAAGACCGGGACCCTCGGCGTCTTCGAGTTGAAGGCCCAGGACCTGTTCGCGCGCTCCCAGGCCGAGCGCATGCGGCAGCGGGACAACTTCTACCACGCCAACCGGCAGATCTCGGCCCTAATGCAATGGCTGCAGCGCAACGACGCGACGTCGCTACTCGCGCGCGTCGATCCCGCGACGGCGAAGCGGTTCCGGGTGCACAAGGTCTACGCCTTCGTGCTCGGTCGCTATCTCGCCCACTTCGCGGACGGGCCGGAGCCGGACCGGCGCGCGGCATGGGGCACGTGGCCGCAGGTGCTGCGCCTGCTCGAGGAGCGGGCGTTCGATCCGTCCGCGGCGAACCCGCTCGCGTCGCTGTTCACCAGGCTGGTGAAGGACGCGCCGCTGGTGGATGGCGCCGGCGACCGCGGCGTGCGAGAGGTTTCCATCGGCGATGCCCGGCTGCGCGTCTACCCGTCCTTCGCGGCGTACAAGGGTGGCGCGTCGTGAGCGCCTCCGGGAGGTCGCTTGCCTGCCCGCCTGAGGCATCCCGTGCGCTCTCGTCGGGCGTTCGCGGTGCGCGCGTCGGCGTCGCTCATCCTACTAGGCGGCATCCTCGGCGCGGCGGGCATCGCGCCACTCAACGAGCTCTCGCAGCGGCCCCATGTCGTAATCGGGGCCGTTGGTCCCGATGATGAGGTGGGTGATCCCGTTGGCAACGTAGTCGTCGGCCAGCGCGACCCGCCGAGGCTCGTTGAACAGGATCGAGCGCTCGATCGCGGCTGGGTCGCGACCGACGCGGCCGCACCAGTCATCGAGGACGCCGCTGAGGCGGCCAGCCTCGGTCGGTTCGCCGAATCCATTCCAGATGTCGGCGTGCTGGGCAACGATGCGCAGCGTGACCCGCTCCCCGGAGCCACCGATCATGATCGGCAGACGTCCCCGCACCGGTCCAGGATTGAGCTTGCCGAGGCGGTCCCGAACGACCGGCAGCGCGACGTCGAGATCGCGCAGGCGGTCGGGTGCGCTCTTGAAGTCATAACCGTACTCGTCGAAGTCGCGCTCGAACCAGCCGCTGCCGATCCCCAAGATGAGGCGGCCGCCGGCCACGTGGTCAACGGAGCGGGCCATGTCGGCGAGCAGGTTGGCATTGCGGTACGAGTTGCACGTCACGAGGGCGCCGATCTCGACCCGTTCCGTGACCTCGGCCATCGCGCCAAGCATCGTCCAGCACTCGAAGTGCGCGCCGTCGGGGTCGCCCCACAATGGAAAGAAATGGTCCCACGTGAAGACGGTGTCGACCCCTAGTTCTTCGGCCCGGACCCAGGCCGCGCGCATCTGCGCGTAGGTGGCGTGCTGCGGTTGGACCTGCACCCCGACCCTGATCTTCGCCACCCGCTGCCTCCCTCGCCTAATTGGTGGGACTTTCGCCCGTCCCTCGCCCGACCGGTGGCGGACGCCCGAAGGAGGACAAGTATGGGCAAACAGCAGCCGGGGGCAAGCAGCCCGGCCTACGGCGGGCGACGGAGTTGAACCTTGCTGTGGCTCGTGGTCTCAGGGAACGGGCCGAGCGTCGGATCGACCGCAACGGGGGCGTCGTCGCCTCTGCTCCCCGTGACCGAGCCTCAGACCGGCGTCGGCGGCCCGGCGACTACACGGACGGTGCGGAGGGTCGGGTCTTCCGCGCCGCAGACGTGCATGCCGAGCGCGACACCACACTGCAAGTACGCCAGTTTGTCGGCGTCAATCACCTCGCCCGGTGCGAGGACGGGGATGCCGGGCGGGTAAGGGATGACCAACTCGGCGGCGACCTCGCCGGCGGCCTCGGCCACCGGCACGGCTCGGGTCGGGGCGAAAAAGGCGTCGCGCGGTGAGAGCACCTGCTTCCTCGGAGCCACCACCGCACCGGACGAGCGAAGATGGGCGGCGGGCATGTAGCCGGCGAGCGGTCGGCGCTCGGCGGCGAGAGCGGCGAAGGCGTCGACAAGGTGGTCCACGGTCTCCGGGGTGTCACCGACGGTGACGAGGCAGACGACGCCCACGAGATCGCTCCCTTCGACCGCAATCCCGTAGCGGTCACGGAGGACGCGGTCGACCTCGTAGCCAGTCATGCCAAGGCGGTGGACGTCGATCAGCAGCTTGGTGGGATCGACGCCAGCGGCCCCGCCGGCCCGAAGGATGGCCGGATCGAGAACATCCAACCCCGGCAGAGCGGCAATCCGGCAGCGCGCGCTCCACGCCAGCTCGAGCGCGAGGTCGAGCAAGTCCTCGCCGGCCAGCGCCATCTGGCGGCGGCAAGCGTCGATCGAGGCGAGGATCGGCAGGGACGGGCTCGTCGTTCGGCCCATCTTCACCGTGGCTGCCACCCGGCTGGGCGACACGAGGCCGCCTCGAGCATTCAGGATCGCCCCCTGGGACAGACTGGTCAGGAGCTTGTGCGTGCTGGTCACCGCACCATCGGCGCCACTCGCCATCGCCGAGCGTGGCAACGCCGGGTGGAAGCCAAGGTGCGGTCCCCACGCCTCGTCCACGTAGACGGGCACGCCCCGCTCGTGCGCGACCGCAACCACCCCCGCGACATCCGAGGTCACTCCCGCGTAGGACGGACTGACCAATGCGACAAGCTTAGCGGCGGGGTGCGCATCGAGCGCCGTGGCGACATCGGCGGCGGCGATGCCGAGGCCGACGTTGAGATCGGGATGCAGCCGGGGTGCGACATAGATCGGCCGGGCGCCGCTCAGGATCAGCCCGACGAGGAGCGACTGGTGCAGATCGCGACCGACGATCACCTCGTCGCCGGGCTTCAACGCCGCCAGCAGATAGGCATGGTTGCCGGCGGATGAGCCGTTGGTGAGGAACAAGCTCCGCTCCGCACCCCAGGTGGCGGCAGCCAAGCCCTCCGCGGCCTCCATGGCGTCGTCGTGGTCGGCGGTGTTCAGCCAGACGTCCGCGGCGAAGACATCGTTCCCGATGAGCGAGCGCAGCTCGGTCCCAACGTATGCCCCCAGCTTGTGGCCGGGTGTCGAGAATGGCACCGTCCCGGCCGCGCGGTAGGTGCACAGGGCCTCGATGAATGGAGCCCGGCGGTGATCCGACCGCGGTTTGGGGAACCGAGCGGGCGGCAGCACCAACCCCTGCGGCCACGCCATCGCGTCGTGAGACTCGAGGATTGCTACCATCTCGAACGCCTTTCTTCCGTAGTCGGTAGAGCGCGGTGGGCAGTCGGCGGTTGTTCGCACCTGGGTGAAGACCAGCGGTGGGAGCCACGGCTTGGTGAGCGCACGTCAAACAACGGCCGCGCCGCAGCAGGCCGACGACCAGCTCCCGGCTACCGACTCCCGTTCGGAGCGAGGACGAGGTAGGCCTGGAGCGCCAGAATGGCGGCAATGGCCACCAACTTGGCCGGGGGCAGTTCCACCCCATAGCGCAACCGGTCGCACAGGAGCAAGCCGACCTGGAGGAAGACGATCCAGCCGAAGGTGACGACCGACAGCTCCGCCAGCCGCAGGCTCGCCGCGTACACGGCGAAGAGGACGCCAAAGGTCAGGAGCCCGCCCACGAACCAGGCGGCGTGGTGACGCTCCGCCCACTCCTTAGCGAGAAGCGCGCCGACCAAGTCCAGCCCGGCCAGGAGGATCATCGCCGCGAAGCTGGCCAGGTAAAAGTGCCACGACGCCGGGATGCCCAAGGCCCGCATCACGTCTCCGAGTCCCACGCTCGTGTCCTCCTCCCGGCTAGCGGTGCGGTGCCCACGGCAGTTCGGTCACCGCCGAGCCAAGCAACCCCGCCGGGCTTAGTGACCCGCCTCGACGACCGCCGAGGTCGTGACATCGGGAGCAGAGGAGCGAGCAGCTATGCCGGACGCCCCGGCGAGGCGCATGCCAGCGGAAACCAGGATTGCGCCAAGGCATCGGGTCAGCGGGTTGGTGACGATGCCGGCGCGGCCGGCGTCCAGTGGGACGGCGCGGTCGCGCTCGGCCGCTAGGAGAAGGTCGCGGCGCCGCAGCTCGGTCGCCATGCAGTCTCGCTCGCTCAGTCCAGGCACCATGGCGGTCTCCTCTCCATCCACCGACGGCATCACCAGCATCGTCGATCTCCTTCCGCCGTCGATTCCAGGACCGCTGGGTCATCGCCTCGGGATGCGGCCGGCCGATCGTCGGAACGGTCCCATCATGCGCCGCCGCATCCGCCTGAACATCTGGCAGATTACGGATTCGCGACGGGACACCGGGAAGTGCCCTCCTACGTAATCGGCGCAGTGGTGGCACGGGATAACGCAAAGGCAGCACCTCGCAACGGCTCCCCGCTGTGCCCATCTTCTTGGCTGAATGCGGCGGGCGTCCTTGCGGCGGGCAAGCGCCCGGCCGTGGCGTCATGTACTGGTTCAGGAACCGGTGGTGACAAGGGGCGGCGGCCTCCCCGTTCAATTTGCGCTGCAAACGCTCAGGCGTGGGCGACCGCCGCGACGGCGTCGACCGCGGCGGCGGCAGGTGCCGACTGCTCGCCCCGCGGGGCGGAGCGTCTGGCCCGCACCCATGAGCGTGCTGGGCTGGCGGCCAGCCAGGCGCCGGCGAGGACGAGCACAGCGCCAGCGAGCTGAGGGAGAGCGATCGGCTCGCCCAGGAGGATCGAGGCCGCACCGACGCCAACGGGAAGGCCAATGACCGCACCCTCGCCGGCCCCAAGATGCCGCAGGCCGTAGGCCCACAGCAGGTAGGTCACCGCCGAGCACCCGATGCCAAGGTAGAGCAGGAGGAGCGCGTCCCCGAGGGTTGGCGTGGGGACGCCCAAGAGCACCAGCTCGACCGAGGCCGCCGGCACCAAAAGGAGGAGGCCGTAGACCGTGGCGCCGCTCAGCGCGGCCAGGAGGTCGCCGCCGGCCCGGGCGAAGGCACGCCGACCGAGAACGGCGTAGACGGCGGCGCTCGCGGTGGCGGCGAGGATCAGGAGATCGCCGAAGGCCGAGAAGCCGAAACTCGAGTCGCCACCGGCCGCTCCGATGACGACGGCGGCCACCCCGGCCAGCGACGCCAGCGCGGCGATCGCCAGGCGCACCGAGGGTCGTTCGCCAAGAGTGAACGCGGCGAGGCCGCCGGCCAGCACGGGATAGCCCCCGTTCATGATCAGCGTCGCGTTCGTGGCGCTGGTCTGCGCCAGGCCGAAGTTCTGGCACAGGAAGAGGAGGGCCACGCCCGTCAGGCCGAGCAGGGCCGCCTCGCGGCCGCCGGCCGGGCGCGCGCCGGCCCGATAGGTGAGCGGCAGGAGAACGGCCAAGGCGACGGCGAAGCGTGTCGCGGCAAGGGCTACCGGCGGCACGGCGTCCAGGACCGCCTTGGCGGCGACGAAGGATGTCCCCCAGAACGCGGTCGCCGCGAGGAGGGCAAGGAGCGCCAGCGTCCGGCTCGAGGGCCGAGCAAGGGTCGGGCGCGACGCCCATCGTCGGCGGCTTGGGATCGTCGTGACCATGGAACGTCCCCCACTCCCCGCCGCACCAGGCGGGGCGCCGTCGACGACGGCCTCGCCGCTACTAACGCTTCCCGCCGAACCCGCCGGCCGCGGGCAATCCGTGTGGGTCCGCTCCCGCCGGATCCAGCCGCAGCAGGCGCTCCCCGGCCCGGACGAGGATCGTCGCCAACGTTCGTCGCGCCGCCGCAACGGCCACCGGCGCCCCGTATCGGGAACTCCCGGCCCTCTCGACGATGCGTTCCCGGGCGACTGTGGCCAGCAGCTCTTGGCGGCGCGTCTCTCCGATCACAGCGTCCCGCGCCAGGAGTCCCGGAACCATCGCGTCCTCTCCTTTCGACGCCGCGCGGCCACTCGGCTCCCGAACTGGAGCGCGCCGCGGCGTACACCCGTGCCGACATGGTGCGTCCGCGAGCCAGACGGCGCATCGGAGGAAATACGGAATCGTCCTCCGCGCGCGTGACGAAGGGGTCTACGTACTCTGTGCAGGAAAGGCCGGAGTGGACGGGGAGGGGCAACAACCGGGGATGAAGTGAAGGAGAACGCCGGGGTTCCTCTTGTGCATGGGCGAACGCGGATGTACGGTAGTCGTGACTCACGCACTCTGAGGCGGGGATCTATTACCCGGACCCGCCCGGCTAAGTTCGGATCCGCGGAGAGGAGAGCCCCGTGCGCCGCCCGGCCGTCCTCGGCATCGCGCTCGTCGCGCTCTTGACCGTGCTCATTCACCAGTCGCCCGCGTTACGGGGCGCTCAAGATGCCACCCCGGCCGCCAGCCCCGTCGGCACCCCGGCCGCGGGCGTGTCCACGGTGCGGCTCGGCGCCGGGGTCCCGGAAGCGGCCTTCCCCCACACGCTCTCGTTAAGCCGATCGACGTTTGCGCCGGGCGCCAGCGTCACGGTCGGCGATCCCGGGGACCCCGACAACCCGGAGGGCGTCTTCATCGGGTCGTTCGTCTCGGTCGTCGACGCCGGCTCAGTCGTCCTGACGCTCGAAGCGGGAACAGCCGTCCTGACCCGGGCCACCGACGACCAGCACGCCACACCGACGGCCGCGGAAGCGAATGCGTCGCCCGCCGCGGCCGACACCGCGGAGTGCGTCGTGGAGTGCGATCTCTCAATCGGCGAGGAGGTCGTGCTGGAAGCGGGCGACTCCGTCTTCTTCGAGAATGCGCGGTTCACGCTCCGCAGCCCAGCCACCTCCGGGGGCGCCAGCGTCGTGAACGCCGTGCTGGCGGAAGAGGAGAGCCGATGCTCTCCGTGCCCGACGTTCCCGTGATCGCTCAGCCGCTCGACATCGCGGGCAGCCGCGCGGCAGCCGGCTCGGACGGTGCCGTGGCGCTGACGCCTCCCGACCTCATCCTCTCCATCACGGCGCGTCCCGGTGGTCGGTACGCGGTCTCGGTCGCCACCGGAACTGGCGCCGAGCGGTTGCCGGCCCAGGAGACGGACGACACCTTCGCCCGGGGCGGCGCTCAGTCTCTGCTGCAGCAGTTCCGGACGATTCGCGCCTCTCCCGACGTGGCCATGCGTCAGGCGCACGCCGACCGTTTGGGGGAGCAGCTCTGGGACATCCTGCCTTCGTCACTGCGCGAGTACTACTGGCGCGAGATGCACGGCCACGATCTGTCGCTGCTGATCTGCTCAGACGAGCCGTCGCTACCCTGGGAGCTCGTCAAGCCACGGCCGAAGGTCGCCGGCGAGGTGACCATGATGCTCGGGCGCGCGTTCGCGATCGCTCGCTGGCGGCGGGAACGTGCCCTGCCTGCCCAGCTAGAGGTATCAGGCTTCGCCGCGATCGCCCCGAAATACGGCGGACGCCGGCTGCCGGGGGCGAAGGAGGAGATCGAGCGCCTAACGAAGGCGTTCGGCGCACGGGAGGTCGCCGGTGAGATCCAGCCGGTGAACCACCTGCTGCGCTCGCGCGGGGACCAGCTGATCCACTTCTCCTGCCACGGCACGTTCGACCCGGCTGCGCCCGATGACGGCCAGTTAGTCTTGAGCGACGGAGCGCTCCGGCCGGCTGATGTGCGCGATGCGGCCCTCGGCGGCGACCGAGCGCCGCTCGTCTTCCTCAACGCCTGTCAATTGGGCAACCAGGGCTGGTCGTCGGCTGGGGTCGGCGGCTGGGCGACGGCGTTCGGCGACGCGGGGTGCGCTGGGTTCATCGGACCGTACTGGTCGGTCACCAGCCTGGTCGCCAGCCGGGTCTCGGTCCGATTCTACGAGGCGTTGGGCCAGGGGCTGACCCTCGGACAGGCGATGCGGGCGGTGCGCGAACGCTTCACGACGGATGAAGAGATCCCTGGTCATCCGACGTGGCTTGCCTACACCTTCCACGGCCATCCAAACGCCACGGTGAGGTTCCCGGAGAGCTAGGGCGAAGCCCCCAGCGTGCACCTCAGCGCCGCTTCCGGCTCCCGGTTCGCCGTTCCGGTGCTCTAGGGTCAGGCGAGCGTGCGCCAGCACAGTCCCGGTAGCAGTGGAGTTTCCCACGAGGGAATGATCAATCGGTTCACGGAAATCTCCCGGGGCTTCGCCAAACGAAGCAGGCCGGGCTGAAGTGGACGAACCAGGTGTTCGTGCTGGCGGCCACGGTTCCCCTCGCCCGCAGCGGATGAGGCCCAGCAGAGGCAACGGATCCCGGATCCTCCGCCGAGACCTTGGCTGTGGTTCGTGCCCCAGGTTCCCGTCGTCCATCCGGAATCGACGGTGGGAAATGACGTGGCGGCTCACACTGAGGCGAGGGGTGCGACTTATGCCCGGCTCCGCGAAGGGTGAGGCGCACGTTCATCAATGTACCGGTCAGACCAACCCGTTGCGGACGGCGTAGGCCGCCGCCGCTGACCGGGAGTTGACGCCGAGCTTGTTGAATATATTTGAGACATGAGTCGTCACCGTCCGGCGGCCGATGAACAGCGTCTCACCGATGTCCCGGTCAGACCGCCCCTCGGCAACGAGGCGAAGCACCTCGAGTTCTCGCGCAGAGAGGCCAGCGCGCGCGGTTAGCACCAGCCCGCGCCGTCCGCCTCGGTGCCGTGCTCGACCCACCCGCGGACGCGGCTGCGAGCATCCCGGGCAATGCCTCGGCGAGGGCGTCAGCGAGCGTCATGTGTTCGCCGGTCGTCTGTGCCGCCCTGAACGCCGCTTCCCCCAGCTTCGAGCGTGCTAGGACCAGGTCGCGCTCGCACATCGCGCGATCGCCAAGTACCAGGGGCATGTTCGCCGAGGCGCGCCAGGCCGTGGCTGCGGCGAGCAGGCGCGCGCCTCGCTCCGGATGTCCGACCGCGGACGCAACGCCGGCCAGCCCCTCAAGGCTCTCCGCAATCCCCTGCTTGTATCCCAGCTCCTGTCGGAGGGCAAGCGACTCCCCGAAGCGAGCCGCCGCCTGCTGGTCGTCGCCCCGCCGATGGGCCGCCCGTCCCAGCTCGTGGAGCGCCGAGTCGATTCCCGGCTTATCGCCGACGTTTCGGAAGATCGTTAGGCTTTGCTCGGCGAGATCGCTGGCCGCCGTCGAACGATCCTGGTACAGCGCCACGCGCGCCAACTCCAGGTACGAGTAGCCGATGGAGCTCGTTGCGCCCAGGTCACGCCAGATGGCAAGGGCCTCCTCATACCGACGTTGTGCTTCGGCATAATCGCCCTCGGCCTTGGCGACGTGACCGAGGCTATGGAGGGCCAGCGCGACGCCCTCCCGGTCCCCCATCGCCGAGCGGATTGCCAGGCTCTCCTCGTGGAGCGTGCGGGCTCGGGTGTAGTCGCCGCGGCTGCAGGCTGTCATCCCTAAACCGACGAGCGAGCTCGCAACGCCCCTGAGTTCGCCCAGTTCTCGCCAGAGGGCCAAGCTCGACTCGTAGCACGCCTCCGCTTCGGCATGGTCATCTAGATCGAACGCGATGTTGCCGAGGTACCCGAGGGCTCGGGCTCGAACGAAGGGCGGAACGACGCCGCCTCGGTCGACGGCCTGCTCCAGCCAGTCGCGACCCTCGCGCAGATAACCCAGCCGGACCCAGAACGTCCAGAGCGCGGCGCTGAGGCGGAGCGCCCGCTCGGCACCGGCTTCTCCCTGCTCGATGGACCAGGCGAGGGCGGCGCGAAGGTTGTCGTGCTCGGCGTTCAGTCGGTCGAGCCACGCCGCCTGATCGGGTCCCCGGAGCTGGGCGTCGGCGTCCTCCGCTAGGCCGAGGAAATATGCCGCGTGGGCGTTCCGCGTCGCCTCGACCTCGCCAGCTGCCGTCAGGGCTTCGTGACCGAACTCGCGGATCGTTTCGAGCATGTCGAAGCGCGGCTCCGCGGCGTCCGGATCCGGCTGCCGCACCAAGCTCGTGTCAACGAGCGAGGCGATACCATCGAAGACGTCTTGGGCGACCGGCTCCATGGCGCGGGCCACCGCGTCGGCCGCCTCCACCGTCCAACCGCCGGCGAAGACCGCGAGGCGGCGGAAGAGGGCCTGGTCCGCCGGACCCAGCAGGTCATAGCTCCAGGCGATGGCGTCGTGCAGTGTCTGCTGCCGCGCCGGCACGTCCCGCGGCCCACCCGACAGGAGCGGAAGGAGATGCTCCAGCCGGGTCAGGAGCGCCGCCGGTGGAAGGACATTGATGCGGGCGGCGGCCAGCTCGATCGCCAGCGGCAGTCCGTCGAGCCGCCGGCAGATCTCAGTGACGGCCGATGCGTTATTGTCCGAGAGGACGAAGTCGGGTCTGACGGCCCGCGCGCGCTCGACGTAGAGCGCTACAGCCTCCTCCCGCTCGAGCTCCGTCAGTGTCGGTCTCCGGATAGGGGCCGCATCGGGAAGCGTCAGCGGCGGGACCGAGAACTCGTGTTCCCCCGAGAGGCGGAGAGGTGACCGGCTGGTGACCAATGCCGTGACTCCCGGAGCGGCGAGCAGCAGCTGGTTCACCAGGGGCGCCGCGCTCACCAGGTGCTCGAAGTTGTCGAGCAAAAGGAGGAGGCGCAGGTCGCGAAGATGTTCCCGCAACGTCGCCACGACGTCCTGGTCGGGCGTTTCCCGTACCCCGAGAGCTCGGGCGATCGCAGAGGCGACGAGGCCGGGGTCATCGACCGGAGCGAGGCCGACGAACGCGGTCCCGTCCGGAAAATTCTCGACAGACTCGGCCGCGACGCGCAGCGCGAGGCGGGTCTTGCCCACTCCACCGGGCCCGGTGAGCGTGAGAAGGCGCACGTCCTGGCGGTGCAGCAACGCGGCTACCGACGCCGTCTCGCGATCACGGCCGACCAGCGTTGTCAGTAGCGCCGGCAGCGGTGACACCGGGCTCGGGGACCGCTCCGGCAATGGGATGGTCGACATGCTGGATCCCGTGCGCGAGGCGGCGAGTAGTGAGCGGAGGGAGATGGTCGGACCGGCCCGCGGGAGGTCATGCTCGGTGTTCGCCATGCCGGCCGCATGATGCCGAGCGCGACCAGGGACGTCAACCGTCGCAGCCGGCGGGCGGTGGTCCCAGTCAGGCGATCCCCGAGCGGACTGCGGCAGCAGCGGCTGCGGCGCGAGTACGGACGGTCAGCTTGAAGAGTTGGTTGGGGACGTGTGGGGTCGCGGGGGGCGGACTTCTCGCGAGCGCCTCGGCGGTCTGCCGGTCGGTGCAGCCGTCGGCGATCAAGCGCAGCACCTCCCGCTCGCGCACCGTCAGATCGCTCCACGGGACCGTCCGTCCGGGGCTCGCCGAGCTTCGGATCGGCGGCCGCGGCGCCGAGGTCGATCGCGTCTCGCTCACGGGAGATGTGGAGACACGTGCCGCCTCGGCAATGGCCTGCTCCGGCGTGTTCGCCCGACCCGCCGCCCAGGCCACGGCGAACCCCGACTCCCCCAATCCGGCGCGCGCGGCGGCGACGGCCCGATCGTGGGCGGCCCGGCTGCGCGGCTTGAGCGACGCCCCGACGGCCTCGCGCATCGCCTCGGCGGCGCCAGCCAACCTTGCGGCCCGTTCGGGCTGCCCCGCGTCACCCGCGGCCGCCGCAAGCCCGGTCAGTCCGTCCACTAGCGTCCACCGGTCGGCCTGCTGACCGAGGTGAACGAGACACTCCTGGTAGCTGGTGATCGCCGGCGCATACCGCCCTAGTTCTCGGAGCACGTCACCAAGATAGAGCAGGGCGATGGCGACACCTCGCTGGTTGTTGAGTTCGCGCTGCCGCTGCAGCGACTCTTCACACAGGACGATAGCCCGCTCACCCTCCCCACGCTCGGCCGCCGCCACCCCGAGCTGGTTGAGGACAAGGCCGATCCAGGGCTCGTCCTCGGTCCCCCGGCGGTAGTGATCGAGCGCTTCCGCGAGGTACGGTTCGGACCCAGCGTAGTCGCCACGCTCCTGCGCCGTCACCCCCAGGTAATGGAGCGTCCGACCGACCGCAGACGGATCGCCGATCGATCGCCACATCGCCAGGGCCGCTTCGAAGCGCGCGACAGCGTGTCCGTAGTCGGCCTGCGCGGCGGCAAGCACCCCCGCCGCGTTGAGCGCCTTGGCCCGAGATCGGCTGGGCATCGACTGCGTCGCTGCCGAATCGGGCGCCAGCCCCAGAGCCCGCTCAACCCACTGCCGCCCCTCGCTTAGATGGCCGTGTCCCAGCCAAAAGAGCCACAACGCCCCCGCCAGCCGGAGAGCCGTCTCCGTCCGGACGGAAGACGGAACGTCGGCGACCGGGCCTTCCCGGCGCTCACTGGGACGCGCTTCCCCCGGCGTCCCAGTCCCAATGAGCCAAACTAGCGCGGCGCGAAGATTGTCGTGCTCACGCTCCAGCCGGTCCAGCCACTGTCCCTGGTCCGGTCCGAGGAGCGCAGGCTCCGCGCTCTCGGCGAGGGCGAGAAACACCGTAGCGTGCGCGTCACGGATTGGCCCCTCCTCACCGCTCGCTGCCAGGCGTTCCAGCCCGTACTCCCGGATCGTCTCCAGCATCGTGAAGCGCGGAATCGCGTCCCCGCGTTCGGCGGCCCGGTCGGGCCCCACCGGCTGCACCATACTGGCGTCCACCAAAGCGGCGAGACTGTCGAGCGTGCCGGGTGTGGGACCGTAAACCCCGGATCGAGCGGGCAGTTCGTGCACCGCGGCCGCTGCAGACGACCCCTCCTCCCGCAGCCACGGCCCAGCGACGACTTCAGCTACGTCGGACGTGAAGCCACCGGCGAAGACGGCCAGATGGCGGAAAAGGACTTGCTCCGCCGGAGGGAGGAGATCGTGGCTCCAGCGGACGGCGTCCCGCAGCGTGCGCTGCCGGCCCGGGACGTCCCGGGGACCATCGATCAGCACCGCCAGCCGGTGCTCAAGTCGTGCCAGGAGCGTCGAGAGCGGGAACAGCTTGGCGCGGGCGGCCGCCAGCTCGAGCGCCAGCGGCAGTCCATCCAACCGGCGGCAGATCTCCACCACGACCGGGGCATTCTCCGCCGTCAGCACCAGCCTCGGGTTCACCGCCCGCGCTCGCTGCATGAAGAGGGCAACCGCCTCGATCCGAAGGAGATCTCCGAGCGGGAGACGCGCTGCATCACTGGGCTTCGGCACGGCGAGCGGGGGCACCGGAAACTCGTGCTCTCCCGAAAGGCGTAGCGGCGCTCGGCTCGTGGCCAGCACCTTCAAGCCAGGAGAGGCGGCAAGCAGGCCGGCCAGAAAAGGGGCCGCCCCGAGGACTTGCTCCAAGTTGTCCAGCAGGAGCAGGGGGCGCCCGTCACGGAGGCATTCGACGACCCGCTCCGGCTGCGGTCGCTCCCCCACCTCACGCAGCCCTAGAGCCTGCGCGACGGCCGCCGGCACCAGGGCAGGGTCGGTGATCGAAGCGAGGGAGACGAAGACGACATCATCGAAGTGGTCGCGCAAGTCGGCGGCGACGCGGAGGGCGAGGCGTGTCTTTCCTGCCCCGCCGGGGCCGGTCAAGGTGAGGAGGCGCAGGTGCGCGCGGAGCAGGAGCTCACGAACCGCCGCTGCCTCGCGCTCTCGCCCAACGAGCGGCGTGAGCGGCGCCGGCAGGCCGGGGCTCGCCACCTCGAGGCGACCAGTGGTCGATGCGGAGGACATGGCGCGTGGAGTCCTTGGCTGATGCGGGCGCGGGCGCGGGCACGCAGCGCATCGTGCCTATGATGAGGCTGGATGGTGGGCGCGTCAACAGGGCGCGGAGGGTCAAGGTTCGAACCGTCCGAGACCGCGGCTTGGTCATGCGCCCGTCGGCACGGGCTCCGGCGACCGCGGGCGCGGTCCACGGTCGATGCGGAGGGCCATCGCGCCGCCGAGAACCGCGAGGACGCCCGCGGCGAAAAACGTCGTCGTGTAATCGCCGAGGACATCGCGGGACACGCCACCGAGGTAGGCCGCGAGCGCCGCACCGAGCTGGTGACTGAAGAAGACCCACCCGTAGACGGCGCCGACGTGGCGGCGGCCGAAGATGTCCGCCGTGAGCGCAGCAGTCGGGGGCACGGTGGCGATGTAGTCGAGCCCGAAGACGACGGCGAAGACGGCCAGCCCGGAAAAGTCGGTGACGAAGGGCAGGACGAACAGTGAGAGACCGCGAAACGAGTAGTACACGCCGAGCAGCTTTCGCGGGTCGTAGCGATCGGTGAGCCAGCCGGAGGCGAGCGTGCCGACAAAGTTGAACGCCCCCATCACCGCCAGAGCGCCGGCCGCGGTCGCCTCCCCGATGCCGTGATCGAGCGAGTGCGGGATGAAATGGGTGCCGACCAGGCCGTTCGACGTGGCCCCGCACACCCCGAAGCTGCCGGCGAGCAGCCAGAACTCGGGCGTGCGAACGGCGCGCTTCATCACCCAACCGCCGGCGTCCGGTTCCCGTCCAGGCGCCGCCCGTGATACCGGCGACCTGGACGCCGGCACGTCGCCGTAGGCGCGGAGACCGACATCGGCCGGTGCATCCCGCATGAGCAGCAGGACGGGGGCAACGAGGGCAGCGGCGCAAGCGGTCAGGCCGACGGTGGCGACCCGCCAACCCACGGCGCCAACCAGCCACATCAGGACGGGGACAAAGACGAGTTGCCCCGCCGACGTGGCGGCGCCGAACACGCCTAGGACCACGCCACGGCGCTCCACGAACCAGCGGTTCGCGACGGTCGCGCCGAGGACGGCGCCGGCGACGCCGGTCCCGATCCCGCCGAGCACGCCCCAGAAGAGGGTGAACTGCCAAAGGGACGTCATGACGGCGCCGGCGCTGGTGCTGACCGCGATCAGGACGAGGCCGGCGAGCATGAGACGGCGAGGACCGAAACGGTCGGTGAGCCACCCCGCGAGCGGCGCCGCGGCACCGAACAGGAGCAGGCCGATCGACACCCCAAACGAAATAGCGGTCCGGCTCCAGCCGAGGTCGTCTTCCAGCGGGTGGATCAGCACCCCGAGCGCCGAGCGGACGCCGCCCGACACCAGCAGGGTCACCGCCGTGACGGCCACAACAACAACCCAGCCGTAGTACAGGCGCTGGCTCAGGACTCGCTGCACAGAGGCCTCCGCGGTCGAGGATTCGACGGGACGTTAGGGGCGGACAGGTCTCCCAGCCCGCGAGGGACCCGAGCCCCTCCGTTGCTACGGCCCGACGAAGACCGTGTGCCGGTCATCGTCCCGATCAGTGGCGAATCTAGGCAACGGGCAGGTCGGCCGACGCGTATCGTTCGGCGTGGACCAGTTCGGCCAGCGGCTTGCGTGCCTGTCCCCGCTTTGGGCGTGCGCCGCGCGCCCCCTCGTCTGCGTAGCCAAGGGCAATGGCGGTGCGGACCGTTCGGTGCCTCGGGATGCCGAGGATGCTCTTGACCGTCTCGGCGCCGGCGGGCTTGAACCAGCCAATGCCGGCGCCCACCCCGTGGGCGGCGGCGGCGAGCATGATCCGCTCACTTAGCCGGCCCTCGTCGAAGCTTTCCTGAGCGGCGTGATCGCCGGCCATCACTAGGATGATGCCGAGGGGAGCATCGGCCATGTGCCCGACAAAGCCGTCAGCCGCCGCGAGCGCTCGGAGGGTGTCCCGGTCGCGGATGACGACAAACTCCCATGGCTGGCGGTTCACCGCGCTACCCGTCCAGCGGGCGACCTCCAGTACATCGTCAATCACCTTTTGAGGCACCGGGTTGGGCCGAAACTCCCGGACGGCGCGGAGGCCGCGCAGGAACGCAATGCGCTCGCGGGCGGTCTGCTCGTCGGCCATGGTGTCTCCTCCTCTCGCCCGGCAGCTCCAACACCGTCGCACCACCCCGCGCCGAGCCACACACGTGAGCGATCGACCGCGCCTTGGCGTTCATCGCCCGCCGGAGGCATATTACTTCCCTTTCGATAGTCTATCAGACCATCGGTCCACCGCATCCATTCCGGTCGCACGCGTGTCCGCTCTCTTCCATCCCGGCGTGGAGTGGGAACCTTCCTCCGACGCCAACGGTCGGTAATCAGACCCGGGTCGGATCTGCGATAGCGGCGTGGGGTTCAGTCGCCGATTTGGAGTTACGTAAAGCACAACAGTCGACGGTGATGCTACTCGGGCTGAGCGTGGCGAGCAGCGCCCGTCCCGCGCGCGTAGCGACAAGCGACCCGGCAAGGGCTGCAATCTTGGCGTCCACGCCCGCCTTGAGGCACTGCATCCGTCGCTCAGCCGCCGGGTCATCGGCCTCCGTCAGGTCGAAGAGCGTCTAACGGTCCCTTTCCTAGACCTGGGAAGCGTTCCGGGGAGTATTTCGGCGTCGTGGTGGAGTACTCAGTCACTCCACTCATCGTCGCTGCGGCTCAGACCCACGGGGCGGTGTCGGCTCCTTCCCGCCCGGTGAAGCGACTCCCGCCACACTGGACCACGCCAGTCACACCTCCGTCGTGCGCGCGTCGGTCGGAAATCCGCGGCGACGTAGCCGGCGGTCAGCAAGTCCGGGCCGCTTGGGACCTAGTCCAACACGGCGATCGACTGTTCTCCTCCGGAATGCGTTTCGACGCCGCACTCCCTTCGGAACCGCCGCTTCCCACAACAGACGAGCCGAGCGGGCCCAGCGTGCTCGAGAATAGAGATCGCGTCACTTGTCACCCAGACGGGTTGGTGACTCCATGGCACGATTGTTGCTCGCATTCGCGACCGTACGAATCCAGGGTGCGGTTCGATAACTGCGGGACCCGCGGACGCGGTGGGACGCCCGGATGTGCCATCGCCGCGCAGGCTCGCTGGCGGCCGGATCTTCCGCGGCGGGTGGTGACCAGGGGGCGGACCGAGCAAGTGAACGGAGGGGGAGAGACCATGCGACAACCCGAGCAGAGGGAAAGCGACAGCGTCGCCCGCTTGATGGCGGAGGCCCTGGCGGGACAGGTCTCGCGGCGGGCGGTGTTACACCGGGCGGGGGCGCTGGGGCTGAGCGCGCCGCTCGTCGGCGCGGTCTTGGCCGCGCAGGGTCGAGTCCCCCGAGTCGAGATACGGAGCGTCGCGCCGGCCGCCCCGGCGTCGTTGGGTGAGCCGATCAAGATCGGGGCGGCCGTCTCGAGGACCGGCTCGAACGGACGCATGGGTCTCTACCAGATCGAGGCGTACCAGCTCCGGGAGGCGCAATAGAACGTTAACGGTGCTCTCCTCGGGCGATCGGTGCAGACGATCGTCAAGGAGGAGTAGGTCGATCCCCAGACCGGTACGTGCCTCTACGAGAAGGTCATCACCTAAGACCGGCGTCGACTTGGTGCGGATCTCAAATCCACCTTGGTGACGAGCCGCGTGGCCTAAGTGATCGACGGCCACTGACGTCGCTTCAGCACCCGGTTGTCGTCGCGCAGGGCGATTGAACAGCCGCGTGCCAGCGCGCCAACGAACGACTCGAGTCCGATCGGACGAGGCCCCGTCCGGGACGAGTACGGCGATACCCTCTCCTACGGCCAGCAAAAGGTGGTCGAGTTCGCGCGGCTGATGATGAACGACCCGGCGCTGTCGATGCTCGACGAGCCGTTCGCCGGCGTCAACCCGACGCTC
Organism: Thermomicrobiales bacterium; assembly: GCA_030447415.1. Lineage (GTDB taxonomy): Bacteria > Chloroflexota > Chloroflexia > Thermomicrobiales > UBA6265 > JAUJOZ01. The sequence goes on along the minus strand of JAUJOZ010000002.1, from coordinate 109,718 downwards.
GAACAACCCCTTCTGGCCCCGATGGAGGAGCGGCTGGCGGCCGACCAAACGATCCTGCTCACCGACCACGAGATGGCGATCGGAGATCTGGGAGGAGCTGATCGTCCTTGACCACGGCGAGGTGATCGCCTACGGCGTGCCGGCGGAGGTCGGGGTGGACGAGCGTGTGATGGCGGCCTACTTTGGCCACTGAGCGGGATCCTTAGCGGCTCCCCCCACCCCGAACGGCGAGGCCCCGTTCTCGCGGGCGGCCGCGCCCGCCACCCGCGCCGAGCCCGTCCTAAAAGGTATGCGATATTGACGCCAGTTACGGCAAGATCCAAATCCCGCATGGCGTTTCGCTCGACGTTTATCCGGGCGAGATCGTCAGCGTGATCGGTGCGAACGGCGCAGGCAAGTCGACGGTGCTCAAGGCCGTGCTGGGCATCCTCCGTCCCTCGCGCGGTGAGATCCTGTTCGGGGACCAGGGCATCGGCGGGCTGCGGACCGACCTCGTGGTCCGACACGGCATCGGCTACGCGCCGCAGGGCAGGATCGTCTTCAAAACATGACGGTCGTCGAGAACCTGGAGATGGACGCCTACACGGTGGCCGACACGGCACGGACGCGGCGGACGATGGAGCAGATCTTCGCCATCGTTCCGCATTTGGCCCAGCGGTGGCGGCAGGCGGTCGGGACGATGAGCGACAGCGAACAGTAGATGCTGGCGACGGACCGGCCGCCGATGGCGGAACTGAAGGTCGGTCTGATGAACGAGCCCTCGTTGACATTGGCCCTTGATGTTCGTTGAGCTGGTCTTTAGGAGCCTCCGGAACTCAAGCGCACCCACATGACGCACTTGGTCGCCGCGCAATACGGCGTGCAGTGGCTTGCGGTCAGCAATCGCGGCTACGTGCGAGAGCCGGGCCGCATCCGCTTCAGCGGACCGGACCCCACGCTGGTCGCTGACGGCGGCGTGCGGCGCCTCTACCCGGGCGGCTGACGACAGGGCCTCCCCCCACACAAGTCGGAAGCCAGCGGTACCACACCCCCGGCTGCCCAAAAGTCCCCAGTCGGTTCTGTGCCACAGCCCGGAGAGCGCGGCGGGCGATCGCCCATTCGCGGCGGTGCACCAGCGCACGGCGTCAGGCGGTCCCTGTCCCTCGGCGCCTGCCTGGCTTGCCCGCCCGGATGCTCCAATGTTCTCCCACTGACTACGTAGCGTTACGTAGCCGTTTCTCCTGCCGGCCTAATCGAATCCGTCGTCGTTACGATGCGGAGTAAGAATTATGAGCGCACCATCGTATCGCGGTGGATGAAAGCGCCGCCACAGGGCGTTCAGGAGATGCGATGGGAATGACGATGGAAAACCGCTGTCATGGTCCGCCGCGGGCGGAGAGCATCCCAGGCAGAACGAGGCGAGCGGGGCCACGTGCGACCGATGATGCCCCACCCGCCTCCATCCAACCGGACGAGCCCGGATGGGCCGCCCAGCGGTTCGCGGCATTGTCGCACGACGTGCGCCAGGCGCGACCTCACTTGGCTACCCTCCTTCCGGGCTCCCGACGACAAGCTTTGTCGAGCAGAGGGAGCCTTCCATGCATTCGTCACACCCCGCGGCGTCACGCGCCGCCTCGATCCGGTTTCCGCGACCGCGCTTCGGCGTTCTCGCCCTGGCGCTCGTACTCACCTTGGCGGCGTTGGCGCTCGCCGGCACTGCCTTGGCCCAAGAGGGGGTTCATCCCCAGACGGTGAATGTGACCCTCGCCCAAGGCGAGAGCACCACCATTGCCAAGACCGTCGAGACGTCGTCCGACGGGGTGCTGCCCAAGCTGGACGTCTTTTTCCTGGCCGACACGACGGGCAGCATGGGACCGGCCATCAATGACGTGAAGGCCAATGCCGCCGCGATCCTCAGTGCCATCGACGCCAACTCGAGCGACAGCCGCTACGGCGCCGGGGACTACAAGGACTTCCCCGACACCGTCCCTCCCTTCCGGCTGTGCTCGGGTATCACCAGCAACTCCGCCGCGGTGACCGGATGCATCAACGGCTGGTTCGCCGGCGGCGGACGGGACACGCCCGAGGGGCAGTTCTTCGCGCTTGACCAGATCGCCAACGGTGCGGCCGGCTTCCGGACCGACGCGGTGAAAGTGCTCATCTGGTTCGGCGACGCGCCGGCCCACGATCCCGTCTGTTCGTCCCTCTCGGGCCTCGGGGGCGACATCACCGAAGGCTCGGTGACCGCCGGGTTGTCAGCCGCTGGGATCAAGGTGCTGGCGATCAGCACGACCACCGGCGCCGACCCGAACGCACTCGACGGCAATCCCGCGGCCGGGAACGATTACGTGGCCGCCTGCGGTGCTCCCGGCGGAAGCTCCGGCCAGGCGTCCCGCATCGCGGCGACGACGGGCGGCTCGCACCAGTTCGGCGTCGCGCCCGGCGATCTCGCGCAGGCGATCATCGACGGACTCGAAGCGCTGCCCGTGACGGTGGCCCCGTCGGCGTCCTGTCCCGGCGGCATCTCCGTGGCGTTCGCGCCAACAAGCGCGACGGTGTCGCCCGGCGCCACGGCCTCGTTCGACGAGACGGTCAGCGTCGCCTCGGGTACGCCGACGGGCGAGTACACCTGCACGGTCCAGTTCCTGGTGGACGGGGCGCTGCTGGATTCCGCGTACGAGCAGACGCTCACGGTCACTGTGCCCAACAAGCCGCCGGTGGCGCTCGACGACTTCGGGCAGACGCTGAAGAACGTGCCGGTCGTCGTCGACCTGCTCGGCAACGACTCGGACGCAGACGGCGACGCCCTCACGATCACTAACCTGGCACTGGCCACGAACGGGACGGTCGTGGACAACGGCGACGGGACCGTGACCTACACGCCGAGCGTCGGCTTCTCCGGGTTCGATTCGTTCACCTACACGGCGAATGACGGCACTGATGACAGCAACGTGGCCACGGTCACGGTCGAGGTCATCAACCAGGCGCCAGACTGCTCCGCCGCCGGGCCGAGCATCGCCGCCATCTGGCCACCGAACCACAAGTTCGTCTCGGTCCAGGTGCTCGGTGTCACCGACCCGGATGGCGACGTGGTGACGATCACCATCACCGCGATCGCCCAGGACGAACCGACTGATACCCTCGGCGACGGCAGCGCCACGCCGGACGGCGCGGGCGTCGGCACCTCCACCGCCCAGGTCCGGGCCGAGCGCGCCGGGACCAAGCAGGTGCCGGGTGACGGTCGCGTCTACCACATCTTCTATGTCGCGACTGACGACGACCTCAACAACCCGCTCAGTTGCAGCGGCGAGGTGATCGTCGGCGTGCCGCACGACCAGGGCGGCCAAAGCGTCCCGGTCGACGGCGGCGCGCTCTACGACTCGACGATCTAGCCGCGGGATCGCATCCGGTGGAGGCGGCAAAGGTCTCCCCGGCCCACGCGGCGCCGACAAGGCGGCAGGGCCGGCCACAATGTGGCCGGCCCTGCCGCGTGCGGCTCGATCGCCCGTCTGGTGACCGGCACACGCGCCACGCGAGCCGCTTGACACCCCCGCGCCCGTCACTATCATTAGGAAAGGAAAGAGCGCCGGGACGGGCGGCACGACGCGCCCGGGGAATCCGGCGATGGCGGGTTCACGGAGGACCATGACGATGATCACGATCACTTCGGAAGCGGTGACTCAGCTCAAGGGCTTCCTTTCGGAACAGGGCACTCCCGATGCCGGGCTGCGCGTCTTCGTCGCCCCGGGTGGCTGCTCGGGCTTGCAATACGGGATGACGATCGAGGAGTCGGCCGAAGAAGGGGACGAGGTCATCGAGACCGACGGCGTCCGCCTGCTGGTCGACAACTTCAGCGCGATGTACCTGGCCGGGGCCGAGGTCGACTACGTCAACTCGCTGATGGGCGGTGGCTTCACGGTCCACAACCCGAACGCGGTGGCCTCATGTGCCTGCGGCCACTCCTTCGACACCGGCGGCAACGCCGCCACGTCCCACGGCTGCGGCTGCGGCTAACGGAGTCGGCAAGTCGGTAGGTCGGCGAGACGGCAAAAGCATAGGGTTCCGAGGGGCGGCGGAGACGTCGTCCCTCGTTCGTTGTCGGCGTGCCGCGCCAGCACCAGCAACCAGCCAATTCGCCGACTTACCGTCTCGCCGTCTTGCCGTCTCCCGATCTACTCCGCGAGGTCGTGGATCACAAGGCCGGCAGGGGCTTTGGGCTGGAAGTAGGTCGACTTGAGCGGGAGCGGGTCCGCGGCGTTGGCAACGGCAAGGAGGTCGGAGAGGGAGGGGCGCGCGAGGAAAGCGGCGAGCTGCGCCTCCCCCCGATTGAGGGCCGCTTCGGCGACCGCCGCGTCGGGCGTGAACGCCACGTGAGCGGCGAGGCGATCCACCGGCACGCCGAGCGCGCGCTCAATGACGACCGTGTGGAGCACGGCCACGTCCAGGAGCCGCCACTCGGGGCTGTGCATCGTCGGCATCAGAGACTCGTGCGGCGAACCCGGTTTGGCGCGGAGACGCCATCCATCCGACTCACCGGCGAAGCGAAGCGTGCAAATAGGACGTCCCGGTGACCTGACCGCGTCCTCCTCGTGGTTAAGTACGCCTTTCCCGGCCACTGGGGGTACGCGCTCGAGGTCGAAGAGCGACGCCAGCGTCGTCCGGATCCGCTCCGCGTCGAGGGCCGGCAGGCCCCTGATCAGCCGGTGGGTCGGCAGGACCCGCACCCCCGGGTCGCCGGCGTCCGCCAAGAGCGCGAGCACAAACTCGTGCGGCGCGTCCGGCAGCGACGGGGTCCGACTTGCCCGCGTCTGGGCACGGCATTCATCTCGGTAGGCGAGCGCCGCCTCGTAGCGATGGTGGCCATCCGCCATGTACAGTCGGCGGCCCGAAGCGGCAAAGAAGCGACCGACCTGATCGGCCAGTGCTCGGTCGGTACAGACGATGAGGCGGTGCGCATCACCCGTGGGATCGACGCCGGCCGCGTCGGCGGGACGATTGCCGACGGCGTCGAGAAGCCGGCGCAACTCGCCGCTCGGGTCGCGGTAGAGCAGGTAGAGAGGACTGAGGTTCGCCTGTACCGCCCGTAATCGGGCCAGGCGCTCCAACCTTGGTCCGGGGACGGTCCGCTCATGTGGGAGCACGACGCGCTCGTTCCAGCGCGCCAGCCGGACACGGGCGAGGAGTCCCCGCCGGACCAGACGCTCTCCTGCGTGGTTGAACGTCTGCTCGTGCAGGTAGAGCGCCGGCTGGGGATCAACCCCGAGCACCCCCTCCCGCAGCCAGGACCGGTAGCGACGCGCGGCGAGCGCGTGCGGGTCACCGTCCGCGCGCGGGTTGACGTCCTCGATCTGGCCGATATTGAAGGGGTTGAGGGCACGCCCCCCGTCGGCCGGCGCGGCATCGTACGGCGGCGCCACCAGACGGCCAAGGTCTGTCGCGACCTCGCCCCGGTAGCGGACGCCACGCAGGGTTCGGACATCCGCCATTGATCCTGCCCACTCCCTCCAAGGTCTGGGTGACTCCGCGCGAGCCGTTCCGTGGCGATCACCCTCGATCGCGTCGTCCGCATCCGCGGCGGGTGATCCTCGCGAACCGGGCCACCGCCACGACTGCATCCGCGGCCGCACGCGCTGCCGCGGGTAGGCTATCATTCGGGGACGGCGCCCGACCGTAGGGCGGGTCGAGGAGGATGGGCGGGAACCAGGAGATGTCCAGGGTGAGTGCGGTGACGCCACACCCCGTCGGAATCGAGACCCGAGCTGAAGCCGAAGTCGAGGTGGAGTTGTTCGGGGTTCCCCGGATGCTTGCCGGGCGGCGGTCCCTCCTCGTCGCGGGCGGCACGCTGGGCGAGGTCGCCGCGTCATTGAGGTCGGTGTGCCCGGTCCTCGGGGGTCGGGTCCTCGACGCCGAGAGCGGCTGGCTCCTTGGCGGCTACACCTTCGTCGTCGACGAGCGCTTCACCCGTGATGCAAGCTGCCCCTTGACGCCGGAGGCATCGGTGCTCCTCGTCTCCAGCGTTGCCGGCGGGTAGGGCCATGTACGGGACCCACGGCCGGCTGCTGCGGATCGACCTTGACTCCCTGGAGAGCGCCACCGAGTCGATCCCGGACGTCGTCTACGAGCGGATCCTCGGCGGGATCGGCCTGGCCAGCTACCTCCTGGCCCGTTGGTGTCCGAGCGGCATCGACCCGCTCGCGCCAAAGAACCCACTTGTCTTCGCCACGAGCCCATTTGTCGGCACGGGCATCACCACGGCAAGCAAGATCGCCGTGGCCACGAAGTCGCCTCAGACCGGCGTCATCGGGGACTCGCTCTCCTCCTCCTACCTCGCCATCGCGCTCAAACGCACGGGGTTTGACGCCCTGCTCATCACCGGTCGCGCCGCCGCGTCGACCATCCTGGTGATCGACGACGACCGCGTGAGCTTCCGCCCGGCCGCTCATCTGCTCGGTCTCGATCCGGTCGCGACCTCGGATGCCGTGCGCGCCGAGCTGGGCGCCGGGTTCCGGGTCGCGGCCATCGGAGTCGCAGGCGAGCGGGGCGTTCGCTACGCGGCGATCAGCAACGACGGGCGGATGGCAGGCCGGACGGGCGCCGGCGCGGTGATGGGGAGCAAGGGCCTCAAGGCCATCGCCGTGCGCGGGAGCACGCTGCCGAAGGTTGCCGAGCCCAAGGGGCTGGCCATGGCCGCGCGCAGACTCGCCGAGCGCAGTCTGGGCCCGGGCACCGCGAAATACCGCGAGATCGGGACGGCGGCCAACGTCGCCTTCTTCAACCGGATGGGGCTGCTCCCCAACGCACAACTTTCAGAGCGGGCGATTCGCGGGAGCGGAAGCGATCAGCGGCGAAACACCGCTGCTGGAGCACCACACCGACCGTCAGGGGATGCGCCGCCTGCACGGTCGGCTGCGAGCACCACTACCGCACCCGCGACGGCGGTCCGGGAGACCAGTGCCCGCCTCGAATACGAAACCCTCTTCGCGCTCGGTTCCCTGCGGCATTGCCGACCCGAACACGGTGCTGCGCGCGCGGCCGCGCGACGAGCTGGGGATGGACGCGATCAGCACTGGGGGCAACCATCGCCTGGGCGATGGAATGTCGTGAGCAGGGCATCGACCTCGGCCACGCGGTCAGTGAGTTGCCTGCCTGGTGACGGGGCGGCGCTGCTGCGGACCATCGCCGCGGTCGGCGAGCGGCGCGGCATCGGCGAGCTGCTTGCCGACGGGGTCCCGCCACGCTGCCGATCTCGTCGGGCAGGGGAGCGAGGCGGGGCGATGCATGTCAAGGGACTGAGATGCCCGGTTACGACCCCCGCAAGCTGCAAACGCTGGCGCTCGGTCTGGCCGTAGGGCACCCGGGGCGCCTGCCACAACCGCTCCTCGGCCTACGAGGTCGACTTCTCCGACCGGCTCGACCCCGACGCCGAGGTGACTGCTCGAGCCGAGGCGGCGGCGGCGGCCGAGGACCAGGCTGCGATCCTCGACTCATTGACGCTGTGCAAGTTCCTCCGGCACACCTTCGACGACCTGCACGCCGAGGCCGCCGATCTCCATGCCATGGTCACGGGCCGGGCGACGACGGCCGATGACCTCCACCACGCCGGCGAGCGGATCAACAACCTCAAGAAGCTGTTCAATATCCGCCAGGGCTGGACCCGCGCCGACGACACCCTGCCGTCGCGTGTCCTCGGGACGGCGACGTGGCATCTGCCCTGAGCCGCGACCGGCTCGAGCGGCTCGTCTCCGCCTACTACGATGTCCGTGGCTGGGACCCGCGGGACGGATCCCGGACGAGCACCTCGGGCGGATCGGGCTGACCGAGCTCGTCGCCGACCCGGCCTGAACGTAACCGGCCATAAGAGCAGCGTGGCAGTCGAGGACGCACTTCGCGTTCGCGAATGCCAGAGGACCGTTGCCGGCGGGCCGGCCGTCGTGCGCTCGCGCTGCCCGGGGTTGGGACTGACCGGATGGACGAAGCGGCCGCTCGTGACCCAGCGCTGCTGGAGCTGGACCGGCTGCTGAGCGGTCCGGAGCCGGACGAGGGCGCTTGGTACGCCGCGGTGCGCCGCCTGCTCGAGCGCGTACCTGGCGAGCGACGATCCGTGCGGGCACCGGGGATGCGCACCGACGCTGCGCGATGGGCGCGTGGCCGGCGACCAATCATGTCGGCCCTCGATCGCGGCGGCACCTTCCTCGACGTCGGCTGCGCCAACGGGTTGTTGATGGAGAGCGTCCGCGCGTGGGGTGCGGAGGCCGGCCGAGAAATCGAGCCGTACGGCCTCGATTTCTCAGCCGGCCTGGTCGATCTCGCGCCGGCGCCCGCCACGGTGGACCGGCCGCATCTTTCTCGGTAACGTGATGGATTGGGGGACCGCGGCGCTTCGACTTCGTGCGAACTGGAGTTGGTGTACGTGCCGCCGAAGCGGCAAGCCGACCCCGTCGAACGGCTGCTCACGACATTTCTTCGGCCCGGGGGCCGGTTGATCGTCTGCTCTTACGGTAGCTCGAGGCGGCCGGCTCCCCGCGCCGAGCCCGTCGGCGATCTCCTCCGGGGATGGGGCTTCAACGTTGCGGGCGAGACCGGGGGCGCCGATACGAACGGCGTCATCTTCGTGCGCGTAGCATGGATTGACGCACCGGACCGGGATGGGGTGGCCGCCAGCATCCACCGGAGCACGAGACCCCGTTGGTTGGGCGCAAACCTGCTGCGGTAGACTCCCACCGCTCCTCCGGAAGATTCCATCTGGCTTGACTCGGGACTCGCCGTTCTCCCGCCCCAGCGCCTGTCGTGCTCGTGGGCTGGGCGCCGAGCGAAGATAGCGGGGTCATCGGCGGCATGAGGGCCGGGACCATCGCTCGGCGCGGCATCGTCGGAGGGCGCGCCCGCCGCAAGCCATTCCCGAACCTGCCGGCGGCCACGGCGACCCGCCACTCGTCGCGGACTTGGAGGGCCATTGCTTGCGTGGCGCCGGCGAGCGGTCCGGCGGCAAGCACCTGCTCCAGGAGCCAGCCCTCGAACGCATCAGGGTCGGGGGTCTGCCTCGGCGGCTCGGGCCAGCAGGTCTCGTTTGATGCCCATACCGATGGCATCCGGCCTCGTGTCGCGCTTGCGGCGTTTGCGGCGACCTCGGACCCCTTCCATGTGGCGTCGAGGAGTTGACGGCAAATATCGCCCGGGCGGTCTGTTCGCGGTCGGCGCGCAGATCCGGTGGGGACGGCGATGACGCGATCCGATCCATGGTGCTCACGCCCGGACTCTCGGCCCCGTTGCGGCCGCTGGGCCACTGGCTGGGCAGGGAACCGGGGTCGCGAGCGGGGACGAGGCGCAGACCGAGATCCACGGCGGGTGCGTCCGGACGGGCGAAGTCCTTAGCGAGGGCGGCGAGGTCGAGGTCAACCGTCGCTAAGTCAGCCAGCGCGACCTCGTCGGGCGCCCAGGCGAGGAGCGTCGTCAGCGTTTCCTTGACGTAGCCGCGGCAGACGGCGCACGTGTCGACCTTGCGCGTCTCACCGTTGACCTGGGGGAGCTGCGAGCCACGCTTTGGGGGGGCGGCGGTGACGCATCCGGGGCCGCGCCGCGCCACCATCCCCCAGGCCCCCCCGCAGGGGCCGCACCGTAGCCGCCGCCCCGGTCCCAAGCCCCGCGACTCGGCCATCGGCGGCCAGGCACCACAAATCGGCCAGCACCCGGCCATCCACGTTGGGGGCACATTGCCCCCAAGCCGCCGCCGGCAGGCTTGGAGGAGCGGCACGATCGCCAGGTGAGCGACGGCCGCCGTCGCATCCGGGTCCGCGTCGAGCGCGGTCGCCAGCGCTTCAAGGCGCGAGGCATCCTGGTTCGCTGCCGCTTCAAGCAGCCCGAGAGCATCGAGCCGCCCGCCTCGCGCGGCGCCCACGAGGGTGGTGGCCGCCGGATCGTCGCCGCGACCGGCGTGGTCGAGCAGACGGCACACCCAACCATCGGCGAGAGGCGAGGGAACCGCCACGGTGACGCCGGCGAGGAGCGGCGCGGTCGGGGGATGGTCGCTCGGGATGTCGAGCGCTACCGCGTCCCAGGAGGGGTCGGCAATGGCATCGATCGTCTCGGCGACGAGGGCCAACCACGAGGCCCACTCCGGGTGAGCCTGCCTCACGGCACTGAGCTGGCGTTGGGCGCCGACGGAAGCGGTTGCCGCCAAGGATCGAGACTCCTCTCAGACGGTCGGCGTAGTGGCGGGGGTTGTCACGCGGCCCTCGCAGGCCACAGCCCGGACGCCGATCTCACCGAACGGCGAAACCCCAATGTCTCCCACGCCCCCTGGTGATTAACACACCCCGAGACGAAGCCAGCCACCGGGATCGGTCACGCTCAGGCCAGTTTGGGCCGGATGCCGCTGTCACGGACCGCGGCCGAATCCGAGCCGCGGTTGCTTGTGGTGCTCCAGGTCGGTGAGAGCGGCGTCTCGCTCCCGCGCCGACGGTCGACCGCGTCGACAACGACGGAGGCGGGATCGTCTACTCGGTCACCGCACGATCGTCGGGCGTCCGGTGGAAGATCCGGTTGTCGCGCTCGACCTCGCCGTGCATCTCCACGCTCTGATCGCGGTTGTCCAGATCCGCCCCGGAGCCGCGACCGTCGCCCCGCTCACGCGCGTCCTCCGGCCCACACGCGGCAAGGGCGAAGCCGAGCGCCATGAGCAGCGGGAGAAGCGTCAGGAGGCGCCGGCATCGTGTGCGCACGTCACACCCCCTCCGACGCCATGACGACCACCATCCGCAGAATGAACCCGCCGATAAGGACGAGGACGGCCGCGCTCGGCACGCTGAGGCGGCCAAGCAGACGGGGCCGAACGTGGAGGACGAGCGGAATCAGGATGCCGGCGAGGACGACCCCGATCACCAGGAGGACGCCCCAACCGTTGCCCCAGACCTCTTCGACGACCGAGCCAAGCGAGATCGCCAACACCGCGAGCACCACCAGCTCGAGGACGGAGCTGTAGGCATCCATCTGCCCCAGCCAGTGGACCGATTCAGGGTGGGTGCGCCGCCAACCGAGGAGCGTCAGCACGGCCGCCGCGGCCGAGATGCCGGACAGGAGGAAGAGGAGGCCGAGCAGGGGCGTGTCTGACCAGAGCGGGCGGTTGGTCGCCGCCAGGAGGATGCCGGTGTAGCCGGCGAGGAAGAGGCCGAACAGTCCGGTGAGCGCGGCGATGACCTTGCCCAGCGTTCCCTCAGCCAACGCCCGCAGCCCACGCAACCCACCGGGCAACCACCCGCGCTCAGCCAGGACCGCGAGGAACGCCAGGGAGGCAAAGAGGGCGAAGAGGCCAACCCCCCACGACCCAAAGGAGATCGGCGACCACCACTTGAACATCGGGCGGCCCGTCTCCGACCCGATGAACTGATGCCAGAACCGCTCTGGCCGATTCAGGTCCACGATGAGCAGTGGGCCGCCCACGGCGATCAACGGCAAGGCCACGAGGTAGCCGAGCCGGGCCATCGGCCGGTCTTGTGGCGCGCCAAAGAGGTCCAGCATGGCGGCGAGGAACGCGGCGCCGCCGGAGATGCCGCCGACGAAGAAGTAGACGACGACCAGCCAGGTCCACTCCGGCGCGTGGGTGAAGAAGGTGTCCGACGGGTAATCAGGCACGGTCGACCTCCTCGTCCGTGTCCGCCGTGTCGAGCGTCGCGGTTCCGTCCGCGCCACGCGTGATCCGCGCCTGGCGGGCCTCGGCCGCGAAGCCATCCATCCGCCGCTTGCGGAGGCCGACCAGGCCAAGCACCCCCATCGCCGCCGCGCCGACGGCGGACAGCGCGCCACCCGTCGGAACGTTGCGTGACGGCAGCTTCGGGTTGGACGGGAGCCCGTAGACCTCCGGCTCGTCGACCAGCAGGTAGAACGAGTTGAGGCCGCCGACGATATCCGCCTCGCCGTAGATGCGGGCGCGGCTTTCGCCTTGACTCTGGAGTTGCTCGACTCGAGCCCGGGCACGCTCCCTCAGCTCGTCGATGGCGCCGAACTGAATCGACGCGGTCGGGCACGCCTGAGCGCAGGCAGGGGTCAGCCCGTTCTGCATTCGGTCATAGCAGAGCGTGCACTTCATCGCCGTGTCGTTGACCGGGTTGATCTCGATCACGCCGAAGGGGCACGCGCCGATGCACGCCCGGCAGCCAGCCGTTGCAGACGTCGGACTGGATGACGACGGTGTCGAACTCGGTGCGGATGATCGCTCCGGTCGGGCAGACCTCCAGGCAACCGGCCTGCACGCAATGCTTGCAGACGTCGCTCATCATCAGCCAGCGGCCCTGCCGCCCCTGGCTGAGGTCGTCATCGAACTGCTCGATGAACTTGACGTGCCGCCAGTGCTCGCCGTCGAGCCGGCGCGTGTTGTCGTAGGAGTCGCCGCTGATGACGTTGGCCCCGCCCCGGGTCGACGACAGGCCGTTCCACTCCTTGCACGCGACCTCACACGCCTTGCAGCCGATACAGACGGTGGTGTCGGTGTAGAAGCCCATCGGCACGGCGGGGAACGATGCCGACTGGGCCACCACCGTCGCGCCGCCGGTCTGCACGGCGACCACCGGGGTCGCCGGTAGTGCGCCCGAGGCGATCGGCGAGGCGATGGGCTCGACCCCGGTGGAGAGGGCGGGAGACGTTGGCGCCGCGGCCCCACGCGGAGGCGGGGGCAAGGGCGCGGGGGTGGGCTGGGTCTGCTGCGCCATCACGCCTTCTCCACGTTGCAGACGAACGACTTGCCCTCGTGCATCGAGACGTTGGGATCGCCGATGAGCGAGGAGAGGTCATTGACCACCGCGCCGGTGACGACGCCCTGATAGCCCCAGTGCCAGGGTAGGCCCACGTGGTGGATGGTCTTCCCCGCCACCTGCAACGGCTGCTGACGCCGCGTGACCAGCGCCTTGGCGGTGATCTGGCCGCGCGGCGTGATGATGCGGACCAGCTCGGTATTCTCGATCCCCCGTTCCGCAGCCAGCTCGGGACTGATTTCGGCGAAGAGCTCCGGTTGGAGCTCCGCCAGCCAGGGCAGCCAGCGACTCATCACCCCCGAGAGGTGGTGCTCGGTCAGGCGATAGGTGCTGAGCACATAGGGGAACGCCGGATCGCCGGTTGCGGCGACCACGTTATCCGGACGGTCCCAGCGTTTGATCACGGGGCTGTTCTGCTGTGCGTAGAGCGGGTTCACCACCGGCGACTCGACCGGCTCGTAGTGGGTCGGCAGCGGGCCGTCGACCAAGCCGGTCGGGGTGAAGAGCCAGCCTTTACCATCGGCCTTCATGATGAATGGATCGGCTCCGGAATGCGCATCGAGACCGACGCCATCCGGCTTCGGCTTGGCATCCGGGGCCTTGGCGCCGGGGAAGTCAGGGACGTCATGGCCGACCCACTTCCCCGTCTCGTTCTTGGTGGGATCGCCCTTGGTCGGATCCCACCAGATCCACTTCTTGCGTTCGCTCCAGGGCTGGCCGTCGGGCCGGGCCGAGGCGCGGTTATAGAGGACGCGGCGGTTGGCCGGCCAGGAGTAGCCCCACTTGAGGTTGGTGCCGGGTCCGCCCGGCTGGTCCGGCTCCCGGCTCTCGGCCAGGTTCTTGTCGGGGGCCGGGAAGATGCCGGAGTAGATCCACGACGCGCAGGTGGTGGAGCCGTCGTCCTTGAGCGCCGAGAAACCGGGCAGGTGGGTGCCGGTGGTCGTCTCGTAGCCGTTGATCTCCTTCATCACCTTGCGGACGCTCGGCTCGTCCTTGATCCGCGAGTGGGCGACTTCCTCCGGTTCTGGCTCGAAGTCCCAGGTGAGGTTGAGGAAGCCCTGGTCGCGCGGCTCGGTGCTGCCGGCATAGAGCTGCTTGAGCCGCTTGCCGAGGTGATAGGTGAACCACGGGTCGGAGCGACAATCGACCGGCGGGTCGACCGCCTTGTGGTGCCATTTGATCAGGCGCTGGGTGTTGGTGTAGGAGCCGTCCATCTCCGCGACCTGGGCGGAGGGGAAGAAAAAGATCTCGGTCTGAATGTCCTCGACCTTGACCTCGCCGTTCTTGACCTCCGGCGCGTTGTACCAGAAGGCGGCGGTCTCCGTCTCGAAGTTGTCCTTGACGACGAGCCACTTGAGCTTGGCCAGGGCCTTCCGCTGGAAAATGGCGTTCTGGCCGCCGACGGCAGGGTTCTGGCCCATGGCGAACATGCCCTGCACGCGGCCGTCCATCATCGCCTGCATCATCGGCATGTGCGAGTGGTCGCCGGTAATGCGGGGGTGCCAGTCGTAGCCGAACTGGTTGTCCGGCGTGGCCGCATCGCCCCACATCGATTTGAGGTAGCTGACCATGAACTTGGGCATATTGGCCCAGTAGCTCTTTGGCAGCGTCTCGGTCTTGAGGTACTCCTCGAGCGTGTTGTGCTTGCGCAGCGCAGAGGGCGCCGGCATGTAGCCGTGAATGGAGTGGTAGAGGGTCGGCACGTCGGTCGAGCCCTGGATCGTCGCGTGGCCACGCAAAGCCAGGACCCCACCGCCGGGTCGGCCCATGTTGCCGAGGAGCAGCTGCAGCATGGCGCAGCAGCCGATCATCTGAACCCCGTAGGTGTGCTGCGTCCAGCCGACGGCGTAGCAGAAGGCCGAGGTTCTGTCCGCACCGGAGTTCGCCAGCAACGCCTCCGCCACCTGGATGAAGCGGTCGCGCGGGCAGCCGGTGACCTCCTCCACCTTCTCCGGCGTAGCGGGCGAAGTGCTTCTTCACGAGCTGGAAGACACACTTCGGATCCTGCAGGGTCGGATCGGTGTTCGGCGACGGCTTCGGCAACGCCTTCACCAATGCGTCGAACAACCCGGCGGGCGTCGCGGAGGAGGTCCCCTGCGGGGTCTGGGCCGGTGCGGTGGGCGTGCCCGCCGGCGTCTGGGTGTCCGTGGCGCCGGGCTGGCCGGACTGCACGCCCTGCTCACCCGACTGGGCGGTGTTCGCCGAGCGGCCCTGGTCGCCGACGGGAGCGTTCGCGTACTGCCAGGTCGTGTTGGCGTACTGGGCGGTGAAGCCGTTGAGGCCCCACTCGTTCTCCTTGTAGGGGCCGAGACCGGAGAAGACCCCGCCGAGGTCCTCGGTGTCCTTGAAGTCGGCGTTGATGATGGTGGCGGCGTTGGTGTAGTTGACCACGTACCTTCTTTAAAGAACGGGTCGGTGTTCCAGCGCTCGCTGTTGATGACGTAGTTGATGATGCCGCCGAGGAAGGCGATGTCCGACCCGGCGCGGACGGGCGCGTGGATGTCGGCCAGCGCCGTCGTCCGGGTGAAGCGCGGGTCGGCGTGGATGATCTTGGCGCCCTGAAGCTTGGCCTGCATCACCCAGCGGAAGGCCACGGGGTGACACTCGGCCATGTTGGAGCCTTCGATGACGATGCAGTCCGAGTGGACCAGGTTACCGGGATAGGTGGTCGCGGCACCGCGCCCGAGTCGCACCCCCAGACCGGGGACGCTCGAGGAGTGTCATATGCGGGCCTGGTTTTCGATGGCGACTACCCCTAGGCCGCGCATCAGCTTCTGGTGGAGGTGGTTCCACTCGTTGTCCATCGTCGCGCCGCCGAGGGAGAAGATGCCCAACGTGTGGTTGAGGATCTTGCCGTCGGCGGCGGTCCCCTTGAAGGTCTCGTCGCGGGTCTCCTTGACGAGCTGCGCGACGCGGTCCATCGCCTCCTCGAGCGGCATGACCGTCCAGGCGGTGGCGCCGGGCGCGCGGTGGAGCACTTCGAGGGAGCGGTTGGGGTTGACGTGGAGCTGGTAGATCGCCGCGCCCTTGGGGCAGAGGTTGCCGCCGTTGATCGGGGAGCGGACGTCCCCCTCGATGTTGACGATCTTCCCGTCGATGGCATGGACAATGGTGTCGCAGCCGACGGCGCAGTAGGGGCAGACACTGGGGAAGGCCTGGGCCTCGCGGATCCGCAGGTCCTGCGCCTGCGCACGGGCCGGGCGCAAGTCCGAGCCGAGGGCGGCGAGCCCACCGAGGGCGGTGCCTGCCGCGGTGCCGGTACCGCGCCGGAGCAAGGCGCGCCGTGAAATGAGCACGTCGCTCATGACCTACCTCCCCGCACCCCGCTGTGCTCTTCGTTTGTCGCGCATCGACGTCCGATGGGGCCACGAGCCCGGTGGTGCGGGCCGTTGGGGGCTCATGCTAACGACCTCCCCAATGGAGCGTCAAGAGCAGGACAATCGCCCCTGGTTTGGCGGGTGAGGCGCGCGCGACGGGGCGGCGATTCCGCGTTTTCGGCCGTGCAGCCCGGCTGTGAAGCATCGCGCTGCAACGCTCGGGGAAATAGATCAACGTCGCCATCCGCGACGCTTGGAATGGCCACCTCCGCTATGACGCTCAACCGTCCGCGGCGGTGTGACTGCTCTTCGGTCGCCTGCGGCGGATCGCGCGCACCTGGGTTTCGTAGCACACACTACGATTTTCGTGCATGGCCGCACCGTGCTGGCGCGACGCATCCGGCGATGGGTAGGATAAGAAACAGGCGGAATCGCCCGGAATGTGATATAATTCACACGCGACGGGAGACATCCGAAAGGAAGCCCCGCCCCGCGTTTGTCGCGGCGGGTACCACGAGCGTGCCCACAACCGCCATGGGTGGAACCCATCTTGCGCGGGGAGCGTTTCAGAATCGCCGGGGGTCCAGCCCCGTGGCTGAGCCGGCTCCGAGAATCTCGGTGCGGAGCCGATTCTACTTCGAGGGACGGCGTCGGCGCCAGTTTCGCCCAACGACGATAGGAGTTTCATCCCGATGAGCGACCCGATCCAGACCTACGACGTCGAGCGCATCGACGAGCTGGTCGCCGGCAACCTGGGCGGCGACGAAAAGGTCGAGGTCCCCGAGGAGATCACCACTCAGCTCGCGGACACGGTCGAGCCGGAGATCGACCTCGAGCGCGACCTCGACGTGCTGCAGCGACTCGACCCCAACTTCATCAATGACCCGGTGCGGCTCTACCTTCGCGAGATCGCGGAGACGCCGCTGCTGACGCACGCCCAAGAGATCGACCTGGCCAAGCGGGTCGAGGACCACGACCTGTCGGCGACGCAGCTCTTCGTGCGCGCCAACCTGCGGCTGGTCGTCTCGATCGCCAAGCGCTACGTCAATCGCGGCCTGACGTTGCTCGACCTGATCCAGGAAGGCAATATCGGGTTGATGCGGGCCGTCCAGAAGTACGACTGGCGCAAGGGCTTCCGCTTCAGCACGTACGCCACCTGGTGGATTCGGCAGGCGATCACCCGCGCGATCGCGGACCAGAGCCGGACGATCCGCCTCCCGGTCCACATGGGCGACTCGATCTCGCGCTACCGCAAGACGCTCAACCTGCTGGCCCAGGACCTGGGCCGCCAGCCGACGCCGGAAGAGGTGGCGGAGGCGATGAGCGTCCAGCCGGAGAAGATTCATCAGATCGTGCAGGCGGCGCAGCGGACGATCTCGCTGGAGACTCCGATCGGCAGCGAGGACGAGACGAGCCTGGGCGACCTGATCGCCGATGAGGTCTCGGAGACGCCGTACGAGGCGGCGAGCGAGTCGATGCTCAAGCGCGACGTCAACGCCGCGCTCAACACGCTGACGGCGCGTGAGAAGCTGGTCTTGCAGTTGCGCTTCGGGCTGGGCAACGGCCACCAGCACACGCTGGCCGAGGTCGGCGAGCAGTTGCAGATCAGCCGCGAGCGGGTGCGCCAGATCGAGAACGAGGCGTTGCAGAAGCTGCGCCGCCTTGACGGCGACCGGCTGCTGGCCTACCACCAGGAGCTGTAGGCGGAAAGTCGGCTAGTCGGCAAGATGATACGGCGAGGGGGCGGCGATGGGGCCGCCCCCTCTTGGTGTCTCCGGATGACTAACGAACCGGCTGGAGGGTCGGGCCGCGCGCTCGGACCTCGTCCGGTTTCGTAGGTAGCGGCAACCCGACGGGATGCCGCTACTGTTGCCGACACCCGCCAGGCGTCCGCGGTCTTAAGCACGGAGAGGTGGAAGGCCCACCTGGGCTGTCCGGCTGTAACGGGAGCCGGGTTGTCATCCCGGTCCGGTGAGCGCCACGCGGGCTGGCGACGTATCACGGCGTGAAGAAGCGGTAGTAGTCGCAGCCGGAGAGGTTGGCGCGAAGGGCCTGGCCGTCGAGGACGGTATCGAATCGGAGGCGTTCCGGGGAGGCAGGGTCGTCGCCGACGCGGAAGCACCCGTCGGCGGCGAGGGGCATTAGTTCTTGCTCGTCGTCGAAACCGTCGGGCCCGACGGGAAAGACGAGCCAGAGCCGGCCCTTGCACAGGACGACGCGGAAATTGGTTGCCCAGGGGTTGTGGGAGCGGTAGTGGCCGGGGTAGGCGATCCATGCCGGCGGGTGGTCGAAGGTCGTGGGACCAGCATAGCCGTCGGCGATGTACCAGTCGGGCCCGTGGGTCACCTCGACGACGCGGTCGCCGTCGCGCCCGAAGCGGAGGGGAAATCGGTCATAGGCAGGGTGATCAGCCAGGAACGTGTCGTCGCCGTACCGCTCCAGCGCCACCCGCTTACCGTCGTCGTGGAGCAGCAGGTGTTCTCCGTCACCCGTGAGCGTCACGACCTTGCCGTCGGCCCGCGACCGGTCGACGAACGTCCCCACGTAGTCGTTGGCGTTCTCGATCCGCGTCGGGTCCGGTCTTGCGGGCACGGGCGGCAGTTCGCGGCCCTCCTGCGCGGCTCGGAGGAGATCAACCGCGACGCGCGCGGTAGCAGCCGGCCTGCCGGGACCGTTGACCAGAACGACGGCACCAAGCCCAGCGTCGAGGTCGGCTTGGATGGCGGCGAAGTAGCCGACCATGCCGCCGGGGTGGCCCAGGTAGGTGTGGCCGTTGACCTCCTGGGTGACCACGCCGTACCCGTAGAAGGCATCGCCCCAAGCGGTGATCACGCGCTGGGTCAGCAGGGCGAAGCCCGCAGCGGAGAGGAGCCGACCATTCGGTCCCTGTCCCCGGTTGAGGAGCATCCGCACGTAGGCGCTCATGTCCGCGGGCGTCGCGGCGATGGAGCCGTCGCCGGTGTCGGTTTCGAGCCAGGTGGCGGGGACTAGCGGGTGGCCCGGTCGGGGCGGACGGTCGTCGTAGAACGGGGCGTAACCCGCAGCGAGGCGGCGGCGCGTCTCGTGGGTGATGGCCGGCTCGGTGGCCGTCATGCCGAGCGGATCGAGGATGCGGCTGCGGATAGTCTCCCCGTATGGCTCGTCCGCGACGCGCGAGAGGAGGAGGCCGAGCGCCTTGTAGCCGACGTTCGAGTAGTGGAAGCGCTCGCCGGGCGGGCCGCCGGTCGCCGTCTCGCGCAGCGCCCAGACCTCGGCCCGGGCATCGGGCGCGAAGTCCGTGCCGCCGATGATGCCGGCGGTGTGGCTCAACAGATGATGGACGGTTATTGGTGCGTGGTCCGAGCGGACCGCGAACCACGGCAGATAGTCCGTCACCGGGGCGTGGAGATCGAGCCGGCCGGCCTCGTGGAGCTGGAGGAGGGCGATGGCGGTGAACGACTTGCCGATCGAGCCGATCTCGAAGAGCGTGTCGGAAGTGACGGCCGTACGCGCCGCCGCGTCGGCGAAGCCGTAGGTCGTCACCCGCAGCAGCCGCTCGCGGTCGGTGAGTGCCACGGCCATGCCGGGCGTGTTGTCGGCCCGCATCTGCTCCGGGATGACTTGGTCTAAGCGGGCAAAGGCGTGGGTAAGGTCCATCACTGAGCGCCCCTCGTCCGCTGCCCTTTCGAGGCGCTATCCCGTGCTCTCGGCACCGCCGCGGCACGAGCGGGGCGCCACAGATCAGCCGCCAACAGCCGTCGACCCCCCACGCATGCCCCTCAGCCTGGCGCGACGTAGGTCCGATTCCACTCGTTGAACTCGACGTTGGCGAGGATGCCGTCGGTCTGGCTGTAGGGGTCGGCGGCGAGGAGGGCCCGAGCCTCCGCCTCGTCGGCGGCCTCGTAAATGATGAGGGCCCCGCTGTCGTCGGCCCAGGGGCCGGAGGCGTGGAGCTTGCCGTCGGCGAGGAGTTGCTCGAGGTAGGCGCGGTGGCGGGGGCGAACCTCCATGCGTGTGTCTTGGTCGCCGAAGGTGATCACCGCCACGAACTTCGCCATTGATCGCTCCCTGCTTTTGCGACTCGCCGAGCGGAAAGACCGTCCGCCTCACGCGCCCTCCCCGGCCAGGTTTAGCGGACGCGCCGACCGCCGGGTCGTCCACTGGTTGGCGCCCGGTCTTGCTCCCTCGCCCGACCTGCCGTAGGCTTAGTCTACCTCGAGCGATGCGTTCGACGATCCCGCGTGCGACCGGAGGGCTTCGTGAGCACCGGCACGGCGTCGCGTTCCCACGTCCTCGCCGAACCGGGTCACGAGCCGGCGGCGGCCGTGCCGCTGCGTCGGCAGTACCTCCAGATCAAGCGGCGCTTCCCCGACACGATCCTCTTCTTCCGCCTCGGGGATTTCTACGAGACGTTCGATGAGGATGCACGCATCGCCGCGTCCGTGCTCGACATCGTTCTCACCGGCCGTGAGATGGGCAAGGACGTGCGCGTCCCAATGGCCGGCATCCCTTACCACGCGGCCGAAGGGCACATCACTCGCCTCGTGAGCGCCGGCTACAAGGTCGCGGTCTGCGAGCAGGTCGGCGAGGTCCAGAAAGGTCGCGGCCTCGTCGAACGGGACGTCACCCGCGTCGTCACCCCGGGTACGGTCCACGACCCGGCGCTGCTCGACGCCCGGACCAACAACTACATCGCCGCCGTCGTCGCGGAGGGCAAGCGGGTAGGGGTCGCTCACACGGACGTCACGACTGGCGAGTTCGCCACGGTCGAGATCGCCGCCGGCTCGCCGGAGGAGGCGCTGCTGGCCGCTGGGCGGGAATTGTTGCGACTCGCTCCCGCGGAGCTCGTCCTGCCTGGTGACACCGTCGACGACGCGGCGCTGCCCACGGCTTCCTGGCTGCCCGAGGGCGTAAGCCGGAGCCGAACCGACGCCTGGCGGTGGCGGGTCGATCGCGCGGAGGACGCGCTGAAGCGCCACTTTGGCGTGGAGTCGCTGGACGGGTTCGGCTGCGCCGGCAAACCGCTGGCCGTTCGTGCCGCCGGTGGGCTCCTCGCCTACCTCGCCGACACCCAGCTTTCGGGGTTGGACCAGATCGGCTCGCTGACGACCTACGCCGTCGAGGCGTTCATGACCCTCGACGCCCAGACGCGGCGCAATCTGGAGCTTGCCGAAAGCGCCCGCGGCGAGAAGCGCCACAGCCTGCTCGCAGTCCTCGACCAAACCCGCACCCCGATGGGCGCCCGCCTGCTGCGCCGCTGGGTTGGTCAGCCGCTGCTCGACCTCGCGGCGCTCGACGAGCGTCAGAATGCGGTCGCCCGCTTTCATGGCGACGCCCTGGGCCGGGCCGCGACCCGGCGCGCCCTCGGCGCCGTCGGCGACGTCGAGCGGCTCGTCAACCGCGCGGTGACGGGGCTCGCCGGTCCGCGCGACCTGGCGCAGCTCCGCGCTTCCCTGGCCGCGCTGCCGGACGTGCGAGCGGCAGCGGGGGAGACGCCGGGTACGCCGGAGCTCGACCCGGCCCTCGCCGCGTGCGACGAGGTGCGGGCGCTCCTGGCAGCGGCCATCGCGGAGGACCCGCCGGCTGTCCTCGGCAAGGGGACGGCAATCAAGCCTGGATTCGCCTCCGAGCTGGACGGCCACCAGGCCCGCGCCCGCGAGGCGCGCGACTGGATCGCCGGGCTGGAGCGGACAGAGCGGGAGCGGACCGGGATCAAGTCGCTCAAGGTTGGGTACAACAAGGTCTTCGGCTACTACCTTGAGGTCACCACCGCCGCCCTCGCCGCCGCCGAGCGAGACCAGCGCGCCGCCGGCAACGGGCGAGCGGACGAGCCGGTCCTGCCCGCCGACTACCTGCCGAAGCAGACGCTGGCGAACGCGACCCGCTACTTCACGCCGCGCCTCAAGGAGTACGAGACGATCGTCCTCACCGCGCAGGAGACGCTGGCGGACTTGGAGAGCGATGTCTTCCGTCGCGTTCTCGGCCAGGTCGCCGCCCGGGCGCCGAAGCTGCTCGCCGCGGCGGGGGCAGTCGCCTACCTCGACGTCGTCTCCGCGCTGGCGGAGGTGGCCGTCGCCCGGGACTACGTCCGACCGGAGCTCGACGACGGCGGCGCGATTGAGATTGTGGCCGGCCGCCACCCGACGCTCGAGGTGGTGCTCGGCCGGGGCGAGTACGTTCCCAACGATGCCCGGCTCGACGTCGAGGGCGGGGCGGCGGCGCAGATCGTCATCCTGACCGGGCCGAACATGGCCGGCAAGAGCTCGTGGTTGCGCCAGGTCGCGCTGATCGTCCTCCTTGCTCAGATCGGCTCCTTCGTGCCGGCAGAGCGGGCCCGGATCGGCTTGGTCGACCGGATCTTCACCCGGATCGGGGCGCAGGACGACATCGCGACCGGCCAGAGCACCTTCATGGTCGAGATGCTGGAAACGGCCAATATCCTTCACCACGCCACCCGGCGCTCCCTCGTCGTCCTCGACGAGATCGGTCGCGGTACCAGCACCTACGACGGACTGGCGATCGCCCGCGCCGTCGTCGAATACCTCCACAACACCCCGCGCCTCGGGTGCAAGACGCTGTTCGCCACGCACTACCACGAGCTGACCGAGCTGGAAGGGTTACTGCCCCGGGTGCGGTGCGCCAAGATGGAGGTACTGGAGGAGGGGGAGCGGGTCGTCTTCCTTCGCCAAGTCGTGCCCGGTGGCGCGGACCGTTCGTATGGCATCCACGTCGCCCGCCTCGCCGGCATCCCCCGCGGCATCGTCCGCCGTGCCCAGGAGATCCTGGCCGACCTGGAAGGAGGACGGATGGAGGGGCGCGCGGACAGCGCCCGCCGCGCTGCCATGCGCGCCCCGGCTCCGAGCACCGAGCCGAGCTTCCAGCTGACGCTCTTCGGCCAGCCGGACCCGGTGGTCGAGGCGCTCAAGGCAATCGACGTCGAGGCGCTGTCGCCGCTGGAAGCGATCACCAAGCTCTTCGAGCTGCAGCGTCAGGCCCGGGGTGGGAGTTCGTAGTCCGAGGACCGACGGGTGTTGGGGTGACGCATGCGTCGCCCGGTCCCTAACCGACCCGTCACGGGCGAAACGAGGCGACGACAAGTCCTGCCCCCACGGCGAGCGCAGGTTGACCTCGGGGGTCAACATCCGACCCGGCCCGCTACGCCCTCTGCCGGCGGTCCTCAGTCCTCTGGCTCTCTTCAGAAGCGGATCACCGAGCGGAGCGTCTCACCGCGCTCCATCGCGTGGAAGGCCTCCTCGGTCTCCTCCAGCGGAATGACGCGCGTGACCATCCCGTCCAGGTCGAGGCGGCCCTGGCGGTACCATTCGGTGAGCATCGGGAAATCGCGCGTCGGCAGGCAGTCACCATACCAGGAGACGCGCAGGATGCCGCCCAGGTCGAAGAAACGGCCGAGGGCCAGCTCCATCGTCGACTTCGGACCCGCCACGCCGATGATGACGCACGTGCCGGCCAGGTCCCGGCAGAAGATTGCCTGCTCGGTCGTTTCTGGGCGACCCACAGCTTCGAACGCATACTGGACGCCGAACCCGCCGGTCAGCTCCTTAATCCTGGCGACGGGATCCCCCTCACGCGCGTTGACGGTATGGGTGGCACCGAAGCCCTTGGCCCACTCCAGCTTTCGGGGGTCGATGTCGACCGCGATGATCTTGGTCGCCCCGGCCAGTTTGGCTCCCATGATCACCGAGTCGCCGACGCCGCCGCATCCGAAGACGGCAACCGAGCCGCCGGGCTTGACCCCGGCGGAGTAGAGGGCGGCGCCGACGCCGGTCATTACGCCGCAGCCGATCAGGCTCAGCTGCTCGGGCGGTAGCGCCGGGTCGAACGGAACGCATTGCTTGGCGTGGACGAGGGTGTGGGTGCAGAACGTGCCGATGCCGAGCACCGGCGTCAACGTCTGCCCATCCATCGACCGCATCCGCTTCTCGGCGTTGAGGCTGGCGGCGCACAGGTGCGGCCGCCCATCCAGGCAGAAGCGACAGGCCCCGCATGGCGCCCGCCAGGCGAGCATCACATGGTCGCCCGGCGCGACGTTGGCAACGCCCTCGCCCACCTGCTCCACGACCCCGGCCCCTTCGTGCCCGAGGAGGACGGGAAAGAAATCGCTCCCGAAGACCCCGTTTTTGACTGAGAGGTCGGTATGGCAGACGCCGCTGGCCAGGATGCGGACGAGCGCTTCGCCCGGTCCGGGCGGGTCGATCGTGAACTCCTCGATGCTGGCCGGCTGGCCAACCTCGCGGGCAATCGCGCCGCGCGCCGTGATCGTTCCGCCCGCGGTTCCGGACCCCGTTGCTGCCTCGGCCATGCCGCCCCCTCCTCGGTGAAGGCTGTCCAATCCCCATGCGGGGAGGCCCAATTGAAGACCCCGCGTCGTGGGCGCGTATCGTCGGGGAGCGGCCGGGGCCTGTCAAGCGACCCGCGAGCGCGCCGCGACGGTGAATGGTGCGGCGGAAGGAATGGACCGAAGCGTCGAATCATCACCACGGTTGACGCGGCGTCCGCGTTGGGTATGCTTGACCGCCTGAGCGCGGCGGGGGCGTCCCCGCCGCGGGCCGCGGACGTTTAGAGACGTCGCGCGGGCAAAGCGACGGTATCCACCAGGGAGGAACAGGCGATGCGAGGACGAACGCCGCGTGCCGGGTACGTCGGCTGGCTGCTGGTGATGGTCGGCGCCATGGTGCTCGGGGCGCTACTCCCGCTCGCGCGGGTCGCCGCCCAGGACGCGACCCCGGACGCCTCGATCGCCGCGTCGCCGACCGCGGGCGAGGTGATCAAGTCCCCGACCCGCGAGGAGATGCGGGCCGAGATCGAAGCGGCGTTCCCCATCGAGGAAGCCCAGAACCAGGGCGGCACCTTCATCGACTCCGGGACGTCCGACATCCAGACCCTGAACCCCCTCCTCGCGGAGGAGTCGGCTACGTTTGCCGTCTTGGGGCAGATCTACGAGCAACTCGTCGGTGGCGACCCGCGCACCGGGCAGCCGGCGCCGACGGGGCTGGCGGACCGTTGGGAGATTGCCCCCGACGGCATCACGTACACCTTCTACCTCAACAAAGAGGCCAAGTGGCACGACGGCACCGACGTCACGGCCGACGACGTCATCTTCAGCTTTGACGCCCAAGCCGATGAGGCGACGGCCAGCACCTACACGACGGGGTTCAACAACGCGGTCGCGTCCTACCGGGCCATCGATGAGGACACCATCGAGGTCGTGGCGAAGGACCGGCTCGTCAGCTTCCTCTACGAGCTCGTCTCGTGGGTCGTCCCAAAGCATGTCTGGGAGAACGTCCCGCACGAGGCGTGGAAGGAAGACCCGGCCAGCACCGGTCAGGACCCCGCCCGCGTCATTGGCTCAGGCCCCTTCAAGCTCCAGGAGTGGAAGCAGGGCGAGAGCGTCACGCTCGTCCGCAACGACGATTACTACGACGTGATGCCGCACATCGACAGCTACGTCTACCGGGTCTGGCCGAACCAGGAAGCGATCGTCAACGCGCTGCTCAACGGCGAGGTCGACCTCGCCGGGCTGGAGCCGGCCGACGTCGCCGCCGTCGAGGGTGCCGAGGGGGTCAAGATCGAGACCTACTCCACCCAGAGCTTCGTCTATTTCGAGTACAACCTGAACCCCGAGACGACGACGAAGTGGCAAGACGCCCGAGTCCGCCAGGCGCTCGTCTACGCCCTGGACCGCGAGGCGATCGTCAACGACATCCTGCTTGGCTACGCGGAAGTCGCCCGCGGCACCCAGCCGACCATCTCGTACGCCTACGACCCGGAAAGCATCGAAACCGAATACACCTACGACCCGGAGAAGGCGAAGCAGCTGCTCGCCGATGCGGGCTGGACCGACACGAACGGCAACGGCATCGTCGACAAGGACGGTGAGGAGCTGGAGTTCGAGTTCCTCTACCCCTCCGGTTCACCGACGTACGACCAGATGGTCGCCTACTTCCAAGATGCCTGGCGGGAGATCGGCGTCGCGATGACACCGCGGTCGCTGGAGTTCACCGCGCTGATTGAAGCGACCACCACCGAGCCGACCTTTGAGGTGGCCCTCTACGGTTTCAACTGGGACGCGACCTTCATCCAGGATGCGATGTTCGGCTGCGACCAGTACCAGACCGGGTTCAATGACATGAAGTACTGCAACCTGGAGCTGGACGAGATCCACGAGCAGGCGCGGCGGGAGTTCGACGACGAGCGCCGCGCCGAGGTTCTCATCCAGGCGAGCAACATCGTCAACGAGGAGCTGCCGGTCGTCGTCATCTACTTCAGCCAGGCGATCGTTGCCTACAGCGCGCGGTTGCACAACGTCTTCCCCGGCCCATGGTCGACGCTCGGTCCGGGCCTTAGCTACGTCTGGATCGAGGAGTAGCCGACACGCAACGGTAGACGCCCGCCTCGCGGTGGGCGGGCGTCTACCTGCCCTCGCTGTCTCGAGGGGGACCGGGCCATGACCAGGTACGTCGTACGGCGCCTGCTGCAGATGATCCCGCTGCTGCTCGGGGTGACGTTCGTGACCTTCGCGGTCAGCAACCTCATGCCGGGGAGCCCCGTCTCGAACCTCCGGGCCAATCCCCGGGCGCGTCCGGAAGACGCGGCGCGCATCGCGGAGCAGCTAGGTCTCAACGAGCCCTGGCCGGAGCGGTACGCCCAGTGGTTGAGCCACCTCGTGCGCGGCGACCTCGGCCTCTCGCTGTACAACTACACGCCGGTTCGCGATCGCATCCTCAATGTCCTGCCGAACACCCTCTTGCTGACGAGCTCCGCGCTCCTCTTCGCGCTGCTGCTGGCCGTCCCCCTCGGCGTCTACGCGGCGGTGCGCCACAAAACCTGGTTCGACCACCTGGCGACCGTCGGCGCCGTGGTGATGTTCGCGATGCCAACCTTCTGGCTAGCCCTCCTCCTGGTCATCCTGTTTGCCCTGAAGTTCAACGAGTGGGGGCTGCCCTCACTGCCCGTGGGCGGGATGACCGACGCGCGCGGCGGCGGCGGACTGCTCGACCGCGTTGAGCACCTGATCCTGCCGGTCGCGTCGCTCGCGCTGATCCAGATTGGTGTCTGGTCGGCATACATCCGCTCCTCGATGCTCGAGGTGCTGGGTCAGGACTACGTCCGAACCGCACGGGCCAAAGGGCTGCGGCAATCGGCGGTCGTCTATGCCCACGCCTTCCGCAACGCGTTCCTACCACTCGTCACGCTGGTCGGGCTCTCGCTGCCTGATCTCTTCGCCGGCGCGGTCATCATCGAACAGATCTTTGCCTGGAACGGCGTCGGCCGGTTGACGCTGGAAGCGGTCAGCCGCCGCGACTACACGCTCGTCATGGGCACCACGTTGATGTTCGCCGTCCTGACGATGACGGCCAATCTCTTCGCGGACGTGATGTACGCCGTCCTCGATCCGCGCATTCGCTACGACTAGCGGAACGCCGGTTCGCACACCGCGGAGGTTGCCCCCGTCATGGCCCAGGTCCAGCCGTCAGACGCGCTTGGCGTCGAGCCGACCTCGCTCCCCCAGGAGCAGGAGAGACAGCGCGCCCCGGACCGTACCGCGCGCGGCGTTCTCGATCGGACTGAGCTACGCAAGACGCCCGGCTTCTGGCGTCGGTCGTGGCGACGCTTCCGCCGCAACCGCGTCGCCGTCGTCTCCCTGGGGATCCTCGCCATCATCGTTCTCTTCGTCCTGAGCGCCAGCCTCGTCTCTCGCTACGTCACCGGGTTCACCCCCCATGAAAACCACCTGCCCGACAAGCTGACGCCGCCGCTCACCAATGGCTACATCCTCGGCAGTGACGGCAATGGTCGCGATATTCTGACGCGCTTGGCCTACGGGGGCCGCGTGTCTCTCCGCATCGCCGTCCTCGCCACGCTCTCGACCTTGGCGATTGGCGGCACCATGGGGCTGATCTCGGGCTACTTCGGCGGCCTGATCGACGCGGTGATCATGCGGTCGGTCGATGTCGTCCTCTCGATCCCCAGCCTGCCCCTGCTCATCCTCGTGGCCACCCTCTACTCCCCCGGTCCCACCGGACTGGCCCTCGTCCTGGCCATCGTCTCCTGGCCCGGCATCGCCCGCATCGTTCGCGGCGAGGTCCTTTCTTTGCGCGGACGGGAGTACGTCGAGGCTGCGCGCGTTGTCGGCGCCACCCCGGCAAGGGTCCTCGCCCGCCACATCCTGCCCAACGTCGTGCCGATCCTGGTGGTCTACGCGTCATTGGCCGTGCCGGTCCTCATCCTGGTCGAGGCCGGGCTCTCCTTCCTTGGCCTCGGGGTGCAGGTCCCAACCCCCTCCTGGGGGAACATGCTCGACGAGGCGCAGCGCTTTTACCGGACCAATTGGATCAACGTCTTCATCCCCGGGGCAATGATCTACGTCACCACGCTGGCACTCTACCTCGTTGGCAGCGGCCTGCGCGACGCCTTCGACCCCCGCCTCGGCGACTGACGGCCAAGGAGCCAGGGGCTAGGAGCCCGCGGACAGGCGAGACATGTCCGCTGGCACCGCCCTCGCCACCGTGCGATGCTCCGACAGGGATGTAGCGGTACCGCGCACGGGTCCCCGCCGACGGGGACCCGTGTCGTGTGAGGAGTGTGTACGGATGACAACGACGACCGGGGTGGTGCCCGCGCGGCACGAGGTGCCGCTCGAGCAGCGCTGGGACCAGGAGAGCGTAATACCGACGGACGAGGCCTGGGAGGCGGCGTTCCCGGCCGCGGAGGAGCGACTGCCGGAACAGGAGCGCGATCGTGGCCGCCTAGGGGAGTCGGCGGCGACATTGCTGGCCGCGCTCCGGCTCCAAGACGCCATCGCGGAGCAGGTCGGGCGGGTCGTTGTCTACGCCGACCTCCGCCGGTCGGAGGACGCGACCAACCCCGCCTACGCCGCGCTGGCCGACCGCGCGCGCGGTCTCCAGACTCGCTTCGCCGCTGCACGCGCCTTCTTCGAGTCAGAGATGCTGGCAATCCCCAGCAGCAAACGGCGGCCTTCTTCGAGGAGGAACCGAGCCTGGCACCGTACCGGCACCTCGTTGAGCGGATCGAGCGCCGGCGCGATCATGTCCGGTCAGCCGAGGTCGAGGAGGTATTAGCCCAGGCGGGCGACCTGAGGGCCGCACCGCAAACGATCCACGGCGTGCTCGAAGACGGCGACCTCCGCTTCGCTCCGATTCGGGACGAAACCGGCGCCGAGGTGGAGCTGGCCCAGGGCAACCTGCTCCACTACCTGCGCAGTTCCGACCGGCGGGTTCGCCGGGAAGCGTGGGAGTCGTCCGCCGACGGCTATCTCGCCCTGGCCGATACCTCGCGACCACACTCGCGGGCGGGGTCGAGGGGGATGTCTTCTACGCCCGAGCGCGACGCTACGGTTCCGCCCTGGAAGCCGCGCTGGCGCCGGAAGCCATCCCGCCGGAGGTGTTCCATAATCTGCTGTCCACGGTCTGGCGGAACTTCCCGATCTGGCACCGCTACTTCCGCGTTCGTCGCCGGCTCCTCGGCATGGCGGAGGGCGATCTGCACGGCTACGACCTGACGGCGCCGCTCCTTCCGTCCCCACCCGACGTCCCGTTCGAGCGGGAGTCGAGTTGATCGCCGATTCGCTGGCGCCATTGGGCGAGGAGTACGTCGGCGTGGTCCGTCGGGGGATCGCCCACCGCTGGGTCGACCGCGCCGCCAACGTCGGCAAAGGGGGCGGGGCGTTCAGCTGGGGTGCTTACGGCACGCATCCGTTCATCAGCATGACCTACCAGGACGACCTCGGCAGCGTCAGTACCCTGACCCACGAGTTGGGCCATTCGATGCACTCGTACCTGACCTGGCAAACCCAGCCGGTGACGTACGGCCGATACAGCATGTTCGCCGCCGAGACCGCCAGCAACTTCCACCAGGCCCTCCTCGGCGCGTACCTCCTCGGCCTTGACGCGGACCGGGATTGGACGATTGCGACCATCGAGGAGCGGATGGGCAACCACCTCCGCTACCTCTTCACGATGCCGATCCTGGCCCGCTTTGAGCTCGACTGCCACGAGCGGGTCGAGCGGGGTGAAGCGCTGACCGCCGACGGGATGAGCGAGCGGCTAATGGAGTTCTACCGGGACGGCTACGGCGACGAGGTGGTCATCGACGAGGCGCGGATGGGGATCACCTGGGCGCGCTTTGGACACCTCTTCACCGGCTTCTACGTCTTCCAGTACGCGACCGGCATCGCCGCCGCGGCCGCCCTGGCGGCGCGCGTCCGGGAGGAGGGTGACGGCGCGGCGCGACGTTACCTCGACTTCCTGCGCGCCGGCGGCTCAAGTACCCGATCCCGGCGTTGCTGGAAGCCGGGATCGACATGCGCTCCCCCGAACCGGTCCAGCGCGCCTACGACATCCTCGACGGGTACGTCTCCCGGCTCGAAGCGTTCGCCGACGAATCGGCGTAGGACCCTGCGTCTGGGTCGCGCTTGATGCGCTGCCACGACGGAGGGTTCGCCGCGGCAAACCTTCCGTCGTTGGGTCAGTCCGGTGAGGCGGCGAGCGACGCCGAGTTGGAGGCAATGCTGTCGGCGCTCGCTTGAGCAGGAGGCACGTCGTCACTCCGAAAGGCGCGCCGCCGGCACGCTGCGGCGCCCCGAGACAGCACGAGGGCCGGGGCTGCAGCCCCGGCCCTCGCTCCTGTTGCGGAATGATCGAACTTACGCCGTTCCGAGCCTCGCGGCGGACGAAGCCGGGCTCGCGGCCACCGTCCCAACACGCGCTCCGGCCGCGGCGATGTCGTCACAGCGGAGCACCTGGCCCTGCGGCTCGGCCGGCGGTGGGCCGAACGTCGCGGAGTTCACCGCGACGTAGAGGCTACCGGCGTCGTCGAAGGCGATGCCGTTCGGGGTCATCAGACCCTCGACGACGGACTCGGCCGTGCCGTCCTCGCCGACGCGGACCACACTTCCCGGTGCGAGATCCTCGCCTGGGGGCCCGACGCGAACTGGCTGGCGTACAGAGCGCCGTCGGGACCGAGCGCCACCCCGACGACCGCGTTCAACCCCGTCGCCGCCTCGACGAACGTGCCGTCGGCCTGGGCAATCAGGACGCCAGCGGCACCCGGCGCGAAGCCGCCGAGCGTGCCGACGTAGACATTGCCGTCGGCGCCGACATCGACCCCCGTCGGCACCGGCTGCAGCGCAGTGGGCTGATCGGGCGAGGGGGTCGCATCCGCCGGGGGCGCCATCCCCTCCAGCAGGGCCGGGGCGGGGACGACCCCGAGCAGGGCGAACTCGCCGGTGGTCGGGTCGACGCGGTAGACCGTATTGCCACCGGCGTCGGCAACGTACAGTTGCCCGTCCGCGCCGAGGTCCATGCCGTAGAGGTTCGGATTGACATCGGTGCCGTCGGGATTGTTCGCGACCTCAAAGGAGCCGAGCTCGGCCAGTGTTGTTACCTCGCCCGTTTCCAGGGTGATCTGGGCGATGGAGTTCTCGTTGGCCAGTGGCTCGAGGTCTGGGACATACAACCCACCGCTCGCTACCCAGATCACCCCATCGCCCAGCGCGATGCCGACCGGTCCGGCCCCGATGCTGTACGAGGGCAGGCCTTCGGCGACAACCGTTTGGGTGCCATCAGGGGAGACCGCGGTTACCTGCCCGGTGTCGCCCCGAGTGACGGGTGGGCCACCCTCACCCTCGGGCCCGGCCCCCGCATCGCCCTCGTCGTCCGCTGGTGGCGTGGCCGCCTCCTCGAGAGCCTCGGCCACCGGCGACCCGACGACCTCAGCAGCCTCCTCTTCCTCAGCCGGCGCCAGTTCCTCATCACCACCGATGCCGGCCTCGGTCACGTACAGCGTGCCGTCGTCGGCGATAGCGATCTGGCGCGGGTTGAGCAGCCCATCCGCCACGACCTCGCAGACCTCCGGCGTTCCTGCCACGGGGCTGCCCTCCTAGGCAACCGCGGCGGTGCCACCGGCTGTGATGATACCGAGTCCAACGGCAAGCGCCGGGACCAACCGACTAAAACGGTGCATACCCTTCCCTTTCGCTCTCACGCGATGCCACCGAACAATGTGTTGTGTTGCCAATGCGACATCTTCGCCGAGATAGATCGCGGCCGCAAGAGGGGGCGGTCAAGCCGTCCCCCTCCCACGAGCTGGCCTCGGAACACTTGCTCTCCGCGCTTCGAGACGGTCATGACGCCGCCCGTATCTCGGTCGGGGTTCCCGTGGACGGCGCCGGTGCGCGGTAGGTGTCCGGCGTGCCGCGCCGATGCGTTGCCGATATTTGGCGCGACATTGCCCCGACAGAGATCACTGCGGGACCAGAAGGCCGCGGGAGCGAGGATACCCCGCAGCCTCCTGGTCCCTCTGCGCTATTCGCTCACGGCGACGTTCGGCGTGGCCACCGGCCGTGAGCAATCGCCCTCATCAGTGGTGAACGCCCTCGGCCGCCACCGGCGATGCTACCGGCGAGGCCGGTGGTGGCACGTCTTCCCCTGCCGCGCCGACGGTGAAGACTGTGTACATCCCCTTGGCCGCGTGCGGCATGCCGGTCTCCCGGTCGGGCATGAAGCACACCGCGACGTACGTGCCCGGCTCGAAGGCGAACTCGGCCAGAACGGTCTGGTCCTGCGAGATCGGCGCGACCCCGCCCAGTGGGATGAATTCCTCGACGCCTGGGAGACCCGGTGGTGGCGGGGCGTCCGGCGGGAGCTCGAGGAGCTGCCGCACCTCGTCCACGGTGAGTGGTCGCGGCGCCCTCAGGATGAACATCTCGTGGGGCTGGGTTCCCGTGTTGGTGGTTTCCCAGACCTGCGGCCCGGCCTCGACGCGCTCGGGCAGACGGAACTGGAAGGTGCCGTCTTCGTCGTAAAACTCGACCCGGGCGTTCACGGTCCCCGCCCCGGCCCCCGGCGAGGCTGCCGGCGTCGCCCCCTCGGCGCCCGACACCGTGAGCATCACCGGGGCAATCCCGGCCTCGGGCGGCCCGGCGAGAATCCACTCACCTGGCGTGAGGCTAATGATGACGGCGCTCTCGCCGCCCGGCGGCGCGAAGGCCCCGCCGGTCCAGGTCGCCTCGAAGAACGCGGGCGGTGGTGGTCCCTCCGGCTCGGCCGCCGGCGGTGTCGCGCCGGCCTCGGGCGATGCCGCGCCGGCCTCAGCGCCCGGTGGCGGTCCGAGGATGGCCAGGAAGTCGGCCACCGCCATGCCCGCCGGTGGCTGGATGATGGAGAACCCGGCCTCAGCGTCGAGGTTGTTCTCCAGCACGAGGAGTAGCGGGCCGCCCTGCACTTCGTCAGGGGCCTGTATCCCGCCCTCGGTTATCATCACACGCAGCTCGGGGTAGCCGAACGCCCTCAGCAGGCTGCCTGGCTCCGCGCCTGGGGTTGCATCCTGGGCCGCCGCCGTGAGCTGCCCCACGAGCAGTACGGCGAGGACGGCAACGACCGAAACTGGGGCCCAGACTCGACGCATACGAATTCCCCTCCTTGAGTACCGAACTGGCCATCGCATGACGGCCGTGGAGTCGGTTTCTCCTGCCAACGTATGTGGAGCTTCCGGCCTCTCCGTGCTCAGGCGATCTCCCTCCTCGTTATTCCCCTCGTCCTCGGTCACGCGCCAGGACGAAGGGTTCCGTCCGCGCTGTGGGTTCGCTCGACACCTCCTTCCCCTGGGCCTCCGTCGGCCCGTTCCGCTACCGCGCTTCCGCGCGACACGAGCGCGCCTGGCCCGCCGGCGGGCCACGCGCGCTCCAAACCACCGCTAGCTACGTAACGGTGATCGTCCCTGCCATCCCTGCGAGCGCGTGGTGCTTGCAGACGTACTTGTAGGTACCCGGCGTGTCAAAGGTGAAGGAGTAGGACTCGCCCGGCGGGATTCGGCCTTGGCCGAAGGCGCCATCCCTCGAGACCACGCTGTGCATGTTGTGGCCACGATTGATCCAGGTCACCGTCGTGCCGGCGGAGATCGTGATGTTCTTCTCTGTGAACCGGTTGTCGCTCATCACGATTTGGACCGGCTGGCTGGCTGCCTGGTCCATGCCTGGGCTCGAGGGCGACTGGTCGTTCGGCACCGCCGGCGGGCCGGCACTGGGAGCGTCGCTCGGCGCTGCGGAGGGCGCGGCGCTCGGGGCCGCATTCTGATGGTGGCTCTCCGTCCCCGGCTCCGCCCCGTGGCCGGTCGGGTCCGCTTGGCTTGCGCCGAACATGTCGGCCGCAGGGCCGGTCGGGATCGCGCCATCGTACTGGATGGTCGTCATCATCCCGTTCTCGGCGTGGGCCTCGATGTGGCAGTGGAACATCCAGACACCCGGGTTCTCGCCCACCAGCTCAAGGTCGTAGCGCTCGCCGGGGCCGATCAGGACCGTGTCCTTGACCAGCTCCATCCCCTCGGGCACGGGATTGCCGTCGGTGGCGACGATCTTGAACGAGTGACCGTGCATGTGGATCGGGTGCGGGATGTTGCCCATGTGCATCAGCCGGACCAGCACCCGTTCCCCTTCAGCGATCGCAAGTGGCGGAATCGCCCCGTGCGCGTGACCGTTCATCAGGAACAGGTCCGCGCCCAGCTCTCCGCCCCGCAACTGTTGGTCACGCGGCCCGCGGGGTGCCGCGCCGGTCGCCACATCTGGGGTCATCTCCAGATCCCACTCGCTGAGCATGTAGGTGTACGCACGGTCGTAGGTCCGGTCCTGCTTCTTCGGCTCGACGACGAGCGGGCCGTAGAGCCCGAGAGCAACCTGGACCGCGACATCGGTGTGGGAGTGGTACATCCGACTCCCGGCGGGATCGGCGATGAATTCGTAAACGAAGTCCTCGCCCGGCTCAACCGGCGCCTGATTCAAGCCGGCGGGGCCGTCCATCTCCGGCGTGTTGTCGATCCCATGCCAATGGATGGTACTTCCGACCGGAAGGCGGTTGCGCAGAGTGATCCGGACGCGGTCACCCTCATTGACGTGGATCTCGGGGCCGGGTACCTGGCCATTGTAGGCCCAGGCCTTCACGGTCGTGCCGGGCATGATCTCCCAGTCGATCTCCTCCGCCGTGAGCGTGAACTCCCGCAGCTGCGGCTCGGGTGCGGCGCCCGCGCCCCCGATGGCACCGCGCAGGCCGAAGCCGGCGACGGCAAGGAAGATGCCGAGCATGACGGCGCCGGCCACGCCCACACGTAGGAGGGACCGGCGGCGCTCCCCACGGAGATTCGGCTCTTCGACGACCTCGGCGCTCATCCGGACGTGACCTCCAACCCCGCACGGGGCATACGGGTACCGCCAGCGGCGTTACCGGCTAGATTCGTGAGGGGTTCCGCCCCCACTGTATGCGGGAGTTAAGCTCACCGCAACGGCGCGCCGGCACCATGGCCGACAGGCGTTTCACCCGCCAATTTGGTCTCAGCTCACCGAGTGGGTGAGCGGCGCTCCCAATCCCCGGGCCGCCGGCCTGACCGTGCTCGACGGTGGTGTCACCCGCGGTCCGGTGCCTACCGATCCTGCCAGTACGTTGCCATCTTGGTCCACGCCACTCCCGCGCGCATCCGTCAAACGACGTATTCGCGGTCGCGTCCCCCGTTCCAGCCCCTACGTACTGGCCCGGAGGTCCCGATCGGGATGGCTGGTCGCGGCGTGGCTCGGCACGATTCCCTCGAACGTCGCCCATGTTGCCTGACCCGTGTTACCACCGTTTGGCTTGCCTGTCACGAATCGGCGCGAATGCGTCACAAAAGTGTCACACCCGTGAGTCGGGCAATCAGGCGGGAACGGGCGTTTGGCGCGATGTCTCGATGCGCGGCGACCATTCCTCGACCGAGAACGGCCGTAGAATGTGTCCGTGGACAACAGCGCCTCGCGCGGCCAAACGGCGATCGACGGCCCGGCCCCGAGTTCTTCCGTTCTTGCGGTTGGTGGAGCCGAACGCGTCGCCCGCGTGGCGGGTGGCACGGCGATCGCGCGCGTTGCCCTTCCCCTCGGACTGGCAGCGATCCAGGTCGGGGCGGCGCTTCTGCTCGTCTTCGTCGCGCTCGCGGCGCCGCCGAAACAGGAGGGCTTTCGCGGGCTCGTCAACGACACCATCTCGTCAGGTGCCCGCCGCCGGCTGGAGCTGTACCGCGACGCGCTTGGGTGGGTGCCCGGGGCTCGGGGCGGTCTTGACCTCTCCCCCACCGCCTACGTCTGGGGGTTGCGCGCGGCGCTGGTCGTGCTCGCCCTCGTCCAACTCGGCGCGTTGCTCGCCTGTCTGCGGCAACGAACGGCGCGCGCCGGGGAGG
The DNA here is from genome assembly GCA_030447415.1 of Thermomicrobiales bacterium. Lineage (GTDB taxonomy): Bacteria > Chloroflexota > Chloroflexia > Thermomicrobiales > UBA6265 > JAUJOZ01. Next base: position 73,468 of record JAUJOZ010000002.1, on the reverse strand, counting down.
CGGCTTCGCTCGGGCCGTGGTCGGTCGGTCCCGTCGCCACGTCGCTGGTGCTCCTCGCGTACCCGCCCCTCTCCTCAGACATTTTCTACTACGCCATCAGCGGCCACGCCGCCCTCCACGGCGCGAACCCCTACCTCGTGCCACCGAAGGCCTTTCCCGACGACCCGTTCCTCCCCTTCAATGACTGGACCGGAATCACGTCGCCGTACGGACCGCTCTGGACGGTGCTGAGCCGGTTCCTCGTCGGCCTGACCAACGACGACCCGATCCGGACCGTGGTCGCCTTCAAGGTCGTGGCGGCGGTGAGCGGGCTGGGCATGGCGGGGGTCGCCTATGCGCTGGCGCTGCGCCTGACACGCGATTCGCGCCGAGCCCTCGGCGCCTTTATCCTGGTCGCCTGGCACCCGGCCGTCCTCATTGAGTCGGCCGGGACAGCCCACAACGATGCCGCCATGATGCTCGGCGCGGTCGGCGGCCTGCTGCTCCTGTCCCGCCCCGGGGGCGGCCTCCGTTCGGGTCTGCTCCTCCTGGCCGCCTCGGCGCTGGTCAAGTACGTCACGCTGCCGCTCCTCGCCTGCGCCGCTCTCTGGCGGCTGCGTCCGGGCGGGCGAAGCGGGGTCGTGCGGACCGCCCTCGGACAATGGGTGCTCGACGGCGCCGCGATCGCGCTGCTCGCCGCGGCCGTCTTCGGCCCCTTCTGGGCCGGCACGCGAACTATCCGTTCGCTCATTCACGAACCGGCTCGGCTTTACGTCAACCCCCTCTGGGTGTTACCACGCCTGGCGATCGAGGAGCGCTGGGGACGCGAGGCTGCAGTCGCGTTCCGCGACCTGACGAGGGAGGGTGGACAATGGGCCGTCGCGGCCCTTGTCCTCGGCGCCTTCGTGTGGCTCCTGGCCCGAACATGGCGCGCATCGCGGCCGGACGGCATGCCGAGTTGCGTCCTCGACGCGTCGGTCCTCCGCTGGCAGGTCCGCGCCTGGGCGGTCATGGCGGCGGCGCTCGCCTTCGTGCCGGTCAACGCCCACGCCTGGTACGCCGTCTGGGCGGCCGCACCCATCGCCCTTGCCTGGGCCAGCGCGACGCCGCCTGAGACCCCGACAGCGGTTGGCACCGGCCGGAGGCGTTGGCTCCGCCGCCCGCCCATCCCCTGGTGGCTGATCCTCTACCTGGCCTGGACGACGGTCAGCTTCGTCGTCTACCACACCCGGGCAACCTCCTGACCGCCGGCCGCGACGGGTATCGCGGGCCAGGATGCATCGGCTATCCTGCCTGCCACGACGCGCCACGGCGGTGTTTGCCCGCCGCTCGGAGCCGGGCCAAGGGAGGACCATGATGACCAACCACCGAAGCGAAAACGCCCCGTCTCACGCGGGAGACAGACGCCGCTACGCATTCGAGCAGTTCGCCGCTGTGCGACGCTACCAGCCGACCCTCGCCTTCTCGCCCGACGGGTCTGAGGTCGCCTACTCGACCAACACCTCCGGCCAGTTCAATCTGTGGCGACAGGCGAGCGTGGGTGGCTATCCGCACCAACTCACCCTCTTCGGCGAGCGGGCCGTACGGCGCATCGCCTGGTCGCCCGACGGGCGGACCATCCTCTTTACCGCCGACCGTCACGGCGACGAGTTCCATCAGGTCTATCGGATCCCGGCGCGCGGCGGCCGACCGGAAGCGCTGACCGATGCCCCGCTCGCCCAGCATTACCTCGCCGCCGACGCCTGGTCGCCAGACGGGCGGACGATTGCCTACTGCGGCAACGACCGCGAGCCGACTGACCAGGACGTCATCCTCCGCGACGCCGATGGTGGGGAGGTCGGCAGGCCGCTCGCGGGCGGAGCGGTATACCAGCCTCTGACCTGGTCGCCGGACGGCAAATTTCTCACCGTGGTCGAGGAGAAATCGAACTCCAACACCGACGTCCACGTCGTCTCGCTGGCTGGCGACGCGCCCCGCCACCTCACCCCGCATGAGGGCGAGGTCAGGTACTTTGCGGGGCCATGGGCCGGCGACGGCTCCGGCTTCTACCTGGTCACGGACGAAGACCGCGAGTTCCTGGGGCTCGCCTTCCAGGACCTGACGACCGGCGCCCGGCGTTGGGTCGAGACGCCCGACTGGGATGTCGACAATCTCGCCGGCTCGGCCGATGGTCGAGTGCTGGCCTGGACCGTGAACGAGGATGGTTACTCTCGCCTGCGCGTCCGTGATCTGGCGGCGGGTCGCGATGTCGAACTGCCGGCGGTCCCGGAGGGCGTGATCGGGCCCCTCACGGTTTCGCGCACCGGCGGGATGGTCGGCTTTCTCCTCAACCGGGCGCGCCACCCAGCCGAGCTGTTCGTCGTCGACCTCGCGTCTCGGACGCTCACGCAGCTCACGTACGGCTTTCTCGGCGGCATCGACGAAGACGACCTCGTCGAGCCGGAGCTGGTTCGCTACCCGACATTCGACGGTCGCCAGATCCCAGCGTTCCTCTACCGACCGCGGGGGGAGGGGCCGTTCCCGGCGATCCTCTCGATCCACGGCGGGCCCGAGGCCCAGGAGCTGCCCGCGTACGCCTATTCCGGTCTCTACCAGTACCTGGTGCACCGCGGCATCGCCGTGCTGGCGCCGAACATCCGCGGCAGCACCGGCTACGGCAAGAGCTACCAAAAGCTGATCCACCGCGACTTCGGCGGCGACGACCTCAAGGATTTCGAGGCCTCCGCGCGTTACCTGCAGGGGTCGCCCTGGGTCGACCCTACACGGCTCGGCGTCTTCGGCGGCTCCTATGGGGGCTTCGCCACGCTCTCCTGTGTCAGCCGCCTGCCCGATTACTGGGCTGCGGCCGTGGACATCGTCGGACCGTCGAACCTGGTGACGTTCGCCAAGGCGGTGCCGCCAACTTGGCGGCGCTTCATGGCCGAGTGGGTCGGCGACCCGGAGACCGAGGCCGACTTCCTCATGTCCCGCTCGCCGATCGCCTACGTCGACCAGATCAAGGCGCCCCTCTTCGTCATCCAAGGGGCGAACGACCCCCGCGTCGTCAAAGGCGAGAGCGATCAAATTGTCCAGCGGCTGCGCGAGCGCAGTGTTGTTGTCTGCTACGACGTCTATGAGGACGAGGGGCACGGGTTCACGAAGCGGGAAAACGAGCTCAAGGCACTGGGGGACACCGCAACCTTCTTCGAGCAGCACCTGCTGTAGGTGTCACAGCCGGCATCGCCGCTACGAGAGGGCCATCCCTGGTCGCCTGCCGCACGCCGGCCCGCCGTTCACCTGGGACATCCGGATCGCCGACGTGCCGGGCTTCGTCGGCCACGTCAAGCCGGTCCTGGAACGGCGCCTCGCCGCCTCCGTAGCACCCGGGCACACGGGGGAGTTGAAGCTGAGTTTCTACCGCGACGGGATGCGCCTGGGCTTCCAGGAGGGACAACTGATCCGCGTCGAACGGTGGTCTCCCTCGCCCGACGACCGGGGCCACGCCGCCTTCTCAGGTCGCACCTTCCTGCACCTGCTGCTCGGCTCCCGCAGCCTCGAGGAGTTGGAGGACGCCTTTGCCGACTGCCGGGTCCGCGGCGACGTCGCGAGGGCACTCCTCCCCGCTCTCTTCCCGAAGCAGCCGTTCACCATCTGGCCAGTTGCTTAACGAGGACTTAAGACTGTGCAGCGATGACTGAGACGAGGGGAGGGGGTGCGACCGGTCGTGCCCCCCTACCGTGCCGAGCAGGACTGGGGTCGCTAAGCGCTCTCCAGGTTGGCTTCCACGTCGATTTGCACGTTGTTGCGCAGGGCGTTGGAGATGGGGCAGGCCTGCTCCCCCTCGCGCGCCGCCTGCTCGAACCCCGCCTGGTCGATGCCCTGGACCTGACCGCGGACCGTGAGGTGGGAAAAGCTCACCTCGAACCCACCACCCACCTTCGGGTGAAACCCCACGGTGGCGCTGACCTCCAGACGCTGCGGCGGTGTGCCTCGCCCTTTGAGCACGTTCGAGAAGGCCATCGCGTAGCAGGCGGCGTGCGCGGCCGCAAGCAATTCTTCGGGGCTGGTCAGCCCGCCCGGCTCCGCGGTCCGCGCCGGCCAGCTGACCGGTAGGCTTCCAAACGCTCCGCTGGTGACGGAAATGACGGTTCCTTTGCCCGTCAGGAGGTCGCCCTCCCACATGACGTCGGCGCGCCGTTCCGCTTGTGCCGTCCGCCTCCGCTGCGCCGTCTGTGCCATGGTTTGGCTTTCCTTCCCTGAGGGCGCGCGTCGCGCCTCGCGAAATGGTCCCTACTGCCTGTGATGCCGCGGCTTGGTTTCCCGCACCCCGCGTGCCTACGCGGCGCCGGACGCCCTCCGCTCAGCGTCCGCTACCGGCATCGGCGGCGGATCGATGTAGACCGTCTTGGTTTGCGTGAAGAACTCGCGGGCGGCCTTGCCCTGCTCGCGCGAGTAAGAGCTGGAGCCTTTCATTCCACCGAAGGGGACGTGCGGCTCAGCCCCCGGGGTCTCCGAGTTGACGTGAACGACACCGGCCTGGATGCCCTGCACGAAGGCGAGCGCCTTGCCGAGGTCGCGAGTGAAGACGGAGGCGGAGAGACCGAAGCGGACCCGGTTGGCGACGGCGATCGCCTCCTCCAGTCCGTCGACGGGAATCACGCCCAAGACCGGCCCAAACAACTCCTCCTGCGCCAGCCGGGAAGCGGGATCGACGCCGCCGAAGAGAGCGGGCGCAACAAACGCGCCCCGCCCGCGGCCGTTGTCCCCTAACCGACCGCCGCCGAGCAGCAGCTCGGCGCCCGCCTCCTTCGCGGCCACCACCTCGTCGGCGACGCGCTCGGCGGCCTCCTCGTTGATGAGCGGGCCGATCTGGGTTTCGGGCTGGAGCGGGTCGCCGACCTTGAGCGCCTCGATCCGCGTCCGCAGCTGCTCGGTGAAGCGATCGGCGATCGCCCGGTCGACGATGGCACGGGAGGTAGCGGTGCACTTCTGGCCGGTGCTCATCATCGCGCCGGAGACGACGTGGCCAAGGGCGTGCTCGACATCGGCGTCCGCGAGGACGATCGCCGGGTTCTTGCCGCCCAGCTCCAGCTGCAGCTTGGCGCCCCGCTCCGCGGCGATCTTACGCAGCTCGGCGCCGGTGGCGTTTGAGCCGGTGAAGGTGATGGCGTCGACCCGCTCGTCGCGGACGAGGGGATCGCCAACGGCCGACGCGTTCCCGGTGACGAGGTTGAGGACGCCGGGCGGGAGGCCGGCCTCGGCCAGGACATCGACGAGGCGGACCGCGCAGAGCGGGGTGAGGCTGGCCGGCTTGAAGACGACGGTGTTGCCGAAGGCGAGGGCCGGGGCGATCTTCAAGCCGGGATCGCGATCGGGAAGTTCCACGGGGTGATGGCGGCGATGACGCCGAGCGGCTCGCGGACGGTGTAGAGGAGGGTGAGCGGGTTGGCGGAGGGTAGTGCTCGCCGCTCGGCTGCTGCGCCTCGCCCGCGAAGTACCGGAGGATCTGGACCGCGCGGCCAGTCTCGCCGATCCCCTCTTTCCAGGGTCTTTCCCTCTTCCCGCGTCAGCTCGCGGCCGACGTCGTTGACGCGGGCGGCAAGCAGCTCGGCCGCCTTGTGGAGGATATTGGCCCGGGCGATGGCCGAGGTCCGGCGCCAGCTCTCGGCCGCCTCGGCCGCCGCGGCAACCGCCGCGGCGACATCCTCCGCGCCGGATGCGGCGAAGCGACCGACGAGGTCGTCCTGATTCGCTGGGTTCCGATTCTCAAACGTCTCGCCGGAGGCCGCGGCCTGCCACTCGCCGTTGATGAAGTTGCCGTAGGTCTGGACCTCGTCGGCGGTCGCGCCGTCGGTCCGCGCTGGTGCCGCTACCACGCCATTGTGCTCCCTTCCGGGCGGCGCCGGGAGCGCCGCGCTTGTCGCTACCGCGGGCATTCTACCGCCGTGAGCGCGGGCGAACAGCCGAAAGAGCCGCCCTCCTGCCCGCCGGCCAGCGAACGCACCGTACCTGTCCACCCGCCCACCCGCCGGACGGGGGCAGTCGCCCAGATCGCCGGGCGTGGCACCGTGCGCCCCGCACCCGGCACCCGGCCGGAATGATGGGTCCGGTACGCCGCCGTGGCGGGTGTCCCTAAGCGCCCGAATCGGTCAAGTACGCCAGCAACGTCCGCACGCCGACACCCGTCGCCCCCTTCGGCGTGTAGGAACCGTTCTTCTCGGCCCGGGCCGAGCCGGCAATGTCGAGGTGGGCCCAGGGAAGCTGCTCGGAGAAGCGCTGAAGGAAGAGGGCGGCGGTGATGGCGCCGCCGTAGCGGCCGCCGGTGTTCTTGACGTCGCCGACCTCACCCCGGATCTTGTCGTTCAGCTCGTCGATCAAAGGCATACGCCACGTCCGCTCGCCGACGGTGGCGGAGGCGGCTAGGGGGCGCTGCGCGAGCGCGTCGTCGCTGGCGAAGAGGGCGGTCGTCCCCTGCTTGCCAAGGGCGACGACCGCTGCACCGGTCAGGGTCGCCAGGTCGATGAGCTCGGTGGCACCCTGCCGGGCGGCGTAGACGAGGCCGTCGGCAAGCACGAGGCGGCCCTCGGCGTCGGTGGAGAGGACCTCGATCGTGACGCCGTTGAGGGCGGTGAGGATGTCGCCGGGACGAAACGCCTCCCGGAGATCATGTTCTCGGCGGCGGCGATGACGCCATGAACGACCCGTCGGCACCCGAGCGGGCGGAGGGCCGACATGGCGCCGAGGACCGCCGCCCCGCCGGCCATGTCCCCCTTCATCTCCAGCATCTGGTCGTAGGTCTTGATCGAGTAGCCACCCGTGTCGAAGGTCACACACTTGCCGACGAGCCCGACGGCCGGGGAGTTGGCGGCCGCGGACTGGAGGCTAGGCGACGGAGGTTTGCCCGACGCGGCGTCCTCAAAATCCGATTCCCGAGACCCGTCGTCGCCGTCGGGGCGGTACGTGAGCCGGATGATACAAGGTGGGGTTGGCGCTGCCGCGGCCGACGGCGGTGATAGCCCCGGCGCCGAGCCGGCCTCAGCTGGTCGGGACCCAGGACCTCGATCTCCAGATCGTGCTCGGCGGCGACGCGGCGGGCGTGGTCGGCCATCATCCCTGGGGTGAGGACGCTGGCGGGCTCGTTCACGAGGTCACGGGCGAGTGCCACGCCGGCCGCGATCGCCTCGGCGCGGGCCAGGGCCGCGGCGGCGGCGGTAGCGTCCAGGCCGTCCTCGGTGAACGTCAGCGTCTCCAACTCCCGCGGGACCGGGTCACTCTGGCGACCCGCGCCGTGATACTTGGTGAATCGGTAGGTCGCCAGCCGGACACCTTCCGCGGCGGCGGCGAGCGCATCGGGCAGGGCAAGGCCATTGCCGGTCGGGGGGCAGGACGGAGGCGACCGTCGCGGCGCCGGCGTCGCGGGCCGCGGTGGCGGCGGCCCCCAGGCGCGGCGAATCGCCTCCGCGTCGAGGGTAGCCAGGGAGCCCACGCCGGCGAGCACAACGCGCCGGGCTGCTAGGCGGCCGAGGCTGGAGACGCGAAAGAAGGTTCCGCGCTTGCCGACGAAACGGGCATCGGCGGCGAGGCGAGACAGCTCACCACCGAGGAGATCGTCCACTCGAGCGGTGGTCGCCGTCAGGGAGAGGCGGCCACCCTCGGCGGTCGCGGCGGGGACGATCAGGGCATCGACCGGCTCCACCAGGGGTCGCCGGGTCCGTACGAGAGATTCACGTCGTGCTTGGCTCCTCGCTCGGTTCGCACCACAAAGTCGTGGACGTTCCCACGTCGCAGTCGGGCCGCCATCTTCGCACGGCGCTGGCCAAGATGGTGGGCCACCACTCCGCCGCACCGTGTTTCGCGCGAATCGGGCCGTCGGCCGGGGCGGACCGGTTATCTCCCCAGGCTGCGTCCGCGCCGCCCGCGCAACGACACGCGTCGCACCAGGCGCCACCGGACGGCCCGCACGCGCGAGCGACCGGGAAGATTCCGCCGAAGCATGGATTGGGGGGCGGGCTGGGTGGCATGGCCGGCGGCGATTGCGACCGCTCCCTGCCCCACGCGGCCGGACCCGATCCAACCGACTTGGGCCGGCAACGGGCGCCCGTATTGGCGCCGGTCGGGGCCGCGTCTCGCCGTACCGTCGTCTCGCGGGAGTGCCCGGTCAGTCGTGTATCCCGTGGACTGGCGCCTCGGACGAGCAACGAGCGACATGGCCGGGTTCCGCTGGTGGTGGGGGCGGTGCGATCGCTACCGGTTACGCAGCCGCGGATTGAGCACGTCGCGCAGCGTGTTGCCAAGGAGATTGAACGCGAGCACCACGAAGAAGATCGCTCCCCCCGGGAAGTTAATCAGGTGGGGGGCGGTCCGGATGTAGCTGCGCGCGTCGACCAACAGGGCGCCCCATTCCGGCGTGGGCGGCTGCGCCCCGAGCCCAAGAAACGAGAGCGCGGAGGCCGTCAACACCGCCGCCGGGAACTCCAGCGATGCGAGGACGATGATCGGTGCGAGCACGTTCGGCAAGATGGCCCGCCGCATGATGGGCGGTCCGGTCGCCCCAAGCACCCGGCCGGCCGTGACGTACTCCATCTCGCGCACGGAAAGCGCCGAGCCACGGACCACGCGAGCAAACCCCGGGAACGAGCCGAGGCCCACCGCGATCATCGCGTTGTTCAAGCCGGGGCCAAGGATGGCCACGATGGCCAGTGCCAGAACAAATCCCGGGAAGGTAAGCATGATGTCGGTGAAGCGCATCAGCAGGGCGTCAACCCAGCCGCCGTAGTAGCCGGCGGCGATGCCGACGGCAACGCCGAGAAGGACCGCGAGCGCGACGCTGATCGTGCCGATCTGAAGCGTGATCCGCGAGCCGTAGACGATCCGGCTGAAGAGGTCCCGGCCGAGGTCGTCGGTCCCGAACAGGTGCGCGCGGGAGGGTTCCTCCATCAGCCCACCGACCCGGAGTTCGTAGGGGTCGTACGGGCTGATCACCGGGGCGAAGATGGCCGCGACGACCAGGAGCAGCACGATCGCGCCACCGATCTGCGCCTGGCCACGTGCAAAGAGCTGTCGGAGGAACGCGCGCGGCCCCGTGGTCGACGCTCGCTTGCGCTGCGTGGTCGCGGTGGCCGCGAGCGTGGCGCTCATGAGTAGGTGATCCGAGGGTCGAGGAACGCGTAGAGGAGGTCGACGAGGAGGTTGACGAGCACGTAGGAGGTCGCGATGACCAGCACGATCCCCTGGATCAGGGGGAAGTCCCGCTTGGCGAAGGCCCTCACCGCGAACTCCCCGATCCCGTGCCAGACGAAGACCGCCTCGATGATGAAGGCGCCGCTGAGGAGCCCGCCGAACTGCAACCCGATGATCGTCACGACCGGGATCATGGCGTTGCCAAGCCCGTGCCGCAGCAGCACGCGCCGCTCTCGGAGTCCCTTGGCCCGTGCCGTCCGGATGTAGTCCTGGCCCAGGACCTCGAGCATCGCGGAGCGAACAAGCCGTGCCACGACCGAGGAGGCGATCAGTCCGAGCGCCGGCGCGGTAAAGGAGAGGCGGGTGCTAGTACCAGACGGTAATGGAGCCGTCACTACCCCTTTTCTGCTTGTCGAGCCCCCGCCCCCCGCCTCACCCGCCGACGCGGGCCTGCACCTGGCTCGGGGTGACCGGCTCGGCGTCGAGGGTACCGCCCCCGAAGTGCTCGAAGATTCGGCGGGAGACACGGCCGATTAGGCGGTCACCCTCGTTCTCGGCCCAGAAGCGCGTGTCCCGGTCCCCCTCGGTGACGATCCCGATGACGTACCGCGTCGGTGGTGCGGATTCCACTCCAGGCCACTCCACCAGGGCCATGTCGGCGCGCATCCCCGTCCAGCTCCCCGTCTTGTTGGCGATACGGAGACCATTGTCCGGCTCGCCCATCTCCTCGGCGTACGGGTTGTACGGGAGATAGCGCGGAACCAGGTTGAGGAAATGCTGCCGCCCCAGGATCTCCAGGATGGCCGCGCGGCTCTCGTCGGCAAGCATGGCACCGCTCGCCAGCGCCTCCATGATGCCAGTCAGGTCCGCCGGCGTAGTGACCGCCAGGTTTCGCGCGTCCTTCCCGATCTTCAGAAAGTCGAGCCGCTGGATGAGCCGAGTCTGTGCGAAGCCAAACTCGGCGAGGGTCCGGTTCACGCGATCAACTCCGACGAGGTCGATCATCATGTTCGTCGCGGTGTTGTCGCTGACGACGATCATCAGGGTGGCGAGGTCGCGCACGCTCAGTTCGACCCCGAGCGATAACTCCCGCAGGATGCCCGAACCCCGCACCTTCGTCGCCTCGGTGACGGTCAACCGCCCCTCGAGGTCGACCTCGCCGCTCTCCACCTGGCGAAACACCTCAATCAGAATCGGCACCTTGATCGTGCTCGCGGTCGGCGTCACCCCGTCGGCATTGACGCGGATCTCCTCGCCGGTACCCAGGTGCTTCGCCGCGACGCCGCCCGACCCGGCGAAGGCCGCGAATTCCCGCTCGATGTCGCGCACGACCGCGACCCGCCCGTCTCCGTCCGACACGCCTGTCCTCCCCACTCACCTTGCCCGGCCCCCGCCGATACACTCATCACGGTCGAGGACCGCCCGCGGCTCCCATTGTCCCTTAGCCGAAGGTTCTCATCAGCCCGGGCCGTCGCCGTCGAACGAGGGACAGCGGGCGAGTCCGGACGACGCCTATCGCCGCGGCGCGCGCGTGCGCACTCAGTTCACGCGGTCAGCGAGCCGGCCCCAGAGACGGATGAAACGGGGAGTGTCGCCGTCGCCGGGGATGAAATCGACCCGGGTCCCCGCGCCCTCCCCGTCGGAGACCAGGAACTCCCGCGGCCCGATCGGCGCCATCAGGAACGGCGGCACGGGCTCGTCCTCCTTCGTCAACGGGTTGTGCCCGACAACCTCCCCCCGCAACGCGCCGTCCTCCGGGGCGACGGTCACCGTCGCCCGCGGTTGCTCGTAGCGACCGGCAAACGCCGCGAGTTCGGCCGCGGAGAGCCTCACCGGCGCTCGGTTCTCGCGGCGCAGCCCGCGGTAGTGGGCCAGCGCCCATTCCTCGATCCCCCTCATCGCCGCGTGGCCGCGGCTTCCATTGGTGAGCATTGCGATGGCGAGACCGGTTCCGGGCACGAGCGCCAACTGTGCCCGGAAGCCGTTGGTCGAGCCGCCGTGCCCGACCACCGTGGCATCGCCGACGGTGTGCAGGGACCAGCCGATGCCGTACGCATCGGCGAAGTTGGCCGCCGCCGTCTGCGGCTCCTGCATCGCCCGGACCGACCGTTCGCTCAAGAGCCGCGCGCCGTCGACTTCGCCGCCGCATAGGTGGAGCGCCGCGAAGCGGAGGAGGCCACCGACGGTCGCGATAATGCCGCCGGCCGGGTTGACCACGCGCGGCAGCGGGTAACGCCGGGCCACCTCCGGCGCGGCCTCGGGCTTCTTCTGGTCACGCCCAACCGCCACCGGGAAGGCGATTGCCTCGTGCGCGAAGAAGAACGAGCGCTTCAGCCCGAGCGGCCGCAGGAGCCGCTCCGTCATGGCGGTCTCGAAGGGCTGCTCCGTCACGCGCTCGACGATGGCGCCGGCGAGGTAGAACCCGGTGTTGGAATACGTCCAGAGCTCCCCCGGCGGGGTGAGCTGGCGCAGAGAATGGAACTCGGCGATCCCCTTGGTCAGCGCGTCATCGCCCATCCCGTAGTCGTCGAAGCGATCTCCGTAGAGCCCGCTCGTGTGAGACAGCAGATGCCGCAGCGTGATCGTCCGCTGGGCATCCTTGTCGCCGAGCTTCAAGTCGGGCAGGTAAGCGACGGCCGGGGTGTCGAGCTCGAGTTTCCCCTCCTCCACGAGCCGCATGACGAGCGTCGCCGTGAAGACCTTGGTGATCGACCCAATCTGGAACAGGGTATCGGCGGTGACCGGCTGGCGGGTCTCGAGGCTGGCGACGCCGAAGCCGTGGGCCTCGACGTGCCCGTCCTGGAGGACCGCGACGGCGGCGCCTGGTACCGTCCACCGACCCATCTCTTGGAGCACGCACGCCGTCAGGTTGTCGTAGGTCGACCGCTCCACGTTGGCCATCGCAATTTCCAACCTCCCGCGCTCGGTCACGTCGTTGGAAACCCGCCACCGCGCATGCCGGTGGCGGTGTTGCCCGGTTCCCAGTGCCCCGGTATCCTCGCAGACCGCCGGCAGATAGAGCCATCGCCTCTTCGGGTCGGCTGACGCGCCTCGCCGCCGGACGCATGAGAGGAGTCGAGCCATGGTCCGCCCGCTGTCCCCGGATGCCCTGATCTACGACCTGCGGTCGGCGAGCGATCCGCAGGTGTCGCCGGACGGCGCTCAGATCCTCTACGCGCTCGCCACGACCGACCGCACGTCGAAGAAGGTCGAGAGCCAGCTCTGGGTCTGTGGGATGGATGGCGGCGACCCACGCCGCTTGACGTGGGCCGGGGAGAAGAACGGCGGCGGTCGCTGGTCGCCCGACGGGAGTCAGATCGCGTTCGTCTCGGACCGCGTCGGCGCCAAGCAGACCGGGGTCCTGGTTCTACCGGTGGAGGGAGGGGCGAGGCGCGCGAGGTGACGCGGCACGCGCGACCGATCGGCGACCTAACGTGGTCGCCGGACGGGAGGAGCATCGCCTACACGGCTCTGTTCGACCCCGAGAACCCGGACGAGACCGAGCCACCGGAGGGCACGGCGCCACCGGTGCGAGTCACCCGCCGCATCGACTACAAGCAGGACAACCGGGGCTACCTCGGTGACGCTCGCACGCAGGTCTGGGTCGTCGACGCGGCGAGCGGCGAGCGGCGGATGCTGACCCGAGAGCCAGTCGACCACAACTACCCGCAGTGGTCGCCCGACGGGACGCGGCTGGCGGTGCAGGTGCCGAACCGCAACGGCATGCACTCGCAGCTCGGCATCGTGACCGTCGCGACCGGAGCGACCGAGCTGATTGGGCCGGAGTCGGGGGTGGTCGGGCTCTGGTCGTGGTCGCCGTCGGGGGATCGGATCGTCTTCGCCGGTGAGCCGGAGCGGACGTGGCAGCTCGACTGGTTCGTCCTCGAGGTGGCGACCGGGGCGGTGCGACGCCTGACCGACGACCTCCAGTGCCTCCCCGACGCGGGCTTCCCGACGTTGGTGCCGCCGTCGCAGCCGGTTTGGCTGGACGACGGGCGGGTCCTATTCCACGCGATCCAGGCAGGGGCGAGCGGACTCTATGTGCTCGACGTCGAGACGGGTGATGTGGAACTCCTCCACGCGTGGGAGGCGATCCACACCGGCTTCAGCGTCGACTCCACCACGCGCTGGGTGGTGCAGGCGCACACAAGCCTGGCGGCGGCCGGGGAGATCTCGGCATTCGACCTCCAGGATCGCACGGGGCAGATCATCACCGCGATCAACGAGGCGGTCTTTTCCGAGGCGCCGCCCGCGGGGTGGGAGCGGCTGGAGGTGCGCCGGGATCCGTTGACGATCGAGGCCTGGCTGCTCAAGCCGTCCGGGTTCGACCCCACGAAACGCTACCCCGTCGTCCTCGACATCCACGGCGGGCCGAACGGCTACTACGGCCACCGCTTCGTCCCCCTCCAGCAATGCCTGGCGACGAATGGCGTCCTGCTTGTCTTCGCCAACCCGCGGGGCTCCAGCTCCTACGGCCGGCACTTCACCCAGCAGGTGACAGGTGACTGGGGCGGCGAGGACTTCCACGACCTGATGGCCGTCGTCGACGCCGTGCTGGAGCGCCCCTACGCCGACCCGGACCGCACCGGCGTCCTCGGGTACAGCTACGGTGGCTACATGACTGCCTGGACCATCGGCCAGACCGACCGCTTCAAGGCCGCTATCTGCGGCGCGCCGGTCTTCGACTTCGAATCGTTCTACGGCACGAGCGACATCGGCCACGTCTTTGGTCCCTTGCAGTGGGGCGGCACGCCGCGGGAGGTCGAGGAGTGGTGCGCCGCTCGCTCACCGTCAACCTTCGCCCACCGGGTCCGCACGCCGACGTTGATCATCCACGGCGAGGCGGACGACCGCTGTCCGATCGGACAGGGGGAGGAGATGTTCGTCGCGCTGACGCAGGCCGGGTGCGAGGTGGAGTTCGCACGCAACCCGGGTGGGTCGCACCTCTTCCTCGCCGCGGGCCCACCCGCCCACCGGGAGGATGTCCTAACGCGAGCCCGGGCGTGGTTCAAGGACCGCCTCGGCGAGCCGTCGTAGGGCGAGCCGACGTCACGCGGGAAGCCCACACGAGCCGGCCTCGGCCGGTGTGGCGGCGGTCGTCCCCTCAGTGAATGAGTCGAGGCGGACGATCGTGCCCTGGCCGTCGTTGGCGGCTTGCGCCGGGGCGGCTACGTAGAGCGCGCCGTCGGGACCGACGTTCAGAGCGATCGGCTGGTCAAGGCCGGCGACGATCTGGTCCAGGGTGTTTGGCTCGGTCTGGCGCACGACCCGGCCGGCGTGCCGACGCAAGTACGGCGGCTCCTCGCTGTTCCCGGTCGAGAGCTCCAGCGCGTAGAGCGCGCCATCCGCCCCCACCGCCACGTCGGCCAGCGCGGTCAGCCCCGTCCAGGCGTCCGTGACGGTCCCGTCAGGGGCCACCTTGACGACCTTGGCGGCGCCGTTCGCGTACGGGCTGACCGTGAGGTACGCGACGTAGACTCCGCCCCCCGGCGCCGGGGTGAGACCGGTTGGGACCGGGTGCCCGGGGGAGAGGTCGGCCACCCGCGTGACCGCTCCGTCCGGCGCCACGGTGAGGACCTGACCCTGGTTGCTTTCAATGACCCAGAGCTGTCGCCCGTTCGGGTCGGCCACCATCGCGTGCAGGACGCCCGCCGGGGTGTAGTCGCCCGGGCGGAAGGCGGTCGGATTCGCCCGATGCCAGGCGCCCAGGTCCGCGACCAGGCTGGTTCCGCCGTCGGACTCGATCCGGTAGACCCCGTTCGGGGCGCCAATGGCGCCGACGAGCGCGTAAAGGTCGCCGCCGAGGAAGGCCACGTCCGCGGTCCCGACGTACGAGGTGTAGACGCGAACCGAGGGAACCCGCTCAGCCACCGGGACTGGGCAGGCGCCCTCGATCCGGGCGATCCCCGCGGTGTTGTCCCCGCGCCCGGCGAGCGCCACGTACAACGCGCCCTCGATGTCCCACGTGAAGCCACGGGGATTGACCAGTCCGGTCGCCACGACCGTTGCGGACGCCGGCACCGGGCCGCCCAGGGTGGCTGCCCGGACGAGCGCCGCAGGCTGGAGCGCGAGGGCAAGCACCAGCACGACGGCGCGCGGGCGGCACAAAGTGGAGCGTCGCCTCACACCTGCGGGGCGACCGGGTCGGACCGATCTTGAGCCTGCAAACACAACGCAATGCTTCACGTCGTCACGATGCCAGCGAGGGGCACGGCGACCACGCCATCCTGCGTATCAACGAACAGCCGGTCCACCTCGGTCGCGAAGACGAGCTCTGTGACGTCGCCCTCGACGCCGGTGGCCCGCTGCCAGGTCGCGCCGGCGTCGCTCGAGACGTAGAGACCGCGGATCGTGCCGGCGTAGAGGCGATCCGGCTCCTCGGGATCGATGGCGACGGCGCGGATGCCGAATCCTCGTGTCAGCTCCGCGTCAGGGATGAACTCCTGGGAGGGATCGACTGAGATGGTGACGTCCTCCAGCCCGGTGCGGCTGGTCGTCCAGGTGACGCCGGCGTCGGTGCTGACCCTCACCCCGTTGGCGACGCCGACGACATAGACATCGGCCTGGGCGGCGAGGGCGCCAAGGCCCCAGAACTCGGTCAACGCATCGCTGGAGTGGGCGCTCGCGGAGTCGCTGAAGTCCACCCGAAACAAGCTGCTGGTGCCGCCCTCCGACGTGCCGACCACCAGGACCTCGCGGAGGCTCCGCTGCACCGCATCCGGGGTGGGTTCGACGCCGTCGGCACGCTCGATCACGGCGACGCTCGTCACGTCAAGGCCGGTGACGATCGGGTGATCGTCCGGGAGCGGCGCCTCGCGCCAGGTGAACCCGCCGTCGGTCGAGGCGGAGAAGCGCGCGCAGCCTATCCCGAGGGCGAGAGGCGTGTCGGCCCACACCACCACCGGCCGCAGCCCAAGCCCGGCCGTCGGGTGCCAGGTCGCCCCGCCATCCTCCGAGCGCTCCACGGGCGCGGCCTCGCGTGTGCTCTGGCAGGGCGGATGGTCGCCGACCAGCACCAGGCGCGGGTCGTCCCGCGCGCTGATGACGCGACCGGGAGGCGGGAGCGGGCCGGTAAGGGTCCAGGTCGCGCCGCCGTCGTCGCTGCGGTAGAACCCACGCCCGCCCACGGCGAAGCGGCTCCGAGCGTCGGGCGGGGCCGGCACCAGCGACGTGATTGGATCGCCGTCGACGACTAGGGCCTCAACCGCATCAGCCGGCCCTGCCGCCGACGTCTCCGCGCCGGTGCCGGCGTAAGCAATCGGCCCGGAAGCTAGCGCGACGATCACGCAGAGCATGACGACGAGCCCCACCACCGCGCGACTCCCGCGCCACCGACCGCGTGAGTCGGTCCACATCAGCAGCGCCCGGACCACCGCGCTCCTCCCCGTCCACGTCGCGGCGCATACGACCGCCGCTCGGCGTCGTCGCCAGTCTAGCCGACACCTTGGCCTACGCCCGTGGACGGACCATCGGATGCGCTTAGCCGCGCGGCGAATCGCCAACGCTCAGGATCGGTGCGTCCAGACGGAGCGGCTCCACGCCATCCGGACGACCCGGCGACCGGTCCATGGGGTGGACCGCGCGAGGTTCGCGCGGCGGCTGGCGCCCACGCTCAGTTCGACCTGGACCTGATTCGCGACGCGGTGGGTTGGCCACCGCCGTCACGGCGACGGCCGCCTGGCTTTCCCGGGAAACGGAAGACCGTGAGGCACGAGCCGACAGCCCCTGCACGCCGCCGACCCGGCCGTTGCTATCATGCGAAACCGATCAGCGGCGCGGTCGGCCAGTTGCCATCCAGCGGCCCTCCGGCCCGGCGCAGCCTGGCCGGACGCGGCAGCCGCCGAGTGTCCACGCGAAGGAGGACCCCATGTTGATTTCGACGACCCCGACCCTCGAGGGGAAGCGGATCGTCACGTACCTCGGCCTCGTCAGCGGCGAGGCGATTCTGGGCGCTAACGTCTTCCGCGACGTCTTCGCCAGCGTGCGCGACATCGTCGGCGGTCGTTCGGGCGCCTACGAGCAGGAATTGCGACGGGCGAAAGAGATCGCCGTCCAGGAGATGACGGAGCAGGCGAGCGCGTTGGGCGCGACCGCGGTCGTCGGCGTCGACCTCGACTACGAGACGATCGGCTCCAACGGCAGCATGCTGATGGTCAGTGCCAGCGGCACGGCGGTCGTGTACGAGTAGGCAGACCGGGGTCGACCATGGACGGCGCCGAGCCGTCTGCCGCTTGGCGTCCGGGGCGGCCAGCTGCCCCCCCCGCCAGGGTGACTAGGGCGCCGCCCCGGCAAGACTGCCGGGGCGGCGCCGTTGAACCGGTGGATCGAGTCGAACCGAGCTAGGGGCTGGGCACGCTACCCGGGTCATTCGGGTCGGTGCCGCTGGCCACCTCGTCGGCATCGTCCGCGCCGTCACCATCGGTGTCGGCGAGCATCGGGTCGGTTCCCACCTCATTCACCTCGACCCCGTCCGCCAGCCCATCCCCGTCGGAATCGGGGTTATCGATGTCGGTGCCGAGCGCCACTTCATCTTCGTCGCTCAGACCATCACCATCGGTGTCCGTCGGCGCGGCAGCCGGCTGGAAAAGGTAGACGGTGAGCGTAACGTTCGGGGTGCCCTCGGTGAGCGCAAAGTCGCAGGCGCCTGCCAGCGCGGTCCCACCCGGCTCGCAGTCGGCCTCGGGCACGAGGAACGCGTCAAAGCCCGGGCCCAGCGTTTCAAGCACCAGCCGGTAGTCGCCGAGCTCCAACTCCTCGAAGGTGAAGGTGGCCGGACCGGCCGCGGTCGCGTCGTCGAGGGTGAGCGCGACACCGGTTCCGATCGAGGTCAGCGAGAAGGCATAGCCACCATCGGTGGCAGGGTCGCAGAAGTCGCCCACAACCGTTTCCGGCCGCTGTCCGACCGGGCAGGCGCGGACCGCGACTGTCACCGAGCCGGGTCCGGCGCCCTGCGCATCCTCGCGCAGGATGTACCAGGCGCACGAGATCTCCGCCCCTGCGGCTACCGCAACCGTGACCGCGTTCGGGTTGTCGGTGTCGCCGGCCACGTCGGTTCCGGCCGCGTCTTGGCAGAAGGCCACCGACTGGGCGAAATCACCCGGGATGTCGGCTGCGACGACGAAGTCACCCGGGAGCAAGTCCACGAAGCCGGTCGTGCCGTCGGCGTCGGTCTCGGCCGTGGCGATCACCTCCGCGTCGGGGTCGAACTCGTCCCCCGCGATCAAGTTGAATGGCACGTCGGCGGCCGGCTCGGTGCAGTCCTCCTCGAAGTCGGGTCCATCGTAGTCCGGCGGGCACAGCGCCACCGTGAGCGCAAGCGTCCCCGTCGGCGCCGGCGTCGGGGTCGGTAGTGCCGGAACCTCGGGACCGACGACCGCGGCGACGAACGTCGCATCCTCGGTCCCGGTGGTCGTGAACGACAGCGCCCCTTCGAACTCGGCAGCCTCGCCCGCCGCCAGGCTGGTCGGCGCCGCGCCATCCTCCGTCTCGACCTCGATCTCGCCGCTGGTCGCCAGGACGAGGGTCGGGAACCCAGTGTCCTCCAGCGTGCCCTCCTCGTCGGCAGCGAGGTTATCGCGGATCAGGTCAAGGTCCCGGTTGCCGGCCGCGTTGAACCCTTCACCGGTGAACAGGAGGTCGTCCCCGCCGGCGTCCTGGGCGTCACCGGCCGCGACGAGCGCGATCCGGTAGTACTCTGCCGCGGCGTTGCCGAGGGCGATGCGCTGCTGCTGGGTGCCGGTCGGCACGAACGTCGCCTCGCCCGCGGCGAGCCGCGCCTGCGTGCCGTAGGTCAGATCGTTGACCAGGATGGCGTCCTCGTCCGCCAGCGCGAAGCCAAGCGCACGCTCCTCCGTCGCCGCGTCGTCCTCCAGCTCGGCCGTGTCGGATACGACGCGCCACGCGACCTGGCCGTCCGGTACAGCGGCAACACCATGGGCGACGACCTGAGCGTGACCCTCGGCCGGTGATGGATCATCCTGGGCGATCAGGCGCGCGCCCAGCGCGGCCGTAGGAGCGACCACAAGCAGCGCGGCGATGAGCGCCACCAGCAGCGTGAGGCGGCGCGGACCGCGCGACACACCGGCGTCGGCGTGGGCAACGAATGCCCGGCGAGGGGCAGGGACACGAAAACGACTCACGAGCGTCCTCCTCACAGTAGGCCGGCCCACCAGTAAGTGGCCGACGGTCGTGCCAGGGCTTGGCCCCCCGGTTTGCGGTGATTCGTCCACCGTGGAGCCTATCCCATCCAGTGACGCACGTACAGCCCCGTGGGTTTCGCGTCTCGAACAGGAATCGACATCGGAAACGGCGAGTGGATCCCATGGCTCTGGGGAAGCTCCGTGGCGCATCAGTTACTGCGCTGCGAGCGGCGGCCGCGTGCGGGTATGGGCGCGAGGACGACCGAGGCACTCCGGATTGCGTCCGGCGCGACCTTCGGCCTTGCCCCGGCGGGGGCGTCGGATTTGTTGAACGCGGGTCCGTGCCGGCCCCGGTCGGATGGGTATGTCGACCCGCCGTGTCCGGCTTGGCGGCAATGCTCTTGACGTGCTGATCGCTTCGCCGGCGGTGAACGCGTAGCCGCCGGCGACACCTAATACGTTGATGGCTCGCTCCTTGACCGCAGGCATGCGGAGCGCCGCTGGTGGCCGGAGGTACCGTCGTTTCCCACCGTCGGCACCCCCCGGCCGTGCTAAGATCGCCCCTGTGACCAGCTCCTCGCGCGCCCCACGCGACGCCTCGACTCCGCCCGCGATCGCTCCTGGGGACACCGCGTCCCTCCTTACGCTCCGTCAGGCTGCCCAGCTATCGGGTGTGCGTCGGCGGGCGCTGCGCGAGCGGGTGCGACGCGGCCAGCTCGCGGTCCGTGTCCTCGGCAAGGGCCGAGGGGCGAAGCTCCGGGTGACTGCGGACGCGCTAGCCGCGGCAGGTCTCCTCCCCGACGAGCCGCCCGACCTTGGCAAGCCCACCGACCAGCCGGCCGCCGATCCCGACCGCGGCGGGACACTGCCTGCGGCCGCGCTGCTGGAGCTGGTGCGGGAGCAAAACGTCCGGATTGCGACGCTGGAAGAGCAGCGTTTCCAATTGGCCGGCCAGCTCGGTGCCGCGCTGGAACGGGTCCACGGTCTGGAGGCCCGCATCCTGGAGCTGGCACCACCGCGGGCGGAGGACCGATCGCCGAGAAGCACGGACGCTCGGACGCGGGTGGCTGAGGAGCCGGAGTCACCTCCAACCGGTGCGGACCGGGGGCCGGCTACGCCTCCGGCCGCGTCGCACGCAGGAGCCGACCGGGATGGAATCGGGTCCATGACCGGTCGCCCCCGCGAGGCTCGAACCGAGAGCCGGATCGCCAACCACGGCAGCGGGAGTCCCCGACGACACCGAAGACGCGGGGCGCGGTCCTTGGCTCGGCCAATCAAGGCCCTGCTCCGGCGTGTGCGGGCTGGATCGACTGCGCCGATGGGACGACCCTCACCCGGGACGACCCCGGACTCCTGATCGCCGCCTCCTCAAAGTAGGAGTTCCGCCGATGCGCGTCGCCGTGATGTCGGACGTCCACGGGTTCAACCTCGCCCTGGAAACGGTGCTGGCCGACATCGCCACCCAAGGGCCGATCGGCGAGGTCGTCGTCGCCGGTGACCTCTGCGAAGTCGGCCCCGGCCCCGCCGAGGTGCTGGATCTGCTCCAGGCTGGCGGCTACACCGTGCTCCAGGGCAACACCGACCTTGACCTTGTCCAGACCGCCCGGGAAGCGCCCGTGCTCGGTCGCGGCCGGCGCTGGGGGGACTACACGCTGGACAGGATCGGCGACGCGGGCATCGAGTATCTGGCGGGCCTCCCGTTCGCCCGGCGCATCACGCCGCCGGGCGGCACCTCGCCCGACGACGACCTCCTCGCCGTTCACGCCAACCCACACAACCTCGACGACCGCCTCGACCCGGCGATGAGCGACCGGGAGCTGCGCGAGGTCCTGGGGGAGACGCGGGCGGCCGTGGTGGCCTTCGGCCATATTCACATCTGCTACGTTCGACGGCTTGGGTCCATGGTGCTGGCCGATGTGTCGGCGGTTGGCAACCCGAAGGACGGCGACCTGCGCTGCAAGTACGGCCTCTTCACGTGGGACGCGGCGACCCGGGCGTGGGCGGTGGAGCTGCGCAAGCTGCCCTACCCGCTGGACGAGACGGAAGCCCAGATCCGCGGCAGCGACCTGCGCAATTCCCAGAAAGTGCTCGCCAAGTTGATGGAAGCATCGTACTGACGAACGCGACAGACGGCCGGAGGATGCTTGGCGCGGGCAGGTGCCTGTCCGTTCCACCGGCTCGACGCCTGGGTCGCACCTCGGTCGTTGAGGGCGCCAGCGGTACAAAGTTTGCTACGCATCCGCCCAGTGAGTGCTCGCATGGATCGGCCCGCCGCTAGAGACCCGCGGTGCCGCGCCGCGCGGTGTGCCGAGTGGCATGGCCGGCACCAGCGGAAGGAGGACGCGTGACGGAGCCGGAACCCGAAACCGGACGGCGGGCGCTCGATGGTACGGCAACGCCGGCATTGGAGCGCTTGGCGACCGGCGTCGCCGGGTTCGACGAGGTGCTCAACGGAGGGCTGGTCCGCGGCGGCGTCGTCCTGATCGGCGGCCAACCGGGTACCGGCAAGACAACGCTGGGCAACCACCTCGCCTACAACGTCGCGGCAATCGGCGGGGTGGCCATCGTCGCGACCGTGCTGGCCGAGACCCATGCGCGAATCCTGGTGCACCTGGAGGGGTTCGACTTCTTCGACCCGACCCAGGTTGCCCAACGCGTCCACTACGTCAGCCTCTACGACGAGCTCACGGCCAGCGGACTCGACGGCGTCGTGGACCTCCTGCGCCGGCTCGTGCGGGAGCGCCAGGCGAGGCTTCTGGTCATCGACGGGGCCGGCGTGTTCGAGGAGTTTGCCCCGTCCCCGGTGGCCTTCCGCCGCTTCACCGCCGAGCTTAACGCCCAGATCTCGGCCCTCGGCTGCACCGCCGTCCTGCTCATCGACCACGACCACGAGGAGCTCCAAACGATCGGGTTCCACGTCGACGGCATCCTCGTCCTCGAGGACAAGAGCGTCGGGTTGCGCGACATGCGGCTACTGCACGTGGTCAAGCTGCGCGGCGTGAATCATTTACGGGGCCGCCATCACTTTGCCATCACGTCGGGGGGCTTCGAGGTCTATCCGCGCCTGGAGGCGACGCCGAGGGCGGCGATACCGCCCTCGGTTGACCCTCGCGATCGTCAAGCGTTCGAGGTGCCCGGTTTTGACGAGATGCTGCACGGCGGTCTCGTTGCCGGGTCCACGACCCTGCTCGAGGGCTCGCCGGGCGCAGGCAAGACGATCGCCGGCTTGCACTTCATCGTCGCGGGCGCTCGCCGGGGCGAGCGCGGGCTGATCGTCAGGTTCCACGAGGCGCCGGCGTGGCTCATCGCCAAGGCGACCGGCGTCGGACTCGAGCTCGGGCGCCACGTCGAGACGGGAGGCGTCCACATCGTGTGGCACCCCCCGTTAGAACAGTCGGTGGACGCCTGGGCTCGCGAACTGCTCGAAGCCGTTGCCAAGCACAGGCCGCGTCGCCTCTTCGTCGACGGTCTCGCCGACGTCCAGCGACTCGTGGTCTTCTCCGAGCGGTGGCCGGCGTTGCTCTCAGCGTTGACCAACGCGCTACGCGAACAGGGGGTCACAAGCATCTTCGCGACCGAAACCTCGACGGTCGTCGGTGCCGCGCTCAATGTGCCGGTTCCCGCCGTCTCGGCAACGATCGACAACACCATCGTGCTGCGCTACGTCGAGATGCGTTCGCGGCTCCGGCGACTGGTGTCAATCGTTAAGATCCGCGACAGCGACTTCGACCCGGCCATCCGCGAGTTCCTGATCGGGGAGCGCGGGATCGAGGTGAGCGACATGTTCGAGAGCACGGAAGCGATTCTCACCGGGGTGGCGCGCCAAGTCCCAGGCGGGTCGGCGGCAGGCCGCGGCCGAGAGCTGCACGGGGTTCCTGAGGGTGTGGGCCAGCCCCGGCCATTGCAAGACACCGGGTCATCATGAGCGCCACGCCCAATCTGGACCCCCAAACGGCCCCGCGCAAGATCATGGTCGTCGACGATGAGCCGGCGATCCGTGACCTGATCGTCGCCGTACTGGAGGACGAGGGTTACGAGGTGGTCGTCGCGATCAGCGGGCGGCGGGCGATCGAGCTGCTGCCCCACGAGCGGCCGGATCTGGTCCTCATGGATATCATGATGCCCGAGATGGACGGACGCGAGGCCTTCCGCCGCATCCGGGAGCTGCCCGACCTGGCGCACACGCCGGTGGTGATGATGAGCGCGGCGACCGCGCCGGACCGCCTTGCCCCACGGGTCTCCGCCTTCCTCGCCAAGCCCTTCGACCTTGATCACTTGCTCGAGACCATCGCCCGCGTGCTGGAAGACCAGTCGCGATAGCCGTCCGTACAGTACAACCGCGACGCGCCTGTCGAAACGACGGTCGCCCAGGCTGGCCCTGGGGTTAGGGTTAGCTCGGCGCGTCCCGGTCGCCCACTCCGCCGGGCATCGCAGTGGGGTCCGCGCCGGCATCGCCCTCCGGACGGACGCCGGCGCCGGCCGACGCCCCCGACTCGTCGGCGACGGCCGGGTGCAACGTTGTGCGCTCAGCCGGGATGCCATCCTCGGTCGCCGGGGCCACCGGCGAGCGCTCGGGCACACCCGGGAGTGGCGGTGCGGTGGACCCACTCCGGGTATCGGCGGATGCCGGCTTGAGCCCGGCGGCGCGTTCCGTTTGGCGCCGGAGGAGCGTCTTCTCGGCGTCGATCACGTCGACTTGCCGGCGCAGCACACGTGCCTGAGCCTGGACCAACCGCTTGTCCGCCGCAGCCAGATGCGCCCGCGCCCGGTCGAGGCGGCGCTCGGCGCGCTGCTCGCGCGCGAGGAGGCGGCGTTCGGCCTTCGCTGCGCGGCGAAGCACGCGACGGAGGTCGGACCGGGAAGGGATATCGGTGAGGTCGTCTGCCGTCATTGGTCCACGTTCGGCACCGGGTCGGACGGCCACCGGCGGTCCGGGGTCGACCGACCGGGTCCCTATCATGGCCCAACGGAGTGCGATGCGCCAGGCCCTGCGTCGGCGGTGTATCCGCGTCGCCTGGACACGCCGTCCGAGTCGGGAGTCTGGTACCCTGCGGCGGTTGACGCGAACGATCGGTGCCGGGGAACATCGGGCCGGCATTGCCTGCGCGGTGGGGATGGATGTGGGAGAACCGGTGGGCCAGGGACGGGCGACGGTGGGACCGGATCGGCCGGCACCCGTGTTGGCCGCCGTCGACATCGGTTCCAACTCGATCAAGATGAGCGTGGCCCGACCCCGTCCGGGCGGCGGGCTCGAAGAGCTAGCATCGGCGAGCGAGACGGTCCGGCTGGGAGCAGGGTTGGAGCGGACTGGTCGCCTGGCCGACGATCGGGTTGAGGCGGCGCTGGCGGCACTGACCCGCTTCGCGGCCCAGGCCCGCGCGCGCGGCGCCCAACGTCTCCTCGGAGTCGCGACCGAGGCCACTCGCGTGGCCGCCAACGGCCCCGCCTTCCTGGCCCGTGCCGAGCGCGACACCGGGTGGACGCTGCGGGTAATCTCCGGCGCCGAGGAGGCTGCTCTCACCTTTCGCGGGTTGGCGGCGAGCACCGACGTTTCCGGGCGGGTTGTTATCGCCGACATCGGCGGTGGCAGCACCGAGTTGATCGTGGCGGAGGACGGACGCGTTTGCTCTGCCCGCTCCTTCCCGCTTGGTTCCGGCCGCCTGACGGACCGGCTCCTTCCCGCCGACCCGCCGAGCGCCGCCGACCTCTCGGCCCTCCTGCGGGAAGCGACGGCTGAGGTGGCGGCCGCCGGCGACGTGCCGATCGGTCCGGAGACACGGCTGATCACCGTTGGCGGTACGGGTGAGTATCTCGCCCGCCTGGTCGGGACGGAACGTCCCCTCGAGGTGGAGAGCATCGACGACGTCCTGGCGCGACTCGGCCGCACCCCGGCGGCGGCCATCGCGGCCGAGCTCGGGATCGCGGAGGCGCGGGCACGGGTCCTGCCGGCCGGCGTGACGATCGTCCGAGCGCTCGTCGAGCGGCTCGCACCCGGGCGGGTCGAGGCCGCCCGCAGCGGCATCCGGGCAGGCGTGCTGCTGGCAGCGTTCGACGAACTGGCGGTGGACGCCGGACACTAGACGGTCGAGAGCAAGGGGGAGGCTGCGCGGGGTGGCCAAGCCAACCGGATCGGGAAAGAAAGGCGCAAAGTCTGCGGAACCGGCCCTGGATCCCGGCCAGACCTACCGGTCGGCGATGCGCGACTTGATCGCGCATCGCTGGGGTGAGCTGTGGCGCGCGGTGCCGGTGGCTCTAGCGGGTGAGGACATCGAGGGCGTTCACGATGTGCGCGTCGCCTCGCGGCGACTGCGCGCGGCAATGGATGTCGCCGTCGACTGCTTTCCCTCGTCGTGGTACCGACCGCTCCACGCCGCCGCGCGAGAGATCACCGGCGCGCTCGGCGAGGTCCGCGACCGCGACGTGCTCCTCGAGTTCTTCGCCGGGGAGCACTTGAAGGCGCCTCGCGAGGAGTGGCCGGGGCTCGACCGCCTGATCAACCGCGTCGAGCGGGAGCGGCAAACAGCGCGAGCCGAGATGGAGGCGTTCTTCGCCAATCTCGACGCCCGCGGGGTGGCACGCGAGGCCGCCCGCCGTTTCGGGCCGGCCGCGGCACCGCCCTCGACCATGACGACAGCTTTGCCGCCGGGGAATGGCTCCGTGGCCGTCGCCCCCGGCCACGCCGCCGGCATGCCTATCGACGCGACTAGCCGCCGGGCGGCGAGGTCATGAGCCGCGCCTGGCCGGTCCTTGGCCTCGATCCCGAGGCGCCACTGGCGGAGAACGCGCGCCGCATCCTCGGCGTGAAGCTCGCCGAGTTCTACTCCTACGCGCCGATCGTCGCCGACGAAGGGGCGACCGAGGCGTTGCACGACATGCGGATTGCTGCCAAGCGGCTGCGTTACACTCTGGAGTTGTTCCGCGCCGTCTTCGGCAAGAGCGGTGAGCGGCAGATCGAACGGGTCAAGGCAATCCAGGAGGAGCTGGGGCAGATCCACGACCACGACGTCCGCATCGCGCTGATCGAGGGCGAGCTCGCGGCGGTGGCGACCGAACAGGCGGCTGCTATTGGCGCCCAACTCGCTACCGCCCCCGCCTCGACACACGCCGCCATCACGGCGACCGCCTTGCGCCCCCCGCCGGACGATCCACGCCGCGGCCTGATCGCCCTCCTCGGTCGTCAGCACGCCGCCCGCCGCCGGCACCACCAGGCCTTCCTCGCCCTCTGGCAGGACTACGCGGCCGCCGGCATGCGGGCCGATCTCGTGGCCCTGTCTGCCACGCCGGTCGAGGCAGGCAGGGTCGGCACGTAGGACCGACGCCGAGCCCCTGAACGACGCATGATCCGACTGGAGCGGCCAGGCGGCCGCACCTCTCGACGCCGCGGGACGCAACCAGGTTCGGCGAACTGGCAAGGCGGTGCCGTTCAGCGAACAGTGTATTTACGCGCCCATACAGGACCGGTTCCGGGAGCCGTACCAGCCGACAACCGGCTTCGGAAACGAACCGGGGCGTCGGGCGCACGTCGAACGATCGGGACGCGGCGCTCCGAGTCTTCGGCCGGCTCCTCCGACGTCCTTGGGGCCGGTGACTGTGGCCCATCCTAGCGTTTCGGCGCGTCTTGCCGGTCACCGTCGTCGCGAAGCTTCTGGTCCGGCCAGGCCATCTGGCGCAGGGGGGATGGCGTTCTCTTCGATATCCGGTGGGTAGCCACACGCCGCGGTGATGGCGTCTCGCTCGGTCCGCCCGAGATAGAAGGTATCAGGCCGTGCCAAAGGCCTTGCAACCCGCCCTTGCCCCGTCGCGCGAACGGCGCTCGGCGAATCCGCCGTTTCCGCATTCGATACCGACACCATGCCCGCCTGCCCGGAGAGGAGGGGGGTTCACACGCATGCCCCTCACCGCGCCGTCACCGCTTCTACCCCTCGCGACCCCTCCTCAGGCGGCAGGTAGCGCCCGGCCCGGCCGAGGGGCGTGAAACCGAAGCCGAGCGCGATGAGGAAGACTAGGCCGCCGATCGCCGCGAAGACGACGGCGACGCTCCCGGTCCGCTCGATCGCCCAGCCGCCGAGCAGAGCGCCGGCGGGGGTAGCGGCGGAAGCCAGGACCATCGCCACGCTGATGACCCGCCCCAGGAGGTGGTTCGGGACGATCGCCTGGCGCAGGCTGCCGGTGTTGATGTTGAAGAGGACGCCGAGGCCCGCCATTGCCGCGACGAGGGCCACGGCCGTGGGGTACGACGTCGTGGCCGCCAGCGCGATCGTCAGCAGACCGCTCGCCATGAGGGCGCCGAGTGCGATCACGCTGAACGACCACCGCCGCCGCAGTGGTCCCGCGAGGAGCGAGAGAACAACCACCCCCGCCCCCTCCGCGGCGTAGAGCAGGCCCACCTCGGCATCACCCGCTCCGAGACGCTCCTTGGCGAAGAGGACTAGTTGGGCGTAGGTCGTGATGCCGACGAAGTTGACCAACAGCATCATCGCCGAGATGAGCCGAAGCACGGGGTGACCCAGCACGTAGCGCAGGCCATCCATGACGTCGCGGCCCAAGCTCGTCGGTGGCTTCGCTTCCCCGTCCCCCACGGCCGCGTTGAAGCCCCGCCGGATGAGCGCCAGCGAGCCGGCCGAGACGAGGAAGGAGAGCGCATCGACGAGCAGGAGCGTCTCGATCGGGCCGGCCGCCAGGGCGAAACCGGCCAGCATCGGACCGAGGATGGTGGCCGCGGAGAAACTCGCCTGGAGTCGCCCGTTCGCCGTCACGAGGTCCCGCATTGGCACGAGGCTGGGGATCGCGGCGAACTGAGCGGCGTCGAAGCAGATCGTCAGCGTCGAGCCGGCGAACCCGGCCGCGTAGATCCACGGGACCGCGAGCCGGTCGAGGGTAGCCAACAGCGGGATCGACGCCACGAGCAGGGCGCGGGCGATGTCGGCGGCGATCATCAGCCGTCGACGGTCGGTGCGGTCAACCCAGGCGCCGAGGACAAGACCGAAGAGAAGGTACGGCAGGGCCGTGACCGCCGCCGTCAGGCCCAGGTTGACCGCGGAGCCGGTCAACTCGAACACCAGGAGCGGCAGGGCGAAGAGGGTGACAGAGCTGCCGAGGTTGGAGACCGTCTGGCCCGCCCAGAACTTCCAGAAGTCGGACCCGAGGCGTGTGGTGGCCGGAGGGATGGACGGCGCGGGAGCGGACACGGCAATTCCTCCAGGGGCGACGAGCCCCCACGGGCACACACGGGAGAGCGATCTGTGGTCGGGGGACGCGGGCGGCGCTCAGGACGTGTTGCTTTCGTGCGTGTCGGGCGCTTCCGGCGGCACCGTCGGGTAGAACCCGATCAGGAACTCGTAGAGTCGGGCGTCCGTCGCCGTGGCCCCTGGGTCCTCCGTGAGGCGCGGACCGGGTTCGCGCTCCTCTGGCGCGAACGCCCGCGTGAGGTCGTCGAACCGCGATGAGAACTCCTCGAGCTGGGCAGGAGTGAGGCGAAGCCACTTCCGGCCGAGGACTAAGCGATCCGGACCCAACCTGTCCTCATGGAACCGGTCCAGGTCGATGAGTCCGGCCCGCACACTCCGTTTGATCTCGCTGCGCGCCTCGTCCAGAACCACCGAGAGGAGCACGTCGAGCGCTGCCACGTCGTCGCCCGCGCCCGGGGCAAGGAGTGCCTTGTCGACCGTGAGGCGGTAGGCGCTGACCCGGTAGCGCTTCTCGACGATGCCGGAGACGGTGCGCGTACCGGCGACACGGATGATGCCCTGCCCGGCGAGCAGGTTGACGTGGTAGTAGAGCTTGGTCTGCGGCACGTCCAGCTCTGTGGCGAGCTGCTTCACCGTCTTCGCCTCCCCGGCACCGCCGCGCAGCGCTTCCAGGATGCGCAGGCGAAGGGGGTGGGCGAGCAGGCGTAGTGCCTCCAGGCTGGCGATGACGTGGACGTCGTCGTCGTTCAACCCGGACGCGACCGGTCGCACGTCGATCATTTGAAACTCCTTCACCGTTCAATATGTCTTGAATGCACGATAGCCTGGGGCGTGGTCGTGGTCAAGGGGTCAGAGCCTCGATTCCCCGCACGAGGAGCGTCCGCCCCGCCCGTTCCGCGTGCTACGCTCCACCCGCCGGGAATCGGATTGGACGAGGAAGGAACGGACGTGGGGCAGAGTCGTGGACTGCCTCCGGGGGACATGGCCCCGGGACGGTCGGAGCGGGTCCAGCGGATCATGGCGGCGGTGGACGAGCGGCGAGACGAGCTCGTCGCCTTCGTCCAGGAGCTCGTGCGCGTTCCGAGCGTCACCGGCCAGGAAGGCGAGGTCCAGGCGTTGGTCGCGGCGCGCTTCCGGGCCACGGGGCTGGAAACCGATGTCTGGGAACCGGACCCGGCGATCTTGGCACCCTATGCCGAACACGTCACCATGACCGACTTCGCCGGCCGGCCGAACGTGGTCGGTAGGCTGCCGGGCACGGGCGGCGGCCGATCGCTGATCCTCAACGCCCACATCGACACGGTCGAGCCCGGCGACCCCGCGCGGTGGACGCATCCGCCGTTCGCGGCCGAGGTGACGGACGGGCGGCTCTACGGCCGCGGCGCCTGCGACATGAAGACCGGGCTGGCGACCCACCTGTTTGCGCTGGCGGCGGTCCGCGCCGCCGGGTACGCACCGCGCGGCGACGTCACGGTGCAAAGCACGATCTCCGAAGAGGACGGCGGGGCCGGGGCGTTGGCGGCCGTGCTGCGGGGATACCGAGCGGACGCGGCGATCATCACCGAGCCGACTCAGCTAGCGGTCGTGCCGGCGCAGGGCGGATCGCTGATGTTCCGGCTCCATGTGCCGGGTTGGTCCGCTCATGCCTGTGTGCGCGATGAGGGGGTGAGCGCCGTCGAGAAGTTCGCCCTCCTGCACCGGGCGCTGCTGGCGTTCGAGACGCGGCGCAACGCCGAGATTGCCCACCCGCTCTACGCCCCGATCGCGAACAAGGTGCCGATCAACGTCGGAGTCGTGCGCGCCGGGTCGTGGCCGTCGTCCGTGCCGGAGTGGTTGGAGGCCGAGGGACGGGCTGGGCTGGTGCCGGGGGAGGAGTTGGACGCCTTTCGCGACCGCTTCCTCGCCGAGGTCGAAGCCGCCGCCGCGACCGACCCGTTCCTCCGCGACCATCCGCCGCGCGTGGAGTGGTTCAGCGGCCAGTTCGCGCCGGCGGAGGTGCCGGCCGACGGTCCACTCGCCCGGCTCCTGCTCGACGCCCACCAGGCCGTCACCGGCGGCACCCCGCCGGTCGAGGCGGTGACCTACGGCGCCGATATGCGCCACTTTGTCGTGTTCGGCGACACCCCCTGCCTGATGTACGGCGCCGGCGACGTCCGCCTCGCCCACCACGCCGACGAGCACGTCGAGCTCGATGAGCTCATCACGTCGACCAAGACGATCGCGGTCGCCATCGCCGACTGGTGCGGCGTCGACTAGGCACCCAGGCGCGGGACCAGACAGTGGCGCCGGCGACCGACGCCGCCGTGGGGCGGGATGGGAGCGCGATGGTCGGTGGTAGGCGGTTCCGGTGGTCGGCGCTGGCCGTGCTCGGGGTATTGTTCGGCGCGACCGCCTTCTCCGGCCTCGTGCCCGGACGGCCGCCGACCGTCGTCGCGGCCTGCCCCGTCGCGGGAGCCGTCGACGTGGTGCTCGACCCTGGACACGGCGGGGTGGACCCCGGGGCGCTGAACGAGCCGTTCGGTCTGGTGGAGAAGGAGCTGACTCTCGCGGTCGCCGAGCAGGCAGCGGCCATCCTCCGCGCCCGCGGCCACGCCGTTGCCCTGACCCGCACCGACGGCGACACCGGGTTGGGCAACAGCGAGCGGGGGGCGATCGCCAACGCCTGCGGCGCGCGGGCCTTCGTCTCCATCCACTTCAACAGTTTTGACGACCCGGTCGTCAACTACACCAAGTCGTTCTGGGGAGTGCGGGCCAAGGACCAGGCGTTCAGCCGGGTCATGGACGCCACCCTCTTCGCCGCGCTGCAACCCGGCACGGACCTCGCCGACGGTGGAGTGGAGGAGTTCGAGAGCGGCGCGCTGCTGCGGGCAACCATGCCGTCGACGCTGGTGGAGACCGTCTTCCTCTCCAACCCCGACGAGGCGGCGCGACTGGCTAACCCGGATGGCGCCCGCCTGGCACGGATCGCCGCGGCCATCGCGGCTGGCGTGGAGGCGTGGCTCGCCGGGTCATAGTTTGCGAAGCATGGTGCTCGACTCCCGGGCGGTCTGGTGGACGATGGAGCGAGCGTCAGAGGACAGCGTCCGGGATCGTATCGGCTGCGTGCGGTGATTTTCGATCCGCTCCTGATGCGCGGTGATCACATCGACGATCTGGGCCGGAAACGGCTGGTGAAACCCACTCAGCTCCGCCGGATGGGGTTGCCCTTTGCGCATAAGAGGCGTAGGATGGGGCCTCCGCAACAGCCCCGCACGGAGGGTATCGGTTCTCGCCCGGCACAGCGTCACGAGGAGGCCAACGTGGGACGGATCATCGTCGCCAACCGGCGCGGCCACCAGCTCGTGGAATGGGAAACGACCGACACCGAGGAGGCCCGGGCCGGGGTGGCTGAGGCCGAGCGGATCCTAAAGGAGGCGCGCGCCGCGGGCTGCGCCATCTCCAAGAAGGTCGACGGCGTCCACGTCCTCGACCGCGACCCCTTTGATCCGCAGGCCGAGGAGTACCAGATCATCGCCCCGGTCGCCGGCGGTTAGAGCGGGACTCAAGGACCGAGCATCGGGGAGGCGACAGGCCCCGGTCCTTCTATCCGCGTGAGGCAACCGGTGGACGCTGGCACCCGCGGCGCCTGGTGGCGCGGCTTCGTCGAGGGTATGCGCTCGCTCCTGCGCGGGGACGGGATCGTCCCGCCCCGCGTCCCCGTCAGCGGTGCCGACGGCGCGGTTCCGGTCGAGCGTCCCTGGCGCCACCGGTGGGACCACCTTCCGAAGCGGTCGGCCGGCTTCGGCTTCACCCGGAGTGACTACCGCGAGGCCCGACGGCGGGCCGAGGAGGTTGCCCGCCTCACGCTCGGCGACGAGACCTGGGCACGACTGCGGCGGGACGGCCACCTCGACGTAGCATCAGGCCGCTACCCGGGCGTGACCTACCGGCTTCGGGTCGGTCAGCGGATCGAAGTTCGCTGCAACCCCGGCGTCCGCTCCCCCTGGCGCTACCCCTATCTCTGTATCAATCCGACGTATCCACTGCCCGAAGCGGAGTTCTTTGCTCACCTGTACCTCTATGTCCGCGACCAGGAGGACGAGATCATCCGCGTCGCCGCGCCCCAGCCGTGGGATCAGGCGCTCGGTCGAACGTTCTAACGAACTCACAGTAAGCGGCGACTGCCTGGGTGATCTAACCGCCGGGTAATGACGTAGTAGCGGGGGGCGGATTCGAGTCCGCCCCCCGCTGCCGTTCTGTCGAGGATTCGGTAGCGACCCGTTTAGGAGCCGGCCACCTTTTTGACGGCGTCGTCGACCTTGTCCTTGATGTCGGCCAGGCCCTGCTTGGCCTCGCCCTGGACCTGCTGGGTGTCGCCCTCGGCCTGGGTCTCGTCGTCGCCGCTCAAATTGCCGAGGGCGGACTTGCCGCGCCCGGTCATCTCGTCGAGAGTCCCTTCGAGGCGGTCCTTGCTCTGGTCGCTCACGGTGATGTCCTCCTCGCGATCCGATCGCGCTGGCCGACCGCGCCGCCGGCCGGGACCCAGACAGGACGACGCAACCGATGTGCCACAGTCGCGCTCCAGCTTCGGCCCAGTGGCCCATGCCGTGCGATATCCAGGACGCGCTGTTCCCGAAGCTCGCGATGTATCATCCGACGCCTCACGGTATCCTTGCACAGGAATGCTGTGCAATATATTGACAACGTCGGGATACCCCGCTACACTTCGCACAGTCCAGGAGCAAGCGTGTCGGCTACGCCCCGGTGCCGACGATCGCTGGCGTCCCGACCGCATTGACCGATGCCCGCTGCCGCGAGGTCTCGTACCCCACGTCCGAGGAGGATCGCGATGAAGTTCGCCGCCCGGGATGGCTCCAGCGCCCGCACCCTCGCCATCACGGCTTCCCCGCCCTCGGGACGGGCCGTCTCCGGCGCCGCTCCCAGCCCCACCGTATCGCCGCCGGCGCGGGGCGCCGCGGTGACCCAGGGGTCCCCGAGCACGAGCGACGGCCGCGGGGCCGGCAATGCTCGGTCCCGTCAGCAGCGACCGAGCACCGTCGCCTACGCCAAGGGACAGGAGATCTTCTCGCCCGGCCGCGGCGGCGGGCTCGTCTACATCGTGCGCGCCGGCTGCGTCCGCCTCTACAAGACCCTGCCCGACGGCCGCTCGATCAACCTTGGCCTCCTCGGGCCGAACACCATCTTTGCCCAGGAGGACGGGTTCGACGGGCTGTCCAGCGGGGCCGTGGCCGAGGCGCTCGTCGACTCGACCCTCTCGGTTGTCGACGCGGACGACCTCGCCGGCCTGATCGCCGCCTCGCCGGAGCTCGCCTCCGCCGTGGTCGCCGGCATGACCCGGCGCCTGACCGAGCTGCAAACGCTGATCGAGCAGCTCCTGGTGCGCGACACCTCGGTCCGCCTCGTCACCACCCTGCTCACCCTGAGCAAGGGTTTTGGCCGTCCCACCGCCGACGGCATGACCGCCATCGCCCGTCCCCTGACGCACCAGAGCCTGGCGAACATGATCGGCTCCAACCGCGTGACCGTCACGCGCAAGCTGCTGGAACTGCAAGAACACGGAATCGTCCGCTCCCTTGGTCGCAACGCGCTAGCGGTGGACCCCGACAAGCTGCGGAACTACGTCCGGGCGACGGGCGCGGCGGAGTAGCCGGCGGACGGCAGTCGTCGGCGGTAGAAGACGTTACCGGGCCGCGTCGGCGACCGCGCGGGCGCCTGGCTCCAAAAAGCCGAGGGGCGTATGGCCACTCAACCACGGATCGGTCCAGGCTCCCAATC
Organism: Thermomicrobiales bacterium; assembly: GCA_030447415.1. Classification (GTDB taxonomy): domain Bacteria; phylum Chloroflexota; class Chloroflexia; order Thermomicrobiales; family UBA6265; genus JAUJOZ01. Next base: position 39,228 of record JAUJOZ010000002.1, on the reverse strand, counting down.
CGACGCGAGCGACCCGGTGCCGGTCGCCGGTCGCGTCTTCCTGACCGGAGGGACCGGATTCGTCGGCTCCAATATCCGCAAGGCGCTCGGGGATCGACCCCTGCGACTACTGGTGCGGGATCGAGTCCGGCACGCCGGGCTGGAAAGCGACCGGGTGGAGTTGGTCGAGGGCGACGTGACGACGCCCGAGACGCTGCGCGGGGCGATGGACGGCTGCGAGGCGGTGGTCAATCTCGTCGCCATCATCGCCGAGGAGACAGGCGCCACCTTCGACGGCGTCATCCACCGAGGCGCGGCCAACGTCGTGGCAGAGGCCAAACGCGCGCAAGTCCGCCGCTTCGTGCACATGAGCGCGATGGGGACGCTGCACGACCCCCACTTCGCCTACTACGAGGCGAAGTGGCAGGCCGAGCAGGCGGTCCAAGCGTCGGGCATTCCCTGGACGATCTTCCGCCCGTCGGTCATCTTCGGCCCGGGCGACGAGTTCATCAACACGCTTGCCGGGCTGGTCAAGGTCGCCCCGATCATCCCCGTCGTCGGCTCCGGCCAGAGCAAGTTCCAGCCCGTCTCCGTCGCCGAAGTCGCCCAGGCCTTCGTCCGCGCGCTGGATGACTCCTCGACGGTCGACCACATCTACGAGCTGGGGGGCGGCCAGACCTACACCTACGAGGGCATGCTCGACGTCATCGCCGCCAAGCTCGGCAAGAAGAAGCCGAAGGCGCACGTCCCGGTCGGGTTGATGATGCCGATCGTCAAGCTCGCCAAGCCGCTGCCGAAGGCGCTGCGCCCGCCGGTAACCGAGGAGCAGCTGAAGATGCTCGCCCTCGACAACGCCTCCGACCGCTCCGCCACCGCCGACCTCATCGGCCGCCCGCCGCTCCGCCTCGAAGACGGCATCGACTACATCGTGCCCCGGGCGAACGGCCGGCGCTGAGCCGGTTCCTGCCGTCGCCGCGGTAGGTTCCGTGGTATCGCATGCGACGGCGGTTGCATGGCCCGGCAACGCCGGACAGTGAGTCCCTACGGTGTCGATCCGGAATCCTCACCGGTAGCTGGCCGCCTGAAGCTCGAACAGCTCGGCGTAGCGACCGCCGCGGGCCATCAGCTCCTCGTGGGTGCCCTGCTCGATCAGGCGGCCGCGCTCCAGGACGAGGATGCGGTCGGCCATCCGCACGGTCGAGAAGCGGTGGGAGATGTAGAGCGCCATCTTGCCCCGCGTCAGCGTCTTAAGGCGGCTGAAGAGGTCGTGCTCGGCTTTGGCATCGAGCGCCGCCGTCGGCTCGTCAAGGATCAGGATCTGGGCGTCACGCATGCACGCCCGTCCCAACGCCACCTTTTGCCATTCGCCGCCCGACAGTTGGTGCCCTCCCTCGAACCACTTGCCGAGCGTCGTGTCGTACCCCTCGGGCAGCTTGGCGATGACTGCATCCGCCCCGGCCCGCTCCGCCGCCGCCCCGATCGCCGCCGGGTCGTCGACGGTGTCGACGTTCCCCACTCCGATGTTCTCGCCGGCGCTTAGCTGGTAGGCCGCGTAATCCTGGAACATCACGCCGAACTCGCGACGAAGCGCCGCGGGGTCGTAGTCGCGCACGTCCCGGCCGTCGATCAGGATCTCGCCCGCGGTCGGGTCGTAGAGGCGACCGAGGAGCTTGACGATCGTCGTCTTGCCGGCGCCGTTGCGGCCGACCAGGGCGACCGTCTCGCCCGGCGCGATGGTGAAGCTGACGTCCTCCAGCGCGGGCTCGTCGCGGTCGGGGTAGCGGTAGGTGACGTGGCGGAACTCGATACCCTGCCGGAACGGGCGGCGCACCGGCACCGGGTCGACGGGCGCGGCGATGGCCGGCTTGCGCGCGAGCAGGTCATAGAGGGTCGACAGGTAGAGTCCGTGCTCGTAGATCCCCTGCACGCCGCCGAGGATCCCCTGAAACGCCCCTTGGACCTGCGTGGCAGCCTGGGTAAAGACCGTCAGCTGACCGAGGGTGACGGAGCCCCGGACGGCGAGGATGGCGACGTAGAGAAAGGTGCCCGACGAGGCCACCACCGTCAGCGCCCCCCAGGCGAATCCCGCCCAATAGCGCCGCAGCAGGAGCGCCCGGGTCGCCGCGTAATAGTCGTCCGCCGTGCGCCGGTAGCGGTCGATGAAGTGGTCACCGAGGGTGAAGAGCTTGATCTCCTTGGCGTACTCGTCGGTCGTCAACAGCGTCGTCAGGTAGGAGAGGAGGCGGCGGATCGGTGACTGCCGCCGCATCTGTTGAAAGCCCCACCAGCCGTACCGGGAACCAGAGATGAACGCCGGGATCGGCGCCAGCAATGTGGCCGCCGCGATCCACGGTCCGAGCCCGATCAGGAGGGCCAGCAGGGTGCCGAAGGTGACGGCTGAACGCGCTAGGTTGAAGACCTGGGAGACCATCTGCACCGGTCGGTTCGCCGATTCCCGCTCGGCCTGCTGGAGCTGGTCGTAGTAGGCGGCGTTCTCGAAGTCGGCCAAGTCGAGCGTGTTGGCGTGCCGCATGATCTGGAGTTGAACGTGGAGCGCCAGGCGCTCCTGGAGTAACTGCTGGCTGATGTTGCCCACCGTCTGGAAGAGGCTGGAGGCGAGCAACAGCCCAAGCTGAAGGAGGGCAAGGACGACGACCGCCCCCACATAGGGGTCACGATCGGCGGCGTCGGCGCCAATGCCCGCCGCCACCTCGTCGATCAGGCGGCCGGCCAGCCAAACCTGCCCGGCCGGGACGAGACTCTGCACCAGCGTCACGATCGCCAGCGCCAGCGTCAGACGCCGGCTCGTCGACCAGACGAGCCCAAGCACCTGCAGGACCGCTCGACTCGTCGTCCGGACGCCGCGGACGACGGGGCCGACCGCAAGCCGGCGCGAACGGGAGACCTCCGACGGGATGCCGTCGTCACCGTTCGGGGCGGCCGAGCGCGCACCGCCGTCGCGGCCCGGCGCACGCCCGCCGTTCCGCGGCCGCGTTCCGTTGCCGCCGGGGCCTCGGCCGTGGCCATTGGAACCGTGGGGGATGTGCATGAGGGGAGGAAGCCTGTCGCGGTGTCCAAGGTTTGCGGTCGTGGCGCGGTGCGCCACCAGGGCATGGCCGCAAGCGAATCGCCCTACCAATCTATGGATACCTGAGCGCCACCCGCGCGACAACTGCCAAAACGGCTAGGTGTGTCGCGCCCCGCACCGACGCTCCAGGCGCCAGCCCGCAGCCCACCGGGGTCATTGGATGAGCGACGAATGCGTCACCCGGTGTGCCACCGTCACGCCACAGTTGGGGAACGACGGTGCGACGATCCACCTGTCCAGGTCAAACCGTCCATGCTGGACGTGTCTTCTCGTTCCGCTACCCGGCCACCTATCGACCCCACTCTCCGCCGAGCGTGGGCGTCCGATCTCCTGCCCTCACTCCAGCGGATGCGGAGGGGAGCTCGACGGACCCGGTCTGAAGCGCGGCGAGGACCCAGAGCACGACCAGGTGCAACAGGGAGGCGGCGGCATCCGGGTTGGCGCGAGCGCTACCGGCCAGCTAAGGGATGGATGGTGTCGGTGGCGCCCAGACGCCCGAGGTCGGCGACAATCAATTGGTGCAGACTGGCCACCTCGGTGGCTCGACCGGCGTCGCTGTGGACGATGGCCGCCGCGCCTTCAGACGCGATAATCTCTTAGATGGCACCCGACGGCATCAGGAGACGAGCGACCGCGGCGTTGATGGCGTCGCCGGCGGCGACGCCGCCGAACGCCCCTTCTCCTCCTCGGTCCGATCCGTCCGGTCGTATTTGCCTCGGCACAGGTACTGCAACCAGCCAAGGCGGGGACGGGCCGCACCGTTCCGCGACCCCGGCCCTGAATGGCCGACCCAAGTTGGAGGCGCGGAACTCGGACCAGTATCTCCGGGTCGTCCTCAACCTGATGGACCCGCGGGTGGTCCGCCTGGATGCGTCCCGGCGCCGGGGAATCGAGCGCAACCGATTCATCTCGGCCGGAGCGTTGGGGAGGTGCAAGCGGCGTGCTCACCGTCTACACATTCGGCGACTCCATTCTCGATTGCGGCCGGTACAACGCGCACGGCGTCCATCCCGGCGCCTTGCTCGTGCGCAACGATGACCGACTCTTCCCCGAGTTCCGCGGCCAGGACCTTATGTCGCGCGGCCCGGCGCGCCTGGAGCATCGGGCGGTCGACGGCGCCACCGTCGCCAACCTGCCGGCCCAGACCCGGAATCTGGCGGTCGCGGGCGACGCGGTGGCGCTCCTCACCGTCGGCGGCAACGATCTCCTCATGGGGCTCGTCGTCGACGAGGGGCCTGGGGTCCGACGGTTCGCGGCCGCCCTGGACGACTTCCTGCGGCGCCTCCCTATCCGCCCGGTGCTGCTCGGCAACGTCTACGATCCCACCTTCGGCGACGACGCCCTGAACTTCCTCGGCGTCGATCCCGCCCTCGCCCGTGCAAACCACCAGCGCGTGAACGCCGTCCTCGCGGAGGCGGCCGGGCGGTGCGGGGCCCTCGTGGACCTGCACGCCCACTTCCTCACCGGCGATCCGTCCTGGTACGCGCAGGTCATCGAACCGAGCCTGCGCGGCGCCTCTGAGGTGCGCCGCTGCTTCCTGCCCCACCTCACGGCCTGATCCGGGTCCTGCTCCCTCCCACCGACCGACTGTGCCGACCGACGCGACCGGCCCTCGCCCTGTCGGCACGCGACTCGGTGGCGTATAACAGCCGCGCCGGCAATCAGAGCAACGCAGCGCCGGCCCGCCGGGAGTGTCCGCCGTACGAGGCTGTGGGGGCTTGAACCGAGGTGCGACCATCGCGGATCGCTGAGGCCGGCGTCCCGGAGCCCGATGAGTCCGGCCAGCGAGACATCATGCTCCCCACCGCACGCCGCATGATTGCCACCGCACCAGCGATCCCGCGGCCCTCGCACGCCAAGACCGCCGCAGGCCGGTGGCACGCCGACACCGCCAGCGTCGTGCTGATTCTGATGCTCACCGCGGTCGGCTCGTGGGACCTGCTGGTTGGCGGCACGACGGTCGGTCAGGACACCGCCGCCTTTTTCTACCCCATGTACGCCGCACTGGGTGAACGCTTGGCGGCGGGTGACATCCCCGGGTGGAACCCGCACCAGTTCGCCGGGGTGCCGTTCGCCGCCGATCCCGAGTCCGGCTGGATGTATCTGCCGGCGATGGTGCTCTTCGCCCTGCTGCCCCTAGCGGTCGCCGCAAAATCCTGGATCGTCTTTCACCTCCTGCTTCCGGGCATCACCACCTACGCCCTGGCGCGCAGACTGGGGATCGGCGCAGTCGGTGCGCTCACTGCGGCCGTGTCCTACGAGTTCTCGGGCCTGCTCTACGGCCGCACCGTCTGCTGCCCCGCCTATTCACAGGTCGCCGCGTGGATGCCGCCGCTCATTCTTGGCCTCGAGATGGCGCTGCGCAGTCGTTCCTGGACCGGCCGCGTCGCCTGGTGGGGCGCGGCCGGCTTTGCCCTCAGCCAGATCCTGGCCTCCTGGATCGGCCAGGGGGCATACTACGCACTCCTCGCCCTCGGTGGCTACTGCCTCTACCGTACCGTCGTCGATCCGCCGCACGACCGCCCGGCAATACCGATCAGGCTCGGCCGGCTGGCGCTCCACGGCGTGGCGGTGCTCCTCACCGGCTTTGGCCTTGCCGCCGCAGGGATCCTCCCCCGCTTGGCCTACCACGCGCGCACCAACCTGGCCGACGGCTACACCGGCGACTCCGCGTGGGCCGCCGTGCTCGGCGGATGGACACCCTCCATCATGGTGGACCAACTGCTCGGCCCGACGATCTACTATGCTGGCGGCGTGACCCTTGGTCTCGCCGTCGCCGCTCCATTCCTCGCGGGCCGACGGCACGGCGTGCCCTACTTCGTCGCCCTCGCGGCCGGTGCGCTCATCCTCGCTTCCCAGTCGACCACTCCGCTCCACGCGCTGCTCTACGCCACGTTGCCCCGCTTCGAGGAGTTGCACCGGCACTGGCCCGAGCGGGATATGACCGTCTTCATCCTCGGACCCGCGCTCCTCGCCGGGACGACGGTCCAGTCGCTCGACCGCTCGCGGCGATGGCCAGCGCTCATGGCCTGCCTCGCGTTGCTCCCCGTTCTCGCGGTCGCGCTCGTCCGGGACCAGATCATTCCCATCCCCCGTGCCACCGTCGGGGCGCTGGTTCTGGCCTGCCTCCTCCTGACCGGGTACGCCGCGCTTCGCTTGGCACCGGTCCGCCGGTTGGTCCCGGTGCTGCTGGTCGTCGTCATCTTCGTCGACCTCTTCGCCGTTGGCCGGTCCAACCTGGCCCACGGACCGTACGGCGGCTACCACGAGTTCGACCTTGAGGCGTACGCCACGGCGAATGGCGCCGCCGCGTTCCTTCAGCCACGGCAGGAGATCGAGCCGGCCCGTTTCTTCGGCTATGACCCCGGGCTCCCCCAGCTAATCGGCCTGTCGAACCCACCCTACCGCTACTCCTTCGCCGATCCGCGGGCGATGGCCCTCCTCCTCAACAACCGGGCGACGCTCCTCGGCCTCCAGGATCTCCAGGGCTACAACCCGCTCCGGCCGCAGCGCCATCTCGAGTACATGACGGCGCTGAACGGGTTCAGCCAGGACTACCACGAGGCCAACGTCTTCGCGCCCGGCCTGGACTCGCCGCTCCTGGACCTCCTCAACGCCCGCTACATCGTCGTGCCAGCCACCGCGGGCCCGGATCGCGCTGACCTCGCGCGGCTCCGCGCCGCACATCCAACGGTCTACCAGGACACCACCGTCGCGGTCCTCGAGAACCGGGACGCCCTGCCCCGCGCCTGGATCGTCCATGAGGCGCAGCGCGTGCCGCGTGGTGATGCCCTTCGACTTCTGGCGGCGGGGATGGTCGACCCGCGAACGGTCGCCCTCCTGGAGGAAGCCCCACCCCCGCTCGCGGCCGCAGCGGACCCTGCCTCAGACCATGCCGTGGTCACCGTCTACGAAGCCGACCGCCTCCGCCTCGAGACCCGGACCGATGCGCCCGGCCTCCTGATGATGAGCGAGGCGCACGACCCGGATTGGCGCGCCTACGTCGACGGCGCACCGGTGAAGCTCTTTGTCGCGGACCATATGCTGCGTGCGGTGCCGGTCCCTGCCGGCGCGCATGTGGTGGAACTCCGCTACGAGTCCGGCAGGTTGCAGACGGGCCTCGCGGTCTCGCTCGTCGCCTACGCCGGCCTTGCCGTCCTCCTCGGCGCTGCCGGGTGGAGGCGGTGGCGGCCGGGTCGTGCCGGTCATGCATTGAGCAGCCGCCAGCCGCTAGGCATTGACGGGGACTGAGGCTCGCGCTACCGTAGGCTCAACCCAGGGAATGGACTACCGGCGCGGCTCGGCCACAGTGTCGCCAGGAGGGGTATCGTGCAAGTCCTGCGCTCCTTGTTTGCGAGGATTAGCGGCATGTTCCGACGGTCCGGCAGCAGCGGCGGTTCCGGCGGGTCCGGAACGTCGAAAAAGTCAAGGTAACGCGAGAGCCCCGACCGCCGCAGCGACGACCAACGGCCCACACCACCGGCTGCTCGCCTCCTGGGGCCTCCCCTGAGGAGACCCTTGGTCGTGCCAAATTGTGTTCCCGGATGAGGTCACGGGCGCAGATGGCCGGACCGCGCCGACAGCCCGCTGGCATTTCCGGCGATACCCCGTTTCTTCCGGGGCTACTTCACCGAGCGTCGCCGCCATCGCGTCGGCGGCGTTCTGCGTCCAGGTGCGCGGAAACCTCAGCGACCGGTCACCCGCTGGACGCCCCAATGCGGGCCACGTAGCGCTCCGCAGAACGCCGCACCGCCCCCTTTGCATCCTCGGCGACGACGCTGCCGTGCCAGGCGCTGTGGAGGCGATCGAACGGGTAGGGCTCGACGCTGGCGACGATCCGGCGCACCGCCGGCGCGTCCAGCGGGATCAGGTTGGGGTAGGAGTACATGAAGCTGACCCAGCGCTGATCACTCACCACCATGATGGTATCGGCCGTAAAGAGCGCGTCCTGCCCTCCCGCACCATCTGCCCAATGCAGAACGGTGCTCCCGGGAAAGTGACCGCCGCACCGCACCAGCGTCAGACCTGCACCCGGCAGGACCTCCAGAGCCTCGCCCTCCCAAAACCGGATCGCGTCGTCTGGGCGTATGACCCACGGCCGGTTGTCGGCGTGGAGGTGGATCGGCACGTCCCCAAAGGTGCGGCTCGACTCGACCATGCTGCTGTAGAAGTGCGGATGGGAAATGGCGATCGCCGCCACCCCGCCTCGTCGCTCCACCTCCGCCACCGTCTGGTCGTCGATGAAGCTGATGCAGTCCCAGAGGAGGTTGCCAGCCGGGGTCTCGATCAGGTGCGCCTGCTGACCAATGGCGAAGCCGGGCTCGGTGGCGATTCCGGTCACCCCGGGATCGACCGCGCGAAACGCGTTGCGGTGCCGCTCGCGCATTGCGGTCAGTGTTGTCCAGCGCTGACCATCGCGGCCGACGTACTGGCGGTCGTCCTCACAGATCGGGCAATGCGCGGGCGGCGCCGGGCTCGCGGGGTATTGCGTGCCGCATGTGACGCAGATGTGGTGATCCATCTCAACCATCCTGAATCGGACCGACGCCGAACCGACCGCCGGCTCCCGGAAGGATCCCGCTATTGTCGGCGATGTCAACTCGCGACCCGGCCGTGGCTCTGCTACCGTGGCGCCGGGTGAGCCGCGAACGACGAGGGGGATAACGATGGAAAACGATGACATTTGCCACCTTTCGGCGGTCGAGCTGCGCGAGCACTACCGGCGGCGGGAGCTTTCCCCGGTCGCGGTGACCGAGGCGATCCTTGCCCGGATCGAGCGGCTCAATCCCGCGCTCACCGCCTTCGTCACCGTGACGCCGGAGCTGGCGATTGAGCAGGCACGGCAGGCGGAGCGAGCCTACGCAGCCGGCGGCTCACCCGGGCGGCTCGCCGGCATCCCGATCTCGATCAAGGATCTGACACCGACAAAGGGGATCCGCACCACCCGCGGCTCGCTCCTCGATCCGGATTGGGAGCCGGACTTCGACGCGCCGTTCGTCGAACGGGTCTACGCCGCCGGTGCGGTGATGCTTGGCAAGACCAACACCCCGGAGCTCGGCTGGAAGGGCGAGACCAGCAATCGCCTTGTCGGCTCGACCCAGAATCCCTGGCGTCACGGGCGGACCGCCGGCGGCTCGAGCGGCGGGGCGGCGGCCGCGGTCGCCGCCGGCCTCGGCCCCCTCGCCCAGGGGGGCGACGGCGCCGGCTCGATCCGCATCCCGGCCGGCTTCTGCGGCATCGTCGGCCTCAAGCCCTCCTTCGGTCTCGTGCCCAATTACCCGCCCAGCGCCACCGGTGACCTCAGCCATCCGGGACCGATGACCCGCACGGTGCGCGACGCGGCCCTCCTGCTCGACGTCGTTGCCGGCGCCGACGTGCGCGACCGCCTCTCCTGGTCGAGTGGCGTCGACCACCTCACGGCGATCGAAGGCGGCGTCTCCGGCCTGCGCGTCGCCTGGTCGCCCGACCTCGGCTACGCACCGGTCGAGCCGGCGGTGCGCGAGCTGACAACCGTCGCCGCCCGTCGCTTTGCCGACCTTGGCTGCGCGGTGGAGGAAGCGAACCCCGGCTTGCCCGATCCCTGGCCGATTGTCGACGCTATCTGGGCCAGCGCTCAGGCCGGCTTCCACCTGGAGCGGGGCGATCTCGACGCCGTCCGCGACCGGCTCGATCCGGGTCGACTGGAGGTCATCGAGCGCGCCCGGCATCTCACCGGGGCCGAGGTCGCGGCGGCCCGGATCCGACGGGAGGCGTACTACCAGGCGATGTGTGGCTTCATGGAACGCTTCGACCTGCTCCTCACCCCGACACTGCCCCTCACCGCCTTCGCCGCAGGTGCAGACCAGCCGGGGCAGGTCGCAGGCGTGCCGACCGATTACCTGAGCTGGACCCCGTTTACCTACCCCTTTAATCTAACGGGCCAACCCGCGTGTTCCGTTCCATGCGGTTTCGGCCCCGACGGTCTCCCGGTCGGCGGTCTTCAGATCGTCGGGCGCTGGCGCGACGACGCGACCGTCCTGCGGGCGGCGGCGGCCTTCGAGGCCATCGCTCCCTGGGCGCACCACCGACCCGACCTCGACTGACGCGAAGTCCGGACGGCAGAGCGCGCAAGCCGACAACCTGCCAAGGAGCGCCGGATGCGGATCATCGACCCCCCCGGTTCCGTCCCGGTCGTGGCGATCGCGGCGCACCCGGACGACGTCGAAAGCTGGTGCGCGGGCACCCTCGCGCGCGCCGTCGACGGTGGCGCCACGGTCCGGCTCCTCCTGGTCACGTCCGGCGAGAAGGGCTCGGATGACCCGGAGGCGGAGCCGGCCGCGGTCGGGACCCGGCGCGAGCGGGAAGCAACGGAGGCGGCGGCCCGGCTGGGACTGACCGAGGTGGCCTTCCTGCGATTGCCCGACGGTGAGGTCGAGGAGACCGGCGCTCTGCGACGCGAACTCGTCTCCTGGATCCGACGCTGGCGCCCCGATGTCCTGTTCACACACGACCCCGAGCAGCCGTGGCCTCCCTACCTGAGCCACCGCGACCACCGCGTCGTCGGCCGGGCCGCGCTCGACGCCGTCTACCCGCTCGCCCGGGACCGCCTCGCCTTCCCGGAGCAGGTTCGAGGCGGGCTGGCTCCCCACGCCGTCCGTGAGGTCTGGCTCTTCGCCAGCGCCGGTGCCGACGCCGTCGTCGACATCGCCTCCACCTTCGACCGCAAAATCGCCGCCCGTTTGGCGCACGTCAGCCAGACCCCTGACCCCGCCGCTCTCGGCGAGAGCTGGCGAGCACGCGCCACCGCCCTCGCCGCCCCGGTCGGCCTCTCGCTGGCGGAGGCCTTCGTCGTCCTCCGCCTTGACTGAAGGATGTCGCTCTGCCATCGGCGATCATTCGGACCCGCCGCCTCTGCGCCCCGTCACCCCAGGATCCCGGCTCGGGACGCTAGGCGCTGTCCTCCGCTGCGCGGGGCCTGGGCCCGCCACCGCGATCGTGTCCGTGCCGCGCGTTCGCTCGGAGATTGGGGCCGGGAGCGCCGCCGTTGTCGGACGCCGCGCCGACCGGTACGCTGCCGTCAGCTTCGCCCATCTCCGCCCTGGACGCCGTGCCGCCGGCGGGGCGGCCATTTCTCATCGTTCGGAGGTCTTCCATGACCGTGTCACCCCTCCCGCCAGCAGTCGACACTGCGGCCTCCGGCGAGCGGCCGGCCACCGACGGACCATCCGTCGACCCCTTCGCGACCTTCCGGCCCGTCCTGGAGTGCGCATTTGAGCTGGCCGCCGAGTACCTTGCGAGTCTTGCCACCCGACCGGTCAGCCGGCGTCCCAGCGCGACGGAGATGGCCGCGTTGCTTGACGAGCCGTTGCCGGAAGGCGGCACCGACCCGACTGCGGCGCTGGAGGAATGGCTGGCGCGCGCCGAGCCCGGCATCGTCGCCTCGGCCGGGCCGCGCTTTTTCGGCTTCGTCAACGGCGGCAGCACCCCCGCCGCCCTGGGCGGGGACTGGCTTGCCTCGGCGATCGACCAGAACGCCGGCCTGTGGCTCAGCAGCCCAGCCGCAGCCCAGACCGAGCTGACGGTCCTCCGCTGGCTCCGGGAACTCTTCGGTCTTCCCACCGAGTGGGTCGGTGCCTTGACCAGCGGCGCGACGATGGCCAACCTGATCGGCCTCACCGCCGCCCGCCAGTGGGCAGGGGAGCGCCTGGGGTTTGACGCGGCGACGGACGGCCTCGCCGGACGTCCCCCGATCCCTATCCTGTCCAGCACTGAGATCCACGCCAGCGCGGTCAAGGCGCTGTCCACCCTCGGCTTCGGTCGGAACGGCGTCCGCAAGCTCCCGGCAGCCGATGGCGCGGTGGACCTCGACGCCCTCGACGCGGCGTTGCGGCACACGGATGGACCCGTCATCGTGGTCGCCAACGCGGGGGAGGTCAACACGGGCGCCTTCGACCCGCTGGAGGCCATCGCCGAGCGCTGCGCCCGGCACCCGGCCGGCACCTGGCTCCACGTCGACGGCGCGTTCGGCCTGTTCGCCGCGCTCGCTCCCACCCACGCCCACCTCGTGCGCGGCATCGAGCGCGCCAACTCCGTCGCCGCCGACGGCCACAAGTGGCTGAACGTGCCGTATGACTGCGGCTTCGCCTTCGTCCGCGACGCCACGGCGTTACGCGCCGCCTTCACAACGGGCGCCGCGTACCTGGCGTCCGACGCCGATGCCGGGTGGGATCCGCTGACCCACGTGCCGGAAATGTCGCGCCGGTTCCGAGGCCTGGCCGCCTGGTGCGCTCTGAAGGCCGCCGGCCGCCAGGGCTACCGAGCGCTGGTCGAGCGCTGCCTCGCCAACGCCGCCGCCTTCGCCGGCTGGGTAGAGGCGACGCCCGAAATGGAGTTGCTGGCGCCCGCGTCCCTCAACATCGTCTGCTTCCGCTACGCGCCTGCCGGGCTCGACCCGGCGGCGGCCGATGCCCTCAACCGCGCCGCCGTCGCCGGTCTCCAAGCCGACGGCCGCGCCTTTGTCACCGGCACGGTTTGGGGTGGCCACGCCGCCATCCGCACCGCATTCGACAACTGGGCCACCAGCGCTGCGGACGTTACGCTGCTTCAGGAGGCCATCACCGACATCGGGGAGCGCCTGCGCCGCGGTGAGATGCCCACCACTGGGAGCTGAGGACCGCGCGGCTCCGACGGGCGGGTTCGGCCGTTCCGGGCGTGGACGCAGGACGTGCCCACCACGAGGCGGCGTCGGGTCCGCCAGTTCTGACGCTCGTGCTAGCTTCGGCATCAGCGCAACGTGCATGAGTCCCTTCCACGCGGATCGAATGAAGACGACGTTGATCGTCTACGCCGACGCTGCGGCCGGCTCGTCCACCGAGTCGCCTCCGTGAAAGCGAGGACCGGCTCTTGGGGTGGGAGATAGCCAACCATCCACACCTTCTCGAACGACTGCGCGTGCCGTGCCGCACCGATCTGGACCGCCTGGTCATCCGCGTGACGCTCGGTGAGCATAACGAAGGGCACGTCCCTGGTAATCTCGCCGACGGCGTCAAGGAGCGATATGGACTCGACCTTCGTTCCGGCGGTCGACCCGCCCGGCGAGCCGTCCGGCGACGCCTGGTGGTTCGTGTTCCGAGACCGGGACCTCCTGGTCCGCGAGGCGACCGACTCGGCGGAGCTGCCCACACGGGCGGATGCCGGCACCGGTCCGGTGGCGGTGCGATGGCAGTACTTGGGGAGCCTCGCCGGGCGAGAATGCTGGTCGGCCGAGGCCGCGGCGGACGCTGAGGCACCCGCGGGGATGGGCTTCCGGCCGCTGCGCGGGCTCTATGGGCAGGTACCCGAGCCGCTATTCGCGCTGGCGGGCCGGGCAGTGCAGATCGTGGAGTGGGACCGCACACACCAGTTCTGCGGTGGCTGCGGCGCACCGACCGTGGCGGTCGAGGGCGAACGCGCTAAGCGCTGCCTTCGCTGCGGCCTCACCAGTTACCCGCGCCTCTCGCCGGCGGTGATCGTCCTCATTCGGCGAGAGGCGGCGGAGGGGCCGGAGATTCTCCTCGTGCGCGGCCAGGGCTTCCCCGAACGCTTCTACGGACTGGTCGCCGGTTTCGTCGAGCCTGGGGAGTCGCTAGAAGAAGCGGTCCGGCGAGAAACGGTGGAGGAAGTCGGCCTCACGCTGACGGACATCCGCTACTTCGGTAGCCAGCCGTGGCCGTATCCCCACGCGCTGATGATCGGCTTCACCGCCGCCTACGCCGGGGGCGATCTGCGGCTAGAGGAGCGAGAGGTCGCTGATGCCGGCTGGTTCACGCCGGAGCACTTCCCACAGATCCCACCGCCCCTGAGCATCGCCCGCCGCCTGATCGACGCCTTCGTTGCCGAGCGCCCGCCCTCGCTCCAGCCCCAACCGCCTAGCGCCCGATGAACGCCGTGATGCTCGTCCAACGCACCCGGGTCGTAGCGCGGCCTCGGCTATAGTGGTGACCGCCTCGCTTGACACCTGGTGTCTGACACGCGCCACCCATAACTCACCACCCCGGAGGACGGTATGCTCCCTCGCCACGGCTTCGGCACCCGCAGCGTCCACGCCGGCGAGGGGCATGACCCGACCACCGGCGCCCACGGCGTACCGATCTACCAAAACGTCACCTACGCCTTCCACTCATACGAGCAGCTGGAAGCGATGCGGGACGGCAGCGCCCCCCACTTCGTCTACACCCCCCGCGGCAACCCGACGGTCCGCTGCCTGGAGGTGAAGCTGGCCGATCTCGAAGGGACGGAGGATGCCGTCGCCACCGGCTCGGGCATGGCCGCCATCAGCGCGACCCTCCTCCACCTGGTCCAGGGGGGTGGGCATCTCGTCGCCTCGAGCGACGTGTATGAGGTGACGGCAGGGTTCCTCTGCCAGGACCTGCCCTGCCATGGCGCCAGCGCGACGATGGTCGACTTCACCGACGTGGCGGCCGTCGAGGCGGCGATCGCACCGCATACGCGCGCCCTCTACGTCGAGCCATTCTCCAACCCCACGCTGCGTGTCGCCGACCTTGCCGCCCTCGCCGCCATCGCCCGCCGGCATGGTGTGCCGCTCGTCGTCGACAACACCTTCCTGTCTCCAGCGCTGCTGCGGCCCGCGGAGCACGGCGCCGACCTCGTTCTCCACAGCGCGACCAAGTATCTGTCCGGCCATGGGCAGGTGCAGGGCGGCGTGGTCTGCGGTCCGCGCGCGCTCGTGAGCGCGATCAGGGCAAAGGTGGTGCGCCTTGGCGGGGCCATGAGCCCGTTCGCTGCCTGGGTGCTACTTGCGGGGGTCAAGACCCTGCCGCTGCGGATGGAGCGGCACAGCGCCAACGCCGCTGGCCTGGCCCGCTTTCTCGCCGCTCATTCCGCGGTCGCTTCCGTGAATTACCCCGGCCTGCCCACCCATCCCGGGCATGACACCGCGTGCCGCCTCGTCGGCGAGACCGGCGACCGCTTCGGGGGTATGCTCTCCTTCACCCTGCGCGGCGGCGACCCGGCTCTTCGCGCCTTCCTCAACGCGCTGGAGCTGTGCACGCTCGCGGTCAGCCTCGGGGATTGCGGCAGTCTCGTCTGGCCCTTCGCCGGCACCGATCTGATCCGTCTGTCTGTTGGCATCGAGGACTACCCCGATCTCGAAGCCGATCTCGCCGGCGCCCTCGCGCGCCTGGAAGCGGCCGCGGCGGCCGACTGAGACCCGTGGAGCAGCAGCGAGGACAAGCGGGCCCGCGGTCGACCAGCAAAGGTTCCGCGTCGGCCGAGACGATGTCGGGCCTGATCGGACTGCCAGAGCCGGCCATTGGCAGCCGCCCAACCGTGTGCCGCGCTAAGGGGCGCGCCGCGCGTCAGGGGGCCGGGAACAGATGCGAACGGCCCGCCGCGTCCGACTTGCGCGCCTGTCCCTCGCTGGGTAGCATCGGGCTGTGCGCGCGGTATGGGCGGCGGGAGGGTGGACCGGGGTGACGATCGAGGTCGGAGCGAAGGCACCGCGGCTGGACGAGCCGCTCGCCGATGCCGAAGGGCAAACCCACGTCATTACCGACGCGTTGGCCAGAGGGCCGGTGCTGCTTGGCATTTATAAGAGTTCCTGCCAGGCGAGCAAGACGATGCTCCCCTTTCTGGAGCGGTTACGCCAGCGCCACGCGGGCACGCCGCTGACTGTGCTTGGCGTGTCGCAGGACTCGGCCAACATCACGCGCTCCTTCGCCCGGCGCTACGGGCTCGCCTACCCAATCCTGATCGAACCGGAAGGCTTCCCGGTTTCCCAGGCGTTCGACATCGCGGCCACGCCCACCGTCTACCTTCTGCAACCTGACGGCACCGTCGCCTTCACGACGATGGGGTTCTTCAAAGAGCCGGTCAACGAGCTGGGCGCCGCCGTTGCCGCCGCTCTCGACGTGGAGCCGTCGCCGCTGGTGACCGACGCGGACGCGGACGTACCGTTCTTCGTTCCCGGCTGACCCAGCAAGCATCTGTCCTAGGGGTCCTAGGACACCACCGCTCGACGGATCGGCCAGGGATCGTTGATTCCATAGGCTTTTCTCGCACTGCTCGTCGCCCGCGCACCGGGCCAGCCTCAGGACTTGCCGCCATTGGTGCAGGCATGTAGCCGCACCGGCAGATCGTCTCGGTTCCATTGCTCGGTCCGCGGTAAGCGGGGTCGGGACGCGGCCCGGTACGGGGGACAATGGCAAAGTGGCCGCACCGCCGTCCGGACGGGCAATTTATTCGGCGGCGGGTGTAGGGTGGGAGCACCCTGGGCACTGTGATCCTCGCCACGGTCCCCCCGGATCGCTGAGGCGGCGCGGGGAGTGAATGGCGAACCCGGCTGGGGCTGTTTCGGCCCGGCGGGGTTTTTGGTGTGCCCGGCCCTCAGCGGGACGAATCCATGGACGGGTCCAGGCTTGACGAACTCACGCGAGCACTGGCGGACCGCTCGTCACGGCGGTCGGTGGTCAAGGCGCTCGTCGGCGGCATGGGCGGCGGGTTGGTGGCGCTGTCCGGGCGCTCGGCGAGCGCTTGCGGCTCGCTCGAAACATGCTGCAGCGGTCAATGCGTCAACACCGTCGACAACCCGGTCAACCGCGGCGGGTGCGGCGTCGTTTGCTCCGCGGCAGGCTGCGACCCCAACCGGATGTTCCCCTATCGGGCCTGCTTCGAGGTGGTGTGCGGCTGCGGCAGCGTCCCCCTCGCGTAACGAGCCAGATCGACCCATCGCCGGTCGGCGCTCCGCCGGATGCCCCGGGCTTCAATCCGAGGCAACCGGCCGTTCTCGCGACGCTGTTGGCCGGAACGTCGGCGCGGTCGGAGTGAGACGAGTCCCCAAGGTCGTCGGCGCCAGTGCCCAACGAAAGCGCGCCGTCCGGGAGACAATCGAAGTGAGGTCCTCCATCGTCTCGGCGGTCGGGCGAGGGGTCGCCGGAAGGTAGCCCCTCGTTTCGCTCCACACATGAAACGAAACCCTTGCGCTGGCGCAATCGGTCAGCGACCATCCGACCGTGAGCGACCACCACATCGCCCAGGCCGGCCGACGACCGACCACAGGAGGAAGCAGCCGTGACACGTCTGATTGCCGTCCTCGCCACCGTCGTTCTTGCGCTCCCCGTCGCCTTCGGCGTCGTCCGCGTCCTGGCCCATGACGCCACCCCCACCCGGGCTGACCCCACCACCTTCACGTTGGTCGAGCGCGCCGAGCACGTCACCACCATCGACGTCGGGGATTCCGGTCCCTCCCCCGGCGACATCCTCGTCTGGGGCCCGGACCCCCTCTTCGACGCAACCAACACGACCGACACCGGGGCCACCACCCAAGGCTCCTGCCTGGCGCTCCACGGTGCCGGTGGCACCCATTGCACCGAAACTCTCCTCTTCCCCGACGGCGCCACCCTCGAAATCCAGGGCCTTCAACCCCCCGGGAACGCCCCGTCCAGCCGCACGGTCGTCGGCGGCTCCGGCCGTTACCTCGACGCCGCCGGCACCGTCGCGATTGTTCCCTCGGCCGACCTCACCACCTGGACCAAAACGTTCAGCCTCGCGCCCTAACGCCACCCGACCGGAGAAACAGCCACCCCAGCCGTCCCGCTCGTTACTCCGGCCATCGGCCCGTGTAGGTTGCCTCGATGGTCAATAGCCAGGAGGCCTCGTCGTCACCCGATCGGTCGACGATGAAGGTTCGGCTCGTGTCCGGCTGCAGGACTGCGCGGATCGCCTGACCACGGAAGGACATGGCCCCTGAGAAGAGCGGCTCCACGTCGCGTGTGCCGCGGTTGAAGACGCCGACCGTGGACTGACTCCACGCCGCCACACTGAAAGTGATCAGGTAGTTCCCGTCTGGCAGGATGATCGGGACCGTCACGTCATCCCCGGTCCCCTCGATACGGACGAGTGAAGTCGACGGGGTGCCAGCGTCGTCGCTCTGGGATGCACTGGTCAGCCGGAACCACGCCGCGATCGCGATGATGATGAGCACGCCGAGCCAGCTCACGCACAGTCGCCGCGTGATACCGCCTCAGCACGGTTGCCGGGCCGTCAGATAGGGGGGCACTCCCCCGAGATTACCACCGACCGGCCGATGCGCCCTGGTAGACGAACACGACCGAGGTACGGTCAGCGATCCAGCAGGCGCCGCCGCTATCGTGTCCGGCGAGCGTCGTGGTGCAGGGGTGAAGGGGACGCCGGCGACAAGGCCGGCGGGAGAGGGGCCCATCGTGCCCAAGTGTGTCGTCTCGGTTGTTTTCGGTCTGTTTGTCGTTTGCTTGGTGTGTCTCCCCGCCGACGGCGTGGCCCAGGACGTCGATGCAACCCCCGTCAGCAGTCCTGCTATCCTGGTTGGCCTCGCTGGGATCCAAGACGCGGTCGCGCGAGACTTCGAGGCGAGCGAGTTCCGCCCCGTCGGTACCTTGGTGTTCCGATTCGGCGTCGCCGAGTTCGACACGCCTAAGCATGCCGAGGAAGCGATTCCGCGAGTCTTAGACCGGTATCTGGCGTCGATCGACGACATGGTCGGTGACGCGAGTGGAGTCCGACCCGCGAATATCCGCACGATTGGGGACCAGGCGGTTGCGCGTGCTGGCGAGGTGATCAGCCGTGCCCAGGACGAGCCGGACCTCGCCATAGCCATCCTGGTCGTCCGCCGCGGGACCATCCTGCGTTTCTTCGTGGGTGGGGCCCTCGCCGGTGATCCGCTGGGCGAGCTGACCCACATCGCCGAGACCGTCGTCGACCGAGAGCCCGGTGGAGCCGCCACACCAGTCGGCTCCGAAGGATTGCGAACCGGCGGACTCTGGGACCTGCTGCCCCGCCCGGCCGATGTGCCGGAGGGGTTCATCCTCGAACATGAGCGAGTCCCAGAGCCGTTCGACCCGCTGCCGGGCCAAGGCACTCCAGAGCCCTAGAGCGCCTTGCTCAGCAGTTGCTCGGGGTGGGAGCGGGATAGGGCACGCACGGCGCGACCGTCTAGGTGTTCAGCACCATGTAGTCCCACACGCCAAGATCGACTTCCGGCACGTCGGGCACACCCAGGCGTACGAGGATGTGCAGCGCTTCGGTGCGGTGCTCCGCATTGTGCTCGACGACCATGAGGATGGTGCCGCCGAACGACTTGCGCACGGCGTAGTGGTCGACGAAGGTCTCTTCCAGGCGCTGCTCGTCGCGCAACCGTCGCGCAACCGTCGCGAAGGCCGCGTAGGAGCGCTCGTGGTGGTCGATCAGCGCGGCCAGCGAGCGGTCGTCTGGCTGGGCATCGGCCGAATACCCTCCATCGGCCGGTTGCCCGGCCAAGTACGCGGTCCAGAACGGGACGTTGAAGATCATGTGCGCGAACGTCGCCCGCAACGTCCGGTGCCCGATGTCGAACTCCTGATCCAGCCGCGCGTCGGTCAGGCCGCCACTCACGTCCAGGAGACGTCTCGTGGCCCATTGGTCATGATCTAACAGGAGATCGAGTAGGCTCATCGGACTCCCTCCACGACGAGGTGCTGAGAATCGGGAAGTGTAGCGCGACGACGAGAGACCGCCGCCCGAGAACGTCTTTTGCGGAAGTTGCGGCGGGAGGGGGAAGCCGCAATCGGCGTAGCAGCCGGCGGCGTCCTCTGCGGTGACGGCGTCGAGGGCGGCCTTGATCGCCGCGAGCAGGTCGGTGCCGGTGCGGGCGGCGCTGGCGCGCAGGTGCGTTTTGACCTTGGCGAAGACCGGTTCGATCGGGTTGAAGTCCAGCGAGTAGGGCGGCAGGAAGAGCAACCGGCAGCCGGCGGCCTCGACGCGGGCCTGGGCGGTGACGCTCTTGTGGACGGCGAGGTTGTCAAGGACGACGGTCTTGCCGGGGCGCAAGATCGGCACGAGGAACGCCTCGACGAAGCCGTCGAAGACCGGCCGGGTGGCGGCCCCCTCGAGCGAGAGCGCAGTGGTGATCCGCGCCGGTCCCAGCACCGCCACGAGCGTGACGTTGGGGCCGTGGTTGCGGGGGATGCTCCCGTGTGCCCGTTGTCCCCGCGGCGCCCGCGCCCGACGGCGGGTCATCGCCGTGTGCGTGCTCGTCTCGTCGAGGAAGAGCAGGTCGGCCGGGTCGAGGGTGGCAGCCTCCGCCCGCCAGGCGGCCCAGGCAGTCTCGTCCCGCTCGCTGGCCCTCAGCGTCTTTTTTTGAGCGGCCAGTCCAGGCGGCCGAGCGCCCGGCACTTCGTCAATGCGCTCACCGCGACGCCGGTTTCCGCCGCCCAGGCCGCGCAGTGCTCGGCCAGCGTGGCGTCGGGCCGCGCCGTCACCTGGGCGAGCAGGAGCGGCTGCTGGACCGGACCGATCATGGGCGACCGGCCGGGGCGGGACCGTGGCGCCACCTCGCCGAGCTCGCGACGCCGCCGCCAGCGCAACAGCGTGGTCCGGTGGGCGCCGAAGAGCTACGCCACCTCGCCCACCGGTCGGCCGGCGTCCACCTGCCGCAGCGCGCGTTCGCGGAGGTCGCGAGAGTACTGCTTCATCCTCCCGGTGTCACCTAGGATGCAACTTCTCCGCAAGACGCTCCAGCCGAGCAGCCCGGGACGCCAAACGCTCGCCCCTTGCCGGCATTGCCGCATCCCGTTCAGCGTGCCCGCGCGGCCGACCGGGCTATCGATCTCCCCACGCCGACCGTTCCGACCGGCCGGATCCCTCCCGGCCCTCGCCCAGCCCAGCTTCGCGGCCCGCGACCGCCCAATGCGTGGGTCATGCGTGGGTCGTGCGTGTGGTGACCGCTAGCACGTGACCCTAGACTGCTCCCCAGGGACACCCGCCGCCCGCGCCGGGGTCCGTCGCCGCGGCGCGGGCGACCGCCCCGCTATCCCCCCGTGCCGCGGCCGGCGGCAGTCGCGGCCGCTCACGCCGACAGTGCCCCCGTACCCATGCCTGGCGCCCTGCCCCTGCTCGTCGTAAGCGGGGTGGGCGCGTGAGAGGGCGATACCGGGCGACGTGGCCCGGGCCTCGCCACGACACCGAACTCGGAGGGGGCGCGTCATCCAGCGTCCCCCTCGGCTTTGCTGGCCCCCTCGCCCCCGATCGCGTTTGCACCGCCCGGCAGCGGCGACTAGGATGGGCAGTCACGTCGTCGCCTCCGTGGCGCGGCGTGCCGGGGCGTCGCTGCCACCCCCTTAACGTGGTCAATCTCGTCCGTCCGGGGTGCCGACCGTGCGTCATCTTCGTTCCGTCTCGGTCGCCATGACCGTCGCCGGCCTGATGCTCCTCGTCGCCGCCGGACTTTTCGATGTAGGCGCGACCTGGGCCCTCGTCGGGCTCCTGCTCGTCTGGGCCGGTGTGGTCAAGGTGGTCGTCGTCCGCCTCTGGCGCGGCCTGGAAGGACGAGAGACGACCGACAGCGGCGGGCACTAAGGCGGCGACCGTCCTGCATGTCGGCTCCGACATCCCACCAGTCGTTTCCGCCCGTCACCACAGCGCGCGCCCCGTCGCTCGACTCAGGGAGAGAACCAGCGTGGACGACCAGCTTGACGACGAGCGGACGGCGCGGATCCGCGCCGCCCGCCAGGTGCTGGCGGGAACGGACATCCAGGCACCGGACGACCCGCTCCGCTTCGGCCAGCAGCACGGTTTGCTTGATCCTGGCCTGATCGGTTACCTGGTCGTCCTCATCAGCCTCCTCGTCGTTGCGCTGCTGCTGCTCGCCTTCGCGGGCATGGGGGTCGCCAGCGTCGTCTTCTTTCTTCTGGCGCTGGCTCTGTTGGCCGGTTGGGCCATCCTCGGCCGACGATGAGCGGGTGCGCCACTGGGAGCGACCAGCCAACCCCTGAACGGGCGTGGTCGGCG
This sequence comes from Thermomicrobiales bacterium, assembly GCA_030447415.1. Classification (GTDB taxonomy): domain Bacteria; phylum Chloroflexota; class Chloroflexia; order Thermomicrobiales; family UBA6265; genus JAUJOZ01. The sequence continues at coordinate 17,384 of JAUJOZ010000002.1, read as the reverse complement.
GCCTGGACATCAGTGCCGGCGGAGGAGGTGCTCCCAGGGATCACCCGACAAACGGTCCACGGCGTGCGGCAGAGCCTGGTCCGCTATGTCTACGCGCCGGGCGCGATCTTTCCCCGCCACGCCCATCCCGAGGAGCAGATCACTATCGTCGTCCGAGGCCGCCTCGCCTTCGATATCGCCGGCCAGCAACTGGAGCTCGGACCCGGCGAAGTGGCGATCATTCCTGGCGGCGTTCCCCACGCAGCCGCGGTCGTGGGCACCGAGGCTGTCGAGACGCTCAATGCACTCAGCCCCCGGCGCGAGCTAGGACCCGATCCCACCAGCTGAGCGGCCAATTCCCAATCCCCTCCCCGACAACTTGAATCGCCCTGTGCCACCCAGAGGTGCGTGCCCTCGGTTGTGGCCGACACGCCACGCCGGCCAACCTGGATGCTGGGGACGCAACACCGCAGCACGCGAGGCCGTTTTGCCGCCGCCGACGAGGATCAGACCCAGCCGGGGACCGCTCCCCCAGAGCGAGTTGGCGGACCCGGTGAAGGTCGTACCTGAGGCATGGTCGGCCGCATCCGAACGCGAGGGCCGGTTGACGAAGGATCGACAGCAGGCCGATCCTTCGGCAACCGGCATCCTGGCCGGGACGGGTAGCGCAGGGCCTTGTGCCGACGCGCATCGGGTCGTAGGATGCGACGATTCAAAGAACGACCGGTTTGCATTCCGCCGTCGCACGCGGCGACCCGCCGAGAACCGCGTGCCTGTCGCGACAAGCGCCCCCGGACGGGCGCGGGAGGAACTTCATGGGCAGCGGCCACGGTTGGCAGGGACGGTGGATGCGGGCGCTTGGCGCCCTCACTGTGGTCATCGCGCTCGCCACCTCGGGCGGTCGCCTCGGCCTCGCCACCGCCGCCGCGCAGGGCGACGACGCGGGCGTCGAGGGACCCGCCTACACCAGTCCCAACTTCGACTACACGCTGGAATGGGATGAGGACGTCTGGGAGGTCGAGGACGCCCAGACCCGAGACGGCTACGACTTCCTCCAGCTCGGCACGGCGCGGAGCACCCTCTACATCGAGGGCTACGAGGGGTTCCAGGGCGACGTTGAAGCCTGCTTCGAGGACTCGGTCGCCGACCTCGAAGGTCGGGAGGGCTTCACCGACGTCGAACCGTCGCGGTCGCTCGACGCCCCGACTGCCGACGGCGAGGCACCCGACGGGCCTGATGCCATGGGGCAGGTCTTCACCTTCGTCGCCGAGCTCGCAGACGGCGAGACCGCGGACGCCGTCGCCTACGTCGAATGCCGCACCCTGGTGGAGGGGGAAGCGGTGTTGGAGCTGGAGCTCCAGGTCGGCTTCGCTGCCTACGAGGACGAGGCGGCGCTGGCGTCGGAGGTGCTCGCCTCGCTGGAGCTTGCCCAAACCGCGGACGATGAAACCCCGGAGGCTGATGACGACGACAAGCCGGCGACCGACGAGGAGACGCCGGAAGCGGACGCGACCGAGGAGCCGGAGGAAGACGAAACCCCTGAGGCCGATGGGAACGTCGTCGGTAACGTTTACACCAGCCCAACCTTCGGCTACACCCTGGAATGGGACGAGGACATTTGGGAGGTCGAGGAGGAGGGGATCGGCATCACCGGCCGGGACCGGGATGGGCTGCTCCTGGTCACGGAAGGCCCGACCAGCCGGCTCTACGTCGAGGGGTACGAGGCCTACGACGGTGATCCCACCGAGTGCATCGAACCCGCAACCGATGAGATCCTCGGGGGCGACCAGATCGAGGATGTGGAGCCGCTGGAGGACGACGCGGGCGACCCGATCGCGGGCGAGGAGGCAGACCGCGCCTTCGCCGCGTTTACCTACACGGTTGACACGTCGGAGCGCGTCGCCTACGTCGAGTGCCGAACGCTGGTCGAGGGCGAGGCCGTCCTTGTCTTCACTCACGAGGGGCTGGCTGACGCCTACGAGGAGGACAGCGAGGCCGTCCAAGACGTGATTGCCTCGGTCGAGCTGGCTGACGAGGGGGCGGTCGAGGACGCAGAGACACCGGGGGCCGACGAGGACGAGACCCCCGCCGCCGGCGACGACGAGACGCCCCAGGCGGACGATAACGAGACACCCGCCGCCGACGTTGACGAGACGCCCGCCGCCGACGAAGCAGAGACGCCGGAGGCCGGCGAGGACGAGACGCCTGCCGCGGATGACGACGAGACGCCGGAAGCGGACGAGGAGACTCCCGTCGCGGATGACGGTGAGACGCCCACCGCGGATGACGACGAGACCCCGGAGGCAGACGACGCGGCCGGCGCCCTCTACACCAGCCCCACCTACGGCTACACGCTCTCCTTCGACGAAGACGAGTGGGAGATCGTTGAAGAAACGTCCGATGACGGCATCGACGAGGTGCAGCTCGTCAACGCGACCGGCGCCAGCTTCGTGGTGGTGCGCAGCGACACTGAGAACAATGGCGACCCGTCCGCCTGCGTCGAGGAATGGGCCGGGATCCTGGAAGAAGGCCGCGGCGTGGAGGACTTCGTGCCGCTGGAGGATGACGCCGGTGACCCGGTCGCCGACGAGGAGGACGACCGCGCCTTCGCCGCCTTTACCCTGACCTTCACCCCTGACGACGGGGAGCCTGAGGAACGGGTCAACTACGTCGAGTGCCGCACCGCCGTGCCGGGCGAGCTGAATGTGGTCATCGTCCACCTGACCGCGGCCGCTGACTTCGAGGAGGAGGCCGGGGCCCGCGAGGATCTCCTGGCCGGACTCGACCTGGCCAACGCCGAGGTCGCGACCGACGACCGATCGACCCCCGAGGCGGACGAGACGCCCGAGGCGGACGAGGAGGAGACGCCAGAGGCGTGAGGCGCGGCTGACACGCCGAAAGAGCTGGACTGGGAACGGCAAGACCGCGACGCCACGCGTCCGACGCCGATGGGGTATCGTCGGCGTCGGATGCACACCCACCCGGCTTCGGAGCGCGATCAGGGAGGAGATGCCGCGGCCGGCGGCCCTACTCCCAGGAGACGATCAGCTCGTCGAGTGAGTACCGGCTGCGGCGAATCGGATCCTTAGCGGCGTAGCCCACCGCGATCAGCGCGTGCGGGACAAGCGTCGCATCAACGCTGAGGGCATCGCGGACGATGCCCGGGCAGAACAGCGGCGCGCACATCCAGCCGGCGTCGAGACCGGCGGCGTAGACGGTCAGCAGCAGGTTCTGGACGGCGGCGCCAAGGCTCTGGATTGCCATCGTCGTCTCGGCCGCCTGGCGGTCGGGGTCGGGGTACGCGTCCAAGTCCGCCAGATAGAGGCAGGGAACGATCAGCACCGGCGCCGTCCGCAGCCGCTCCCGGCTTTTGTCCAGCCGGGTCTGGACGACGGCGGCGTCCTGCCCGTCCAACTCCAACTGGGCGCGCCACGTCGCCGCCATCGCCTCCGCCAGCGCTGCCCGGCGGGCCGGTGCCTCGATCACGGCGAAGCGCCACGGCTGCCGTCCGTGCGGCGACGGCGCCCACCCCGCCGCCGCGATTGCCTGTTCCACCACCGCCCGCGGCACTGGCCGGTCCTGGAACGCGCGAACCGACCGGCGACCCCGTACTAGGGCCGCGAGGTCGCCGGGTCGAGGGAAGGGGGCGTCGACGGCGCGCCCGGCATCGCCGCGCCAGGACGTCGCCGTGAGGTCCGCGACCTCAATCACCGGGCGGGTGTCGATGGCCATTCGTCGGTACTGCGGGTACTTGGCGCGCAGGCCGGCGATTGCCTCGGCATGACCCGGCTCCACGACCTCCAATAACCGCGCGCGTCCGCGGACATGAACGACCGCTAACCGCCCCCCGTCCTCCGGGTCGTCGACGACGACCAGTGCGACCTCCGCCCGCGCGCCGATGAGACCCACCCGCGCCAACGAGCCGCCCCCCCCCCGCTGCGGCGGCGCGTCCCGGGCGGACCCGAGCCAGCGCGCCCTCGGTCTCGATCAAGGCGTAACAGATCGGCACAACCGCCGGCGTCCCCGCCGCGTCCGCCGTTGCCAGCCGTCCCACCCGCCGCTCCCGCAGGAAAGCGAGCTCCTCCTCCGTCGGAGGTCGCCGTGCCGTGCGGGTGTCATGACCCGCTGCCACAGTCATCGTCGCCTCCCTATCTTGGAGCGGAGCACCTTGCAAGCTCGATTGTCCGCGCGAGTCATGGCCGCCCTCGTCACGCAGCCCATCCTATGCGGAGGCCGCCAACGCATGCGCTGCCCCTCCAATTGCCCCACCAGTGCCGGCCGCTGTTTGCATCACCCGCGGGTGGTCGCGATGATGTAGTCGTCCGGTCGCGGCGACCAGATGGTTGTCATCTCATCCACGACGCCGTAGAGCGCGGTCAGGTTGTAGAGGTAGATCGCCGCCGGCTCGTCGCGCAGCACGCGGCCGAGATCCTGATAGACCTGCGCCCGCCGCGCGTCGTCGGGCTCGCTGGCCCCGGCGTCGATCAGCGGCTGAGCGTCCGGGTTGTCGTGGCGGGACAAGACGCCGCGATTGGAGATGAGCAGGCTGAGCAGCGTGTATGGGTCGAACAGCGGGCGCCAGGTAACGAAGCGGAGAGGGCGGCCTGCGGGTCGGTCCACGTCTGATTGAAGGTCGCCTTCTCGACCGCCTGCAGCTCGGCCCGCACCCCCACCTCCGCCAGTTGGCCCGCGACCGCGGCGACGACCTCCTGGCGCTCGTCGCTCGTGTAGGCGAGCGTGGTGGCGAACCCGTTGGCGTACCCGGATTCGGCGAGGAGCGCCCGCGCCCGGTCCGGGTCATATGAATAAGGGGCGAGGTCCGGATCGTAGCCGAGTCCGTTCGGGACGAAGAAGCTGGCCAGGCGCTGGCCGTTGCCGCCGAGCAGCGCCTCGATGATGGCGTCGACGTCCACGGCGTGATTGAGCGCTTGCCGCACCCGGGCGTCGGAGAAGGGCGCTACGTCCGTCGGGATCCGGATCCAGGCGGAGCCGGAGATCGGCTCCGCCCGCACCTCCGCCCCGGCACTGCGCACCGCCTCGACCTGATCGACCGGAACGCTCCGTGCCAGGCCGGCGTTGCCGGCGAGCAGGTCGGCCACTCGGGTGCTCCCCTCCGGCACGAACCGGTACGTCACCGTCCGCGCGAAGGGTCGTCCCTTCGAGCTCCCGCCGAAGAAGCTCCCGTTCAGCTCCAGCTCGATCCGCGACCCGCGCTCCCAGCCCGCAAACCGGTACGGCCCGGTCCCGATCGGTTTGGCGGTGAAGTCGCTGCTTGGGTCGCCGGTGTACCCGGGCGGCAGCATCGCCAGCCAGGCCGCCATCTGCGCCGGCAGCCACGGCGCCGGCTGCGAGAGCTTGAACCGGACCGTGTGCGGGTCCACCTCCTCGACGTCCTGGATGACCCGGAAGTTGTCGGCGACCTGGGAGCCCGGCGCCACGAGGTGAGCGACGGAAACGACCACCGAGCGCGCGTCGAACGGCTCGCCGTTGTGGAAGACCACGCCCCGCCGCAGTCGCGCCTCGTAGGTAAGCGGGTCGAGCCACGTCACCGACTCCGCCAGCAGCGGCTCGATCGCCCCGTCCGGCCCGTACTGCACGAGCGCGTCGTAGACCGAATGGATCACGGACCAGCCGTCCGCGTCGTACACGAGCGCGGGGTCGAGCGTCGCCGGTTCGGACGCCAGGTCGATCGCCAGCGTGTCGACCGCCTCGGCCACTGGCGTCGCCTGCGCGGCTGCCGGCACCACCTGTCGTCCGCGTCTTCCGGCCGCTGCTCCTCCAAGCGCGGCGCCTCCCCACTCGCCGCCGCCCATCGCAGCATGTCGCGCCGGCTCACCGGCCGATCAAAGATCCTCGACCGTGCCATTGCTCGCTCCTCCGTCTTCGCGGCCGCCGTTCTGTCCTGCATGATGCCGTCCACTCCCGATGACCGGGGCCTCGAGTCGTCGGTCTGTTGGGAAAAAGGGGAAGCGCGTCCTCGCTCCACTCCCTTCACTGCCTCCCTTCCCCCAGCCAATCTCCCAGCAGGTTGAAGCCGAGGACGGTGAGCGCGATCGCCACGCCGGGAATGGCCGACACCCACCAGGCCGACAGCAGGGCGTCGCGTCCGCCGGCAACCATGCCTCCCCAGGTCACGATGTCGCCTGGAACTCCCAGGCCCAGATAGCTCAAGGCCGCCTCGTACAGGATCATCGCCGCCACCTGCTGGCTGGCCAGGACGACCACCGGTCCGATGAGGTTGGGTAGGACGTGCCGCCCGAGCTGCCTTGGCCAGCCCGCCCCAAGCGCCCGCGCCGCTTCGACGTACGGTGCCTCACGCAACGCCCGTGTCTGGAGGCGGACGACGCGGGCATAGCCGACCCAGCCGGTGCTCACCAGCACCAGCAGCACGTTGCCGAGCCCGTTGCCGAGCACCGCCGTCACGGCGATCGCCACGACGACGAACGGGATGGCGAGGTGCACGTCCACCACCCAGCTCACCACCCGGTCGACGACCCCGCACGCGTACCCGGCCGCCAGTCCCAGCCCCACCCCGATCGTCCCGGCCAGCAGTGTCGCCGTCAGCCCAACCAGAAGTGAGACGCGCGCCCCGGCCACCACCCGCGCCAGAAGGTCACGCCCGACCTCATCTGTTCCCAGCGGGTGGGCGGCCTCGCCCCCCAGCCACACTGGCGGCGCCAACCGTCCCAGTAGCTCCTGCCGCGCCGGATCGACTCGCACCACCAGGGGCCCAACCAGCGCGACCACAACCAGCAACAGCACGATCCCAAGCCCGATCGCCCCGCCGACCGACGGTCGTCGTGTCCACCGCGATCGGCCACGGTGATTGCCGCTGCGGCCCGAGACCACGCCCGCTTGCGGATGGCGTACGGTTCCCGCCCTTTCCCACGTGACCGCCGCTCGCTCCACCGCCATGCCCTACCCTCGACTCCCGACCCGGATGCGGGGATCGAGCCAGCACGCCAGGAGGTCGACGACCAGATTGACGAGGACGATGAGCGCCGCGACCACAACGACGAAGGCCTGGATCACCGGGAGGTCGCGGTCCGCGACGGCCTGCAAGGCAAGCCGCCCGATCCCGGGGTACGCGAAGACGCCCTCGACGACGACCGCGCCGCCGAGCAGGAACCCGACCTGGAGACCGACAAACGCTAGCGTCGGCAGCAGCGCCGGCCGCAGCGCGTGCCCCCGGATCACCGCCCAGGGAGGGAGCCCCTTGCCTCGCGCTGTCCGCACGTAGTCGTGTGCCAGCGTCTCGACCAGCGAGATACGCAGCAGGCGGGCGACCGTCGCGGCCGGGTAGGAGGCAAGCGTCACCGCCGGCAGGATGAGGGACCGCGGTTCCTCGTATCCGGACGAGGGCAGCCAGCGGAGGCGGACGGCGAAGACGAGAATGAGCACCGTGCCGAGCCAGAACCCAGGCAGCGCCTGTCCCAGCAGCGCCACACCGGTCGCCACGGCGTCGGTCGCCCCGCCGGGCCGCATGCCGGCCGTGATCCCCAGCGCCCCGCCGACCAGCAGGGCGAGACCGATAGCGGCGGCGGTCAGCGCCAACGTGGCCGGCAGCCGCTCCAGCACCGCATCCATCGCCGGCCGGCGCTGACGCCATGATTCACCGAAGTCGCCGTGGGCAGCCCGGCCGACAAACCGCACGTACTGCTCGGTCAGCGGCCGGTCGAGCGCGAGCTCGCGGCGTAGCGAAGCCGTCTGCTCGGGCGAGCTGCCCGGTGCGACGAGCCCGGCGAGCGGGTCGCCCGACAGATGGATCAAGCCGAAGACGAGGGTGGCGACGCCACACAGCACGGCGGCGGCATAGATGAGGCGACCGGCGAGGAAACGGACCACGGGCACTCCGTCAGGGGGAGCAGAGGCTGGACGCGGGGATTCGGATGGCGGGACGAGTCGCCGGCGGCCTTCAACCCGGCCGCCCGCGCTGGACGGTCGCCAGGAGCGCCGCCCGGTCCCACGGGACCGAACCCCCGATACCCGCCTCCCGAACCCCAACGCTCCGGGTCGCCGCACAAGGCACAAAAAACCCGGGGGTCGAGGCCCTCGGGTGCGCCAGGTGTTAGGGGGAAGCACAACGCGGAGCGAGCAGGGTCACCCCTGCCCCGCAACGCGCCTTCTCCCATCCGGACTCTACCGTCGGCTCCGGAATCGCACCGGATCGTGCTCGCGCGAATCCGCGCTCGCTCGCGGGCTGTACCGCCGGTCAGGACTTGGCCGGACACAACTCGCCGGCCTCACCAAACCCCGAAGGCTGTGCTTTCCAGACGATAGCGCGGATGAGAGCGGGTGTCAAACGGGTTGGGCAGCGCAAATGACACCGCCAAGCGCCAGTCCAAAGCCCAGCGAATGACCCCCTGATGAGCCACGATCCCGAGAAGACGCTGGCAGGAATGAGCGCTGCAGTCGGAACCCGGAGCGGTGTCGACGCCCATCGGCTGATCGAGGACATCCACCGATGGCATTAGAGGTGGAGCCGACGCTCGGATTGGCCATAGCCACGTGCCAGGGGTGCATCCAGGTCCGGACGTCCAGTCGAGCGACAGCCGTCTCAGGCCGGCCACTTCAGTGCCGGCACCACCCGCTCCCCATAAGCCCGGACGAACGCTTCCTGGTTACGGCCGACGTTGTGCACGTAGACCTCGTTGAAGCCGAGGTCGATGAAGTGCTGCAGGTGGGCAACGTGCTCCTCCAGGTCCGGGGACAGGAGGACCCGGTTCTTGTAATGCTCGGGGCGGACCAGCTTGGCCATGGCCTCGAAGTCTTCGGGATTGCGAATGTCCGCCTTCGGGAACGCCATGCCGCCGTTCGGCCACTCCTTGACCGCCGCCTCGGTCGCCGCCTCGACAGTCTCGGCGTAGGAGACCTTGACCTGGATGATGCGTGGCATCGCCGCGGGGTTCTTGCCCGCCTCGCGCGCCCCCTTTTCGAATCGCTCCACCAGCCCCCGCAGCTTCTCGTCCGCGGCGCCGACGGTGATCAGTCCGTCGGTGAACCGGCCCGTCCGCCCCGCCATGATCGGCCCCGAGGTGGCGACGTAGATCGGCGGCGGGGCGTCCGGGAGCGTGTAGAGCTTCGCGCTCTCGACCGTGAAGTGCGCCCCGCGATGTTTGACCACCTTGCCGGTGAACAGCGCCTGGATGATCTCGATCGACTCCATCAGCCGCTCGAGCCGCACCGGCGCCTCCGGCCAGTACTCGCCGACGATGTGTTCGTTGAGCGCTTCCCCGGCGCCGAGGCCGAGGTAGAAGCGGCCGGGGTACATCGCTTCCAACGTCGCCGCCGCCTGCGCGATGACCGCTGGGTGGTAGCGGTAGCCCGGCGGCGTCACGCCCGTCCCGAAGCGGAGGCCGGTGGTCGATCCGAGCGCCCCCATCCACGACCAGACGAACGCCGAGTGCCCCTGGCCGGGCACCCACGGGTGAAAGTGGTCGGAGGCCATGACCGCCCCGAACCCAGCCCGCTCTGCCTCCTGACAGTAGCGCAGCAGGTCGGTCGGGTGGAACTGTTCGAACGACGCCGCGTAGCCAATGGTGCCCATGAGATTCGCTCCTTCGTCGCAAGCGATCAGCAGTCAGCCACCAACTGCCGGGTTCGCGTCGATCGACATCGCCCGGTCATGATCGGTGGTGACCTAGTCCCGTCCTCCGTCCGCCGTTCCGTGTCCACCAAAGGCTCACCGTACAAAGCCGGGAACTGATCGCGGACCGCTGAACCCTGCGAGCTACCGGAACAGATCTCGCTCCGGGTCCAGGATCAGGTCCCGTCCGGTGCCGGCCAGCCCCTCAGTTGGCGGGACGTATCCGCGGACAAGGACGACCGGGCGGGCATCCAGCTTGTTCATCACCAACTCCGCGGCCGCGGCTAGCTCGTCGGCCACCGCTAGCACGGAGACGTGCAGCTCGTAGCCGGCTTGGTCGTACCGGCCGCGGTAGTCCGCCAGCGGTGCCAGCCCCGCTACCCCGATCGCGACGTTGACGATCCCGTTGCGCCACGGCCGTCCGAACGAATCGGAAACGATCACGCCGGGCGCCGTGGCCGGCGGAGGACCAAGGGCCGGGGACCAAGCTGCGTCCGTCGGCGGCACTTGATCGATGTCGATCGCGAAGCCGAACCGTTTCCCAATCTCGGCGCGGAGGCGGGCTGCGGAGGCGTCGGGATCGAGCGGCAAGAGGCAAACGGTGTCGGGCGCGACGTTGGACGCGTCGACCCCCGCATTCGCGCAGATCAGCCCATGCTCCGTTTCCGCAATGAGCACGCCTCGGTCCATGCGGACGATCCGCCGACTTTCGCGCAGCACCACCTCGACCTGGCGCGGGTCCTTGCCGTAGCGCTCCGCGAACCGCCGGGCCACCGGCGACGGCTCGATCTCCGCCAGCCGCACCAGCCGCCCTTCCGCCTTGCTGACGATCTTGTGGGTGACGACGAGGATGTCACCCGCCTCCAACCCGGTGCCCGACCGCTCAATCGCGTCCCCGATCAGCCAGGCCACGTCGTCCCCTGGCCGCACCTCCGGGATGCCGCCCAGAGCGAGCAGCCGCAGCTCCGCTGGCGAATACGGAGTCAGGGATGGGGGCTCGGGGACGACGGATCGACTCACCGGTCGCGCGCCTCCCCTCGAGCCGGGCCGCCACTGGGCACCGGCGTGGCGCCCGTTTCACCCCCCCGCTCGCCGACTCCCAGCCATTCGGCCCCCTCTCCGATCATCCAATCGCCATCCCCCAAGAGCTGGAGGTCCTGGAGCGTGTCCAGATCGAGCGCGGTCCCCGGGGCGATATGGGTGGCGAACATCATGCCTAGACGGTGCGCCTCCCCGGCGTGCTCGGCATAGCTGTCCAGACCGAACCGGAACTGGAACCGGTGCGCGTCCTCATCAGCCCGGTCGAAGCGAAGGAGGAGCGCGTTGGTACCCGTGCCGTGGCGATCCGGCGCCAGCACCAACCGAACGCCGCTCGGGTGATAGACCAAATCGCTCACGTCCGCCGCGCCGAGGAGGGGTAGGTCGCCAAGCAGGACGAGCACGGCCGCGGCCTGTCGAGCCCGCGCCCAATCTCGCCCGGTCGCCGCAGCCGCGTTGAGACCTGGCGTCGTGATGTCTTGCCTCAGCGGCACCACGCTGGCACCAAGCTCCGCGGCGAAGGCAAGGGCGTCCGCGTCGGGCGAGACGACCATGATCGTGCCGACGGCTCCCGACTCGCCCGCGGCGCGGACCACGCCCCGCAGCATCCGCCGAACGAGCGCTTCCCGCGCCTCGACCGGCAGCGCCCCGGCGAGCCGCGTCTTTCCGCCGCGCAGCCCGCGCACGGGAACCACCACCGCCACCTCGCCGCTGCCATCGGACCTCACGCCCCCACCTCCCCGGCGGCGAGCGGCGCACTCGGATTTTCCGTGGCCAAGGTCCGACCGAAGCCCAGCGTCTCCTCCGCCAGGCGACGCCGATCCTCCGCACCGCCCATGATCGTCGGGGTCACGAGCACGCGCATCCCGAGCGACTCGATCCGGGTCGCGAGCGCACGGTCCTGCACGTCAATGACGAGACCGTCGACGAGACCATCGGGCGCGTAGAGGGACGCGACGCCGGCGGCCGATACCTCGTGTCCCAACGTCGCCAGCATCCGGTCGGCCGGTCCTTTTAGCGCCTTGCCGCCGACGATCGGGCTGACGGCGACGACCGGTGCCCGCGCCGCGAGAAGGGCCTGCCGCAGGCCCGGCACTGCCAGGATCGGGCCAATGCTGACAATCGGGTTGGAGGGACAGATGACGATCAGCTCCGCCTCCGCCATCGCCGCCGCCACGCCGATTGGCAGTCGCGCCGCGTCCGCGCCGGCGAAGACGACGCCGAGCACGTCGTCCGCCTGACGTCGAGCGACGAAGTAGTCCTGGAATCCCAGCCTTCCTTCCGGCGTGTCGACGAACGTGGCGACGGGATCGTCGGTCATTGGCAGGAGGCGCGTTTGGACGCCGAGAGCCGCAGCAAACTCCGCGATCACCTGGGTCAACGTCGCGCCTTGGCGCAGGCGCTCGGTGCGCAGGACGTGCGTGGCGAAGTCCTGGTCGCCCAGGCGGAACCACGGCTCCCGCCCGTAACGGGCAATGGCCCCGAGCGTATGAAAGGTGTCGTCCGCGATGCCCCAGCCCTGCACGGGATCGGCCAGACCGGCGAGCGTATAGAGGACGGTGTCGAGATCGGGGCAAATCCGCAATCCATAGAGGTCGAAGTCATCGGCCGTGTTAGCGACCACCGTGAGATCACCCGCCGGCAGAGCCAGCGCCAACCCCTGGGCCAGCTTCGCTCCCCCGACTCCGCCCGCCAGCGCGACAATCACCGCAGTCCCGAAACAGGTCGGCCGGCAGGCGATAGGTGGCCGAAGGGGGGCCGCGATTGCCCCCGGTCGGCCGTACGCTTGACACACCAACCGGGCATCCGCGAACTCCGTCTCCTGGCAGCTGCCGCTTGGCGCCTGACGCCTGCTGCTTCTCTACTCGCGTTCGAGCCCACGCTCCACGACATCCCGAATCGGCAGCAGGATCGAGACGCGCTCCTCGGCCGCGAACGAGTCGCGCGCCATCGTCTCGCCCCGCTTAGGACCGTGGTAGCGGACCGCGAGCGCCTTGATGTCGGCGTGAGCCACGATCGGATCCTCGACCAGTTCAACCTCGCCCGCGATGGTGATATAGCGATAGCCGTCTTCGACGCAGATCGAGACGCGCCGGTCGCGCAGCAGGTTGCGGTCCTTGTGGCGGCCGCGCTTGGTGTTCATCAGCACGTGATCGCCGCGGAGCATGTACCACATCACCGTCTGCTGCGGGGTACCGTCCGGGTTGATTGTCGCCAGGGTCGCGAACCGGGTCTCCGCCAGGAACGCCCGCGCCCAATCGCTGAGCGTCACGCCTCGCCCCCTCACCGACCGGCGGCGGCAAGCTGTTGGGCTTGGGGCACGACCTCGGCGCCGATCAGGTCGAGCCCAGCGGAGTCTCCCACCGACGGCATGCCGATCAGGTGGTGATCGATCCCCAATTCCGCCAATTGCCCCAGCCGCTCGATCACCTGGGACGGCGTAACGGTGCCGTCGCCGCCATCACGGGTGATGCGCGGCAAGCCGCCGATGGTCGTCTTCTCGATCGCCTCGTACGGGCGGCCTTCCGTTTCGCAGTGGCCGCGCAGCACGTCGAGCTTGCGGCGCACCTGATCAAGGTCCAGCGCGAAGAGATTGCACGCGTCGGCGTAACGCGCCACGAGACGCAGGGTCTTCTGCTCCCCGCCCCCGCCGATCAGGATCGGCGGATGGGGCTGGCTCACGGACAGCGGTCGGCACAGCGTCTCGGTCAGTCGGTAGTGCCGCCCCTCGTACGGTGCTGCCTCGCCGCGCCACATCTGGTGGGCGATCTGGAGCGTTTCCTCCAGCCGCTCGAACCGCTCCTTCACGGGTGGGAACGGCACCCCCAACCCCGCGTGCTCCCGCTCGAACCACGCGGCTCCGATGCCAAGGTAGGCCCGGCCGCCGGACAGCACATCGAGAGTCGTCGCCGTCTTCACGAGCACCGCGGGGTGGCGGTAGGTGACGCCGGTCACCATCGTCCCCAGCGTGATCCGCCGAGTGACGCCCGCCGCGAACGCAAGCGCCGCATAGCCTTCCAGCATCGGTTCGTCCGCCGGGCCGACCATCGGAATCTGGAAGAAGTGATCCATCACCCAGAGCGAAGCGAAGCCCGCGTCCTCGGCCCGCCCGGCGATGTCGGCGAACGCCGGGCCGATGGCCGCGTCGCCACCGGGCTGCGCGAACCGGTTGACCTGAAGACCGAGCCGCATTGACGATCCTCCCTCGGCCCCCACGCCGCCGTTACTTCCCAAATGTAACCGTGAACGTCGCCCGCTGCTAGGGGTACCTCCAGCGCCCGTCCAGCGCTGAAGGGAGGACCACTGCCGACCGCTGCGCCACGAACGCGAAACGCACGCGCCCGAACCCCCTCCCGGCAAGTCGGGGCCGGGGAGTTAACGTCCACCACGGCCCTGCCCCGCTATACTCCTCCAACATCCAATACCCAGCACCCCATACCCGGGAGCGCCCGATGCCGACCGTTTCCCTCGCCGAGGCCGACGCGCCGCTGGTGCTCGCCCTCGACCTCGGCACCTCGTCACTGCGAGCCCTCGTGTTCGACAGGAGCGGTCGCGCCGTCGCCGGGAGCGAGGAGCAACTGCCCCACGCGCTGCGCACGACATCGGACGGCGGGGTGGAAACGGACGCCCCGCCGCTGTTCGACCTGCTGCTCCGCTGCGTCGACGGCGCCCTCGTTCGCGCCGCCGACCGTGCCGCCGAGATTGCGGCGGTCGGCGTGTCGTGCTTCTGGCACAGCCTGCTCGGGCTCGACCGGCGCGACGAGCCCGTGACTCCCCTCCTGATGTGGGCCGACACCCGCTCGGCCAGCGACGCGGCGGGGCTGCGCCGTGAACTGGGAGACAACGCGGCCGGCATCCAGGCGCGCACCGGTTGCCGTTTCCATTCCAGCTACTGGCCCGCCAAGCTACGCTGGCTCGCGGCGAGCCGTCCACAGATCGTTCGCGGGGTCGCCCGCTGGGTGTCGTTCGCCGAGTACGTCGGCGCGCGCCTCCACGACGATCCCGCCGCCTCGTTTTCCAGCGCCTCCGGCACCGGGCTGCTCGACGTCCACCGGCTGACCTGGGACGCGGAGCTCGCGGCCCTCCTCGGCGTCGCGTTGGCTCGGCTGCCGCGGCTCGTCGATCGGGACGAGGTCATGCCGCCCTTGCGGCCGGAGTTCGCCGCACGGTGGCCGGGGCTCGCCGGCATCCCCTGGTACCCCGCGCTCGGCGACGGCGCCTGTGCCAACGTCGGCAGCGGCGCGGTCGCCCCCGACCGGATCGCATTGACCGTCGGCACCTCGGGTGCGTTGCGCATCGTCGTCCCGGCCGATTCGCCGCGCCCTCCCGTTCCACCCGACCTGTGGAGCTACCGGATGGATGGCGAGCGCTATGTCGTCGGCGGCGCCGTCAGCAATGGCGGCAACGTTCTCGCCTGGCTCGCCGGGCTGGTCGGCGTCGACCTCGGCCCCGCGGACATGGAAGCCGCCGCGTCCCTGCCGCCCGATGGTCACGGCCTCACGATGCTTCCCTTCGTGGCCGGCGAGCGTGCCCCCGGCTGGCACGATCAAGCGTCGGGCGTCATCGCCGGACTCACCCTAGCGACCCGAGCCGAGCACCTGCTGCGGGCGGGGATGGAAGCGGTCGCCTACCGCCTTGCCCGCGTCTACGACGACGTTCGCCCGCTGGCCGCCGATCCCCACACGATCGTCGCCAACGGCGGTGCCATCCTCCGCTCACCGACCTGGCTCCAGATCGTCGCCGACACCCTGGGCCACGAGGTCCTCGCGTTGCCGCCGGAAGAGGAGGCTTCGGCGCGCGGCGCCGCCCTCTGTGCGTTGGAGGCGATCGGCGCCCTGCCCGAAGCGAACCTCGGGTCGGCGCCGGAACCGGCCGCGGGCGCCCAGTCCTACGGCCCCGACGCCGAGCGCCACGCCAGCTACCGGGCCGGCCTCGAACGGCAGGCGCAGTTAGAGGCGGCGCTCTTCGCGACGGACGGTCGCGACTCCGTGGCGTAAGTAACTTCCCGAATGGTAGTATTAGCCCGCCCGAGCCGGTGCGGTGCGGGCGGGTCGATCTCACCCGGGGGTACGACATCATGACGATCAGGGATGCGGTCGCGATCCATGCGAACGGCGCGCCGACGGGAGACGGAGTCACCGTCTACGGGGCGACCTGGTGCGGTGACACCAAGCGCTCCGTGGCACTGCTCGACCACCTGCGGGTGCCGTATGACTTCGTCGACGTCGACCGAAGCGACGAAGCGACGGAGTGGGTGAAGGCTCAGAACGGCGGGCTTCGCCGGTTGCCGACGATCGTGCTCGGCGCCGACGGTCCGATTGTGGCGGAGCCAGATGACGCCGAACTCCTCGCATTGCTGAGCGAGGTAGGCGCAGCCCGCGGTGGGTAGGCGGACCCGCCCGTCACTGCTCCCGCGGGTCGTCGCCGGCCAGTGAGCCAAATGGACACGGCGGAGGGGCGCGCGGCACGGTGGGTCCCAGCCTCGTACGGCCCGCTCCTCCTCATCTTTGCCCACCCCGACGACGAGACGTTCACGTCCGCCGGCACGGTGGCCGCCGCGATGGCGCTCGGCATCGACGCAGTCGCGATCTCGGCGACGCGCGGGGAGGGCGGCAAGACCGGCATCCCTCACCTCGACACCCCAGACGTCCTCGGTGCGGTCCGCGAACAAGAGCTCAGGGCCGCGATGGCCATCGTTGGCGTCCGCGACATCCGGTTCCTCGACTACCGCGATTCCGGCATGGCCGGCGCGCCAGAAAATGCCGATCGGCACGCCTTCATGCGGGCGCCCGTCCAGGATGTCGTCTCCAAGTTGGTGCCGCATGTGCGAGCGGTCCAGCTGAGCACGGTCATCACCTTCGGGCCCGATGGGCTCTACGGCCACCCGGACCACGTCGCCATCCACCGCGCCGCCACCGCCGCCGTCCACGCCGCCGCCGATCCGGCGTGCCTTTCGGGCGTCTTCGCGCCGTGGCGAACTCCGAGCCTCTACTACGCGACCATCCCGCGGGAGCGGATGCAGCGGCTGGTCGACCGACCAGACGGTCCGTTGCGGGATCTGCCGCGGAAGCAGCGCGACCGTCTCGGCACTCCGGCCGCGGCGATCACGACGGTGATCGATGTTTCCCCACACCGTGAGGTCAAAGGTCGCGCCATCGCGGCCCACCGGACCCAAACCGGCGAAGGCGGCCCCCTGAGCGGCATGCCAGAGGAGCACCGGGAGGCCCACCTTTCGCGGGAGCACTTCGTCCGCGTCCGTCTGCCGTGGGACCCCGCCGCCCCTGCGCCGCTCGGGTCCGACCTCCTCAGCGACCTTGCAGCCACCCGACCGACGCGCCCCGCCTAATTGGACTCAGGCATCCCTTGGTCGCCGCGCCCAAAGACGGTGCGGAGCCAGCCTGCTACCTTGTCCTCCTCCGGTGACGCGTTCGGCGCGAGGACCCGGCGTCAGCCCCTGCGGCTCAGGTCCGGCTTCGTGTCGAACGATGATGTTGTCCGCCGCCTAATACGCTAACCAGGGACCACGCGTGGACGAATGCGACCGTAACGATGTGCCACCGGCCGACCGGCCAATGACAACCGCTGCCGGGCCGGTCTTCGCCTGGCGCGACCGGACCGTGGTCCTTTTGGCCGAGCGCGCTGACGATCGGTGGATCCTCGCTCGGGGCTGGCTCTCCGGCGACCGCCTGCTACACGTCCGTCGCTGGTCGTTCCCGGCGGCGGCGGCCCTAGCCGGCCAGGTACGCCGTCTCGTCCGCGAAGCGACCAATGCCCCCGGTGA
>JAUJOZ010000030.1:33679-59680 GCA_030447415.1 Thermomicrobiales bacterium | reverse complement strand
TGCGGGGAGTGCGCGGCGCTCCTAGACGCGCGGGTCGCGGCCTGGTGAAGCCGCGCGATGCGGCCCCGGAGCGCCGGTCGGGGCCGGGGGCGGTGTCCCGTAGCGCGACCGGCGGGGGCAAACCGGTCAATCCGCACGCAGCGTGGCCCATCCCAGGGCCAATTTAGCGGGTTTTGCGGCACAGCGTGGGGGTGCCCACGCGGCCAAATCGGACGGTCGCGACGCAGCGCGGCGGGAGGCGGGACGTGGCGTATTCGGAGGAAGCGAGGTCGCTGCGGCTCTGCACCGCGGCCCGCCGCGACGGCCAGCCGTGCCGCGCCTGGGCGATGTGGGACGACCCGCTCGGGCGGTGCGTGGTCCACGCCGGGCGCGGGCACCGGGGGCCGCTGGCGCCGGGCTTCGCGCCATCGGTCCACGCCCGCTACGTCCCGTGCCGCTGCCGCGCCTACGCTTGGCCGCACCGGCCCGGCGGGGGACTCTGCCGCTGGCCGGAGGAGCCGTTGTACCGGCTGACGACGCTAGCGGGCACGCGGGCCTGGTGGCGGCGGTGACGGGGCTCGGATGCTCGGCACCGGGTGTTGGGTCGGCTTCCGAGCATGACCGAGAACGCGGTGGGGGCCTTTGGTATCCTGCCTGCCTTCAAGGTCAGCATCGGACTGCCCTGCCGCTCGATCGATTACACAACGCCGATCGCGGACTCCACGGCCGTAGCAGTTTCCTCGACCGTGGTGGTTACCTGGGCGCCGGCCGCCCGCAAGGTCCGCAGGGCCGCGTCGTTGGCTGCCGCATACTCCTCATCCAGTCGCAGATTGCAATGCACCAGGAAGCTGATGTCGTTCTTGGCGAGGATGTCCTCGGCCTTGTAGGCCTCGGCGTCCGCCCGCTGCTGGATCTCCTCGGCCTCTTTGATTGCCAGGCTCAGCACGTCGACGGCGACGTTGGCCCCGGAGTTTGCGAAGAACGTCACCGTCCTGGGCACGCCCGTCTTCGAGTCCGCGAACACGTGGTTCTGCACCAGCTTCGATCCGAGCCACGGCTTCCACCGCCTCGTCAGGTCGCTGGTCGCGCCCGGCCTGGCCCCGCCCCTCCGCTGGCGGGGGCGCACGACCCGCGCGAGCAAGCTGCCGAGCTCGCGGTCGAGCGCGTCCTCCGTCGCGTCGGCAACAGTGGTGAACAGCGGCGCTGAGAACAAGACCGGAAACTGCGACCGCTTCTGCATCTCACGGCCAAGGTCCGTCGGCGCGTCGAGTGGTCTGCGGGCGATAAGGCGGCGACGGAGGAAGTCGTCGAGGTACCGCAGTGCGTCGCGGGACAGGTGGGGGTTGTCTCGCACAACCCGCGCGATAGCCTGATCGTCGAGCTTCAGCCGCGACCCGACCTCGTTCCAGAGGACCACCCCACCGTTGACCGGCTCGTTCCGGGCCGGGTCGGCGACGTACCGGATGACGGCGTAGCTGGCTGGTGTCACAGGTGCCCTCCTTGGAGCGCCGGGAACTCGCTGGCCGAGGCGTTAAAGACGGTGCGCAGCTCGTCCCTCCGTGCCATGAGGAAATCCGCGACGTCCTTCCCCTCGGTCGCAGTTAGCCATTCTCCTGGGATGAACCGAACAAGAGTTCTGATCAAATCATCGTCCAGCCGCTCCGCCGCGTCAACGGCCCTGCCCAGCGCGTCGCGAGCGACCACCTGCGCCTTCACGTAGTCGAGGCGGATGTACCGCTCGGGACCCGAGCGGAGCCAGTGCGCCGCCATCATATCCGGGTTGAGGCCTGGTGGCAGCAAGCATCGGCTGTGGTCGTTCAACAGCATGAAGAGGATTTCGGCCCCGGTGGCCTGGGACCGCCGGCGAACCAACAGGTTCTGGTCATGGCGGTCTTCGTTGCACAGCAGCGCATCGAACACAACCAAGTCGTAGATCCTGTCGAGATTGTCGCACTGCGCCAGGGTGGCGGGCGTGATGGCCGGATCGAACGTGCCGCTCTGCATCCAGGCGCTGCCGAAGAGGAGCTCGCCTCCCATCTCCAGCACGACCGAATCGAGTATCGGCAGGCCGAGCGCCTCCCCGATCACCGCCGATAGCAGTTCGTTGACCGCGACCCACGGTTCGCCAGGCGCCAACGACGGTCCCTTGACGAGGTATTCCTGGCCGTTCTCGGCGAGCACGTACTGGGCCTGCGACACCCCTTCCCCGACGTAGCCGTAGCTTCGCTTGACTCGAAGCCGCCGAGGCCGCGATGGCGGCGCCGGTTGCGTCAGGGGCACTTGCATCCCAGTCCTCCTGCGCGGGATCGGCCGTGTGCCACTAGTGCGCAGGACGGGTCAGGACCGCGCCAAGTCGCCTTGCAAGGATATCGGACGCCGGCTCTCCGAGAGAGTGTCGTTCGAGGCAGACCCTCAGCCGTCGCGTCACTAGCGGCTCGAACGTTCTGCCACTCGATGACCAGGGCGGCCGCTATAGGGAGGCGGGTGGCGCTGGCAATCCCACGATTCCCCTGGACCCCAGAGGGGCAGACTTCACGTCCGCCCCCTGTCGCTCACTTAGGCGGCCAGGTCCGCCAGCCACCGGCCGCCGGCCAGGTCCGTAAGCAACTCCGGCTTGCGGGGACCGGCCCAGCCCTTCGCCGCGACGATCCCCCGGAAGAAGGCGACGCCGTGCAGCGCGATTGTGGCTCGCGCGCCCGCCTTGCCGATCGTCGCCATGTGGGCGGCGCCGTGGCGGGCGACGGTGGCCGCCCCGCCGTGGGCGCCGATCCGCCGGCAGTGGGCCGCCCGATCGAACGGGCGGGGCCGGAACGGCACCACGTTGGGACCCGCTGGCGTGGGCGGCTCCAGCTCCTCAGCGAATGCCTCGGCACGAAGGGCGTCGAGGTCCCAGTCCGTGACGGCCGCGTCGCCGTACGCGAGCGCCATCCGCTCGATCCAACACTCGACGACCTCGGCCGCGTCGACGCGGGCGTAGAACTCGACCTCGGCCTGCGGGTTGCCGGCGGTCGCCATCGCGGTGCTCCTTCCTGCTGCTCCGACCGATTGCCATTGGACGTTTCCCCTCGTAATACACCAACATTACACCATGTTGCTCCTGATGTCAAGTAGGTGTATCATTGGGGTAATCGAAGTCGTTGCCGGAAAGGAGCGGCGAGTGAAGCCCTTGCGCGAGTGGCGTACCGAGCGCCTGTGGAGCGTGCGCGAGCTGGCCGAGCGGGCCGGCGTCCAGCACAAGACCGTGATTCAACTGGAGTACGGGCGGCAGCGTCCGACCTACGCCACAATGCGCCGCATCGCTGAGGCGCTAGGGGTGCCGGCGACGGAGGTCGAGGAGTTCGCCGCGACGCTGGGGGAGCGGGGAAAAGGCGCGGCCTAGACGAGGCCTAGGCCACGCCCGGGAAACGTCCCGGCCGCCGGTCGGACGGCGGCCGTGACCACGGCAGTCTAGCAGGGGGAAACGCCATGCAGGGCAGCATCCAGAAGCGAGTCGGCAAGACGGGCAAGGTTGCCTGGACGTGCGTCGTCGACGCCCGACCTGATCCGGTGACGGGCAAGCGTCGTCAGCTCCGCCTCTCGGCGGACACCAAGCGCGAGCTGGAAGGCCTCGTTGCCGCGCACCTGCACGACCGGAGGACCGGCGCGTTTGTGGCGCGAGACAACCAGACGATCCGTGCGTATCTAGCACGATGGATCGAGCACTATTCCCCGCCGAAGGAGAGCACGTGGATCGCCCGCGAGGCCGTCGTCCGGCGGCATCTGATCCCGGCCCTGGGCACGATCCGCCTCGGGGACCTCGGGACCATGGAGATCGACGCCCTCTATCGGTCGAAGGTTGCGGCGGGCGTTTCGCCGGCGCACGTCCGATCAATGCACGCGACGTTGCGCATGGCGCTCGCCCAGGCGGTGCGATGGCGCCTCATCGTACGCAATCCGGCTGAGGATGCCGACCCGCCCCCGATCCCGAGGACGAAGCCCGTCGTCTGGTCGGAAACCGACGCCGCCCGCTTCTTTGCGACGACGCGGGATCACCAGGCGTGGCCCCTATGCGTGATCCTCGCGACGTGCCAACTCCGCGTCTCGGAAGCGTTGGCGCTGCACTGGTCCGACATCGACTGGGACCGGGCGGTATTGCGCGTCGAGCGCACGCTGACGAAGACGAAGCAACGTGCCGTCGTCGAAGGGGCGCCCAAGAGTGAGGCGGGCCGGCGGGCGGTCGCGCTCCCGCTACTCGCGCTGGCGGCCCTGCGCGAACAGCGGGCGCGGCAGCAGGCGCGGCAGGTCGTGACCGGTTGGGTGTTCGATCGCGGCGACGGCGAGCGGTTGCACGCCGAGACGTTCCGGGCGCAGCTCGAGCGGGCGATGCAGGACGCCGGGGTGCCGCGGTTGACCCCGCACGGGCTGCGCCACACGGGGGCGACGGCGCTGGCGCGGGCGGGCGTGTCGCCGAAGACGCTCGCCGCCCGCCTCGGACACAGCAGCGTCACGACGACGTTCGACCTCTACGCGCACGCGTTGGTGGACGACCAGCGGGACGCCGCGGAGGCGTTCGCGGCCCGGCTCGACCGGACCGCCTAGCGTGCTATGCTGGTCCGAGAGACACGCGTGACCAAACCGTGACCAAACCGGGGACGGCGAGAGAAAAAACTGCGCAACCATGCGGAAACTGGGGGGTGGTGTGGAAACGTACAACATTTACATGGACGAGGCGCCCGCGGGGAGCGAGACGAACGGCGAAGAGGGGTACGAGGTCGAGTTCCGTGTCGTCCCCGGGAGCTCGGACGACGGCGATCCGGAAACAAATGCCGTCCTGGCCGGGCTCGACCTCGTCGACCTGATCAACCTACGCGATGCCCTCCAGCAGGAGATCGACAACTACGCGCTCAGCGCGCTCGAGGCCGAAGCCGGCGACGGCGACGACGCCATCGAGGAAGAGGAATTGATGCCGTAGCGGGCACCCGACCGTGCTGCCCGGCCCTCCCTGCCGTCTGGCGCATCGCCGCAGCGATCTGGACCGATCGAGGAGGGTGGGGGGCAGCTACCCGGCACCCGCGCCTAGTACGCGCCGGCTCGCTCGGCCAGACCTCGCACCGGCTTCGATTGGCCGGCTGGCCCGGGCGTTACTCACCGGTATCCGACCACTCGTTCTCAGCTTCCCAGAACCTGGGAGAGACCGAGCGGTAACGGCGGTTGCTTCGACCAAACGTTCGCCACCGCTCGCCGAGGGAGGCTCCACCTCCGATGACGGACTAGCTCCCCCAAGTCCAGTCCTGCCGTGACGCGCAAGGCGCCATGGCCGTCGGGTGCATCGAGACCGGCGCGGGTCATGCCGGCGCTCGCCGGTGCCATCCACTCTGGGGAGCTTCCATGCTGGCCGTCAGCGACCTCTCGAAACGCTACGGGGACCACCTCGTCCTCGACCGCGTCTCCTTCACCGTCAACCCGGGGGATCGGATCGGTCTCGTCGGTCCAAACGG
The DNA here is from genome assembly GCA_030447415.1 of Thermomicrobiales bacterium. GTDB lineage: Bacteria > Chloroflexota > Chloroflexia > Thermomicrobiales > UBA6265 > JAUJOZ01. The sequence goes on along the minus strand of JAUJOZ010000030.1, from coordinate 54,224 downwards.
CGGCGGCAAGTCGACGCTGCTCGCCGTCCTCGCCGGCGAGGAGGAACCGGACGCCGGGAGCGTCACCCTGGCGCTACGCACCCGGATCGGTTACCTGCGCCAAGGGTTCGCCGACCTGCCCAGTGCGACGCTCGCCGCCCTCCTCGACGTGCCGACCGGCGGCCTGGCCACCGCGCTAGCCCATATCGACACGGCCACGGCCGCACTCGCGGCACTGGACGCCGACGCGGACGCGGACGCCGCGATGCGCGCCTATGATGACGCCCTCGCTGCCCTGGAAGCGCGTGGGGGGTACGCCGCGGTCGACGAGCTTCAGCGTCTCCTCGCGGCACTCGGCCTCGCCGGAGTGTCCTTCGAGACTCCCCTCGCCGCCCTGTCGGGCGGCCAGAAGACCCGGGCCGGGTTGGCGGCCCTCCTCGCGAGCCGACCCGACCTCCTCCTGCTCGACGAACCCACCAACCACCTCGACCTCGATGCTCTCGCCTGGCTGGAAGGGTTCGTCCGCGACTACCAAGGCGCCGTCCTGGTCGTCTCCCACGACCGCGCGTTCCTTGACCGGACCGTCACTCAGATCTTCGAGCTCGATGACGCGACCCACCGACTGACGGCCTACCCCGGTGCCTACAGTGACTACCTCGCCGCAAAGGGGGCCGCGGCCGCGGCCCATGCCGACGCCTACACCCGCCAGCAGCGCGAGATCGCCCGGGTGGAGCGTGACATCCGCGCCGTCGCTTCCCACGCCGGCACGACCGAGCGGGCGACCCAGCACGACTTCCTGCGCGCACGCGCCAAGAAGGTCGCCCGAACGGCGAAGGTCCGCGAGCGCAAGCTGGAGAAGTTGCTGGCGTCGGAGGAGCGAATCGACAAGCCGGAGCGGCGCTGGGGCCTAGCACTCGAGTTCGCGGAGCGGGACGAGAGCGGTCGCGACGTCGCCGTCGCCGAGAACGCGAGCGTCGAACTGAGCGGCCGCCCCATCCTCCGCGACATTGACCTTCACGTCCGCTTCGGCGAGCGCGTCGCCATCACTGGGCCGAATGGCGGCGGCAAGACCACGCTCCTTCGCCTCCTCCTCGGGGAGGTGGCGCCGAGCGCGGGGCGCGTCCGCCTCGGCGCTGGAGTGGTGCCCGGGCGCTACGCCCAGGAGCAGGAGACGGTTGATCCGCGCCTCACCGTGCTCGACCAGGCGCGAACGGTGGCGCCCCTCTCGGAGACGGACGCGCGCTCCTTCCTCCACCGCTTCCTCTTCGGCGGGGAGGCCGTCTTCCGCCAGGCCGCGGATCTTTCCTACGGCGAGCGGGCCCGGCTGGCGCTGGCGCTGCTGGTGCTTCGCGGGGCCAACTTCCTGCTACTGGACGAGCCACTCAATCACCTCGACCTGCCGTCACGGGAGCGGTTCGAGGAAGCGCTCGCCGGGTTCGGCGGCACGGTTCTGGTCGTCCTCCACGACCGCTACGCGATCGAGCGCGTGGCCACCCGGGTGCTGGAGATGCGTGCGGGACGACTCCATGAGGCGGGATGATTGGCCCGTCCCGCGGCAGGAATGACCGACTGAGCCGGGTCGTTCGGATACCGGCTACAGGCGGCGCCCGCCGAAGACCGCCAACTCGAAGTGCTTGAACCAGCAGTCGACGTCGACGAAACCGATCTCGCGCAACCAAGCGCACTGGGTCTCGACGGGGGCCAGAATGTTGGCAGCCTTGTCGGGTCGGTGGACGTACCGCGCCGCCACCTCCGCCCGGCCCAGGCCGGTCCCGGCGCGGACGTGGAAGTCGGCGAGCGCATCGACGAAGGCCTCGTCGGCCAGCGCGGCGCCCCACGGCGAGACCGAGGCGACGTGCTCGATGTTGACGAAAACGCCACCCGGCGCCATGAGTTCAAAGATCTCCCCGTACAGCGCCCGCTTCCGACCGTCCGGCTGGTGATGGATCGCGTAGCCCGAGACGACCGCGTCGAACGGAGCGCGATCGTCGATCGCCGTCACCCATGTGGGGACGCCGAAGTCCGCGAGGACGAACTGTGGCTCCGGCCGAAACGCGCCGAGGCTGGCGCGCGCTGCCGCGAGCATCGGCTCGGAAAAATCGACCAGCGTCGCCTCCGCCCTCGGATACCGTCCGCGGAGGGCAGCCGCCAGCACCCCGCTCCCGCACCCGAGGTCGAGGAACGCCGCCACCGGGACCGCCCGGGTCCCGACGACCCGCAGCATCACCTCGATTTGCTCGGCCGCGAACGGAATGCCACCGCGCACGCCGTCGAGGAACGTACGGACGAGGTCGCCATTCTGCCAGACAACATCCCCTCGGCACTGTTCGGCGGACAGGCCGGACGGCGACGGCGCGGTTTCCATCGCCCCTAAGCCTCCACCTCAGCGAGATCGACGAGCTCCGCGCGGTCCGACCGCTCCGTCCCTCGACCGCCCGCGCCGTACCGTCGGAGCAGCCAGGCCTGAACGTCGAACGGCTCCCGGCCATCCTTGGGTCGGACGGCCGCGTAGGTGCCATCGGACCGCAGCTCCCGGGCGTTCACCGTGTCTCGCAGGTAGGCGGGGAGGATCACGTCGCGCAGGTGGGCCTTGAGTGACGGCTCCTCCACCGGGAAGACCGCTTCCACCCGGCGATCGAAGTTGCGCTCCATCAGGTCGGCGCTCCCAAGGTAGAGCTCGTCCTTGCCACCGCCGCCGTTGCGGAACCAGAAGATCCGGCTGTGTTCCAGGAAGCGGCCGACCACGCTGACCACCCGGATCGTCTCGCTCCGCTTCGGCACTCCCGGCCGCAGGCAGCAAACCCCGCGGATGATCAGCTCGATCTTCACCCCCGCCTCGGATGCGGCGTACAGGGCGCGAATCACCTCGCGGTCCACCAGGCTGTTGAGCTTGAAGATGAGGTGCCCACCGCCCGACTTCTCGTGGGCCGCGATCTCCCGCTCGATCGCCGCCACGAACCGCTCACGCAAGCCGGCTGGTGCCACCCAGAGCTTGCGGTAACGATCCTGCTGCGCGAAGCCGGTGAGGACGTTGAACAGCTCCGAGACGTCGCTGCCCAGGTCGTCACGCGCCGATAGGAGCCCGAGGTCTTCGTAGACGCGGGCGGTGGATGCGTTGTAGTTTCCGGTCGCCAGGTGGACATAGCGACGCAGTCCGTCGCGCTCACGGCGTACCACGAGCGTCGCCTTGCAGTGCGTCTTGAGGCCGGCCAGGCCGTACGCGACGTGGACGCCCCGCTGCTCCAGCCGCTCCGCCCAACCGATGTTGTTTTCCTCCGCCTTGAGCTCGACCAGCACGGCGACCTGGGTGTCGTCGTCGCGCGCCTCGATCAGGGCAGGAACCAGTGGCGAGTCCTTGCCGATCCGGTAGAGCGTCTGCTTGATCGCCACGACGTCACGATCGTTCGAGGCGGCGCGGACGAAGTCGACGACCGCCCCGAACGACTGGTACGGGTGGTGGACCAGTAGGTCTCGCTCCCGCAGCAGCGCGAAGATGTCGAGTGGCTCGGTCGGGCTGCCGTCCGCGGTCGGAACGGGGACGACCGCATGCAGCGGCGCCGGGGCGAAGGGCGGGTCTTTGAGGTCGGGGCGTTCGAGCGCGGTGAGCTCGAAGAGATCCTCGACCGCCAGCGGTCCGTCGACGACATACAGGTCGCGGTCGGACGCGCGGAGGTGGTCGACCAGCCAGTCCCGCACATCCTCCGGCATCGAGCGATCGACCATGAGGCGGACGACCGGGCCAAACGTGCGCTGCGCGATCGACTCCCGCATCGTCATCATCAGGTCGGTGTCGTCGTCATCGTCCTCTTCCTCGTCGAGGTCGATGTCGGAGTCGCGGGTGACATGGAACGGGTACGCGGCGAGGACTTCGCTCCCCGGGAAGAGCCGCGGTAGGTGGGCGGCGACGACGTGCTCCAGCCAGGTGAAGCGGACCGGCGTGATTGAGCTGTCCGCCGAAGCGGCGTCGGCGCCGTTTCCGGTGCCCTTGGTCACCCGGTCGCCGCCGGTCGTGTCGGGCAGCGGGACCAGGCGGGGCAGCACGGCCGGGATCTTGACCCGCGCGAATCGGGAGCCGCCGTCGAGGTGAAGCGAGACGATCAGGTTGAGGCTGAGGTTTGACACGTGCGGGAAGCGCCGGCCCCGGTCGATCGCCTGCGGCGTCAGCACCGGGAAGATGTCGCGCTCGAATCGCTCGCCGAGCGCCGCCTGGGCGTCGGCGTCGAGCTCGGCATAGGGGACCACCGCGACGCCGCGCGCGGCGAGCGCCGGCAGCAGATCATTCCCCAGTAACGCGGCGTGCTCGTCGAGGAGCGCCTGTGTGTCGCGGCGGATGGCGGCGAGCTGGGCAGCCGGCGTCCGCCCGTCCGGACCCGGGTCAGTGACGCCGGCGGCCAACTTCCGCTTGACGCCGGCGACCCGGATCATGAAGAACTCGTTGAGGTTGGCCGCGAAGATGGCGGCAAACTTGGCGCGCTCCAGAAGCGGGGTGGCGCGGTCGGCCGCCTCCTCCAGCACCCGGCGGTTGAAGGCCAGCCAGGAGAGCTCGCGGTTGATGTAGAGCCCGGGATCGAGCGGAGGCCGCGAGGAGGCCGGCCGCGCGCCCCCGCCGTGCCCGTCGGGAGCGACGGCGCCATCCTGCGCCTGGCTCGCGGCCGATCGACCGTCCCGTCTCGATGGGTGGGATCGCTCTGTCTTGTGCTTTTTCATCCACCCAGCCCTGCTTGGTCGGGGTCCGCCGAGCACCGCGATCTCGCTCGGCTCACGCCCCTCCGCCGCCACGCTCCCCTGTCGGCACCGGCACCGACGCCGCCCATAAACGGGCCGTGTCGCCTTCCAGCATGTCTCGTACCCGGCGGAGGGTAGACACAGGCACAAGCGTCCTCACGCGGATCGAGTCGCCCCATGGACCGGCAACGGCCCCGCACCCGTATCGCTCCCGGACCAGCATTGCCACCCGGTCACTGAAGGTGCGCTGCGCATCGGCGAGTACGCGGGCGGTCAGCGCCTCGGGGTTGCTCAATGACTCGCGCTGCCCGATCCAGACGTCCCCGCCGTTCCCATCAGCCCGCCGGCGTCGTCGCCGGCTGGACGTACCGAGGTGATTCGCTGCCGACCGGTCGCCCGCCTTGAGGTCGTTGCCTTTGGATCATACCGCACGCACCAGAACCAATGACCGGGCGCAATGTGTTCGATCGGCGTGCACACCGTAGGGTCGTCCACCGGCGCGCCTGAAGCCCCCGCCAGGGTATCTACCGCTCGCGTGCCGACGCGCCGGTCGCCGGTGCGTGGACGAGGGTAGAATGGCGGCCTCGCCACAATCGCTCCGAGGCGCGGAAGGGGGCCGGGGCCGATGACCGTGTCCAAGCAGGGAAGCCGGACGGAGACCGACCTGGTGCCGGGCTACGATGGCCGGCGAGTGCGCGATGCGATCCGCGACAACGTCTGGATCCACTTCACCCAGATGGCGCCGTACCGCGACCCGGAGCACCGGTCGCTGGTCCTCGTCCGCGGTGAAGGCTCGACCGTCTGGGACGACGAAGGGAAGCCGTACCTCGACCTGCTGGCCGGCATTTACTCCGTCAACGCCGGCTACGGGCGGCGGCGCATCGCCGAAGCGATGATGGCCCAACTGGAACTCCTTCCCTTCGTCAACCCGTTCGGCTATACGAGCGTGCCGGCGGCCGTGCTGGCCGACCGCCTCGGCGACCTGGCGCCGTTGGGGGGAGAAGCACGGGTCTTTTTCACCTCCGGCGGCTCGGAGTCGGTCGAGAGCGCGCTCAAGCTGGCCAAGCAGTACCAGACGACGCGCGGCTTTCCCCACCGCTGGAAGACGATCTCCCGCCGTGTCGCCTACCACGGCACGACGATGGGGGCACTGTCCGTCAACGGCCTGACGGGGGCGCGGGCGCCGTTCGGCCCGCTGGTGCCCGGCGCGCGCCACGCGCCGATGTCACACCGCTACCGCTGCCGCTATCGAACAACTCGGTGCGCGCCGGCGCGTCCCCGAAGGCCATCGTCGTCGCCAGGAAGTTGACGTCGGCCACGTGCGCCCACTCCGGGCGCTCCACCGGGGCGACCACCCGCCGGCGCTGCGGAACGGCGGTGCCCGTGACGTCCTTGTCCTCCCAGAGCATCGTCAGGCCCCAGCGGGGTAGCGAGCCGTCTGGGAAGAGGGTCACCGTGACGCCGAGTCGGAACAGGGCACGACGCTTGGCGGCGTAGTCGAGGGCGCGGGTCTCGTCCATGACCTCTTGCCGCACCTGGGCGACGTACTCGACAGCGCTCTGGACGCGTGCCGTGCCCGCCTCCCAGCTCGCCCGCTGCGCCAGGATCAGCGCCCGCTCCGCTTCGGCCTCGTGGCGGAGGGTGGCGAGGGCGGCGAGCCGGTCGGTGGCTTCCCGGCGGTCGGCCTCGTCTTCAAGGTCTTCGATGAGGGTGAGGACGTTGCGGCGCTTGCGGTGGATCTCCCGCAGCCGGGTCTCGACCGCGGCGAGATCGGGGCCGGTGGGGTCGGCGGTGCGAAGCTGGGATAGGCGCTCTTCGATGACCGCAGGGCGGGTGAGGACTTCAAAGACCCACGGCCAGGCTTCGCAATCGAGCTGGGCGCAGGACATGGCGGCTTTGCCACAGCCGCGCTCGGCATTGTTGCAGGCGTAGTACTTCCGGCCACGGGCGCCGGTCTTGACGGCGACGGCGCCACCACAGACGCCGCACCGGATGTGCTGCTTGCGGAAGATGGCGTACTGCGGGTCGCGGTCATGGCGCTGGGTCTCGCGGCGATTGGCCGCCAGCCGGGCCTGGATGCGCTCAAACTGGTCACGGTCGATGACCACGGGGAACACCCCGGGGGGCAGGGGCACGGCGCCGGGATCGTCCGGCTGGCGCTTGACGAGCTTCTTGCGACCGTCGGGCGTGGTGGTCCAGGTCTGATCGAAGGCGGTGCCCTCGCCGAGGTAGGCGCGGTTCGTGAGGATGTCGCGGAGGGTGGAGATGTTCCAGCGGGGGGAGCCGGTGCGCGCGAAGTAGGGCGGGTGGACGCCGTGGGCTTCGAGCCCCTTGGCGAGCTGCCGGATGCTGCTGCCGCCATCGTAGGTGGCGAAGATCCAGCGGAGCCAGTCAATCGTCGCCGGGTCGGGCTCGTAGCGCTCCTTGGTGAGGTTGCCGTGCCGGTCCCGCTCGTCGCCGTACTTGAGGCCGAAGGGGGCGGGGCCGAAGCCGAGGGGCTTGCCGGCGGCGGCCTTGGCGCGGAGCGAGCGCCAGGCGTTGTCAATGAAGTCACGGCGCTGCTTGTCGGCGGACCAGCCCTCGACAAAGATGCTGATGTCGGCGTGCTCGCCCGTGGGCATCTCGCCGGAGCAGAGCTTGATTTCGACGCCGTGGTACTGGCAGGTGCGAAGGATCGTGCCGAGGTCCCACGGATTGCGGGCCAGGCGGTTGACTTTGAGGGCGATCACGACGTCGCCCCGGCGCAGCTCCCCCTGCTGAATGGCGGCGAGAAGGGCCATCATCTGCGGGCGGCCGAAGAGGGTTTCGGCGGACTCGCCCTCGTCGTAGACGCGGAGGACGGTGGCGCCGAGGGCGTCGGCCAGCTCGTAGCCGAGCCGGTGCTGCTCGGGCCGCGAGTAGTTTTCCTCCTGCTTGGAGGGGTCGGACAGGCGTGTATAAAGGAAGGCGCGGCGGGTCATCGCTGCTCCCCGTTCTGCGCCGGCTCATCCACCGCCGCCATCAACGCCGTCGCCGGGACGCCGAGCGCTTCCGCCAGGCGGCGGACCGTGCTGATGCGGGCCGAGCGCAGGCCCCGCTCGACGTGGTTGACCGTGGCGACCGACATCCGCGCCCGCCGCGCCAGCGCGTCCTGGGTCAGTAACTGGCGCTCTCGGACCTCGCGCAACCGTGGCACCTGCATGATCGTCGCCTCCTCGCGTGTCGAACCATCACTAAGAGAATTATAACGCATAAAAATCAAAACGAAAAGGGGAGTAAAGAGCGATCGACCCTCATGACGTGAGACAATACGGCGCCGTCCCCGTCCCCGTGCATGGCCCTAGCCGGCCCTCAGCGGCCCGCTACGGGGCGCACGGGCGGCGCGTGGGGCCGGGGGCGGGGGCGGGGTTCGACCGCTCGGGGGCCGGCGCACTCAAAACGTTTTGAGTGACCTAGGGGGGAGCTTGGCGATGGGGGCAAGCCGGCGACGACGCGACTCGCTTCCACCCCCTCCGTCCCTCGCTCCCGTCGATCGCGGCCCCGGACGGTCACGACGCGACGGCCGCGCCCGTGAGGTTGTCGCCGGCATGGTCAGGCTGTATTTGGCGTCAAGTATTAACGAAAAGCGGCCGATGCCCGCCACGGCAACGATCCCTTGGTCGGTTCGCTTCGGGCGCGCCCATCGGGCGCCATGCCGAGGGTATCCAGCGTGACGAAATCCGTATAACATGCTCGCCACTTCGCGCGGCCATCGGCGGTCAAAGGAACCTGGAGGACACCATGCGTCGGTCACTGACGTGGACCACGGCGATGCTTCTCCTTGCGCTCGTGCTGCCAATCGGAGCCATCACCGCCCAGGAGCTGCCCCGCGGCATCCCGGCCGGAGCCCAAGAGGCCAAAGTGACCGGGCATCCCGATGGGGAGAAGCTAGAAGTCACCATCGAAGGCGATGACAAGGTCGTCCGCTTGTTGGGGGTTGACGCCCCGGAGCCCGAGAACGAGGAGGGCTACCCGGAGTGCTACGCCGCCGAGGCGACCGCCCGACTCAAGAAGATGCTGCCTGTGGGTCGCACCATCTATCTTGAGAAGGACGTCACGGACAAAGACAAGAAGAAGCGCCTGATGCGCTACGTCTGGTTCGAGGGCAAGAGCGACGGCAAGGCACACATGGCCAACGAGATCATGGCGCGAGAGGGCTTCGTCGTCGTCAAGGAGGAAGAGAAGGACACGAAGTACGCGGATCGACTAGCCGAGGCGCAGGAAGAGGCGCAGGGCGAGGAGGCTGGTCTCTGGGGCGAGTGCGGAGGCGGACATGTCGCCATCGTTCCACTCGGGCATGGAGACAACCCAGCGCCGATCGGCACGACACTCAATGTCGAGGGACAGGACATCACGGTCTCAAATCCAATCTTTACGTACGAGTACAACTTCTCCGCGCCTAAGGGAGGCTATGTCTTCCTGATCGTTGACGTCGCGATCACGAACGTCGACGAAGCGGATGAAGATCACGCCTACGGTTCCGACCGCTTCGCAGCAATTGACCTGGACACAGGTGCTGAGTTCGATGACACCTTCGTGCTCCTGGACCAGCCGCTCGACACCGGAGAGTTGTCACCAGGCGAGTATGTCTACGGGCAAGTAGCACTAGAAGTGCAGGAGACGGCACAGCGGATACGGATCAAGTACACGGCGGACAGGGCAGGCGGTGACGTTGTGTACTGGTTGGTCACGCGCTGAGGGGACCGGCATGAGCGCGCAACGAGACGATTTCCACGAAACGATGGTCCGAACCTACAGGGGCACAGACCGCTTCCAGAAGGACGCAAAGCGTCTAGCAAAGGACGGATGGTCTGTCTCCAACACGGTATCCCAGCGACCACGCGCTGGGTGTGGCCGGATCTTGTCCCTCGGACTATTCACCCTCATCTTTCCACCGAAGCCAGAGCTAGTCGTAACCTACACCCGCATCGCGGCCAGGAGAGGCTAGGGTCGAAGATCCTGTCCTAGAGCGTGTTAAAAAACCGGTGGGGTGGCGTGACGTTTCCGCGTCATGAGCGCCCCGCTTGTCCCCGACGCCCTCTGAGAAGCCATCGAACCGCTGCGCCCTCGATGGCGCAAGAGAGGACGCCGCCGCGCGCTAGCGGCGGAGGGCGAGCCGGCGACGGTCAGGCCCCCGAAGCGTGTCCCCCCATCCGGCGGTCGGGAGCGGCCGAGCCTACCTGAGCGCGTCCGCCGGCCTGCGCCGCGGGCAGGGCACTCAAAACATTTTGAGTGACCTAGGGGGGCAGCCATGGCGCTTGGGGCGATGAGGCGGGTCGGGTGGTAGGATGGCGGTCTCGACCCTGTCATCGGGGAGGCTGCGGTGAACCGTGAGCCGGACTACCTCGATTACCGCGATGAGGATGCCGCCGAGGCGCGGGATGCCGATGGCCTCGCGGCGGAGGACGAGCACCGCTTCCGTTCCGGATGGACGCCGAGTGTCCTCGCTGACTGCGACGACCCCGGAGCCTTCACGGAGCACGCGTTCGATTGGGTGGCGTGGGAGCTCCGGGCCGGGTGTCCCGCTGGCCTCTCCTATCGGACCGTCCACACGACCGTCCAGCGGTTGCGCGACCGAGAAGCGTCCCCGCGGATTCACGCTACCCTCTCGGTCCTCGACGGGCACCTGGCTTCCTATCGGACCGCGTCCCGCGAAAGGCGGCCAACGGCGCTGGCAACGACCAGGGACCTGCTCAACCGGCTGCAAGCCGATGTCTGGATCGAGGACGAGACCACGGCGTACGCTCGTGTGGCCCAGGAACGGGCGAGCGCCGTCGTGCCGGTCGCTGCGCCGATGGCGGATGGGCCGGATCGCGTTGAGCAGGCCGTCTCGCGCACCCAGGATCGGTTGGAAGCGACAAGGCCGGGATGGAGCCCTGGGGAGCGCAGATCGTTCCAACCGGGTCCCGCGCCAGTCCCAAACGAACTCAGCGTCCTGTGGAAAGTTGTGGGGGTCGTGCTCACCATCGGCGGGTTCTTTGCCTTGCTTGCCATTGGTAATGGGATGGGCGCGGACGACAGCGCGAAGCGGCCCCCCGGTTGCTTCGACTGGGTAGAAGACGCGGAGGGCTCCTACTACTGCGCCAAGTCCGACGCCAGGGCTGAATATGAAGCGACACGCGAATACCAGGACCGCCTCTACGATCAGGAGCGCGAACAGCGTAACACCATCTTTGGCAAACCCCAGCCGTCTAAGCGGTTTGACAAAAGTTATGGACCGGGTCAGATCCGGAACGGACTACTCGCACGCGTCCAACTGCAGGGGTGAGTGAAGCACCAACCCGGTCCGCAACTTTAGTCATGTTGCTTAGATGGTGTGCGTGTCCTCGCCTTGCCCCAGCGGGAGACTATCGGAGTGGTCAACGAGTTGCCCGTCATCCGGCCGACCATTGTGCAGCAGACTCGGGCTCTTGTATTGATATTCGCCCGAACCGACCATCGAGCGGGCTTGGCTATCACGATAGTCGGGTGGTGAGCGCCGACGGTACCTAGGCACCAAAAAGGAGAGAGGCCACCGGCATTGAGTCCTTGTTGCAACCTGTGGCGAACGCCACAGGCGTCTGAATCATACCCGCCAGCTCATCAACAAAGCTGAGAGAGCTTTGGATCTGGGGGACGACCTCGTGGTCGGCAAGGCGACCGTGCCGGGCGGCGCAGCGCCGCCCGAGCCACCCGGTGGGGCTCTAGCGCCACCCAATCCGCTGCAAGCGCCAGCCGAGCCCCCGGACCCGGCAAAGGACCTGCGGCTGAAGTTCCTGGAGCAGGCGTGGCAGCAACACTTGACCGCCCGCCAGGCGTTCCTGCGAGACCTGACGATCGCCGCCGTGGCCGTCGTGCTGCTCTTGGTGACGTTCTACCGCTCGGTCGACCTAATTGAGCGGACGGCCAATCTGGAGGCCCGCAAGCGACTGGTCGCCGATGACCAAGCGAGCATTAGCGCCGACTTTGGCGTTGTGTCCGGTGCAATAGCGTCGGCGGTCGAAGAAGCAGAAACCGACCTCGGCGAACTCGTGGAGAACGTTCCCTGTGCGGTCGAGGAGCACCTGCATGCCCTTGAGACGGCGATCCAGAATCGCCGCGCCCCCCCACCCACCGCCTATCAAGGACCGGTCCTTCCCGACGCTACTCCTGTAGCCCGGGATTGGTGCGCCGCCGCCATTGGCGCTCCCATCCCCCCAGACCCCCTCGCCGCCCTTACTGAAGGCGAATTGGCACAGCTCGTCCAAGCCGACGGCGCGGACGCCATAGGCTACGCCACCGTCGTCGACGAGCGGGTGGCGCAGCCCCTCAATCAGGCTCTGGCTTCGGCAAAAGAGCGGGCCGTCGATGTTCCGCTCAGCGCGGCAACCACCGACCTGGCGGCTACAGTCAGCCGCCAGATCGAGGCCCTGCGAACGATTGGCGCCGTGGGCGAGACCGTCGGCAGTCTGCGCACCATTCTTCTGGAAGTAGAAAGCACCCTAGCTTCACTTGAGGATACGGAGCTGGTCCTCATGCATCCGGTCGCAAGGGGGGGCGGTGTCGCCTCCCCCGGGATGTCCGATATCGAGGGCCAAGTCGAGCAAATGGTCACCATTATTTCGGACGCTGCCGGAGAGATTCGGGCCGAGATGACGAGGCTGCAGGAGTCGCTTGCGCGCATCGAAGTGTTAATGTCCCAAGCCGCCCAGGAGCGAACGGGGACGGAAGACAGCGAACTCGCGGCACTCGAGGAGGAGATAGACTCAATTCGCGAAAACTACGCCCGTCCGTTGCCCGGCGCCGTGGTGCTCCAACCACGGGACGCCGTACGGTTCTACCCGGTTATCCTCACCATCGTCTTTGCCTATTTTGCCTGGCGGTATCTGCAGTTGGAGCAGCGGAACGTCGAGCTTGTGCGGGCCGGCCGGGATCGCGGGCTCGACGATGACGACCTGCGGGTCTTCCTCCCCGGATTCCGTTCGGCGGGGGCCGCGTCGCCGGACCGAGGCGGCCTCGTCCCGAGCGCCGTGACCGGCGGCATCAGAGTGCTGCTCATTTCGCTGCCCGGCGTCCTTGCCACTATCAGTGCCTTGGCCGTGGCCCAAAGTGGAAGTCTGACGCGGGATGCGAGGTGGCTCTATGGAGTCTACGGCGGGGCCGGCGTGGTGCTCCTCGGTTCCTACTGGCTCCTCGTCGTCAACGCCCGCCGTCCGCGCCTTGTCACGGACCGCCCGGCGCTCGCACCGTCGGCGGCTCCCACGGTAACGGATCGACCGCCGGCGCTGCCCAGCCATGTTCCCACCCGCACGTCAAGAGCGCGCAGAGCGAGGGCCGGCGATCGTCCCTTCACGTTTCGGATCCCGCTCCTCGCCGCGGTGCTCGTAGGCCTTGTGTCCAGCGTTGCCACGCTCATGGGGGGCGTCTTCAACCTCTTTCCCGCCCTCGACGCGCCATCGACAATCCGCGGGGAACTTTCCGAGACGATGATCGAGGCCGGCGTGACGTACGCCGAGTTCTTGACACAGACTGGCGAGGACCGAACGGCGCAGTCCGACCCAGTAGTGCTGATCGGCGCGATCGCTTCCGTGACGGTGGAAGCGGAGGGCTTGCGAGGAGAGAACCTAGACCTGCGGTGGTCCATGGTCGACGCGTCGACCAACAAGCTCCTCACCGCGGAGTGGATGGTGAACCAGCAAGGACTCATCATCATCCCAGAGGCCAGGAGCGAGAGGCTGATCGCCAGACTTTGGGTGCCGCTCCCCCCCAGAGCCGGGGAGTACCTCGTGAGGCTGACGCTGTATCAGGGCAGCGTCATCCTCGACTCCGCCGACAGCGTTCCGTTCATCTGGCCGGAGCCTTCCGCAACACCTGACGCCAGTTCCTAATTAATGCCGCACCGCCGTCGCCCCGGGGTCTCTCCATGAGCATCGGCCGGACGGCTTAGGGCGTGTCTGCAAACCCAATTTTGGGGTCTCGGAGTAGCCCTCGCTAACCCGAGCGCCGCTGGAGATGGCCCTTGAGCAAGATCGAGTCAGCCCGGAGGAGAGCGGACGAGACCCTCTCCGCGCAGTTTGCAGACACGCCCTAGAGGGTGATAGGTCGGATCTCCCGCCGGGGCGCCACCTCCGCCCGAGGTCGCGCCCCGGGAAGCCGTGCTTCCTTCACATGCCTGGGTTGTGCTCCCCGACCGGGTCCATTGCCACGGGGAAGCTCACAAGGCGGGTGCCCAGCACGTGGCGCGAGCCTCCCCTGGTTCAACCCGCCCGAGGGGCAACGGGTCTTCCCCACCACCAGCGGCCGCTTCACTAGGTCTACCCGGGCCGCTTGAGAGGCGGTCCCTCCTTTCTGGCGCAGCCCGGGCACGCCGCCTCGCCCCTCGGAGCAGCGGGAGTCGATCAACGCGGGGTGGGCGGTCACCACCCACACCTGCAGTGAGCGCCGCATTGTTGTCCCATTGGGACACCCCGAGCACCGATCAGATCCCCAGAAGCGGCTTAACCGAGCGTCCGAAACGACGACCGTGCTTAAATCATCGCGGCAGTTGGGGCCACCGACCGTGCCGAATAGGCACGGTCCGCCGGCCTGCACCGCGGGCGCTCATTCAGAACGGTTTGAGCCGTCCGCTAGGGGGAGCCTGGGGATCGCCGGCAGCCCGCTGATCACGTACGCGACCCGCTCCTCCGGCATGACCGCCGCGAGGAAGCCGACCGCCGCTTTGCGGCCGCCACGGCGGTAGAGGGTGAGCAGCGTCGGCCAGGCGGCGGGGTCGGTGGTGTGCTCGGTGAGGACCGACCGGGCCCGGCGCAGGGCCGCCGCCGGCTCGCGTCGCCGTTCCTGCTCGCGGTCGTTGCCGCGCCACTGTTCCAGCAGGCGTTCCCGCTGCTCTCGCGGGACCAGGGCCAGGTAGGGCACCTGCGCCGGCGGCAGCCGGTAGAGGGGCAACTGCTCCTCCGGCGTCAACTCGCTGAAGGCGTCGAGGACGTCGCGCCGCGTCTTGCCGTGGTGGGCGCCGACGCGCTCCATCCAGGCCAGCAGCCCGAGCGTGAGGGCGTCCGCCTCCCGTCCGGGTTCCGCGTCGCGGGTGGGGTCGGCCGCGTCCATATCGCTCATCCGCCGAACGCGAGGGCGTCGCGGCCGACCGGGGCGTCGGGCGCGAAGACGAGGCCCCAGGACGCCAGGGCGAGGGCGAGGACGAGATCGTCGTGCTGCCCTTCCCGCCAGGCGCCGTAGCTCTCGTGGGCGGCGGCGGTGAGCTTGACCCGGAAGTCGGCCAGCTCCGCCTCCAGCTCGGCGCGGAGCGGCAGCGTGGCCGCCCATTTGAGCCGGCCGTCCCCGAGCAGCAGTTGGAGGGTGCCGACCAGATCGGCCTTCGGGACGCGGTAGTCGAGCCCGTCCCGGCTGAGGGCGTCGCCGGCGGTGATGGTGGCGCCGCGAACGTCGGCCGGCATCCGCGCCTGGCGCACGAGGTCGAGCACCGGGCGACCGACGCCGGTGGCGTCTACCAGCAGGCGGGGCGGGGGCGGCTCCGGGGTCCGCGCGATCCGGGGGTCGTGCCCGTCGGGGTTGGGGAGCACCAGCCGGTGATTGGCGATCACCTGGCGGACCACGGCGCCGGTCCGGTCCACGACCTGCGGGTAGGGCTTGCCCCGCCAGCGCTGACGTGGACGACGTGGTGCTCGACGCGGCAGACCGGGCGGCTGTAGGTGCGGGGCGCCGTGGGCCGGCCCCGGCGGTCCATGGGGACGGGGCGGAAGGCGTAGTCCGCGGGGTCCTCGGTGACGGTCTCAGCCTCGCCGGTGGGCACGGCGACGGCGGCGACGACGACCAGGGCGGTGTAGTCGTGGACCTGGCCGAGGTCAAGGCCGATCCCGTAGTGGAGCGTTTGCGGGTCCAAGGGCCGTCCAGACCAGCGCTGTCCCACGATCCGGGGCGTCGTCCGCACGAACATCGGGGAGCGGTGCATCGGGTCCCTCCAGAGCGATCAAAAGCGGTTTGACGTGGGGGTCGGCGGCGGCGGCGATGGCGTCGGCGCCGAAGACGGCATCATCGGTATCGCGGAAGCGGCAGAGATATTCTTGGGCAAAGACGCGTTCGCCAAGCGCCCGGCGCTCCTCAGCGAGGAAGGTGGCCGGGATACGGGGGACGGCCGGCGCCGGCACCTCGTACCGCTCCCAGGCGTCACCGCCGTGGGTCCAGGCGGCGTACCACCAGCCGCGCTTACCGAAGGGCGTGGAGAGGGCGACGAGCCGGCCGCCGCTGACGGCCAACATCGGGCGGATGGCGTGGTACAGGTCGTCGGGAACGCGCGCCGCCTCGTCGGCCAGCAGCAGGCGGACACCCGAGAAGCCGCGGATGGTGGCCTCCTTGCCGGGCAGGGAGACGATGCGCGAGCCGTTCGCCAGCTCCCACGTCAGCTTGGTTTCCGCCTCGGCCGGCACCGGCGAGCCGAGCGCGTGGTTGATCGCCAGGCATTTGCGGAACAGCTCCTGACTCTGGCGCAGGCTGGGGCTGAGCAAGAGGACGAGGGCGCCCGGATCGTAGAGGGCCGTATGGACCGCGATGCCGGCGCTGACCGTGCTCTTGCCCGACTGGCGGGCGCAGTTGAGCAAGAGGCGCGGCGCCGGGGAGCGGAGGACGGCGGCCTGCCAGGGGTCCGGCGTGAGACCGAGCGGGGCGACGATGCGGGCCGGGTCGAGCGCCAGCGCCAGATCGCCGGCGATGCTAGTGGGCGGCATGCAGTTGGGCCTCCGCGACGGCGAGCTGGGACGCCACGGCCGCCCGGGCCTCCGGGAAGGGGGCCAGCGCGGCCATCAGGATCGCCCGGACCTGGACCCATTGGGCGGAGATCGCGACGGTGAGATGGACTTGCGGCGCGTCGGTGAGGTCCCCCAGCAGCCGGGCTTGCAGCTCCAGTTGTTTGCGGACTTCGGCGGCGGCGCGGAGGGCGACGGCCGGGTCCTTCGGCCGCGTGTCCCCGTGCGAGCGCACGCCGGCGTCAGCCAGGAGGTTCAGGGCGACGGCGTTGATGAAACTCAATTGGCCGACGATATCGAGGGCGTTGGCGGCGTCCTTTGCTTGCTTCACGCGGGTGATCTCCCTCGCGATGTGCTCTTGCTTATGACGATCGACCGCACTCTTAGCGAGCCCGAAGCGTCCCGCTATGTCCCGGACGGAGTCGCCAGCGACGAGCGCCCGGTCGATGGCGGGACGTTGGGGGTGGCGGCAAGTGGTGCACGTACGGGGCATCGGGCCTCCGGGCGGCGGTCCCAGCGCCCGCGCCGTGGGATCGGAGCGGGCGCCGAGCCGAGGGCAATGAGTGCATCAAAATCTGTTGTATGCCGCGCTTTGGAGCATCGCCCTCCGTTCCTGCTCGATCCGATCCGCCGCCTCCGATTCAAGCAAGCGCGGCAACGCCCGCGCGAACTCGTCTTCGGTGGCGAGGGGGAATCGGCGGAAGAAGTCGGAGCGCAGGCGCTCCCCGGCCTCCGCCACCCGTGCTGCCTCCTGACGCTGGCGCTCGGCCTCCACCGCGGCGTCGGCGCGGGCGACGTGCTGCTCGTGGAGGCGCTGGCTCTCGGCCGCGTAGGCCGCCGCCTCCCGTTCCCGACGCGCCCGCTCGTGCTCCTCCTGCTGGACGAGCCGCTGCTGTTCGGGGGAGAGCGGCGGCGCGTTTGCGTCCCGCTGCGCCTCGACTCGACTGAGGGCGTCCCGGTACTCGGCGTCCATGCGTCGCTCCTTTCTCGTGTCGGTCTCCATTGCGATGCGTCAACAATCAGACGGGGGCGAGCGGGAGCCGGCGGGGCGCGATCCCGCGGCCGGCAGCTCAGGGCGTCCACGGGGGATCCTCCATGACGAGCGGGTCAGCGTCTGGCTCGGCCTCGCACTCATCGCAGTGATGCCGCCGGCCAGGCGGGAGGGGCACGCCGCAGCGCTCGCAGGCCCACGGGAGCGGGAGCACGCAGGACGGGCAGCACCACGGCCACCGCCTCGGCGAGAGGGTCGGATTCATCCCCGCCACGGAGGGTGATCACTTCTCGCCGGGGGTTTGCTTCTTTTCTTTTTCCCAATATGGGAAAAAAAAGAAACTTGGAGACCCTTTTCGCAGGCTTTTTACGGGTGTGAAAAGCCGTGAAAAGAAGTCAGTCACGGCCGCCCTCCACGTCGTAGACCGTCTTCGGTCGCCCCCAGTCGCCGCCTCCCGCCTCCCCAGGATGCCGGCTTTGAGCAGCCGGCCGACGTGGGTGCGGACAGCGCTCGCTCAAGCCGAGGAGGGCGGCGAGCGCCTTAACGTCCGCGCCGTCCGGCCCCTTCAGCTCGCGCAGTTCGTGGACAGCCCGGACGACGTCGTTCGCGGTCGCGAGCCGGTCGTGGGTCGTCTCGCCCTCAAAGAGCAGCCGCGCCGTCCCCGCCGCGTTATCGACCGCCAGGCGGACCGCGAAGGGTGGCAGGGCGGGGCCGTAGCGTCGCTTCGTCGTCGTCACGGTGATGATCGGGTCGGGCGGCCGGCTGGCTTCCAGGTCGAGCGCCGCGTCCACGAAGGCCCTTTTTCGCCGCTGCCTCGCAACCGCTCTTCCGGCTCATTGTTCAGGCCGCGCTTTCTCGTGTGGTCGAGCAGCACGAACGCCGTCCCGTGGGCCTGCCCGAGCTGGCGCAGCGAGGCGTGGACGTCGGCCATGCCGCCGCTACTGTTCTCCTCGGCCCGGTGGAAGCGGGTGAAGGAGTCGAGGAACACGACGGCCGGTTGGTACTGCCGCAACCACGCGTCGAGTTGGGCATGGCCGGCGGCGTCATCGAGGTAGAGCCCGGCGGTCACGACGAGGTCGAGCGGCGTGTCGCGCGGGAGCGGGTCGGCCCGGTCCAGCATCCTCAGGCGCTCTTGGAGTTTGGCGAGATGGCTCTCCTGATCCACGACCAAGACGGGCGCCTGGACGGTGGGGAAGTGCCCGAGGAAGGCCCGGCCGCTGGCGACGGAGCGCGCTGCGACCAACTCCAGCCATGTCTTCCCGTTCCTGACGGGCCGGACCAGTTATTCGCGCTCTCCTCCTCCAACAAACCCTGGATCAACTCGCGGGGCTGGGGCAGCTCGGCGTCGAGGAGGTCGTCCAGCGACCAGACCCGAACGCCGGGCGGGGTGAGGCCGTTCGCGGTGGTGACGGGCGGCATGGTGCGGAGGTCAAGGCTAGCGGCCACGGCGTGCCCCCTTCGCACGGGGACGGGGCCACCGGTCGCGGGGACGGCGCCGGGGACGGCGCGGTGGGAGCGGGGTCAATCCCCGCCTCCGCTGCCAGACGCTGGATCGCTTCGCGAAACGTGATGCCGAACCACGCCATCTCGAACGTGATGACATCACCGCCGCGGCGGCATCCATGACACGTCCAGACACCCTTGGCGGGGTTTACTGCAAACGAGGGAGTGCGGTCGGGGTGATCGGGGAACGCGCAGTGGGTCAGAAGCTCGCCGCACCCACCGCGACGGTACTCAACGTGCGGCGCGCAGCGAGCGATGTGGTCCGCGAGGTCGATCCGCCGCTTCACCTCCGCCGCGTCGCGGGTCGGGCGGAGCGGGGTGGCAGCCGGGCGGACTTGGCGGCGCCGGAGGGTGGCCGCCGCTTCCTCGAGACCACCCGGAAGGTGTCCGCGAGGTCGGAGCCGAAGGCTTCGGGGCGCTCCGCCACCTCGGCCAGCGCCCAGCGGGCCAGGTCAAGACACTCGCGAACGGCGTCCGTGGGCTCGGCGTCGAACAGCCCCTCGTGCAAATTCCTGAGGTAGGCGAGTCCCTCGCTCGCCGGCTGCTGCGCCGGCAGGGCCGTCGGCGTCGGCGAGCGCCGCGAACGGGTCGGCAGCGATGCCGGCGACGTGAAGCGTGAACCGGTCGCACAGCTCGTCGGCCAGCGCAAGGAGGCGCGTTTCGACGGCGATCCGGTCGTCGTCCGCCAGGTCGCCGCGCAACTGCTGCGCCTCATGGTCCCATCGACCCGCCAGGACGTGCTGGGGCCTCGCCCTGCGCCTGGCGGCGATGCTCGGCGTACATGGGCGTCGCGCGCAACATCGCGGGTTGGCTCGTAATGCGAACCGGCTCCCGCCGGGTGATCGTGGGGAAGAGTGGACCGGGCGCGCGGCGCGGCCGCAGATTCGTCGGCGGCGGCGGCGTGGCCGGTTGATCTGATGCAGAGACTGTGCTTGTGTGGCTCATAATCGTTCGGTTTCTCCTTGGCGCCGAGCGGTTGTTGCTCCTGTTCAAACGGCGCCGCCGCGAAAGGTCCCCGCGGCGGCGCCGATTTGCGTGGCGGCGGGCGCCACCGGCGCGAGCAGCGCATCGAGATCGACGCGCTTGACCCACGTTCGGCCGTTGAGCGTCACGCCGCGGACCTCGCCGCGGAGCACAGCCCCGCGCAAGACGTTGGGATGGACGCCGAGCATTCGCGCCCCCGCCGGAACGCTGATCAAGGCCCGCTCGTCCGGATTTCGCGTCGTCATTTCACCCCCCTATGAACCCCGTCCCCGCCCGCATCGGGCGGGAATCATTGCCACAACTATTTTCGCACACATCTAAGAAAAATAAAACCCCAATCCGGGTCCGACCCTTACATATACCTAGTTCAATTCTCGCGTACTAGGGTAAGAAAAGGGGGAGCTGACCGCAGGGCAGTCAAAACGTTTTGAGTGACCTAGGGGTACCCAGGGGCAACACGACAGCGGCGCCGGGGACATCCCCGGCGCTCCCGTGAGAGGGGTGTGGGATGGGCGCCCGAGACGGCGGCCTCCGCCGCCGCCCCGCACGCGCCC
This sequence comes from Thermomicrobiales bacterium, assembly GCA_030447415.1. Classification (GTDB taxonomy): domain Bacteria; phylum Chloroflexota; class Chloroflexia; order Thermomicrobiales; family UBA6265; genus JAUJOZ01. Next base: position 33,756 of record JAUJOZ010000030.1, on the reverse strand, counting down.
CCCGCGGGCGCGACACAAAAAGGCAAAACCGACTATGAGGGAACTCGCTGTAACTATATCTGTGTGAGTGTCGGAGG
>JAUJOZ010000030.1:0-33669 GCA_030447415.1 Thermomicrobiales bacterium | reverse complement strand
GGCGCGGGGCACGTCCCCGGCGCCGCTGTGAGAGTGGTCTGGGAGGGGCGCGCTAGTCGGCGGCCTCGGCCTCGGCCAGGTCCGCGGCCAGGGGGCGCGCGTCCAGCGAGGTCCAGGCGAGCGTGAGGGGGGCGCCAAGTCGTTCAGTACCGCTGCCCCTACTGCAAGGACGCGCCGGCCTGCACGCTGATGTGCTACGACGAGATCGAGCGGCTGGTCGAGTTCGAAGGGCCGGACCAGGTGGCGGCGATCATCACCGAGCCCGTGCAGAACGCGGGCGGGTGCATTCCCCCCGGCTCGATGGACTATTTCAAGAAGATCCGAACGCTCTGCGACCAGACCGGCATCCTGATGATCATGGACGAAGTGATCTGCGGCTTCGGCCGACTGGGTGAGCTCTTCGGCTCAACCTACTTCGGCGTCGAGCCGGATCTGATCACCACCGCCAAGGGGATCACCTCTTCCTACGCGCCGCTTGGCGCCGTGCTGGTGCGCAAGGAGGTCGCCGACGCCTTCGTGGCGGGCGACGATGATGGCGACGGAGGACCGGCCTCGATTGCGCGAGCCAGGCGCTCGGGATTCCTCCACGGCCTGACCTTCGGGGGCCACCCGGTCTCCTGCGCGGCGGCGCTGGCGAACCTCGACATCATGCTGGAGGAGGATTTGCCCGGGCGAGCGAAGGAGACGGGCGCCTACCTGCGCGGCGCGCTCGAAGCGGCGCTCGGCGACCACCCGAACGTCGGCGACATCCGCGGCGCCGGCCTCTTCCTCGGCGTCGAACTGGTGAGCGACCGGGCGACCAAGGCGAGCCCGGACGATCCGAAGCTGCTCGCCTGGCTGACCGACCAGATGCGAGAGCGCGGCCTGATCCTTCGCAACGACGACCGCAACGACCCGACGACCCAGATCTGCCCACCGCTGGTCATCACGCGCGAGGAGTGCGACCGGGTCGTGGACATTCTGGTCGAGTGCTTCGACGAGTTGGGTCGCCAACTCGGCACCGTCGGCACTCGGCACGCAGTTGCCGGCGCAGCGGGCGGCGCCCCGCCGGCGGCACCGGAAGACCGAGCAACGGGATGAGCGTGCCGCGGCCGCGGGCGAGTGTTTCACCGGGCGAGCATCGGGTGGTCGTCGAGGCACCGCCGCCAAATCTGCTGATCAGGGTCCTGTGGTTCGTCCTGGTCGGCTGGTGGGTCGGCGGGATCGTTTCCGGGATCGCCTGGTTCCTGAATGCGACGGTGATCGGCCTGCCGCTCGGGCTGTGGTTGATCAACCGCCTGCCGACGTTGATCACGCTGCGACCACAGGAGCAGACGTGGACGCTGGATGGGGGCGTGGTGCGCCGGTCCAAGGCGCAGCGGCCCTTCCTGCTCCGCGCGGTCTGGTTCCTCCTTGTTGGGTGGTGGCTCTCCGGCCTATGGATGGCCGTCGCCTACCTCGCGCTCCTGTCAGTCGTCGGCCTGCCGCTCGCGTTCTGGATGTACGGCCGGGTCGGAGCGGTCACAACACTGTATCGATCCTAAAGCAGCAGGCAGGCGGCACGCGGCGGAATGATCGTAGGGGCTCTGCTTGCTGCGCTCTCCCTGGCCGCGACACCGCGGCTGAGGAGAGGGCGCACAAGCTACTGCGCCCGTACTTGTACTTGTCTTGTCTCGTCGCGTAAACCGATGCAGGGGCAGACACGACGTGTCTGCCCCTGCCCTGAGCGTTACTGCGTCCGGTGTCGTCCGCGGCGAGCCGCCCCTAAGCAGCCTGACAGAAGTTCTGGACCAGGGCGATGCCGCCCGGGTCTGGCTTNAGTGCGGGGTCGATCTCGACACGCTCATGGCGCTCGGCCACCAGCCCGACGAGGTCGACGTGGAGGCTGCCGACGACCGTCACCGCCGCCGAACAATCAGCCCGCACTTCCAGGCGATCACTCACCGGCGGCTCGATCAGCGTGGATCAGCCGGATGTTGTCGCGAGCGCGTCTTGCCGCTCCTGGAGCACGCGGCGTCCTCGTGGACGATCGAGCAACCGTTCGAGGCGCTCGACGGTGCGGACGTTGGTCGCCTTTCACCGGCAGGGTCGATCGCTCGGGAACGTGTCCGCTGAAATGAATCTGCTCCCGTCGTAGCCGTCGCGGCGCAGGTACCAGAGCAACTCCAGCGTCTCCCAGGGGTGGACGCTCGCCACCATCAGACCGTCATCGGCTGGCCCGTAGCCGTCGTTGAAGTGGACGCCGAAGACGCCCTTCGCGCAGTGCCATCGCCGCCGCGGCGGCGGGCCGCTCGCGCGCCATCAGGCGCTGTAGCGAAGTCGATCTGGATCCCGAAGTTCGGCAGCCCGACGTCGCGGGTTGCCAGGAGGGCGTCGGCCATGCCGGCGATCAACGACACCGCCGCGGCTCCAGCGGCTTGTACTCAACGCTGACGCGGATGCCGGGATCGTGGGCGGCGACACGCCGGGAAGCCCTCGACCTCCAGCTCCGATGCGCGTAGTCGACCACGAAGGGGTAGTCGAAGCCGTCGGTGGCCATCCAGAAGGTTGACGTGCGGCACGCCAAGTCGCCCCGCCAGCTCGACGGCATCCTGGGCCAGCCGGATCGCCCGCTCGCGCGCCTCCGGCGCCGGGCTCGTGAATGTGCACCCTGGGCAAACGCGGGGTCGTCGAAGCGCAGGCTGAGGGCGGTCGGCACCAGCCCGCTGCCGCGCACGATCGCCACGACTTCGTACTCGTCGAGGACGCGCAGGTGCTGCGGATGGTTGATCTCGACCGCGCTGAGACCGGGCACGGCGGCGACGACCCCGAGCAACTCCGGCGACGACCCGTCCGTCACCGAGCGGAAGAGTTGAGGCGGGTTGCGTAGTGATACTGCGGCGTGGCGGCGGGGCCGGTGGCCGTCATCCGGGCCATCGCACCACCAGCATCGGGCGGCCGGTCATCCGCGACCCCGCACCCTCCATCGAGACCGCGGCGAAGACCTTGGTTGCGACGATGTCGGCGACGGCGATGTGCTCGTTCGCGCCGTGGACGCCACCGCTGATCTCGCCGCAGCCGAAGACGAGGTCGGCGGCCGGCGACGAACCAGTTGGCGTCGCAGACGAACAGCGCCACCCCGAGGCTCGGGCGTCTCGCCGGTGACGGAGCGCATCGCGTCTGAGATGGCCGCAATCCCAGGGTGATCGGCCGGCATGTTGATTTCGCTTCTTTGTGCAGGTGGCGAAGGATGTCGAGGATCGGCGGGTGGTCGCGCAGCCAGGGGTCGCCGGCGGTGACGCGATCGATGGTCTCCTTGACCTCGGCGATCACCTCGACCGCCGAGAGGTCCGGGTAGAGAAGAGCATCGAGCCGGTCGCGACGCAGACGTCGGGCACGTTCGAATCGGGCACCTCAGCCGCCGGCGCGACCCGGCGTGGATCGAAGTTGATGTTGATGAACATCCCCGGCGGCAAGGTGGGGACTCGTCCGCCACAGGCCCCACTGCCGCTCAGGTCGGCGAGGATGGCGAGCTGGTACTTGAGCATCAGGTCGATCGCGCTGAAGCCGGGACGCTCGGCGCCGTGGGGGAGGGCTGGGCGACGAGGTGCCGATTGCAGATATGGTCGAACTTGCCGAAACGGTCAACCCGGAAATAGATCCCCTTGGCGGCGTGGTAGATGGCAAAGTTCGAGATCTCGGGAAAAGATCGCCAGGTCCGCCGTACCCGCGCTGCAGGATCGCGTTGCAACCGTACATATGGCGGCCGGACTCTTCGCCGCAGGCGTGGGCCAGGCAGATCCCCTTCACCTCACCCCCGCGTCGTGGAGGACGACCGCGGCCATCACCTGTGCGAGCGCTGGCACCCTTCATGTCGGCCGCGCCCCGTCCCCAGAGCCGGCCGTCGCGGACCCTCGCCCGAGGAAAGGGATCGCCCTCCCACTCCGCCGCCTGCTCGGCCGTCACCGGCACGACGTCGGTGTGCGCCGACCAGACCAACGAGCGCCCGCCGCCGGCGCCCCGCCGACGCCGACCACGTTCGGTCGGTTCGGCACCTCTTCCCAGTAGTCGACCGCGTCGAAGGCGCCGCTTGCCAGCAGCCGGTCGCGCAGCCACTCCTGCGCCGGCCGCTCCGCCTCCGGGTTCGTGCCAGCTCCGGATTGACCGACGGCCGCCGGACAAACTCGCTCATGAAGGCGACGATCTCCTCAGCCCGCGCGTCGACCATCGCCAGCACCCGATCGAGACCCACCTTCCAGCGACCCCTCGCCCGCCAACGCTCCCTCGCCTTCAGCCGAAGAAATCCGCGCCGCGCTGCTTGACGGCCCCGGCCGTCAGCCCCCTTGACGATGTAGCGTTCGAGAAAGACGCCGATGACGATCAGCGGCGCGATCGCGGCGGTGGCGATCGCCGCCATCGACCACCACTTCACCCCCTGCGAGCTGACCTGGGCCGCCACCATGTACGGCACCGTCGTGGCGTCGGTGCGCGCGAGGACGGCGGCGAAGAAGTACTCGTTCCAGGAGAAGATGACGGCGAGGATGAAGGCCGCGACGAGCCCCGGCCCGGCCACCGGCAAGACGATCCGCAGAAAGGCGCCGACGATCGACGCCCCGTCGACCAGCGCCGCCTGCTCCAGCTCGACCGGGATCGAGCTGAACGGCTGCGCATGATCCAGATCACGATCGGCAGGTTCGCGACCGCGTAAAGCAGGATCAGGCCGAGGCGGGTGTCGAAAAGGTCGAGCTCCCGATACAGGATCAGGATCGGCATGATGATCGCCACCGGCGGCGGGATCAGCTGCGACAAGAACCAGAACGAGATGTCCCGGTTGCGCCAGACCCCGAAACGGTAGTTGAACCGCGCCAGCCCGTACCCCGCCAGCGAGCCGAGGACGAGCGCCGCCGCCCCCGACGTCAACGCCACGATCGCGCTGTTGGCGAAGTTGTGGACGAAGACCTCACCCTGGCTCCCCTGCAGAATCGAGCGCCAGCCGAGATCGACCGGATCGAAGTCCCGCCAGGATGTAGGTGGGGCCCTTGATCACCGCCACCTGGCTCTTGAACGAGGTCGTGATCGTCCAGAGGATCGGGAAGAGGCTGACGAACGCCCAGACGAGCAGGATGGCGTAGGTGGCGACGCGCGCCAGCCGCGCCCACGCCCTCGTCCCCCCGATCGCCGTCCCACCCCGCCGCTCCGCCGCCCGTACCGTCACGGCAAGCCCCCGTTCGTCTCCGGCCCCCTAGCTAGACGACGTCGCGCACCTTGCGACCGACCAGGAACAGGAAGAGCGTCATGAAGACGATGATGACGACAAGGAAGACCTGGGCCATCGCGGTGCCGTACCCGACGTTGAGCGCCTGGTAGCCCTCGCGGTAGATGTAGGCCGTCAGCGTTTCCGAGGCGTCGCCGGGGCCGCCGCCGGTGACGACCAGGATCAGGTCGATGAGCTTGAACTCGAAGACCATCCGCAGCGCGACGCCGTCAGGCTGACCGGCAGCAGCAGCAGAAAGGTCATGTCGCGGAAACGTCTGCCAGGCCCCGGCGCCGTCGATCCGCGCCGCCTCGAACACCTCCGGCGGCATCGCCTGGAGCCCGGCCAGCAGCAGGACGAGCATGAACGGGATCGAGTACCAGGCATTGATGACGATCAAGGAGGCGACCGCCCGCGGCCGGGTCTCGAAAAAGGTCCACTCGATGCCGAAGCGCTGGAGCAGGTCCGGCAGCGGCCCCAGCGGGCGTCGAAGATCGACCGCCCGATCATCCAGCCGGCCGCCACCGGGCTCATCATGAACGGCAGCAGAAAGATGACCCGTAAGACTTTGCGGCCCCGTATGTCCTGGTTGAGGAGGACCGCCAGGCCGAGCGCTATGAGATACTGGAGCGGTACGCCGACCAGGACAACGACGAAGTTGTTCCTGAGCGCGTTCCAGAATCGACCGTCGCCCCACATCATCCGGAAGTTCTCGAGCCCGGTGAACGTCCGCCCGGACGGATCGTTGAGCCGCCACTCGGTGAAGCTGACGTAGGTGCCGAAGATCGTCGGAAAGATCACCACCAGCAGCGTCAGTTGGACCGCCGGCAGGAGGAAGATCAGGCGCTGGCCGCGCTCCCCGAGCGCCAGCACGACCGCGATATCGACGGCGACGAGCCACGCCACCAGGGCCACGGCCAGGGGCCGCCACCCCAGCTCGTCGAGCGCGCGCAACGCGACCGCCACGACCAAAAGGAGCGACGTGGCCCCGACCAGGAGGCCGGCCACCGCCCGGCGCCAGTCCCTCGCCGCCGCTGACGGCGTCTCGATTCGAGCCGATTCCGCGTACGGCCGCTCGACGGTCTGCAAGCTCACCGATCCGCCTCGATTCGCCTCATGCCCGCGCCGGGTTGTTGCTCAGACCCCAACCCGGTCTGTCCTCCCCTGATGCGGCGTTGCCCCCGTCATTCCGAGCGGACGCGAGAAATCTCGGCGCGCAAGGTCACGACGAACGAGATTCATCGCAAGCTCAGAATGACCGGGGGTCGGTGCACGGTGACGACCGGACACCGGCACCACTACCCGAGCGACGCCTGGTAAAGCTTGAGCTGGTTCTCCCGACCGAGCTGATCGGTCAGCGCGTTCCACTTCGTGGCCGCCTCGTCGAGCGCGGCCTGCGGCTCGATCTCGCCCGCGATCGCCCGCGTCAATGCCTCCTCGGCCGCGATCCAGTATTGGCCGGCGCCGGGGATGCGCAGGTCAATGATCCGGTTCGGGTGGTTGTAGGAGTTGACGATCGAGTCGAGGTACTCCTGGGCGTACGCCTCGGGGTAGCCGGCGATCGTCCAATCGGCGGCGTTGAAATGGCTGAGGCGCCACGGGTTCATGCCGGACGGGTAGATCATCATCCAGAGGGAGATGTCCTTGCCCGTCAGGTGGTTGACCAAGTCCCAGGCAGCCTCCGAGACCCCGGTCTGCTCGGACGCCTTCATCACGTAGAGGCCCCAACCGAGGAAGGCGAGGTAAGGCGCATAGTTGAGACCGGCCGTGGCCCCCGCCGGCACCTCACCACCCGCCGCGGCCGGCTCCCACTGCTTGGTCGCCCAGTTGTAGACATCGGGCGAGCCGGGAAGGATGCTGAAGCCGACCTTGTCCTGGACCACGCTCGTGTCAGAAGCGTAGACGTTGGAGCCGATGTCCGCCCACCAGTGAGCCATCGTGCCCGTGCCCGCGAGGAAGTCGCCGAACGTCTTGAGGAGGTCGGCGCTCTTCTGGTCGGGCGGCGCCACCTCGGCGGCGGCGATCATGTCCTCGAGGGCGCGGACGAACGCCGGGCTGTTGATCTTCGGCGTCATGTCGGCCGGGTCGAAGAAGAAGGCCGGGTCGTCCGGGTGCTTGGCGTAAGCGCTGGCGCGGCTCATGAAGAACCAGTTGCTGACGCCGCCGCCGCGGGCCAGCGGATCGAGGATGCCATACAGCGGCTCCTCCTCGAACTCTTTGCCGTTCAGGAACGTGGAGTAAGCGCGGACGTCCTGCCACGACTTCGGCGGCCCCCACTCGCCCTGGCCGCCGGAGCTCGCCCACTCCTCGGCCAGCGTGGGATCGGCGAAGACGTCCTTGCGGTAGTTGAAGTGGTGCATGTCGCCGTCGATCGAGGCGCCGTACATCACCCCGTCCCAGGTCCGGGTCGGGCCCTGGAGGTACGGCACGATGTCGTCAAAGGCGTAGCCGGGGTCGTTGCGGACCGAGTCGGGCATCGCGACGCAGTGGCCGCCGCCCAGCAATTCCCCTTCCCAGGTGGCGCTCCCTTCGAGCACGTCAAAGGCGACCGTGTTCGAGGCGAGCGCCTGCGACATCTTCGGATAGGAATCGGCCTGGGTCACCTCGATCCACTCGATCGTGGCGCCGGTGTGCTCCTCCCACGCCCGCGACAGGGGACGGAAGACGTTGACGTGGGCGTTGGCGTTGCTCAGGCCCTGGAACCGAACCGTCTGGCCGGCGAACTTGCCCTTGTTCTGCGAGCGCAGCGTTAGCTTACCGACCTCTTCCATGTGGGCGTCGGTCGGGGCGCCGCTGCCCGAGCCGGGAATCGCCAGGATTTGGTCCTTGACACTGTCTTGAGCGAGCGCACGTCGGTAAGACTTGCCAGGCAGGCCCGTGGCGTAGAAGGCCGAGGCGGCGCCGGCCGCCTTGAGCACGGTGCGGCGCGACACCCGGTTGCGGCGATCGCGATCGTTGGTCGGGTGCTTGGCGTTATCAGACATGGACGCTTCTCCTTCTTCGATCCGCCTCGACCGGTCGTTGGCCACGGTGCCCACCCCGGTCGCGGCCGGAATTTCCTGTCCCCTCGCCCCGCCGCCGCGATGCGCGGCCGGGTCTTGGTGGGGAACCGGAGTGGCGGTAGTATGCAGGCGGCAAATGGGCTGTCAACCGTGACGCCACGGCGTGGCGCCCACACCCTATGGATGCGCCTTGGCCGGGAAGAGGCGCTGGGACGGGGAGGACAAGTGGCGACGGGACGTTTTCGGGAGCTCTTCGACGGCGGCGCCAAGCCGATCGTTGCCATGGTCCACCTGCCGCCCCTGCCGGGAACACCCCTCTACGACGAGCGGGCCGGCGTCGCCGGGCTGATCGAGAGCGCCGCCCGCGATCTCGACGTGCTCCGCGCCCACGACGTCGACGCCGTCATGTTCTGCAACGAGGGCGACCGGCCCTACAGCCTCCGGGCCGGGTTCGAGGGCGTCGGCGTCATGACCCGGGTCGTGACCGAGCTGGCCCCGCGCGATCGCCCCTTCGGGGTCGATTTTCTCTGGGACGCCCAGGCCGCGCTCGCGATCGCGGTGGCGACCGGAGCCGCCTTCATCCGCGAGGTGACGACCGGGGTCTACGAGTCGGACATGGGCCTCTGGAACACCGACGCCGCCGGCCTCCTCCGCTACCGCCGTCAGCTCGGCGCCGACCACGTTGCCATCATGATGAACGTCACCCCCGAATTCGCCTCCCCGCTGGGCCGGCGGACCGTCGGCCAATGCGCGCGCTCGGCGGTCGTCTCGAGCCTCGCCGACGCCGTGCTGGTCTCCGGTCCGATGGCCGGTGCGGAACCCGACATCGACGCCCTCCGGGAGGCGAAGGAGGCGGTCGGGGAGTCCGTCCCGGTGCTTGTCAACACCGGCGCCAAGTCGACCAATATCGCCGCCTTCTTGGACGTCGCCGACGGCGCCATCGTCGGCTCCGACCTCAAGGTCGACGGTTACACCTGGAACCCCGTCGACCCCGACCGGGTCGCCCGCTTCCTGCGGGCGGCGCGGGCGCCGGGAGCCGCGGGCTAAGATGCGCCCGTACCCCGTTGTCTCGGGCACGCGCCCCTCAGCCATCGCCAGACACTCCGCCGTTAGCACGCGTTCCTTCGGCCCACCGCCGCATCGGTCGCTCCCGCCGACCCGCTGCTGGCCCGCCGGTCGATGAGGGAGGACCATGACTGACGCGGCCGACAAGGGCTTGCCGCGCTATGCGGACACGGTGATCGTCGGCGGCGGGACGGCCGGGGCGGTCGTCGCCGGGCTCCTGGCCGAAGGGTCGGACGAGTCCGTGCTGCTCCTTGAGGCCGGTCCGGACTACGGGCCGCTCACCGGCGGCGGGTGGCCGCGCGACTTGGTCGACGCCCGCGCCCTCGGCTACTCCGACACCTGGCAGTTCGACAGCGGCGACACCTACGCCGATCGCCTGATCCCCTTCGAGCGAGCCAAGGTGATCGGCGGCTGCTCGTCCCACAACGGCTGCGCCGCGATCTGGGGCAGCCGCCTCGACTACGATGGCTGGGCCGCCGCCGGCAACCCCGGTTGGTCGGCCGGCGAGCTGCTGCCGTTCTTCCGGGCCGCGGCGACCCGGCTGCGCGTCCGCCGCTACGCCCCGGACGAAGTCACCCCCTTCCAGGCAGCGTGCCTGGCCGCCGCCGCGGCGGCCGGCCTGCCCGCCGTCGACGACCTAAACGATCTCGACCAGGACGAGGGGATCGCCACCAGCCCCGTCAACATCGCCGCGGGCGTTCGCTGGAATACCGCCTTCGCCTACATCGATCCCGTCCGCGACAAACCGAACCTGACGGTGCGCGGCGGCGCCACGGGCGATCGCCTCGTCGTCGCCGGTGACCGAGTGGTCGCCGTCGAGGTGCTCGGGGCGAACGGGCGGGAACGGATCGAGGCCGGACGGGTCGTGGTCGCGAGCGGCACCTACGGCTCGCCCGCGGTGTTGCTGCGCTCGGGGATCGGTAACCCCGATGAGCTGAGCGTGCTGGGCATCGCGCCGACCGTGGCGCTGCCGGGCGTCGGCCGGAACCTGCACGACCACCCGTCGGTCGTCGTCGGCTTCGCCGGCACGCCCGAGTTGGAGCGCCGCATGGCCGCCTTCGCCGCCGAACGGTGGATGCCCGAGGAGCAGGTCATCGCCAAGGCCCGTTCCCCGCGCTGCGCGGCGAGTTTTGACCTCCACCTCTACCCGGTGGGCGGCCCTTCCGCCGACGATCCCCCGGATGGCGGTGGAAGCTGCCCGTGGCCTGCATGACGCCGCGCTCCCGCGGCGCTCGGTCCGCCTCCGCAGCCCCGACCCAACCGAAGCGCCACGGATCGACCACCGCTACCTTTCCGATCCCGACGGGGAGGACCGCCGCGTCCTCATCGACGGCATCGGACTCGCCCGCGATGTTGCCGCCCAATCGCCCCTACGGGATCTCCTCGGCGCCGAAACCGCGCCCGGCCCCCAGGGCCGCTCGCCCGTCGACCTGGAGCGGTTCGTCGACACCGCCTGCGTCCACTACTACCACCCGGTCGGCACCTGCGCCATGGGTCCGGCTTCCGACCACGCGGCGGTCGTCGACGCCCGCGGAAAGATCCGCACGGACTCGCCAACGCCTTTGTCGCCGACTGCTCGATCATGCCGGTCATCCCCCGCGCCAACACCAACGTGCCGGCCGTCGTCGTCGGCGAACGGATCGGCCGATGGCTGCTCGAGAAGGGCCATTAGCCGGACCTGAGCGGACGGCGCGGTCGTCGCCGGACCGGCGTCTCCCCGCCTCTGACATCGGGTCGGATACCGGGTGCCCTCAGGGCCAGGCGGCGGCTGGGGGAGGGAGCCGTCCGTGGGTCCATGGAGCGGATCGTGCCCACGCGCCGGGCGGGGGAACAGCCGGAGATGGGCGAAAATGGCCGTGATGACCTTCCTTGAAAATCTCCCCCGGTCGTCCAGGTGCTGCTCGCTACAGCGGTTAGTTGGGGACTGACGGCGCTCGGCGCGGCGCTCGTCTTCCTCGCCGTCGCCCGAGCGAGCGGCTCCTCGACGCCCTGCTCGGCTTTGCGGCCGGGGTCATGATCGCCGCCAGCTACTTCTCCCTGCTCGCCCCGGCGATCGAGTTCACCGAGCAAGAAGGCGGCATCCCTTGGCTCCCGCCGCCGTCGGCTTTCTGGCCGGCGGCCTCTTCCTGCGCGGCATGGACCGTGTGCTTCCCCACCTCCACCCCGGCAAACGGCCCGACGAGGCGGAAGGGCTGCACACCACCTGGCGACGCAGCGTCCTCCTCCTCGTCTCGGCGATCACCCTCCACAACATCCCCGAGGGACTGGCCGTTGGCGTCGCCTTCGGCGGCGTTGCCGCCGATCTTCCCGGCGCCAGCCTCGCCTCGGCCGTGGCGCTGGCCCTCGGCATCGGCATCCAGAACTTCCCCGAGGGGAGCGCCGTCTCCTTGCCGCTGCGGCGAGACGGGATGGCGGCCGGCCGCAGCTTCTTCTACGGGCAACTCTCGGCCGCCGTCGAGCCGGTCGCCGGGGTGCTTGGGGTGGTGGCGGGTGGCGGCGGCGCGGCCATTGCTGCCCTACGCCCTCGCTTTCGCGGCCGGGGCGATGATCTTCGTCGTCGTCGAAGAGTTGGTGCCGGAATCGCAGCAGGGCGGCCACGCCGACCTGGCGACGATGGCTCTCCTGCTCTGCTTCGCCGTGATGATGACGCTCGACGTCGCGCTCGGCTAACGCGTCGTTCATCAGCCGGCCGATGCGGCGCAAGGGACCCGAGCGGGGCCGAACTTGAACCGGGAGAGCAAGGAGGCAGAGCACATGATCGTCGTTGAAGACCGTGGTCCGAACCTGCTGCTGCGGGTTTGCTGGTTCGTCCTCGTCGGCTGGTGGCTGGCCGGCGTCGCCTCCCGGCCTTGCCTGGTTCCTCAACGCGACCGTGATCGGCCTGCCGCTCGGTCTCCTGGCTCCTCAACCGCCTGCCGACCCTCGCCACCCTGCGCCCGCAGGAACAGACGTGGCGCATCGAGGGACGGTCGCGATCAGGGGCAAGGCGCAGCGGCCGTTGCTGCTGCGCGCCCTCTACTTCCTCCTGATCGGGTGGTGGTTCTCCGGCCTCTGGCTCGCCGCCGCCTATCTCGCCCTGATCTCCGTCGTCGGGCTACCGCTGGCGTTCTGGATGTACGGGCGGGTGGGCGCGGTGACGACGCTCTATCGATCCTGACCCCAGGTCCTTCTGCGACGGGCGGCACTGCTGCCGATCGCCGGGTTCGGACCAGGGACGAGAGGTCTGGCTCGGCGCTCCCGGCCCCGTCCCCAACCCTCTCCCGACCGCGGGGGACAAGCTTCCCATTGTGACTGCTACTTGCCGACGCACTCGCGACCGCGGCGCTTTGCCGAACCGGGCGCGTTACCGGCCGTACGGCACGTCCGCAACCGTAGAAAAGAGCCCCTCCCCTGAGTTCGGGGGAGGGGGTTGGGGTGGGAGCCGCAAGCCACTACGACGCCGACCCACCCCCGCCCGGCGACCCTCCGCCCCCGCCGCCGCACGCACCGGTCCAAGACTTCTCTGAGGCTGCTTAGTCAGCCTGGACCACGGCGCCGGCACCGGCGGCCTCGACGGTGGCGGGCTGTTGGGGCACGATGCCGGCCTCGATGTCCAGCGGCGTGGAGGGACCGAAGATCTCCGTGACTTCCTTGGCGTCGAGCGTCTCGTGCTCCAGCAGAGCCGCGACGAGCGCGTCGAGTTGGCGGCGGAAGCGACGGTTCAGGTCGAGCGCGCGGGCGAGCCCGCCCTCAACCATCTCGCGCACCGCCCCATCGAGACGCTGCGCCGTCGCGTCCGAGTAGGCCTTGTCCTGGGTGATCTCCCGGCCGAGGAAGACGTGCTCCTCGCCGGTGCCGAGGTAGACCGGTCCGACGTCCGGGCTCATGCCCCAGAGTCCGACCATGCGGCGCGCCAGCGACGTCGCCTCTTTCAGGTCGTTCTCGGCGCCGGTGGTCACCTCGTCGTAGACGACCATCTCGGCCGCGCGCCCGCCCAGCAGCATCGCCACCCGCCCGAGCAGGTAGGTCCGGCTGTAGTTGTGGCGGTCTTCCTCCGGGGTCTGGACGGTGACGCCGAGGGCGCGCCCGCGCGGCACGATGCTCACCTTCCGCAGCGGATCGGCACCCGGCGTGAAGTGGGCCACCAGCGCGTGCCCCGCCTCGTGGTAGGCAACAACTTCCCGCTCCTTCGGGTTCATCAACCCGGAGCGGGTCGTGCCGAGGAGGATCTTGTCGAGCGCCTCATCAAAGTCAGCGGGGGTGATCTCCTTACGGTTGCGGCGGGCGGCCGTCAACGCCGCCTCATTGACCAGGTTCGAAAGGTCGGCGCCGGAGAAGCCGGTGGTCGCCCGCGCGATGGCCGCCTTGTCGACGCTGGCGGAAAGGGGCAGGCCGCGGGTGTGGATGTTGAGGATCGCCTCGCGCCCGGTGCGGTCGGGGAGACCGACGGTTACCTGGCGATCGAAGCGGCCCGGGCGCAGCAGCGCTGGGTCGAGCACGTCGGGCCGGTTGGTGGCGGCCATGACGATGACTTCCACGTTCGTCTCGAAGCCGTCCATCTCCACCAGGAGTTGGTTCAGCGTCTGCTCGCGCTCGTCGTTGGAGCCACCCAAGCCGGCGAAGCGCTGGCGGCCGACGGCGTCAAGCTCGTCGACGAAGATGATCGCCGGCGCCGCGGTCTTTGCCTTGTCGAACAGGTCGCGGACGCGGCTGGCGCCGACGCCGACGAACATCTCGACGAACTCCGACGCCGAGACGCTGAAGAACGGGACACCGGCCTCGCCGGCCACGGCCCGCGCCGTCAGCGTCTTGCCGGTGCCCGGAGGACCGACGAGGAGGACGCCGCGCGGCAGCCGTGCTCCGAGCGAGTGGTACTTAGCCGGGTTGCGGAGGAAGTCCACGACCTCGGTCAACTCGGCCTTTGCCTCGTCCTCCCCCGCCACGTCGGCGAAGGTGACCTGGGGCCGCTCCGGATCGTGCTGCCGGGCGCGGGAGCGCCCGAAGCCGAAGACGTTCTGCTGGCCCCGGCTCATCTGCCGGCCCATGAAGACAATGATCCCGACGATGAGGAGGAACGGCAGCAGGGTAAGGAAGATGCTGGTCAGGAGTGAGCTACCGCCGGTCTCGCCGTTGACCGTGACATCCTTCGTCCGCAGCAGCGGCAGGAGGCTCTCGTCCTGGACGCCCGCCGGCAGGTCGGCCCGGACGCGGCGCAGGTTCGTGACGACGCCGTCGGGCGCGTCGGCCCCGGGGGCCGTCGTGACGACCTTCTTCTCCTCACGGTCGTAGGCGATCCCCTGCTTGAAGTCGGCTTCGATCCGCGTCTCGCCGATCGTCACCTCGGCAACGTTGCCCGCCTCAACCTGGTCGATGAGCACCGAATACGCGATCTCGGTTCGCCCCTCCTCGGCGTTCGGGCCGAAGTAGGTGTAGAGCTGATAGCCGACCAGGCCGAGGAAGAGCACCCCGATCACCCAGGCGGGGATGCGCGGCCGACGCGACGGGGTCTGGTTCGGGTCCCGATTCGGCCCCGGATTCGGGGTGCGGTTGCGATCACCCTTCGAACCAGGCCGGTTGTTGGCCTTGGAGGGGCGGTTGGCATCCTTGTCGGCGTCGGGCAAGCGTTGCAGGCGCGTAACCCGATCAGGGCGTGGCATGCGTGTCGTCCGTCTTCTCGCTCGTTGAGCGGTCGCTAGCGGTCGCAGTCGATTGGCAACACCGGAAAACGGTCGAACGCCCGCGTTTGGTGGTTCGCACGCCCGGTTAGGGATATGGTAGGCGTACGGACGGGTTATGTCTATGGATCAGCAGTCCGGTGGTCGTGCGGACAACGGCGGGTGCCGCGGGATCGAGCATTGGAGGACACCGCTCACCGTTCCGCGGTCCGTAGCGACGGGCCGAGCAGGCGCCAGCGAGCCGGGACACCGTACGGGTCCTCCTCGCCGTAGGCGTACCCCAGCCACTCGACCAGGCCGGAGCGGCGCAGCGCTAGGGGGATGACTTGACCATGAACGACCAACTTGGCGTAATGGTCCCCCTCGCCCCAGCGGCGAAGCGCCTCGCGGTAGGCGGCGTCGCCGCCGGGGTCGGACCGCATCACCTCGACGAACTCCAGCGTCGTGAACTCGTCGGCCTCCTCGGGGTCAATCCGCCGCAGGATCTCCTCAACCGCCGGCGCGAGGAAGTCGATCAACCCCTCGACCCGGTCCGGACGGCTGCCGATTTCGCCCGCCTGATCCACCATGGCTCCTTCACCTCGTCGACCAGTTAAGGTCGGACGATCGCGCCGGGCTCCTAACGCGCTCGACCCCGATCGTCACCACCGGCCAAATGGGCACCCGGTCCGCGCGGGAAACCGGGACGGCAGTGGATCGTCGAGGAGGATCCGAGCAAGGCAACCGCCGCGGTTCGACTCAATTGGGTGCCGGCCGTTGCGTGGGGCCTGCGCTTCGGTCCTTCCGGCGACGGCTCGTGGGCATGAGGGTAGGATAGCCGACCATCAAATGGTCGGGCGTCGGAGCGGGGAGGGGCACGCGGTGAACAGGGACCAGGGGAGCGTCGATTTCCAGCCGGAGGCTGCGTCGGTCCCACGAACGGCCGAGGTCGTCGTCATCGGCGGGGGCGTCAACGGCGCTTCAACGGCGTTCCAACTCGCCAAGCGTGGCGTCCGGAACGTCGTCCTGCTGGAGCGCCGTCAACTCGGCGCGGGGGCAACCGGCAAGTCAGGCGCGCTCGTGCGCGCGCACTACGCCAACACGTGGGAGTCCCATCTGACCCTTGAAAGCCTGCGGATCTTCCGGGCATGGGAGGACGAGGTAGGCCCCGGCTCGCCGGGGTTCGAGCCCATCGGGTTCGTCCAGGTCGTCGCCCCGGAAGACGAGGCACATCTGCGCGCCAACGTCGCTGCCCAACAGGCGATCGGGATCGAGACGAGCGTTGTCTCCGTCACGGAGCTGCGCGAGATCGAGCCACTGATGCGGACCGATGACCTCAGCTATGCGGCGTTCGAACCCAGCTCGGGGTTCGCCGATCCGAACGCGACGCTCTACGGCTTTGCCGCCGCCGCGGCGGCGCGGGGCGTCACGATCTGCACCGAGACGGAGGCGACGGCGATCCGGGTCGAGGGCGACCGGGTGGCCGGAGTCGAGACGAGCGCCGGCCGGATCGCCACCCGCACGGTCGTCCTCGCCGCCGGGTCCTGGGCGGACCGGCTCCTGCTGCCGCTCGGGCTCGATTTCGGCCTGACCCCGGTGCGTACCCAGGTCTCCATCTTCCGCTGGCCGCCGAGCGTCGACCCACGGCGGCGCCACCGGGTCGTCATCGACGCGACGCAGCACTCGTGGTTCCGCCCCGAGGGCGCTGTCTCCACGCTGATCGGGGCCGAGCGGAGCGTCGCTGGGATCGATCCCGACGGACTGCGTGAGGGTCTCGACCACGAGAGCATCGCGGTCGGTCGCGCGGCGCTGGCGGCGCGCTTCCCGGCGTTCGCGGCGGCGACGATGCGCGGCGGCTGGGCCGGCACCTTCATGCGCAGCCCCGACGGCCATCCGATCATCGACCAGACCCCGAGCGTGTCCGGCCTCTTCTGCATGGCCGGCGACAGCGGGACCTCGTTCAAGACGGCCCCGGCCATCGGCGTCTGCCTTGCCGAGTGGATCGTCGACGGGGCGCCTCGGCTCGTCGACCTCACCCCGTTTCGCTCGACCCGCTTCGCCGAGGGTCGTCCCTGGATCGATGAGCACGCCTACGGGGACGACCGGACGCTGACGGTCTCGCGGTGAGGCAGCCAGACGGCGAGTCGGCTGGTGGGCTGAACTTTTAGGGGGAAAGCGACCGCGATCCGAGAGACGCAGGATCGCGGCTATCAGGGTCTGATTGCCTGACAACGGGGCATTGACCTGGTGTGGGCCGTCTACGAAGCCACCGCGACGTGGCCGAAGGAGGAACAGTTCGGTCTCATCAACCAGGTACGTCGGGCGGCGGTATCGATCCCTCCCAACATTGCCGAAGGTCAGGGGCGGAGCGGCACACGCGAGTTCCTGCATCACCTTTCCCTGGCGCACGGCTCGCTATGCGAAGCTGAGACGCAACTGCTGATCGCGTACCGGCTCGGCTACATGGTCCAACCGGCGATCGAACCGTTGCTGAATCAGACCGCGGAAGTCGCCCGCCTTATTCGGGGTCTCATCAAGAGCCTGCGCTGAGCCGCCACGCCAAACTTCACTCGCCGTCTTGCCGTCTTGCCGTCTTGCCGCCTCGCCGTCTGGCCGCCTCGTCAGTCCTCGCCCTGGTCACCCCGGCGCAGTGCGGCGTAGCTTTCGTAGCGGGCGATGGGAATGGCGCCCCCCTCTACGGCCTCGCGGACGGCGCAACCCGGCTCGTGGAGGTGGGTGCAGTCGGGATAGAAGCAACCGTCACGGTACGGGCGCAGTTCGGGGAAGCAGCGGTCGAGTGCCTCCGGCGGCACCCCGTGCAGCGCCAGCGCCCGGATGCCCGGGGTGTCGGCGACATAGGTCGGTGGGTGGTCGCCGATTCGGTAGAGCTGCGTCGCCACCGTCGTGTGCCGACCTTTGCCGGTGGCCGCCGAGATTTCTCCGATGGCGCGGTCGCCCGCCGGGTGGAGCGCGTTGAGCAGACTTGATTTGCCGACCCCGGACGGTCCGGCCACCGCCGTGACCTTGCCGGCCAGTGCCGCCCGCAGCTCCTCGATTCCTTCCCCGGTAACGACGCTCAGACGACGGACGTCGTAGACCCGCTCGTAGTCGCCGAAGATTGCCCGCGAGATCGGCGGCGCCTTCGGGTCGACCCCGGGCGGCGGGCCGTCGAGGTCGATCTTGTTGATGCCGATCAGCGCCGGCAGGCCCTCCGCCTCGGCCAGCACGAGGAAGCGGTCAAGCATCCGGCGATGGGGTTCGGGCTCCCGCACGGCAAAGAGGAAGAGGACCTGGTCCGGGTTGGCGAGGATGACCTGCTCGATGTCCTCGGTGCGGCGAGCGAGGCGTTTGAGCACGCGCACACGGGGCGCGACTGCCTCGATCTGGCCTTCGCCCTCCCCGACATCGGTCACCCAGACCCGGTCACCGACGGCGACAAGGTCGGTCCGCCGTCGCTCCCGCCTGACGGTGCCGCGAACGGTGGAGAGCAAGACCCGCGGCTCGGCGTCGAGCTGGACGTCGAAGAACTTGCCATAGGCGCGGACGACGACGCCGGGGAGCGCGCCGGCCGGGATGCTGACGTCCTTGGGGGTGTCCGCCGGGACGCGGTCGACCTCGCCGGCGGGGCGCGAGCGGCCTTGGTGCCGTGTGGACCGTGGCCTGGTCAAGCGGGGCGCCTTCCGAGCAGCGACCAGCCGTGAGGAAACAGCACCAGCACCACCGCGTCGTGCGCCAAGCGTCGCTCCCACCGATAATCGAGCTCAGTTCGACCCGAGCCCGTCCCATCGCCAACCATCGCGCCCCCGCGCGCCGCGTTCGCGGCACGACCTAATCCGCGGCGAGCGGAGTCTACACGAGGCGGCCACGACAGAGAACGGACCGACAGGTGATGACAGACGGCAGCTCGGTGCTGATCGAGGCGGCCCTGAACGGCGGACGGGACCGGAGCGAGAACCCCATGGTCCCGTACACGCCCGTGGAAGTCGCGGTAGAAGCTCGGCGCAGCGCCGAGGCCGGCGCGGCGGTCGTCCACCTCCATGCCCGCGATCCGGATGGCGGCTGGAGCGCCACCCCCGCGAGGTACGCCGAAACACTCCACCGAGTCCGCGACGCGGCGCCGCAGGTTCTGGTTAGCATCACGTCGCTCCGCCCAGCCGACGTGCCGGTCAAGGTTGTGCTCGACTTGCTTGACGCCCTCGCCGCCGACCCGACGACTCGTCCGGATCTGGTTTCTGTCAACCTCGGCCATACCGTGGTCTGGGAGAAGGCAGCCGTCGTGTCCCCTCACCCACTCCCGTCTGGGGCCAAACCGGTTGTCGCTCCGGAGCGTTCGAAGGAAGCAGCGGAGGGCCCGCGCTGGGTGCGACGCCGAACGGTGCATTTCCCGAACGACTATGACGACGTCGCGGCACTCCTCGCCGCCTGCCGAGCGCACGGGATCGTTCCCGAACTCGGCCTGATGGACCTTGGGTTCGTCAGCAACGCGGTTGCCCTCCGAGACGACGGGCTGCTCCAGGAGCCGGGCTGGTTCCTGGTGGAGTTGGACAGCCCAGGGTATGGCGCCGGGCCGCAGGTTGCCCCGGCCACGCCGGCCAACTACGACGCCCTCGTGGCGCCGCTCCGCCGGTACTTTCCCCGTGCCGCGTGGGCCGCCCACGGCCAGGACAGCGCTGGCTACGCCGTGCTCCGCCACGCGCTGGTGGATGGAGCGCACGTGCGGGTCGGTTTCGAGGATGCCATCGTGCTGCCGGACGGCCGCCCCGCCGCGAGCAACGCCGACCTCGTCGCCTGGGCGGTTGCGGCCGCGCGGGAGGCGAGGCGGGAGCCGGCGACGGCGGCGGAGGCGCGCGCTATCACGGGCTGCCCCCCGGCCACCTGAGCGATCCGGCCGGCTGCCAGTCGCGACCGCGGCTCAGTGGCCGTGCGCCGGGACGGATTCCTCACTCCGCGGCTCGTCCAGGCAAAGGTCGACGAGGCGCTCCGCCAGGGCCGGCAATTGCTCGCCGAAGAGGCCGCGCTGGCCGAGGGTCATCCCGGCACCTCGCCAGACAAGCGGTGGGTCGGCTCCGCTCCAGCCCGCTCGATTCCCGCCACCGTCCCGATCGCCGGCGGCGCGCTACCCGCGCAAGGAACACCCAGTCACGGCGCCTTCCGTTGGCGACTCGCGATCCAGCCCCGTTCCGACCGTGATGCGCCGTCGGCCGATGCTGCTAAAATGGTTCTATCCCAACCCGTCCGGGTGGAGCGGACCGCCCGTGCACGGTAGACACGTTCGCCGCAGGCGGCCCGTACGGCGTCAGTCTCAGGAGTCTCGTGATGGACCTCGCGCTCCTCGTCGCGCGGCTGCTTCTCGCGGCTGTTTTCGTCGTTTCCGGGCTGGCCAAGCTGGCCGACCGCGCTGGGTCGCGCCGCGCGGTGACCGATTTCGGTCTCCCGGCCCGCCTCGCCAACCCGATCGGCACCTTCTTGCCGCTGGCCGAGTTGGCCGTCGCCGTCGCGCTCCTGCCCCTCGCCACTGCCTGGTGGGGCGGCCTCGGGGCGCTCCTCCTGCTGCTGGCCTTCAGCGCCGGCATCGCCGTCAACCTGGCGCGCGGCCGCACCCCCAACTGCCACTGCTTCGGCCAGCTCCACTCCGAGCCGATTGGCTGGCCCACTCTGGCGCGCAACGCCGTCCTCGCCGCCATCGCCGGCTTCGTCGTCGGTACCGGCTTCGACGATGCGGGCTACAGCACGGTTGGGTGGCTCGACGACCTCTCGACGGGCGAGACTGCCGCCATCGTCGCCGGTGTCGTGGCCCTTGGCCTGCTCGCCGCCGAAGGCTGGCTCCTCGTCCACCTCCTCGGTCAGAATGGGCGGCTCCTGGTTCGGCTCGACGTGCTAGAGACGGCGCTCGCCGAGCGGGGCGTGGCGCCCTCCCCCGTCGACGCTGCGCCGACGGGCTCGCCGGCCGGCCTCCCCGTCGGCGTTCCCGCCCCAGCCTTCACCCTGTCCGGCCTCCACGGTGAAACGCTGACCCTCGACGCGCTCCGCGCCGCCGGCAAGCCGGTCCTGTTGATCTTCACCGATCCCGGCTGCGGTCCGTGCAACGCGCTCCTCCCGGACATCGGTCGCTGGCAGCGCGACCACGCGGCGGCCTTCACCCTCGCCCTCCTCAGCCGCGGCACCGCCGAGGCCAACCGCACCAAGACGGCCGAGCACGGCATCACCACGGTTCTGCTGCTGAAGGACCGGGAGGTCGCCGCGGCCTACCAGGCCAACGGCACCCCGGCCGCCGTCCTCGTCCGCTCCGACGGCACGATCGGGACGCCGCTGGCCCTCGGTGCCGACGCCATCCGCGCCTTCGTCGCCCGGACCACCGGCGCACCCGCGCCGGCGCCCGCACCCGCGCCGACGGCCGCCAACGGTGGCAACGCCGGCGGCCGGGTCGCCGCTCGGGCCGGGGCGCGGGTCGGGGAGCCGGCGCCGGAGGTGAGTCTGCCCGACCTCACGGGCAAGACCGTCAGCCTCGCCGACTTCAAGGGTGACCAAACCCTCGTGCTCTTCTGGAACCCCGGCTGCGGCTTCTGCCGGCGCATGGTGGACGACGTCAAGGCGTGGGAGGCAAAGCCGCCCAAGGGCGCCCCGAAGCTGCTCGTCATCTCGACCGGCTCCGTCGAGGACAACCAGGCGATGGGCTTCCAGTCCCCCGTCGTGCTCGACCAAGGCTTCACCACCGGCTCCGCATTCGGTGCCAATGGGACGCCGTCGGCCGTCCTCGTCGATGCTCAGTGTAAGATCGCCTCGGATGTCGCCGTCGGCGCCCCGTCGGTGCTCGCGCTGGCCAACGGCAAGGACCCAGCGACCGCGACTGGGAACGGCGGGGCACCGGCCGCGACGCCGAAGAAGGGCGACCCCGCCCCGGCGCTGGCGCTGCCCGACCTCAACGGCAAGACCCTCGACCTCGCTTCGCTGCGCGGGACCAAGACCCTCATCCTCTTCTGGAACCCGGGCTGCGGCTTCTGCAAGCGAATGCTCGATGACCTCAAGGCCTGGGAAACGAAGCCGCCGAAGGGGGCACCCAAGCTGCTCGTCGTCTCCACCGGCGACGCGGAGGCGAACCGCGCGATGGGCCTGCGCTCACCGGTCGTCCTCGACGACGGGTTTAGCGCCGGTCGCGCCTTCGGCGCGTCGGGAACACCCTCGGCGCTCCTGATCGACGCCCGCGGCAACATCGCCTCCGACCTCGCCGTCGGCGCGCCGGCCGTCCTCGCCCTGGCCGGCGTCAAGGACCAGGCAAAGCCGACGGTCGTTTAGCCGGCCCCGCCCCGGCTCGACGGCTCAGACCGATCCTGCACCCGCGGTGAGGACCGCCCTTCCCAGGCGGTCCTCGCTCCTTCACCGGTTGGCACGAACCGGCTCGTCCCCGGTGTCGGCCCTGCCACACGGCTGGGGTTGGAACCAGACGGTTCGCTCCGTCACCGCGCGGCCTCCGGCCGTCGATTGCCTAGAGCTCGACACCGTACGAGCCGCCGATGACGCCGCAACGCACGCCGCCGTGGCACGGTGCAGTACCCCTGCCCGGTCCGCACGTTCGCCCGCTCCGGCGAACCCTATGAGCCTGCCGGGCACTGCATTCCCGGCGGCGAGCGCGGTCGGTGCTGGTACCTCGTACCGGGTCTACAGGTAGCCGTTGTAGACGACGCACACTCATCTTTGCCGCACTGCGCGGTGCTCGAGCACTCAGCGCCGAGCAGGGTCGCCAAGTCGACGCCGGCGGCCTCACCGCGCGCGGTCGTGACGCAGCTGCAGAGCGCCGTGAACGACGCGTCTCGGCCGCGCGCGATGCCGGCGGCCTCGTCGCAGCAACCCGCACGCGGCGAGATGACACCCGCTCGTCACGCCGTGTCACCGGCGATGTCCGCACCCGGCACCGGCATGAGCGATGA
The DNA here is from genome assembly GCA_030447415.1 of Thermomicrobiales bacterium. GTDB lineage: Bacteria > Chloroflexota > Chloroflexia > Thermomicrobiales > UBA6265 > JAUJOZ01. The sequence continues at coordinate 10,832 of JAUJOZ010000030.1, read as the reverse complement.
CCGTCAGCCCCGGGGCCCGCTATCCCGATGGACTCGGCGGTATCTGCGGCGACCGCTCCGGGGCATCGTCCGTCCGGGCACGGTCATCGAGGCAGGCGCGCAGACAGCCGAGGACCCACTCCGGCGCGACGCCCCGCTCGGCGCTGACGGTGCCGGTCTGGACGTGCTCGACCTCGGCGCGAAGCAACCGCCCACTGCCTGGCTCGCGCCAGAGGCGGACCACGAACGAGTCGTAGGCGTGTCCGGAGGCGTGCGGCATCGGGCGCTCCCTCGCATTCCGAGCATCGCCCGCCGAACCTCGGCCTCCGAGTGCTCGATCGATGCATCGTCGATCCACACCTCGATCCTAGCGATGGAGTCTTTCAAAAACCTTTCACCGCCATCTGGGGAGCGCACCGGACCCGGGCCAAGCCGGGATATCCCCCACCCTCCTCTGTGCCGTCGCGACCCGGCGGTGGGACAGGCGGTCGTCAAGGGGCGCGAAGTTCGCGGCGCTGGATTGGCGAGGGGGGAGAGGCGGAGGCGTCCCCGTGGGACAGGGCGGCTCGTGGGCAGGTGGCGGGATGCCGGGTTGAGGATCAAGCGCGGTCGCCCGCCAGCGCCTCGGCGACGGCCTGGTCGAGCGGCATCGCTCGACCCTCGGCCCACGCGGCGGCGAACGCATCGTCACCGAGCGTGGTCCGGATGACGGCGAGGGCGAGGTCGTAGGCGGCTTGATCGGTCTGGTCCCGGGGAGCGCCAATGGCCTCCCGAAGGGCCAACGCGGCGGCAAGAAGGCGGGCGCCCCGCTGCGCGCCGCCATCGGCCGCCGCGAGTGCGCCCAAGCGCTCCAGGCAGGACGGGATGGCGATCCGTTGCCCGATGCGGTTGAAGAGAAGAAGGCCTTCGGCGAAGAGGGCGGCGGCCCGCGCAGGGTCCGCCCGCGTCTCGTCGAGCCTGCCCAGATTGTAGAGAATGATGGCTTCGAATCCCGTCAGTCCGAGCTGACGGCAGAGCGCCAGTCCTTCCTCGAACCGCGCCGCCGCCGCATCCAGTTCCCCCAGCTCGTAGAGTGCTCCACCGAGATTGCCAAGGGCAACGGCGGCGCCGTTACGATCGCCCAGCCGTCGCGCCCACTCCAGGCTCTCCTCGTGCAGGGCCCTCGCCCGGTGAAAGTCCCCGCACGTCGCCGCTAGCGCCCCGAGATTGGTCAGCATGACGCCCACCGACCGGTGGTCGCCGGCCTCACGCATGAGCGCCAGCGAAGCCTCCCAATGCGCCGCCGCGCGCTCGGTGTCACCCTGATAGTAGGCAATCGCCGCGAGGCTGTTCAGCGACGTCGCCTCCCCCGCCTGTCCCCGACCTCGCGCCAGCGAGCCAGCGCCCGCTCGTGCAACCCGGCGGCGTCATCAAAGGCGACCCGCACCCGCGCCACATTCCCGAGACCGTTCAGGCACTGCGCGACCCCGGCCTGGTCACCGATGGCCTGCCCGAGGGACAGTGCCGCCTCGAACCATGCGGTAGCCTGGTCGTGATCGCCCTGGGCCTCGGCCACCTCGGCCGCCGCCGCGAGCGCCTTTGCCCGCACGGCGACCGGGGCCGCTTCATGCCGGGCCAGCGCGCGTTCAACCCAGGCGCGACCCTCGCCGAGGTACCCGCGGATCCACCAGAACCGCCAGAGGGCGGCAATCAACCGCAAGGCGATTTCGCCGGTCGCTTCCTGCGCCCCAATCGCCCAGGCCAGCGCGGCCCGCAGATTCTCGTGCTCGCGCTCCAGCCGATCCAGCGAGGTGGCCTGTGCCGGCCCCGTCAACCCCGACTCGGCCTCTTCGGCCAGCGCCAGGAAGTGCATAGCGTGCGTCCGGCGGATCGCCCCTTCCTCCCCGCTCGTCGCTAGCTGCTCCGCCCCAAACTCGCGGATCGTCTCCAGCATCCCGAAGCGCGGCTCACGCTCGCCGTTCTCCCGGCGTAGCAGGCTCTGCTGAGCCAGGGAGGTCAGCCCCTCCCGAACCTCGACTTGCAGGTCGCCGGCCGCCGAGCAGACCGCCGCCGCGGCCTCGACGTCGCAGCCGCCGACGAAGGCGGCCAGCCGCCGGAACAGCGTCCGCTCGGGCGGGTCGAGGAGGTCGTGGCTCCAGGCGATGGCATCGCGCATAGTCCGCTGGCGCAGCGGGAGGTCGCGGTAGCCGGCGGCCAGCAGCGCGAACCGATCTTCCAGCCCCGCGAGCAACCGCTCGGGAGGCAGCGCGCGGCTCCGAGCGGCGGCCAACTCGATGGCCAGGGGCAAGCCGTCGAGGCGGGCGCACAGCGTTGCCACCGTCGCCGCGTTGTCGTCGGTGAGCGCGAACGCGGGCTGGACGGCCCGGGCGCGCTGCGCGAAGAGGACGACCGCTTCATAGCGCGCGGCGGCATCGGCGGCGCACGGTCGATCCGGGTCTGGGGTGGACAGCGTCGGCGTCGGGTACTCGTGCTCGGCGCGCAGGTGAAGCGGCTCGCGGCTGGTGACGAGCGCCTTCAGGCGTGGGGCCGACGCGAGGAGTTCGGCCATCTCGGGCGCGGCCTCGAGTACCTGTTCGACGTTGTCGAGGACGAGGAGCAACTCCCGTTCGCGCAGCGCCTCGCGAAGTGTGTCAGCGATCGGGCGGTCGGCCGCCTCCTCGAGCCCGAGCGTGCGGGCGATCGTCGGGACGACCAGCGCGGGGTCCTGGATCGGAGCGAGCGGCACGAACGCGACGCCGTCGGCAAAGTCGGCCGCCGCCTGTGATGCCACCTCCAGGGCAAGTCGGGTCTTCCCGATACCGCCGGGCCCGGTCACGGTCACGAGGCGGACAGACGGATCCAGGAGCAGGTCCTGGAGCTCCTCCATCTCGCGGGCACGGCCGACGAGCGGGTTCGGGGGAGCGGGGAGATTATCGAACGGGGCGGTGGGGGTCGCGAGTGCCGGAGCGGCGAACGGGCGGGCGTCGCCCGCGCGGCGGAGCGCGGCCGCGAGCGCTTCCGTCTCCTCGCTCGGCTCGACGTCCAACTCCGAGCGGAGCGTCTCGACGCATCGGCGGTACTGGTGGAGCGCCTCGTCCCACTGTCCGGCAGCCGCCAGGGCACCCATCAGCGCGCGGTGCGCCGCCTCATCGGTCGGATCGGCCGTCAGCAGCGCCTCCAGCGGCCCCGTCGTCGTCAGCGGCTCGTTCGCCTCCACCTCTAGCTCGGCAAGATCGAGCACGGCGCGCCGCCAGCCGCGCCGCAACCGCTCGCGCCGCGCGACCGGCCAGTCGGCGTAGGGCTCGTCGGCGAGCAGGTCACCACCGTAGAGCGCCAGCGCCCGACGCAGCGCATCGCGCCGTGCCGTCGCCGTCGCCCCTCCGGCCGCGGCGAGCGTCGCCTCGAAGGCATCGGCATCGACCCAGAGCCCCGGATCGGACCAGAGTCCGACGACCTCGGCACCGACCTCGACGTAGGCCGACGCGCGCCCGACCGGTCGGCCCGGCTCCAAAACGCTCCGGAGCCCCGAGAGCGCTACGTAGAGCGCGTTGAGCGCCGTCTTCGGCGACGCCTCCGGCCAGAGGAGATCGAGCACTCGGTCGCGCGGGAGGCGATGGCCGGGAGTCGCCAGCAGCAGCAAGAGGAGGGAACGGGCCGTTCGCCGCGGCCATGCGGTGTCCGGAATGGGACGATCGCCGACGGCCAGCCGGACCCGACCGAGCAGGTGCGCGACGAGGGGCGCTGGACGGCCGCCTTCAACCAAAGCATCCAAAGTCGGCTCCACCGGTGAAGCATACGCTCTACGCGCATCAATACCGGACACGCGACCGATCCGCAATCCCCCGCCTCCCCAGTCGCGACGTCCCGGGCGGACGACGCGCCTCCGCCGAACGCGATCCCGAGCGCCTGCGAACCCCCGGACGGCGACCGGAATGGTCCGGTCCGCACGTCCAACCCGCCGGGTTCCAACACCGACACGGCCACCGGTCGTCCGTTCGCGGCCCTCAGCCGCGTCCCAGGCGGCTTTCCAGTGGCGGCACGGGGCACGGCTCGACGTGCCAGACAGTCTCGGCGCCGCCGGCCAAGGCGATCTCCGCCAAGAAGTCGGCGAGGCGGTCCGCAGGCACGTAGTAGCGGTTCTCGTGGGGTTCCAGCACCGCCGACTCCAGGCGAGTGACGACTTCGTAAAAGGGCGGTCGCGCCGCGCGAGCCTCGGCCAGGGGTTCGCCGTGCCGATAGTGGTATCGACTGCCTCGCACGGCGCTCGCCCAGTCGACCTCGGCCCAGCCGCTGCCGTCCGGGTTATCCGGCACCCACAACCGCCCGTCTGGCTTCTCCCCCTCCATCCCCTACACTCCTTCGATCCGGCGGTAGCGCCCCTCGTAGGTCAGGAGCGGATCGTCGGTGTCGTCGCCGAGGCCGACGGTCAGCACCCCGCCGACGACGATGACGTGGTCACCACCATCGTGGACGGCGTGCACTCGGCAGTCGAACCAGGCGAGGGCGCCGGCGAGCACCGGCAGACCGGTGGCGGTGAAACGGTGCGCCACGCCGGACAGTCGGGCGTCGGGGAGCGGCGCCCGACCGGCGAAGCGCTCCGCCAGGAACTCGTGCGATCGCTCGAGGGCCGAGACCGTGAACCGACCGGCCACGGGCACGACGGTCGCCATCCTCCCCTCGCGGTCCAAGCAGACGAGGACGAGCCCCGGGTCAAGGGAGACGACCGTGAACGCGCTCACCGTGGCGCCCCGGAAGCCGTCGCCGTCCGCGGTGAGGACGACGCCGACGCCGCCGGCCCAGCGACGCCGGGCGGCGCGCATGGCAGCGGGATCCACGGGAACGCTCCCAGCCTCCGCGCCGACCGGGGTCCATCGCTCACCGGCGGTCACGGCGCTCCTCCAGGCGGTCGATGACGGGGCGGGCGTAGCCAATGATCAACTCGACGGCCTCCGTCAGCGCGGCGCCGTCCCGGCCGCCGAGGTCGCGCACGTGGAGTTCGATGTCCGGGTGGAGCTCGACCCGGCGCCACCGGTCCTCCGGTGGGCGCGTCTCGACTTCGAGCATGGCCGCCAGCTCGTCATCGGAGAGCCGGCTGAGGCGATCTCTGATCTCCTCCAACGGCTGATGGGCGGCCTTGAGGAGGAGGATCGCCCGCAGGCGGAGGAGGTGGCCCAGGTCGTAGGTCGCCCCCGGTCCACGGCCGTGGGCAGACGGAAGCAGGCCCTGGCTGATGTAGTAACGAATTGTGCGCGCGTTGAGGTTCGTCTGCTCTTCGAGATCGGCCATGGTATAGCGGTACGGGTCGGGCGCGACCAGGGGTGGCGCCAACCGCCCGCGGGGCGGCGCGCCGCCCCGCCCGGGTCCGAAGCCGGCAGGCGGGGCGGCCGTGCCTCCCGCTCCCCGGCGACCCCGCGCCCCGTCGTCCCGATCCCGGCCCCGGTCTCGTCCGGATCTTCCCACGACCGCCCCATGCTCCCGCCACCCGTCCGCGCACAGCGTAACCGGGCGGTCGGGTGCTGTCAGCCCTCGCCCGTCGCGCCTGGCATCCCGCGTATCTCGGTCGTTCGGCAACGGGCATCCATCGTGCGATGATGCCGCCCGCTGACAGACGACGAGCGACGAGTGCCGAGTGGCGCGCCGGGAGGGAACCGACGACGTGGAGCGTAGCGAGGCGAGCGAGTCCGGACAGGCCCCGCAATCGGAGACGATCGCACCGAGCGGCGAGAACGGCGAGGCGCTCCTGGCTCGCCTGACGACGATCCTGGAGGAGGCCGGCTTCTACCTCGTCGCCGAGCTTCGCGACGGCGTGGTGACCCTCAGCGGCGAGATCGACTCCGAGGAGAACCGGCAGGCGGCGCTCGACATCGCCACCGCTCTCGCCGAGCCGAGAGGCCTGCGGATCGACGACGACATCGACGTCATGTCCGTCGCCCCGGACCAGGTTGGCCGGGCCGCCGAGCAGGTCGACGACGCCTTCGCCTACGTCGACCCGGACGCCGACCCACTCGCCCAGTTCGCTCCGGGTGTCGAGATGGAGCCCGACTTCACCGGCGACGTCGGCACGACCGACCCCCAGGAGGCGGCTGCGGAAGCCGAGCCTTACTTCTTCCCGACCGACCCGGTCGTCCGTCCCGCCTCGGGCGACGAGCAGTTGGAGGTGCTCGGCGGGTTCGGGGCCACCTCCATGGACAACCTCGCCGGCGCGGCCGGCTTCGACGAGCGCAACGACGACGACATCAGCCAGGCCGTCCTCCGTGAGCTGGGCGAGGACGCGCTCACGAGCGACCTTGTCATCCAGGTGGACACACGCAACGGTGTGGTTCGCCTCCGGGGTGAGGTCCCGTCGTTGGAGGACGCCGAGAACGCGGAGGAGGTCGCCGGCCGCGTCGGCGGTGTTCAGGAGGTCCGCGAGGAGTTGGCCGTCACGGGCCTGCGGAGTCGGGAGTCGTAAGTCGGGAGTCGGGAGGGGCGAGCGCACTGGAGGCGACGACTCGGGGAGCGAGCGATGCCAGTCGCTTCCAGCTATCGACCACCCACGACCGATTCGACCGGAGGGAGCGTTGGGAGCGCAGGCGCTGATCTGGTTCGGGGTGGCGGGCGGGGCGGCGGCGGTCGCCCTGTCGTTGCTCTACGACCGCTACGTCCGCAAGGCGCCACGGGCCGTGCGCTCCGGTGGCGGCTTCACCCTGTTCGCGCTCTGCATGCTCCTCTTCGCCGTCGGCGCGGCGGTGGCCGGCGTCGCCGCCGCGCGCACGGATCGCTGAGCCCGGCCGGTGAGCAACGAACGTGACACCGGCGGGCGTGGCACGGTTTACCGGCTCGTCGGAGTCGTTCACCTGCCACCGCTGCCCGGCTCCGCTCGCGGCGGGTCGGCCACTGAGCTTCCCGCGTTGCTCGACCGCGTCCGTCGGGACGCGGCGGCGTACGCGACGGCCGGGGTCGACGCGGTGATCGTCGAGAACTTCGGCGACGCGCCGTTCGCACCCGGCGCGGTCGAACCGCACGTGGTGGCCGCGATGACGCTTGCCGTGGCCACCGTCCGCGCCGAGTCGGGTCTCCCCGTCGGGGTGAACGTGCTGCGCAACGACGTGGAGTCCGCCGTCGCGATCGCGGCGATGACCGGTGGGGCCTTCGTCCGGGCCAACGTCTACGTCGGCGCGGCGGTGACCGACCAGGGCCTGATCGAAGGGCGCGCCGACCGGGTGCAAACGCTCGTGCGGCGGCTCGGGGCGCCGGTCGCGGTGTGGGCCGACATCGACGTCAAGCACGCCGCGCCGCTGGCGCAGCGGCCACTCGCGGAACTCGCTGAGGACGCGGTCGAACGCGGGCTCGCCGCGGCGGTGATCGTCACCGGCCGCGCCACCGGGCAGCCGGCGACCGTGGCGGACCTTGCCGCCGTGCGCGCCGCCGTTCCCACCACCCCCCTCTACATCGGCAGCGGGGTCACGGCGGCCACCGTCGGCGGCCTCCTCAACCACGCCGACGGGGTCATCGTCGGTACCGCCGCTAAGGCGGAGGGGTTGGTGACCAACCCGGTCGATCCCGAACGCATCCGCGCCATCGTTGAGGCGGCACACGGCCGCTAGGATCGGCCCAACCGGACCCGGGAGGCGGGAGGATTGACCGAGGGCGGAACGACGCGCGTCCGTCCTATGCTCTACAGTAAGGCCGCGCCGCACTGGTCTCCCGCACTGGGCGGGACAGGGCGGCCGTGCCCCACGATGAGGTGACGACCGTGAGCAGCGCCGCGTCCCCGTTGCCACCCGCGCCGCCGGCGCCGCGCCCGCGCCTGGCCTACGCTTCGAGCATCTACGCCGCGTTGCTCCTCTTCGGTCTGACCGCGATCGGGCTGTACCTGCTCGTCCGGCTCCAGTTCCTGCTGATCCTCCTCTTTCTGGCGGTCCTGGTCGCCAGCGGTATCGCCGGTCCGGTGCGCCGGCTGGAGCGTCTCGGGCTCCGTCGTGGGCTCGCCATTCTGGTCGTCTACGCCGTCATCGCCGGGGTCCTCGGATTAATCTCCTGGTACGTCCTGCCCCGCTTGCTCGGCCAGGCGGTCGACATCGCCCTGGATCTGCCCCGCCGGCTGGAGGATGCGCGGCAGGTGCAGGAGCGCGTTGACGAGCTGAGTCAGGACTACCCGATCCTGCGGGATCTAGACGCCCGCTTGCTCGCGCTTGCCAACAACGCGGGCGCCGAGGTCACCGCGCGGCTGCTCGCGATGCCGGGGGCAATCGCCAAGGCGCTCTTCTCGCTGACCAGCATCTTCACGATCGCCTTCCTCCTCCTCATGACCAAGGAGCGGCTCCTCATCCTCGTTCTGTCGGTCACTCACCCTCGACACCGGCCGCAGACGCAGCGGGTGCTGGCGGAGATGGGTGAGCGGCTCGGCGCCTACCTGCGGGCCAAGGTGATCGTGATCGTGATCATCGGAGCGCTCGTCTGGGTGACGCTCTTCTTCCTCGGCTCCGACTACGCCATCCTCGTCGCCATCTTCGCGGGGCTGATGGAAGCGCTGCCGCGGATCGGGCCGTGGATCGGGCGGGCGGCGATCTTCCTGGCAGTCATCCCGCTCGGTTGGGAAGCCGTGGTCGTCGCGATGATCGCCCATGTTGTGATCGAGAACCTCAAGGGGTACGTCATCTCGCCGCTGGTCGAAAGTGGCCAAGTCGACATCCACCCGCTGACGGCGTTCGTCGCCATCATCGCCGGCAGTCTGCTCCTCGGCTGGTTGGGGGCGTTGATCGCGGTGCCGATCGCGGCGGTCATCCAGGTGATCGTCGAGGACGTCGTGCTCCCGTGGCGACGGGCACAGCTCGCGGCGGTGGAGGAGGCGTACGCCGTCGGACCGCCCACGCCGGAGCCGATTGGGGGCCACGGCACCTGGCTACCGGGGGACGGGGCGGGGGACGGGGCGGCTGTTTCCCCGCCGCCGGCCGCCGCGCCGCTCCGCGGGGCATCGCGCCCGAGCGGCACCGGCGGGAGCTGACTCCCCGCCGTCACTCGCCGCGGAAGACGGGCGGGCGGCGCTCCGCCCACGCCGCGAGTCCCTCAGCGTAGTCCGCCGTCACGTCGAGGGGACGGCGGTGGGTGGCCACGGTTCGGTGGGCATCGATCTCGGCGAGGCCGGCGCTCTCGACGAGGGCGCGCTTGACCGCCCGTACTGCCAGCGGCGCATTGGCCGCGATCTCCGCGGCGAGGGCGTGGGCGGCCGGTACGACGTCGGCCGGGGAAGCCAGGCGATCGACGAGACCAAGGCGGAGCGCCTCCTCGGCACCGAGCCGGCGCCCGGTGAAGAGGAGGTCTCGGGCAGCGCCGCCGCCGACGAGGCGCGGCAGCCGCACGACGCCGCCGGCGCCCGGGAAGATGCCGATGCGGACTTCCGGGAAGCCGAAGACCGCGTCGGCACCGGCCACCCGGAGGTCGCAGGCGACGGCCAGCTCGGCCCCGCCGGCAAGGGCGTAACCGCGGATCGCGGCGATAGTCGGCACGGGGAGAGCGGCCAGCGCGTCGGCGGCGGCGTTGATCGCCTCGGTGTGCGTCGTCCGCTCCTCCGCCGTCATTGTCCGGCGCTCGACCAGGTCGGCACCGGCGCAGAAGGCCTGCTCGCCGGCGCCGGTGACGACGACAACCCGAAGTTGGCTCGGCGCGGCCAGGTAGGCCAGCGCGGTCGATAGCTCGCCCGCCATCCGGCGATCGATGGCGTTTCGTGCTGCCGGCCGGTTGAGCGTGAGGGTAGCGATGCGATCGTCATCCTCGAACGCGACGAGGACGGTGGGGCCGGCGTCGGTCGACGGCACGGGCTCGGTCATGGTGGCGCTCCTCGGGTCGGTTCGGACAGCGTGGCCGGCATCGTCACACACCTCATGTCGTCACGGGAGGGAACGAACCACCTGCTCGACCGCCGCGCGGCGACACCGTGATAGCATCGCCGGGGTGCCGACCGCTCAGAGCACGAGGACCAGCGGGGGGACGGGACGATGGCGCTCGACACGGGGCCGCGAGCGGAGACCGAGGCGGCGACGCCGTTCGAGGAGCCACCGCGCATGGCCGCGCTGCGCGCGGGGGTGCGGGCGGTCTGCGCTCAGTTCCCGGACGCCTACTGGCGGGAGCTGGACGCGCGCCGCGAGTACCCCGAGGCGTTCGTCCGGGCGATGACCGAGGCGGGCTGGCTCGGGGCCTTGATCCCCCACGAATACGGCGGCTTGGGGCTCGGACTGGCGGAGGCCGCGGTCATCCTGGAGGAGGTCAACCGCCAGGGCGGGAACGCCGGGCCGGCGCACGCCCAGATGTACGTGATGGGCACGCTGCTCAAGCACGGTAGCGAGGAGCAGAAACGTCGCTACCTGCCGCGTATCGCCGACGGTTCGGTCCGTCTGCAGGCCTTCGGGGTGACCGAGCCGGAGGCGGGCAGCGACACGACCCGCATCGCGACGACGGCGGTCCGGCGCGGCAACCGCTACGTTATCGACGGGCGCAAGATCTACATCTCGCGCGTCCAGCACTCCGACCTGATGCTTCTGCTGGCGCGCACGGCGCCACGCGACGCGGCGCGACCGGCGGACGGGTTGAGCTTGTTCCTGGTCGATCTGCGGGCAGCGGGTGACGCGGTTCGCCTCCGGCGGCTGCCGATGCTGATGAACCACGAGACGACCGAGGTGACGATCACCGGCGTAGAGGTGCCGGCGGAGAACCTGGTCGGGACGGAGGGTCAGGGGTTTCGGCACGTCATCGACGGGTGGAACGCCGAGCGGATCCTCATCGCCGCCGAGTGCGTCGGTGACGGGCGGTGGTTTGTCGAGCGAGCGGCACGCTACGCCACCGGGCGGGAGGTCTTCGGCCGGCCGATTGGGACAAACCAGGGCGTGCAGTTCCCG
>JAUJOZ010000029.1 GCA_030447415.1 Thermomicrobiales bacterium | reverse complement strand
GAGCCGTGCCCTGATGCCTTGCGCCGAACGTTTCGGGCGGCACCGTCGTCAACCAGCGGGAGTTTTGGCCATGACGATCCTCTACACCCAGACCGACTGCGCGGACAGCGCCGCCGAAGGCGCCCGGGTCCGCACCTGGTTAGCTGAGCGGGGGGTACCCTTCGCCGAGCGCAATGTGACCGGCGACCTGGCAGCGGCCCAGGCGCTCTATGCGACCGGCATCTTCGCCACGCCGCTGGTGATTTCCGGCAATGCGAAGGTGCTCGGGTTTCGAGCCGACGAGCTTGCCGCCGTCTTTCGGAAAACACAGCCGTCCGCCGCGTAGTCCTTGCTAAGGCAGCAGAGCGCGGTCCGACGAAGCCGTCCCTCGTCAGCCTGAGCCCTCAGCGTGCGCCGTGACGGCAACGTGGTCGCGCTCGGACTGCGGCATCCTGGACCCCGGGGCGTGCTAGGCGATGACCCGTCACCGCGCGGCTCGATCGGCAACGATGGCGTTAGCCTCGTGACGGCGACGGGTCGTCCGCCTGTGTTCGGCTCGCGCCGGCGTTCGGCTCTGCGTGCACCAACGGGTAGGCGGTCTGTGTTCGGCTCGCGCCGGCGTTCGGCTCTGCGTGCACCAACGGGTAGGCGGTCTGTGACGTCGCCGCGCCGGACAGCGTCTGCGCCGAGGGCGGCGGTTGGGCTGGCCTTGGTCGCCCACCAACCCGCGAATACCTCTGCTCAGCATAAGCACGGGCCGGGCACGGATGGGAGAAACGCCCGCCAGAGACCCGACGGGCGCGGTGGGGGCCGGTCCACGCGGACCGGCCCCCGCCCGACATTACCCGTAGTCGTTCGGGGTTAGCGGCCGGCCTGGATCGGCAGCAGGACCTCGGTGATCATGGCGTCCCCGAAGCCGCCCCCCTTCGACGTGTACACCTCGTACTCGAGGATCCCGGAGACGCGGCCCGGGCCGAAGGCGTGGCCAGTGACGGAGGCCACAGTCAACGTCAGGGGCTGGGGCTCGGCGGCGGAGGTGGCCTCGAGCGAGGCGCCACCGCCGGCCAACGGCTGGCCGAGGATGACGGTCAGCGGCACGTGGGCCTCCTCGACGACCGCCTCGTCCCAACACACCAGGGTGGCGGTCACGACCACCCGCCCTTGGCCGTCGAGGGCGAGGGACGGAGGGCTTAGCAGGACGCTCGGTCCGGTCGACGGATCTTCGCCGCCAGCCCGGGCGGAGGTCACGAGCGTCAGGGCGAGCGCGAGGACCGCCAGCGGCACGCCGATCAGCCGGAACAGGGTCTTGACGAACATGGCTCGTGCTCCTCGGTGTATGGTTGTCTGCGTTGTCCCCCGTCGGCGGGGGCGGTGACGCTTGCCACGGTCCCCACTGTAGGGGCGGCGTGCCGGGACCGAATCGGTAGAACGACCTACCTGCCCTACGTCATCGGGGCGGGCAGGAGCCACTTAAGGCGGCGTGGCGAGCCGAGCCGTCGGGTCGACTTAAGTAGGGGCGAGCGGGACCGAGCGGGGCGTGGAGGACGCAGCGCGACCGGGGCTGGGATCAGCCGAGGCCGTGCTTGAGGGCGAAGCGGACCGCCTCAGCGCGGGTGGGGACATCGAGCTTGTCGTAGACGCGGCGCAGATGGGCCTCGACGGTGCGCGGGCTGAGGAAGAGGCACTCGGCGACTTGGGCGTTGGTCCGTCCCTGAGCTACCAGCCGCAGCACCTCCACCTCCCGCTCGGAGAGGCCGGCGGGGAGAACCCGGGGCGGGGCCGTGGAGGGTGCCCGCGGCAGGGCCGGCGCGGCGCCGAGGCAAACCGCCAGGGCCGATGCCTCCGCAACGGCGTCCTCGACCGACAGCGCCCCACCGGCGGCCCAAACGGCCTCGAAGGCCGCCTCGCCGAGAGCGGTTCGGAGCCGTGCCACGGCGGCCTCGTACGCGTCGTACGCGGGGAGATGGGCCGCGGTCGCCCGGGCGCCGATCGCCTCAAGCAGCGCTTCTGCCGCGCCGAAGAGTCGGACGGCACGCTCAACCTCGCCCGACGAGCCGGCGATGACAGCCAAGTCGAGAAGCGCGTGGGCGAGGCCCCACGTGCTGCGGTGCTCCCGCCAGATGACGATGCTGCGCCGGTGCAGGTCTGTGGCCGCCGCGGCGTCTCCACGGTCCCAGGCAAGCTGGCCGAGATTCGTCAAGGCGAACGCTTCCGCCCAGCTGTGACCGATGACTCGGCTCAGCCGGAGCGCTTCCTCGAGCCACCGCTCCGCCCCCTGGATATCCCCCATCCGCCGGGCAAAGGAACCGCGGCTCACCATCAGCGTCGCTGCCCAGGCGTCCTCCTGCGCGGCCCGGTACAACTCCAGGGCCGTCTCCCACATCGAGACGGTCCGCTGGGGCTGCTGCTGCGCGTGGGCAGCGCCGAGGCCCGTCAGCGCGAGGGCGGTGGCGAAGTGGTCGCCCATCGACGAGGCTAGGCCAAGCCCCTCCTCGCCGAGCGCCACTCCCTGGGCGTGGTCACCCTGGTGGTTGGCGAGGATGCAGGCGGCGGCAAGTGACCGTGCCCGCAGCGCGGTCTCGAGCGCGTCGAGGTGGCCGCCGAGTCCCCGCGCGAGCCACGATCGGCCTTCGCTCAGGTAACCACGCATGAACCAGAACACCAGCAGCGGCTCGGCAATGGCGAGGCACGTTCCCGCCTCTCCCCGCTCCAGCGCCCAGGTCATGGCCGCGCGGAGGTTATCCAGGTCGGCGTCCAGGCGGTCCAGCTCGAGCACCTGCTGCCGCCCGTAGACCGCGGATCGAGCCGCCTCAGCCCGGTCGCGGAAGAAGGCCGCATGCGCGCGGTGGACGGCGTCCGCTTCCCCGCTCGCCTCCAGCTGCTCCAGCCCAAACTCCCGGATGGTTTCCAGCATCCCGAAGCGGTGCTCACCCCCGGGGCCCTCCCGCCGCACCAGCAGGCTCTGGTCGACGAGGGAAGCAACCCCCTCCAGGACGTCACAGTCCGGGTCGCCCGCCCCGGGCGTCACTGCCTCCGCCGCCTCGAGCGAGAAGCCACCGGCGAACACGGCCAGTCGTCGGAACAGCGTCTGCTCGGCTGGGATGAGCAGGTCATGGCTCCAGGCGATCGTCGCCCGCATCGTTCGCAGCCGCTCCGGCTGGTCCTGAGCGCCGGCGGTGAGCAGGACGAGTCGGTTGGCTAAGCGGGCGAGCAGCGCCTGCGGCGACAGCACTTTGACCCGAGCGGCGGCCAGCTCAATCGCCAGGGGAAGGCCGTCGAGCCGGGCGCAGACCTCGGCGACGGCGGCGGCGTTGGCGTCGGTCAGGGCGAAGGTCCGGACGACGGCCGCGGCGCGCTGGACGAAGAGCGCCACCGCCGGGTTGGTCGCGAGCGCCTGGACGGAGCGTGCGCCTTGGGAATCAGGCGGTGCCAGCGGCTCCACCGGGAACTCCTGCTCCGCCCGCAGGCGCAAGGGAGCCCGGCTCGTGGCCAGTACGCTTAGTTCGGGACAGGCTGCTACCAGCGCGGCGATGTCCCGCCCGGCCTCGGTAACCTGCTCCAGGTTGTCCAGGAGGAGCAGCAGGTGCCGTCCGCGCAGGGCGTCGACCAACGTTGAGGAAAAGGGGATGCCCGGCACCTCGCGGAGGCCGAGGGCCTGGGCGATCGCAGGAACGACCAGGGTCGGGTCGCGAATTGGGGCGAGGTCGACGAACGCCACGCCATTGGCGAAGTCGGCGGCGAGGTCGGCAGCGATCCGGAGGGCGAGCCGCGTCTTGCCAACACCGCCAGGCCCGGTCAGGGTCAGCACTCGAACGTTGGCCCCGCGCAGGAGCGCCGCCGCGGCGGCCGCCTCCCGCTCCCGTCCGATCAGTGGCGTCGGCGGCAGTGGCAGGGGCATCAGCGCGTCGTCACGACGAGCGGGTGCAGGGGCCGCCGACCGAGCGCTCCCCCGGCTGTCCTCAGGAAGGGCGGTGGCCATGCCTCCGAGCACCTCGCGATGGGTTGCTGCGCTCAGTCCAATGATGCGGACTGAGGACGGCGCTGTCAACCTCGGGTCACTCCCGACTCAGACGAGAAACTGAGCGTGCCGCACACGGCCGGGGTCGACCGGCCGGCAGGTCGAGCTGCCTGTCCTGCTGACGTATCCGGGTCACGATGGCCTAGCCCATCGACACCACGAGACGGGAACCGTCGCGGTGGGTGCGGCTGCTACGAGCCGAGCGGTCCCTCGCGGCTTTCGCCGACCTATGTGACGGCGGCTTCGACCGCTTCGCTCAGGTTACGCGCGGTGTTGAGCACTGGCACCACCGACCGCGAGGTCCGCCCCGTCCAACGCTGAGACCTTGGTCCTTCCGGTGTCGTAGGTCTTGACGATGTCGCGCGCGGCGATCCTCGGCCCGCGGTCGGAGCCGTCGGTCTCCGGGATGCGCTCGGTGTGATATCGGTTCCGTCTCAGCATGGCGTTTTCCCTGTTGAGCATTCAGCGAGCGATATCAGCGGGCCGAGTCGCGCTCGTATCTCCACCGGAATCCGCCTGCTGCCAGGAGCAGGACAGCCAGCGCGGCAAAAAACGGGATATCCGTCTCGGGCGTGCCGCCGAGGTCACGACCGACAATGTGGGAGACGGCATGGAGCGCCGCCCCACCTCCGACCCCGAGGAGCGCAACAGCCAGCCCATCGACGGGGATGGACACGCTCGTGAGCAGGAGCACCACGCCCAGACCGATCTGGAATGCACCGATGTCCTGGAGAAAGTGTCGGTTGTACGGCTCGAACGTGGCCACCGCGTCGAAGAACGAACGGGGATCGAGCATCCCCCACACCCCGAGTGCGACGAAGCCCACCCCGCCGGCGATCGCGACGACATGCGGGAACCTGTGGCCGAGAGTCGAGGACTGCCTGTCGATCTCGCGTGATGCCATAGGATCAGCCGTCCTTCCTGTGTCCTCTGAGGCGGAAGGTCACGTCCGCCAACGAGCAGTGGGGCTGGGATGATCCCGTCGAACCGCCATCCGTCGATGGACGGCCTCCCATCACTGTCGAGCCACCCACGCCGCGCCCCTCATCCCGACGATAGCGCGCGCTTCTTACACAAACCTTTCACTCCGCCCGGTCCATCCCCGCCGCCGTCGACTCCATCGACGCAGAGTCGGCCGCCTTGACCGCCGACTTGACCACACAACGCCCGATGAACAGTGCTCACTGGCAGGGACCACCGCGGTCAGCGCGTGGGCCGCATCTCTCTCCAGAATCGGCGGCAGGCGTGCGTAAATCCTCGTCACAGCGATCCGACCTGGCCGGGATACCCCTCGTCATCCGCGGCGCGAGCCCGCCGGGGAGACTGTGCCGGTCCGCTAGCATGGTCGATACTATCAATGTGAGGGAGATGTGAACGCATGGTGGTGCTGCGCACGGAGCGGCTGGTCTTGCGCGAGTTCGAGGAGCGCGATTGGCGGGCCGTGCAGGCGTACCAATCGGACCCGCGCTACCTCCGCTACTACGCTTGGACGGACCGCACGGAGGAGGACGGCCGCGCATTCGTGCGAATGTTTCTCGACTCACAGGAGGAGCGACCGCGCAGAAAGTTCCAGCTCGCGGTGGTCCTGGGGGCCGAGGGGAATCTGATCGGGAATTGCGGCGTGCGAGTCAACGGCCCGGACCTGCGGGAGGGAAACATCGGGTACGAGCTGGACCCGCGATACTGGGGTCACGGCTACGCCACCGAGGCCGCGTCCGCCGTGCTTGAGCTCGGTTTTGCGGAATTGGGCCTGCACCGGATTTGGGCGGAGTGCGTGGCGGAGAACCTGGCTTCCACGCGCGTGCTGGAGAAGGTCGGGATGCGGCGGGAAGGGCATTTCCGCGAGCATGCCTGGATCAAAGGCGCCTGGATGGACTCGCTGATCTACGCCATCCTCGACCACGAATGGAGGGCGAGGACGGACCGAACTTGATCACGACCGAAGCGTGGGGTGTGAGCCCCGTCCACCGGCCGATGCCGTCCCGCGGCGATCGCTCCACTCCCTTCAGGTCGCGGCCGAGGTGCGCCCAACACCATCGCGGCCTGGGGGTAGCGGTCACCCCGCATCTGCCATATCCACGGGCGGCCCGTTGGTGGACCGGCTGTGAACGCTCCGCTGGCCACCCGGGCACGAGGGGGCAAGGCAACGGTCTCGCGTCGGGTATCCTCCCCGACACGGTGGGACACGGTGGGAGATGGGGGGAGACGGTGGCCGCGCGGCAGCGCACCTCCGGGCAAGCCGCGCCAGGCGTGGAACGAGCGAGGCCATGATCCCGGCGTCGACAGGCGAGACGGCGACGGGCCCCACCGGCGGCGGAGCGCTTGGGGCGGAGGGAGCACGATGATCCCGCTAATCGAAACCGGCGGCACCCCGCGCGAGATCGGTCACGACGTCGGCCGCGCCATGCGGGAGCAGCTTCAGGCCGTGGCGGCGTCCAGCCGGGCCGAGGTCGGGCGGCTGGGCGGCGACGGGCCGCGCGATGGCATTCGCCCATACTTGGAGGCCACCGAGCGGACGGCGCCGGAGGTCGTGGCGGAGCTGCGCGGCATGGCCGACGCCTCGGGCGTGGCCTTCGAGACCCTCTTCGTCGTCAACGCCTCGGCGGAGCTGAACCAGGCCATTGGGACCTTTGAATGCACCGTCGTCGGGGTGACGCCGGCGGGAACCGCGAACGGGCACGTGCTGCTCGGCCACAACGAAGACGCGTCCGCCGGCTGGGCCGACTTCGCGTACGTGATCAAGGCGGAGCCCGAGGGCGCCCCCGCTTTCGCCGCCTTCACCTACGCCGGTCTGCTTCTACACCAGGGAATCAATGCCGCCGGCCTCGGCTCCGTGGGAAACGCCCTCTACGCGAGGGACGCCCGCCCCGGCGTGCCGAAGCTGTTCCAGTATCGCCGCGCCATCGCCCAGCCGACGATCGAGGGGGCGATCCGGGTAGCGACCGACCCAGCCCGCGCCTTCGGCAACAACCACCTCTTCGCCAACGCCGAGGGCGACGTCTACGACGTCGAGGTGTCCGGCTGCCACTGGGCGCTGCTCCACGGCGGCAATCGCTTCCTGGCCCACGCCAACCACTTCGTCAGTCCGGACCTGACCCACCTCGACCGGGACGACGACCTCCTCAACTCCCGGCTCCGTCAGGCGCGGGTCGAGCGCCTCATCGACGCGGCGTGGGGGGCCATCACCGTCGAGGGGCTCAAAGAAACCCTGGCCGACCACAGCAACTATCCCAAGTCGGTCTGCAAGCACCACGCGCCGGAAAGCGACCTCGACTACGGCACCATCGGGAGCGTCGTCATCGACGTCACCGACCGCAGCCTCTGGGCATGCGCCGGCAACCCCTGCCGCGCCCCGTGGCGGGAGGTCCGGCTCTAGCAGGGCCGTCGATCTCCGGGACGAGGGAAGCGGCATCCGGATCGGCCGGCAATGGCCGTGGATCTGGACCGCGCGCGGACCCGTGGGGACGTCGGTGTGCGGGATCAGGCGTGACCGCCCCCGGCGACGACCGTACTCGGCGGACGCCGAGGGGGCAGCGCGTAGCGCGTCACGAGGTAGCCGACCAGGAGCGCGGTGAGGTGGAAGGCGGGGGTGAACTCCCGCAGATACCACCAGACGACGTTCAGCTCCCACGCCACGAACACGGCGAGCAGCAGCCACGGCATCCGGGCGCGCGCCGCGAGGGCGCCCATCAGGCCGAAGGCGCCGGCGCTGCCGCCGCTCCACGTCCGTTCCCAGGCATGATCCAGGAACCCATTGTCCAGGAGCTCCGGGTAGATGATGTGGAGGAGGAGCCCCGCGCCCAGCGCACCGGCGAAGGACGTGCCGAAGAAGAGCCCGATCGTTCGCGGCGTCCCTTCCTTCGTCTCAAAGACGAGGCCGATCAGGAGGAGCAGCACCGTGACGTAGACCAGCTGGACGGCGTTGTGGTTGAGGAACGGCGCGGTCGCCAGTGAGCGAAGGGCGCGCGGGAAATCGCGGCTGAGGTCCGGGATCCGGTAGAGGAAGGCGAGCACCCGGTCCTGGTCGATCGTGTAGTTGCCCTTCGTTCGCTCCGCCGCCGGGAGGAAGAGCGCCCAGGAGAGGACGAGGTAAACGAGGACAGAAGGGGCGGCGCGCGGGAGCCGGGTCCACCCAGGCCAGGGGCGACCCGTGCCGTCCGTCCAGGGCACCCACGCGGGGCCGTGATCCCTCCGGGACGATGCCATCGCCCCTGTCGGTCCGTCCGTCACCATGGTGTCCATCCCAGCGCGCGACCCCAGGGCGTGGCTCCGTTAACTTGGCTGCCGAAGGCGACCGCGACGCCCGCTGGCCTTTGCCGTTCCGGACGGCTCAAGGCGTGCGGCCCGTGAGAAGATACCCCAGATGGTAGGCGACGGGGCGGCCAAGCATGGCCGCCCCGTCGTCGGTCCACCGATGTGCTTGGGCGCCCGCCGCGCGAGCGGGGTTCGCTAGGCGAACCGCCGGCGCGCCGCCGTCGCCCCGAGGAGCGCCACGGTGACAACGGCGAGCAGGGCCCACCCCCCGCCGGAGGTCCGGCCGGCAATCGTGCCCGGTCCGGCGCCGGTGGCCGGGAGCGTCGTCACGGAGCCCACGGTGGACGGGACGCTCGCGGCGACATTCGGCGCGGTGCCCTCGGCCGGGGCGTCCACGACCGGAGCGGTGCCACCGCCCGGGCTCGTGTCGTCGGGGGTGACGTTGTCGGTCGGGGTATTGCCGTCACCGTCACCGTCGCCATCGCCGTCGCCGTCGCCGTCGCCGGGGGCTGGGGCGGGGGCCGCCGCGCAACTGAAGACGGTGACCTCGATCTCGTCACCGGCCGCGACGTCGAAGCCGCCGGAGACATCCTCGCCACCGACGAAGCTGGCACAGCCGTTCGCCGCCCGGATCGCGTAGGTGCCGGGCACCAGGTCGGCGAAGACGAAGCCGCCGTCGGCGTCGGTGGTCGCCGTGGCGACCTGGTTACCGTCGGCGTCGACGAGGGTGAGGGTCGCGTTGGCATTCGGCTCGGTGCAGTTGACCTCGAAGTACGCCGGGTCGGTCGGGTCCTGATTCCCGGAGAGCGGGTCGTCGCAGAAGAAGTGGGTGCCGCTGACGCTGCCCGTGAGGACAACCTCCTCGACGACGACGTCGGTCGTGGCGCCGAGCGCGACGGTGACCTGGGCGCTAGTGCCGGAGGAGAGATCAGTCAGGGTGTAGGAGCCGATCTCGATCGGGAGGAGGAGGACGCCGTCGTCACCGATCTCGAACGGGGTGCCGTCGCCGATCTGGAACTGGCCGTTGACGCCGACGCAGCCAGCGCCGGGGGTGACGGTGGCGTCCGGGTCGGCGCCGAGGACGACGCTGACCGTGGTGCCTTCGGCGTCGCCGCCGGTGCAGCGGAAGCGGACGATGCGGAGGACGCCGCTCGGCGGCTGGAAGTAATCGATCGCGACGACGACCGACAGCTCGCCCTCGAACACTTCGACCGTGACCGACTCGCCGCTGGAGCCCTCGGTGACGGTGTAGACGCCGGCGCTCAACTCATGGCGGATGGCGCCGAGGGCGTCGGTGGTGAGGGTGAGGCCGGCCGCGGGAAGGGTGCCGCCGGTGATGGTGAGCGACGCGCCCGCCTTGGCGGCACAGGTCACCTCGGCGGCGACGATGGAGTCGGGCTCGATGACGGTGAACTCGGTGCGCGCGTCACCGGAGGTGGGGCAGCTACCGTTGACGATCTGGAGCCGTCCGGCGGCCACCGGAACCGGCGTTGGGGATGGGGTCGGGTCAGGCGTGGGAGACGGCGTCGGCTCGGGCGTGGGGGCCGGAGTTGGCTCTGGCGTCGGCGCCGGCGTCGGCTCAACCGTATCGTCGACGAGGACGTTATAGAAGTCGAGGCTCGCGTCGTCGGCGATCTCGGTCGAGCCGGCACCGCCGTCGAGCGACTCGTAGCCGGCAAGGGCCGGCCCGTCGAGCAGTGCAACCTCGACAACCGAGCCCGGGGTTCCTTCGACGTAGTAGACGCCGCCTTCCTCGGTCACGGCGGTGAAGGGCGTGCCGCCATCGATCGAGACGCTGAGTCCGACGCCAGCGACCGGGAAGCAGTTGGGATCGACGCCTTCTTCCGCGGCCTCGATCGAGTTTTCGTCACAGTTCCAGACGGTGACAGGTACGCCGATGGTCTCGCCGGGGACGATTTCGTCGTCGTCGGGGATGACGTCGTTCGTGCAGCCGAGAAGCGGCCCCGTGGCGCTGTACGAGGTGCCGCCTGCCTCAATCGTGTAGGTCGCGCTCGTCCCGTTGAGGGGGAAGATCGTGCCGTCGGTGCCGTGGAAGGTCAGGGTGACCGCCGGGCCGGCGCCTGCATGCCACGAGGCCGGGCTGCGGACCCCGTTCTGCCAGAGCTGGCCGGTTCCGTAACTGACGACCCCGGCGTTGCAGGTGTCGATCGTGAAGAGGGGAATGAACAAGCTGGAGATCGCCGTGCCCGCATCGCCACTGGGCGTGAAGGTACAGGCCGTCTGGCCGTCACCGGACGGTGCGCACCAGACATTGACGGTGAACGCCTCGGCGGCGGTGACGACCGTGTCGTCGACCTCGGCGGCGCCACTCGTGTCGTCGACGTCGGTGGCACCACTCGTATCGGCGTCGGCGTCGGCGCCACTCGTGTCGGCGTCGGCGCCCGGTTCGCCGGTGACGGGCGGCGTGTAGGCGCCGTCGCCGGCTGCGGCGTCTCCGCTCTCGTCGACCACAGGATAGGACGGCTCGCCGCCGAATCCATCGCCGGCGTCCTGGGCGCGGACGGTCGGGCTCGCGACTCCCAACAGGCCCGCCAGCAAGATCAGGCCGACCAGGAGCCGGACGCTCATCACCGCTCGCTTCATGGTTCCCCTCCCCTACCGAGTCCCCTCGTGCGCCCCCGTTGGCTCCGCGGATGGTTTCCTGGGCACGGATCACTCCACCGTCCAACCAGCGGGGGGCCGTGCTCAGGGATCGTGCGGAACGAGGTTCGTCGTGCAACAGAACAGCCGGCAGCCCGGTTCGGATCCCGAACGCGGCGCCCCGCTGGTTCCCGGCGGCCAGTCGCGCGCCCTCCGCGCGGTCGAGGCCAGCCAGGGCCGGACGCCCGGACTGCTCCGTTGTCTGCGGGCATCGTAACAACTCCGGGGCCGGTGGGCAAGCGCCGGGAAGTCACAGGGGGGCGGGGAGGCGGCGAGACGGCAAGCCGGCAAGTCGGCTGGTCGGCTGGTCGGCTGGTCGGCTAGACGGGTAGTCGGCTAGACGGGGAGTCGGCAAGTTGGCAGGTGGGGGAGGCGGCGAGCGATGGATGCCCTCCGGCCAGGCCGACCGCACGGTTGCGGTGGCCCCGCGAGATCAGACGATCTCAGGCTCGACCTCTGACCCTCGACGAAGCGAGGCGGGGAGCGGTGGGCGGCTGGTGTGGGGATGGAGCCACTAACCAGCGACAGGAGGGGCTCGGTGTGTCCCGGCTGAGCGCTGGCGATCAGGATGACGGGAGTACGGCGACGGTCGTCGCCCAGGCCCCACTTACCGCGTCCCCGGTCGGTGAGGTGCCCATCTGGGGCGGGACGCGCGCCGGCCCCCTCGGCCGCGTGCTGCCCGCTAGGACCGGCTCTCACCGGGTCCGCCCGTCGGCCATCCGGATCGACGCGGCTCGGGTGGACGCCGCGGTCGAGACGGTCGCCATCGTCGACGGGGTGATGCAGAACCCGAGCGGTCCCTGGGTCGTCGCCTGGTACCAGGATTCGGCCCGCCTCGGCGGGATCGGCAATACCGTCATGGCCGGGCACGTCGATGGCTGGGCGGTCGGACCGGCGGTCTTCTGGTCGCTCAAGGCGTTGACGCCGGGGTGACGAGATCCATGTGACCGGCGACGACGGTACCGTCTACACCTACCGGGTGCAGTGGAGCACCCTCTACCCCGTGGCCGAGCTTGCGCCGGAGCGGCTCCAGGCGATCGTGGGCCCGACCGACACGCCGGCGCTGACGCTGATGGCCTGTGGTGGCGCGTTTGACGAGGCCACGGGCGAATACCTCGCCCGGCTGGTGGCCCGGGCCGGACGCGTCGCCTAGCCCCCAGCGCGGCCGCGTCGTGGCCTGGCGCGTCTGCGACCCGGGCCGCGCCTGGAGCATCCTGCTCGAGTGCCGTGCGATGGCGGCCAACGGCCGGGTTCGCGTCGGGGAGAGCGCCGGTGCCAACGTGGAACGGCGGGCCGGACCGCCGCATTGGCCGTCCCCGCCTGGTGGTTCCCGTGCCGGGTGGCGGCCCACTACGGCGCCGGCGTGCTCACCGCAGGTGTCGCCGCCCCCGCCTCCCCCAACCGGCGGCACGGAACGGCGCAACGGATACGAGACTCGGCGCGCTGCAGTACCAGCCCCGCCCTCTCCGACGCGGGGCGCGGGCCGCCCGCGCGGCGCCCGCCCCGCCGCACGCCTCAGCCCCGCTTGGCGGCCGCGTCCGCCGAGGCGCCGAGCGCCGCGCGCTGGCGCCCGGTCGAGTATGATGCGACGCACCGGCGCCGCCGGGCCACCGCACGCACGGGGAGCCATTATGCGCCGCCGCTCGGTCGTCGCCGTCCGCGTTGCCCTGGCCCTCGCCCTCCTGGGCGCCGGCTATGCCCCCACCGCGGCCCAGGAGGCACTCCCCGCGGCACCACCGGCCATCACCGGCGATACCCTGATTGACCTTGTGGTCCCGGCCGAGTTCGTGCCCCGCGCGTCGCCGCGGACGTCGCCCCCCTCGCGGGTCGTGCTGCTGCTGGTGGGAGAGATCCACCAGGCGGCGGGAGGCGGGGACAAAGACGGAGTCACGGGTGGCGCGATGCCGGGGGTGGTAACCGGCCCGGGCACCTACCCGGCCGCGGCGATCGTCACGGTCCTGCGCGGTGGCTACGCGGTCCGCACCCCCGTCAACATGGTCGTCACCCGCAGCGCCGGTACCACTACCCCGACGGCCGGGCCCGCGACGGTCCGGGGCGGGACCGAGGTTACCCTGGGTCCAGGCGACAGCATCCTCTACCCGCTGGGGGTCAGTTCCCTCGCGGAGCGCAGCACGGGACCAGAGGCGCTGGAGGCCGTGGCCGTCGTGCTGCGGCGGCCGGGGTCCGAGTGGTGGACCCCGTTCGCCGTGACCGGTGCCACCGGCCGGGTGCTGCTCAGGACCGCGCTGGAAGCGGTGCCGGCAGGGCCGCTGGCCGTCCGCCTGCGACGCCTGACGCTGGCGCCGGGAGCCGGGGTGCCGGTGACCCCACCGGGGACCGGCCAGTGGGTGGCGGCCGTGACGGGTGCGGTGGCAACGGGCGCCGACGGGGTGGTGCGCAACCCGGGCGCCGCCCCGATCGCGGTCTACGTGCTCACGGTCGCCCCGGTGCCGTAACGGTCGTGCGCGCCGACCGCGGGAAGGTGCGGCGGTGGACACCCGCGACATCCGGAGGCGGGACAGTCGACGTATACCATGCAGGACCCTCGGGCCCGCCGGCGCGCCCGGTGTGCCCAGGGCCAGCCGTGGCGGTCCAGCGCAGGGCAGGGTTGCGACGCGACCAGGCGCCGACAGCCAGTGGAGCGCGCGGGGCGGGCGCCGAGGGATGGGCACGATGAGCGACGGCCACGAGCATCCGGACGAGCCTCGACGCCGGTCCCCGTCTCGACGGGAGACGGGGCGGCGGGCCCGTCCCCTCCACGTTGACGACCTCGCCGCGGCCTACGCGCTCGGCGCCCTCGAGCCGGTCGAGCGGGTGCGGGTCGAGGACCACTGCCGTGGCTGCGGGCGCTGTGCCCGGCTGGTGGCGGCGAACCGTCGAGCCGTCGCGCCGCTGGGCCTGCTGGCTCCCCCCGCCGCGCCCCGCCCCGTGGTCAAGGCCGCTCTCCTCGCCCGCGTCGCCGCCGCCCAGGCCGCCTCCGTGCGGCCCGCCGCGCCGCGCGCGTGGCTCGGGCGTCCCGCGCCCCGGCACCCCGAAGCCCGCCCGCCGCAGCCCGCGGTGCCGACGCTTGCCGCGCCGCCACCGCACCGGTGGTCTCCGGTCCCGTTCGCCGTGTCGCGGTCGGTGGCCTTGGTCCTTGCGCTGGCGCTCGTCGGGGGCTGGGCACTGCACCTGAAGGCGCCGGTCGACGACCGCCCGACCGCCGGGCTCCTTCCACAGACGCAGGCGGGCAGCGACCACTGGGGCACCGCCGGGGAGACCCTCATCGGCTCCGCCGGGCCGGCCGCGGCGCCGCGCGACCGCTTGATGCTCAGCGGGGTGGAGCCAGGGACAAGCCGTGATGTCGCGCCCAGCGCCGAGGGGCTTGGGTCCGGCATCGGCGGCGGTGTCGCCCTGGTGACGACGGGCGTGCTGGACCCGGGCGACGACGACACGCCCTAAGCCGCCACGGGTCCGAGCGCCTCTCGGGCCGCTAGCCCAGCGTCACGATCAGGGATGCTGAGCCGGCGCGCCGGCGGTTGCGGGAGACGCGGCCTCGGCGCCCACGCATCCATTGTCGCGGTGACGACGTAGACCTGGATGACTCCCAAGTCCCGGGGGCGTCTCCCCGCCCCCACCCCTCTCCCCCACGAGTCCGGCCCCGCACAGGCCGGACTCGTCGGTTTTAGGCAGCTGGAAGAAGGGCAGCCCCCGGGGCCGGGTGGGAAGCCGGGACCCCCGGGGGTGCAGCGCCGGCGGGACCGGGAGGGGGCCCGGCCGACGGCCCTAGGACGCGCGAATACCCTGCGCGGTTTCGCACCAGGGCGTCGGATCGCTGCACATGGCGAGAATCGCCGTGTCCCGCTCGCGCATGGCCGGCATCGTCGCCGAGTAGCCATGCCCGCGCCAGGGGCTAGCCAACGAGTCCGAGCGGGCGTCGCCGAGGCCGTTCGCCACCTGGAGGCGTGCCAGCGCCGTTGTTCCGCGCCGACCAGCGCATCATCGCGGATCCGAGCAGAGGTGCGCCGTCGCCTGGACGCAGCTGGCGATCACCCCGGCATGGACACGACGGCACCGGCTGCGGTGGGCACGGCGGGAGATGGAGCCCTCGCGGCGGACTAATCCTAAACACAACTTTGGAATGGAGGGGCGCCGGGTGACGCCCCCTCTCACGGGACCTCGGCCGCCCTGACCGCTATTGGCACGTCCGGCCGACGCAACTTTGCCCCACAGGGCAGCAGACGCCCCCGCAGCAGACCTGGATCTGGCTGATGTTGAAGCAGGTCGCGTTGTCGGCCAGGCCGGTGCAGCACGGCACCCCCGAACCACGCACACACCGCCTTCGCAGGTCACGGCCTGGCACGGGTCGTTCTCCCCGAAGCCGCGGCAATCGGCGGCCTCGTCACACGGGCCTCCGCGACCGCGGTGTTGAGGCAGCACGCCCCGCCCGGGCCCGTCGTGGTGCAGGTCTGGTCAAACCGCGTGTCGGGCGGTCGGCAGACGGAGCCCGCCTGGCAGTCGGTGTTCTGGTCGCACGCTTCCCCGTACGCGACCTCGCACGCGCAGGTGGCCGCCGTGCCGGTCCCGCATGGAGCCTGGCCCGTCGCAGTGCAGACGCACCCGCAGGTGGTGAGGCTGAAGGTCGCCCCGCCGGGCAGGCGGTGCTCGTGCACTGACCGCCGCACAGCTGATAGCCCTGCTGGCACGCGACATCGCACTGCCCGTTGGTGCAGGCGGCCGTGGCGTTGGCCGGCGCGGCGGGGCAGCAGACGCCGCCACATGGTGCCTGCTCCGTCTCGGCGGTACAGACGCAGGCATTGGTAGCGTAGTCGAATGAGGCGCCCTCGGGACAGAGGCAGCGGCAGTTGTCGCGGCTGTAGCAGACGCACTGGGCGCCAGCCGTGGTACAGCAGCAACTGACCGAACAGAGGCCGGTGTAGCGAGCGCAGGCCGTAGTGGTGTGTTCGGCGCTGGTCCCCCGTCCACCGAGCGCAGCGCCGAGCGCGCCCATGGCACCGCCCACGGCGCCCCGGACGAGACGGCGGCGGGACACGTTGGATGCGAGGGCCTTCGTCAATTCGTCAAACCGCATCCCATCCATGCTAGTCCTCCTCAGGCGTGCACTGCGCCGATCGTGCCGGCCCGCGCCGCCGCCCGTCACCGCGCGACGACCATCGGGTCGTCACGTGGTCCAGTCTGACGGGGGCGCGGCGCGGCGCGCACCAGTCAAAGGGCGGGTTTGGTGGGGCGACGCCGGGCGAGCACCCCTTTCGCTAAGGAGGGGGTGGCGGCCGTTACTCTCAGTAGGGGTTGTTGCCTTGGCGCCAGACCTCGGTGACAATGCGCGGGCCGGCGTCGTCGAGCACCGACGCCGGTAACCCTCCGTTTCGCGAACGGCCCCGGCCGCACCCGGGGCCGTTCGCCCGTCCCGTATGCGGCTCCGTGGTCTCAGCGCGGATGGGGACGATGCGCGATGTCGGCGAACCACTTCGCTGGGCACGACGGGGATGATATCGTTCCGGAGGGGCGAGGCCCAGAAGCAGACCGACACACGTTGTCCCTTTGCGGCGTCGGCGGCGGTTGCGTCCCGACCGCACTCCCGGACGTATGGTGATCGGGAGGAGTGCCCCATGAAGTGCGTCCTCATCGTCGCGTTCTCCGAACCCGCCGCCGAGGTTCTCGCGAGGCGCCCCCAGACCTTCCGCGCCCACCGGGCGCGCATGCCGGAGTGCCGCGCCTAGCGCACGCTGCTGATGTCCGGCCCCTTCTCCGATCCCGGGAAGGTCCTCTCCACCATGGGCCTCTTCACCACCCGCGACGCCGCCGAGGCGTTCGCCAGGGGCGATCCGTTCGTGCGGAACGGCATGGTCAGCACCTGATCGGTCCGCGAATGGCACGACGTTCTAACCGAGCCGGCGCGGGAGGGCGCGCCAGACCGCCCGCCGACCGGAGCCCCCGGTAGGCCACATCGCGCTGACGCGTGGTGCAACGGGTTCACCAATACGAGCAACGGCATCGACCGATTCCTGGGGTTTCAGTCTGACGAGGAGACGCCGTGGCCTTTGGGCAGCCGTTCGCCTTGATCGGCAGACGTGACCATCTCGGGCAAACCGGTCAGCGGCACCTATCCGTGTTGGGTAAAGCCAGCCCCACTTGCGGCCGCTCCGTCCGGGCCCGACGCTCCTGCCGCAGCGTTACCTCGCCTCGGTCCGCAGATTCTCGCGTCCTGCCTAGCCACTACCGCCCGCGGCCCCAGGGCCGCGCGTCGCCCGCCGCTTGGTCTACCCCACAGATCCTTCCCCCCATGGCGCCAAGTGCCCCCGCCACGACCTCCCGCACGGCAAAGCCACCACGAGCGCGGCGACCGCCCCCACCAGCGCCCCCGGCTGGGCGGGCAAATGGCTCAGCCAGTCCACCGATCCGGCTCCCGAGCGTCGCAGCGTCGATCGCGGGCGATCGCCAGCAACGCCCCGACCAGCCCCCGCGCCGACTCCAGCGCTCAACCCGACGACCAGGCAACTGGCCGGGGGGCTGACCCAGCCAGGCCCCGTCGCCCCCCACGCCAGACACGCCTGGCCGCTCGCCGGGAGGGCCGCCGGCGCGAAGGCCAAGTCCGCCGGTGAAGCGCTCGGGGCACAATAGACCATATGTTCTATTTCTGCGGTGGTCAAGCGGGGTCGGAGAGCAACGCTGGTGCGGGGTGGTAGGACGGTAGCCGGGGGGCACAAACCGGCCCCTCGCCATTGGGGCAGCGAGGGGCCGGCGGGGAGGAGAACGTGGGAGGGAACCCGGGCGTTCTCTGATGCAATTGTAGCATACCCAGCGGCCAACTCGAACGGGCGGCCAATCGCCGCCGCTGGATCGGCAGATCGCGAGGACGTGAGCCAATCGGGCCGGCCGCGCTGCACGATGCGTCAGTCGAGGCGGGCAACATGCAACCTAACCCTGGTTGCACCACCGGGCGCTGTTTGTCCAACGGTTCAGGGTTCGACTCCTTGCGGAGCCACCCGAGAACAGCCAATCTGAGACCAGGAGGTGTACGGGTTTCAGGGAGCGGAGGCGAAGGGGGTGAAGGATGGGAACGGATAGACCGGTACTTGGTGGCCGGGCGCCCTGTGCCCGCTAACCGACGGCACCGCCTCACGGCCATCCAGGCACCTAACCGCACGCTGGGAGCGGGCAAGCCCTGCCGAGGAACGGTTATCTCCGAGCCTGATGCCGGGGATGGCCGTCACGTCGCGAACGTGTACCGCGGCGTGCAGCGAAGGATCCGGCCCGTCTGGTCATCCCGCCTGTGGCGCCCCCTCCAGCGCTTCGATGGTGGTACCTAGCGCCTTGGCAATGCGATGGAGCGCCGCCGTGGAAGGGGTGTTGAGGCCGCGCTCGATGCAGCTGAGGTGGGAGGCCGAGAGGCCAGTGAGCGCCGCGGTCCGCTCAAGGGATAATCCCTGCGCGCGCCGGTGCGCCGCGAGCAACTGGCCAAGCCGACGACGCTCCTCCCGGTCGGCCGCCACCTTCTCCTGTTGCTCCCGAGCAATACGGCGGTTGAGCTCTCGCCAACAGCCGTCACCGCACGTCTTGCGACGACGATGCGATTGCGGTTCCTGGAAGCGGGTGCCACAGACGACGCACTGGACCCAAAGCCGGCCACCGCGCGCCTTCGACACCGTCGCCGCAAAGTTCTCTCGCCACGCCGGGTCGGCGCGGAGTTCGGCGAGCCGGGCGATCCCCTTCGCCGAGAGGGTCTTGGGATCCTGACCGCCCCAGCCGGACGGTTGGTAGGTTCCCTGGCTGCGGCGTTGGGCGAGGACCTCGTTCGCCCGCTCCAGTGCCGCCAGATCATTGGCTGCCCTCGCAGGATCGAGGCGGAGTTCCAGTCGCCGTCGCCGACCTCGAGGCGAGCGCTGCTCGGGGGTCATCTCCGCCACGGCCCGCTTCGCCGCGGCGACGAACGCCGCGTACGCGGGTTGCTCCATACGCGCCAGCGCTTGCCGCCGACGGACGTCCTTGAGGGCGGGTCCAACGAGCCCGGTCCCCGCCTTCAGCCCAAAGCGTTTCTTGTAGTCGGCGGGGCCGACATCGTGCTGCCGGCGGACGTGCCCACCGAGGTTGCCGTAGAAGCCCCCGCAAATATGGCACTGTGCCCGTTCTCCGTCGTCGGCGAGAACCCCGCGCAGGCCGTGGATCGGTCCGTCCCACACAGCGTCATCGTCACGCACCGCCAGCCTCCTGCCTTGGCGTGCCACAACGTCCGTTCGGCATCATACCGCGAGCTGCGACGCCGCGCGCGCCTCGCCTCCGGCGGGCACGCACGCGCGTCGCTCAACAGAACGATGCCCCGACCAAGGGGGCCGAGGCACCGTTCGCTCACTTACGTCTCGGGGCAAGGGCCCGGAGGTGGGGCCGCGCTAGGCAGCCCGTCGCCGCAGGTGGTAGCCCACGCCCGCGACGTCGACGAGCGCCCCCGCGAGGAGCAGCCAACCGTTCGTGGCGTTGTTGCTCAGGACGGTGTCCGTACCAGTGTCCGGCAACGCCGACACGGTCTGGCCGCCCGTGCCGTCGGTGCCGCCCACGGTGCAACCCGCCGCGACCCTGCGCAGCGCCCCTCCCGCCCCGGCAACGATGAGGGACGGAGCGCACGACACTAGGGCGATGTCTATGACCGCGTGAGCTTCGCCGACGAGCTGGACGGACTCGACCTACACGAGTTGTGCAGCCACATCGCCCTAGAGGCAATGGCCGAGTACACGCAGACGAGCAATGCCACGCACGCCGCGCTCCTGTCACCAGCCGCCCTGCCGAGGAGACACACATGGCAGGAGATGGACGAGGCCACCATTGGCATGGCAGGTCACGCATGGCTGGCCGACATCCGTGGCCACGCCGGCTACGAAAACCTCCGGCTCGCGCTCGTCGGCCCGGTGCGCAAGTGCCGGCCCTGCGACGGGATCGGCAGCCTACACGACGGTTCCCGGTGCGCCTACGCCGGCGAGCGAGACGCGTGCCCGGACGGGGTCGGCTGCGGGACGGTGCCGACTCCGGCGGCGCCGACGCCAGCGTAGCCCTGGCGTTACAACAACGCAACGTAGCGGCCTCAGGCTGTGGCTCGGGGGCCGTTCGCTTTGCTGCTCACTAACAAGCGTTATCAATCACAGCCCTGTGCTCATTGCAAACCTTCACAGTAAGCTGTTTCGGACACGGTATCCATTTTCCTGACCGGCGCGTGCTGACCCCCTCGAAGTTCCCAAGCCGTTCACACTTTCGTTTCACGCTGAAACAGAAGCTCCCTTTGTCCATCCAGTAGACGGATGGCCTTGCGCCGGCGGGGCCGGTCGGCGACCATGCCGAGCCACGCGCGACAACTTGGCGAAACCCGGCGCAAACGACGAGACAGAACGCAACGGGACCGACGGGGCCGCCAGCGACGTATCCGTGAGCGTCACGGTGGCGGTGCACCTCGTCGGCACCTCCGCCGGCGCCGTCCGCTAGGGCGTGTCCGCAAACCCCGGGACGCCTATGCTTGGCGGCATGGCAACGAGGATTTGACCGACGCGCGCAGTGGGAACGGCTTCGCCCGCTGCTGCCGCCGCAGAAGCCACCGACCGGCCGCCCCGCCAACGACCACCGAACCGTCATCAACGGCATCCTCTGGGTGCTGCGCACGGGCTGCCCCTGGCGCTGCCGCCCCGCGCGCTACGGTTCCTGGAAGACGGTCTCAGCCGCTTCTACCGCTGGCAGAAGGCGGAGTGTGGGATCGATCCTGGCCGAACTGCAACGGCGGGCCGACGCCGAAGGCCGGCTGGACTGGTCGCTGCACTTCGTCGACAGCACCGTCGTCCGGGCGCACCAGCACGCCGCCGGTGCCAAAGATCGGCAGCTGAGGCCCTTGGCCGCAGCCGCGGCGGCTTTACCACGAAGATCACCTTCGGTGCGAGCGGAACGGCAGGCCGATGGTCTTCGTGGTAACCGGAGGAGAACGCCATGAGCAATCGGTGCTCCCCGTTCTCATGGAGCAGGGAAGCGGTCAAGCGCCCGGGGCGAGGACGACCCGGATACGACCGGACCGCGTCGCCGGGGACAAGGGCTACAGCAGTTCTTCGGTTCGACGGTACTTGAAGGAACGCCGGATCGGCGCGGTGATCCTGACCAAGGCCGACCAACCCCCGGATCCTGCCTTTGACCGAGTCGCCTACCGAGAGCGAAACGTGGTGGAGCGGCTCATCAACCGTCTAAAGCAATTCCGACGAATTGCCACGCGCTACGAGAAGCGAGCGCGCAACTACCACGCAATGATCACCATCGCCGCCATCATGCTCTGGTTGTGAAGACGCGGCACCCGTCTGTCGGGAGGGTGGTCCCGGTGATCTACCCCGCGGGGACGGGCGCGCCCGCCTCCGTGAGGAAGGACAGGATCGCGCCGTTCGCCGCGTCGGGGCGCTCCACCCAGGCAGGTGGCCGACCCCCGGGAGCACGACGAGGTGGGGCGCCGGGGATGCGGGCCGCCAGCGCCTGGGCCTCCTCGGGGACGTCGGCGCCCCCGTGGAGCACCAGCGTCGGCGCGCGGACCTCGGCGAGCCGTCTCAGGAGCTGGTCGCTTCTCCTTCGTCGCTTCTTGGCGCATCATCCCCGCCCAGGTCGACCGGCTCCCGCCCGGCTCGACGATGGTCGCCGCGTCCGCCTCGTCCATCCGGGCGCGGTAGTCCGGCCCGAGGATGTCGGGCAGCCAGCGGCGCATGCGCTCGACGGGGTCGTCGATCCACCACGCCGCGGGCGGCGGCAGCGGGTCGCCGGCCCGGTGCGCCGGCTCCCCGCCCACGGCGGCGCCAACCAGGACGAGGCGGTCGACCCGGGCAGGATGGTCGAGGACCAGTTGCGCGGCGATGCTCGCCCCCAGGGAGTGGCCGCCCAGCACGTGCGCCCGATCGATGCCGAGCGCGTCGAGCAGGGCGGCCACATCCCGGCCATGTCCCCGAACCCGTAGTAGTCGGTCTCCGGCTCGCTTCGCCGGCGTCGCGGTTGTCCATGGCCACGACCCGGAAGCGGGGGCGAGGGCGTCGGCCAACTGCGTGAGGCAGCCCGGCAGTATCCCCTGCCCCGGGATCAGAGGACCGGGGGGCCGATCCCGACTCGTCGTAGAAGATGCGCCGCCCGGTCGCCGTGCGGATGGTGCTCAAGGGATGACCCCACCGCTCCCAATGCTGGTCGCCCCTATCTGAGATGGAGAGTCTATCAGCCGACTTCGGCGATAGCAGCGCGGCATACCCAGGAATCTGCGAAGCGCCTCCAGACTTTGCGGACACGACCTAAGCAGCCTGACAGAAGTTCTGGACCAGGGCGATGCCGCCCGGGTCTGGCTGGTGAAAGCGCGCCTCGGTCCGCGAGAGGAGGGCGGCGGCGGCCACCTCCCGCGCCAGCAGGTCGGCCCACCAGCGATGGCAGCTCAGCTTGTCCTTGAGGTGACGCCAGACGCGCTCGATCAGGTTCAGCTCAGGCGCGTAGGCGGGCAGCCACAGCGGGCGGACCCGGTCCTGCTGGGCCATCCACCAGTCCTTGGCGCGCCGCCCCTTGTGGTAGCCGACGTTGTCCAGGACCACGACCAGCGGCCCCGTCGGGGAACGCCGCGGCCAGGGTGGTCGAGGAAGGCGACGAAGGCGGCGCCGTCCTTGTGCTCCGCGGTCTGCAGACGAGCCGGCCGGTGGCGTAGTCGAGCGCCCCGGAAGACGGCGAACTTGCCGTCCTCCTCGGCGGCCGGCACCAGCGGGCACCCCCCGCTGCCACACCTTCGCCAGGCGGGGGTGACGGTGGACCTCGCACTCGTCCAAGTAAACGAGGCGGAGTTCGCCAGGGGCGCCAACGCTTTTTTCGCCGCCACGCCAGGACCTCCTCGGCCGCCGCGACCGCCTCCTGGTCCTGGCGGTGCCGCAGGTCGTGGCGGGGGCGGCGGTACCGGTAGCCCAAGCGCTGCACCGCTCGGTGCACGGTCGCGGTGCAGACGGACACCCAGGCGTGCCGCCAGCACCTCGCGCAGGTCGCGGATGCTCCAGACCGTGACCGGCAGCCCGTACGCCTGGGGGCTCGCCTCCAGCGCCTCCGCGAGGAACGCCAGCGCCGCGGCGTTCAGCTTGGGCGGGCGACCGAGCGCGGCTCGTCGGCGAGGCCCCGGCGGCCGCCCGCCAGAAACCGGGCCCGCCAAGCGCGGATGCGGTTCGGCCCCGTCTCGAACAGGCGCGCGACCGCGGCCACGGTCCACGCCCCTCGGCGACCAGCAGCAGGGCGTGCGCCCGCCGACGCACCCGCGGGGTCGGGGTCGGTCCGGGTCAGGCCCCGGAGATCGTCGGCGCGCGGCGCGAGGGTGGGGCCATCGCAGCACCTCCGCCCCCGCCGCCGCACGCACCGGTCCAAGACTTCTCTGAGGCTGCTTAGCGCATCGAACATGGCCAGATCACCCGGTGAAAGGTCGCCGGCCACTGGCAGCTGTCCTCACCGGCGTCGACTCGGCCGGGCGCGTCACGACGGTGGCGACACGACGGTCGCCACAGGACAAGACACGACGGACGCGACGCGAGGCGGCGCGACCGGGCCGATGATAGGCATGCGCGCGTCAGTGTCGTCGACCGCCCCCGCCCGGCTCGAGGGGATCCGGGACGCGTATCTGGCACGGCTGGTGACCCGGATCCGGATCAAGGTGTTGTCGCGAAAGAACGGGCCGCTGCACGGGAGCGCAATGACCTCGCCGCCGAGGTTTCGACGGTGGACGCGCGCGACGCCACCAACCGTGCGCTCGTGGACCAGGTCGTCGACCTCCTGCCGGCGGAGCGGGACGCAACCCGGTGAAGAGACTCGCGGCATTGCGGCTGCAGGCCCTCGCCGCCTACGATGTCGACCGGAATACGCCCGCAGCGCAACCGCCGACTGCGAGCGGGCCGGAGCCGGCGGGGCCTTCCTCTAGGGCCGCTGGCGTGGCGGCGCCTCTCGCGCCGTCTGAGCGGGCGGAGCGGCGGGTGAGGCGGGCGCTGCCGTTCGGCTCGGGGGTCGTCGGCAGGGCGGCGACCCCTACGCCCAAGCCCCGACCACATCTGGAACGCGCCGGCCATGCAGACGGTTCCGTGATGGGCGAGGTAAAACCGCGAGCCCAGCCGCGCGGGGCCGGGTTCGCGGAGGGAAGGGGTGGGGGGTGTGCGGCGCCCCGGCGGCTTGCAATTGGCTCGGGTCTTCGTCGGCCACGCCCCGCCGGTTTCATGCCGCACGATGGGACAGCCGCCGTGCGGCCGTTCGGACGAGCTTGACGACCGAGCGGGTGCGTGTAATAGGCTGGGTCACGTGTTAGTCTCGACACCGGTATCCTAGGAAACCGCAACCGGGGGGCGGCCGGCGGCCGCGCGGGCGCACCGGCCGCCATGGCATCGACGACCGAGCCATTACACCTCCGTAACCGGGGGGCGAAGGGAGGGAGCGCATGAAGCATCAGGGTAAGGCCGTGGCTCTGCGGGTTCTCATCATTTGCCTGGTCGCCGCGCTCTGCGTAGCGGCGCTACCGGCCCGAGCCGAAGCCGGCCACTCGTGGAACGGCTGGCGCTGGGCGCGCACCGGCAACCCGTTCGTCCTCCCGCTCGGCAACAACCTGACCACCTCCACCTGGCGGAGCCTCCTCGGGTCGGTGTCGGCGGACTGGTCGGCCTCGTCCGTCCTTGACACGGCGGTCGTCGCGGGGCAGGGCGGCAGCTCCTGCTCGGCGCAGGCCGGCCGCGTTGAAGTGTGCAACCGGAGCTAAGGCTTCAACGGCTGGCTCGGCGTGGCGACGGCCTGGTTCTCGGGTGGCCACTTCACTCAGGGCACCGTCAAGCTGAACGACACCTACTTCGCCACCTCGCGCTACAACAACGCGTACGCCCGGCGGCACGTCCTCTGCCAGGAGGTTGGGCACGCCCTCGGGCTCTGGCACACGGGCGGCACGACCTGCATGAACGACAGCGCCAGCACGCTGTCCTACGCCAGCTACGTTGCCCCGAACTACCACGACTACGAGCAGCTGGCCGCGATCCACTCGCACCGCGACGGCACAACCACGGTTAGCACCGCGGCGGTGGCGACGTTCACCGCGGCGGAGTCAGTATCCCCGACCCGGTTGGACCCGAGCAGGGTGGCTCCTCGGTCATCGTCGAGGACCTCGGCCGCGGCCGTCTCCGGGTCACCTCCGTGCTCTGGGCCGAGCCGGGCAACCCTGGCCACGGACCGGTCGATGGCGGCTCACCGGCGCGCGCATCCGCACCGGTCTTCGCGACCGGGGCCGCCATGACCGTCGCGGCCGACGGCGTCAACTTGCGTGATGCCCCGTCCATGAGCGGGCGGGTCCTGGCAGTCCTCGCCGCCGGCACGCCCCTGACGGTCACCGGCCCGGCCGTGGCCCGGGGGCGGGTTGGCGCCGGCGTGGTATCCGGTGTCGACCGCCGACGGGCGCGCCGGCTACGTCGCCGCTGACCTCCTCGCCCCGGCGTAGGCGCGCCCTCTGGGCGTGCGCCGGCAACCCTTGTCGCGCTCCGTGGCGGGAGGTCCGGCTCTAGCAGGGCCGTCGATCTCCGGGACGAGGGAAGCGGCATCCGGATCGGCCGGCAATGGCCGTGGATCTGGACCGCGCGGACCCGTGGGGACGTCGGTGTGCGGGATCAGGCGTGACCGCCCCCGGCGACGACCGTACTCGGCGGACGCCGAGGGGGCAGCGCGTAGCGCGTCACGAGGTAGCCGACCAGGAGCGCGGTGAGGTGGAAGGCGGGGGTGAACTCCCGCAGGTACCACAAGACGACGTTCAACTCCCACGCCACGAACACGGCGAGCAGCAGCCACGGCATCCGGGCGCGCGCCGCGAGGGCGCCCATCAGGCCGAAGGCACCGGCGCTGCCGCCGCTCCACGTCCGTTCCCAGGCATGATCCAGGAACCCGTTGTCCAGGAGCTCCGGGTAGATGGTGTGGAGGAGGAGTCCGGCACCCAGCGCACCGGCGAACGACGTGCCGAAGAAGAGCCCGATCGTCCGCGGCGTCCCTTCCTTCGCCTCGAAGATGAGTCCGACCAGGAGGAGCAGCGCCGTGACGTAGACAAGCTGGATGGCGTTGTGGTTGAGGAACGGCGCGGTCGCCAGTGAGCGAAGGGCGCGCGGGAAATCGCGGCTGAGGTCCGGGATCCGGTAGAGGAAGGCGAGCACTCGGTCCTGGTCGATCGTGTAGTTGCCCTTCGTCCGCTCCGCCGCCGGGAGGAAGAGCACCCAGGAGAGAACAAGGTAGACCAGGACGGCGGGCGCGGCGCGCGGCAGCCGGGTCCGCCCGGGCCAGGGGCGACCCGTGCCGTCGGTCCAGGGTAACCACGTGGGGCCGGAGCCTGTTCGGGCGGAGGGCGTCGCCGCCGTCGGTCCATTGGTTACCATGGCATCCATCCCGGCGCGGCCTCGGGATGCGGTCCAGTTCAGTACGTTGGTCGGTCCGACGCCGTTGGACCTCGCCAAACCTGCTATGTTCCACGCCCCGCTCAGTCGGCCGCTCGAGTAGCCGAGCTCGCGGTCGCGACGCTGGTACCCGCGCCGTCGATTGCCTGGCCGGTTTCGTCCCCGTCACGGCCGTCGCTCCCCTTTCCGGCCGCCGGTCGCCTGCCCCCCGTCCCAGCTTCGTGGTCCACCCGGCTCCTCACGTCCCATCACCAGCTCGGCGCACGACCGTCACCGGACGGGGGACGGTGCCGGGTGGATGGGCTCGCTCTCGTGGGCGGCGCCCCGCGCGCCCACGTCCCGCCCATAGCCGCGGTAGTAGGCATTGGCGTCGGGCACGCGGCCTCGCGGACGCTGCCACCGGTCATGGCGCCGATTCACACCAGGGAAGAGTTGTCGCGATCCCACGAGGATAACCATGAGCAACGGGTTGCCGGCGTCTCTTGCTAGGGATTTTCGTTGTGCTACCCTCTGGGTCCACTTTCCGGTTTCTCGTCCAACGCTCCCCGAAGGAGACGACCGCGCATGCCGGACCAACATTGGCTCATCTGGGATGGCGGCTGAAGCTTCTGAAGAAACATTATCGCCTGGGTCAGGCGATTCGACCAGCGAGAGAAGTTCCGGACGGTCCCCTACCAGGAGTGTCCGAGCCCGCCGATGACGCCTGAACTCCAGGAGCGAGCGCGACGGGCCATCCAGGTCATCACGCATGATGGAACCCGGCTCTCCGCTGGGCGCGCAGTGCTGTTTGTCTTGGAGGAGATCGGCTGGCATCCGGTCCTGGCTCGCCTGGGCCAGCGGCGGCCATTCATCTGGCTCATCGAGGTGGGCTATTGGATCGTCGCGCGGAACCGCTCGTTCTTCGGCCGATTCATGTTTCGATCCGAGTAGTCGCGTAGCCGCGACACGGGAGACATGAGCGTGGTGCCGGGAAAGGGACGGACCATCCGCGGTGTAGCGGTCGCTCACGAGGTGGGTGGGCCGGTCAGATGCTTGGTCGGACCGTGGGCGCGCGGCCGACCAGCCCCCAGGGGAGCACCGCGTGCTACGGGGCAGCTGTGCTGCCGGCCCGCGGTTCGAGCGCGCCGGCTGACGCTGGGATAGGATGGCGCGCGTCTGCAGACTGCGGTCGTTGGGTGATCTGCGGCTATCTAGAGCGGCTTGCGATGGAGTTGTCTTCGGGGGGACACTTGGGGCGTGAAGCCGTACCCCGTCGATCTCCGTGAGCGGTTGCTGCAAGCCGAGGACGCCGGGCTCGTGCGCGCCGAGATCGCCCGCTGCTTCGGCATCAGCCCCCGGTCCCTGTCGCGGTGGCGCCGCCTGCACCGGGAGCAGGGCAGCCCGGCCCCGCGACCCCGTCCGGGCCGCGCCCCGCTCCTGCCGCCGGAGCGCTGGTCAGCTCTCCGTGCCCAGGTGGCCGCGCACCCCGACGCGACGCTGGCCGAGCACTGCGCCCGCTGGGCGGCGGAGCAGGGCGCGCGGGTGAGCGAGGCGACGATGTCACGGCTGCTGGCCCGGGTTGGGGCTGCCACTCAAAAACAGACGCTGATTGCCCGGGAGCGCGACGAGGCCGAGCGGGCGGCGTTCCGCGCCGGGGCGGCCGCGCTCGCCCCGGCCGACTTGGTCTTCCTGGACGAGACCGACACCCCGACGACGCTGACCCCGCTGCGAGCCCGCGCCCCGCGCGGGGGGCGGCCATGGGCCGGGTGCCGCGGGGGCGGCGCAAGCAGGTGGCGCTCGTCACCGCCCTGACGCCCGACGGGGTGGCTGCCCCGGTGATGCTGCCGGGGGCGCTGGACTGCCCCGCCTTCGAGGCGTGGGTGGCGCAGGAGCTGGTACCGGCGCTACGCCCGGGGCAGACGGTGCTGCTGGACAACCTCAACGTGCACAAGAGCGCCCGTGCCCGGCGGGTGGTCGAGGCGGCGGGGTGCCGGCTGCGCTTCCTCCCGGTACTCGCCCGACTTCAACCCGATCGAGCCCGCCTTCGCCAAGCTCAAGCAGCAGCTGCGTCGAGCGGAGGCGTGCACCTTCGAGGCGCTCGTCGACGCCGCCGGGCCAGCCCTCGCCGCACTCACCCCAGCCGACGCCCGCGGCTTCTACCGCGCCGCCGGCTATCTGCTCCCCGGCCAACTGTTATGAACGCCGCTCTAGTCGAGTGTCGGGGCTGATTCGCCGGGTAGAGGCAGCGGAGCTTGATGCGGGCGTCGGCGGTGGTGAATTGCCAGCGGATGGTCGAGGCGCCCGCGTTGCGGCGCCCGGCCCAGGCGGCGCCCGGCCCAGGCGGCGCCCGCCCGCTCCAGCGTCCCGCGGTCGCCGAACCGCCGGCCCAGGCACTGCCGCTCCGGGACGCTCAACTCAAGCTCCGCCATTGGTGCGCCAGCTGCCGGTTTGGGCGTGTGGTGGACCTCCAGCTTCTCCACCAGGCGCCGCGCCTCGGCGGGCGGGAAGCCAGCGGAGAGGGAGGCCGGGGAATGGGTGTTGAGCTGGTCCAGCACCAGCACGATCTGCTCGGCGGCGTAATGGACATCGACGAACTCCTTGACCCAGGCGGCGAAGCCCAGCCGGGTCCGCTGCTCACTGACTAAGACGGTGCGCTAGCCGCACAGCGGCTCGGTCACCAGGAAAACGTTGGCCATTCCGCCGCGCACGTCCTCGGGGTCGTGGCGGGCGGGCTGGCCGGCCGCGAGGAGCAGGCGGGGACGCGTGTCGGCGAGGAGCTGGCGGCTCGCCTCGTCCAGGCAGACGATGAGCCCGATGGGATCGGGCGGCCGCTGGTAGACGGCGAGCACGTCCTCCATGCGCCAGACCAAGATCGGGTCGGCGGTGGGGGCGAGGCACCACTGCTCCTTCAACCAGGGTTTGAGCGCATTTTTGAGTGCCGGGCGGACAGTCTCGTGGGAGATCGTCTCCGCCACCTCCAGGCGGACGAGCTCGTCGGCGAGCAGGCGAAGCGT
This sequence comes from Thermomicrobiales bacterium, assembly GCA_030447415.1. Classification (GTDB taxonomy): domain Bacteria; phylum Chloroflexota; class Chloroflexia; order Thermomicrobiales; family UBA6265; genus JAUJOZ01. The sequence continues at coordinate 35,518 of JAUJOZ010000029.1, read as the reverse complement.
CTAGCGAGCCTGGCCGTCCGGGGGCGTACTGCAGGCGAGGGGGCTTAGGCGGGCCTCCTGCTCGCCGTCCAATGCGCGCTCGTAGACGCGGTCACGGTACTTGCGCTCCAGCGTCGCGTCCAGGCCCTCGGCCGCGAGCTGCTGGCACACCCGCAGCACCGTGATGGCGAGGCCTCAAACCGAACAGCCCCCTCGTCGAGCTCGTGCCCGTTTGGCTCGTGGGTTAGCTCGCCGTCGGTGGTGGCCATCACGCCCTCCTCGTGGGCAGCATCGCAACCACCGAGTCTGACCGGTAGAGTCCGTACAATCTCCTGCCTGTTTTGGACGCTTTGCGGCCAAGGCAAATCACCCACAAGGAACCCGCCGCGCCGGCGCTCTCCACGACGCCCACACGGGCGGAGATGCCCGCCAGGCCGCCCAGCGCCCTGCGATGGCGCTTCTGCTCCGACCGAGGTACCGGGCCGGACCACCATCCCTAGCTGCGCACCTGGCAGGTCTAAGCACGTTAGGCGTCGACGCGGTGGCGTTGGTGACGGTATCAAAGTGCAGCGGCAGTCGGTATTAGCCTCCGTTACCTTGGGCTTGGGCAAAGGGCGGCCCCAAAAGTCCGTCAGCCACACCGCGAGCGATCGCCTGGGCAATCTGCTCGAGGCGGGCACCGTCGTCGGTCGCGATCCGCTGCGCTTCCGCGTCGCTGGAGAGGAAGACGGTCTCGGCGAGGGTGCTCGGCATCTCCGCCTGCAGGAGCGAGCCGGTGGCGAACTGACCGACCCCACCACCGGCGATCCCAAGCTGCCCGACCAACGCGTCGTGCATCACCCCGCTGAAGGCCTCGTCCTTGCGCCGCTTCCCCCAGAACGTCTTCGTGTAGTCGACGCTTGGGTCGCTCGCGGCGTTGAAGTGGATCGAGACAAAGACGGCGGCGCCGCAGGCGTTGGCGATCTCCCCCGCTCGCTGTTACCCAGCGCCCGATCGTCGTAGCGGGTGAGTGCCACGCGGCTGGTCCCCAGAAGCTCGGCCGCGCGGGCGGCAACCTGGAGGGTCAGCTCCTTCTCGACTAAAGCGTAGGTAGCATTGACGGCGCCCGTATCGCCGCCACCGTGACCCGGGTCGAGCACGACCTCAGCGGAGCCGGTCGTGCCATCGGCCCGCAGGCACCCAGCGCCGGTGCTTGGACCGGGCGGCTTGGCCGCGGCGTCGACCACGCCTGCGGCCAGTGGGCCGAGCAGGAGCACGAGCGCCACTAGGCCGAGCCATACGTGACGCGCACGAGGGCAACGACGTCCCATGATCGCTTGAGTCCCTCCGGTCCATCGATGCTGAGCGGATGGACGGGCCGCGGTGGCCCGCCCATCCGCCAAACGAGCGATCGGCCTACGCCACGTCCAGAAAGTCGGCGGTGACGTAGCCGGCCAGGGACTGCCCGGTCGCCGGGTCAACGACCACGACGGGGTACCAGGTTAGCCCCTGCGCCTGCACGGCTGCCCCGGTCACCGTCAGGACGGTGCCTGCCGCCAATTCCGTGACGATCTCCCCCTGCCGGGACGCGGTCGCCCGCAGGTTGACCGCGTCGGTGGTGACGACGGTGGCCCCGACCGCGAAGCCCGCGCCCGCCTCGGGCGCGGCCACCGCGCCGCTCGTCCCGCCGTTGAGGGTGGCCCCATCGGCGACCAGCGGGTTGGTGCCGACGCCGAAGATCTCGTTGCCATCACTCACCCCGTCCCCGTCCGTGTCCCAGACCAGCGGGGTCGTGCCGTAGGTGTGCACCTCGTCGCCGTCGGCTAGGCCATCGGCATCGGTGTCGGGGTTGGCCGAATCCGTGCCGTGCGTCGCCTCGGCCGCGTCGTCAAGGTTGTCGGCGTCGCTATCGAGCGCCGCCTCCCCCTCGTGGTCGTGCGTGCCACCGTCGACCGGGAAGCTCTCCTCGTCGGTCGTGGTGTTGGCGACCGGGGCATTGGGATTGGCGTGCGTTGCCGCCATCAGGTTGGCGTCGGCCCAGATGACGAAGGTGATCACCCGGTTGCCCCGGCCGAGCTCAGTGACGAAGGCGGAGACGCCGCCCCGCTCAGGGCCGGCCGGGTCGTGGATCGCCTGCCCGCTCTGCCCGGCCGTCTGCGCTGCGGACGTGCTGCCGGCGGTGGTCGTGGTGTCCGCGTGCTGACGGTAGATCGACGCCAGCTGCTCGTAGTCGTGCAGGTTTGGGTGCTCGTTGCTCGGGTCGGTGCTGCTGGCGCCCCCCGCGCCGCCGTTCGGGTCGTTCGTGTAGTCCATGCACGTGCCTTGGTTCGCGTTGTTGGAGGTGACGTCCGTGTGGTCGAGGCCGACGGTGTGGCCCACCTCTTGGCACATCACGAGGCGCCGCCACGCCGGCGTGTTGTACGTGCTGGTGTTGAAATAGGTGTCGTTCAGCTTGACGGCGCCCTGTACGACGTGTCCGTTCCAGGTCCAGACGTTAGCGACGCCGAGCCAGCCGGTGCGGCCGTACGCCGCGCTGCAGACCTCGATGCGGCCCGAGGTCGGCGCGCACGTGCTTAGACTGCTGGTGCGCCCCGCGCCAACCGGCGCATCGAGGACCGTCGACCTCGACCAATCGTACGAGGCGGTGCCGAGGTAGCTATCCCAGGTGCTGCTTACGTTGTCGCCGAGCTGGACGGTGAACGGATTAGCCGTGCGTCCCCAGTGGTAGCTGCCCCACGCGTGGCCCGCGCCGGCTGGGGAGGGCAGCGCGACCGCCGCGACCGCGACGACCAGCCCAACAACGACCCGTAGTATCCACGTCCCGCCGACCCGAACCATGCCCCGCTCCCTTCCTCGCGGCGTGGCCCACAGGGCCTACTTCCGCTTCCCCCGTGCGTGGCCATAAGTATAGCGCGTCCGCCCATCTCGACCCACTTCGCGCGGCTAGAGCCGCTCAGCGCGCCGCCTGTCGCGTTCGTGGCGTTGCGGCGGTGGGGTTGGGTGGCGTTTCTTGTGGTCGTGTTCCCCCGGCGGGTCAGGGTGCGTCTGCAAACCCGATGGCGCGGCACCCGCGAGCGCGAGGCGCGGGGGTTGACCGACGACTAGCAGAAACCCCGGAGCGGAAGGTCCGCCAGAGACCCCCGCACGGCCTTTGCAGGCCTCCTCTGGCTCCTGCGGACCGGCCCCCGTGGCGCGACCTGCTGGAGCGGGACGGACCGCAGAAGGCCGTGGCCGGCCTTGCGTTGAGACGCGCGATCGTCGCTCCTGCCGTGACCACCCCTCAGAGGCGGGTCCCGCCGTGCCGAGGGGTTACGAGAGGATTCGGACCTCGCTCAGGTAACCGAGCTGTGGATCACGATTCGGGTTGCCGAAAGAGAACAGGACGTAGCGCGCCGAGACGCGGGTACTGAGTGACTGCCAGGTGCCGGCGGCAGCACCGCCCGGCGTCGCGAGGGTCGCCCACGTGACCCCGTCGTTGCTGGCCTGGATCGTGAGCGCGTCGGCGTACCCCGTCTGGGCAAACAGCCACTTGATGGTGCCGATCGACTTGGTGGCGCCGAGGTCGAACCAGACGTAGGCGGAGCTCGGTGGGGTCGAGCTATTGGTACGCCAGGAGGTGGCCAGGTCGTTGTCGTAGGCGTAGAGCGAGGTGACCGAGTTGCTGGTACGGCCGCTATTGACAATGCGGAGTGCGATCCCCGTCCAGGTGATGGTGACCGGGGCGCCGCGGCCGAGCCCGTTGCGCGCCAGCCAGCCGGCTGGCACCTCCAGCGCGTAGCGCACGGGAACCGGCGAGGTGTAGCGCGGCAGCTGCGAGTCTGGCGTTCCCGCGGGTGAGGGGCACGCGTTCTGCACGGCTCCGACCACTTGGCCGCCCTCGATCCAAACGATATCGATGCAGAAGCGCATGTCTTTCATCCAGAAGGTCCGGTAATCGGCACCGCTGTAGACGAAGAGCATGCCGGTGCCCGGCGCCAGGCCGTCGCGGAAGGACAGCCCGCGCTGCCGCTCCGAGGAGGTGTGCGCCACCTCGGCATCGACCACAGCCCCCCCGATCCGCACCGTTGCCCGGTAATCGAGTGCCAAGCCGACGCGCGGCGAGGCGACGAGCAGCGTGGCGACGACGAGAATGGCAGCAAAGACCAACAGCGACGCGGTCACCCGACGCACGGCGCGCGCCTCGCTGTCTTCGCTGTCTTCGGTCCAGTTCATCAGCGGGACGTAACGCGGCACGGCGCCTCTTCCTCTCCTTCTGCGACAGAAAAGTGGCTAACCCGGCTACGCCGACGAGGCGTGTCCCGGCGTACTACCAGTTCCGGCGGTAAAATGTCTGCTGGCTGATCCTGAGATTACGGCGAGCGGCCGCCGGGGCAACGGCTCCCGCCTGGCGCCGCGCGTCGACCTCCTGCTCCTCGGAAAAGGGCGGCTTCTTCATGGGGAGCCTTCTCTCGGGTCAATGTCCATCTCCATCCTAACCCTCCAGGTGCGCGAGTTTTCGGGGTGCCGGTCACCCACAACTGTGCTCCGACAGCACCTCCCGTTCCGGCCTACCCCGCTCGTAGTCCGGCAAGGTCCGCTCTATCACACGGACGATTTCAAGGGTCGTCAGCTCCGAGGGGGTCCCTGCATGAGTCGCGTTCCACATGCGGCAGATATATCTAGCGAAATAACTGCGCTCAGTGTTGGCACGCTTGTTCGCCATTGCCGTTAGATACTTGCGCCAGGACTTGTCCTCGAAGACGTCGGCGAGGTTTGACGGCTTCTCCCACGATACCTCGTTGAACAGGTGCGGATCGTTGTGGATGACGGGCAACAGCAGGTCGACTTGCCGCCCATCACGCAGGGTCCCAGGGATGACGTACCACATGTTGGCCTTGAACGGGCCGGGAGCGAACATCCGCCATCCTTGGTTGATGCCGAACACGTGACCGACGGGGCGGAGCGGCTCCGGCATCGTGAAGGCGTTGACGGATGCGAGGTTCGCGCCAAAGACGTAGAGCACGAAAAACGCGGCGAGGAGATTGAGCCCGAGCGAAGACCGTCCGCTCGTCGCCTCAACGCCCGTCCTCGCGGCTGTCTCCACCGGCGGGGGCACGCTCGCGCGCGCAGCATGGCTCCCGGGTCGGATGGCGTTGGCGTCTGCCGCCATGCTCGCCGTGATCCCCACGAGGGAGGGCTGTCCGACACTCCCCCACCCGGACAACCGCGCCCGGAGGGGCAACCCGTGGACGTGAGCCAGGCGTGCCGCCATAGGCCGCAGGCGCTGCGCGATGTTGAATCGCTTCGGAAAGGCGGCGCGAAGCTTGGGCAGGGCCTCGTCCCAGAACCAACTGGGGAAGAAGCAGACCATACACAACGCGCTAAGCCAGGAAAGGAGCCCAAAATCCATCGTCACCAGGATGCCCAGTTGCAAACCTATGAAGGCCATGGCCGCCCCGGTGCGCACGGGACCGGTGAGGACCGGGAAGAACAGCAGGAAGGGTCCGAAGGCTTCAAGCCCGAGGGTGCCGATCGTCAGCACCTTGAGCAGCGTGGGGAACTGATAAAGGTACGAACCAACCGGCGTGGTGAGGTCGTCGAGGCTCAACGCGTAATAGATCGCGGTGCCCTGCTCGCGCCACTCTGGGCCCGACTTGAGGACCGCAGCGAACAAGTACAAGAACGCGATCTGCAGGAACAAGCCGACCACACCCAGCGACAAGAAGCGCATCGACAACCGCCCGGACACGGTCGTGCGCGCGCGGTCAACCGACCAGTAGGCGCCAAGGGGGATGAACATGGCCCAGAAGAGGAGCACGCGCAGCAAGGCGTCGCCGGCGTTCAGCAACCAGGGGTTACGCCACTGAATTGAGTACACCATCACCCACACGACCACGGTCATCAGGCGCGTGCGATAGCCGACGAGCAGCGCCAGCGCCGCCAACGCCGCGATCCCGAACAACAACGCCTGGAAGAAGGCCGTCCCATTCATCAGATTCAACGACCACTGCGAGCGCTTCAATGCTGCGAGTGCAAGCGCGCGCGGCGCGACCCCTTCGTCGGTGTAATGCGCGGAAAGATTGCCGGCCCGAACAGCGAGATCGACGAGGACGATGACCGCCAGGACGATACGGAACGCCGCGAGCGAGCGCAGGTCCGCCTCGAAGACCTCCACAACCTTCGCGCGTCCCCAGCGCAGTGCCGGGGCGTCCTTGCATATGGCGGCCATATGCGAGCCTCCCTTGCGCGCGTCGCGTCGCCCACCGTCCCGCCGCGTGGCGGCCGGGACGCCGTGTGTTCGAAGGCACGACACCGAGCCATACGGTGCGTTCGCCGCAGCGTTCCCTGGGTCCCGGTTTCCCCGGTTTCGATCCTGCTACCGCGACTGCGTTCGTGACGCTGTCCCGCCGTAGGCGTGTGCCGACTTCGCGCGGTCATGCCGGACATACTAGCCCCGGGCTCACCGACCGTCCGGGTCACCCCGAACCCAACACTACTTCAGTGAGGAGTCGATCTGCAAGCGGCAGTGTGCCGATGACGAGCTGGTCGAGCACTCGGAAGCGGGGGTCGCCACGGGGGGAGCCGTTGTGTCACCGGCCCCTCCTGCCCGCTGTGGCGACGGATGTTCGCGATCGCCCGTCGCGTCGCCGCCGGGTTTCACCTCATCGACTCGCGGATCTGGGGCCCTGACATCGGCGATCCGGAACGGTCGGATCGCGGAGGGCGTTGAGTACGTTGCTACCGCGTGCGGTGTCAAGGTCTCTGGCGCGACGGGGCCCGCGCCTGACGGCGGCCGGCTCCAGGTTTGCCGCGTCAGCACTGGCCACGGCGTCGAACCGGTGCGGCGGCCGACGACCGGAGGCCCAAACCCTTGATGTGCACTAGAGCGGGGTAGGTTAAGCGTGACCATCTGGCACAGTGATGGGCGTGAAGCCCCGCTACCTTGCCGATCTCCAGGAGCGGCTGCTGCAGGCGATGGATGCCGACCTGCCGGCGGCCGGGGTCGTGCGCACCTTCCGCATCAGTGCTCGCACGCTGCGCCGCTGGCGGCCGCGGCAGCGGGAGCGCGGCTCCCTGGCGGATTCCGCCCACGCCGGCCGGAGGCGTGCCATCCGGTCCAAGCAGTGGTCGTTGCTGCGCGCCCAGGTGCCGGCCGATCCGGAGCCCACGCTGGCCGCGCACTGCGCGCGGTGGCGGGACGCGGCAGGGGGGCGGGTCCGCACGGCGACGATGTCCCGGTTGCTGGCCAAGCTGGGGTTGCCGCTCAGACAAAGACACCCTCACCTCGCTTGAAGGGGCCTGTCGCATCCGTCCTGATCGGCCCGGCGGTCGTCCGCCCGAGGCGCCGAAGCCGCTGCCCAGGGATGCCGCGACCGGAACGGGGACGGCTGCACCGGGGGCGGTCAAGCCCACGGGCTCGCCTCGGCCGGAAAGACGGCCGAACCCCGTCGAGCGGTCAAGGCATCGGAGGAGAACGACGCCCTGGATCCATCCGCCGTCGGGCTCTGTCGCCTCCCGCCGGGGCACGCGGCAGGTTGTCGCTGAGCGGGACGGGGATGCCGAACCGGCGGACGACGCGCCAGGTAGCGCGGCACCAGACGGCGCCGCTCATGGCCCCGGGCCGCGTGTACCGTGCAAATCACGCCCCGTCGCCGGCCCGTCCGTCGCCACCGGCAGCCGGCGCTGGCAGACGGCGGCACCTCGCCGTGGCGATCACCGACGAGCCGGATGGCAGCTAGACAGCACGGCGCCCTGGGCCCAAGGCCGGGGCACCGTTCACCTACCCGGGACCGAAGCATGAGAGCCACGCCCTCGTCGCCCTTCGGCGGCGTTCTCGCGGAGCCAGCCTCCGCCGTGCCGCTGTCACCGCCAAAGCCGTCGCCGCCGGTGTTGGTCGCCCTGTCCGGGTCGCCGCCGTCCGCGTCGCCGCCCTCGGCTCACACGGCCTGCGCCTCGCCCGGCGTCTGCGCCTCGTCCGGCATTTCGCCTGGCGGCGGGGCCGGGGCGCCGCACGCGGCGGCGTCGACGACACCGCCGAAGACGGTGGTCCAGTACCAGCCGTAGGTCGAGTCGGAGCCGAAGGCCCGACCGATGCCGATCGCCGTGAAGTTGCCATTCAGCATGTTGGCGTTGTGGCTGGGGCTGTTCTGCCACTGGAGGAAGGTGTTGAAGGCTGTCGCGTAGCCGGCGGCAATGTTCTCGCCGAGGTAGGTGTCGTAGGCGTAGCCGTGGTCGATCATGTTCTGCGACCAGGTCACCGCCTCGGGGGTGAGGTCGTGGCTAAAGTAGTTGTGGTTGGCCATGCTGACGCTGTGATGCCGGGAGGCGTCACTCAACGTCCGGGTGAGGGCGAGGGCCGGCTTGCCGTTCTGGTGGCGGTAGTCGTTGATGAGCTCCAGGAAGGCCAACTCCTCGACGTCCGCGCAGTCGTCCGCCGTCGCGATGGTCCTCCTGTGCTCGGGCGAGGCGCCTGGCCCGGGAGCGGCTCCGGCGGTGCCGACGAGGGTGGCGACGGCAAGCACGAGGCTCCCGAGCAAGACCGAGACGCGGTTCATCGCTTGTTCCCCTTCCCCGTCAACAGGACGGCGGTGACGCCATCGGGGACGGCCGTCTGGTCGCCCCTTACCGAGACGACCGGGTGCATCCGGCGCGCGGACCGTCCTTCGTGGGCGCCGAACCCAGCGTACCCTGCTCGCGCATGCCGACGCAACGCTTGCCTCCAGGTGAACCGTGAGCGAGCGCGAACACTGCCTCGGACGGGCATCCGTAGCGGGGGAGGAGGTTTCCGACGGCCGCTCGGACACGGCGCACGCCAGGAGCGTCCTGGCCGGCGCGGTGGCACGCCCTGCCCGCCGAGCGGGTCACGCGAGCGGAGGGATGCCGAGCTTGTCGCCTCGATGGTGCCGGGGATGAGTTGCCTCGTCGGGCGGAGGCTGGCCCTCCTTTGAGCGCAGGACGGTGCGCGGGACCAGCCCTGACGAAGACCGACAAAGAGAAAGAACGGCGCCCCGGTCCAACCGACCGGGGCGCCGTTCGCTTACCCGCAGAGCGGGTCGAGGGCCTTGCCCTCGCCGGGTCTAGGCCGCGACCTTCCGCCGCAGGCCGTAGCCCACGCCCGCGAAGACCACGATCGAGCCGAGGAGGAGCAGCCCCTCGTTCGCGCCGCCCTCACCGGCCACGATGCCGGCACCGGTGTTCGGCAGCTTGCTCACACCAGCTACCGCCGAGCGGCTGCTGCTCGAGCTGCTGCTGCTCGAGCTGCTGCTGCCCGAGCTGCTGCTCGAGTTACTGGAGCTACCACCGCCCCAGTGCTTGTCGCCGAAGAAGACGTTGACGATGTTGGTGTTGGTGTTGGTGTTGGTGTTGGTGTTGGTGTTACCACCATCGTCGCTGTCGCACTCGGTGTCGCAGCACTCCTTCTCGCAACCGGTGTCGCCGCCGTCGCACTCCTTCTCGCAACCGGTGTCGCCGCCGGCGCGCTCCTTCTCGCCGCCGCCGTCGCCGCCGTCGCCGCCGGCGCCGCCGCCGCCGCCGCTCGTCGCGGTGGCATCGCCGCCGTCGCCGCCGGTCGCGTCGCCGCTCATCGCGTCGCCGCTGTCGCCGCCCTCGCCGCCGTCGCCGCCGCTGGCGTCACCGCCGTCGCCGCCGCTGGCGTCACCGCCCTCGCCGCCGTCCGCGTCGCCGCCCTCGCCGTCGCCGCCGACCGCAGCGCCGCCGTCGCCGCCGGTGTTGATCGCGCCGGTCGTGTCGCCGCCCTCGGTGTCGCCACCATCGGCGTCGCCACCGTCCGCGTCGCCACCATCGGCGTCGCCGCCGTCCGCGTCGCCACCGTCGGCGTCGCCGCTCTCGGCGTCGCCACCGGCGATATCGTCCTCGATCTCGTCGTCGACCACGTCGACCACGTCGACCGCGTCGACCTCCTGCGGGCCGAACCGTGCCGGCGCCGTCACCACGTCCGACCACGTCGACCACGTCGACCACGTCGACCACGTCAACCACGTCGACCACGTCGACCACGTCGACCACGTCGACCACGTCGACCACGTCGACCGCCTCGTCCTCGTCGATGATGATGATGACATCGCCGCCCTCAGCATCGCCGGTATCGGCGTCGCCGCCCTCGCCGTCGCCGCCGTCGGCGTCGCCGCCGGTGCCGCCGGCGCCGCCGGTCGTGTCACCACCGTTGGTGTCGCCGCCCTCGGTGTCGCCCTGCGCGTCACCGCCGCCGGCGTCAGCGTCGCCACCGGTGCCGTCGCCGGCCGTGGCATCGCCGCCGCTGGCGTCGCCGCCATCGCCGCCGCTGGCGTCGCCACCCGCGCCGCCATCGCCACCCATGCCGCCATCGCCGGTGTCGGCGTCGCCGGTGCCGGCGTCGCCGCCATCGTCGCCAGTGTCGTCGCCCTCACCCTCGCCGCCGGTGTCGGCGTCGCCGTCACCGGTCGAGGTTGTGCGGACTTCGCCGTCGCCGGCCTCGGGGCGATCATCGACGCCGTCGCCGTCCTCGTCGATGAACTGGAAGACGCCGGCCATCGCCTCGTCGCCGCCGGTGTCGGCGTCGCCGCCGGTATCGTCCTCGCCGCCGCTGCCGTCCGGGTTCGCGTCGCCGGTGTCGGCGTCGTCGCCCTCGCCGCCGGTGTCGGCGTCGCCGCCTTCGCCGCCGGTCGCGGTCGCGCCGCCGTCGCCGCCGCTCGTCGCGGTGGCATCGCCGCCGTCGCCGCCGGTCGCGTCGCCGCTCATCGCGTCGCCGCTGTCGCCGCCCTCGCCGCCGTCGCCGCCGCTGGCGTCACCGCCGTCGCCGCCGCTGGCGTCACCGCCGTCGCCGCCGTCCGCGTCACCGCCAAAGCCGTCGCCGCCGACCGCGATGCCGCCGTCGCCGCCGGTGTTGATCGCGCCGGTCGTGTCGCCACCGGTGGTGTCGCCACCCTCGGCGTCGCCGCCGTCCGCGTCGCCACCCTCGGCGTCGCCGCCGTCCGCGTCGCCGCCCTCGGCGTCGCCGCTCTCGGCGTCGCCACCGGCGATATCGTCCTCGATCTCGTCGTCGACCACGTCGACCACGTCGACCACGTCGACCGCGTCGACCTCCCGGAGCCCGCCGACCACGTCGCCGTCCCACGCCGACCACGTCGACCACGTCGACCACGTCGACCACGTCGACCACGTCGACCACGTCGACCACGCCGACCACGTCGACCACGTCGACCACGTCGACCACGTCGACCGCCTCGTCCTCGTCCTCGTCGATGATGATGACGACATCGCCGCCCTCAGCATCGCCGGTATCGGCGTCGCCGCCCTCGCCGCCGTCGCCGCCGTCGGCGTCGCCGCCGGTGCCGCCGGCGCCGCCGGTCGATGTCACCACCGTTGGTGTCGCCGCCCTCGGTGTCGCCCTGCGCGTCACCGCCGCTGGCGTCGGCGTCGCCACCGGTGCCGTCGCCGGCCGTGGCATCGCCGCCGCTGGCGTCGCCGCCATCGCCGCCGCTGGCGTCGCCGCCGTCGCCGCCGTCGCCGCCGTCGCCGCCATCGCCGGTGTCGGCGTCGCCGCTGGTGGCGTCGCCGCCGTCGCCGCCAACGGCCGTGGCGGACCCGTCACCGTCACCATCGCCGTCGCCGCCGTCGCCGTCGCACTCCTTCTCGCAACCGCCGTCGCCGCCGTCGCCGCCGTCGCCGGTGTCGGCGCCGCCGCTCGTCGCGGTGGCATCGCCGCCGTCGCCGCCGTCCGCGTCGCCGCTCATCGCGTCGCCGCTGTCGCCGCCCTCGCCGCCGTCGCCGCCGCTGGCGTCACCGCCGTCGCCGCCGCTGGCGTCACCGCCCTCGCCGCCGTCCGCGTCGCCGCCCTCGCCGTCGCCGCCGACCGCGATGCCGCCGTCGCCGCCGGTGTTGTTCGCGCCGGTCGTGTCGCCGCCCTCGGTGTCGCCACCGTCGGCGTCGCCGCCGTCCGCGTCGCCACCCTCGGCGTCGCCGCCGTCCACGTCGCCGCCCTCGGCGTCGCCGCTCTCGGCGTCGCCACCGGCGATATCGTCCTCGATCTCGTCGTCGACCACGTCGACCACGTCGACCGCGTCGACCTCCTGAACCGCGCCGCCGCCGCCCGCGTCAACCGCGTCGACCGCGTCAACGGCCACGTCGTCGACGGCCACACCGTCGTCGACGGCCACGTCATCGACGGCCACCTGGTCGACCGCGCCGTCGACGATGATGACAACGTCACCGCCCTCGGCGTCGCCGGTGGCGGCGTCGCCGCCGATACCCTCGCCGCCGTTGGCGTCGCCGCCGAAGCCGCCGTCGCCGCCGGTCGTGTCGCCGCCGGTGGTGTCGCCGCCAAGGTGTCGCCCTGCGCGTCGCCGCCGCTGGCGTCGGCGTCGCCGCCGGTGCCTTGGCCGCCGCCGGCGGCGCCGCCGCAGGCCTCGCCGCCAGCGCCGCCGCCGTCGTCGTCGCCGGCGCCGCCCTCGCCGCCCTCGCCGCCGTCGCCGCCGTCGGCGTCGCCGCGCACGGCGCCGACGCCGTCGCCCCCCTCAGCCGTCGTGTCGTCCTGGAACTGCGCCGCGGTCGCCGACGGCGCCACGCCCCCGGGCGCTGCGAGCGTCTGGCCGACGGCGAAGGTCAGCAGGCTGGCGATCATCGCCAGCGCGCCGACCACGCGCAGTACCAGAGCCCATTGTGTCATTTTCACTTGTCTGACCTCCCAAGTCCTGAGGCCCCCCTTGGAGCCTCCCTTCCCCGAGCGCATCACGGGGACTGTTACCGCTTCCTCGTATCCCCTTGCACCTCCTCTCAGCTCCGGCCCCCCCCGGAACGAACTACCCCCCGGCCACGCTTTTCGATCTCCTCGCCGGTCCGCGCGTCGCCGCGTCGGATCCGGCTCTCGAGAGGACGCCCGGGGGACGACCTAGCCATCATGGCATCCGCCGTGCCACTGCGGCCGGGCGGCAGGGGAATTGGGTCTCTTTGAAAGGGCGGGCGCCGAACGGCCGCGTCACGGCGCCGTGTGCCGACGTGGTCGTCGGTTGAGTTGGCTCGTCTGAGTGCCACCGGCTCGTCCCCCCCGTCACGCCAGCCGGCGCGACACCCGGTGCGGTCGATCCGTTCCTTACGGCCTGGACGAGAGCTGGTGCGAGCCGCCGAGCGAGAGTGATTTGGATTGACTGTGAATCGCGTGGTGGACTTGGCGCCCCGTGGGCGGCCGGCTCCCTCATGCCGAGGCCACCCGGTCCGGTGCGCCGCTTCGGGTCCGGGACCGGTTCCCTACCGGTTCGCCCCGTGATATCCCAGCACACGACACGCAAGAGAGAAATCCAAGCCCTCACCCCGCACGTAGACTAGCAGACATCCCTCAGCATGACAAGGAGGGGCAGGGCTTTTGGCGTGGTCGGCGTGCGATGGCACCCCCGTGCCGGCCGGCGGACCGCCTCCTGGAGCCTCGAGCCGTGCCGCCGGCGGTCCGCCTCGCGTGGCTCCGGGAGGGCGGTGCGGCCAAGCGCTGCCGCAAGACGCGGTGGACGGCCGACCGGCACGTCGCTTCGGCGGCACCGCGAGTGGAGTTCATGCACCCGCGCCCCCATCGTCCTTCCTGCTTCGCGTCTCTTCTCGCGTCCGGCCGATTCGGCGGGTACCGTCCTGCGAGCGTGGCGTTGCGAGGAACGCTGGGACCTCGGCCAGGACGGCCGGCGCCCAATGGGTCGGCGGAACATAACGGTCGGGCGCCCACGGCCGCTGGAGGCGCCGGCGCGGAGCGTTCCCGCCAGACGGCGTGATCGCTGGTGCCTGGTTTCTGTCAGCGCGCCGGCGTACCGTGTCGGCGTACTGTGCTAAAAAGAAGGATGCCAGGTAAGGACGCCCGGAGGGAACGTACGAGCCGGCATGCCGGACGATGCGGGCCCGGGGAGTCCCGCCGCGGGCCTGGCACGGCGGTCCGCGGGCCCAGCCTCAACCGAGCCAGGCCGCGCCCGCACGGGAACCTTCGCCCCGGAGAGGATTGCATGCAACGTTCAGCAACGACGTCCTCGGTGCTAGCTTTCAGCCTCGGGCTGGTCATCTTCACCGCCGCGGTCGCCGTCCCCGGCCGGGAGTGGAGGGCGGACCAGGCTCAGGCACGATCCATGGCGCAGGCCGGGCCGACCGGGACCGCGGGGCCGGCGGACGCGGAGAGCGAGGAGTTGCTGGCGTTCAGGGCGGACCTGCCGGCGGCCCCGTCGTTCCTGCGGCTCCTGCGCATCACCCTGGAGCCAGGGGCGATCTCCGTCAACCACACCCACCCGGGGCCAGAGTTCGGCCGCTTGGAGCAGGGCGAGTTGACCGTCCGGGTCCAAGGCGAGGCCACGCTGCAGCGCGTGGACGAGGGCGAGCCGGGACCGGCCCCGGACGACGAGGACTTCGCGCTGGAGCCGGGCGACCGGATCGCCTACCCGGCCGGTACCGCGATCGAGTTCCGCAACGAGGACGACGAACCGGCCGTCATCCTGACCGCGGTGTTCTTGCCGGCGGGCAACCAGCGGCCGGCGGGCATCTCCTACCCCGACGGGACGCCGTCGGCCGACGCGTTCGAGGGCGTCTCCCCCCTGATCCTCGGCGACGCCGTGGCGACGGCGCTTCCGCCCAATGCGGCGGTCGTCGCCATCGAGCGGTTGACCATCGAGGACGGGGCGCCGGTCCCCGGCTATGCGGGCCCGGCGCTGTTGTCGCTTGAATCCGGTGCGCTCGAGATCACGCTTGCGTCCGGCGAGGCTCAGGTCTACCGGGGCGCGACGGCGGAACTGCAGCTAGAGGTAGAGGAGGGCGAGGACCTCACGCTGGCGCCGGGCGACGCCCTGTTCTTCCCGCGGGGTCTTGCCGAAGCGGCGCGGGTCGAGGGCGCCGGCGAGCTGGTGATCGTTCGCCTGAGCACGAGCGCGGAGGGCGAGGACGCCGCGGCGACGCCAGCGGCCGAGGCGGCCGCGGTAATCGTGGTCAACACGCCGGAGGGCGGGTTCCCGACGCCGACGCCGACGCCGACTGCCGCGGCGGCCCCGGAAGCGACCGCCGCCATGGGCGCCTTCGTCGAGGGGGACACCGTCGTCGTCAACCCTGGCTCGGAGGCTGAGGTCGTCAACCTGCGGGCCGAGCCGTCGACCGAGGGCGACATCGTGGACGAGCTGACGCTGGGCGAGGAGCTGGTGATCACGGGCCCGCCCGAGGAGGGGGGCGACTTCCTCTGGTATCCGGTGGAGGTCGTCGCCACGGGCCAGACCGGGTTCATTGCCGCCGACTTCATCGGCCCGGCGTAGTCGGCAGAACGGGAGCAGCAGGAAGACGGCGAGGCTGCCCGTTGAAATGGGCGGCCCTGCCGCCGTCGTCGTGGACCGGTGAGGGTCCCCCAAACCCCTAAGCGATCGGCCCGGCGCCACCGAGCGAACCGGACGGCGCCGCGGGGCGTAAGCCGAGGTGAACGGTTCGGTCCCGAGTCCGGCGCGCTGGCACGCCGGACTGAGGAGGCGGATATGGGCAACGCGCGGTCAATCCGGTGGCGGTGGCGCGGCGGGGTGGGCGCCCTTGCAGCGGCGTGTCTCTTTACTGCGCTCGCCGCCGGCCGGTTGGGCGACCCGTGGGCGGCCGCGCAGGACGGTGGTGACGCGGCGGCCACGGCGACGCGTGCGGCTGAGGCGACGGAGCTGGCGGCGCTACGGACGGAGGTGGTCGAGTTGCGAGCGCGGGTGGCCGAGCTGACGACGTCGCAGACGGTAGCCATGGTCGGTCCGTTGTCGACGGAGACGCCAATCCCCATCGCCTGCGGCAAGCCCGTGACGAACTTCAACGGCGGCGCGGCGACGGCGAACGGCATCACCCTAGACATCCTCCAGGCGCGTCCGAACGCCCCGGTGACGCCCCCGCCCGTGGCGGACGCACAAGCCTTCGCGGTCGAGGTCACGATCGAGAACCGGACAGACGCGCCCCTGCGTCTCGGGCGCGAGGACTTCCGTCTGACCACCTGCGACGGCCGCAGCTACGCCGTGATCACCGGCGGGCCTGCTCCGGCCATCGCGGACGGCGAGGTCGCCCCCGGCGACCGGCTCCAAGGCTGGATCACCTTCGCGCTACCGGACGACGACCGACCGGCCAGGTTCGACTTCCATTTGGATGGGGGCGGCCGTCTCGGGCAGCGGCTGACGACCGAGGGCGGCGGCGCGGCCGGCGCTTCGGCCAGCGGCGAGCCCGCCCAGGGGTGCGACGGCGCGCCGGGCGCGGACGCGGTCGGGGCTGACGCCACCGGCGGCGATGGCGCGGACGGCGGGGACGCCGTCGGGGGTGACGCGGTGGGTGGCGACGCCACGGGCGGCGATGGCGCGGACGGCGGGGACGCCGTCGGGGGTGACGCGGTGGGTGGCGACGCCACGGGCGGCGATGGCGCGGACGGCGGCGACGCGGTGGCCGAGTGCGACAATGACGACTAGGGATCGTGTCATCCGTGCCGAACGGCAGGGCTCCGGGCAGGATTCGAAGCAACGTCGCTCGTGCCCGGGGCCAAAGACCACGGGCTACCCACACGACCCGGCCGAAGCGGATTGCACATGACAGGCGCACCGCGCGGGCGGATCCATAGCCGCGGGCCCGGCGGCAGCGCCGGTTTCGGGGACACGGACGGTCACGCGCGAGGCGAGCCCACGGCGCGGGCAATCGGCTCGGGGCGTGATCGCTTGGACTAGTGAAGAGCAGATGGCTGGACCGGGGAGGAGGTGGCGGCGGCCGCGATGGAGCGTGTTCGTACGAGGGGCCATCTGGTAGCATCTGCGGGTTGCCGCAACGCGCGGCGAAGACGGTGGTGTCCGGGCAGGCTCGAAACCCGCCCGCGACGCCTGAGGGAGCGAGGTAGGGAACGCGTGAAGTCTCTGAGGCCGTTGAGGAGAGCGCACCTGGTCGCGATGCTGCTCGCCGTCCTAGCGACGGCGTCGGCAACCGTCGGCGTAGGCGCGCAGGCGCAGCCGAGCTTGGACGTGCTGCGGATCGAGCAGGACGGCGCCGGTCTGTCCTACGCGGTCTGGCTGTCGTGGTCGCCGGCGATCGTGACAACCAGCGACGGCGGGGGGTGGGCCTTCTTCAGCGCGGATCCCCTTAATACGCCCGAGGGCGAAATCGCCGCATCGGCAGGGCACCGCGGGCGGCTCTACGCGTCGCGGTTCGATCCGGCGGCCGGCGTTTGGCAACCGGCCAAGGCGATGCCAGGCGGTGCGATCCAGTTCGGGCCGGCCGCGGTGGTGAGCGGAGACGGCACGGTTCACTTGGTCTTCACGGACCGAGCCGACGAGGGGCCGGGGTCGTTCGGGACCCTGGTCTACACGCGCAGCGACGGCAACGGGGGCTGGACGCAGCCCGTGCTGGTGGCACCGGACCAGAACGCCGGGCACCAGTTGGCGGCCTCGGCGATCCTGGATGGCAGGGGCCAGCTCCACGTGGTCTGGCAGGACCAGCGCGCGGTGGATGCGGCGGCACGCGGGCAAGCGGCGGCCAACGCCGACATCTTCTCGAGCAGCCTCGACGGCGACACCTGGTCCGAGCCGGTCCCGGTCAGCCGGCTACCGGTGCCCGAGGAGAACGCGAGCCGGCCGCAGGTCGCGGTGGCCGGCGACCGGCTGGTGGCGGTCTGGTCCGTCTACGGCGGCATCACGGAGGAGGCGCTGGGGAGCGCGGTCCGCGTGGAGTGGACGAGCCGCGGCCCGGGCGACGCCGACTGGGCGGCGCCACAGACGTTGATCGAGCAGGATGGCACCGACATGGGCGGGCGGCTGCTGGACGTGGCGTCAGACCCCGCGGGCGGGGCGGTGATCGTCTTCGGCCGCCGCAGCGACGACAAGACCAACCTGTTCCTGCGCCGGTTCAACGCCGACGGCTGGGATGCGGACGTGCAGATCGGCGAAGGCAACCGGGGCGCCTTCCCGCAGCTCGCGGTGGCATCGGATGGCACGGTCCACGTCGTCTACAACGTCGGTGGGGGCGGAGCCGACAATATCCAGGTTGGGACGGTGACGGTCCCGCCCGGCGCGACGCAGCCGAGCGCGGAGGCAATCCTGACCCGTGGCGAGGAGGGTGCGCAGGGGCGGCCCGTGGTCACGGTGGCCGAGGACGGCAAGGTGTGGGTGCTGTACCTGCACGAGCCGCCCGGCTTCTCGAAGGTGACGGAGGTGCGCTGCCTCCGGGGCGCCCTCGTGCCAATGGCCACGACCTAGGCGGCGAGGCGGCAAGGTGGGCGGACGGTCGGGTTGCAGGACAGGAGGGGCGCCGTTCGCGGCGCCCCCCCGCCGCCTTCCAGGGGACGCGGGCCGACTCGGCCGGGAACGGGGTCGGTGGCGCAGGCGGCGAGCTCGCCCAGGGCGGGAGCGCGGTGGCGGTCAACGGCGAGGCGACCGAGAGCGGGGGGGGACCGGCGGCTGCGGCGCCCGGCGCGGACAGGGCCGGGCCCGAGACGGTCCTCACCCAGGGTGAGGACGGCGGCGCCCAAGGGCGGGCCGTTATCACCGTCGATCAGAGCGGGCTGTGCTGGGTTTTCTACATGCACCAGCCGCCGGGTGCCTCGACTGTCGATGAGGTTCGCTGCCTCCGTGGCGCTCAGGTGGCGAGCAGGGCGGGGTAGCACCAAAGGCATGGTCAGCCACACCAGCGAACGGTGACTGGAGACGCGGACGGCGGCGAGTGGCGCCGTCCGCGCCACGCCCCAGGGACTGAGCGCGTAGTCCCCTACTTGGAGAGCAACCCGGCGGCCACCGGCGCCGTGGCCAGAGACCAGAGAACAATCCTGACCCGCGGGACAAGGTGTTGCCGTTGTTGACTCTTTCCGAGCATTCACCCGGCTCCTGGCGGGATTGGGGCAATTCTGGTCTGCGTTCTTGGTGATCGTCGATACCAGCGCTTCGCGCGGAGTTTTGGTCAGCCGCCGGGCTCCCCGCCTCTGGATTCAAATCGGCCGCCCGCCTCTGCTGGCATCCTTACCGAAGATCGCCGTGGGGAGGTCGTTCCCGCCGCCGGTGGCGGTAGAAACGACCTCCTAGCCGATGTCGGCATCGGCGTCGGTCGCATCCGACGCATCTGCGCGGATACCGGCGCTGGTCAGGCTCTGTATGCCTTCGCCGACCCCGGTGTCATCGGGGCCGGCACCGAGGAAATTCTCTCCCACATCGGCGTAGGCACCAGTCAAATCCAGCGCGCCTCCATTTGCCACCTGGGCGGCCGGCAAAACCATCGCCTCGTCGTAGCCGCCAAAACTGTTGTTGTTAGCCAGGCGCCTGTCCAGGGTGCTCACCTGCTCTTGAAGGGTCCGCACTTGAGCCCTGTGGTCGGCGCCCTCCTCTTGCAACCACACCGCCCATCCGCTCACGATCACCAGTGCAAGGATCAACGGGGCGGCGATGTACGGCGTCGCGGCGATCGGCCAATTGAGCATCCGGCCGGACAGAACCAAGCCACGGGCACCGACCGTTAGCGAACCAGGCCACTGGCCCTTCGACTCGGGGGTGCCTGGTTCGACGCCGATAGCGGCAGGCTCGCAGCTCGGAATGCGGGAAGCGGGAATGGTCAACGTCGGCACCGCGGGCTGAGGTCGGGGCGGAGCCTGGCCCACGGCCGATGCCCGCTCAATCTGCACGATGCGCGCGAAGAGCGCGGCCTTCACGTCGGGCGAGGGGACCACCAACGGCGCGACGAACGGCAGGAACGCAACGGTGCGGCTCGTGTCCGCGACGAGCTGTGCACACGACCGACAGACACGACAATGACGCTCGATCCGGCCCACGTCCTCCGGCTCCAACGCGCCGAGCGCGTAGGGCGCCGCCAGGTCATCAATGTGGGGGCGGTCGGCGGTCGCCTCCGGGGGTTGGAGCCAACGCCTGGCGCGGCTCCGGCTCCGGCCGTTGAGGGCTTCGCTCACGTCTACTCCACCTCACTACCGCCAAGTGGTCGCGTTCCTCCCGGGTGCCGCACGCGGCGTCCGGCGGTCCCGAGCGGCTCGCCCAATACTCCGGCCATCCCGCGCCGACGGGGACCGGTCCATGCCTCAACCAAGGGGGCATGCGACCTTGCCGGCACCGTTTCGTCCGTGACCTCCACATCGATGCCAGGCGGACCGGCGAGCATCACGTTCGACTCCTCGCCTTCCGCCTCCTGAGGGCGCCGCCGTCACCGGCCCGCCACGCGCTCACGCATGGTTAACGCAAGAAGGCGCCGTGAGGATTCATCGACGTCGCGCCACCGCGGGAGGATCTTACCACCGGGTCATGCACGCCCTCTGGCCGCGGGCCGTCGCCGCCGTGCACCCCGTGGGATGAGCCAGCGCTCGCCTTGCATGCGGGCGGACAACGGCAGCGCCACGTCCACGGCACGCCGACCGCGAGCGGCCGCTAGCCAGCGGCGCCGACAAACCCACGGAAGCGTCACGCCCCGCTCTCGCGTGCACTCCGTCCACTGCGCGCGCCCGGGAGCACCCGTCAAGCGCCCCCTGGACGAACGGCGGACCGGCGAAGCGGTCCCTCCGGTTCCTTCGGCAAGACGGCCATCCCGGTCTTTGCTTGTCGGGACGAACCGAACGATGCGCGGCCTCCGCCACCGCCGGTGAGGCTAGCGGCCGATGCCGTGCGTCACCGTAAAGCACCGCTCCGCGTCCAGCGCGCCTGTGCTCGACCGCATCGGCGACGGCCGAAAGTTGCCGGTGGCCATCCGGTGGCGCCGCTCGCGTTCGTCGCGACGTGAGCGGTGGGTGGTAGGAAGCACCCCCCTCGGAGCACGGCCGCCCGGCCGGAGTACCCACCGACCGGGGGGGCGCACGCCACCCCGCGCCAGCGCCCCGCCACCCTGACGGCCGCGGATCACCCGGGCCAGGACGAGCAGCATACCCGCTGTATCGGCGCAAGCATTACCCTGGGGAGCAGGAGGGTCACCAGGGCACCGGCGCAGAGATAGGGACCGTACGGGATGACGTCGCGGCGGCGGGCCCGGCGGGTGCCGAGGAGGAAGATACTGCCGAGGCCGGCGAGCAGGATGCCGGTGAAGAGGGCCCCGACCACGCCGCCGGTCCCGGTCATCGCTCCGATCATGGCGGCGAGGGAGACATCACCTAAGCCGAAGGGTACGACCCCGACGTTGCGGTAGATGACTGCCGCGAGGACGAAGAACACGGCGAAGACGGTGACCGCGCCGGCGGCGGCGAGCAGTGCGCCGAGGAGCGCGCCGAAGCCGTCGAGCACGGCGAACCCGAGCCCGGCGAGGAGACCGAGGCCGATGACGTCGGTGTAGATGAAGCGCGTCCACCAGTCGATGAGGAGCACGACGAGGAGTGGCACGGCAAAGACGAGGACGGCAGCCAGGTCCCGCCCTCCCCCGAAGCGCGCGGCGGCGGCGGCGTAGTAAGCCGCGACGAGCACTTCGAAGACGGGGCGGCGCAGGGGCTGGCGCCCGCCGCAGCGGGGCAGCGGCGGACGGCGCCGAAGCCGTGGACGGGCAGCCAGGCCAGCACCGGAAGGGGCGCCTTGCAGTCGAGGTCCGCACACGCCGGGCCGGCGAGGAGTGGCCGCTCCATGGCCCGGGCGAGGCTGATGACCCAGATCGCGCCGCCGACGAAGCACCCGAGCACCCCGCAGGCGACGACCTCGACGGGAATCACGTACGCTCCGCGCGGGCCGTGCGTGCCCGTTGCGCTGCGTCCATCATCACCGCGACGGGCGCGGGGCGCCCGGTCCAGAGCTCCAGGGCACGCGCCCCCTGGTGGACGAGCATTGGGAGGCCGTCGAGGGTCGCCAGTCCACGCTTCCGCGCCGCGGTCAGGAGGTCGGTGTCGCGGTAGGTGAGGTCGACGACGACGGCGTCGTTCGGCAGCTGGGTCACGAGGTCGAGCGGCAGAGGGGCCTCGCCGGGGTGCCAACCGGCGGCGGTGGCGTTGACGAGGAGCGCCGCGCTGCGGAGCTCCCGGATGAGCGATCCGGCATCGGCGGGGACCACGCGGATCGGCGTCGGGACGAGATCGGCGGCCAGACGGTGGGCGCGCTCAAGGGTTCGGTTGGCGACGGCAATGCGCCGGACGCCCACCGCCTCCAGGGCGAGGACGACGGCGCGCGCCGCCCCACCGGCGCCGAGGATCAGGGTCGGTCGTGAGGCGGCATCGTCGCACACCTCACGCAACGCCGTCGCAAACCCGTGGATGTCGGTGTTGTCGCCGAGGAGGCGGCCGCCGCGCTGGACGACGGTGTTCACCGCACCGGCGCGGCGGGCAAGGGGTGACACCTCGTCGAGTAACGCCATCACCGCCAGCTTGTGGGGGACCGTGACGTTGGCGCCGAGGACATCGGACCGCCGAAGACGAGCGATTCGCCCGGGCAGCTCATCGGCGGGCGTCGGCCACAGCTCGTAGACGGCCGGGACGCCGAGGGCGTCGAGCGCCGGCTGCTGCATCACCGGTGACAGGGAGTGGGCGACGGGATCACCGATGAGACCGAGCCTGAGCCGATCCCGGGCGTCCGGCGAATGGTCGATCACGACGACGCGACAAGCGGGGCGCGACCGGCAAACGAATCGGGAGCCGGCCTCGCACGCACGAGCCTACGGGGCCTCACCAGGCTCCTCGCCCCCGCCCTGGTACAGCGCGACGTTCGCGTCCTGCTCTTCCTTCGTCACGGCGAAGGCGTGCTCGCCGCTGCCGTCGTTTTTGGCGACGAAGAACATGTAGTCCGTCTCGGCGGGAGTGAGCACGGCGGCGATCGAGTCGAGACTCGGGTTACAGATCGGCCCAGGTGGCAGGCCGGCAGTCTGGTAGGTGTTGAAGGGGCTGTCCGTGAAGAGCTGCTCCTCGGTAAGCGGGTTCGGCCACCAATTGCCCCGCGTACCGACGACGTACTGCACGGTCGGGTCGGCCTCGAGCTCCCATCCTTGCTGCCAGCGATCGAGGTAGATGTCAGCGATGATCGGCCGCTCCTCGGCAACCTGGGCCTCGCGCTCGACGAGGGAGGCGATGGTCAACGTCTCGTGGATGCTGAGCCCCATTTCCTGGGTCCGTTGCCGCATCGACGCGGTGAAGTTCGCGTCGAAGGTGTCGAGCATGCGGCGGATGTTGTCCTCCGATGCGGTGGTGTAGAAGTCGTAGGTATTGGGAAACAGATACCCTTCCAGGGAGGCGCCTTCTGGTCGGCTCTGGAGGAACTCGTATTGACTGACGTCGATGCTGTTGGCCGCCTCCATGAAGGCCTCGAAGCCACCTTCCAGGCCCTTGGCTTCCGCCTCTTCGGCGATCTGCTCGATGCGCCAACCCTCGGGAACGGTGATCTCGAAGGTGGTGGCTTGTTCGGTGCCCGCTGCGGGGGCATCGCCGGTGATCTCTGTCACGATCTGCTCGACGGTCATCCCCTGGCGCAGGGTGTAGTCGGCAGGGATCAGCTCGCCGTTGGTGAAGCGAAAGTATCCCTTGAACACCGCCTCAGAGCGGATCAAGCCATCGTCGTGGAGGCGAGCGGCGAGGGTGTCGGCGGTGTCGTCTTCGGTCACGGTGAAGGGAACCGGTCGGCCGGCATCGTCGCTGACGGACCGGTCAATCGCGTAGCTAAGGAAACGCTGCCCACCGGCGGCAACGAGGACGGCCGTGACGGCGATGGTCAGGATCTTGAGGGTTTGGACAACGACGCGGAGCAACGCGCGGACTCCTTGGGCGGCCGGGAGGAGGCACGGGCCGGGGGGCAGCCCGGCGAACGCGGCCCGGTACGGAGCCGGAATGCGGGGCACGCGGCGGTCCCAGCGGGCACGAGTGGGGCCATTCTAGACGCGATGGATACCCTGCACAACCGACCGCCCGCCGCGCCTGCCATCACGGCGGACGACGAAGCGAGCGAGCCGCACCCGAAGCTCGTCGTGATCGCCGGGCCGACCGCCGTGGGCAAGACCGCCGCCGGCATCGAGCTGGCCCGGCGCTTCGACGGGGAGGTGGTGTCGGCCGACTCGCGCTACCTCTACCGAGGGATGGACATCGGCGTCGCTAAGCCGGACATTGTGGAGCGGCGGGGGGTGCCACACCACTTGATCGACATCGTCGAGCCGGACGCGGCGATGTCGCTGGCCACCTTCCAGGACCTGGCGATGGCGGCGATCCGCGGCGTCCTCGGGCGCGGTCGGGTTCCGTTCCTCATCGGCGGCACGCCACTCTACGTCAACGCCGTGGTGGAAGGGTGGCGCATCCCGCGGGTGCCGCCGAACCCGGCGCTGCGGGCAGCGCTCGAAGCGGAAGCCGAGCGCGTGGGGCTCCCGGCGCTCGCCGCCCGCCTGGAGGCGGTCGATCCCGTGACCGCAGCCCGCTCCGGCGGGAACCTGCGGCGTGTGATCCGCGCGCTGGAGGTCTACGAGGCGACTGGGGTTCCAATGTCGGTCCAGGAAGGGAAAGGGCCGCGTCCGTTCCACACCCTGGAGTTGGGGTTGACGATGCCCCGGTCCGCGCTCTACCGCGCAATCGACGCCCGAGTCGATGACCAGGTCGCCCGCGGGCTGGTGGACGAGGTGCGACGGCTGCTGGAGGGCGGCCTACACCCTGACGCACCCTCGATGACTGGTCTCGGCTACCGCCAGCTCGTCCCGTACCTCCGAGGTGAGATCACCCTGGGGGAAGCCATGGCGCGGATCAAGGCCGACACCCACCGTTACGTCCGCCACCAGGAGACGTGGCTCCGCCGCAACCCGCGCCTGACCGCGATTGACGTCACGGAGCCGGGGTGGCTCGAAGGCGCGGCAGGGTTGGTGGAGACGTTTCTGGAAGGGTAGGCAGCCCTCAACCCCAAACCGCTCTCTCACTTTTGGAAAAGGCGGGCTGTGTGGCTAAGAGCCTGTTTCAAAACCCACCCGCAGCCCGGCTCGCGTCTGGAGGGCGAACCCCGAATGGCGACATGACAAGGGAACCGGTGGGCAGCTTTCATCTCCTGGATGACCGACTCCAGGTTTTGCAACACACTCTAAGTGCAGCTCTTCGGTCGTCCGGTGGGGAGTAGAGGTGCGGGCGCCGAGAGCTAGCGGCGGCCGATGGCGACGGGGTCACCGTGGGCGGCGGAGATGCGGGCGGCTTCGATCAGGGGCATGACCCAACGGAGGTTGACGAGCGACTGCTCCGACGCGGCGCCGTCGCGGAGCGTGGGGAGGAACTCGTCGAGGAGAGCGTGGGCAACATCCGGACCGCAGGGGTCGCGGCGAGTGGCCCCATCGGCGGCGTGGATAGTGATGCTGAGGTTATCGGGCTCGGCGACGACCGCGTGCTCCGTCCCCAGGAACTCGATTCGGGTCTCGGCCGCCGTCGGAAAGGCGAGGGGCAAGGAACGCGCCAACTCCACGGTCGCGACGAGGCCGGAGCGGAAGTGAAGGATTAGCAGCCACGTGTCCAGCTCCTTGCCGCCGAAGAGGGAGGCAGCGGTGGCTTGAATGGTGGCGACCTCCGATCGCACCAGCCAGACCAGGTAGTCGAGGAGGGGCAGCCCCAGCTCGGCGAGCGCGTCGCCCGGGGCAGGCTTCGTGCGCACCGACGCGAAGAGCGCCAGCGGTTGCCCGAGCGCCTTGTCGCGCAGCAGGCGAGCGGCCTCAGCAGCGGCCGGGAAGAGCCGCAGGGGGTTGGCGCAGGTGACGCGCGCCCCGCCTTGGGCGGCAGTCAGGATCAGGTCGTCCAGGCGGGCGGCGGTCATCGTCGGCGGCGGGAGGGTCAGGAGGGCGCGACCGCGGGCCGCGGCCTCGGCGAGGATCGTGGCACGGCCGGCCGGGTCACCGGCGACGATCAGGCCGTCAAGCGTCGGGTCGTCCAACACGTCGAGGTAGTTGGGCGCAAAGGGGATCGCGAGGAGCCGCGCCGCGGTGGCGCCCCGCTCCCCGTCCGGGTCGGCGACGACGGCGAGCGTCGCGTCGGGGTGCGCCATCACGGCCCGCGCCAGTCCGAGGCCGGTCGGATCGAGCCCAATCACGGCGAGGGTGCTGGGGGTTGCAGGCTGGGGCGTGGATGGCGGGACTGAACTCATTCGCTGGTCTCCGTGCGACGCCCCGGCCGTTGTCCACCGCCGTCACGGCCTTCGGGCGAATCCCCAGGACCCAGCGTCCGAGGCCCCGCACCCGCGTCAGAGCGAGCGCCTTCGTCGAGGCGGACGGCGCGCCCTTCGGCGCTGGAGCGGACGGCGGCGAGGGACATGGCGAGGGCCTGGCGAGCCTCCCAGGGGTGGAGCGGGACCGGGGCGTCGTCGCGGACGGCGTCGGCGAAGCTGCGGAGCTGGTCCTCGTAGGCGGCGGGGACGTGGAGCAGGGTGCTCCAGTTGGCGGGGTGGGTCGTGCCGCCCTGGCCGGTGACGCTCAAGCTCGACATCGTCGTGTCGGTGGCCCGGACCACGCCGGCCGTACCGAAGACCTCCAGCATGTGGGCGATCGGATAGCCGGGGGGCAGGCGATTGACGACCTCCGCCGCGCCGAGGGCGCCGTTGGCGAAGCGAACGGAGCAGGTGATGAAGTCCGGAACCTCGGCCGTGGGATCGGTGACTCGGCTGGTCGCGTAGATGGACACGGCGTCAGCGCCGACGAACCAGCGGAGCAGGTCCATCTCGTGGACGGCGTTGGTGAGGGCCGCGCCATAGGTATAAGCGGCGCGGGTCGTCCAGGGACGCTCGTCGCCTTCCCCGTCCGGGGTCCAGTAGCCGCTCCAGCCGGCGAGCGCCGTGTACATCGCGGTGGGGCGCCGCTCGTTCTCGCGGACGAGTCGGACCTCGCCGACGTCGCCCCGGTCGATGGCGGCGCGAACCGCCCGGTAACGCGGGGTGAAGCGGCGGCTGTGACCGATCATGAGCTTGACCCCGGCGCGGCGGCAGGCGTCCAGCATCGCGTCGGCCTCGGTGACACTGGCGGCCATCGGCTTCTCGCAGAGGACGTGCTTGCCGGCCTCAGCCGCGGCAATGGTTTGCTCGGCGTGGAGGAACTCTGGGGTGGCGACGACAACCAAGTCCACGTCAGGGCGCGCCAACAGGGTGCGGTAGTCGGCAGTGGCCGTCCCGCCGAAGCGGGCGGCGGTGGCCTCGGCGGCCTCAAGCCGCACGTCGGCGACGGCGACCAATTCCAACCGGTCGCGCAGCCTCGTCAGGGCGGGCAGGTGGGCACTCGTGGCGATCGTGCCGGCGCCGATCAGACCGACGCGGAGGCGTGGTCGTCGTTCCATCCGCCTTGGTCACCTCCCCGACCCGCCGCGGTACCGGCCGTCCCGAGCGACGAGCGCCTGTCCGGATCGCCAGCCGTCTGGCCAGCCGAGGCATGATAGGCGGACCGGCACGCCGCTACAACCGAACGAGTTGCTCCTGACCGTTCTGGCGGGTGCCACCCGGGTATACTTTGGGAAGTTTCGCGTCGGCGGGTTGGTGTGAGGCCGCGCCTGTCCCGATGGCGTCGCCTCTCAAGCATGATCTTTGGCTCTCGACCCTACCCTTCGAAAGGACCCGATTTCGTGGACCGCCAAGCGTACGTGGAGCACATCCTTGACCACTTTGAGCACCCCCGGCACAAGCACCGGATGGCGGACGCCGATGTCCAGCTGGGCGGTGGCAACCCCGGTTGCGGCGACCTCATCACGGTCTACCTGAAGATCGGGGACGAGGAGCGGGTCGAGGCGGTCAGTTTCCAGGGCGAGGGGTGCACGATCAGCCAGGCGGGCGCCTCGATCATCACCGAGCTGGCCGAGGGCATGACGCTGGACGAGATCAAGGCGCTGGGCATTGGCACGATGGTCGAGGAGATGGGCGACGACGTCGTCAAGAGCCGTGTGCGGTGTGCCACCCTGGCCCTCGGCACGCTGCAGGCGGCGGTCGACCAGTACCGGCGCGACCGCCAGCGCGAGCACCTGGGGATGCCGGTGATCGCCGGCACCGAGGCGGTCCGCTTCGAGAACTGGTGCCGTCTCGTCCACACGAGCCTCGCGCGCGTCCCTAAAAATCATTGTTGCCGGATCACCGCGGCGCCGCCCCGGCGGCCAACGCCGGGAGGGCGCCACGAACGGGCGCGCCGGTCGCCGGGTACCTGGGGCCGCGTCGGCTGCCGTCCGCTGTGGTGACCGGGCAGCCTGGCGGCCTCGATCCCGGAGGCGCCGCACCATCCTCGCCGCCGCGCCAACGAGAGCCAGCCTGCCGACCCTGGACGCAGGCCCTTCCAACCTGGCGGCGGAATCGGTATCGTGTCTGGGCGGAAGCATCACCTTCGCAGATCCTCCAGGTGCAACGACCCGCCGATCCCGATGACGCTCTCGCGCCGGCGACCGCTGGGGCAGAGCAACCGCCCAACCCGAGGACGCGATGATTGCGGACGGCGATCCCCGGAGATCGCGCTCAGTGCCGCGTGGCAGGCCCAGCGCTTCGCCGGACCGCTGCGGACGGTCGACGGCCGGACGGTCGAGGTCGTTCATCGGGGTATCTGGACGCATGGATTCGGTCCCGACTTCCAGGACGCGATGGTGCTCTTCGACGGCCGGGAGTTGCGCGCCGGGAGCGTCGAGGTCCACCTGCGGACGCGGGGGTGGGCGGCGCACGGCCATCACCGTGATCCGCGCTACGACGACGTATTGGTGTAAGCGAATGGGACAGCAGATCGGCGAAGGCAGGCGTGAACTCGTGCGCGGAGAGCTCGCCAGCGAAATGGCTGCCCCGACGGCTCCCTGCGATGCTAAGGCGTGCGAAGGCTAGCCGCACCAAGCGCTTGAACGACGCGTCGTCCAGCTCGTCAATTAGGTCGCCGACGTTGCTCCCGACGAGTGCCATCGCGTCGACCATATCGTCCCGGAGTGAGACCCGCTCTTCTGCAGCCATTGGACGGCGCTCTAACCGTTCCCGGCGCTCCAGCAGCTCGAAGTTCTTCTCCTTCGCCTGCGCCGCTTGGATGACCCCGCCTGCGATAGCCTCCACGAGCCGCGCGACGGCGCGGTCCACCTCGTGCAGCTCCGCCTCGAGCTGCTGCCTCAGCTCGCCTTCGGTCGGACCGCCGTCGACTAGGCGCGCAGCGTCACCGAAGTAGTCGTCGAGGGGGAGGTGCCGCTCCAGCACCTCCCTGAGAAACGCGGCGACGATCCGCCGGACCGTGGACTCCTGGAGCGATTGACCGGTGCAACCCGCCTTCCCAGCGTCCTGATAACGGCGGCAGACGTACTTGCGACCTGGCGCCTGGATCGAGGCTGGCGGGTCAGCTTGCCCGACATGGCGCCGCCGCAGTGAACGCAGCGAAGAAGACCCGAGAAGAGGTAAGGGCTTCTCACGCTCCGCGGAGCCGTCGTCGCGCGCTCGGCGAGCAGGCGCTTAGTGCGGTTCAGCTGCTCAACGGTGATGATTTGGAGCTCGGGCCGGAAGTGGACGATCGCGTCTACCCCGCGGGTGTGCCGGGATCTGCGCTCTGTGCCCCAAGTCACGAAGCCGGCGTAGACCTCGGCGTTGCCGTGCGGGCTCAGGATTTCGCGGACATCGACCCGAGTCCACGCGCGCTCCGTTCGGACCTGCGCCAACTCCTGGACGCGGTAGGCGTGTTCCACATGCGCGTAGGTTCGCCCTTGGCGAGTGCGACTCTTGATCGGCCTTAGTCCAACGTGCTGGTTCAGGTGCAGCGCGATCTGGCGGATCGTCATCGCCTCGTAGAGTCGATGGATCAGCCGCACCACCTCGGCCTCCACCGGGTTGATCACCCACCGACGAATCGGTCGGCTTGGGTCATCGAGGCTCGGTTCGAAGTCGACATCGTAGCCGAACGGAGCGGTTGAGGGCAGGAACTTGCCCTGGCGGGCGCGCTCCACCATTCCCCGGGTCATGGCCCGGATGTTCGCGCTTCTGCCACTTGCCAATCAGGAACTGCACGTCGGCAAGGTCGTCGTCGGCGTCGCTCCCAAAGTCGTAGACCTTCTCCGGCGTGATGATGAGACAGCCGTGGTCACGGCAGAACTGGCGGACGATGCGGCCGTCAATGCCGTCCTCGTCGCGCGACAGGCGGGTGAAGTCCTGAACGATGAGCGCGGCATCCCGCCCTCGGCGATGTCGTCGAGAATCGCGCGCATGACCGGACGGTTGGCAATCTCTCGCCGCTCTTGATCTCCTGCCGCAGCTCCCAGGGCAACCCGCGATCCTCGGCGAAGCGGAAGAGCGGCGCGGCGTCCGCTCGCGCGAAGTTGTCCTTCTGGCTCGGCGACGACGCACGATCGTAGACGACGGCGATCCGGTCTCGGGACATGGCTTGGACCTCCTGCTCAACGAGCCACCTCATTGCTGACCCGCGACGCATCGGCAGATACATCAACCGGGCGTCACGGTCACCCGGAAGCCGCGAGGCTCCCCTCGCCTTTAAGCATCATTTTACGACGATTGTGATTATTTATTCGCCGGCGTTCGCGGTCGTCCACGGGGCCGCCGGTTTCGCGCGTACCCCTCGACCGCCTGGCGCGTGGTCACCCGGGTTGCCGTGAGCCGTTTGCCCGGTATGACGCCGGTATGGAGCAGTTTCACATTGCTCCGCCGCACCCCGAGCATGTCGGCCGCCTGGGCCAGCGTCGACGACGTCTGCCAAGAGATCTTCCCCACCCTGAACTCATGTCCGTGCCTGTGCCCCCTACGGCGACGATCCCGGGACGCGGCGAGGACGGTGAGCCGGTGAGCACCGCCCTTGCTCGCCGGCGTCCGGCCCTGCGCCATCATCCCTCAACATGCTCCCGCACGCGCCGCTGCGCAGTCGAGCGCGGCGTGACGAGCGAGCAGGCGATCAACGCTGCGTACGCGCGCGAGTCCAAGCACGGCCGCGACCTCGTGGTCCGAGAGGCCCTGGCCCGGAGCCAGTGTGCGCACCCCGCCCGGCTGTGGCAGCCTCCGCTGCGGGCAGGTCAGCCCGCCGGCACGCTGCGACCAGCACGTTGCGGGCCGCCCGGTAACTCATCGCACCATCTGGTCTCCGGGTCGTCCGGAACACTGGCCCAGATAGGTCGGCGACGCCCCCGTCTACGGAAAGCCCAGGCTTCGAGCGCCTGTCCGACGGGGCCGGCAAGGGGAGTCGGAAGGACGGTGGACGACGCTCGACCAACGCTGTGGCCCCGTAGTACCCCACGACGTCAGGTCGGTCCCAACGTCCTCCCATCGAAGGGCAACGATCTCGTCGGGGCGCAGCCCAGAGAAGCACTGCAGGGCGAGGAGCGCGATCCGCGGACCGCCGAGCTCGCTGGCGTCGCCGGCGGCAGCCGCATCGACGATCCGCCGCAGGTCTGCCGTGTCGAGCGTCGGTCCACGCCGCCGGCGTCGACCGCTCTCCCCGGCGACCAGCGTGCCCGCCGCGTGCCACGCGGGCGCCGGGCATGCCGGCAGCAGTGCGTCCAGGGCCAGGTCGGCCGCCGCGTCGTGGCCGAGCATCGGACCCACGTCCGTAGAACCGCTGGACGGCGAGGAGGCGCGTCCGTCCCGTCGCACGGGAGATCGGTACGCTGGGTTCACGGATCGCAGGCGACAATGACGCCCACGTCGGCGAAAACCTCCCGGAGGGGAGTGCGGTCCACTGAGCGCGCCGGACTCGCGACGATGGAGCGCAGCTGGGATACCTCCTTCGCACGGACCTTGGAGCTCGCCCCCTCCCCCAACCGCCGCTCGGCAAACGCGCAGGAGCGCCTCCGACGAGGGTCGAGGCCCCGCCGGTCGGCCTCCTCCCGCCGATCAAAAAACGCGAACTGCCGCATCGGTCGCGCCCGGCTGAGCCACGGGTTCGGGGAGTCCTCATCCGCGCCATGCCAACTTCTCCCAGATGGCCGGCCTGCGCGGCCGGACGTAGTGGTCGTCGAGCCGCTCGAGCCCCCTTCCACCCCCCGGCCTGGGCCACGACATGCCGTGGCAGCCGGCCTGCCGCGTCCGAGGCGAACGAGCGCCGCAGGGCGTGGGGAGAGCAGGGGGGACCCCGGCCGCGGCACCCGCCCCGCAGCATCTCCGCAACGGCGGCGTAGCCCCAGCGGTGGCCGTCCACGGTCCGCCAGACAGCCCCGGCTCGCCCACCGGACGCGGACCCGCAAGCGGCGCGCAGCCGCCCTTGAGATTGAACGCGTCTGTGTACGACTGGGCCCGCGCCGCCTCGGCGCAGGCTCAACCCGCGCCGCCTCTGCCTTACCCTTCTCGTGCAGGAACAGGGCGGAGTCGTCCCCGGGCAGGGCGATGCAGTCGGCACCGTCGAGGCGAAGCAGCGCGTTGACACGGGAGCGTTCTACGAGGATGCGAAGGAAGGTGGCCGGCGAAGCCGGGAACGCCGCCGACCGCCTCGAGGATCGCGGCGACTTCCTCCCGGTCGGGGCGGATCGCCCCTGGCGGCGGGCGCCGCCGGGCATTATACCCGCCGCCCCCCGATCGGCCGCCCCGCGGGATCCTGGTCCATGACGTTGCCTGGTTCCTCGGCCAGAAGCGGGGCAGCTCCGGGTGCATGGAGTTCGCGAACGACCGGACAGCCGACCGGCGCTGGGCCAGGGTCCACCGCGACAGCTCCACTGTTCGTCATCGACGAGCGCCGGCACGACCGAGCAACGTGCATCTTGGAACAGTCTAGCGCTGTCACGAACCGGCCAGAGATCCGGGCGCGCGGCTCGCACCCAGTCGCCGACCGCCTTGGGATGGCACCGTGGGCGGCGAGCCGATGAGGTAGGCGCGGACGAGGTCGTCGGCGGACGGTTGCACAGGTACGCCACCCGGCGGGCGGCGCTCAGTCCGGTTCGGGAGACGCGGGAAGGCTTCGAAGCCCGGGAGCAGCGGTTGCGTCACGGCCCCCGTCTCGCGGGGCCGAGCGGCTGACTGTAGCTCACGGCTCAAGGGTCGAAGTAGTAGTAGCCGCGCTGGTACCAGCCATCTTCGCCGCGGTGACAGTGGGGATTCCTGTCGCCTCCCCACTCGGGTCCCGGCGGCCGATCGCAGCACGAAGCAGGATCACCACAATCTCGACCGCAACGCCACGAGCGGCCTCTATCCCGATGGGATCGACCGGCGGCGCTTCTTTTCTTGTCACGGCGCCGCAGTTAAGATGAAGTCGTCCGCTTTGCCCTATGTCGTCGGCTTGGACCAACGAACTCGGGCAGAGTTCCGCACGCCGCGGCAGATCCATGTTATCGTCCATATCTTGACGATCCCACAGGGACAGTCCTGGCATCCGCGCGGCACTGCGAGTACCTTGGCAGCCGTTAGCAGCTGCGAACTCTGCGCTCGGCACTCGGGGCTCCTCTCCGTCTTCCATACCGCGGCGTTCCTCCCCCACGTGGCCACCTGTCCATCGCCCTACCCAGGGTACCGCGACAGCGTACGTACATTTCACAGGAAGTCGATAGATTCTCGCAGCAGTTTTTGTCGAGACGCCTGTAGTGGCCAACCCAAGAGCGGACTGACACGAGGATTGGGTCGTGGGCGTTAGCCCGGGAGGAAGTCCCGCCGAGCAGGTTAGCGAGCGGGCTCCGGGTCGTCGGGGGTAGCGACTGCCGACCAACCGGGAGCCAGCGGGCGTCCGTTCCTTCGCCCAGGCGCGTCGATCCTAAGGAGGTCGGCGATACGGCGCAGCCGCGCGCTCTCTGCTGGGTTAAGGGATCGGTTCTTGTAGAACAGCACATAGTAGAGCGCGTCGAGATCCGCGTCCCATCTTGCGATGTAGGTCGGGTTCGGGTTCCTCGATGTCCTCGCGCATCACCCCAACGGCTTGTCGGATGACTTCGCAAGCGATCCGCTCGAGCTCGATCCAGTGCTCCTGGCCCGTAGCCAACGCCCAAGGTGCTCAGGTCGAACTCCTGGTCGGCGCGTGGGGCTCGGGTCGGACTGGTCCAGGTAATAACGGACGCTGACGTGATTCGGGTGAGATTCAGAGGAGGGAGAGGTCGTCGTCCTGGGAACGCCGGGAGATGAGCAACAGTGCCGCGCTTCCCGACCCGTCACGTCGGCGTGCACCTCTCGGAGCGCCCACCTGGGGCACTTCACCCTCGGCGGTGATACCGACGACACCCCCACGGCACGGACGATGGCCCGGACGTAGCGGACAGCCAAGGCCTCCTCTCCGATAGTGGGACTTGGCGCTGCAAGAGCGGCAATTCATCGAGGACGTCCAAACACGGGCCCCCGCTCCTCTGCTTGCCGTGTGAAGCGACTAGCCGCCGCCAGCGGCGCCAAGTCCTGCTTCACGATCCCTGAAACGGCCGTCGCGACGGTAGCGGTCCATTAGACCGCGCCGAGGAGGAGGCCGGCCTCCCCTCGTCCGAAACCGCGCGGCGCCCTGGCATTCGTTCGGGGGCACGC
Source organism: Thermomicrobiales bacterium (assembly GCA_030447415.1). Taxonomy (GTDB): domain Bacteria; phylum Chloroflexota; class Chloroflexia; order Thermomicrobiales; family UBA6265; genus JAUJOZ01. Next base: position 1,334 of record JAUJOZ010000029.1, on the reverse strand, counting down.
CCGCCGGGTAAACTACCTCGCCGCCTCGGATTCCAGGGCGCCCCCAGCACGAGTCCTCGATACTGTCAAGGTGATGCAGTTCTATCGTCGCCTTTGAATTTCTTGCAGCAGTCCATACACGCCGAACAGGCGATGGACCAGCAGCCAACTAGTCAGGATGGATCGCCACGATGGCGCAGTCACCCGCGAGTCGACCGACCTTCACTTTGTAGTCATCGCTGGACGTTGCCCCTAAATGAGCGGCAACGCATCACTGTCAACTCCGGAGGAGCCCAGCGGCTAATACCACGCAGGATCAATCAGGGTCGGCAAGAGAACCTCTAGATGCACCTATTCGTCCTCGACTGCATCCATCCTGGGTTCTGGGTGAAGGATGGCGCCAATCCGTTATGTCGTCGAGAAGTGGCTCCAGTTCGTCGATCATCGAACGACGGGAGCGGAGCAACACGGGCCTGACGGTTGAGGCTTCAAACCAACGCGTCGACCGGTGCTCATTCCGGGCCACCATGACATCAACTCCAGTCCTACGCACGGACGTCGCATCAACCGGCCAGGTTGAAACGACCTGTGCGAGATCCACTACGCGGCGTGTTGACCTGTACCGGCTGAGGCTGGTCTTGCGACGGCCAACCACCGAACTGCAGATCACGACACCACAACTGCAGATCACGGCTTAGTAGTAGTAGTAGTAACCGGTTCCCGTAACGGCTGAGCCTATTGAAAAACTCCCCGGGCGAGGTCTTCGAGCCTACTGAAGGCCCGATGACGGCCCGTACGGGGGCAAATTCGGGCTCCGGAACCACTCCGGGCACCATCCCAGACCATCGATCCGACTTTTTCAACACGCTGGACCGTTTTCTAGACACGTGGACCGAGAAGCCCTCTCCGATCGGAGAAGAGAGCGGCGGACGTTGAGCGAGTGAACGCTGCGTACGAGATCAGCGTTGTGCTTCCTGAGCCGGTTTGGCTCAGCCCAGGCATTGTGGCACGATGAACAGCGCATCTGGTGGGCGGCTCAGCCGGCGCACCGCCGAGGGGGGCGTCGTGACCCACATTGCCCCGCTCTCCCGTCGAGACAGGACCGTGGGCGAGATGAAGGCGGCCGAGACCCCGCACCCTGGCGAGCCCTCCCGCTACCTGACGCGCGCGCTCTCTTGGCTGCGTTGGGCCACCATCGCAGCACTGCTGCTGCTCACCATCCTGCAGCCCACCACGGGCCGTATTGGCCTGCCCTCTTGGGTGCTGCTCTTCCTCTTTGCCGGTTACAACGGGCTCTGCCAGTGGCTCCAGGTCAGCTGGCCCACGCTCCACTCCTTCGCCCGCCAGGCCACCCT
>JAUJOZ010000073.1 GCA_030447415.1 Thermomicrobiales bacterium | reverse complement strand
TCGCCCTCCTTCAATAGAACAAAAGTTCTGATCCGAAGTATAGGCGACGGCTCCCCGGTTGTCAACGCGGCACCGTGGCATGGGCAGGCATTTGTCCAACCGTTGGAAATTGGGCGGGGTCCTCCATCTCGGACGTGCGTCGCGGGAACGCCTTGACACCGGGCGAAAGTATGAGAACATATGTCCTAAGCGGCACATCCGGCGTCGGGTGCGGGCCTGGGCAGCGCGGAACCGCGCCCGTCGGCACCCCGACGTCATCCAGGGCCCGCCAACGCCCCGGCGGCAAAGAACAGGGCCGCGCCACACCAGCCAGCATCAACGACGGCGCGCGATGCACCATTACCGGACGCTTCGAAAGCAGTTCCTGCTCTCTGGCCACCTACCCCGCCGACGCACGCGGCGAGGTCGTACCGAGTAGGTCTACGCCGCGGACGAAGACCGATTCTCCTCGAGCCAAAATCGCCGGAAGGTTGACGGCGATAACGCCAGCGTCGATAGCGCGAATGCCACTCACATTTCGACCGGCAAGAGCGTCGACCGGTTCGGCTTGTACCCACGACGGCTTCGGCAGCGATTCTCACGAGTCTACGTTATAGGCGCCGAGAGCCTTCGCACGCTGGTCTTGGCGCCATCGGGTTTCCCTCGTCGGCTGCCGCTCCCAGCGCATGGACTGCCTCGTTCCGTCTGTCGCCCCTGGTGGAAGGGGCGGGGAGCCTTTCTGTCCGAAATGCGGCCGTCATGGTTGAACCTCGGGGCCGCGAGTCGCCGCGACGGCTGTGCTATACTCGACTAGAGGTGTACGGACACACAGCAGGCCGGAAGGGGCACGACGGTGAAGGTTTCTTGCCTTCAAGAAAATCTGCAGCGAGCCTTGGCCCAGGTTTCACGGGCGGTCGCCACCAAGACCGCCCTCCCCGTCTTGAGCAACGTGCTCCTCGCGACCGACGACGGCCGGTTGCGAATAGCCGCCACCAATCTGGAAATCGGGATCACCACCTGGATCGGTGCGTCGATCGACGAGGAGGGACGGGTGACGGTGGACGCCCGGCTGCTCTCCGAATTCGTGAACACGCTGCCCAACGCACCAGTCTCCCTCGCCGCCGAGCCGGGTCGCCTGACGCTGCATGTTCAAAGCGGCCGCGACAAGGCGGGGATCAACGGAATCGACGCCGACGATTTTCCCGTCATTCCCCGCCTGGAGGGTGAGGCGTACGTCGCCGCCGTCGATCCCCAAGTTCTTCGCGACATGATTGCCCAGGTCGAGTTCGCGGCGGCGACGGACGAGAGCAGACCGGTGCTCGCCGGCGTCCTGGCGCGGTTCGAGGATCGGACGCTGACCCTCGCCGCCGCCGACGGCTTCCGTCTCGCGGTGCGGGAGGGGGAGTTGGTCGAGCCGGTGTCCGAGCGCCTGGACGCCATTGTGCCGGCGCGGGGCATGCGGGAGTTGGCCCGCATCTTGGCCGATCAAACCGAGCCGGTGCGGCTGGCGATCACCCCGAATCAGAGTCAGCTGCTGGTGCGGGTCGGGGACACGGAGTTCCTGTCGCGTCTGATCGACGGGACCTTCCCGGACTTCCGCCAGATCATCCCGCGCGAGTTCAACACTCGACTCGAGATGGGGCGAGACGCGTTCCTGAACGCGGTGCGTCGGGCCGGCTATTTCGCCCGCGACAACAACGATGTGGTGCGGCTGGAGGTGCACGGGGGCGAGGAAGAGTTTATGCCGGGCAGCGTCGAGATTTCGGCCAACGCCGCCGAGCGCGGCAGCAGCCAGAGCTTCGTCGATGCCAGCGTTACCGGCCCCGAGCTGCAGATTGCCTTCAACTCCCGTTACCTTTCCGACGTCCTCGGCGCCCTGCGGAACGGCCAGGTCGTGGTCGGCGTCAACGGCGCCAACCAGGCCGGCGTCGTCCGCTCGGCCAGCGCGGACGACTACACCCACGTCATCATGCCGATGGTGATCGGGGCGGGTTAGCTCCCGACGCCGCCTCGTCCCCGCCGATGCACCTCCAGGAGCTCGAGCTCGCCGAGTTCAGATCCTACCGACGCTTGGTGCTCGCGCTCTCCCCCGCCGGATTGCGGCTGAGCGGCGACAACGGTAGCGGGAAGTCGACGCTTCTCGAAGCCATCGCGATGCTGGCCACAACCCGTTCGCCCCGGAGCGTCGCCGAGCGCGACGTGATCAACTGGGCGAGCGGCGAGGACCTCGCGGTGCCGCCGTTTGCCCGTGTCCGCGGTGTTGTCGTCGGCGACGACGCCCAGATCGAGATCGAGATCGCGCTTCAAGTCGATCCTCACCGTCCAAGCGTCGTCCGCAAGCAGATCCGTGTCGGGGGCCGACCGGTGCGAGCGATGGACGCCGTCGGTAGACTGAAGGCGGTCCTCTTTTCTCCGGAGGACGTCGGTCTCCTCGCGGGTTCGCCCGCCGGCCGCCGTCGCTACCTCGACCTCACCATCTCCCCGCTCGACGGCGCCTACCTGCGCGCATTGTCTCGGTACGGACGGATCCTGACCCAGCGCAACAGTCTGCTCAGGGGCTTTGCCCGCTCCCACGTTGCCGTCAGCGCGCCGTCCGTGGGCGCCCAACTCGCCTTCTGGGATGAGGAACTGATCGCCGTCGGCGCCGCGATCGTCACGCGGCGCGAGCGGACCATCCGCCGCCTCGCGGAGCTGGCCCGTCAGCGGTACGGATGGCTGACCGGTAACGCCGGGCTCGATCTTGGTTATCGATCATCGGTCCCCCTTGACGCGCTTATCGACCCGAGCGGGACGAGGCTCGACGACGCGCAGGCGCTCGTGGCGAGGGAATTCGGAGAGCGGGTCGCCGCGGCGCGGGCGGACGAACTGCGCCGGGGCGTGAGCTTGATCGGCCCGCACCGCGACGATTTTGGGTTCGCCCTCGACGGCGTCGATCTCGGCGTCTATGGATCACGCGGGCAGCAACGCCTCGCCGTCGTCGCCCTAAAGCTCGCCGAGACCGCGCTGATGATCGAGACGGCCGGCGAACCGCCGGTGCTCCTCCTCGACGACGTCCTGTCCGAACTCGACGTCGCGCATCGTGGGTTGGTCCTCAAGACGGCTGCTTCCGTCGGAGCGCAGGTGATCGTGACCGCCACGGAACGATCGATGCTCCGGCGGCCGGATCTCGACGCCCTGCCCGAAGCCCATGTCGGGACCGGCGACGTGCTCTCCATCGCGTCGGAAGAGAACTGAAGCCGGGTTAAAAAGTCCTTCGCCCAAAGCCGTAGCCGCTCCCCCTCCCAAGAAATCCGACAATCCGATCTTCGGCGCCGCGGCCCGATCGAGGCCAGCGCCTTTCGCATGCGCTTGTTGTAGCACGCAACGTCGAGTCCTCTGGCGCGCAGCAGCCGAACGGACAGATACCGAGCGGTCCCCCGACGACTCCGTTCGTCCCGTTTGGACTCCACGTCGTCCGTAGCCACCCCGCAGCGAAGGCGTTTCGTTGTCGTTCGGCGGAAGAGAATGTCCCCGTGCCTCGACCCAAGGGAACAACACCGCGCCGGCGCAGCGACGAGGTGCCCGACCGGGAGCCCCATCACTCCAGGGAAAGGGAACAAGCGATCGGCGCCACACCGACATGACCGATGCCGAGGATCTCAAAGCCGACCACGCGATGATGACGTTCTGCGCTTGCCGCCCAGTCTAGCGCCGGCGAAGATTGGATCGGAATCGGCCAATCCTTCCCTTTCGGTGCCGCCTCAGCATGGTCTGACCGGCTCCCTGAAGCCTCGTCCACCCCAAGGGGCACACAGGGATCCCCGGCTCACGCTGAGAAGGACGGCCGTGAAGAAGGGCCGGTTCACCGAGGAGCAGATCGGCCGCGCCTTCCGCCACGTGAGGGTCAGGACGCCCCCGGTCAGACTCTGCCAAAGGCTGGGCGTGTCGGAGCAGTCGATTTACCGCGGGAAGCGTCGGTTCGCCGGCATGGGGGTGGCCGAGCTGCGCCGGGTCAGGGACGAGAACCGCAAGCTCGAGCAACTGGCAGCCGACCTGACGCTGGCTTCTCTCATGCTGGAGGAGGGGGCGCTCCGAAAAGACTAGTGAATCCGGCGCAGAGGCGCGCGGTGATGTGCATCCTCCGGGCCGACTTCCCGGGCAGGGAGTGGCGGGCCTGCCGGGTGGCGGCGGTGCCCCGCTCGAGCTGCCGCAGCCGCAGCGCCGCCCCCGATCAGGCGGCGCTGCGGCTGCGGTTGGGGGACTTGGCCGCGCCGCGGGTCCGCTACGGCTACCGGCGCTTGCACGTCCTGCTCCGACGGAAGGGCCGGCCGGTCAACCACGAGCGGGTTTACCGGCTCTACCGGGAGGATCGGCTGGCACTGGGGGTCAAGCGGCAGCGGACGCGGGTCAATGGGCTCCGGGTGCTCCCTCCACCCGCGGAGCGCCCCCAGGAGCGGTGGAGCATCGACTTCCTAACCGACAGCCTGGCGGATGGGCGCCCCTTCCGGATCTTGACCATAGTGGAAACCGTGAGTTGGGCCAGCCCAGTGATCGCGGCCGGCGTCTCCCTGCCCGAGGAGCGGGTGGTAGCGATACCGGATTGGCTCAAGGGAACCGTCAAGCAACCCGAGCGGATCGCGGTCCACGACGGGCCGGAGTTCGTCTCCAGGTCCCTCGACGCGCGGGCCTAGCGAAGCGGGGTGCGGTTGGAGTTCTCGCGACCAGGCAATCCAACCGACGGTGCCTTCGTCGAAAGCTACAACGGCTACTTCCTGACGGAGTGCCTGGATCAACACCGGTTCGCGTCGCTGGAGGAGGCGCGCCATGCGATCGAGGCGTGGCCCGTTGAGTATAACAAGGGGCGCCCCCACCGGGCGCTCGGATAGGAAACCCCGACGGCTTGGATGACCGCTCGGGAGCGTATCGCGGAGGCTCCGGGCTGACTCCGCAGGTGGACCAAATAAGGGGGCAGGTCAAGGGCCGGTTTCTCATCATCGTTGGATCAAACAGCGGGGTGAAGTCATTCGGACGACGGGCGCGGGCCGTCCGGGTAACGATCGAAACGGCACGCGGACGAAACGTTCGTCGACCGCCCGCGAACGCGCTTCCGCCGCGCGTTTGTGAAAATGGCTGGGGAGCAGGGATTCGAACCCCAACTACCTGATCCAGAGTCAGGCGTCCT
>JAUJOZ010000028.1 GCA_030447415.1 Thermomicrobiales bacterium | reverse complement strand
ACGGGCGACGTCGGCCAATAAGGGCGGGTAGTCGCGCAGCAGGTGGGGTCGGGCGTGGGCGAAGTCGGTGACATTGCGGATCTTGTAGAGGTCCTTGATGACGATGCTCTCGTCGAGCAACTCGCGGTAGCGGGATAGGGAGGCCGCGGAGAAGTCGCCCCGCTCCTTCGCGGCGATGATGGCCTGGGCGGCGAGCTTGCCGGACAGCATCGCCAGGTTGACCCCCTCGCGGTTGAGGGGGTTGACGAAGCCGGCGGCGTCACCCACCACGACGACGCCGTCGGCGTAGACCTGGGGCATCCGGTGGTAACCCCCCTCGGGGATGAGGTGGGCCGAGTACTCGACCGTCTCGCCGCCCGCGATCAGTGGCGCGATGGCAGGATGGCGCTTGAACCGGTCGAGCATGTCGTTGACGTTGATTCCCGTGCGAATCAGGTCTTCGAGCAGGGCTCCAGTGCCGAGTGAGAGGGTCTCTTTGTTGGTGTAGATGAAGCCGTAGCCGAGGAGGCCCCACGTCGACTCGCCGAAGATCTCGAGCGCGGTGCCGCAGCCGTCGGGGAGGTTGAAGCGGTCGTCAATCTTTTCCCGGGGGAGCGCGATTAACTCCTTAGCGACCAGGGCCTGCTCGATCGGCGCCCATTCCTTATGCAGCCCAATCTTCTGCGCCAGCAGTGAGTTGGCGCCGTCGGCGAGGACGACGCAATGGGCCTCCAGTTCACCATCTGGCTCGCCGGTGGTGACGCCGACGACCTGGCCGTCGTCCCAGAGGAGGTCGACGACGGTGAACTCCGGATAGACCTCGGCGCCGGCTTCCTCCGCCTTGGTCGCGTGCCAGCGGTCAAACTCCGCGCGGAGGACGGAGTAGGCGTTGTATGGAGGCTGCGCGAACTGCTGGGTGCGGTAGGTGGCGCCAAGCATCGCGTCCTCGGTGAGGACGAGGTAGCGCTGCTCGATGATCGGCCGCTCCAATGGCGCCTCGGCCTCAAAGCCGGGGACCATCTCCTCCGTCGGCTGGCGGTAGAGGATGCCGCCCCAGACGTTCTTGGCGCCGGGGTACTGTCCGCGCTCCAGCACGACGGTGGCCAGACCGGCCGCCGCCAGCTCCTTGGCCGCCGTTACACCGGCCGGGCCGGCGCCGACGACGATGGCGTCGAGCTTGTCATCCATCGGAGGTTCACCCTTCTAACGCGTTCTGGCCGGGCGGGCAGGCTTCGGCCCCAATTTCTTTGCCAACCGTGGGAAACGGGAGCGCGGTTGCGAGCCTTGGTTGGTTTGCGGCATCAAAGTATCGACGAGGGCGGGATGATGCCGAGGCCGCACCGAATCGTTAGTTACAGCGACACTCGGCACCTCGCACCACGTACCTACTTCCCCAGCGCGTCGCGCAACTCCGCGGTCACGGCCGGGACCACCTCGAACAGGTCGCCGACGATACCGAACGCGGCGATCTTGAAGATTGGGGCGTCGGGATCGCGGTTGATGGCGACGATGTAGTCCGAGCCCTGCATGCCGACGTTGTGCTGAACGGCGCCGCTGATGCCGACAGCGATGTACAGGCGCGGAGAGACGGTCCGCCCGGTCTGGCCAATCTGCTCGTGGTGCGGTCGCCAGCCCGCGTCGACAACGGCCCGGGTGGCCCCTACGGCCGCGTCCAGAACGCCGGCCAACTCCTCGACCAGCTTGAAATTGTCTGGCTCCTTGAGGCCGCGCCCACCGCTCACGATTGTTTGTGCGGCTTCCAGGTTGGCTGGGCCGGTCTCCGCCGGACGCGTCTCCCGCACGACCACACGGAGGTCGTCCGGACCCAGGTCGACGGCCAACGCTTCCGGCTCCGGGCTCGTCCCGTCGGCGGTTGCCCTGTCGAAGCTGCCGGGGCGCACGGTCGCTATCTGCGGTCGGCTGCCCGGCAGGCGAACGGCGACCTGAACGCGGCCGCCGATGACCGGCCGCACTGCGACAAGGGTGCCGTCCTCGACGGTAAGGTCCACGCAGTCGGCGGCGACGCCGACCTGCAGGCGTGCGGCGACCCGCGGCGCGTAGTCGCGCCCGGCGGTCGTCCCGGGGACGAGGACGACCGCCGGGCGAACGGCTTCGATCGCCTCGATCAGCACGGCGCTCGCCGCTTCGACGGTTAGCGCGGTCAGCCGGTCGTCGTCGGCAACGAGGACGCGATCGGCGCCGGCCGCCCCCAGCTCCCGGGCGGGGTCGGCAACGCCGGACCCCATCAGCAGGACGGTCAACGGCTGCCCGAGCGCGTCCGCCACCCGTCGTCCGGCGGCTAGGACCTCAAACGAGACGGGTCGCGGGGCACCGTCACCGCCGACTTCGCCGACGACGAGGACGCCGTTCTGTTCTGCCATCGTCACCCATCTCCTAACGAACGGTCCACCCAAAATTTACCCAGGCCGACGGCCATCAGGCACCGCTCCTGTTGCCTCTCGCAGACGGACGACGCCGTCGCTGCCCTGCCTCACTCGATCGTGTGCCGCGTGAGGCACTTCACCAAACGCTGCGCCGGAAATTCCGTTCTTCGCCCTCGCCGGTTGAGACTCGGCACCCGGCCCGCTCAGATCAGCTTCTGCTCCCGTAGCCAGGCGACGAGCTGTTTCGCGGCGTCGACCGGCGGCAGGTCCTGGACAACGGTGCCGGCCGCGTCGCGCTCGGGGACGAACGGCTCGCCCCAGACGGCGCGAGTGCCATCCGGCTCGAATGAGGCGGGCACCGTCTCCAGCGGCTTTCGCTTGGCGGCCATGATTCCCTTGAGCGAGGGATAGCGGGGCTCATTCAGCCCGGTGATCGCCAGGAGGACCACCGGGATGTTGACCTCGACGACTTGGCGACCGTCCTCCATGTCCCGCTCCAACGTGAGACGGTCGCCATCAACGTCCAGCTTCATGACCGAGGAAACCACTGGCAGCCGAAGCAGCTCGGCGAGCTGCGGCCCGACGTGGCCGGTCTCGTAGTCGTCGGAGTTTTGGCCGACGAAGACGATGTCGTAAGTCATGCCGCGGAGTTGAGCGGCCAGGAGATGAGCGACAGCCAGGGTATCGAGATCGTTCACGTTTGGGACATCAATGAGGATGGCGCGGTCGGCGCCCATGGCCAGGGCTCGGGTGAGGACATCGCGCGCGGTCGGCGGCCCGGCGGTGACGGCGACGACTTCGCCACCGTGAGCCTCTTTTAGCCGGAGCGCCTCCTCTATGGCGTATTCGTCGTACGAGCTGATGACACTCTGGCCGCTGAGGACGGGCTTGCCGGTGGCACGGTCAACTTTGACCGCGTTCATGTCCGGCACCTGCTTGATCAAGACGACGATGTTGAAAGAAATGGAATGCTGGCTCTGATCTCGAACCTCGGGCTGTGGTCCGCCCTCCATACCTTCACCTCAACGCCTAACGCCGTCAACGCCAGGCGCTTCTGCTCGTAGCTCAGGTCTCCGAGGTTGGCTGCCACATCCCGGCACCAACCCTCGAGCTCGTCCAGCCGTTCCTGTGCGAACCGCCAACCCTCGCGTTCGCGGTGGAGCGCATCGCGCTCGGCCGCCAGGCGCCAGGCCCGGTCGGTGAGCCACGCCAGCTCAGTGTGCACGAGGGCTGCGAGGCCGTCGTCCTCAATCTCGGCGACCCGGCGAACCAGGTTGCCTTGGTGGCGCGCGATCTCGCCAAGGCGGGGCTCGATGGCGTCTAGATCGCCGGTCGTCGGGTCTTGCCCGTGCGGGCGTTCCAGTTCGTCGGCAATGATAGCAGGGCAGATCAGAATCCCTGTTGACGCAGAACCACACTTGCGAGTCGACCTCCGGCGCCAGAATCCTGGTACACGCCGCCCCCACCCCGAGCTCGATGGCGAGTGGCAGCCCGTCGAGCCGCCGGCAGACCTCGGCGACGGCCGCCGCGTTCCCCGAGTGAAGGCGAAACGGCGATCGACGGCCGGAGCCCGCTGGAGGAAGAGGGCCACCGCCGCGACGTCTACCAACTCCCCCGGCATTCCGGCGGCTCCCGGGTCCGACAGCGCCAGAGATTCCACCGGGAATCTGTGCTCGGCTCGTAGGCGCAGCGGCTCCCGCCTTGTGGCCGGCACCGTGAGCCTTGGCGCGCCTTCCAGCATCTCAGCGACCAGTAGTGCAGCCGCCACGGCCTGCTTGAGGTCGTCGAGGACGAGCAGTAGGTGGCGGTCACGGAGAGCGCCGATAAGGGCAGTTGGCAACGGAGCGTGTTCCCCGGACGCCGAGAGTCTGGACGATGGCGGAAAGGACGAGGCCCGGGTTGCGGATCAGAGTCATAGGAATGAACGCGACGCCCTCGGCGAGTTAGCCGCCCAAGTCCGCCGCCCCGAGCGCGAGGTGGCTCTTGCGAACCTCGCCCGGGTCAGGAGGTGAAGCTCGGGGCGGAGCAGCACCCCGGGGACGGCCGCCACTTCGCGCGCCCGCCCGACGGTCGGGGTCGGCGGGAGTGGAGGGTGGGCCGCCGGACGCGGACCGTGGGTCAGCGGGGTGAGTCGCTTGCGCCGATTCGCGGCCTGAGAGGCAGACTTCACAGGAGCCGCATCTCGCTTCGGTTGTTGCGTCCGCGTCGCATCGTGCTCAACTAGCGGCCGCCGTCAAGCTCGGTGGCAGTCGCCTGGGTGCGAATACTGCGCCAGCTGCTCGGACGGACCCTGTGCCCGGTATAACCGGGTTCGCCGAGATGCGGGGAGAACCTCAGGATGCCGCCCAGGTCTCGGATGAGGCAGCGACACAGCGTGACGCATCCCACCATTCTGATAGTCAACGCCGATTCATCGTTTTGAGGACACGAACTCCATCGCTTCCAGCGCCAGCGGCAGCCAGTCCTCGTCCGACGTTGGTTCCACGGTCAACCACTCCTTCATCAGGCGGCCATGACCGGGATCGAAGCGTCCCCCGTCTCCGGTGGCGACGAGCGCGTCAACCCGCTGACGAGGCAGTTTGACGACGAACTTTTGCTTGACGAGCATGGCAAATATCTTGTCATTGACCTTGAGTGCTGATGCGCCGAACCCCGTCTGCCCCGGTGAGCCGAAGGTGACGTTCGGCTTGCCGAGGACCGCCTCGACGATCGTTGCAAAACGCTCGTCTGGGGTGATAGGCACGTCGCTCATGACGCGGAGACCTCCTCGATGCGTCGATAACGTGATTCCGGCGTCCGTTTGTCCGCTCCATCCACCATCTGGATCACACGACCTCGGTTGGTTCCGACGGCCGCATCCTTGACCCGCTCCGACCGCTTGGATCGCGTCGTCTCGAAGACCGTCAACCCGACGAGGAGCACCGCCAGTGCACCGACGAGGACCCGCGGCTTCGGGCCCGCGCTAACCACGGCAAGTCAGACGGCAACCGCGGTCACGGCCGGCCGCGCCACCAGGACATCGGCTCGGAGGGAGCGGACGGTGATCCGCTGCGCGAGGCTTGGGCGTGTCTGCAAACCGCTGGAGGTGGGGGTGTGGCGCCCCTCTGGGACGCGGGAGGGCGGCCCGCGCGGGGACAGAGGCACACCCATACGCTCCGCTGCAGCCTTTCACAGCCCTTGCAACCAGGTTTGCGGACGCGCCCTAAGCAGCCTGACAGAAGTTCTGGACCAGGGCGATGCCGCCCGGGTCTGGCTGGTGAAAGCGCGCCTCGGTCCGCGAGGGAGGGCGGCGGCGGCCACCTCCCGCGCCGGCAGGTCGGCCCACCAGCGATGGCAGCTCAGCTTGTCCTTGAGGTGACGCCAGACGCGCTCGATCAGGTTCAGCTCAGGCGCGTAGGCGGGCAGCCACAGCGGGCGGACCCGGTCCTGCTGGGCCATCCACCAGTCCTTGGCGCGCCGCCCCTTGTGGTAGCCGACGTTGTCCAGGACCACGACCAGCGGCCCGTCGGGGAACGCCGCGGCCAGGTGGTCGAGGAAGGCGACGAAGGCGGCGCCGTCCTTGTGCTCCGCGGTCTGGCAGACGAGCCGGCCGGTGGCGTAGTCGAGCGCCCCGAAGACGGCGAACTTGCCGTCCTCCCCGGCGGCCGGCACCCTCAGCGGGCACCCCCGCCGCCGCCACACCTTCGCCAGGCGGGGGTGACGGTGGACCTCGCACTCGTCCAAGTAAACGAGGCGGAGTTCGCCGGGGGCGCCAACGCTTTTTTCGCCGCCACGCCAGGACCTCCTCGGCCGCCGCGACCGCCTCTTGGTCCTGGCGGTGCCGCAGGTCGTGGCGGGGGCGGCGGTACCGGTAGCCCAAGCGCTGCACCGCTCGGTGCACGGTCGCGGTGCAGACCCGGACACCCAGGCGTGCCGCCAGCACCTCGCGCAGGTCGCGGATGCTCCAGACCGTGACCGGCAGCCCGTACGCCTGGGGGCTCGCCTCCAGCGCCTCCGCGAGGAACGCCAGCGCCGCGGCGTTCAGCTTGGGCGGGCGACCGGAGCGCGGCTCGTCGGCGAGGCCCCGGCGGCCGCCCGCCAGAAACCGGGCCCGCCAAGCGCGGATGCGGTTCGGCCCCGTCTCGAACAGGCGCGCGACCGCGGCCACGGTCCGCCCCTCGGCGACCAGCAGCAGGGCGTGCGCCCGCCGACGCACCCGCGGGTCGGGGTCGGTCCGGGTCAGGCCCCGGAGATCGTCGGCGCACGGGGCGAGGGTGGGGGCCATCGCAGCACCTCCGCCCCCGCCGCCGCACGCACCGGTCCAAGACTTCTCTGAGGCTGCTTAGCTGCCCCAGGCCCAGCCCGAGAAGTCGGGCGGCTCGACGCCCTGCTGTGTCAGGATCATCGCCATCTGGGACCGGTGCTCGGTCGCGTGGTTGATTGCCTGGACGTAGACGGTCGTGACCGGCAGCGCGACCCTCCTCCGACAGCACCTCATCCGGGTCGGCGCGCGCGGCCAGCTCGATCAGGGCACGGCCGCTCTCGTCGAGCGCCCGCCGCAGCGCGTCGGCGCCCGGCCACCGCCACCCGTCGCGCTCGTTGTACGTCGGTCGGCGATCGCTCAGCCGCATGACGTAACGTTGCTCGGCGCCTGCGATGTGCATGAGCGTGTGCCGGACGGAGCCGGCCGTCCCGCGCACGGTCGCGTCAAGTTGGGCGTCGGTCAGGCCCGCGCACGCCTCGACGGCGCGCAGGTTCGCCCAGCGGTTGTGCTCGAACAGCTTGACCAGGATCGACTCCATTGCATCACCCCCAGTGGCCGTGCTCGGCGCAAGCGTCCGCACAGCAGCGGTCGCCACCAGCGCAATGCTTTTTGCCTCAGCCTATGCCGCCCTGTCCATGTTCAAAGGAAACCCCGTCAACGAGTTTGCGGACACGCTCTAATCGCCGCCAAGTAGAGCGCGGCACCCCCGCAGATCGCGGTCGGGGCGCCCCGTGGACGGCAACCGCGAGGGCGGCGATGGCGGGCCAAGCGCCGAGCAGGGCGAGGCGAGAGGAGGCGTGGTCGGCGGCGAACCGGTCGGCATAGAAGGTGGATGGAGCCCATCCACGCTCACCAGACCGGGACGAAGAGAACAGCAGAGGGGAGGAAGCCAGCCGGGCTCGGGTCGTGGTAAAGGACGGCGGCCAACTCGGCGACCGCGACCACAAACACGAGGTCGAAGAATAACTCGAGCCAGGTGGCATGCCGCTCGCCGTCGCCCCGTCCGCGTCGAATCGGCGCAGCCGCGGAGGCCGGCGCGGCCTGGCCCCCGTCAGACGGCGCGGGTCTGCGGTCTGGCGCAGTTGAATCACACGCTCTCCAACCTGTCACCCGTTCTGGACGGTCCCGCGGCTTCACCCGGCAACGTCTTCCTGCCCCTGACGGGCGTCACCTCGTAGTGTCGCATCTCTTCGATGTCGCCGACGAAAGGGCGGACAGCGGCGAAGAATGCACGGAACTCGGGGCTGCCGCGGAACCCCTGGAGGTGGCCCACCGCCGAGTCCCACTCGATGCGCAGGACGTACCGAGAGGGCTCCTCGGTGCAGCGCGCCAACTCCCACCCGAGGCAGTGGGGGACACCAACAGCGCTGCCTGGGCCCGCTCGTAGGCGGTCTCGAAATCGCTCCGTCGCCCGTCGTTCACGACGTAGCGGATGTACTCGACGATCACCGGTTGGCTCCTTTCCTTGCACTGCGGCCCGGCCCACGTGAACCGGCACGACCGCGACGCGCTTCGACGTCAACGCTGGGAGGGGTCGCGCGGCGACCGTCTCATGAAGAACGAGTGCCCTCCTCGTAACTGGTATCCATTCCTCGGTCCCGGTCCGGCCGGGTGCCCCTCCTCACCGCGACTGGCGGCGGAGAGGGGAGCGACGGCCCACGGGAGGGAGGGGACCGCGGGCCGTCGCCGAAGGAGGGGGGAAGGGGAGCCCCGCGCCGTGGCTGGCGGCGCAGGCTGGGGCACGGACGCCGGGAGTGGGATGCCCACCCCCGGCGTCCCTGGCGGGGACTAGGTGCGGCGCCGGCGGCCGACCGCCACCAGCGCGATGGTGGCGAAGCCGCCGGCCAGCAGGAGCGGGAGGAGCCCAGGACCCGCCGTGCCGGCGGCGACCCCGGTCCCGGTGTTGCGAAGCCGGCCGACCGACGGTCGGGGGTGGCGCTCGGCTTGGGGCTGGCGCTGGGCGCCGGGGTCGGGTCGGCGCTTCCAGCGGGGAGGTTGAACCAGTCGCAGGCGATCTCGTCGCCGGCCTCGGCGTCGAAGGTGATGCCCTGCACGTCGCCGCTGCCGGTGTAGGCGACATCCACCACCGCCGTACCGCCGTCCTTGGTGCAGAACACGGCGTACGTGCCGGTTCCACCCGCGTTCAGCTCGTTGACGCTGAAGGAGCCGGGGGCGAACGGCGAGAGCGGGAAGGCCACGACCCCGTTGGCGTCGGTGTCGTCGCTGACGGCGTTGTCGGTGCCCGTCCGCAGGATGGAGAAGCTCACGTCCGCGACGGGGTTGTCGTAGCAGTCCTCGTCGTAGTCGTCACCGTCGTAGCCCGCCGGGCAGGCCGTTTTGTAGATCGTGACCGATCCATCTTCACCCGCAGGGTCCTCGGCGGGGATGAAGGCCCAGTCGCAGGCGATGAGGTCACCGGGCTCGGCCGAGAAGCTGACCCCGCCGTTGGCCGTTTGGACCGGCACCTCCGCCCCGGTCTCCGGGTCGCCGCAGGAGACGGCGGAGCGCTCGTACCCGGCGGGCAGGCTGCCGACCACGATCACGGAGACCGTCTCGGCGTCGTCGGCCACTGGGGGGGAGAGGGTGGCGCCGCCGTCCGCCCCGGTGGTGGCGCCGACGCCGTTGTCCTGGCCAGCCTCGGCGATGGTGTAACTCACCCCGGCAAACGGCTCCTCGCAGCTCGCGCCGGAGGCGTCCGCGCACCGCAGCGCTCGCACGGAGACGGTCACCGCCGAGCCAGCGTACTGGGCGCCGGCACTCGAGACGTTCAGCGCCAGAACCAGCCCGGCGACGGCGCACAGGGCCGTTAGGATACGCAGCATGGGGATCCTCCTCTCGGTTCTGTTTGCGGTCGTTGCCTGCGCCCAAGCGCCGCCCTGAGCGCGGCGCAGGGAGATCGATCGCATCGGTCGGCTCATCGTCGAGAAGCTCCTTTCATTAAACATGCAGGCGGGTGTGCCACCCGGGTCCACCGCGCCGCGGCGTGACGCGCCCGCGCGACCCGACCTCATCAGATGCAAACGGTCACCCCGTTGATCCGCGCGATTCCGTTCCCACCGGGCGCAAGTCGCGGGGGGCGGTGATGGTTCCCCAAAGGCGCCGGCCGGCTCGGACAACCATGTTCCCGACCGTCCGGCGCGCCGCTGCCGAAGAGCCGTCCTGAGCGCGATCGGCCACGGGCACGGGCGTCCGGCGCTGCGCCCGCAGCGGCTGTTCGCGCTGGACGATGGTGGCCAGGTGTCGGTGGAGTTCGTCGTGGAAGAACAGCTCCATGACGCAACCTTTCGTATGAGCGGGACCAGTGACCAGATGGTGGTGTCCCGCGTCACCTGCTCCGACGACGTGGCGCTTGCCATCGGTCAGACTTTAGGGCGGTCGGCTGGGCGAGGCATCGACAGGGTTACCTAATCGCACTGATTAATCGCAGTGTCGGCGATGAGTTATCGGCCGGGATCCAACGGGAGTGGTGGTTAGGCGGCTGGTACCGGCGAGGCGCTGCCGGCGCGGTCGGTTCCGTGTCCTGGGCTCTCCGTGGCCGCTCGCACACTGAAACGAGCGCCGCCTGGAGAGAAGGCGCGACCTTCGGTTCGGTGGCCGTCGCGAGAGCAGGTCCTACGCGCATGACCGTATGACCCTGCGGCGTCAGCGCGCGGAGGTACCAGCCCAGTAGCACGAGCTGAGGGAGCCGGAGGAGCGTCATCGCTCCCGACGCGATGTGGATCTGGGCCTTTACCGTCGTTGGACGCGGTCGGCTCTCGACGTGCACGAGCGGCATTCCATCGGCCGCCCACCAGGTCCAGCGCAACCCCCAAATGTGCCCGGCACCCCACCGGCAACACCTTCCCGACGAGAGCTCGAGGGTGCCGCCGCCGGTCCAACCCGGGGTGAAGGCGGCGACGTCGCCGTCTGCTCACTCCGACGTGATGGCCACCCGCCGACGCCAGAAGCCGGCGGGCTTGAAGGTCCAACCGCCGTCCGCGACGTGTGCGATGATCCGAGGGCCATGGTGCCTGTCATCTGTCGCGACGACATCCTCCCCCGTGCGCAGCTCGTACGCGTGCTTGCGCCGGCTGAGTTGGACCCAGACGAGTTCCTGATCAGCGACGCCATCGATGCGACGTATCCGCATCCTTGAAGGACGGACGATGACGGACGGCATGGACCCGCGCGGGGCGGGTGTAACTCCCGCACCTCATCATGGTCCTAGCCGCTTCTTCCCGTCCCGAGCAGGCTCAACCAGCAACGGGCGGCGATCACCAAGGAGGTCCTCGTCGCACCGGCCTCCGGGTCCGAGTCGGTCAAGGCCCGGCCAGGCTCGGGCTCTGTTACGTCCACCCGGGAGCTCCGGGCGCGGCCGCCGACGGCGAGCCGGAAGCTGGCGGCCGTGCCAGCTCCGACGCCCCCGTCCTCGACCCGGAACACTGAGAAGGTGGGAGGAAGCGGAGTCGTGTTCCTGGTGGTTGGCAATGGAGCCATTCACGATCTCCGCCCGAGCGGCGACAGGGCGTCCTGCGGAAACGCGCATGTTTGGCATGGCAAGTTCCCCCCTCGCTCACAATGCCGGGCGCGACACCCCGCCGGGCGCCATCGAGACCAGCTTTACCATGGTGGACGGATTGGGCATTGGTCAGTTAGCGGCCCCCAAGGGGTATTACAATTTCCCTTATGCGGTTCCTGCTCCATCGTGCCGCCTGGAGGTGCCTGCCATGGCTACCCCCGCCTGTGTGTGCGCCGGCGAGGCCGCGGCGGCGTCAAACGCCGCCCGTAAGTCAGCCGCAGCGGTTAACCTCGCCTAGGAGGAAGCCGCACATGTCCGCGCGATCTAGGCAGCCCCCGGGCACATCCCGCAACCCGGGTGGCATCGTCGTCGTCCTGCTCATCATGGCTATGCTGAGCGGTCCCGAGGGCACTGCCGCGCATGACGCTCACAGCGAGAGCGTCATGAATGCGTTTGTGAAGGTCGAGCCGGATCGGGCACACCTGGTGATCCGCGTCCCGCTCGTGCTCCTCGGGTCGGTTGGCTTTCCGACGACCGCAACCCGCGAACTCGATCTGGCACGGGCAGGGTCCGTGACGCAGCGGGCGCTATCCGCGATCCACCAGGGAATCACCATTCGGGAGAACGATTCGCGGCTCACTCCTTCTGAGTCGGTCGGGCGCTTGACCTTGCCATCCGATCGGTCGTTTCAGGACTACGACAAGGCGGTCTCACACATTGCGAGCCCCGTCGCCGCCGGTACGGCCGTCTATGCGGACCAAGCATTTTTCGATGCGCACTTCACCTACCCAATCAACTCACCGACATCAGACTTCTCCGTCGAAACGACGATGACCGGTGAACCCGATGACAGCCTCAGGCTTGCGCTCCACTTCATGCCGCTCGAAGGATCGACTCGAGCGTACGAGCTGACGAGCGGTTCCGGCCGGGTGGCTCTCGACCCCGGGTGGTACGAGGCGAGTCGCATGTTTCTGAGACTCGGTGTCCAGCATATCCTCGGTGGCATTGACCACCTGTTATTCCTGATGTGTCTGATCATCCCGTTCCGGAGGCTCTCCAGCCTCCTGCCGGTCGTGACGTCGTTTACGGTTCCGCACTCGGTCACGCTCATCGCCGCTGCGTATGGGGGTGGTGCCGGCCGGGAACTGGTTTTTTCCGCTCATCGAGACCTTGGTCGCAGCCTCCATTGTGTATATGGCATTGGAGAATATCTTCGCCGCCAGCCTGCGCCGGCGTTGGTTGATTACCGGTGCCTTTGGACTCGTCCACGGCTTTGGCTTTTCTTCCGCGTTGCGCCAGGACTTCCAATTCGCCGGCTCACACCTCCTGTTGTCACTGCTATCGTTCAATGTGGGCGTCGAGCTCGGGCAAATCGCGGTTCTTCTGATTGCGGTCTGCGTGCTGAGTGTGCTGTTCACGTTCGTTTTACCCGAGCGCCTCGGGGTCATCATCCTGTCGGCGATGCTTGCGCACACCGGATGGCACTGGATGGTCGATCGAGCAGATGATCTGCGCTCTGCTGACTGGCCGACTCCGAACGACACGTCGGCGGTGGTGCTTGCGGGGTGGACGGTACTGGTGTTGCTCCTGACTGGAGGAGCCACCTGGCTCCTGGTGACCCGGGTCAGGCAGCGTCGGCACACCACGGCGCCGGCTGATAGCGTCGACTTCGTAAGACGTTTGCTCGGGCATCCGGCTCCAATCGGGGTGCACGTTCGGAGGGACATGGCAGATCGCCGCACCGCGGGGTCCGACGGTGGTACGGGTGACGAATCGGTGACGGGGTCAGGATCTGCCGCCTCGAAGGCACCAAGGCCATGACGACAGGTATCTACCCAAGGCGCTCTACAACAGCCCTGAACTGGCTGAGGTCGGCGCGGCCCATGTCTTCGTCGCTTACCAAGGCGAACCCGGCCTGGGGCCTCCGAACGCACGCGGGGCATGGCCACCACCCAGCTTCGCGTCGCCGACGGGTGACTGAGCCCGCCGGGGCGAACGTAGTCAAAACCGCTTGGTGGCGCGACAACGAGAGATGAACGCGAACTCGGTGCTGGGGTGCTCCCAGCGCCGCGTCACCATGTCGGGATAGGACGGCGGTACGCGGCGAAACAGCCGGACGTCCACTGCCCCCGCTCCGAGCGTTAGGAGTCACCGGCGGACCGGAGGCGTCCACTGAACCGACCCCAACGATCCGCTTGCCCAAGGCGGGCGTGCACCGGGTTGCTGCAGGTGGCCCGGCTCCGAATCGGGACGGGTGGGCACGAGGCGCACGGCGACGACACGAGCGTTCGGTAGGGCCTCGTCGGAGTGTAGCCAGACCGTGAGGGCGCGTCTGAGAACGCGCGGTCAGGGGGCTTGCACGGGCATGGAGAGGAGAGCGGTGACCGACACCCAAGCGCTTCTTGGTCTGCGTCGGAGTCGACGAGGGACTGGGAATGAAGCGCTTCCGCCGCGCCGTGGGGCGGTCGCCCTCACGGCACGCCCTGCTCGCCGCCCTCGGTAAACTCGCGGCCCGACTCGAGGAAAGCCGCCATCTGCTCGGGCGTGAGCCCGGCCAGCCCAAGAGCCGCGGGCGAGCGCTCCCCGGCCCAGCCACCCACCCCCAACACCGCCGACGCCAGCGTGACGAGCGCGTCCATCACTGGTGTCGGCACGCCAACCTGCCGAGCCAGGGCCGCCCACGTCGCCAGTCCGTAGGGCACGTCCTCGGTTAGCCACCGGGTCTCGACCGCGCCCGGCGCCCGCAGCGCGGTCAACATCCGGGAGCCGTTGATCGCTTCCCAGAGGTCGCCGGCTGGTCCGAAGCCCGCGCGGTGGAACGCCTCGGCGACCGGCACCAGGCCCACGCCGAGCGCTGCCCCGAGGGCCAGCCGCTCCGCATCGAGGACCTCGATCGCACGCACGACCGACGGCGTCACGCCCTCCTCGTAGAACCAGAACTCGCCGCGGCTGCGCTCGATTCGCCCGGCGTTGAGCAGCACGCCCGGCGGGTGCACGACGGGGTTGGGTGCCGAGAGGCCGGCCTCGAGGACGTGCCGGTAGGCGCGCGCCCCGGGGAAGAACGTCCGCAGGGTCGCGAGGGCCTGGTCCGTCTCCGACGCCGGGAAGACGCCGACGCCAAGACCGCGCACGGCGCCCCAGATCACCGCCCCGTCGGGCCCCGTCTTGCGGCAGACGTAGGGGGCGGTGTCTGCCTCGGCGAGGGCCACCCCGCTGGTTCCCGCAGCGCGCAGCGCCCCGGCGAAGGCTAGCGTGCCGAGGTTACCCGGGAGGAGCGCGAGCAGGTGGCCGGGACGGAGGTGGGGGACCAGCTGGTCGGCGAACGCCGCGTGCGCGTAGGACGGCACCGCCGCGAGCAGCGCGTCGGACCAGGTGAGCGCCTCGGCCGCGTCGGTCGTCACGCCAGTCAAGCTCGCCGCGCCGGCTTTTTCCGTCCCCGCGAGATGGATCACGCGGCGCTCGCGGATCGGCTCCACCGTCTCGGCGAAGTCTGGATGTTCCCAGAGCAGGACCTGGTGCCCACGCAGTGCGAGGTCGGCCGCCAGAGCGAAGGCGGTATTCCCGCCGCCGAGGACCGTGACGCGCGCCGCGCTCATCCCCACCTCCCCGCCTCCGCCGCCGCGCCGAAGCCACTGGCGAAGCGGATGTGCCGTGTCGGCGCGGATGGTGAGACAGCCGAGGCGCGCCGTCAACCGTACCGCTGACTGAGGCTGCCCCGGGGTTACCGGATCGCGACCCGACCCATCAAGGCTACAGCCCCGAGGCAACGCACCCGTACCGGCCAAGCGCTCCGCTCCTGGTCGCTGCACTCGTTAGGTAGGCGTCGCGATCGTCATTAGGTACCGCCATTAGGTGGTCCTCCCGATGCCACGCGCATGCCGCCGCCCTAGAGTGGACGGCGTGGCAAGGCAGGACCCCAGGAGCAGGAGGACGGCGATGCCCAACCGCCTCATGAAGACGATCTCGATCGCGGCCGTTTACTTGGCGGTGCAGCTCACAGCGCTCTATTTGGTGGCGAGCATGTGGACCGTCGGGCTCTCCGCGATCCTTTGAGACGATGGCCACCGACCCCGACGAGGACACGACCCAGTTGCCATGCATCGAGACGAGGAGCACCTGACATGCCGAGCCTCACAATGTCTCCAACCACCGCGGGAACGCGGTTAGACGATCTACCGCTCCCCACCGGCAAGCGGGCGCGGCTCCACCGCCTCCTCTACCGGATAGGACCATCGAACGGCACCCTGTTGCTGCTGCCGATCGACCAGGGCCTCGAGCACGGCCCCCGCGACTTCTTCCGCAGTCCCGCGAGCGCCGACCCAACCTACCAACTCCGTCTCGCACAGGAGGGCGGGTTCTCCGGGATCGTCCTCCAGGTCGGCCTGGCCGAAAAGTACCTCCACCCGTTCGCGGGCGAGGTGCCGCTGGTCCTCAAGCTCAACGGCAAGACCGAGGTCCCGATCGAGCCCGCGCCGCTCTCACCGCTGCTCGCATCCGTCGAGGACGCCGTGCGCCTCGGTGCCGACGCCGTCGGCTACACCCTCTACGTCGGCTCGCCGCGCCAGGTCGACGACTTCCTCCAGTTCTCTCGCGTGCGCCAGGAGGCGGAGCGGTTCGGCATGCCGATCGTCGTCTGGTCCTACCCTCGAGGCGAGGCCATCGACGCCAAAGGGGGACGGGACAGCCTCTATGCCATCGACTACGCCGCCCGCGTGGCGCTCGAGCTCGGCGCGGATGTGGTCAAGATCAATTTCCCGAAGCTCAACCCCGAGCGAGACCAGCACTCACCCAAGCCCTACAGTGAGCTGGCCATCTCCGAGGATGAGGCGGTTGCGCGGGTCGTCGCCAACGCGGGGAAGGCGCTTGTGCTCTTCAGCGGGGGTGAGCGGGTTGGCGACGAGGAACTGCTGCGCCAGGCGCGTTTAGGGATGAGCGGCGGCGCGACAGGCCTCATCTTCGGCCGCAACGTCTGGCAACGCTCGTTCGAGGACGCCCTTGCCATCAGCCGCCGGCTTGCGGAGGTGCTCCGCGGATTCAGTCGCTAGCCGAAACGCCGGCGCGCCCCCCGGGCCGCACGACGGACCACTTCGGAGGGAACCCATGTCTCCCTATACCGTTCCGGTCTTCGGACCACTGGCCTGGATCGACGTCGTCCTCCTCGGCTGGTTCGCCTTGACCGCAGTCTCCGTCGCCTACATCGCCTGGGACGTCTTCACGAAGGCGCCGGAGAACGCGGTGATCAAATGGGCCTGGGTGCTAACCGCGCTCTACATGGGCCCGGTCGCCGCCGCACTCTACGTCTTGGCCGACAAGGAGCCGCGCCCGGGCGAGCACGAGCGCTTCATCGCCCCGATGTGGAAGCAGGCGCTCGGCTCAACCTTGCACTGCGTCACCGGCGACGCCACCGGCGTCATCATCGCCGCCACCGTCACCGGGCTGCTTGGCCTGCCGATGTGGTTCGACATGACGGCCGAATACGTGCTCGGCTTTGGCTTCGGCTTCTTCGTCTTCCAGGCGCTCTTCATGAAGGACATGTTCGGCGGGTCGTACCTCACCGCCCTGCGTCGGTCGTTCCTGCCCGAGTGGCTGTCGATGAACACGATGATGGCCGGCATGTTTCCGACGATGGTCTTCTTCATGATGGGCCGGGATATGCGCGCCATGGACCCGCGGGAGCTCCTCTATTGGGGCGTGATGTCGCTGGCGATCTCCGTCGGCTTCTTCACGGCCTACCCGACCAACTGGTGGCTCGTCAGCAAGAACCTCAAGCACGGCCTGATGACCGTGCGCGGCGACGGGCCGCACCACGTGGAGGGCGGCCACGACGAGCATCGAGGCGTGATCAGCCCGGCCCATCACTCAGAGTCGCTGCCCGCCCCGGTCGCCACCGCTCACGCGCGTCACACCGCCTGAGGCCCTCACCTCCGGCGCGAGGAGAACGAGCCATGCAAGCAACCGCACACAATCACCACGCGGTGGAGCGCCCGGTCGTGGTGCGCGGGCACCTCGGCCACGACGAGCAGGACCACACGCAGGGCGTACCGAGCACGGCGGCGATCAATGGGCATCCGCTCCATCCGGTTCTGATCCCCTTCCCCATCGCCTTCCTCGTCGGGGCGCTCGCCACCGATCTCGTGGCCTGGTGGACTGACGGGTCCTTCTGGGCACGGGGGTCGGTCTGGCTCACGGGTATTGGGCTAGCGACCGGCGCGCTGGCCGCCGTCCTCGGAGTGGCTGATTTCATGACGATTAGGCGAGCCCGGGTGCATCGCATCGGCTGGGTGCATGCTCTGAGCGCCGGCGCCGTATTGGTGGGGGCACTGACGAGTTGGCTGCTACGACTCGGCGATGCGAGCGGGGCCGTCCTGCCCTGGGGGCTGACCCTCTCGGCAGTCAACGCCGGTCTCATTACCGTAACCGGCTGGGCCGGCGGCGAACTCGCCTACCGACACATGATCGGCGTGACAGGCCACGGCGGACACGCCCGCGTTACTGAAGCGCACGGAACGTTGCACACGCACGAGCCCGACACCAGCGCCATAACCGCAACCACGCCCGGCGCTAATGGGCACGCCGGGATTACCTCGGGAACGACGGACCACGCCGGGATGGGTCACGGCGGAATGCACGCCATACCGTCCGACGTGACGCGCCCACAGCTGGTCGCCGTCACCGTCCTGACCGTCCTTGTGCTAGTCGCCGCCCTCCTCTGGTCCACGAGCTACGCCAACCTCGGGATCGGTGCTCACGATGTGTCGGGCGCAATCATGCCTCCCGGGATGGTCATGACGCGGGACACACCGGCCGAGGCGATGCGGGACATGGCTGCGGTGGACCCCGGCGACGTCGCCTACACGGCGCCCAGTGACGCCCGCGGTGACCAGTCCATCGAGCCTCGGCTGGAGAACGGCGTGAAGGTCTTCGACCTGGACGTCTCCGTGATCGAGTGGAACATCTTGCCGGACGAGCGGGTGATGGCCTACGCCTTCAACCCCCAGGTGCCCGGGCCACGCATCCGCGTGACCGAGGGCGATCGCATCCGTATCAACGGCACGAACCACCTACCCGAATCGACGACAGTGCATTGGCACGGGCTGATTCTGCCCAATGCGATGGACGGCCCCGCGGAAATCACCCAGGAGCCGATCGAGCCTGGCGAGACCTTCGTCTACGAGTTCACGACCCAGCAGCACGGCACCTACTTCTACCACTCCCACGACCACGTCGACCGGCAGCAGGCGTTGGGCATGTACGGCGCGCTGATCGTCGACCCGAAGGACCCGGCGGTCGACGCCGCGTACCAGTACGACCATGAGCTCGTCGTGCAGTTGCAGGAGTGGCTGGAGCGCGACGGTTACACCTACCCGGCAATGCCGATGGAGGGGGCACTACCCAACTACTTCACGATCAACGGCAAGGCTTACCCCGAGACCGAGACGATCAGGATGAGCGTCGGGGAGCGGCTCCGGGTTCGCTTCATCGGCTCGAGCGGTGCCTTCAACCACCCGATGCACATCCACGGTGGGCCGTTCCGCGTCGTCGAGATTGATGGCTAAGCGGTGCCAGAAGCCGCCCAAGGGTTTCAGGACACCGTTAACGTCAGCCCGGGCCAGCGTTACGACGTCGTCTGGGAGGCGCGGGAGCCGGGCAAGTGGCTGCTCCACTGCCACATCAACCACCACACGACCAACAACAACGTCGAGCAGGCAGGCGGCGGTGGCCTCATGCTGGTGATTGATGTCGCCGCGGCCGGGACGGTCCAGGGGGCGGTGCCTCAGGCGGCTTCGGTGGATCGCGGCTGGATCCATCGTGCACTGAGCGCGGCGTTGTAAGACTGGTGCCGGACCGCCCCTCGGTCGCAGTCGGCACGTTGTGATGCTTCGGCGTATCTGCAGATCGTCGCCTGCTTACCTCGACCCCGATCGTGATGCCGGCAATCGCGTGCCCCGCATCTGCATCGCACCCCCGCGCTCCATCCATCGACCGATTTCGAAAGGAGCAGCCACGATGACGGTCAACGAGTGGGCGCCGGAGGTCGTGGCCGGGGTCGACTAGGAATGGAATCAGTCCGAGGACCGGTCGCCGTCACCATCACGGTCGGTCCAGTGAATAGTCACGAGGGCGGGGGGATTGACTGCCGAACAAGCCGCACGACGATGTTGAACGGCATCGTGCAACGGCCACGTGCGTTCCGTCATTCGCCGGAGAAGGCAGCGGGTCGTTTCTCGAGGAACGCGCGCATCCCCTCTTCCTGATCGGGGGTGCCGAAGCTCTCGGCGAACAGGGTTGCCTCGGCTGCAAGCCCCGACGCTGGGTCACCGGCGAGAGCCAGCGCCATCGCGCGCTTCGCGGCGGCGAGGGCGCGCGGGCTGTTCGCCGCGATCCGGCGCGCGAGGTCCGTCGCCTCGGACAGCAACCGGTCGGGCGGGTAGATGCCGTTGACGAGCCCGATCCGCAGGGCCTCGTCGGCGGTCACGCGGCGCGCCGTGAAGATGATCTCCGCGGCGAGGCCGTGGCCAACGAGGCGTGGCAAGCGCTGCGTGCCGCCCCAGCCCGGCGGTACGCCGAGTGTCACCTCCGGTTGGGCGAACTGGGCGGTGTCCGCGGCCAGGCGAATATCGCAGGCGAGCGCTAACTCGCACCCGCCGCCGAAGGCGTACCCATTGACCGCGGCGATCACTGGCTGCGGCAGCCCCTCGATCGCCGCCGTCACCTGGTGCCCAAGCCGGGCGAAGGCGAGCGCCTCCGGCATCTGCTTGTCCGCCATCTCCTTGATGTCGGCTCCGGCGGCGAACGCCTTGCCGGTGCCCGTAAGGATCACGCACCGGACGGCCCGGTCGGCGCGAAGGGCTCGAAATGTGTCGAGCAGGGCTCGGAGCTGCGGGGTGTCGAAGGCGTTGAGCGCCCCGGGGCGGTTCAGCGTGACGGTCGCCACGCCGTCGGATCGCTCCAGATCAACCGCCACGCGCCACTCCTTCCGGTTCGTCCATTTGCCGGGCGATCGCGGTTCGGAAGCAGGCGGCGTTACGGACGTAGCGACCGGCGGTCGCCGCCGACGCCGCCTGCTCAGCCTCGGTGAGGATGCGTTTCTCCCGGGCCGGTACGCCCATCACAAGCGCGCCCGGCGCCACCTCGGCGCCCTCGGCGACCACGGCGCCGGCGGCGACGATGGCGCGGGCACCGATGCGCGACCGGGAGAGGACGATGGCTCCCATCCCGATCGTCACCCCGTCGCCGATGGTCGTGCCGTGGACAATGGCACCGTGGCCGATCGTCACATCGTCGCCGACGGTGCAGGGAGCGTCGGCGTCGACGTGGAGCACGGCGCCGTCCTGGACGTTGGTCCGCGCCCCGACCCGGATCGGCGCTACGTCGCCGCGGATAGTGGCGTGGAACCAGATGCTGGCGCCGGGCCCAATCTCTACATTCCCGGCCACGACGGCACCGGGCGCCAGAAACGCGTCCGCCGCGATCCGTGGCGCCACGCCGCCGACTGCCAGGACAACTGATCCCGGCATGGTTCCCATCTCAAGACCCGAGGACCGCGCCATCGCCGCGTCCCACCGCCGACGGTCGAGCACCGACTACCGACTACCGACCACCGACATTGACGATGACCGCGTCACCCTGGCCGCCGCCGGAGCAGATTGCGGCCAGGCCGAGACCGCCGCCGCGGCGCCGCAACTCGTGGATCAGCGTGATGACGATCCGGGCGCCGCTGGCGCCGATCGGGTGTCCCAGGGCGACCGCGCCACCGTTGACGTTGACCTTCTCCGGATCGGCGCCGAGACGGCGCGCGGAGATGATCGGAACGTTGCTGAAGGCCTCGTTGATTTCGAAGAGGGCAATATCGCCGACCTTCAGGCCCGCCTTCTCCAGCGCGATCTGTGCGGCCATCGCGGGGGTGTAGGCCAGGTATGGCACGTCCCAGGCGGCAACGGCGTGGGCCAGGATCGTCGCCATCGGGGTGCGACCTCGAGCGCGCGCCCAGCCTTCGCTGGTGAGAACCGCCGCCGCCGCGCCGTCGTTGACGCCGGGGGCGTTGCCAGCGGTGACGGTCCCTTCGGGATCGAAGACTGGCTTCAGCTTGGTCAGCGCCTCAGGAGTCGTGTCGCGCCGGGGTGCCTCGTCGCGGTCAACGACGGTCGTTCCTTTGCGGTCCGTGATCTCGACGGAACGATCTCCTCGGCGAACAGCCCGCCGTCCTGGGCGGCAAGCGCGCGCTGGTGGGAACGGAGGGCCCAGGCGTCCTGCTCCTCGCGGCTGACTCCCTCCTCCGCCGCGACGTTCCCACCGTGAACGCCCATGTGGACCCCGGCAACGGCACAGGTGAGGCCGTCGCCAACCATCATGTCCTCGAGCACGCCGTCGCCCATCCGGTAGCCGCCGCGAGCCCTCCGCAGCAGGTAGGGGCGTTGGTCATGCTTTCCATGCCACCGGCGACGACCACGTCGCGCTCACCGAGACGGATCAGGTCGTCGGCGAGGGTGATCGCGCGCATACCCGAGCCGCAGACGCGGTTGATGGTCTCGGAGGTGACCGTCCGTTGGAGGCCGGCGAGAACGCCGCCTGGCGCGACGGGATCTGACCGGCGCCGCCCTGGAGGACCTGGCCCATCACGACGTGCTCGACATCTTCCGGTCCGACTGCGGCGCGGCCGATCGCCTCCTTGATGGCGATGCCGCCGAGCTCGACCGCGCTCTTAGCGGCGAGCACTCCGCCGCCGTTTTTCCGAACGGCGTTCGCGCGCCGCTCAGGATGACGCTGTGGCCCATGACTGGATTCCTTCTAACGCGGCGGTGTTCGCTGCCGCGTGATCACCATCGGGGAGGGCCTCTGCCGTCGAGCGGCCTACAGCACATCCACCGCAACAACTTCGTTGTCTGACCCAGAGCACAACCTTGTGGCCGGTGTGACGGCACCGAGCCGTCCCCAAGGGTGACATGGGGCCCGCCAAGCCGCACTCGCGGGCCGCGCGGACCGGACGAACTCGCCACCGTCCGATGTGCGGGCGGCCAGGAGTGGCACCCCCCCCGGCCGCCGCGTCAGTTCAGCCGTCGCTGGTCGTTCAGCCCGCGGCGAGGACCGGCTCGGACTCGTAGCCAACGGCCGGCGGCTGCGGGCACCGGAGCGGCTTATCCTCCCGGTAACCGAGCGCGTACTCCGCCTGGAGGATGGTGTGGACTTCGCGGGTCCCTTCGTAAATGACCGCCCCGCGGGCGTTACGCCAAAACCGCTCCACCGGGTACTCGTTCGAATAGCCGTAAGAGCCATGAACTTGGATCGCGTCGTCGGCGGACTGCAGCGCGGCGTCGCAGGCGTACCACTTCATCAGCGACGTTTCGCGCGTGTTGCGGAGCCCCCGGTTCTTCAACTCCGCCGCCTGCAGCGTTAGGAGGCGGGAGGTTTCGTAGCCGGCAACCATCTTGGCGATCATCTGCTGGACGAGCTGGAGCTTGCCGATCGGCTGGCCGAAGGCGTGGCGCTCGTTGGCGTACTTCACGCTGGCGTCAAGGCAGGCGCGCGTCAGGCCACAGGCGCCGGCGCCGACCGTGAACCGGCCCTGATCGATGCAGCTCATCGCGATCTTGAAGCCCTCACCCTCCTCACCAACGCGGTTGGCGATCGGGACCTGGACGTTATTGAAGGCCAACTCGCCGGTGTTGCCGGCCCGGACTCCGAGCTTGCCCTTGATCGTGCCGGTCGTCAGCCCGTCCATCCCCCGTTCGAGCATGAAGGCAGTCAATCCACGGTGCTTGAGTCCCCGGTCGAGGCTGGCAAAGACGAGGAAGTGATCGGCCACGTCGGCCAGAGAGATCCACATCTTGGCGCCGTTGAGCACGTAGTGGTCGCCCTGGAGCACCGCGGTCGACCCGATTGAGCCGGCGTCGGAGCCGGCGTTCGGCTCGGTCAGGCCGAAGGTGGCGATCTTCTCGCCCTGCGCCTGAGGAATGAGGAAGCGCCGCTTTTGGTCCTCGGTTCCCCACTGGAGGAGGGCCAGGCTGTTGAGCCCGACGTGGACGCTCATGACCACCCGGAGGAACGTGTCGACGTACTCCAGCTCTTCGCAGGCAAGTGCGAGGCTAACGTAGTCAAAGCCGGAGCCGCCGTATTCCTCCGGGATGGGTAGGCCAAGGAGGCCGAGCTCCCCCATCTTGGCGAGGACCTCGGGGTGGAACTCGCCTTTGGCGTCCCACTCCTGGATGTAGGGCGCGACCTCGCGCGCGCGAACTCGCGCACCATGTCCCGCACCTGAATTTGTTCGTCGGTCAGCTCAAAGTTCAGGGCGCGCGGAGGGACTGCTGCGTCCGAGGACCGATCGGATGTGGCGGCGGCACCAACGGCCCGCCGGCGCTCCCCTACCGACGCTTCCCGATCGTGAGACTTGACGAAGCATACGGGTATAGTATTGTCTCATGGAGACGACGGTCGATTCTTCCATCGTGGCGGCGGCCTTGGAGGAAGCGAAGCGCAGGGCGCGATCCGGCGGACGTTCCGTTGGCGGACATCGCCCGCCGCGCGGGCGTCTCCACGCGGCTACCCTCTATCGCCGGATCGGCTCCCGTCGCGCCCTCGACGACGCGGTCCGCCCCGCCGGCGGCGTCGATCCCGGCGGCCGGCGCTCGGTGCGCGAACGCGACCGAGGCCGCCGCTGATCTGATCGCCGAGGACGGACTCGGCGCCCTGACGCTCGACGCGGTGGCCACCCGCGCCGCCTGCTCGCTGCCGGCGCTCTACGACCAGTTCGGTAACCGCGAGGGTTGCTCGGTGCCGTCTTCGAGCGTTGCAGCCCGATCCTCCGCTTCGAGGCGCTGCTGGCGACCTCGCCGGCCTCCTTCGAAGAAGGGGTCCGGGGCATCTACGCCGCCGCCTTTGATGCCGCGACGGCGCGACCGCGGTTGATCGGCGCCCTCGTCGCCGAGGCACTGACGCGGCCCGGAGGGGCCGACCGCCCGTCACATCGTGGGAACCACGGGCGGCGCGCGTTGAACACCGTCAGCCGCTGGTTGATGGGGAGGTGGCCGCTGGTCGGTGCCGCCCCCTGCCGTTGCCGCTGCTGATTCAGTTGCTGGTCGGGCCGATGATTCTCCACGCCCCGACCCGGGGGACTCGTCGAACAATTGATCGGGGTCCCGCCGCCCCGCGAGGTCGTGATCGGACCCTGACCGCCGCCTACTGCCGCGCCGTGGCCCTGCCGCCGCCGGTAGAGTAGCGCGTCCCACAACCGCATCGGTCGTCCGTTCGTCGCCGCGGCTGGCCCAGCCGAAGGAGGGGATCGCCATGCCGCCCGCGCCCTGAAGCACGTCGTGAACGCCCTGCTCCGTGCCGAAGGTGCGCGACAGCCTTGAACGGGAGGCGTCCCATGCCCGCACCGAGAAGCATCGCTCGCGTCAACCGCCGCTTCACCAACCGGCTGTTCCTGAAAATGGCCGACTATCTCCCGGGGTTCGCCATCGTGAGCCACGTCGGGGGCGAAGGTCCGATCGTCTCTACCGCACGCCCGTCAACGCCTTCCGCACCGATGGCGGGTACACCATCGCGCTGACCTACGGCTCCGAAGCGATTGGGAAAAACGTCCTGGCCGCGGGCGGGTGTGAGATCCAGACCAGGGGGCGGCGGCTACGCCCTCGATCGATCCGCGTCTCGGCACCGATCGCGGCGCGGCATGGGCGCCGCCCCCGTGTCGGCTCGCCCTCCACCTTGTGCGCGACCCGGAGTACCTGCGGTTGTCGTTGGACGCGCCCTGCCTGACGGCGTCTCGCCCGTCCTGTCGTCATTGGGGAGGCCTGCTCTCCCCGTGCGAAGGAGAAACCGATGAGCCTGGCCCTGACGCAGCCGGGAGAGTCCCCCACTGCCCGGAAGTACCGTCTGCGGTGGTGGACGCTCGGCGTCCTCTGCCCTCAGTTTGCTGATCATCGGCCTCGACAACACGATCCTCAACGTCGCCCTGCCGACGCTGCAAGGGGAGTTTGGCGCCTCCCGCCTCAGAGCTGCAGATGGTCGACGCCTACGTCGTCGTCTTCGCCGGCCTCCTCCTCACCCTCGGCGCCCTCGGCGACCGCTTCAGCCGCGCACGCGCGCTGACGTTCGGTCTGGTCATCTTCGGCCTGGCCAGCCTTGCCGCCGCCTATGCCCACAGCGCCGGGCAGTTGATCGCGGCGCGGGCGGATGGGGGTCGGCGGCCCTTGATCATGCCGGCTACCCTCTCGATCTGATCGACGTCTTTCCGCGCGAGGAGCGGTCCGGGCGATCTCCCTCTGGTCGGGTGTCGCCGGCCTCGGCATCGGCCCCGGCCCCCCTCCCGGCGGGCTGTTGCTCGACCGCTTCTGGTGGGGCTCGGTCTTTCTCGTCAACGTCCCGATCGTAGTGATCGCCCTCGTCGCCAGCCGCTGGCTGACCCCGGAGAGCCGCGACCCCCACCCGGCCGCGGCTCGACCTGCCGGGTGCCCTGCTCTCGATCACCGCCGTCTCGGTCCTCGTCTACGCCTTCATCGAGGCACCGAACCACGGCTGGTCCGATGGGATGACGCTGACCGCCTTCGCCGCCGCCGCAGGGCTGGTCGCCGCGATCGTTTGGTGGGAGCGGCGGACCGACCACCCGGATGCTGCGGCTGAGCTGTTCCGGAACCGGCGCTTCTCGTTCGGCGCCGCCGCCATCGCGCTGACCTTCTTCGCCCCTCTTCGGCGTCGTCTTCGCCCTGACCCAGTACTTGCAGTTCGTCCGCGCCTACTCCCCGCTCGAGGCCGGCGTCCGCCTGATCCCGATCGCCCTCAGGGTGATGCTCGGCGCCGGGCGCAGCCACCTGCTGGTCGGCCGCTCGGCAGCAACCGGGTCGTCGCCGGGGCATGCTGCTCGCCGGCGGCGTGCTGGCGAGCTTGTCGGCCTGGGCGGTCGACACCCCTACTGGGTCGTCGGCGTCAGCCTCTTCCTCGCCCTGGGGCTCGGCAACGTGATGGCACCGGCAACCGACGCGGTGATGGAGGCGGTGCCGGAGGCGAACGCCGGCGTCGGCTCGGCGATGAACGACGTCACCCGCCAGGTGGCCGGCGCCTTCGGGGTGGCGATCATCGGCTCCTTGATCAACACCGTCTACGCCGACCGGATGACCGATGCCACCGCCGCCTTGCCGCCGGCGGCGGCCGACCTGGCCCGGACCTGGTCGGCGCCGCCCTCGCCGTCGCCGCCCGCCTCGGCGGCGCGCCGGCCGAGTTGATCGTCGCCGCCCGCGGCGCCTTCGTCGAAGCCCTCGGCGTCGCCGCCCTGGTCGCGGCGGCGACCATCCTCGGCGGCGCCCTCCTGGTGGGGCGATGGCTGCCGGCCCGAGCCCTGCCGCCAACTGAGTCGGTGCCGGTCCCTGCGGTCCGGTCCCGCAGACGATGCGTCGCGAGACCCACGCCGGCGACTGGATACGGACTCGGGAGGGGACCGTGACGTCGCCGGCCAGGCAGCTCCTTGCCGGTCCTGCCTCCGATCCCAGGGAGGGGATGTGGTCACACCGGGGGCAGGGACCGCGCCGTCGTCCCCTACTTATACATATCGTCACGGGGGCGATTTGTGTCGGGGTGGATTAGCGGCGAAGTGTGGTCTGAGCATCGGTGGTATGCCGGCGGGCGGCGGCGGATTGGCCGATTGGCCGGGCGACGACCGACCGCGCCGTGCCCGTGGCTCCTTCGGCGCCGGGCCCGAGGGCCGCGCGGGGTGCAGCCCCGGCTCGTCGTCCCGACGAAACCGCCGCATCGCCGTGACGACTTCGTGACACCCCGGCAAAACGGGGCCACATCCGACCCACTAGAGATCCTCCTAGAAGGTGGTCGAGCCGGCCCGCGCCGGGCTCCTGCCGAGGCCGAGAGGAGGCCCCCATGGCGCTCGTCGCCCGCCACGCCGTCGCACGCGGCATCACCGTTCCGCCGCCGAGCCCGCCGCGACCGACGACGCGGGTCTGGGCATCGCCGCCGCCCTCAAGCCGTGCTGCTGCTAGTCGACGCGCTGCTCCACCCGCGCGCCGCCTTTGACCTGTGGGTGATGCAACAGATCCAGGCCGTCTCGCTGCCCGGTCTGTCGGCGACCTTGAACGTCGTCGAAAAGCTGACCGATTCCTCCGCGCCATCGTCGCCTGGGCGCTCGTCCTGGTCGCCTTCAGCCCTCGCCCGCTGGTGGGTGCCGGCGCTGATCGCGGCGACCCTGCCGCTCGGCGGCGCGCTCAACCTCCTGGTCGGCGAGTTGCTCGTCGCCCGGACGCGGCCCCACCTGCCGGAGTTGGCGCGCACCAGCGGCAACTGGGAGGAACGCCCTTCCCGAGCGGGCACGTGATGGGCGCCGTGATGCTCTACGGCCTCCTCGTCGTCGTCGCCCGCCGCATCGCTCTGGACAATCGCTGCGCCTCGCCGTCCAGGGTGGAGCCTGGCGGTCGTCGCCCCTGTCGGCTCGCCCGCGTTCGGGACGGCGCCCACTGGCCGACCGATGTCCTCGGCGCCTACGCCCTCGGCGGCCCGCTGCTGGCCGGCCTCGCCGCCTTCTACGCCCGCCCGAGGCGGTGTCGGCCACCTACCACCCGTCCACGCCGCTGCCCTGCCCCACGACGAGGCCCGCCCCACGCCCACGCCCCGACCAGCCTGGTCCTCTTCGACGAGACGACGGTCGCCAAGGTCTACGCCCCCGGTCTCATCCCGACGGCGATCTACTGGCTCGCCTTCCAGGCCCTTCCCCCTACGCGGCGAACCGCCGCGCTGCGCGCCGCCGTTGCCCGCCGCCACCTGGCCGGCCTTCGACGCGGTACTGGTACGGCGGCAGCCGCGTCGCCCGCGCCCTCGGGGTCGCGGAGGTCGACGGGCGACCGGCGCCGGGTCAGCGAGCCTGCTCGCCGGCAGGCCCTGGCCGACCCGGAGCTTCGTTTGCTGGTTCCTGGGTGCTGGCCTGCGGCTGCGCTTCGAGCAGGCCGGGCTGCCGACCCGGCAGATCGACCTCGCCGGCCGCGGGCGATCGACAACGTGCTCCAGACTGCCGACGGTGCTCACGATCGTCGACCTCGAGCTTCGGCTCGTCGCCCCGCTCGCCCTTCGCGCCGGACCTGGAGCCGCCGGGCGCTGCGGCGCGGCTCGGTCCCCTTCTATNGCGTCGGAGCCGGCGTTCGGCTCGGTCAGGCCGAAGGTGGCGATCTTCTCGCCCTGCGCCTGAGGAATGAGGAAGCGCCGCTTTTGGTCCTCGGTTCCCCACTGGAGGAGGGCCAGGCTGTTGAGCCCGACGTGGACGCTCATGACCACCCGGAGGAACGTGTCGACGTACTCCAGCTCTTCGCAGGCAAGTGCGAGGCTAACGTAGTCAAAGCCGGAGCCGCCGTATTCCTCCGGGATGGGTAGGCCAAGGAGGCCGAGCTCCCCCATCTTGGCGAGGACCTCGGGGTGGAACTCGCCTTTGGCGTCCCACTCCTGGATGTAGGGCGCGACCTCGCGCTGCGCGAACTCGCGCACCATGTCCCGAACCTGAATCTGTTCGTCGGTCAGCTCAAAGTTCACAACGATTTTCGCCCTCAATTCGTCCGCAGTTCGCCCGCTTCAGCTCGCGCCTGGATCAGCCATTGAGTATAGGCGAGCCGGTTAAGGCCAGGCAAGCACGGCTGGCGAGGTGATTTGGCGGGTCCCGCCAGCCAAGGCGATTACCTACCGGCGCCTTGGCCCGTTCCGCCATTGACGCCCATGGCGCGTCGGGCCGCTGGTGCTGGAGCACCAGCGGCACCCTGCCGGGGTAGGGGAGAGCCCACCCGAAGTTCGGCGAGCGCCGCTTTCCCCGTTTCCCTACGTGGGATTACGTAGGGAGCGATGCGCGTGGGCGAGCCGTGGCGGTGGAGTAAATCCGTCATCTTGCCGATGTGCCGCGCGGAGCATCGGAGCAAGCTATGAACCGGAGCGAGGGTGCCGAGCAACAGTCGTTACACATTCGTGACATGCCGGCGAAATCGGCGCCATAACCGGCACCTAAGCTGCTAAGCATCAAGACCGGACACCGCAACGTCGCGGCGCCCGGGGGGGAACCGGAGAGAGGAGTCCCGCCATGGCCCTGGTCGCACGTCATGCCGTTTCGCACCGGCTTCCAGCCCCCCGAAGTCTGGTCACCTCGACGCCTCGCCTGCCCCGGCTCTCGGTGCGGGCGTTCGGCGTCGGTTCGGCCGCGCTCTTCTTGGTGCTGCTCATCGACGCGATGCTGAACCCGCGGGCGTTCTTTGACGTGTCGGCCATGCAGGCGGTTCAGGCGACTGAGATCGCCGGCCTCGAGACGGGGATCACGGCCGTCAACGACGTGACGAGCTCCACCGGCGCGGTGGCAACGTGGGCGATCGTGCTGATCGGTCTCGTGGCTTTGCGCTGGTGGCTGCCCGCCCTCGGCGTGATGACGCTGCCCGCCGGCGGAATCATCAACTACGTCGTCGGCGAGTTCCTCGTCGCCCGCACTCGGCCGCACCTGGCGGAGCTGGAGCGCGTCAGCCAGAACCCGGAGGAGCGATCGTTTCCGAGCGGCCACGTCATGGGCGCCGTGATGCTCTACGGCTTCCTCTTCGTCGTCGCCCGGCGCATCCCGTACCGCCCCTTGCGGCTCATCGTGCAGGGCGGCAGTCTCGCCGTCATCGCCATGGTCGGGTTCGCCCGAGTCTGGTCGGGCGCCCACTGGCCGACCGACGTCCTCGGCGCCTACGCACTCGGTGGCTTGCTCCTCGCGATGCTCATCGGCGTCTACCAGCGGCTGGACGCCGCGGTCGGCTCTCTCCCGTTCGTCCATGCCGCGGTGCTGCCGCACGACGAGGCACGCCCGCACGCTCACGCTCTGACCAGCCTGGTGCTGTTCAACGGCGACTCCGTGGCGAAGGTCTACACGCCCGGTTTCGTTCCTCGCGCGCTCTACTGGCTGGCGTTCCAGGCGCCATTCCCGTACGTCGCCAACCGGGCGGCCCTCGACGCCGCAATGCACCGCCGCAACTTGGCCGGCCTCCTAACCGCGTACTGGTTCGGTTCCAGCCGCGTCGCCCGGGCAACCGGCGTGGTCGAGGTCGACAATCATCTCGCGCTGGTGAGCGAGTTCGTCCACGGCGGCGCGCCGACCGACCACAAGGCCGCGAAGGCCTTCCTCCGGGAGCTGCGCGCTCGCTTCGAGGAAGCCGGCCTGCCAACCTGGCAGATCGATCCCCGCCAGCCGCGGGCCATCGACAACCTGCTGGAGACGGCGGACGGTGCCTACAAGGTGGTGGACCTGGAGTCGGGGTTGGTATCGCCGCTCGCGTCTCTCCGAACGTGGGGCCGAGCCGTGCGCCGCGGTCTGGTGCCCTTCTACGACGAGGTCTTCTTCGACGTAACCCGCGCCTATGTGGCCCGCGAGGAAGCGGCGATGCGGGTCACGCTGGGCGACGAGCGCTTCGCGGAACTGGTCGCCACGCTCGACGCGGCGGAGACCGCCGCCGTTGCCTGGCACGCGACCGAGCCACGACTTTGGGGGCGGTTCGTGCGGGGAGTCCTTACCGGCTTCGGCGTGCGGACCTGGCGGACCCGGGCGCAAGCGCGGCTAGCCAACAGCCACGAGCGCGGAGTGGCCTGGATCGACCGGGCGATCACCACCTGGGAGCGCGAGGACCGGATCACGAGCGAAGAGGCGGCCACGCTCCGCGAGCAGGTGGCGGCGCCGACGTTCCAGGCGATGCTCCCATACCTCGGTGCCCACATCATCGTCAGCGTCCCGCTCCGGTTCCCGTTGGGCAGCATCGTCCGGCCGTTGATGGTACTCGGGGCGTTGGGCGTCGCCGGCTGGCGCCGGCTGCGGGGTGGAATCGATCGTGACGCTTGGCGGGTAGCCTGGAGCATCCACTCGCCGCTGGTGGTCGTCCTCTCCGCGGTCCCAGGGTTCGGCTCGTTCGCTTACCTGGCGGCCAAGCCGGTCCGCGCCAACCGCCTCCTCCTGCGGGCGGTTACCGACGCCGCGTGTCAGAAGGTGCCCTGGCGGCT
Organism: Thermomicrobiales bacterium; assembly: GCA_030447415.1. Classification (GTDB taxonomy): domain Bacteria; phylum Chloroflexota; class Chloroflexia; order Thermomicrobiales; family UBA6265; genus JAUJOZ01. The sequence continues at coordinate 35,841 of JAUJOZ010000028.1, read as the reverse complement.
GTACGAGCGGAGCAACCTCCGCCGCTTCGTCGCCCGGCCGGTGCCCTCCTCGGTGGTGGCAGCACCGATTTGGGCGACCGCGAAGGCGACCGCGGCGCCGGTTGCCGTGGAGCGCTCGCACGCCGCACCGTCCTGGTGGCTGGTCGGTGACGACCAACTGGCGCCGGCCGAGTGTTGGGACTAATCGCTGTTCCTCCCTCCTCTCTCCCCGGCGGGGGCTGGCGCCGCACGGCGCCGGCCCCCGCCGGTGTTTGGGCTAGTCCGCGCGGTCCGCTGCCGTCCCGATTGGGATTTCAAGTCGCTTCTCGGTCTCGCCATGATGGTAAGCGTCGTGCGATAGTGAGCGGCGAGGATCCGGTCCGAACGGCGGCTAAGCGAGAGGGGATAGGGACATGACGCGGGTCGGGAGGGGACGTTTCATCCACGTGCGCACTCTGCGTCCCTGGGTAACGCTGCCCCTCCTGGCGGCGGCGGTCGCGCTGAGCGTGCTGGCAGCCGGCGACAGTACCCTGCCCGGCGACGTGGCGATCGCGCTCAAGGTACAACGCACGGACATGCCGGCGGCGGATGATCTCGCACTCCTGGCGTATCTGTTAGGCGCCACACCCGTCGTCACGGCGCTCGCCACGACGCTGATGTTTTTCCTTGGCCGCGCCGGCCGCCACGCCGAGGCGGTGTTCTTCTTCGCGGTCATCGTGATCCGTAGCCTCAACTGGCTGCTCAAAGCGATCACCGAGAGCCCCCGTCCGACCGAGGAGGCGGTCCAGGTCTCCGAGAAGGCGAGCGGACTGGGCTTCCCGAGCGGGCATGTCATGAGTGCCGTGCTCCTCTACGGCGGCATCATCTATCTCTCGCGCTACCTGGTCCGGCCGCGCCATGCCCGCCGCCTCCTCGTCGGCGCGGCTGCCGCGGCGATCGTCATCACCGGCTTTGGCCGCATTTACACTGGGGCGCACTGGCCATCCGATGTCCTCGGTGGCTACCTCTGGGGGACGCTTCTCCTCTTGGTCGTGCTCTGGGCCTACCGTACCGACCGGCTGCGACGGGTCTACGCCCGAGCGCGGGTGCGCGTGCGCTAGGCCTCAGCTCGCCCCTCCATCATCCACGGGAAAGGGGCAACGATTTCGTCGATCGGTGCGTGCGGCGTCTGGCGGCTCGGAACACGAGTCCCCTGCTGGGCCGCCTCTGTGGCACAGTCCCGGGAAAACGGTAGCACCTCAGGCCGATGTCCCTACGCGCATCGGTCCCCGGGTGATTTCCCCGGCGTAAATGCGCTCGGCGCGGTTCGGCTCGGTCTCCAGCAGCAGCGCGCCGTCGTCGTCGACGCCCCGCACGATTCCCGAGCGACTGACGTCGCCGACTAAGACATCAACGTCGTCACCGAGCAGCGCGGCGCGTCGCCGCCACGGGCCGAGGTCCGGCGTCCCGTGGCTAGCAACGAACGTCCGGTAACCAGCGTCGAGCCGCGCCAGAAGCGTCGCTAGGACGCAATCCCGGTCGTGGTCCCGGCCGGTCGCCACCCGCAGACTGATCGCCCCTTCCACCAGATCATCCCACCGCACGTTCACGTTGACGCCCATGCCAACGACTGCGTGTTCGATGGTATGGGAACCCGACCGCGCGGTGACAAGCACGCCGGCGACTTTGCGCTCGTCGATCCAGACGTCATTCGGCCACTTCAGTTGACACGGCAGGCCGCAGACCGCTTCCAGCGATTCCGCGACGGCCACCCCAGCGACGAGGGGCAACACTCCCAGCCGCGCCGGCGGCACGGACGGACGCAGCAGCACCGAGCAGAGAACCCCGGTCCCTGCCGGCGCTCGCCAGGAGCGGCCGGCTCGGCCTCGGCCGGCCGTCTGTTCGTCGGCGACGATCACCGTCCCTTCCGGTTCGCCGACCGCGGCTAGCGCCTCGGCCTCGTCCATGGTGCTGCCGACCGTCCCGAGGTGGATGATCCGCCGGCCGACGATGGGTGAAGACGAATCGGTCACTCGGGGTCGCCGCGCGTTCGGTCGTCGCCGTCCGAGGCGAGGCTGGCGGGCAACCGGACCGGGTCGTCTCCTTCGCCGGTCACGTCCCCGGGGACGGCCGCCGGGGACGGCTTGGTCAGCCGAAGACGGCGAACGCGGCGGCCCTCGACGGCGAGGACCTCGACGCGGACCCCTTCAGCCTCAAAGCGGTCCCCCTCCTCGGGCATGCGGCCGAGATGCTTGTGGACGAATCCGCCGACTGTCTCAAAGTCGTCGTCGCTGAGCTCGACCTTGAGTGCTTCCTCGACGTCCTCGACCAGGAGCCGACCGTCGGCGATCAGCTCGGCGTCACCGACAAGCTCGAAGAGCGGCTCTTCGACATCGTACTCGTCCTGGATCTCGCCGACGATCTCTTCCAGGATGTCCTCAATCGTCAGCATGCCAGCCGTGCCGCCGTACTCGTCGGCAACGATGGCAATGTGGACTTTGGTCCGTTGCAGCTCCTTCAACAGATCGTCGGCCCGCTTCGACTCCGGAACGACATAGGCAGGGCGAAGCAGCGTCGCGAGCGGCAGTTGCTCCGTTGTTCCGATGACGAACGGGAGGAAATCTTTGGCGTAGAGGACCCCGACGATGTGGTCAATCGTCTCCTTGTAGACCGGAATCCGGGAGTGCCCGGCGCGGGTGAACGTCTCGACGATCTCGGAGGCGGGCGAGGAGCGCTCCACGGCAACCATGTCCACGCGCGGCACCATGATGTCGCGGGCGGTCATCTCCTCCAGGTGGAGCACGCCGTCGATCATCTCGCGCTCCTCTGCCTCAATGATGCCGTCATCGGCATCATCGAGGACGATCGAGCGCAGCTCCTCCTCCGTCCCGGCGGGCACTTCCACCGGCGGCCCCGGGAGGAGGCGGCTGAATCCCCGGGCGACCACATCGACGACCACAGTGAGGGGCAGGACGAGGACGGCCAGGAGCCCCGCCGTTCGAACCAGCAAGGCGGCCGCGCGCTCCGGCCGGTGACCGGCGAGCGCGCGGGGCAGGGCCCGCCCGAGTAGCAGGAAGACAAGGGAAACGACGGCGATGGCAAGCAGGTGCTCCGCCGTGTCGAGCTCGCGCAGGAAGGTGGTCGTCAGCAGGCTGGCGGCGGTGGCGACGGCGATCGCCTGGATGAGGAGGAGCGACGAGGCGAGCGAGCGCCTGGGATCGAGCAGGCTTTGGACGGTGCGGCGCTGCCTGCCGTGGGCCTCGGCAACCTGCCGCAATCGCTGGCGGCTGATTAGGAGGGTCGTCGCCTCCGCCGTTGCCGCCAGGGCCATCAATGCCAGGGCCACCGCGCTGATCGCCAGCTCCCGCCAGCTGTCGCTACTCACCAGCGTGTTCCGTCGGTCGGCGGTCGGCGGACATCAACCACCCGTCCCACGGGAGGCCAACCATTCCGGTGCCGATCAGGTCGGAGGGAAGCCGGCGCCCGTGGTGCATCCGTTCGCCCTCCACCCGCTGCCGTGTCACGTGAACAACCCGCTGACGCTGATGTCTTTGTGAATGCGCATGATTGCTTCCGCGAGAAGCGGAGCCACCGTGATTACCTCCACCTTCGCGGGGGGCGAGTCCCCAGGCACCGGCAAGGTGTCAGTCACGAGCACCCGACCCAGCGGCGAGGCGGCGATGAGATCGAGCGCCTCGGCCGCGAAGATGGCGTGGGTCGCTGCGGCGTGAATCTCCGCCGCGCCCCGCTCCCGCAGCAGATTCGCGGCCTCGACCAGGGTGCCGCCGGTCGAGATCATGTCGTCGACAATGATCGCGACCTGGCCCTCGACATCACCCACCATCTCGAGCGTTTCGGTGGCGTCCGGCGCGGGGTGATGCTTGGAAATGATCGCCAGCGCGGCGCCGACCCGCTCACGGAAGTCTTCGGTGCGAGCCACCCCGCCCGCGTCCGGGCTGACCGCGACCATGCGTCCGACCACCTCGTCTCCCATCATGAGCTGGCGCTTGACGTGGCGAGCGAGGAGCGGCGTGGCGCGGAGGTGGTCGACGGGGATGTCGAAAAACCCCTCAATGGCTGGGGCATGCAGGTCGAGGGTGAGCACGCGGTGGGCCCCGGCGGTCACGATCAGGTTGGCAACCAGCTTGGCCGAGATCGGCTCACGGCCGGAGGTCTTCTTTTCCTGCTTGGCGTAGGCGTAGTACGGAATGACCGCGGTGATTCGCGCCGCCGACGCTCGGCGCAGCGCGTCAATGATCAGCAGCAGTTCCATGAGATGGTGATCGACGGGGTTACAGATCGATTGGATGACGAAGACGTCGGAGCCGCGCACATTCTCGTCGAGTTTGACCCGGGTTTCGCCGTTCTTCCACGCGCCGACCAGTGCCCGCCCGAGCGGCGCCTCCAGTTCCCGCATGATATCCGCCGCCAGGCGGGGGTGGGAGTTGCCCGCGAAGATCTGGAGCCGCCCGTCCATCTAGGGGTCTCCCTCCGCCGCCTCCGGTCGGTCATCCCGCCCACCGTGCTGGAGTGGACCGGTCCGAATCACGCGGGCCGGTACACCGACCGCCGTCGCACCGTCCGGCACGTCTCTGGTCACGACCGATCCCGCGCCCGTGGTTGCTCCGTCACCGACGCGGACCGGCGCCCGTAGGATCGAGTCGCTGCCAATAAACGCGCCAACTCCAATCTCGGTCCGGTGCTTGCGCGTCCCGTCGAAGTTGGCGGTAATCGTCCCCGCCCCGATATTGGTTCCGGCCCCCACGGCGACGTCACCCAGGTAGCTGAAATGGCCGATTTTGACCTCCTCGGCCAGGCGAGCGTTCTTCAGCTCCGCATAGTTACCAACGTGGACCCGCGGCCCGACCTCGGTGCCGCCACGCACGTGGGCGTAGGGTCCGACATCCGACCCCTCGGCGATTGAGGAGTGCTCCACGCTGGAGGCCCGCACGACGACGCCGTCGCCGATCCAGCTGGCGATGATCTCGGCATTGGGACCGATGGTGCAGCCCGCACCGACGGTCGTCCCCGCCCCGAGCATGGTAAAGGGCAGAATCGTGGTATCGGGACCGATCTCCACCGCTTCGTCGATAAAGATCGTCTCGGGACCGACGAGCGTGACCCCTTCCTGCATCAGCCGCCGCCGAATGCGCTCCCGGGCGACGTGGTCCGCCGCGGCCAGTTGGACTCGGTCGTTAATGCCCAGCGCGACCTCGGGATCTGCCAGGACGGCGGCGACCGGCCAGGCGCCGTCCGGTCCCGCGCCCTCGGCGACGGCGAGCGCGACCAGGTCGGTGAGGTAGTACTCGCCGGTGGTAGCACTCGGTTCAAGGCGCGTGAGGGCGGTTCGCGCCCAGGCGGCGTCGAGCGCCATCATGCCGCTGTTGATCTCGGTCGGGCCTGTCCGCTCGTCGGCGTCGTCCTTGCGCTCGACGATGCGCACCGGTCGCGCCGCGGCGTCACGTTCGAGGCGACCGTAGGCGCCCGCGTCCGGGACGAAGCACGTCAGGACCGTCACCCGAGCTCTCGCCTGCCGCGCCCCCGAGATCAAGTCACGGACCGTCTCGGGGGTCAACAAGGGGTGGTCGGCGTAAAGGACGACGATCCAAGCCGCCTCGCGGGCGGCCGGGAGGGCGGTCCGTACCGCGTCGCCGGTGCCGCGCGGTGGGTCCTGGACGAAGACCGCGACCGACGCATCGAGGCCGAGCCTTTCGCTCAGGTCGGCCGTCGCCGGAGAGACGACGAGGGCGGTCGTCGCCGAAGCCGCCCCCGCCCCAGCCCGGAGCACGTGCTGGACCATCGGGAGACCGGCGACCGGGTGGAGCGGCTTCGGCAACGTCGAGCGCATCCGCGTGCCCTGGCCGGCAGCCAAGACGACAAGGGCGACATCCCCTTGGTCGGGGACCGATCCCGAGGGATCGCCGGCGAGCTCGGTCACGTCCGGTCGCTGGGGGGCAGGCGGAGCGCGAGCGGGCGTGACGGGGAGGCACCACGCGCTCTGGCGGGGCACGGCGGCGTGGGCTGGCGGGCCAGGATTCGAACCTGGAACAAAGGTTCCAAAGACCCTTGTGATACCATTTCACCACCCGCCAACGGGGACGCGCGGTCCGACGCGCATGCTAGGCGGGCAACCCCACCCCCGTCAAGCAACCTCCGCGCCGCACTGAAGTATACACGTACGTTCGCTCCCCCCCTTGCTTCTCAGCGCGGGCCGGCCGTCCGGCCACCGGGCGGCCTGGCGCTGGCTCGCATCATCTGACATGGTGTCCGCGCATGCCGTCGGCTATCTCTGGAGGACCCGACTTGCGCTCCCCAGGACTGCACCGGTCGGACGTGCGAGGCACTTGTTGTCGCGGAGCACCGCCGTCTGCGGTTCAACGTCAGCAGCAGCCAATGGGAAATCGAGCGATCCGCTCTGACCATTCCTCCGACGGTGCTGCCGTCCGCGTTGGCTGACCGGCTGTCGGACTACATCGCCGCGCCGGCGCACCGGCACGGTCGGGTGTGACGAAGAGGCAACGGCCCCAGCGTGCCGCCCACGGATCAAGAAGGTGTCGTGGCAATTTGCACGAGAGACGTGGAACGACGTCCTCACCGCCCGCGCGTCGTCTCCGGTCCTCGGCCGCCGGGCCTTAAACTCCGAGGGCGTCCTTGACCTTGTCGAAGAAGGAGCGGTGGGCCGGCTGTTGGGTCACCTCGCTGCCCATGGTGGCGGCCAACTGCTCGAAGAGATCACGCTGCTCGTCAGTCAGGTCACGAGGGGTGATGACGTGGACGGTGACGATCTGGTCTCCGCGCTCACCCCCGTGCAGGTCCGGCGCGCCGCGCCCACGCAGCCGGAATTGCTGACCAGACTGGGTGCCCGCCGGGAGCTTGAACTCGACCGGCCCATCGATCGTCGGGATCTCGAGCTCGTCGCCGAGTGCTGCCTGGGCGACGTTGATCCCCACTTGGGACTGGATCGTCTTGTGGTTCCGGGTGAAGAGCGAGTGGGGGGCGATCCGAACCTTGACGTAGAGGTTGCCCGCCGCGCCGCCATGCGCACTCGCCTCCCCCTGACCCTGGAGGCGCAGCGTGCCGTTCTCATCGATCCCAGCCGGGATGGTGACCGTGAGCGTCCGTGAACGGGAAACGCGGCCGCGCCCGCGACATGTCGGGCATGGGTCGGTGATCATCGTCCCTTCGCCGCCGCAGGTCGAGCACGGGGTCGAGGTCATGAACTGGCCGAGAATCGTCTGCTGAACGCGGCGAACCTCGCCCGAGCCGCCGCAGGTGGTGCATCGAGGGGGTGTCTGGCCATCGCGCATGCGGGTGCCATGACAGGCCTCGCAGGCCTCGAAGCGGACGAGGTCGATGTCCTTCTCGGCCCCGAAGATCGCCTCCTCAAACGAGATGTCGACGGTGACCTGGAGGTCCGTGCCGCGAGCGGGGGCAGCCCGGCGGCGACCGGCGCCGGCGGTGCCGAAGAAGCTTTCGAAGAGGTCGCCAAACGGCGATCCGGCACCGCCGAAGCCGTATGGGTCGCCGGCGCGTCCGCCCATTCCGTTGGCGGCGTGGCCGAACCGATCGTAGGCGGCGCGGCGGTCGCCGTCCGATAGGACCTCGTAAGCCTCGTTGATCTCCTTGAACCGCTCCTCGGCGCCGTCTTGTCGGTTGACATCCGGGTGGTATTGACGCGCCAGATTGCGGTAGGAGCGGCGGATCTCGTCGGCCGTGGCCGAGCGACCGACGCCGAGCACCTCGTAGTAATCGCGCTTGTCGGTCATCGTGTCCCGAGGCATGGTCGTCGGCGTCCGGGCTGAGTTCGTCCGGGGAGCGGAGCAAGCCGACCACGGCGGTTCAGATACAACGGGGTAGCGCTACGGCGCCTAACCAAAGTATAGCCCCGAGTCAGGGCGCGTCAAGCCGTCATAGCACTCTAGGGTCGAGAGTGCTAATGGCTTTCCGTTTGGGGAAGAGGTATCCGTTCCCCGCCCATCAGGAGCGTGGAGCCCCATGCCACTTGGGGTGCCGGGCGCCGGCGTATACTCGACCACGCCCGCCGGCGAGCTTCGGCGGAGGTTACTTCGCCCCGTGTACAACACCGACGCCTGCCTCCTGGAGGTCTCGATGGTCTTTCGCTCCCTCGGACTGAAGCGGCCGAAGATTGCGCCGGAGCTGGCGGAGCGCGTCCCTCCCGGTCAGTACTTGACCGAACGCTGGCCGGTCCTCCATTACGGCTCCATCCCTTCGTTCAACCCGGCAACATGGGACTTCAGCGTCTTCGGGCTGGTCGAGCGGCCACTGCGCTACACGTGGAACGAGTTTCTGACACTGCCGCGGACGACGGTCCACGCCGACATGCACTGCGTGACGCGTTGGAGCAAGCTCGACAACATCTGGGAAGGCGTGTCCGCCCGCTCTGTGATGAACCAGGCGGGGGTTAGGCCGGAGGCGAAGTTCGTCCTGTTCCACTGTGAGGGCGGCTACACGGCGAACATCCCGCTGGCCGCGTTCGACGACGAAGATGTTCTCCTCGCGCTGAAGCACGACGGCGAGGAGCTGACGCCGGAGCACGGCTACCCGCTGCGCGCAGTGGTACCCAAGCGCTACGCCTGGAAGAGCGCAAAGTGGCTCCGGGGTATCGAGTTCCTGCCCGAAGACCGCCTCGGCTTCTGGGAGAAGTACGGCTACAACAACAATGCTGACCCGTGGCGGGAGGAACGGTTCGCCGAGTAAAGACCAGCGACGTGCTGGTGGCTCGCGGCCCTCAATCCGGGCATGGCGGGGAATTGCATCGGGAAGGTTCTGCGCCGGCACGTCCGCCGCGACGCCCCTTCTCAGCGACGCTCCGGGGCGAAATCCAACACGTGACCCGCATTCTGTCCGAGGCAGCGGGTAGCCAGCACGCTTCGGCTGACTCGCACCTGCTGCACCGCTCCGTTGGCCCCGGGCCACGGCGCGGGAGGCGATCTCCTCGGCCCCGAACTTAGACGCGGGGTGGTGCGGTGGGGCCCGGCGGTGGGTCGGCGCCCGGTTCACCCAGCCGCAGGTCGATGACCCGACCCGCCCGTCGTTGGGCGGCCCGGTAGAACCAAGGGGCGGCGAGCGAGACGTAGATCCGGCCTTCGAGATCGTCAATCAGGCGCTGGGGGATATCGCCGGCACCGAAGCCGGCGCCGGCGAGCGCCCCGCCAATGGCGCCAACAGTATCCGCGTCACCGCCGGCGTTGACCGCCTCAAAGACCGCGTCCTCGAACGCTCCGGCCGCCATCGCCGCCGCGAATCCAGCCGGCACGCTCTCCACCGCGGCGGTGCCCGTACCGAGCCGGGCCAGGATGTTTTGCACGGCGATGCCGGCATCGAAGAGGTTGGCGACGTTCGCGAGGGACGCCGCCAGCTCGCCGCTGTCCAGAAAGCTGGCGGTTTCCCGCGCCCACCGCTCCCGCGGCACCTCGCCGCGCGCCGCCAGGTTGACGCCGTAGGCGACGGCCGTCGCGGCGGCAATGGCGGCCGGGCTGCCGTGGGTGAGACGGACGACGCCCTCGGCGTCCGCCCGGAGTTGGCCGGGGTCGAAGGTGTCGAGGGCGTGGAGTAGTCCAATCGGGACGCCGCGGACGGCGACGTCACCGGTGGCCGGCGCGTCCTCGTCGAGCGGCACCCGGAAGTCGAGCGTCTCCTCGGCCGTGGTGATGGCCGCGAGCGTGGTGGTGCTCAGCCACCGCTTTGACTCTCCTCGGGCCAGGAAGAGGAGGCGAGCGCCGATGTTGTCGGGATCGAGCACGCCGTTGTTGGCAGTCAGCGACTCGACGATGCAAAGCGCCACGTCCGACTCGTCGCTAAACTCCCCGGCTTTGATCTCCGTACCGTCGGGGAAAAGGCGCGGGTGGTAGCCGTCGATGCGGCCGAAGCGCTCGGCGATTCGCTGCCGTGGCCAGCCCTCGACCGGCATCCCGAGCGCGTCGCCGATCGCCAGCCCGAGCAGGCAGCCGAGGAATCGATCCTCGTTCGCGCTGGCGCGTCCCACGGCATCCCTCCCGGGGTCGCCCACGGCCAGCCACCCCACGGGAGGACTCTAGGCGTCCCCAGACGGCGGTGTCAACCGGCCGGGGTGACGAGGCATCAGCCTTTTGTGCCCGGCGGCGGGGAAGCCGCCTTGGCCGGGGGCCGAGGCCGAAGGTCCGCGCAGCGAGGGCTCTCCGGGCTCTCGGCCATTACGAGGAGGCGAAGCCGGGCAACCCGGCCGGGCCGCACCGTGATGGAGATCAGCGCCGAACCGAGCTGAGGGGCAAGTGAGACGGTCTCGGCCCAACGGTAGCCGGCGATGAGGGTGACGAGCAATCCCGCGCCGAGGGCGTAGGCAGCCACCACGTCGCTCGGCCAATGGGCGCCGCCCCAAACGCGGTCGAGCCCGGTAAGGAAGATGACGACACCGCACAAGAGCCGCGCGGCCCACCGCAACGGCCGAGAGCGCACGCGCCCGACGAGGAACCAAACGAAGCCGTAGAAGACCACCGCGCCCACGACGTGGCCGCTCGGGAAGGAGCGCTCCTCGAAGTTCTCACTCCGCCGGACCAACTCGGCGAGGTGCGGCCGGGTGCGCGTGACAAGGATGCGCCCGATCCCCTCGTTGACGAGCCCCGCCGCCGGGAGCGCGAGGAACCCGAACAGGGGAAGCCACCAGCGGGCGACGAGGCAGAGGACGCAGGCGGCCGCCCAAGCCGTGACCGCGCCGGCCGAGTCGGTCAGGAGGTCGAGGGTTTCGAGGAACGGATTGAGATGCGGGACGTCGAGCCGCTGCACGGTCTGCATGGTTCGCAGATCGAGCGCGCCCGGCGGGCGGAGCAGGGCGTCCACCAGGCACAGGAGGAAGATTGCGGCCGAACCAAGACCCACGCTCAGGAGCGGAGACGGCATGGCGTGCGGCCGCGTTGAGGCGAGTCGCGGGAGGGCATCGGGGGACGCAGCGGGGAGCATACGACTCCGTTCTCCCATCCGTTTCTCGGATGGGCCGCTCCGCAACCGGGGATTAACCGTTCGGTTAAAGTGTAGACGACACCGAATCTGTCGTTTTGTCAAGTGGTTGAGCACCAGGCAGGCCGTTTGCGGCGCTTGCGGGTGGTTTTCCGACCATGTCCACCGACGTTTGACGGGCTATATCGTGCGCGCCCTTTCCATGCCCGCCCCCCATTGTGGGCCAGCGGGGCTCGCTGAAGGTGGTCCCCTTAGCTCGGGCACGAGCGCGCGGCGTGTCCATGCCCAGCCCCACTTGCTACCAGACGGCGCTTTCACCTTGATCAGAGCTCCTGCTTTCTCACTTGCCTAACGGATTGACACCAAAGGCGGCGTCTTCGATGCTGCCCATACGAGTCTAGGAGCGCTTCGAGTACCCCAAAGGTCTTCTATGGGCCAACCGAGCCAAGCCACCATCAAACGTCTGTTTGCTGTGTCGGGCAACTCCTGCGCATTTCCGAGATGCGAGATGCCCATAGTCGATAGGCAGAGCGGCAAGGTCACCGGACGGATTTGCCACATTAAGGCTCAGCAGCCAGGAGGACCCCGCTATGATCCTAATCAGTCCGAGGAAGAGCGACATGCATTCGAAAACCTCTTGCTCCTGTGTGCAATACATCATGACGTCATCGACGCCGATCCTGAGTCGTACACGGTTGCCCGCCTGCTTGAGATCAAGCATCGGCACCAGGCGGCGTCTCACGGCGACTCCGCACTGCCCGATGACGTGGCCAGGGCACTTAGAGTGTGTTGCAAAACCTGGAGTCGGTCATCCAGGAGATGAATGCTGCCCACCGGTTCCCTTGTCATGTCGTGCCATTCGGGGTTCGCCCTCCAGACGCGAGCCGGGCTGCGGGTGGGTTTTGAAACAGGCTCTTATTCAAGTCAGTATCTCCCCGCAGACCGCTTATGGGCCCATTGTCACCACTATCAATCAGATGGGCGGTCAGGCCACAAATTCGATTGTCAACGTAGGACCTCAACCTCGCCGTATCGAATCGAGAGCAGCGGCTGCTATTGTTCACGAGTTGAAGAAATTGCCCGCCGTGACGTTTTCGGTTCACACGCAGATGGGAGGAAATGGGGCGAGCTTGCAGCTCGCGTTGGCAATCCAGGAGATTCTTGAACGGGCTGGTTGGCACTCGTTTGGCCTGATGTACTCAGTGTTTTATCCACCAGTCGCTAACATCCTTGTGCAGACTCCGTGTAAACATCCCGAAGTCGAGCAGCCGGGGCTGCATTCGCTCATTCAGCTGTTACTTGGTAATGGTCTCATCACCCGAGCTGCAATTGACCCGAACATCGATGAGGTGCAGATAATAGTCGGACCTCGAAGCTAGCTCCGCCTGAAGGTGAGGCGGTTGTCGTCAGGATTGCCCACGTTGGGTTTTGCCACTCGCTGACAGGCATTCGACAGATTAGGTGTGTGGCCGATGAGTCTTTCGCAGCGCCTTGAGCTTCTCAGCGCTCGGCCGGAACTCGCCACGCTTGAGCCGCCGGACGGTGCGCGGGTTGTATCCAGTCGCCGCGGCGATCACCTTTGTCGGGATTTCTTGCAGCTCCATCACCAAATTGTCATAGAACCGTGCCCTTCGCGCCTCGGACGCGAAGCGGCTCCCTGTGCCCATCTGTGGCGCCTCGGAGTGCGCGGAGTCTTTGAAGTCCGCCAGGAAATGCCGCGGTGGGATGTCGAGAACCCGCGCGCGGCTTCGTCCCGGGAGTGAACACGGCCACAATGGGCCGTACCGTACTAAAAGGAGAACATGATGACCAAGTACCTGCTGCTCAAGCACTACCGGGGCGCGCCGGCATCGGTCCACGACGTGCCGATGGACCAGTGGACGCCGGAGGAGGTCGACGCGCACGTGCAGTACATGCGCGACTTCGCCGCTCGGCTCGAGGGCACCGGCGAGTTCGTCGACAGTCAGGCGCTCTCCCCGGAGGGCACGTTCGTCCGCTACGACGGCGAGGGGCGGCCGCCGGTCACCGACGGCCCGTTCGCGGAGACCAAGGACCTGATCGCCGGCTGGATGGTGATCGACGTCGAGACCTACGAGCGGGCGCTCGAGCTGGCCGGCGAGTTGTCCGCGGCTCCGGGTGCGGGCGGAAGCCGATCCACGAGTGGCTCGAGGTGCGCCCCTTCCTGGCCGAGCCGCCCACGGTGACCGAGTGAACGAGTCGCTGCTGCGGGAGCTGGTGCCCGCGGTGATCGGTGTCCTCGTCCGTCGCGCAGCCGACTTCGCGGCGGCCGAGGACGCCGTGCAGGACGCCCTGGTCGAGGCCGTGCGTGTGGCCGGACGACCCGCCGCGGGACCCCAAGGGCTGGCTGGTCACCGTGGCCTGGCGTAAGTTCCTCGACGCCGCCCGCGCTGATACCTCCCGACGGCACCGCGAGGTACGCGTCGAGGGCGAGCCCACGCGCGGCCCGGGCGAGGTGGTGGACGACACGCTCCAGCTGTACTTCCTGTGCGCGCACTCCACCCTGCCGCAGGCCTCGGCCGTCGCGCTGACGCTGCGCGCGGTCGGTGGCCTGACCACCCGGCAGATCGCGACGGCATACCACGTCCCCGAGGCGACCATGGCGCAGCGGATCAGCCGGGCCAAGCGGCGGATCGCGGGGCTGCCGCTCGACCAGCCCGGTGATCTCGGGACGGTGCTGCGCGTGCTCTACCTCGTCTTCAACGAGGGTATAGCGGGGACGTCGACATGGGCGGCCGAGGCGATCCGCCTCACCGTCAGCTCGTCGCCTTGACCGACGAGCCCGAGGTCGCGGGGCTGCTCGCGCTCATGCTGCTGCACCATGCGCGCCGCGCGTCTCGCACTGGCCCGGGAGGTCGCCTGGTGCCGCTTCGTGAGCAGGACCGATCGCGCTGGGACACCGGCCTGATCGCCGAGGGGGTGGCCATTCTGCAGGCCGCGCTGGCCGCGACCGGCTGGGCGAATACCAGGCACAGGCCGCGATCGCCGCCCTGCACGCGGACGCTCGGAGCACCTCCGGACGGATTGGGTGCAGATCGTGGAGTGGTACGACGAACTGCTGCGCCTCACCGGCAGCCCGGTGGTGCGGCTCAACCGCGCGCAGTGGCGGTCGGGGAGGCCGACGGACCGCAGGTCGGCCTGGCGGCGCTGGCTGACGTGACTCGACCTGCCCCGTTACGACGCGGTGACGGCATACCTACACGAACGCGCGGTGACCTCGCGCACGCCGCCGAGCTGTATGCCGAGGCCTCCCGCGCCGCGACCAGCGTGCCGGAGCGCGACCACCTCGCTCGAGAGGCCGCACGGGTGCGGCAACGGCTGCGTCCGTGAGTGCGGCATCCGCCCGCACCGGTGTTTGCAGGGGACACACCTCGCCACGACTTCCTTTACACCGTGGGACGGATCGATGGCCGACGGTGGCCCGATGCCCTGCCGGAGTCATCTGCTGGCGTTCGCTCCTGCTCCAGCGTGAAGAGCGGCGCTTGCGCGTCAGCCTCGTCGCGGCGGCGGCGCGGCCGGTAGGGGGCGAGCCGGCGCGCGGGGTGCCACGCGGCCTCCTCCAACGGCGCCAAGAACGGTTGCGGCGAGCGATGCGCGGTGACGAAGAACCGCGCATCGTCGACCGCTCGCAACCCGCGCCCGTCCGCCTCGAGGGCCACCTTTGCCCCATGCGTCGGATGAGTGAGCGTTCGACGGCCGACGAACCAACCGAGGGGAGAGGGGCCGCGCGCCACACTGCGGTCACAACCGCCCCGGTGGCCGTTGGGCAGAGCGGGCATGAGAACCCGGCGCGCGACCCACCGACGACCGCCTAGTGGAGTGTCAGCCCGCAAACGCCGGGTAGAGGCGGCGCAGCTTGGTGCGGGCGTCGGCCGTGGTGAACTGCCAGTCGATCCGCTGGACGCTGGCGTTGCGGCGCTCGGCCAGGCCCGCGTGGCCGCGGTCATGGCGTCGTCGCGGTCGGGCAACCTCTGCCGGAGGCACTGCCGCTCGAGCACGCCGGCTCGAGCTCGGCCATGTTGAGCCAGCTGCCGTGCTTGGGGTGGGTGCAGCTCCAGCTTGTCGGCGAGGCGCTTGGCCTCGGCCGGCGAGAAGGCGGCGTAGAGCGAGGCGGGCGAGTGGGTGTTGAGCTGGTCCAGCACGAGGACGATCTTCTCGGCGGCGGGGTAGTGGACGTCGACGAGCTCCGCCATGCAGCGGGCGAGGTCGAGCCGCGTCCGCTGGTCGCTGACCAGGACCGTGCGCCAGCCCCGGAGCGGCTCCGTCGCCACGAAGAGGTTGACGACCCCGCCGCGGGCGTACTCCGGGTCGTGGCGGGGCGGGCGGCCGGCGCCGCGGGCAGCGGGGGCGGACCTCCCGAGCAGCTGCCGGCTGGTCTCGTCGAGGCACACGACCGGGCGGGCCGGGTCGAAGGGGCGCGTAGACCGCCAGCACGTCCTCCATGCGCCAGACGAAGTCGGGGTCGGCGGTCGGGGCCAGGCACCACTGCTCGCTCAGGTGCGGCTTGAGCGCGTTTTTTTGAGCGTCTGGCGCACCGTCTCGTGGGAGACGGCCTCCACCACCTCCAGGCGCACCAGCTCGTCGGCCAGCAGGCGCACCAGCTCGTCGGCCAGCAGGCGCAGGCTCCAGCGCGCCTGGCCGTCCGGGGGCGCGGAGCAGGCCAGCGCGACGAGGTGCGCCTCCGCGCGCCGTCCAGCCGCCGCTCGTACACGCGGTCCGGCCGTCGCCGCTGCAGCGCCGCCGCCAGCCCTTCGGCGACGAATTGGCGGCGCACGCGCAGCACGGTGCTCGGGTTGACGTCCAGCGCCCGGCGATGGCGGCGTCGGACCACCCTGGGCCGCCGTCGCCGTGGTCGGCCTTGAGCAGGATGCGGGCGCGGGTCAGCGTCCGGGCGGGCGCGGTCCCGCTCCCGACGAGGCCGCGCAGCTCGGCGCGCTGTGCCTCGGAGAGGACGACGCGGTACGGGTACGCCATGGCGGGGCCTCCGGAGCAAGGCGGCGGGGCCAATGCCCACGCACCGCACACGCCCTGCCGCCAGCAAATCACGGCTGACACCCACCAGGGCGTGTCCGCAAACCGCCGCGGGCCGATGGTCGAGATCGCCTACCCTGCCGTCGACGGTCTAGACCGGAGCCTACGGGCGCACCGCCTCGACCACGCCGTAGGGCGTGTCGGTCGGGGTGGACGGCGACGCGCCCGAACCCGGCCGCCTCCAGCAGCCCCCGGTACTCTGCCTCGGTACGCTCTTGCGCCCCGAAGAGGACCAGCATCAGCAGGTCGCGCAGCTTGGTCCGGTCGTAGGCATCGCCCGGCTGCACCACCTGCTCGACGATCCACACCTGCGCCCCCGGCGCCATCGCCCGGTGACATGCCCGCAGGATCGCGGTCGCTTCCTCGTCCGGCCAATGGTGGACGATCAGGGCCAGGACGTAGGCGTCGCGCCGGCCGGGACGGCGTCGAAGAAGTCGCCGCCGACGAGGTCGCGGCGGTCGCGGACGCCGGCGGCGGTCGAGCGCCTCCGCCCCGGGAGCACCTCCGGCCGGTCGAACAGGACGCCCCGCAGGTTCGGGTGCGCCGCCAGCGCGGCGGCCAGGAGCCGGCCCTGGCCGCCGCCGACGTCGACGAGGGTGCCGAGGGCGGTGAGGTCGCGGGCGGCCAGCAACGCCCGGGCGCGCACGTCCGCGCCGGCGGTCATCGCCGCGTCGAAGAGCGCCTGCTGCTCCGGGTGCGCCGCCAGGTAGTCCCAGAGGCTGCGGCCGTGGATGGGGAAGGCCGGCTGGCCGGTGCGCACCGCCTCGGGCAACCCGTCCCACGCCCGCTCGACGTGGGGGGCGTGGATGGCCAGGGCGTAAGGTCGAACCGAACCCGGCGCGTCGGAGCGCAGCATCTCGCCGCGGGGGTCAGGCGCACCCGCCCCCTCGCCGTCGGTCGCGCAGAGGCCGAGGGCGGCCAGCGTCCGCAGGAACCGGGCGAGGGTCGGGGTGGCTGCCGGTCGCCGCGGCCAGCTCGGCGGGGGCGCGCGGCCCGGCGGCGAGGTGGTCGGCCAGGCCGAGGGCGGCCATGGCGCGGACGGCGTGGGAGGCCCGCGGGCGGCGTTGAGCAGCTGCTGCACCGCCTCCCCGCGGCGGCATCCCCTCGGTGCCCAACACCATGGCGGCCTCCCGTCGTGGGCCGGCGTTGCGTCCCCGCCACGGCGAGCGGGTCCCCATCCTACACCCAGAGCAGGATGGCGGCGACCCTGAGCATGGCTTGGTAGTTGGCGGCGCGCTTCTCGTAGCGCGTGGCGATCCGGCGCCACTGTTTCAGCCGGTTGATGAGCCGCTCCACGACGTTGCGCTCGCGGTAGGCCGCCCGGTCCAAGCCCGGGTCCGGCGCTTGGTCGGCCTTGGTCGGGATGCCCGCCCCGATCCCTCGCCCCTTGTGGTAGTGGTCATAAGAGAGGAGTGACTCTGCGATGGACGGACGCTGATGTCTAGCCGTCCATCGGGGTCACCAAGCTGCCAGTCATGCGAACGTCGCCGACCAGCCAGCGCAGCCACGCCTGTTCGCAACCCCGAGCGGTACCGAACACAATCGACCCCTCGTCACGCTCCGCTGGACCGACCAGGACGCCCTCCGACCCGTGGACGCAGGCTAAGCTTGTGATTTAACCCCGGAAAGGTCGTGCCGGGGTCAGGGTGGCACGGGGACGTTCCTCGTGGCCCCCTGAGCACTATGGACGACCCCGCTAGCCTCCGCGACCTCCGCACCTTTCGGTCCGAGCTGTTCGGCTGTCTCGGCCTGCGCCGCGACGCCCAGTTCGAGTTGGTCGATGCCCTCCTGGCCTCACCCCAGGTTGGGTCGTTGCCCCACCTGAGCCTACTTCCGCTCCACCGCCGCGGTTGGGGCAGCGTCTACGCCGCCCTGGTCGACGGCCGCCTGGACGCCGAGGCCCTCCGCGCGGTGATGACGCGGCATCCCCTGGCCGATGGCCAGCCGATCTACGCCGTCGACGTCAGCGTCTGGCCGCGCTGCGACGCCGAGGCCAGCCCCGAGCGTGGGTACTCCGACCACCCGTCCCGCCACTCGGCCGGCCAGCCGATCGTGGCCGGCTGGGCCTACCAGTGGCTGGCCCAGCTCGGCTTCGCGCGTGACAGCTGGACCGCGCCAGTGGATGTCCGGCGCGTACGCCCGACGGAGAACGCCAATGACGTTGCCATCGAGCAGATTCGAGCGCTGGTCGGCGGGCTGGCCACCTGGGGGCGGCCCCGCTGTTCGTCTTCGATGCCGGCTATGACTCGGTGCAACTGACGTACGGCTTGGCCGCTGTCGCCGCCGCGGTCCTCGTCCGCCTGCGCTCCGATCGGTGCTTCTCTGCCGACCCGCCACCGGCGGCACCGTCACCGAAGGGAGGGCGCCCACGGCGGCACGGGACCAAGTTCGACTGCACGAACCCGGCGACCTGGCCGGACCCAACGGCCGAGCACGCGGTCGCAGACGAGCAGTATGGCGCCGTGCGGGTGCGGACCTGGGCGGAGCTGCACCCCAAGCAGCAGGTCCATCCCGATCGCGGTACCCGCCAGACGCGGCCGATCATCCGCGGTACGGTCGTGCTGGTCGAGGTCGGCCGCCTGCCGCGCCAAACCCGGCCGCCGCAAGCCTTGTGGCTGTGGTGGGCCGGGCTGGGGACGCCGGATCTGGACGTGCTCTGGCGGGCCTACGTCCGGCGCTTCGACCTAGAGCACTCGCTGCGGTTCCTCAAGCAGACGCTGGGCTGGACCACGCCCAGGGTTCGCCACCCGGAGCAGGCCGACCGCTGGGCGTGGCTCGTCGTTGCCGCCGATACCCAGCTGCGCCTCGCCCGCCCGATCGTCGCCGACCGGCGCCTGCCGTGGGAACGGCCGCTCGACCCGGCGAAGCTCACCCCCTCCCGCGTCCGCCGGACGGTTTCGGCGCTCTTGCTCGCCGTCGGGACCCCGGCGGACGCGCCGAAATCCTGCGGGCGTTCCCCGGGGCGGCCCAAAGGCAGCCGCTCGGGGCGCGCGACGCGCTATCCGGCGCTCAAGAAAGCGGCCTGATGCCGCTCCCAACGCCACGTTCGCCCGATCGGCCGCACGAGGGACCCGCTGTCGCGCGCCGCCCGCCTTAAATCACAGGCTTAGATCCGCGCCTCGATTCATGACCTGGTGTGATCAACTCCTTCCGTAACGCCGCCCGCGTCAGGCGCGCGACACGGGAAGAGGCGAGAGCGGACTCCAGGCCGCAGTTTGGTGGCTGGTATACACTCGGGCACAGGCAACTGGTGCTAACTAGGGCAAGTGGATCAGCGCGGATTTCCTGGATAAACTGCCTACCATGCCTCCGGAGCAAGAGGCCGCAGGTTCGAGTCCTGCCGCGCGAACCTCTCCAGAAAACGGACCCATTATCACTTCCGCAAGGAGCTCCCCTTCCCGCTAGACCTGCCTCTCGTCCGCCCAAGTCAACGCGCCACTAGTCACATCGAGGGCGACCACACGACCTCCGCAGCAACCAGACCCGTTACGCGGGACGTTGGCCCAGTCAATGACGGGGATTGGGCGTAGTTGAAGCGGTCTGCTCACGGGGAACACGGCTGTCACCGGATGCTCGCGATACGACGTGGAACCTGACAATCGATTCGGTGAAACTCAGCGTATGTGGGTTACTCCGCACGCGTGACAAGGATCCACCGCCACTGGGCTGATGTCGGGACTGACGGCGTCCAGGTCAAACCATGGGAGAGCAAACTGATGACGGCGGACATTCGTGATGTGGTCGTCGTGGGAGGTGGGATCAGTGGGACGGCCGCTGCCTACGAGCTTGCCCGCAGTGGCGTAATGGTGACGCTCGTCGAGCAGGGAGCCCTGGCCAGCATGGCTTCCGGTTGGACGCTGGCGGGTGTACGCCAGTCCGGTCGGCATCTCGCTGAGCTGCCGCTGGCGCGAGCCGCTGTCCGCCGCTGGCAGAATCTCGCCGATGAGCTCGACTCGGACGTGGAGTACCGCCAGGAGGGGAACCTGCGCCTCGCCCGGACGCCCGAGGAGGTCCCGGTCAACGCCGCCGTTGTCGCGGAGCAGCGCTCGGCGGGACTGGAGCTGACATTCCTTTCGGATCCGGATTCCGTCCGTCACGTCGCGCCGGCGGTCGCGGACACGGTCCTCGCCGCGTCGTACTGTCCGACGGACGGTCATGCGAACCCGATCGCCACCGTACGCGCCTTCGCGGCTGCCGCCGAACGGCATGGCGCGGTCATCCGCACCGAGACGGCGGTGACGGGGATCGATGCCAACGGTGGGCGCGTGCACGGCGTGCACACGGCGACTGGCTCGATTGCCGCCGACACCATCGTCGTCGCCGCGGGGATCTATACGGATCGCCTCTGCCGGCTGGTCGGGCTGGATCTCCCGCTGCGGGTCGCGCACGCCGCCGCCGTGCAGACGATCCCCCTACCCCCGCTCATCCGGCAGGTGCTCGGAGTCGCGAACGGTGACTTCGCCGGGCGGCAAGAAGTGAGCGGCCGGATGCGGATGACTGGGAGCGCGGGTCCCTGGCAGGAGTCCGAGCATGGCCTCGACCCGGAGGCGGTGCAACCGCCGGGTGAAGCGGTGATGACGACCCTGGCTCGAGGCATCGCCGTGCTTCCCGCGCTGGCGTCGGCGCGGATTGCCCGTGTCTGGGGCGGCCTGCTCGACATGACGCCGGACGCCCTGCCCGTGATCGAGCGGACGCCGGAGGTCGAGGGTCTGGTCGTGGCCGCCGGCTTCTCGGGCCACGGCTTCTGCCTCGGACCCGTGACGGGACAGATCCTTCGTGACCTCGTGATCACGGGGAAATCCTCACTCCCGATCCAGCCGTTTCGGCGGGACCGCTTCGCCAGCATGGCCGGCACGGCGCCGACCGGTCTGCACGGGTAGCGCGACAGGCCCCATCCGGCCACACCGGCACGTCCGGTCTGTCCGCGCGGCCGCCGCGCTTGGGCCAACGGCGTTGGAACCCGCGCCGGTGCGGCAGTCCTGCCGCCGGGCGCCCCTGGCGGAGGTGGGTGCGACCATCCCCTGTCGCGGCGCCAGCCTCGACATCATCGCTGTGGGATCATCCCCAGGCGAGTCGAGCGCTTGCCGGTGGTTGAGACGTGCATGGTGGCACTATCGGCGAGCCAGGCTCGCACGCGAGCTCATCGGCCGCGTTGTGCTACGCCGTAGATCCTAGCCGCGCGGGAAACGATCGGGGCGGAACGGGGCAAGAAGCGGGTCGACCTCGCCACTCAGCATCTCCCGGGCCAGCAGACGACCGATCAGCGGTCCCAGCGTCACACCGCTGTGGGTGACCGCTTCGTAGTACCCAGGCACCGCCGAGACCGCACCGACGCAAGCGCGGCCGTCGCGGGGGATCGGGCGGACGCCGATCCGGGCCGTGACCACGATTGCGGCCTCAAGCGCGGGAATCACCTCCCGGGCGCGCCGGAGGAGGGCGTCACAGGGCGGGTCGGCGGGATGAATGCCGTGACGATCCCTGAGTTGGCGGTCGAGCAGATCGTGGTGGATGATGAGGTGACCCCGCCCGTCGGGTCGGGCATTTACCCGCGGCGAATGCACGACGCGGCGGACTGGATCCCCCTCGACGGCCAGGCGCACGAGAAGGCCGCGCGTCGGTGCGAGCGGTAGCGGCAGGCCCAGTAGCGCGGCAATCCGCTCCGCCCCTGGCCCGGCAGCGCTCACCACGGCATCGACCGGGATGCGCGCGCTGCCTCGGAGGCGGATCGCCGCGACTCGTCCCCCTGCCGTCTCGATGGCCTCGACGGCGGTGCCGACGCCGACCTCGGCGCCGTGCCGACGGGCGACAGCGACGAGCCGGCCAGTGAGCTGCGGGGCGTCAACCCAGGCTTCGTCGGGAAAGAAGGCGACGGCTGTCTCGGGCGTTGGGAACGCTACAGCCGGCTCGAGCTCGGCATTGACCTGCGCAGCGCTCCACCACTCGGCGGCGTAGCCCCAGCCGCGCAATCGCTCCACGCGAGCCTCAAGCTCGTCACGATCCACGGTTGTTTCGGCCCAGATCAGGTTGCCACCGGCGTGGAACCAGATCGCCGGTTGGAGTTCATCGGGCAGCCGGACGTGCTCTTCGAGACCGGCGTGGTTCAGATCGAAATAGTCGCGCGGCGTCTTCTGGTTGGCGTTGACCCAGGCGAAGCTGGACGATGTCGTGCCGCTGCCCGGTTGGGCCGCGTCGAGGATCCGGACCCGCGCGCCCTGCTGGGCGAGCCGGCACGCAATCGAAGCCCCGACAATCCCTGCCCCGATCACGCCAACCGTTAGCATGTCCCCCGCTGTCGCCCCTTGCTCTGGTGCCGAGGTCGCCGGTTGCGTCGCCGTCGGGGGCGCAACGTCGTCCCAGAGACGGGCGCCCGGCGGGCTGGACATCGCCGCTATGGCGCGGGCGTCTTCCCCGAATGGACCCTCGTCCTGCCCTATTGCGGGCGTTCTGGGGACCGGAACGCCTCGCTGGTGACGAATTCGACCGTGCGCTCGACGGCTCGGCGCAGCACTTCCGCTCCCTTCTCCCGGGCGCCCATCGTCGCGTCGCCCAGGACCCCGGTTGCGGTCTGGGCTCGGTAGCTCGCCGGCCGCAAAACATCCGGAAAGGTTGGCTCGCCCGCCGGAGCGGTCCGCACGGCACGCTCCGGTCTGACGTGTTCCGGGACCAGGTGGAGCATGACGCTCGTGCCAAACTCCGACGCGTGGCCGTGGGGGAGCAGGTCGCTCTCGACCAGATCGTCGACGAGCGGCTGAATGAACCGCCACCAGTCAATTTGGGCACAGCGGACCCCGTGCTCCCGCTCGAGCTGCTGGGCCAAATCGTTGAGGTAGGGCACGTTGCCGGCGTGCCCGTTGATAAACAGGATTCGGCGGCTCCCCCAGCGGATGAAGCTCTCCGCAATGTCGCGCGTATAGGCCAGGAGCGACTCCGGCCGTACCGACAGCGTGCCTGGAAACTCGCTCAACGCTTCGGAGAACCCGACCGGGATCAACGGTGCGACGAACGCCGGCACGCGCTCCGCGACACGTTCGGCGAGCGCGGTCGTGGCGATCCCGTCCGCGCCCATCGGCAGGTGGGGGCCGTAGACCTCCACCGCCCCCAGTGGCATCAGCACCAGGTCGGTCTCGGCCCGGCGCGCGTCGAAATCGACCCAGGTCATGTACTGGACCGCGACCATCCCGTCCGTGCCCTCCTCGCGCGGAGCCCCCGGAGCGTTAGCGGCGCAGCCGCGGGTCCAGGGAGTCGCGCAAACCGTCACCGAGCGTGTTGCAACAGAGGATTGTGATCGAGATCGCCAACGAGGGCCAGAACACGAACCAGCCGCTCTGGGTCATATAGCCGCGCCCGATCCCGACCATGTTTCCCCAGGACGGCTCGGGCGGCGGCGTCCCCAACCCGAGAAAGCTTAGCCCCGATTCCAGCAGAATCGCGAAGCCGAGGCTGAGCGAGATCTGGATGAAGATCGGTGCGAGGATGTTGGGCAGGATCGCGGTCCGCAGGATGTGCGGCGACCGCGCACCGAGGACGCGGGCGGCCTCGACGAACTCGCGCTGCTTCGCCTGCAGCACTGCTCCATAACTGATGCGGGCAAACCCCGTCATATACAACAGGCCGATCACCCCAATTAGGTTCGGCACGCTCGGACCGAGGAAGGCAACGACGGCGATGGCCAGCAGGATCGGCGGGAAGGTCAACAGCACGTCCACCAATCGCATGGTGAGCACTTCCCAGATCCCGCCGAAATAGCCGCCAATACAGCCAAGGGCGACACCGAGCACCGTCGCAAAGGTTACCGACGAGACCGCCACGAGCAGCGAGGTGCGACTCCCACGGACGAGCCGGCTCAGCAGATCGCGCCCGTATTCATCCGTCCCCAGGAGGTGCGCGCCGCTTGGTCCCGCGAGTCGCTCGGCGGTGTCCATCGCAAACGGGTCCTGCGGGGTCAACCAGGGCGCCAGCAGGGCCGCTGCTAGGAGCGTCAGAAGAATCGCGCCTGGCACCGTCACGCGCGGGTTCGACCGCAGCCGACGCCAGGTCGACGGAGCGGGCCGCTGGCGATCGTCTTCAATCCGGCCTGCTGTCGCAAGGGTCGCCGGTGCCGCGTTGTCCCGTCGGCGCTTGGCGCCCGATCTAGCCATACCGGATTCTCGGGTCAATCAGGGCATACGCGAGATCGGTTACGAGGTTCACCAGAATAAAGAGCGTTGCGATCACCAGGACGACCGCCTGGACGACTGGGTAGTCGCGCTGGTTGATCCCCGTGATCAAGTAGGTACTGACCCCCGGCCAGTTGAAGATAAACTCCACCAAAACGCTGCCGCCGAGCAAGCTGCCCATCTGGACGCCGATGACGGTCACCACTGGCACCAGCGCATTCCGCAGGGCGTGGCCATAGAGGACAACCCGTTGGCTCAGGCCTTTCGCCCGGGCCGTTCGGACGTAGTCCTCACCGAGGACCTCGAGCAACGACGAGCGGGTCATCCGCAGCACGATCGCCGCCATCAAAATGGCCAGCGTCGCGGCCGGCAGGATCAGGCGCTGTAGGTGCGCGATGGGGTCGTCGGTGAAGCCGACGTAGCCGGTCGCGGGTAGAAGCTCGAGCTTGACCCCGAAGACCAGCAGCAAGAGCGTCCCAATCACAAAGACGGGGGCCGAAACCCCCACGAGGGCCAGGGTCGAGACGAGCAGGTCGGGCAGCCGATTGCGGTAGCTGGCGGCGACCACGCCGGCGGGAATCCCAGCCAGCACGGCGAGGACGACCGAAGCGATGGTCAGTTCGAGTGTGCGGGGCAGCCGCTTGCCGAGATCCAGCGCGATTGGGCGCTTGCTGATCAGCGAGTTGCCGAGATCGCCCTGCACCACATCGGTGAGCCAGTCAACGTACTGAACCGCGAGCGACCGGTCCAGGCCGAGCTGCTTTCGCACCGCCGTGACCCGCTCCGGGGTGGCATTGTTCTCACCGAGGATGACGTAGGCCGGATCCCCCGGGATCAAGTGGACCAAGAAGGCCACGAAGGTGGCCACGAAGAAGATCATCACCAGCGCCTGAAGCAGGCGGCGGAGGATATAGGCGCCCATCGCCCTCCTCGCTGGCGGGTGCGAGGCCGGCGCGATGGGCGCCGCCCTCGGTCGCGCTACCTACGCCGGTTCGATCCAGACCTCCTGGAGTGTGATCCCGGACAAGAAACCGATGCCGCCTGGCAGGTGCTCGTACCCTTGCACCTCCTGCTTGACCGCCTCACCCTGCATCCGCCAGGAGAGGAACGTCCACGGCGCCAGCTCCAGCACCCGCTGCTCAACCTGCTTGTAGATCTCTTTCCGCTTCGCCTGGTCGACGGTGGCCAGTCCCTCTTGGAGCCACTGGTCGATCTGCGGGTCGGAGAAGCCGTTGGATTTCGCGTACCGCGAGCCGGTCTGGAAGAACGTTGTCAAGAAGGCCGGATCGGGGATGTCGGTTGCCAGACCGTGGATCCGGAACTGGTACTGACCCTCGGTGTCCTTCTGGACGACGGTGGCCCAGTCGTAGAGCTCGACCTTACAGTCGATGCCGATGTCCTGGAGGTTCTTCTGGCAGATCTCGGCGGTCGTCTGATGCATCCCGTACTGGGACGTCGAGAGGAGGACCGCCGAGAACCCATCGCCGTACCCGGCTTCCTGGAGCAGCTGCTTGGCTTTGTCCGGATCGTAGGTGTAGGTGCCTTCCAGCGCCCCATCGTACGCCCACGAACTCTGCGGAATGATCCCGCCCGTGATCGGCTGGCCGCGGCCGAAAAAGACGGCGTCGACGATCGCCTGCCGATCGTACGCGTAGCCCAGCGCCGCCCGCACTTTGGGGTCGTCGAACGGCGTCTGCCGGACGTTGTAGACCACGCACATGAACGCCGACTGCTCGCCAAGGGCGAGCTTGAGCGCCGGGTTGTCCTCGATCGCCGCCATGTCCTTCCAGGGGACGTACTCGGCGATGTCGACATCCCCGCTCTGGACGGCCGCGACACGCGTATTCTCGT
The DNA here is from genome assembly GCA_030447415.1 of Thermomicrobiales bacterium. Taxonomy (GTDB): domain Bacteria; phylum Chloroflexota; class Chloroflexia; order Thermomicrobiales; family UBA6265; genus JAUJOZ01. The sequence continues at coordinate 9,874 of JAUJOZ010000028.1, read as the reverse complement.
CCGCGTACGGGACGAAGATCAGCCGGTCAAGGTACGGCATCCCTTCCCGGAAGTAGGTCTCATTGCGCTCGAGCTCGGTCCGCACGCCTGGCTCACGGGAGACGAGCTTGAACGGTCCCGTGCCCATCATCGTCGTGTTCAAATCACCACCGGCCTCAAGGAACGCCTTCGAGACGATCGCAGTCTCGGGCAGGGCGAGGTAATCGAGCAAGGCGGCGTTCGGCTTGTCCAACCTGAACCGAACCGCGTGCTCGTTGTCGGTGATGACCTCCTTGATGCTGCTCAGCTCGAGCTGCCGGCTGGCCCCCGTTGCCTCATTCTGGATCCGCTCGACCGTCGCCTTCACGTCCGCCGCGGTGAACGGGGTCCCGTCGTGGAACGTCACGCCCTGCCGCAGCCTGAACACGTACTCGAGCCCGTCCCCGGAAACCTCCCATGACTCGGCCAGGTCAGGCTGGATCTCACCCTCGAGCCAGTAGCGAGCCAGCCCGTTGTAGGTCTGCAGCTTCACTTGACGCGCTGCCGTGCCACTTTCGACGTGCGGGTCGAGGTTGGGGGGGTCCGACGAGAGGGCGAACGTCACCTGGCCGCCACGCACCGGCTGGCCCGCGTCCTGGAACGTGGCCGCCGTCATCGCTGCGGTCGACGGACGTGCCGTCGCGCCAGCCCGCGTGGGGAGCACATAGCCGGCCGACGCCGCGCCCAGGGCGCCTGCACCGACGCGAAGCAGCCGCCGCCTGGTGAGCAGCAAGCGGACCGGCTCAGACACTTGATCCTTGACCGACGGCTTCTCGTCCACGGCTTCCTCCTTCCGGAAGAGATTAGCTAGACGACCGACCAACCACGCGCGGAAGACTGCGTCAGCGAGCGCGAGGCCCCAACCTTTCACACACCGACCGGCTGACGCTCATAGGCGGCTGGCCGACGGTTGGCCAGCGACGGCAACTGCGACCGGATCTGACGCAGATAGGCGAGGTCAAGATCCACGACGCTGACGCCCTCCCGGTTCGGCGCGTTCGCGATGACGGTCCCCCAAGGGTCGACCACGAGGGCGTGCCCATAGCACTCGGCATTCGGCTGATGGCGACCCATTTGCGCTGGCGCGATGACGTAGCACTGATTCTCGATGGCCCGGGCGCGCAGCAGCGGGTGCCAGTGGTCCTTGCCGGTGAAGAGGGTAAAGGCGGCCGGCACGAAAATGATCTCCGCGCCCGCGAGCGCGAGGGCCCGGTACAGCTCGGGGAAGCGGAGATCGTAGCAGATCGTCAGACCGACACGGTGCCCCTCCACCTCGGCGCTGACCACCTGATCACCGGGCAGGATCGTGGCCGACTCGTTGGCACTGACGTTGCCGACGAGATCGATATCGAAGAGGTGGATCTTGCGGTAGACCGCGCTGATCTGCCCGTCGGGGTCGTACAGCACGCTCGTGTTGTAGAAGCGACCGGGTAGCTCGGAGCGCTCGAGCATCGACCCGCCCAGCAGATAAACACCGTGCGCCCGCGCCTTGGCGGCGAACCGCTCCGTGGTCGGCCCGGGAATGGGCTCCGCATTCTCGTCGTGGAGCTCCTTCGGGCCCAAGTAGGAGACGTACTCCGGCAGAGCGATCAGGCGGGCTCCATGGTCGGCGGCCTCATCGATCAGTTGCTCGGCGCGAGCAAGGTTCACCGCCTTGTCCGTTTGAGAGTTCATCTGTATCAGCCCAACCCGAAGGATGTCGTTCACTTATGACTCCTCTTCTGTTCGCCGTCGCGCCACCCGGTGCTTCCCGCATTGCTGGGGTTGGTGGGCTCCATGCTCCGCATCTGTACCATGCTGTATAGACTACAAAGTGCGGGCGAGCATATGCGGCGGGCCGAGCACTGTCAAGACGCGGAGGGGCGAGATGGCGGTACGCATTGGCGTCGACGCCGGCGGTACGTTCACCGATGTCTGCTTGACGACGGACCGGGGCGAACTGGGGGTTTACAAGCTCTCCTCGTCACCGCGCGACCCCAGCGAGGCGATCGCGGGCGGGGTCGCCGCGATCTTGAGCCAGGAGGGGGCGGCCGCTGAATCCGTCGCGTACCTCGGTCATGGCACAACCGTCGCGACGAACGCCCTGCTCGAGGGGCGCGGCGCGCGGACCGGCGTCGTGACGACGGATGGCTTCCGCGATCTCCTGGAGCTTGGGCGGCAACGCCGGCCGGATCTGTACGACCTGCAGGTGGACAAGCCGGTCCCGCTCGTGCGTCGGGCGCTTCGCTTCGAGGTGCCGGAGCGCGTCCGGGCCACCGGCGAGGTGCTCCGCCCGCTCAACCGCGCCGCCGTCCGGCACACGATCCGGGAACTGAAGGCGGCGGGGGTTGAAGCGATTGCGGTCTGCTTCCTCTACAGCTACCTGATGCCCGAGCACGAGAACGCCGCGGCCGAGATCATCGCGGAGGAGTTCCCGGAGGCCTACCTCAGCCTCTCCCACGACGTCCTGGCCGAGTTTCGGGAGTACGAGCGGCTGTCGACGACGGTCGTCAACAGCTACGTCGGTCCGATCATGAGCCGGTATATCCACCACCTCCGGGAGCGGTTCCGGGCCGAAGGGGTGAGGGTCCCGCCGTATATCACCCAGTCGAATGGTGGAATCATCTCGCTCGACGTCGCCGCCGAAGCGCCCGTCCGCACGGTGCTTTCCGGTCCCGCGGCCGGGGTCGTCGGCGCGGCCACCGTTGCCACCGCCGCCGGTTATGCAGACCTCATTACCTTCGACATGGGGGGCACGAGCACCGACGTTGCCCTGATCGCCGGCGGGCAGAGCACCACGAAGACGGAGCAGGAGGTGGCCGGCTATCCCATCCGGACGCCGATGATCGATATCAACACCGTGGGCGCTGGCGGCGGCTCGATCGCCTGGATCGACAGTGGCGGACACCTGAAGGTTGGCCCGCAGAGCGCCGGTGCCGCCCCTGGACCGGCGTGCTATGGGCGCGGGGGAACGGAGCCGACGGTGACCGATGCCAACGTCGCCCTCGGGATCCTCGGCCGAGAGGCGCTGCTCGGGGGCCGCATGCCGATCGACGCGCCGGCCGCCGACCAGGCCATCGACCACCTTGCCAGCGGGTTGAGCCTGCGGCGCGAGGACGTGGCTCAGGGGATCATCGCCCTGGTGACGGCGAACATGGTCCGCGCGATCCGGGTGATCTCGGTCGAGCGCGGCTACGATCCGCGAGACTACACGCTCGTCGCCTTCGGCGGCGCCGGGCCGCTCCACGCCGCGCGCCTCGCTCGCGAGCTCGACATCCCGCGGGTGCTCGTGCCGACCATCCCCGGTCTCCTTTCCGCGTTCGGGCTGCTCGTCGCGGACCTGCGCACCGACTTCTCGCGCACCCAGGTTTTGTCGGCCAGGACGGAGTCGCTCCCCACCGTCAACGCCGGCTTCGGCGAGCTTCACCACGCGGCGGAGACGTGGTTCGCCCGTGAACGCATCCCTGGGCCCGATCGCCAGACCAGGCGCATCGCCGACATGCGCTACGTCGGCCAGAACTACGAGCTCCCCATCGAGATCCCGTCCCACGCGCTCACGCCGACCGATCTCTCGGCCATCCTGACCGCGTTCCATGCGGCCCACGACCAAGCGTACGGATACGCCGCCGCAGAGGAATCGGTCCAGTTCGTGACGCTTCGTCTGGAAGCCACCGGTACGGTGCCGAAGGCGGAGCTGCGCCGTATCCCACGCGGCGACCACACCGATGACGCCGAGATCGGGAGTCGCCGGATGTACCTCCCGGAGACTGGCGGTTGGTGCAACGTCCCGCTCTACGCGCGAGACCGGTTCCGCAGCGGGATGGGCATCCCTGGCCCCGCGATTGTCGAGCAGATGGACGCGACCACGCTGATCCTTCCCGGCCAGCACGTGAGCGTCGACGAGTACGGCAACCTCATCCTGACCGATGCGACGTAGGAGGTAGAGCGGTGACCACGGCATTCCCCTCGACCGAACTGACACCGATCACCGTCGAAGTCATCGGATCCTCCTTCTCATCGATCGTCGAAGAAATGGGCATGGCCCTCATCCGGGCCTCCTACTCCACCAATATCAAGGAGCGCCGGGACTGCTCGACGATCCTCTTCGACGCGCACGGACAGACGATTGCCCAGGCCGAACACATCCCGATCCACCTGGGATCGCTGATGGGCATCGTCGAGGAGGTGCTCCGCCGCCACCCACCCGACACCATCGACCCGGGTGACATGTTCATCGGCAATGACGCCTACACCGGCGGCGGCACGCACCTCCCCGACATCGTGGTGCTTTCGCCGATCTTCGTCGATCGCCGGCCAGTCGCGTTCGCGGCGAATCTCTCGCACCACGCCGACTTCGTCGACCGGGGGCACGCCCACATCTATCAGGAAGGACTGCGCATCCCGCCGATCAAGATCTTCGACCGTGGGGAGTTACGACAAGACATCCTTGAGTTCGTCCTGCTCAACTGTCAGGTTCCCCACGAGCGCCTCGGCGATCTCCGTGCCCAGTTCGCCGCCAACCGCCTCGGCGTGCGGCGCTTTCAAGCCCTCTGCGCCAAGTACGGCGTCTCCACCGTCGCCGCCGCCGGCGAGGCGCTCCTCGACTACGCGGAGCGGCAAGCCCGAACCGGGATCCAGCACGTTCCAGACGGGCGGTACTGCTTCGCGGACCACTTCGATAGCGAGGAGATCGGCGACCAGGAGCTCACCCTTCGGGTGGCAATCGAGGTCAAGGGTGACGAGATTCACCTCGACTTCTGCGACAACCCGCCGCAGGTCCGGGCCGGCCTGAACATGGTGTGGACCGCCCTGCTCGCGACCTGCTATTACGCAGTGAAGACCGTTATCGATCCGACGATCCTGCCCAATGCCGGGATGTATCGACCGATCCACGTCGCGGCAACGCCCGGCACCATTCTTAACTGCACGCCCCCGGCGGCGATTAACTCGCGCACCCAGACGGCGCAGCGCGTCGTCGACGTGATCCTCGGTGCGCTGGCACAGGCCGTGCCCGAGCGGGTCATCGCCGCCTGCACCGGCTCCAACACGGGGATCACCTTTTCCGGCGTTGATCCACGGACCAGCCGCTACTACTCCTATCTCGAGACAATTGGCGGCGGGTTCGGCGCACGGGCCACCAAGGACGGTCTCGACGGTGTCCAAACCCACGTGACCAACACCTCGAATCTGCCGGTTGAAAGCCTTGAGGTCGAACATCCGCTGCTGGTCGAGCGCTACGAATTGGTGCCGGACTCCGGTGGGCCGGGTCAGTGGCGGGGCGGCCTCGCAATTCGGCGAGACCTCCGTGTCCTTGACCATGAAGCGTCCTTCGAAGGCCACACCAGTCGGCGCCTGAGCGCCCCCTGGGGGTTGTTGGGAGGATGCCCAGGGGGCCGAGCCGGTATCACGATCGACGGGCGCGCCACCGATGTCGGCTCCTTTGGTCATGCCCTGCTTCGACCAGGCCAAGTGGTGAGCGTCGTCACGGGTGGGTCGGGCGGGTACGGCGACCCGCGCGTGCGCGATCGCGCCTTTATCGAGCGAGACTTGGAGGATGGCAAGATCAGTCCTGAGAAGGCGCGTGAGGCCTACGGCTACGATGTGGACGGCGAGGTCGAGCATCCGAGCACACCGTTAGAGCCCGAGCGGCCGGGAGCGGCATGGGAGCGGAGCCGACAGTGACCCGGTGCGCAGCACTCAGACCATGGTGTTAGCGGGGTGCGCGCGGATCGCCGTGGGAGAGGAGGCTCGATCGTTCTTCCAGGCGCTTGAGCCCTGGGTGTCGAGCGAAGCACTCCCGCCGCCGATTGCGGTCACCGCTGCACGGGCGGCCACGATGGCATTCCGCTGCCTCTAATCAGGCACGACTGGAGCGAAGCGAAGCACCGCGGAATCGCAGGCGAGCGCTACCAGGCGCTGCCAAACGGCGGCGTGGTCGTCAGCAGTGGGCTGCTCATCGCTAATGAGTAGACCAGGCGCGCCCCGCTGACCGACTTCGGCGTCCGGGACGTCGGGACCGTCTGGTTGCAGGCAGCCGGGCCAGCGGGGGCGGTGAGCAGGGACAAGACCCGAACTGAGGGCGAACATCCCCATCGCCTGAAGATGTGAACAGCGCGACACACGCTCGAAGCGCTGGTCGGTAGTGGAGTCGACGAACGCGGCTCGTGGTCGCTTGGCTGCGGCAGCGACCACGCCGGGAGGAAGCCGCGAACTCGGGTCATGACCCCCGTTTCGGCTTGTGCACTTGGAGTACAGCTGTCGCGCTAGCCGTTGATGGCCCGCCTGAACTGGCGAATCGTGTCGATGTGGGCCTGCGGTGAGGCAAGCCCGGCGCCCATGGTGTTGACGCCAAGATGCGTGGCGCCGAGATCGCGCCAGCGCTGGACCTCATCACGCCACTCCGCTGGGGGCACGTCCTTGATCGTCAGCCGCCCCTCGATGCCGACCGCCTCGCGCGGACGGCCGGCCGCCTCGGTATAGCCGCGGAGCCGTTCGATGCGCTGCGCCATCTCGCGGTCCGGGCGTTCCCGGGGGAACCAGCCGTCGGCCATTCGGCCGATCCGTTGCAGCACCCGCTCCTCGCCGCCCCCCATCCAGACCGGGATCGGCCGCTGCACCGGCAGGGGGTTGATGCCGGCTTCGGCGATCTGATGGAACCGGCCGTGGAAGGTGACGACCGGCTCCGCCCAGAGCCGCCGCAGCACGTCCACCTGCTCCTCAATCCGCCGGCCGCGGGTGCCGAAGTCCTCGCCCAGCGCCTCGTACTCGACGGCGTTCCAGCCGACGCCGACGCCGAGCCGCAGCTTCCCTCGGCTGAGCACGTCGACCTCGGCCGCCTGCTTGGCGACGAGCGCCGTCTGCCGCTGGGGCAGGATGATCACTCCGGTCACCAGCTCCAGCTCGGGAGCCACTGCCGCCAAATAGCCGAAGAGAACGAACGGCTCGTGGAACTGGTCCGCGGCGGTGTAGCGGGTCCAGCCCGGGCGATTCGTCGGGTCCGCGCCGAGGACGTGGTCGTAGGCGAGCAGGTGCCGGTAGCCGAGTCCTTGCGCCGCCTGGGCGTAGTCGCGGATGACGGCAGGATCGGTTCCGATCTCCAATTGAGGCAAGATGACACCGATGCGCATCGTTCGCTGGGCCCTCCATGTCGCGAGGCGGCATCGCGGTGAGTGCCGAAGGTCAGCTGTCGAGCTGCATGACCGGCAGGGCAGGAAGTTTAGCGCCCGCCACACCCCCGCCTCGAGCTCCTCAGGTCTCGCGCGCGGTGCGAAGCGGTCAACCCTTCGCGCCGGTCCCGCGACCGCCCGCGCCCCCAGGGCCGCGCGTCGCCCGCCGCTTCGCCCACGCCAACAGATCCTTCCCTATGGCGCCGAGCACCCCCGCGGCCACCTCCCGCACGGCGAAGGCAATCAGGAGTGCGGCGACCGCTCCCACCAGCGCCCCGGGATCGGCGGGCAGCTGGCTCAGCCCGTCCACCGGTCCGGCTCCCGGGCGACGCAGCGCCGGTCCCGAGCCAGTGCCAGCAGATCCGTGACCAGCCCCCGCGCCGACTCCGGTGCCAGCCCGTCCACCTGGCAGCTGTCCGGGGTGACGATCCAGCGGGACCCTGTCGCCCCCCACGCCAGACACGCCCGCCCGATCGCCGTGAGGGCCGCCGGCGCGAACGCCAGCCCCGCCGGCGACAGGTCGAGCACCACGTCGGCTCGGTCACCCTGGGTCGCCACGCGCACCACCGCCTCCGGGTGCCGTGCCGCAGCGCACCACCAGCCCCATAGAGCCGCCACGTCGCCTAGGTTGGGACGGTGCGGGGCGGGAACGAGGAAGAGCCAACCCCGGGCGCGCGCCTCATCGAGGTCGAGCCAGCTGAGGGGGCCGGGACGGCACCGTCCTAGCGCCCAGGCGAGGTCGGGGGGCAGGCCGGGGACCGGCTCCCCGCGGGCGGCGCGCAGCACGTCGGCCGGAGCAAGGGGGCGGCGGGGGCAGGGGGGACAGGCGTGGACCAGCGGGAGGGAGGGCATCGCTGAGCCCTCCGATCGCGAGCCGGCCGCCGGGGGAGGGAGGTCCCTCCCGCGCGGCGGCGCGGCGGGCACCAGGCCCGCGCCAGACGGTCGCGTGGCGCTTCAGCGCTCGGGGCAGGATAGATCATACGTTCTACTTCTCCGGCGGTCAAGAGGGCTGAGGCGTGACATCGGTGTGGGACTGTCAGGGGCACAAACCGGCCCCTCGCCATTGGGACAGCGAGGGGCCGGCGGGGAAGAGAACGTGGGAGGGAACCTGAGCGTTCTCTGATCCGATCGTAGCAGACGAACCGCCTATCCGGAATGGGCCACCAATCGCCGCCGCTGGATCGGCAGGTCGCCACGACGTGAGCCAGTCGGGGCCGGGTGCGCCGCACCATGCGGCAGTCAAGGCGGGCACCATGCCCCCCCATGGTGGTTGCACTACCGAGAATCTACGATAAGATGGTGGGTAGTGTACGTACACCCTGCTGGCAGAGAGCACCGATGCGCCCGCGATCGTCCCCAGGGCGTCCGCCGGTGTGACGAGCACGGGTCCGCGCCAGGTTGAACCGCTGGCCGAAGGAGGTGAGACGCGGGGACAGGAGCGCCGCCGCCCGGCGGCCTCGTCTTTGGGCGACGGGGGTCCTGCGAAGGACCTCGTGCTTGGGAGGGAACCCATCACATGAAGCGAGCCACAACCGCCTTGCGCCTGCTGGCCACGCTCCTCGTGGTCACGGGCGCGTTCGCATTCTTCCGGGGCAGTGCGGCTGCTCAGCAAGACCCGTCGGGGTCCATCACGCTGGCCGTGGCCTGCTCCACCGTCCCGGAGTCGACCACCATCAGCAACAACACGGATGCTGCGCTAGACCTGAGCCAGTTCACGCTCGCCAGCATCGATGATCCGCAGCAGGAGCAGATCTTCCCGCTGACCGGGATCTTGGCGCCGGGGGCCAGCATCAGCTTCCAGTCTGGGGCCGGCGCGTCGGGGAGCGTGCTGACCACGGCGTACATTTACGACAACGAGAACGCGAGCGAGGGGGCAACGCTCACTACCCCGTTCGGCGTCCTCACGGTCCTCTGCACCCAGGGCACCAACACGCTGCCGATCCAGACCACGGGCGGCGCGAGTCCGTCGCCCAGCCCGGCCCCCGGCCCGATGGGCACGCTGGAACTGGTCACGCTCTACTGCGCCGAGGGCGTGGAGGCGACCCAGATCTTCGTCTTCGACTCGGTTGAAGCCGCAGCGGCCGAGACCGACAACGACACCTGCGTGCCCGGCGGCGCCGACTTCTCGATCCAGCCGTTCAGCGACCCAGCGCTGGAGGCCATCGCCTTCAGTGTCGACGACGGCGGGATCAACACAATCGAGCTGCCGCAGACCCACTCCGTGCCGCATATCCTGACCGAGTGGGTATCGGGCGCCGAGGCGCTGTTCCCGATCGACGTCGATGCGGTCACCAAGATCGTCGTCCTCAACCCGATGGCCGCCGCGAGTCCAGCCCCGACGGCTGCCCCGTCGGAGACGCCGACCGACGACACGGACGACGGGACCGACGACGGCACCAGCGACACCACTGGGGTCGCGACGACCCTGCCCACCACCGGCGCCGGTCCGCGAGTAGCTGTCCAGGGCGGCAACGCCGCGCTCTTGCTCGGCACCTTCGGCGTCGTGGTCCTCGCGGCCGCAACCCACGTCCGGCGACGGCGCCCTGCCTAGCCAGAGGGGAGCCGCCGGGTCCACTGCGACCCGTGCACCGCGAGACGACGCCCCGGCCGGTTGGCCGGGGCGTCGCCCACTGCGCCGAGGCGCACGACTCGGGAAGATTCAGAAGCGGCGCCCGGCGCATCCCACCCGCCCACTCGACAGGCAACCGCGC
>JAUJOZ010000027.1 GCA_030447415.1 Thermomicrobiales bacterium | reverse complement strand
GGGTCGGTCATGAACGTGAAGCTGAGACTGAACGTGAGGGGATTGAAGAGGTAGGCCGCCGCCCCGAGCGCGCTCCGGCCCCGGCTCACCCCAAGTTCGCGGCAGAGGGCGTAGACTCCCCAGCCGCCCAGGGCCGTGATGACCACTGTTGAGAGACGGACGGCACCGAAGTCCATGCCGAACAGGGCGTAGAAGAGCGTGCCCCAGGCGATCTGGGAGACGGCCGTCGCCGCGACGACGGGGAAGACGCGCAGCGTCCCCTCGTGATAGAGGATCTCGACGGAACGGGTGTAGGCCCAGTCGTCGGTGGTCGCAATCGGCGCGAGGGTTGGAACAACAAACGCGGTAGAGGCGAAGAGCGCAAGCACCATCAGGACGGGCCAATGGAGTCGCACCCGCGTTGCCACTCCCCGGGCGATGGAGGCGTGCCACGCTAGCGCGATTTCGACTCGACGCTCCCCCAGCAACCGCCGGCTCCCCGTTCGCATGTGCTTCTGCCCGTATCCAGCTGCTGTCCGCGATTTATCCTTCGACGCGCGCCATCACCCGGTGATAGCCGGTCGCACCTTGGGGGACGATGCCCCGCGCGTCGGATGGCTGGACGGTACCAGTGCCGTCGGTGGCGCGCGAGGTGACGACGTAGTCGCCGGGCTGGGTGGGACGCCAGTCGTAGCTCCAAAAGACCCACGTTAGCTCGGTGCCCGGGTAGTCGATGCGCGCCGGCTGCCAGCTCTCGCCGTCGTCGAGGCTCACCTCCACCTTGACGACTCCCCGGTTACCGGCGAAGGCACGACCGCGCAGGGTCGTGGTTTGATTCGCGCGCATCGGTTCGCTAAAGGCGTCCTTGCCGTCCCGACGGGCCCGACGCGGCGCGAAGAGGTCCGAGCGCGTGGGGATCACGAAGTTCGGGCCCCAGCCCTGCTGCTCGTAGAACCCCTTGGCGTCGTGGTCGACCACCTCAATCCCCGTCACCCACTTCACGTTCTTCTCACCGAACAGCCCCGGCACGATCACCCGGACCGGGTAGCCATGGCGCTCTGGCAGCGGCTCGCCGTTCATCTCGTAGACCACCAGCGTCGTCGGCTCCATCGCCTTCTCGAAGGCGAAGGTATCGGTGTAGCCGTCAGCGGCGTGGAGCACCACCTCGACGGCGTCCACCTTCGGACGGGACGCGGCGATGAGGTCGCGCAGCGGAACGCCCTTCCAGGTTGCGTTGCTGAACAGTCCGGCGCCAATGTGGTTGCTGATGCACATCAGCGTCGTTTCCTGGTCGACGGACGGCAACGTCGTCAGATCGTCGAAGCCGTAGGTCTTGGCGTCCTCCACCAAGCCGCCGATCTCGAGGCGCCAGAACGCCTTGGTGACGTTCGGGTCCACCACGTTCTTCGTCACCACGTAGAACTTGTCGTTCGGGGCAATCGGCTGGACGCCGGGACCGCCGTAGGCGGTGCCGTCGTAGGCAAACGTCGCGCGGTTGTAGAGCCGCCGCAAGAGACCGTACGACGGCGCAGCAAGCAGGGTACCGGCGGCCCCGGCCAACACCACCCGACGGCCGACGGGTTTCCCGACTGGCACGCCATCCGATGAGGACCGGGGACCCGGATCGCTGCGGCGCGTCACGAAGCGGTAGGTCACGATGAGCATCACGCCATAGGCGACGTACGCAACGAGGAGGCCGAGCGCGCTGACGAGTCGGGCGGTCGAGGGGGGCAGGCCCCGGTAGTTGGCATCCAGGACCGGCCAGAGGACGATCAGGGAGGCGATCCAGAGCACGAGGGCCGTGATGACCACGAAGAGCAGGCCGATCCGGCTGAGACCGAGGCGCCAGGCGCCCACGGTGCGGGAGTGCCTGCTCTCGACAATCGCCGCGTAGGCCAGGCCGACCAGGATACCCACGGCGAATAGCCCGGTCAGGCCGGAGCGAATGCCGAACTTCTTGAGCCCGTTGTAGCCACCGAAGCGATTGAACAGCGAGAAGAAGGTGTCGATGTCGATCGTCGGTGCGAAGCGGTCCGGGATCGCCTCCGGCGGCGGCGAGATGCCCAGCCAGATCCGCCCCACGACCATCAGGAGGACCATCAGGAGGGTCGCGACCAATCCGGCCAGCATCCCCATCGCGAGCGTCCCGATCCGGCGACCAATGCTCATCGGAGACCTCCTCGTTGCGCTCGCCGAGCCGGCTGGTCCCACCCCTATAGGGACAGGGCCCCGGTCGTCACGCCGTCCTCCTCTCGGTCTGCCGGGAACCCTTGTTCGTTACAGCCTGGGGTCCTTGTTCACCCCCCGGCGCCCGGCGAATCGTCATGTCGGCAACGGAGGATGGTGGTGGTGATCCGCGCGCCTGCCCGCATGGAAGCGGGTAGGTTGCCGCTAACCTTCGACTCCCCACCGACCCGTTTCCGGTACGTCACGGGCACCTCTCGCACGCGCAGCCCCACGCCGCGCCGCTCGGGCGATCATCTCCACCGACCAGCCGTAGGTCATCTCGCGCATCCCCAGCCCAAGCAAGATCTCCCGCCGGATCACCCGGAACGGGCCGATGTCCGTCACGCGCACCCCGTAGAGCCACCGCAGCAGCCTGGCCGCGACCCAATTGCCGACAAGTTGCTGGGGCAGCAGCGACCCGGGCTCGCAAGATCCGAGGGTGCGCGATCCGATCACCGGCCTCGTCCGCGAGCAGCGGTCCGAGCAGGGCGGGCAACTCGTCGGGGCGGTCGCTGCGGTCGCCGTCCATAAGGACCATTAGGTCCACCTCCCCAGCAGCCAGGACGCCGCTCAAACAGGCGCGTCCATAGCCGCGCCGCGGCTCGGTCACGACGATCGCGCCGGCTCCGGCAGCGCGGGCGGCGGTGTGGTCGGTGCTGCCGTTGTCGACCACGAAGACGCCCATGGGGATCACCCCCAGGTCCGGCTGCCGGCTGGCGGTGAGCACCTCCCCCACAAGGTCCCCGATCGCGGCCTCCTCATCAAGGCGGGGATGACGACGGCGAAGGTGGGCTGGGACGCCTCGGGGCTTCCCTCCCCGGCGGAAGAGCTTTGCGTCCCACTCGGTCAACCATCACGATCCCTCTCGACCCGTGACGGGCTCCGTTTCTCTGGCCGCTGCCGCCCGCTTCACCACCTGCTGTCGGCGCAGACGGCGCTCCGCAGCACCGAAGTAGTCCGCAATGTCGCCCTGCTCAGCAATCCAGGCGAGGTAGCGATCGATGCCGGAGGCAAGGTCGATCCGTGGGGCGAACCCCAGATCGGCGATACGGGAGATGTCCGGAGATCAGGGCGCGCATCTCGCCGGGACGATACTCACCCGGGAGGTGCGGCGGGATATCTTTCCCGAGACGCGACGCCAGGAGCTGGGCGAGGCCCCGATCGTTACCGCTTGGCCTGTCCCAACGTTGAAGATTCGGCCATCGGCGCGGTCGTCGGTGGCCACCAGGAGGTTGGCACGGGCCACGTCTTCCACGAAGACGAGGTCCCGCATCTGGCCGCCGTCCTCGTAGACGACGGGCGGCAGGTCGTTCAGGAGGCGAGTGCAGAAGATCGCGATGACCCCGGTGTAAGGATTGAAGACGGACTGGCGCGGGCCGTAGGTACAGGAGTAGCGCAGCGCGACGACGGGGATGCCGGTGGCGCGGCCCCAGGAGATCACCAATCGCTCTTGGTCCGCCTTGGTGATCGCGTACACGTTCTCCCCGCCCATCGGCGCATCCTCGTCGGTCGGCACCGGGATCGCCGCCGCGCCGCAGGCGGGGCAGTGGGCGGCGTAGTCGCCCCGCGCGAGTTGAGCAATCGAACGCGTGCTGCCGTAGAAGCGGCCGTGGACCGAGCAGGCGTAGGCGCCCTCGTTGTAGACGGCCTGGGAGGAGGCAACCACTACCTTGCCGATGGGCAGCCGGCGGTCGCGGATCGTCTCCAGCATCAGTGCCGTGCCGTAGGCGTTGACGTGGACGAATTTGGCGATCTCCGGCATGTAGCCACCGTAGGCTGCCTCATGGAAGATGACGTCGATTCCGTCCAGCGCCCGCTCCCAATCCCGCCGGTTACGGATGTCGCCGCGGACGAAGTCGACCGCAGCGGGGATCCAGGCGGGTTTGCCGTGGCGGTGGGTCTGCCGCTCCAGACTGTCCAGCACGCGCACGTCCCAGCCCCGCGCCAATGCCACGTCCACGATGTGGGAGCCAATCAGGCCCGCGCCGCCGGTCACGAGCGCCGTGGTTCGCTCGCTCACGTCGCAACCTCCAGGGCAACGTCCACGTCGATCCGGAAGGCCGCCTCGGGAGCCGGAAGCGCATCGAGGGCCTGGCGGAGGTCGGCGATCAGGTCTCCGCGGCTTCCAACCCGATGGACATGCGGATGGACGCACTCGACTCCCGCGCTTCGTTGCCGGCCGGTCGCGCCGTGGGCGGGTAGGAGATCGTCGTCCCGGTCCCACCGAGGCTGGGTGCAAAGGCGATCATTCGGAGCCGGCGGATCAATGCTTCGGCGGCGGAGGGACCGCCAGCGAGGTCGAAGGCGAAGCATGCCGCCGGCGCCGTCCGGCAGGAGCCGCCGCGCCAGAGCCGCTTGGGGATGGTCGGGCAGCCCCGGATAGCGGACGGCGGCGACGGCGGGGTGCGCGGCGAGGAAGGCGGCCACGGCCGCTGCGGTCTCGCTGATCCAGACCATGCGCGGCGCCAGCGTCTTGATGCCACGGAGGGCGAGCCAGGCGTCCATCGACCCGAGGGTCGGCCCGTACAGATAGGCGCAGCGCCGGACCCGCTCCAACAGCGTCCGTCGTCCGACCACAACGCCCGCCGTGAGGTCGTGGTGGCCGCCGATGAACTTGGTCGCGCTGTGGACCACCAGGTCCGCGCCATGTTCCAGCGGCCGGCAGAGCGCCGGGGTGGCGAAGGTGTTGTCCACGACCAGCAAGGCGCCTCCCTGGTGAGCAATCTCGGCGATGCGGGTCAGATCACAGAGCTTCATCGCGGGGTTGGAGACCGTCTCGACGTAGACGAGGCGGGTGTGGGCGGTGAGGCTGGTTCGGAACGTCTCCAGGTCACAGGTGTCGACGAACGCCGCGATCACGCCGAAGCGGACGAGTTCTTCCCTCAGGAGCGTGGCGGTGTCGCAGTAGCAGTCGGCAGAGACGACGACCTCGTCACCGACGGCAAGATGCGCGAGGAAGACGAGCGCGACCGCGCCCATCCCGGAAGCCGCCGCGACGCCCTCCTCCGCCCCTTCGAGTTGCGCGACCGCCCGCTCCAGCGATCGGACGTTGGGCAGTCCGTCGCGGGCGTAGTTTGGCTCCGACGGGTCGGCCGCGTGGCGGGCCTCAGCCAGGACCGGGTCGTGAAAAGCGTAGACCGTGCCCTGAAAGATGGGTTCGGTCAACGGCCTGACCGGCGCCGACCAATCTTCCCCAGCGTGGGTGGCGCGTGTCCGGAAGGCCGCCCTTCGAGCTGCCGCAGCGGGCTCAGGCGGAGGATTTCCATCGCGACGACCATTCTGCCCATCAGCTGCTGCGACGCGTCGCCGCGTGACCTCCGACATTTCGGTCCTGCTCCTCCTCAACTCCACCACCCCGACAGCCTGGGAACCTGGGGAGGAGATGTCTCGACTCGTCGGTGCGCGGCTGCACCGCATCGCTTGACGCCACGAGTTCAAGCTAGTTCAGGCCCCGGCTAGGGCGTGTCCGCAAACGCGTCTACCGGCCCACGGAAGGTGCGGCGCCCCCGGTTCAGACAGCCGCTGTAAGGGCTCGATGAGCCGAGGAAATGGTCTGGCAAAGGCAACTGCGGTCCACTGCCATCAGTTTGCAGATACGCCCTAGTCCTCCCGTGGCCGCGTTTCGTTACACCGGGCGAACGATGGACGTGCGGACGACGACAGGTCGGCTCCGGCATGGTGGGCAACCTGAGATCCAGTCCGCGTGATAGCGTGATAGCTTCAGTCCCGCTTCCAAGCTCGAAAACGCCGCAGGAGTTCGGCCTCCGCCTCCGGGGCGATCGTGCTCTCCTGTCGGATGCGCACCACCCGAATCGTCCGCTGCATCTGATCCAGGTAGGTGTCGCAATACGGGCAGTCCGCGATGTGCACCTCGAAGCGAGCCCGCTGCGCCGGGGGCAGCCCCCCCTCGAGGTAGTCCGTCACGAGTTCGACGAGGTCTTGGCAGGTCAGGTCTGGCTCAGCCATGGTGGCTCAGTCGTCTCCGAGGTAACACGCAAGCGCTCCCCGGACCTGGGAGCGGGCCCGGTGCAGCAGGACTCGTTGATTAGTCTCCGTCAGGTCCAGAACGTGACAGACCTCTGCCGCCGACCAGCCCTCCACGTCCCGCAGCGTGATCACCGCCCGCTGGCCTTCGGGCAGCGCCGCGATGGCCGCCGCGATGTGGGCGCCCGTCTCGTCGGCCAGCAGCCGCGCTTCAGGTGCACCCTCCCAGCTCCGAGGTGGGAACGACCAGTGCCCCGCGTCCTCGTGCCCGGCGGGAAAGAACCGGTCCGGGTCGACCGAGCGGTCGGGGGTGGGATCGTCCCCCTGCAGCATCGCAAACGGGACCACCCGCTGGTCGCGTACGCCGCGGGTGCGAGCTCGGTTCGTGAGGATGCGGAAGATCCACGTCTTGAACGAGGAACGCGCCTCGAACCGGTCCAGGCCTTGGAGCACTGCCAGCCAGGCGTCTTGGGCGATCTCCTCAGCGACCTCGTGGTCCCGCACGTACAGGGTGGCCACGCGCACCATGGAGGTGTGGTGACGAGCGATTAACGCGACGAAGGCCGCCTCGTCACCTTGCCGCAGCTTGGTGACGAGGTGCGAGTCGCCGGTCCTCGAGTCCCCTTCGGTCTCCATCTCGATGCTCCGCTCGGCTTGTTCGGCGGGTAATGCCTCGTCGCGGATCTCGCTTACGGCGCCGCGGACCGGCGTGGCCCCGCCTTAGGGAGCGTGAAGGAGAAAACAGAGCCGCCGTTCGCCGGCTGGGCCACCCAGATTCGTCCACCGTGGATCTCGATCAGCCGACGAGTGATGGCGAGGCCGAGCCCGGCTGCTCCCGTCGGGCCGGCCGGCCCGTCTCGTGCCCGCGCCGGGTCCCCACGGTAGAACGGCTCGAAAACGTGCGGGAGGTCGATGGACGCGATACCTTCCCCGGTGTCCCCGATGTTGACCTGAACGTCCGTCCCCAGGTCGATCGCCTCCACCGTCACCGTGCCGTCGGCGGGCGTGTGGCGGAGGGCGTTCTGCACCAGGTTGTAGAGGACGCGCTGGACGCGGTCCGGGTCGACGACCACCAAGGGCAGGTTCGGATCGAACTGGGCATGCAGCTCGATGCCCTGGCGGCTCGCCTGGGCCTCCATCGCCTCCAGTGTCGTACTGATCAGGGCCGTGATCGGGCTCGGCTCCAGGCGGAGCCCGATCGGCCCGACGTCCAGCCGCGCCATCTCAAACAGGTCGTCGATCAGCCGGCCGAGGCTGATCGTCTCTCGCTGCATCGCCCCGAGGTAGCGACGAATCGTCACGGGGTCGTCCGCCACCCCGTCGATGATCGCCTCGACCATCACCCGGAGGGACGCCAACGGCGTCCGCAGGTCGTGAGAGACGGCGGCGATCAACCCCTGCCGGGCTTCTTCCAGCTCGCGCTGGCGGGCGAACGCGGCCTCCAGTCGGGTGGCCATCGCGTTAAACACCGTGCCCAGCTCGGCCAGCTCCCGCTCGCTCGCCACCGGGACGCGCGCCCCCAGGTCGCCAGCGGCCATCCGCGCCGCGCCCGCGCGGATGGCGCCGAGCGACGCCGCGATGGAGGCGCTCATCAACGAGGCGAAGACGAGGGCGATCGCCAGCGCGTAGATGAGCAGGAGCAGCACCAGGCCTCGGTCGTGGGGGGAGAGGAACATCACCAGGGTCGTCGGGACAACGTTGAGAAGGGCGACGAGCACGCCCACCAGCTGCGCCGCTGCCAGCCGTGTTCCGAGTCGGTCCCATCGTCGCCCGGCGGAGACCCAGATCAGCAGTCCACCTGTGAGCAGCGAGACGGCCGCGGACAGGACAAGTAGCCCCAGCAACAGCCAAGCGTCCGGTCCGCGGACCCCGAGGACCAGCCGCGCCACCGCCATCGTCGCTCCCACGGCAATGACCACCCCGGCAGCGACCGCGGCTGCGCGCCGCACGAGGCTCCGCCGAGACAGGACCGGGGCGTGGGCGCTCTCCGGGCCGGTGTTCACGGCTCGAACTTGTAGCCGACGCCCCAAACGGTCTTGATGTACCGTGGGCGCTCTGGGTGGGCCTCGATCTTTTGCCGTAAGCGACGGACGTGGACGGTGACCGTGCCACCGTCGCTGGCGTAGGCCCAGTCCCAGACCTTGTCCAACAGCGCCTCGCGGGAAAAGACCTGGCCCGGGTGAGCAGCGAGGAACACGAGCAGATCGAACTCCCGTGCCGTCAGGTCCACCGCCTTCCCGCTGACCTCAACCTGGCGCCGGTCTGGTCGGATCACGATCGCCCCGAATCGCAGGGGATCATCCTCGGAGATCGGCTGTGCCCCCGCGCGTCGGAGAACCGCCTTGATTCGGGCGACCAGCTCTCGGGGGCTGAAGGGTTTAGCAACGTAGTCATCAGCTCCCACCCCAAGCCCGACGATCGTGTCGGTCTCGTCCCCCTTGGCGGTGAGCATCACGATCGGGACATTGCTCTGGGCTCGGATGCGTCGACAGACCTCCAGGCCGTCCACCCCCGACAGCATTAGATCGAGGACGACCAGATCCGGACGCGCGGCGGTGAAGCGGCGCAGCGCCTCCGGTCCGTCCGCGGCCAACTCGACCCGAAACCCCTCCTGGCGGAGGTAGCGCTCGACCACCTCGCGCACGATCGCCTCATCGTCGACAAGAAGGATCGTGCCGACTGTGACTCGGCTGCTGTTCTCCAGCATGGTCACCCCCGCCGGGGGCGCTGCCACCCCTCCCGTCGCCTGGTCTCCTGAGTCTATCGCACCCGCCCCTGTCGATCTGGACATCTGGTCGTCCCAACCGGATTTCTAATTTTCCCGTCATCATGATCGACCTCGGTGACGTAGCGGAGACCGAGGTGACACGAATCTTACGGATGCGGAGTCATGGCGAGAGCCGTGGGGGGGGGCGGCGTATCGGCCCCGCCCTCCTCGTTCCTCGCCACAGAATGCTCATGTGGCCAACAGATAGCGGTGAACGCGTCACGACGGATGACAAACCTTACGTTTATTAAATCGTGCGTCACCAACACTCAAGAGCGTAATAGACCGCTGAATACCTTGACTATCCCGCCAGTGGCCCAGCTGCGGGTCATTGACCGGATCGGACATCGGGTGCCGGTGCGAGCAATACCCCAAGCACTCGGAGGACGACAAAACCCAATGAGGAGGCCGCCATAGATTGAAGGTGCACGGAGTTGCGGGGGGCTGGCACCTCGCATCAATTCATGGATCGAAACCGGAGCAAGGAGCAGACAGGATGATCAACCAACCCTATCCCCCGGTTCGTCGCCGCGTTGTTGGGTTCAGTCTAGTGGTGGCGTTTGCCTCGCTGCTCGGCGCGAGCCTACCATCGTTCGCTCAAGAGGACGCCACACCGCAGGGAGAGACCTCCTCCACAGGCACCGTCTACGCCATGACCAACAGCCCCGCCCGCAACGAGATCGTCGCCTACACCCGAGCGGACGACGGGAGGCTGAGCCCGCTGGGCCACTTCGACACGGGCGGCCTCGGCAGCGGCTCGTTCGAGAACTCCGACACCGCCTTGATCGTGGCTAGCGCCGAGGGCCAGTCCTCGCCGGTCAATCTCGGCGGCGGCGACGACTTCGTCATCGCCGTCAACGGCGGCAGCGATAGCATCTCGGTCCTCCAAGCCACAGATGACGGGCTCGAACTGGTCGAGACCGAGCCGTCGGGAGGCGAGCGCCCCACGAGCGTCACCGTCCACGGGGGGCGGCTCTACGTCCTCAACAGCGGCGGCGACGCCCCCGGGGTCGGCTTCTGCTTCGGCGGCAACCCGCGGATCAACGGCTTTACCATCGACGAGTCGGGCGCGCTCGAGCCGATCGCGGATTCGGCCCGGGAGCTGAGCGGTGGCCCCGATGCCGGGTGTGCCCAGGTGTCGTTCAACCCAGCGGGTAACGTCCTGATCGTCAGCCAAATCACCGAGAATACGATTACCACCTTCCCAGTTGACGAGGACGGCACCCCGGGTGAGGTAGTCGAGAACGAGCCGACCGGCAACGGGCCCTTCGGCTACACCTTCGACGACGAAGGCCGTCTCCTGATGACCGAGAACTTCCAGGCGATGCCGGGCGCCGGCACGGTGGCGTCCTACGAGATTGGCGACGACGGTGCGCTGGAGCCGATCGGCGAGAGCCTGCCCATCGGTGAAAGCGACCCATGCTGGTTCGTGGTGACCCCGGACGGGGTTTACGGCTTCACGACGAGCTTCGGTCCGCTCCCTTCCCTTACTGTTGAAGACGAGACCCTCCGCCGCGGTACGATCCAGAGCTACCTCATCGGTGAGGACGGATCGCTGGAGTTGCTCGACGCGCAGGCAGCCCAGGTGGGGGTTGGCGCGGCCGACCTCGCATTGGCAGGCGACGGTCGCTTCCTCCACGCCCTGAACAGCATCGAGGGCACGATCACGGGATTCGAGGTCGGAGAGTCCGGGACCCTGACCTTGGTCACCAGCGTCGGGGGGCTGCCGGCGAACGCGTTCGGCCCGCTCAGCATCGGGCTCGCCGCGCGCGACGACAGGTAGACGAGCCACGACCCATAGCTAGCAGGTCGTGCCTCGGCAAGCCGCATGGGGCACGACCTTCCAGCTTCGGCACGGGGACACGGCCTCCACCGCCGCCACTGGAGTCTCCTCCACGATGAGACCATGTAATGGACGACGTTCTCAGCAGACTCTGTCGAGGTACGGGGATGACCCTCGGCAGGGTCGAGGACGACGACCGCGATGACCGTCCGGTCCGCGGGCGTGTAAGAAGGGATGGCGTGCGACGTTACCTGCGCGAGAACGACTTGACGCTGGTGATGCTCAGCCTCTTCGCGGTGTGTTTGGTCGGCCAGGGCATCGCCGGTTTCCGAGTCTACAATTAGAACTAGGGGACCCACGCGCAGGGTGCCGTCGACGCCGTCGCGTACCTGCGGACCGGCCACTTCATCGAGGCGGTCTTCGAGAACTGGAGAGTGAGTTCCTTCAGATGGGGGCGTACGTCCTCCTGACGGTCTTCCTGTTTCAGAAGGGATCGGCGGTTTCGACGAATCTCGACGAACCAGCTGAGATCGATGCCGGCTCACGCGGACACGACGACGTCCCGTGGCCGGTCCAACGGGGCGGCGGCGTCCTCCGACTCTACGAGCACTCCTTGGCCCTCTTTCTCCTGTTTTTCATCTCCCTGGCCCTCCACGCGGCCGGCGGGGCCCGGGATGCGAGCGCGGAGCACGCGGAGCACGGACAGCCGGCTGTGTCGATCCCGGCGCACCTGCGCTCCGCGCGCTTCTGGTTCGAGTCGCTCCAGAACTGGCAGAGCGAGTTCCTGTCCGTGGGCGTGTTGGTGGTTCTGGCGATCTTCTTGAGGCAGCGCGGCTCTCCCGAGTCCAACCCAGTTGACCTCTCACACCAGGAGACCGGGCAGAGATGACGCCAATGCGGGCTCCGAAGACGCTGCGTGGAGGGACGGGAGTCGGGCGTCGGAGAAATGGAAAGGGGCCGCACGACCAATGGAGGGAGAATTTAACGAGCCAGGGATGCACAAGGCGCTGGTTGAACCGACGACCGACTTGGTGACGCTGGTCTTCCTCGGAAACCTCGTTAAGGCGCTTGTTGCCCCTCTGGCGCTGCGCTCGATACTGTTGCCAACACGGAATCCGCCTGGAGGTCATCAAACTGCCCGAGGCCAAGCGCGGCTGCGTCTTGCTGCCCCGGCGCTGGGTGGTGGAGCGCTCCTTCGCCTGGGTACGTCGCTTCCGCCGCCTGGTGCGGGACTACGAATGCTTGCCAGACACGAGCGCCGGCCTGCATTCCGTCCCGTTCGCCTGCCTGATGCTCCATCAACTCGTCACCACCGAACCGCAAAGTCCATAACAGGCTCTAGCCGATCTCCGACCCCCGGTCTCGTTTTCACACTCGGGCCGACCAGCATCATCGTGCCGTCACCCAGCCGCTGCAGCAGGCTGCTGGATGGCAGGAGGAGAGAACGAACAATGGAACGGGAACACGGCAACGCGTGGAAGGGGGTTGTCGTCGGGCTCGTTGCCGGCGCTGCGGGTACTGTCGCGATGGGTGGTTACTGGCGAGCGGCAACCGCACTGACTGGTGAGGATTCGCGCTCCGCGACCCGGGAGGAGGGGCCACACCCGCTGGACAATATCTCGCTGATCGGGAAGCATCACGAGGAGGGGGAGTCGTCAACAGCCGCGATGGGGCGCATCGCTTACGAGCGGCTGGCCGGGCACCCTCCCCAGGAGACCGAGACGAAGAGCGCGCTCAGCTACCTCGTCCACTACGCCTACGGCGCCTTCCAGGGCGGCGTGTTCGGCGCCCTCACTACCTCCAGCAAGGTTTCAACGCTTGCCGCAGGGCCTGCGTTCGGGACCGGGCTCTGGCTATTCGGCGACGAGCTCGCCGTCTTGGTGCTCGGGTTGGCGAACGGACCAGGGACGTATCCCCTCCGCCAGCACCTCCACCGTTGGGCAGCGCACCTCACCTTCGGCGTCACAGTCGCCACCGCCGTCAAGCTGTTGCGCCGGCTGCTCTAACCGTCGCCTGCTTCGGTTCCCGTAGGCCGGGTCGATAGGCGAAGTCACGCCCTGGCTCACCAGCCCACCGATCCTGCGTTGCAACCCGGCGTTCAGACTATCCGGTTGCGATCGCGGGATGCAAGTCGCCGCTGCACCCAGGTATGCCCAGAGGAGGGATATCGCATGGCAGGATCGAGCAGGCCACGGGTCGTGGTGGTGACCGGCGCGTCGGCGGGGGTCGGACGGGCAACGGTCCGCGCCTTTGCCGAGCAGGGGACCCGGATTGGTGTCATCGCCTGCGGCCTGGATGGGTTGGAGGCGGCCCAGCAGGAGGTCGAGCGCCCCACCCCGCCCTCATGCCGGTTGTAGCGACTGCAACCGGGCGCACCATGCGCGCCCACCTCCTGAGCAGGAGGGGGCGCCCGCCCGCGGGGTTTTCAAACTGATTCTTAGTACGCCGCCGCGCGAGACGCACGGACCCGCGCGGGCCGGCGGCGGGCGACGGGTCGGGAGCGGACGCGGGAGGATCGCGGCGGTGCCTCTGGGTGAGGTTGACCTGTTGCTCGGCGATGTTGACCTGCCCCCAGCCACCACCAGTGCCCCGAACAGCCGGCGGTTGTCCCGGAACGCTTTCATCAGCCGCAGGAACGCCCGTTGGTACCGATCCGCCATCAGCACCGCCTGGTCCAGGGCCTCGGCCTCGCTCAGCCGCGGCGGCAGCCAGCCCTCCATCTGCTCGTACCGCTCCCGCTGCGACGGACGCAGGTTCTCCAGCGCCCGCTGCCGGTCCCGCTCCCCCTGCCAAACCTCCGTCTCCATCCGCCGCACCACTAGCGCCTGCCACCGGAGATTGAGCTCATAGGCAGACGCCATGCTGCACCAGTAGCTCCTCCAGCGCGTCGCGCGGTTCGAGCGCCTGGCGCAGCGCCTCGACGATGACCATGACCTGCGCCCGCTCGTACGGCCGCCCCGTGACCAGGGGCTCCAAGGTGCGGCGGCCCGGAAGCCGGTCGCCAGCTCCTGCCGGGCCTCATCCTTCAGCGTCTGCCACGCCGCCTGGCCGCGCTCCGGGTCGTGCTCGATGAGGCCGGCGAGGTCGAACCACGTCACCTGGTCGGCCTCCTGGTCAGCCAGGGCGTGGGCCAGCCACTCCACACCCGCGCCGCCGCCTCCTGGGGCGACAGCTGCAGCTGCTCGATGCTGAAGCGGATCTGGCGCGTCACTGCGGCGACCATCTCGCGCCGGGCGGCGGCCAACTCCTGGATCGCCCGCGCCTCGGGCGTTGGCACTACGCCGTCGGGTCCAGATCCCGGAGCCATGCTCGCAGCCTCCGCAGATTGACCGTGGCCAGCGCCACCGCCAGCCGCGCCTCGGCATCGTCCTGTCGTCGCCGCTCGACCACCGCCCGGAGGGCCGCAAGGTCGGCGTGGCGGACGTAGCGGCGGCGCTGGACGCTGCCCTCGCGCCAACGCAGGAACCAGTATGGCCCGTGCGCCTCCCCCGTGGCGCAGCGGCAGGTCGGCCTGCCGCAGCGGACGCGGTGGCGTACCAGGGCCGGCGTCTTATGGAACGACTTTGCGATTTCGAGTGCAGAGGGCACGCCCCGCCTCCTCCCTAAACAATCCATTTGACGCTGATCCGGTGCCCCGCCGGCCGCCCCGTATCGCGTCGCGAGCCGCTCACGGAGCCGCCCCCTCGATCAGCCCGTACTCCATGCCCGGCCGCCAGTCGATCACCGCCAGCGACGCGAACGTCCGCCGCTCCAATTCCTCCACCGCCTCGGTGGCGTCCCAGGCGGCGCGGTCGATTCGGGACAGGATGGCGTCCGCGACGAGGTCGGTGAGGACATCGGGCGGCAAGGCGTCGAGCTCGACCGACGCGTCCCCGAACCGCGCTGCGAACGCCGCGTGTCGGCTGTCGCTGCGCTTGCCCGGTCGGGTGGGCAGCGCGAAGCGGGACACCTGGTCGGGGTTGAGGGCGACGCGCTTGACCGTCACATCGGCGCCGTGCTGCCGCAGCTCCGCTTCGAGGTTGGCGCTGATGCGCTGGCCGCTGGCGTCGTGGTCGCCGAAGTAGCAGATCGTCGCCGGCTTGTCGGTTTGCTTGAGCGCCTGGGCCGACTCGTAGCGGAGGGTGATGCTGGGGAAGCCGCGCGTCGCGACGTAGGTGACGCCGTACCGGTCGCAGACCGGCTGGATCACCCCGGAGAGGGCATCCTTCTCGCACCACACCTCCACCGCCTCGGGCTGGTCGAGCCAATGGTTGCGGCGGTACATCGCCTGGGCGTTCTCCAGCGCGTGGCCGAGCCCGGTGTGGGCATAGACGACGCGGCGGCTGCGGTGGCCGTCGACCACCTGCCGATAGTCGAGCGAGCCGTCGAGCCGCATCTGGGCGGAGGCGTCGCAGACCCGCTTGTACGCCCGCTCAGTCTTCTCCACCACGCCGCGGGCGACAAGCTGGTAGTAGAGCTGGCGGACGCTGAGGCGGGCGTACTCCGCGGCGACCAGGACGATGGCGTTGCGGAGGGCCAGGCTGCGGCGCTGGGGCTTGCGTGCGGTCTTCGGACTCGTCCCAAGAGCGGCAGTCATCGGGGATCCTCCGTCGACCCGCCGCAGCCCTCGCACAGCAGCATGCGACCCGGTGGCAAGAGGGAGCCACACACGCAACATGCGCCGGTCGCCACGTGCTCGCCAGAACTCTCGGACGAACCATCGTCCGCATCGTCGGAAACGTCAGCATCGTCACGGCACCCACGATCCGCCGACGATGACTGACGATCCTGGGCCTCCTGACGGTCCCATGCACCCTTATTCTTGGTGAGGATGATGTGCCGTGCGCCCGCGTCCCCGGAGCGCTCCCAGCCGACCCACACCCCGACCTGGCGGAGATTCGGGGCGATACGCCGGAGTTGGTTCGAGAGCCGGTTCGCGCGCTTCGGCCACTCGCGGTCCTTGGTTGTCGCCTCGCCGGCTTCATTGTTAAGGGCGGCGAGGAGCTCGCTGGCCGTGCCCTCCCACTGGTCCTCGGTCAGACCCTGGACGAACTTCAGCAGGACCGGGCCGATCGGCATGGACTCGATCGCGACAATGTCGACATTGTTGCGGCTGGCCTCGAACGCGGCGAGGAAGTCGCCCGGTTCCCAGCCAAGGGCAGGTCCCGCCGCCTCGACCCAGGACACGAAGTCCGCGAGGCGCGGCTTGCGGGGCAGATCGACGGCGTCCCGGTGCGCCAGCGCGGCCGACACGGCGTTGAGGAGACCGCCCAGGAGACGGGGGTGCGCCGCGTCGAAGGCGGCCCACAACTCGGCTTCCGTGCGGCGCTTCTCGGGCGGGATGGGCGGCAGGGTGATCGAGATGGTGCGGTCCCCCAAGTCGCTGTTGGTGGCCACGGAGTTGATGCCGGTGAGGAGCACCGGGCGCTGCGCGTCGAGCACCACCTCATCCAGGTCGGTGTACAACTCGCGGCCACTGATGCCGCCGCCGGTGGACAGGCGGCACAGCCCGTCGCTAAACCAGTCCTTGACCTCGCTCAAGTTGTCGAAGGCGACGACGGCGCCATTGGCGGCAGCGATCACGAGGTCGCGCTCGTCCCGCGGCGCAGTGCGTAGCGGCACGGTGCACGGGTCGTAGACGCGGCGAATGACGCGAGCCTGGGTCGTCTTGGCCGATCCCTGCTCGCCGTTGAGCTCGAGGATCGCCCGCCCACCGTGCTGCAGGAAGGCGCCGACGAGCCACCCCAGGGCGAGCACCGCGGCGTCGTGGTCGTCGACATTGAGGAAGTCCAGCAGTTCGTCCAGCGACCCGGTCGGGTCGGGCAACGGGAGCGGCAACACGCCGCGCGGACGCCGGAACTTGACCGGAACGGCGTCCCCGGCGAGGACCTCGTAGCCGTCCGGCCGGATCTCGACGACGCGCCAGGGCTCGTCGGCGAGGTCGAGATAGATGTGGCCGCCGTGCTCGGCGAGGCGCACGTAAACGGTCCGCCGTTCGCCCTTGTACAGCCCCTCCCCGCGGAGCACCGTTTGCGCGTCCTGGAGCGCCTGTGAGCCGGGGGCCGATCCGTGCCGCTCGTAGTGCAGACGGGCCAGCCAGTCGCGGAACGCCTTCGCTTTGACCGCCGCCGTCTCCCGGTGCTCCCCCACCGGATAGGTGACATACGGCTCGCCGTTGTCGTCATGGAAGAGCTCGACGCCGGCTTCCATCGCGAGGGCGACCAGGGCAGTGGCCTGGGATGGCTGGCGCCCTTCTCCTCGGCGTCATCCGGCTGGGCGTCCACTCCGTCGGCGATCTGCGCCAGTGCGAGGAGTTCAGCCTCCGCCGTTGCCTGATGGCCGTTCAAGGAACCGGCAAACTGCCGTCGGGCACGCTCGCTAAGGAGATCTATCCGATCACTGGCGAGGATGGAGCCGTCGACCTCAAGGGTCACGGCGGGGAACCCGCGGGGGAACCGCCGGATTCGGTAGACGTGACGGCTCGCCGTGAAGACGACGCTGCCGTCCGCGCGCACCTCATAGGACAGGTCGTTAGCCAACGCGCACCGTCCCGACTCTCGCCTGCGAATGGCCGGTGCGGCTGGGACAGGCAACGCCCGCCTCCCGCGCCAGCTCGGCGATCGCTTCCCGAAACGAGACGCCGTCCCAGTACATGCAGAAGGTGAACGTCGCCCCCGCGGCCACACCCGAAGCACCGCCAGAGCCCCTTCCCTGGGTTGACGGAGAACGATGGTTCGTCGTCCTCGTGCTCAGGAACGGGCACCGGGCGCGGAGGTTGCCGCGCGACCCCCGGTGGAACCGCACGCCTGGGGCGCGGTGGCGATATAGCCGGCGACGTCGAGGCGTTGCTTGATGAGCTCGAGGTCCACGCCAATCCGTCGCGCAACGGCGACGGCGGGCCGGGTGGCGAGGGCGAGGTCGGCCTCCTCAGCGACCTCGGCGAGGACAGTGGCCAGGTCTGCATGGTACGCGGTTGGGTGGGCGCGTACGTCGTTGAGGAGCCAGCCCGCGGCGTCGCGTGCCTGAATGACCTCGTCGGTAGGCTGAGCCTCGAAGAGCGGGCCCCAACCGGTCGGGGGCGCGTCGGCGACCGCGCTCATGACGCCACCTGGTAGGCGCCAGGCGTGACGTAGAGATCGTGGTCAGGGAACGTCTCGCCGGCAACGAGCCGGCGGTGGAGTTCGCGCAACTCGATGTCCGTCTCCGAGCCAGCGGCGTCCACGAGGACGATGTAGCGCACGTGGTTCGGCGGGAGGGGAAAGGCCTCAATCTCGGCTTCGACCGCGGCGATCAAGCCGGGTACACTCAGGTCAAGTATCATGTCCTTGCTCCTTGGTCCCTCGTCGGCGCGTGTTTGGTCACCACGCCAGAGGGATCATTGCGTCTCAGGCGACGTCTTGCTGCTCACTGTCCTCGTAGTCAGTCGCGGGGCACTCGGGATCATCGGACACCGACGAGCCGGGCAGGATGTGCGCGAAAATGCGCATCCAGAGCGAGTCCCACGCCGCTTGGCGTGCGCCCAGCGGCATGGACGACCGATCAGGCTGCGCGGCCATCGGATCCGGCCGCGATGAGACTCGAAACATGCTTGCCCGCGAGCACCCGATCAAGCGCCACGCGACCGACCACCATGCGGCGGCCGAGCCGGATCACCGGGACGGGGAGGCGGTCCGTTTTCGCGAGCCGATAGGCTGTTCCGCGATCAATGCCGAGGGCGACCGCCACCTCGTCAATGGTGAGCGTCCCACGTTCAGTCGCGGCAGAGCTTGGCATGAAAATGCCCCCTACTCCTAAGCACCAGAGCCGACGTAGCGCTACTGGTTCTTAGAGTAGGGGGCGTCATTGCCTACGCCACACAAATGCGGCGGCCTATCTTCGGCGGGCTTTTGTGCGCCTCTCCGTTGGGAAGTCGATGCCGATGGTGTATTCCTTCTTTGGGTCACACAGACGCCGAAGTCGTTCACGTGTCGCGGGATCGATCTCTATTTGCCGATTCGGTGTCGCGGTGAGCAGGACGCGGAGGAGCGCGATATCGTCGCGGTGGTCGCGAGCGCCCTGGTAACGCCGCCGGTACTGCGCCTCCTCGAAGTAGCTGCGTTCAAACTCCTGCTGAATCCGGTCAAGCTCCCGGTCAACAAGCGCGTGGGCCTGTCGCCGCAGGTTGCCCCAGTCTCGAAACACCGAACTCACGGGTGCGGTGAGTTCGGGAAGTTCTTCGGTTGCCCCGTCGTGGCGGGTAACGCTCAGCTGGGCGTATTGCTCGGTCAGGCGAAGGCTGATCCCTAGCTGTTCCCACTTCCAAAAAGCGGCATGCACGGGATCGGGGGCCCAGTCGTGGCGAAAGACCCGCGCGGCGTCGGCCTGCACATACGGCAGCGCCCACTCGGCGGCTGCCCCGTCCACCGTCAAGCCCATATGCTTACGAACGGTCTCGCGCACCGCTTCGATGTAGGCGGCGAGTTCGGCGTCGCGCGGCGCACCGCCGTCCTCCTCTGCCCATTGTTGCTTTTCCGAGCACGTCTCCACCCGCCAGAAGTCGGTGGTCCAGCACCAGCCATACCGCTCGCTAAGCCGATGCCAGACGGGACGCAGGCGCTGCGCGACGTGCTGGTTGTAGAACGACCAGGCGCGGTACTCGTCGATCAACGCACGGCGCAGTACATATTGCTCAGTATCGACACGGTGGACTATCGTACCCATGCGTGCGACTCCTCACAGTCGTTCGCCACCCGCCCCGGCCGTTCCAGCGGCGCGGGGCGGTCTTGTTCGCCCCACTATCGCACTGTACGTTCACCCCCGGCGAGTCGCCGCCGACGATCCTGACGATATGGACGATGGCCCGCAAAGAGTTCTGGAAGACGCCCAGCGCAGGTCAAGCAGCGGGGAGCGCTTCCGCTGCGTCCCGGTCGGTCCAGCGGAGCACGAGCCCCCCGTTATTGTGGAAACAACTTCCCTGCTGATGGCGCTCCTCTGGGAAGCACTGGCCACCCGTGATGTTCGGCTGCTGCGGGGGTCGCTCAGCGAACGCCTCCGGATCGACCCGGGCTACGCCTGGATCAACTACGTCCGCTCCCACGATGACATCGGCTGGACCTTCGACGATGGCGATGCCGCCCGCCTCGGCATCAACGGCTTCGACCACCGCCGGTTCCTCAACGCCTTCTACACCGGCCGCTTTGAGGGGAGTTTCGCCCGCGGGCTGCCCTTCCAAGAGAACCCGCGCACGGGCGACGCCCGCGTCTGCGGCACCGCCGCCTCCCTCGCCGGCCTTGAGAAGGCCATCCGCGAGGAAGGGGGCCCGGAGGTGGAGCTGGCGATCCGGCGGATCCTCCTCTACGGCATCACCCTGTCGATCGGCGGCATCCCGCTCCTCTACCTCGGTGATGAGCTCGGCACCTTGAACGACTACAGCTACCGGGATGATCCGGCGAAGGCCACCGACAGCCGTTGGGTCCACCGCCCCGCGATGGATTGGCGCCGCGCCGGCCGCCGCGCCGATCCGGAAACCATTGAGGGGCGCGTCTTCACCGGATTGCGCCGCCTGATCACCGTCCGCAAGGCCCACCCGGCCTTCGCCGGCGCCGAAACGCAGGTCGTCGACCTCGGCAACGACCACGTCTTCGCCTACGTGCGCCCCCACCACGGCGGGCGGGTGCTGGCACTGGCCAACTTCACGGAAGAGGAGCAGTTCGTCACCGCGAACCAGCTGCGCCTCCATGGCCTCGCCTACGCCTTCACCGACCTGGTGACCGGAGAGCAGCTCTCAGCGGTGAAGGATCTGGTGCTGGCGCCCTACCGGTTCGTTTGGCTGATGGCCGACTGAGGGCATGTCCGCGGTCTGACGGCTGCAGACGACCGTCGCGGCGCGACGCATCGCGCGGTTTGCCCGACCGCGCCGTTCGGATAGGAACCTCTACCTCGGGCAGAACCGCCGCGTGCCGCGTCTTTGTTCCAAACCCGGCTAGCGGCATTAGAACCGGGAGACGACCGGCCAACGGATGTCCGATCATCCCCACCCGTCTCGCCCCCTGCCTAAAGCGGGTCCGGCAGCGACGGCGGCTGATGTGGCGGCAGGGGGGTGTGGTCGAACGCGGCAAGCGCGTCGGCGGCAAGGGCAGGGCGCCGCGTCAACTCCAGCACCGCGTCGGCGATGCGGCGGCGGGCGCTCGCGGGGTCCCGATAGGTCCGATTGCCGGCGATCACCTTTCGCCGACCGATGTCCTCGTACCGCCCCCAGAGCACCAGCCAACCGGTCTGAACCGGGTGGAGCTCGACGAACCGGCCGTGGTCCTTCCACTCGAACGCTGGCGCAGCTTGCGGACGCACGGCCCCCGCCTTGGGTCCGGCCTTCCCGACCACACGTTCCTCCTCAGGAGCGACGCCTGCGTCGTCCCTCCGATGCGTTCTTCTCGTCTGCCGTCTGGCGCCCGGCTACTGCGTCTTCCGCGGATCGAGCGCGTCGCGCAGGCCGTCGCCGATGTAGTTAATGGCGAGGACGGTGAGGAAAATCATCGCTCCAGGGAAGAGCGACTCGTGCGGGGCCAGCTCCAGGTAGTTTTGGCCATCGAACAGCATCCGGCCCCACGTCGGGACATCGGACGGGAAGCCGAGCCCGAGGAAGGAGAGCGCCGACTCCGTGATGATTGCCGCGCCGATACCAAGGGTGGCGGCGACGATGATCGGACTGAGGACGTTCGGCAGGATGTGCTTGAAGATCAGCGACGAGCGCGTGGCCCCGATGGCGCGCGCTGCCTCGACGAACTCCTTCTCCTTGGTCGCCAGGAAGCTGGCCCGGACCAGCCGCGCCGTCGGCATCCAGTTCAACGCGGCGATCACGAGGACGATCAGGACGAAGACACCAAGGTCACCGTTGCCGAACCGCTCTTCGAAGGTACGAACGAGCGCGTCGCGGAAGAGGAAGGTGATGAGCAGCAGGAGCGGCAACTGCGGCAGGCTGATGAACATGTCGGTCAGCCGCATCAGGAAGCTGTCGGCCAACCCGCCGAAGAATCCGGCCATGGCGCCGACCGTCGTCCCGAGAAGGATCGCTACCGCCGCCGCGGAGAGTCCGACCGCGATCGAGACGCGACCGCCCCAGAGAATGCGGGCCAGGATGTCCTGGCCGAGCGAGTCGGTGCCGAAGGGGTGGTCCCAGGTCAGGCTGCCGCTGGTGACGGTGAAGTCGATCTCGTCGATCCCCCGCGGGTAGAGCTCCGTCCCGATGAATGTCGCGAGCACCAGGAAGACGAAGACGATCAGCCCGGCCATTGCCAGGCGGTGGCGACGGAATTGGCGCCAAGCGTTGCCCCACAGGGAGCGCTGCTTGCGCACGCGCAACGCGCCACCCACACCGAGGCCGGCCGGCGTCTCTGGCGCCTCGGCCGCGGGCGGCGCCGTCAGCCTCCCGTCGAGTGGGCTACCCAGTGCCCCCGGCGCGACATTGATCTCGGCTTCCTGCGACATGGCACCCCCCGTCCTGGGTGTTAAGTGTCGGGTTGTAGATGCTGAGAACCGGTCGACGCGAACGCACCAACACCCATCACCCGGCCGCTGTGTGTCCCTCTACGTGTATTTGATGCGCGGGTCGAGCATGGCGTAGAGCACGTCGGCGATCACGTTGAAGAGGACGACCAGCACCGCCACGCCGAAGGTGATGGCCATCACCACCGGGGTGTCGCTGGCCCGGATGCCATCGATCAGCGCGCGGCCAATGCCGGGCACGCGGAAGATCTGCTCGGTGATCACCGCACCACCGAAGATCTCCGGGATCTGCAAGGCAATGATCGTCACCACCGGGATCATCGCGTTGCGCATGGCGTGCAGGATCACCACCGTCTGCTCTCGGAGCCCCTTTGCCCGCGCCGTCCGGACATAGTCTTGATTGATCGTTTCCAGCATCGAGGCCCGCACGAAGCGCGTCAACTGAGCCGCGCCGGCCAGTCCGAGCACGGTGATCGGCATGATCGACTGCTTGACGTTCGGCCAGAAGCCCTCAATCGTCGAGTCGAACACGAACGGCAACCAGTTCAGCTTCACGCTGAAGATGATGATCAAGAGCAGGCCCGAGAAGAAGGTCGGGATGCTGAAGCCGAGGAAGGCGAACGTGGTCGCGAATTGGTCGAAGAGCGAGTATTGCTTGATCGCCGAAATGACGCCGACCGGCACGGCGACCACGATCCCGACGAGGAAGGCCGTGCCCACCACCGCCAGCGTCACCGGCAGGCGCTGAAAGATGTAATCCCGCACCGGGCTCTGGGTTGCGAACGACTCGTCCCAGTCACCCCGGACGTACCCCCATGCCCACTTGCGGTAGCGCTCATGGATCGGGTCGTCCAAACCGTACTTCTCGCGGAGCCGCTGGCGCACTTCCGGCGAGATGTTCGGGTTCGTGGCGAACTCACCGAGCGGGTCACCCGGTGCCAGCGCCAGGATAGAGAAGACGACCACACTGATGGCGACCAGGGTGACGAGCGAGATCAACCCCCGGCGGATCAGGTACAGCGCCACGGCGGCTGCCTCCTTGCGGGTCTCACCGGCAACGCGAGTCGGGGAAAGGCAGGAAGGGAGGGAAACGGTCGCATACTGCCACGGGGACACGACGTCTCGAGGGGCCGCCGAAGAACCGTCGAGGGGAGCCGCCTCTTGCCGTGGCCGAAGCTGCGGTGCCCACGCCGTCGGACCGATCGAAACGGGATGCCAGGGAACCGTGCCGGACGCGTCGATGGCGAAATGCTAAGGGGGCGACGTGAAGGCTGTCAAGCACGGCAACGGGCCTCCTAGAGCTGTGTCAACGTCGCGGTGGCGAGGAGGGTGAGGCGGAGTGGACGCAGGCGCTCGGACGGCGCGGCGACGGCGGCGAGCCGCTTGACGCGTGGCTCGGCCGCTTGGCGATCCGCAACGCCCGAGCGCTATCGGGGTTGATCGGCCAGCCAGGCGCGGATCGCCGGCTCGTGCTCCTCATGCAGGTGGCCGAAGGACCCCTCGAGGACTGCGCTGAGCGGCTCGCCGCCCAGCCATGGGAAGCGGCCGGGCGTCACCAGATCGTCCTCGGGGACCGCCTCGACCGCCGCCCGCATCCGCCGGAACTGCTCACGCGACTCGGCGAGGATGTCGGCCGCCGGCCGGTCGCGGTTGCGCTCGTAGATCCAACGGTTGATCGCCTCGACCCCTTCGTCGGTCTCGTCGCTCAGGTCGTCCGGCCAAGGCGAGGGCGGTGGCGCCGCGTCGCGGGCGGCCGCCTCCAGCCGGTCGACCGTCCGCTCCCGCCAACCGTTGAGGTGGCCGACGACATCCTTGAAGGTCCAGTCCCCGGCCGCGCCGGATCGATCCAGACCCGCGTCGCCAACCTCGGAGACGAGCGCCTGCCAGGACTCCTGCTCGCGCCTCATGCGATCGAGCCAGCCCGCCTTGCCCGTCGTTGCCGCGCCCATCGCTTCTCCTCCATCGCGTAGCGTCCAGCCCACTGGTGCGCTCACAATAGGCGCCGCACGAGGAGGCCCGGGGCGGACTCGCCCCGGGCCTCGCTGGTGCCTGCTGTCGCTCGTTGTGCCTGAGCGTTTGTCCGGACGATGGTTCGCCTTACCTTACTGGCTGGGCGGCGCCGGCGGCGGCGCGGACGTCGGCGCCGGGCCGAGCGTCACGCTGATGCCCGCGCCCGGGGTCGGGGTCGGATTGGCCGTCGTCGCGGCCGGGCGGGTGGGGGTCGGCTCGGCGCCCTCATCCTCGTCCGCGGGCGCCTCGGTCCCCTCATCCTCAGCGACGCCGGTGGCCTCGTCGTTGCCAGGGGCGTTCTCGTCCTCGTCGTCGTCGCCGCAGGCCTGGAGGACGGCGAGGAGCACGGGGGCCGACACGCCGAGGGCGAGCGTCCGCCGGAGGAAGACGCGGCGGGACACCGCCTCGCCCTCGGCCACCGGGTCCTGATCCGCGTTCTCGATTCCGTCACCCGCCGCCATGCCTCGCTCCTTCACCCCTGCTACGGCCGCTCGCGCGCCAATCGTCCACTTCCCTGATGTCCCCACCACCGACACGGTTCCCGCCGCTCGAGCCCATGAGGGCACCGCACACGCCGATCACCAAACCCCCGCGAGCCGACGGCTCTGTCTCTGCCGCGACGCATGGATCGTGCTCACGACGCCGCGGAGGCGGCACCGGGCTCGCGACGAACGGGTTCGGACGCGAGGTCGAGCACGGGAGCGCATCCCCAAACGCACCAGCGCGTGGGGCCACGTGGTCGGCGGCATTGTAGCGACGGCCCGTGTGAGGTGTCAAGCCACCGGCCGTGCCCGCGGGTGCGCGATGTCGCGCGAAGCGATCCGTGCCGGTGTGCTACACTCCACGGTCGCGCTAAACCGGTCGGCCCCCCTGGGTGCCTCCGGCGATCGTATCCCTACAACGGAACGGCGCCGGTTCGGTGATTTTCGAAGCAGGGTCGATGGCGTTCGGGCCAGTGGCCAAAGATGGGGAGCACGTTCACCGCATGGACGAACTGACGTTGAGGGCCGAGCGACGGACCCTGCTCGGCAAGCAGGTCAAGCGGCTGCGTCGCGAGGGCCGGGTGCCGGGCATCGTCTACGGTCCGGTTGTCGCCGAAACTATTCCGGTTACCGTTGACCGCCGCGAGTTCGACCGGTTCTACCAGACCAACGGCCACGCCACCCTCTTCACGCTGCGTTGGAGCGACGGGGCACAGCCGGTCTTCATCCGAGAGGTTCAGGAAGACCCGATCAAGCGTGCTCTGGTCCACGTCGACTTCTTCGCACCGAACCTGCGCAAGGCGCTGCGAGCGATGGTGCCGTTGGTGCTGCACCACCCCAATCCGGACGCCCAAGGTGTCCTCACGCAGCTCCGAACGGAGATCGAGGTCGAGGGGCTGCCAACGGCGATCCCTCACCAGATCGACGCCGACATCTCCGGCCTGACCGCCGTCGGCGACGCGCTCCACGTCGGCGACCTGACACTACCCGCCGGCATCA
The DNA here is from genome assembly GCA_030447415.1 of Thermomicrobiales bacterium. Taxonomy (GTDB): domain Bacteria; phylum Chloroflexota; class Chloroflexia; order Thermomicrobiales; family UBA6265; genus JAUJOZ01. The sequence goes on along the minus strand of JAUJOZ010000027.1, from coordinate 39,435 downwards.
TCGCGATCACCGCCCCGGACGAGCTCCTCGTCAGCCTAGCGGCCGAGACCGTGGTTGAGGAGCCCGAGGTCGTCGAGGCGGTCGCGGACGAGGAGGGCACCGCAGCGGTCGAGGACACCGTCGCCTCGGACGCCGCGGGGGCGACTCAGGGCGGCACGACCGATCCTGGCGAGACCGAGTCCTAAGGGTCCCAGACCTCACCAAGTGTGGATCAAGCGCGATGCCCGGTCGCTTGGCCGGGCGTCGCTTCATGCTTCCCGCCCGGGAACGCACCGAAGCCCAGACCCCACCGGCTGATACCAGCGACCGCCGCGTCGGCACCAAGACGGCCGCAGGCGCTCGCACGTCTCCCACCGTCGATCTGGTCTCAGCCCCCATCGGGCGGACGTGGTCACCGGGGCGAGGGCCGCTGGACTGAGGTCAGGACCCCAGCCCGATGCGTGGACCATTAGTGTCCCGACACCACCCTCGTCGCCGCCTCCCCAGCCAGCCGGTCGGCGACCTCCCCGGCTAGAAGGCGCATCGTGCGGCGGACGCGCTCGTCATCCACCCCGGCGGCATAGACGTTGGCCAGGAGTACGTTGACGCCGAGCACTCGCTGCGCCGCCGCGATTCCCGCGGCGGCCGTCGCTGGGCCGCCGGCAATGAAGATCTCATCCCGGACCAGCGCATCGACCTCCGCCGCCGCCTGCGCCCGGCGATCTGCCCGACTCCCCGGCCCGCCCGCCACCCGATGTCCCTGTGCCTGCGGCTGGAGCTGGCCCAAGCGCAGCAGGTCGTCCGTCATCTCAGCCCGGGCTCGCTCGTCACTCTCGGCGACGTAGACGTGACGCATCAAGGCAAGCGGTCCTCCGCCCGGCGGCTCCAACCGGTCTCCTTGTGACCGACGCGCGGGGGCGAAAGCCTCGGTCGCGGGGCGCAGCGCCGCTGTCGGCGCAAAGCCGACGGCCAGGCCCATCCCCTGTTCCCCGGCCCACCCGGCGGCGGCGGGGTCGGCGCCGGCGTACCAGAGGGGTGGATGTGGCTGCTGGAGGGGCAGCGGGTGGATGGCAACGTCGCGGAGACGGGTGTGCGGGCTCTCGAAGGCAACCTGGCCACCGCTCCAGAGCGCCCGCAGGAGCGCCAGCCGCTCCTGGAAGACGGGAATACGGACGGCGGGATCGATGCCGACGGCGGCCAGCTCTTCCGGCCGGTGCCCGAGCCCAAGCCCGACCTCCAGCCGTCCGCGACACAGGTGATCGAGGACGGCGATCTCCTCGGCCAAGCGCCAGGCGGCATGGAGAGGCAGGGTGTACGCGAGGACCCCAAGGCGGATCCGGCTGGTCCGCTGCGAAGCGGCCGCCAGCCAGAGGCTCGGGGCCGGGGCGCGGTAGGTCGCCATGAAGTGGCGCTCCGCGGTGAAGGCGAAGGCGAACCCAAGCTCGTCCGCGAGTGTTAGGTCGTCGAGCCGTCGGCCGTAGACCCCGGCCGGGTCGGTCGGGTCGGTCGGGTCAACCTGCATGATGTCGAAGAGACCGAGCCGGATCGTCATCGGCGCGGGCTCCGTCCGCGATCTTGCCAAAGAGGGGGAGGAAACCGGGGATCGGGGGGCGGGAGCCCCGGAGCGTCTGGTCGAGCTCTTGGTGGCCAGCGTCAGGGCTCGCCCCAAGGGCGCTTGCCGGGTTGCCCGAACGCTGTGGCGGGGTCGCGGCGGGACGACATCCGCTCAGTGGATCGGACCATCCGCAGCCAGGCGCACCCCGCCGGACACACCGAGGGCCGGTCCGCTTGGACCGGCCCTCGATGCCTGGGCATCACGGCTGTCGCGAGCTAGGCGCCCGCAACCTCCACCGTGATGCCCATCGAACCGTTACTACTATCCATGGGCATCACCTCCTTTACCCTACACGGAATCCCCCGGGTATGAGGCACGGTCGAAGCGGCGTGACCCGTTCATCGACCGTTGCGCGAAGCCTACCACGCGCCGCCAAGGACAGTCAATGGCTTTGTCGTGAAGGACTCACTGGTCGTCAGCGAACGGCGATTGTTTCTCGTGCGCACGGCGAAGCCTCATGCCGCGGCCGGCGGCCACTCGTTCACAGACCGCCCCGTTGCTGCCGGCTGATGTCTTCTACGGTTCCGGCGCCGGGATAACCAGTTCCTGCCCGGCGAAGATGCTGTTGGGATCGGTGATGTCGTTCGCCCGCTGGATCGCCTCTTGGGTGACACCGAAACGATCGGCGATCCCCGAGAGGCTGTCGCCCTCGCGGACGACGTAGCGCTGCTGACCAGCGGCCGTGGGCGATGGTCGTGGTGGTGGGGTGCCGGGCGTCGGCGTCACCACCAACAGCACGTCGGCCGGCTCGGGCGTCGGCGTCGACGACGGCGGCTCGCCCCCGCAGCCCACCAGGATGATCAGGGCCGCCGCCCCCAGGGTCCACCGGGGAACGCGGCAAGCACATCGCGGAGTACGGCCGAGGAACGTTCGAAGGGAGAACGGCGGCCGACGCCGCGCCGAACGGGTTACCCTCCGACCCACCGCGGCCCCGGGCGCCGGCCTCAGCCGGCGATCGTCCGACCCATCGCCCGTGCCAGGTCCCGCTCCAGCTCCGGCCAGGCGTACCGGTCGGGCATCCGGTTCGCCAACGACGGCACCTGGCGACGCACTCGGCGCAGCAGCGCGCGGTCGAGCTCAGCGGTTACGAACGTTTCGGCGTCCGGCGCCATCGCCAGTGTTGTTCCCCAGGGGTCGACGATCATGGAGCGGCCGTAGCACCAGTTGCCCAGCGGGTATTGACCGACCTGGGCAGGCGCGATCATGAAGACGCCGTTCTCGATGGCGCGGGCCCGAAGCAGGACCTCCCAGTGGTCCTTGCCGGTCATCAGCGTGAAGGCGGCCGGCAGGATGATGACCTCCGCTCCCCGGAGCGCCAGAATCCGGAACAACTCTGGGAAGCGCAGGTCGTAGCAGATCGCGAGACCGACCGTGATGCCGTCGACCTCCAGGGTGACGATCTCGTCCCCGGGCGCGTTCGTCTCGGACTCACGGTAGGCGGCGACACCGTCCAAGGTGACGTCAAACATGTGGATCTTGCTGTAGCGGGCGACGATGTCACCGTCGGGATCGAGCACGACCGTGGTGTTGCGCAGCAGGGGCTCACCGGGACGCGACTCGTAGACGCTGCCCGCGTGCAGGTAGATGCCGTGGCGGCGGGCGCGCTCGGCCAGACGCTCGATCGTCGGGCCGGGGATCGGCTCGGCGGCGTCGCGATTCCCCTCCGACGGGCCGAGGTAGGTCCATACCTCCGGCAAGGCGACGAGGCGGGCCCCGGCCGCCGCCGCGCGGTCGATCAACCCCAGGGCGGTCTCGACGTTGGCGGCCTTGTCGTCTCGGGAGTTCATCTGGACCGCGGCGACCCGGAGGAGGTCGTCGGAAGGCGTGGGCGAGGCCATGACGGAGGCGTCTCCTGCTCGTCGTGCCGTGTTCGGCGGCGGCGGTTCGGTCCGTAGCCGGGATGATAGCACGCTCCCGGGCCGCCCCTTAGCCCCCGATATCGGGCCGCGCCACCAGGATGACGCAGGCGATCAGGACGAGCACGAGTCCGAGGGCGAGGATGACCAGGCAGGCGCGGGCAGCCGAGCCGATCTCACGCGGATCGGGCACCGGCTCCGCGTCGAATGCCGCCGGAGGCGCCGCCTCGTGACTTTGGCCGGCATCCCTCACTTGGCGCGCTTGGTCTGTTTGCGACCGCCAAGCCGGGCGGCACTGCGCGACGGCGTCGGAACCCGGGCAAGGCCCGGCGTCGCCGGCGGCTGTCCCCCGGGTTCATTGAGGGCGAGGCGGCGGACGTGCCAGATGCGCGTCAGCGCGGTCAGGTGGGTGGCCACGGCGAGGACCCAGAGGGCCCACAGCGGCCGCCCGATCAGCAGGCAAAGCGCTAGGAGGATGACCCGCTCCGGTCGGGCGACGAGGCCGACCGATGCGCTGTACCCCGCCGCCTCCGCCCGCGCCCGGGCATAGCTGATGAGGAGCGCGCCGACCGTGGCGACGAAGACGAGCACGACTCCAACTTCGTTGTCCTCCCGCCGCAGCAGGTAGAGCAGCACCCCGCCGAAGACCACCGCCTCGGCGTAGCGATCGAGCGTCGAATCGAGGAAGCCACCGAAGCGGGTCATGGTGCCGGTGGCACGGGCCACCGCGCCGTCGAGCATGTCGAAGGCGCTCGCCACCAGCAACAGCCCGCCGCCCCAGCGCGGGTGCCCGCTGGCGATGACGACAGCCACCCCCGTGTTGAGGAGCAGACCAATCACCGTCCAGGCGTTGGCGCTCAGCCCAAGGCGCGCGAGGGACCGCCCCACGCCGAGCATATAGCCACGCACCCAGCGCCCGATCAGCTCAGAGATCACGCCGCCCCCAACCGGGGTGTGGGGGGCGGGGTGCGAGGTGCGGGAGCCGGGCTCGCGCCGCCGGTGGTTCCCTTCTCCGCCCGATCCCCATCGCCCAGCCCCTTAACCCCCGCACCCCGCATTCGTTACGTGAAGCCCCGCCGCCACGGGGCGGTCTGCGCCGCCACCGCCGCCCGGTCGTAGACCTCCAGCACCTGGGCGGCGACCTCCGGCCAGGCGTAGCGCGCGGCGGTGACGCGGCCCGCCTCGCCGAGGTGGGACCGCAACCCCCGATCGGCAAGCAGCCGCACCAGGGCCAGCGCCAGCGCCTGCGGGTCGCGCGGTTCGACCAGCAGCCCCTCCCGCCCGTTCGTCAGCACGCTGGCGTAGCCGGGGATCGCCGTCGCCACGACCGGCTTGGCCGACGCCATTGCCTCCAGCAGCACCAGGCCGAAGCTCTCGCCCTTGATCGACGGCGCGCAGAAGACGTCGCAGCTCGCATAGTAGCGCGGCAGCTCCGCCGGCTGCACGAACCCGACGAAGTCAACGCCCACGACGCCGTGGCGCTCCATCAGTCCGGCGTAGCGCTCCGGCCGGCCGGTGCCAACCACCATGAGCCGCGCCTGGGGGAACTGCTGGCGGACCAACGGCAACGCCCGCAGGAGGTACTTGAAACCTTTGCGCGGCTCGTCGAACCGACCGACGAAGAGGATGCGCGGCACGCCATCCCCGGCCCACGGCCACGGCGCAACGCCCGTGCCGTAGCGCTCGACGTCGATGCCATTCGGGATGACATCGTACGGCCCTTCAAAGTACTGGCTCACGAACTCCCGCGCCGGATCCGACACGGCGATCCGGCCGTCGAGTCGCGTCAGGACAAACGTCATGTACGGCTTGAAGGCCGTGTACCAGGGGTTGACGGCGCGGTAGGCGTGGAAGGTGGCGACATTGACCGCCGGAGAATTGAGCAGGACCATGTACGGCAGGACCGGGATCAGCGGCTCGTGGAGGTGAACGACGTCGAACCGCTCCCGTCGCATTAGCGCCTTGACGGCGGCGTAGAGTGTGACGTCGAAGGTGAGACGGACCTTGCTGCCATTGGCCGGGATCGCCACCGTGCGGCCGACGCCGTAGAACCCGTCAGCGATCTCCAACCCGCCCCGCCGCGCCCGGGGGGCGATAATCGTCACCTCGTGCCCAAGGCGCAGAAACTCAGCCCGGAGGTGTCCGATATGCTCCGACACGCCGCCGGGGTGGGCATAGTCGTACGGCGAGACGAGCGCGATCTTCACCGCCCGCCCCACCTCCGATGAGGCCACCCTCCGCGCCAAGCGACACGGCTACCACAGCCCTGTTCGCGGGTTGCCCCGACGACGCGGCGAACGCCGACCTCCTCCACCGACCGCTCCCGCCGCCAATCCACGGCCCACCAGTTTCGTCACGGGCTGGCCGATCATAGCAGACGGCGAGCATGCGGCACGTCGCGGCCCCGCTCCGAGCGGCCTCCGGACCCCGACGGCGCAGCAGATCGCCCGTGGTCGGGCGTGAGGGCGCGCCGGAGCGTCGACTTGGGCCATCAATTGGCAAGAGCTGGGAGCGAGGGCCGTCGGTGCAGGGACAGGGGGCCAGTTTGTCTCGCGCCGGCATCGAGGGTTGTGAGCCACATCCCGAGCGCGACAAGCCACCGCCGTGAGGGGCCACCCGCCGGAGAACGCCGCTTTGCCCCGCCGACCGGGCAGCCACACGGCGTGGGTATCAACGACGCAGGTGTGTCTCCAATTGTGGCAGGTGCACGGCGCCGACGTGGCCCTCGTAGCTGAGCAGCAACAGCTCGCCGAGCGTCATCTCGCCGAAAGGGGTGACCGCGGTGCGGGCCAGCGCGGCGGAGTCGAGGGTACGGAGGAAGGCGCGGTTGCCTTCGTAGGCGGCCCGCATGGCGGCGACAAAGCTCGCCAGTGGCGCCGTCTCCCACTCTGGCATCCAGTAGTCGTCACCGATCTGGATGGCGACCTCCGTCGCGGAGCGGTTGCCCAGGAAGAAGGCGCCGTGGATCGGAACCCGCTGCCACGCGCCGACCATGTGGGACAGGAGGTGTCTGACGTCCCAGCCGTTGGCGTCCGCGCCGCCGCCGAGTGCAGGGTCGAGCCGGAACAGCACCCACTCCAACTTCGCCCAGGTCCCGTCCAGCCCCTGCGCGATCCGCGCGATGGTCGGCACCGGTCGCGCGACGGCCTGCTCCGCTGCCACCATCCCTGCCCGATGCCTTTCCCGCCGGGATGCCCGATCATCCCGGTCGACCGTGACCGCTGCGGGGCGATGGTGTACGTACGATAGCAGCCGGTTGATGGCCGTCAAGCCCTCGGTGGTCGCGGTCATAAGACCGTGTTTCAGAACCTCACGGGCGTGCCATCATTGGCCCATGAAGATCGAGTGTCTTGTCTCCGATGACCTCTGGGAGCCATCGAACCCCTGCTGCCGACGGAGCCTCCCAAGCCGCAGGGTGGCCGGCCCCGCATCCCCGACCGTGCTGCCCTGAGCGGGATCATCTTCGTCCTCCGCACCGGCTGCCCCTGGCGCTTGCTGCCCCGGGAACTGGGCTGCGGCAGTGGGGTCACTTGCTGGCGGCGGCTGCGCGACTGGCAAGAGGCCGGCGTCTGGGAGCGGTTACACAACAGGCTGTTGAACTGGCTCGGCGACGAAGCGGCCATCGATTGGAGCCGGGCGAGCGCGGACTCGCTGAGCGTGCGGGCCAAAAGGGGGGCGAGCAGACTGGCCCGAATCCGACGGATCGCGGCAAGTCCGGCTCCAAGGTCCCACCTCGTCGTCGACCGGAACGGCATCCCGCCCAGCGGTGCCGCCCCAGCCGCTCGCTCGATTCCCCGCCGGGCGATACGCGGGGTGATCCCGCGGGCACGCAGGGCGCGCCGTTTCTCGGCGGAGTCATACGCCTTGTCCGCGTGCAGCTTGGCCGGACGCTTCCGCGGACGGCCCGGTCGTCCGCGCAGGCCGACGATGGGCGGGATCGCGTCGACTAACGGGAGGAGCTGGGTCGTGTCGTGGGTGTTGGCGGCCGAAAGCCGGACCGCCAGTGGTGGAGCGGAGTTTTGCCTGGCTGCTGGGCTGCCGCCGCCTCGGCGTGCGCTACGAGCGGCGCGCCGATCTGCTCCAGGGGCTGCTCCACCTCGCGTGCGCGCTGGTCTGTCTCAGATTCCTCCCGGCCCTTGACGGTGTTCCCGCCGGTCCTACGATCAGCGCCGGCGGTCTCGCATGACCCGCGCCCGGCCATGCCCTACCCGCAGTGGAGCAGATCAAGGACCGGCGCCATCGCCGCGATGGCGTCCGTCGTGGTCGGGTCGAAGACGAGCCGGCGCTCGGCCGATCGCGGCGAGCGCGGCCAGCGCGGCGACCGGGGTCCGCTACCCCGTCTGCGGCGAATCCACCGCCCGGATCCCCGGCACCGGCGAGGTCGGTTTTCTGCACGCCGCCGAGCGGGAGACGAGGCAGCTCGTCTCCCGCCTCCTCAACACGATGATCACCCGGGAGGCCCAGCTCGGGTCCGAGGCAGTCAGCCCCGAGCGACGATGGACTCGACGTAGCCGCGGTGTTCCTCGAAGTGGTCGCCGTGGTATTCGGTCAACACCGCCAGCAACGATTTGCCCGGCTCCTCCAGCCCGAATTCGGTTGCCGGCCGCGCCAGATCGGCGTCCGAGTACGTCGACACGACCTCGATGAGCTTCCGGAAGACCCGGTCCCGCTCGGCGCGGACGGCGGCCGGCGGCTCGTGGAGGGTCTGCTGCCGGACGATTTCGTTAATGGGATCGAAGTCGTCGGCGTTCCAGAGCGCGCCCGGGATCCCCGCGCTCTGGTGCAGCAGCGTGCGGTACTGCAACAACGCGATCTCCGCCCGCACCCACGTCACGAAGTGCGCGACGTGGTCCTTGACCGACCACCCCGCAGCGTCGGTGAGTCCCGTCCACTCCGTGTCGGTGAGCGCGTCGGTGAGCTGTGCGACCGCTTGCCAGCGTCCCTCGGTATAGGCGAGCAACTCTGTCTTGTTGGTGGGGACTGCCTTGGTATCGACCATCACGTCATCCTTTCTCCGGCTTCTATCATCGCGACATCGGTACGTGTACGGATGGCACTAGGGGATTACACGACGGCCTCCTCCCGGCTTCGCGTCGGAACCGCCCACCGGCGGACGGATTTTTTGGCGGCGGCGACCCCGGATCGGTGTGACGGATCGACGCGGGCCACGCGGCCCCGTCGGCGCTCAGCCGATCGCGGCCAGCGCGGCCAGCGCGGCGACCGCTTGGCGCAGCCCGGCGCGGACGCGACCGACCGGCCGTGGCGCGAGGGCCGGCGCGGGCCGGGTCGCGGCGACGAAGCGGGCGCGGGCTGCGGTGGCGAGCAGGTCCTGGCGGTGGTCTTCGGTGACGCGGATCTGGGTCGGCGTGATCATCATCATGGCGGTCCTCCTGGCTTTGGCTCCGGTGCTCCTGTTCGTTTGGTTTTGGGCACAGGCTCAGGATGCGCCTTATGCGGCGCCCGGCCATCGGTAGGACCTACAGAGAAACCTACGGAGTTTTTGGGGGAACGCGGTGGGGGAACCTAGACCAGCCGGTTCCGGACGGCGATGCCGGCGGCCTCACGCCGGTTGGTCCCGCCCAGCTTGCCGAGCACGTTGGCGACGTGAGACGAAGCTGTGCGGGGACTGATGAAGAGCCGCGCGGCGATCTCCGGATCGGTGAGGCGTTGGCAGAGGAAGGCCAGCACCTCCCGCTCTCGCCAAGTCAGGTCGGATCCCGGTTGCGGCCACACGCTGGACGGCTCGCATTCCCCAGGCGTGCCGGGCGCTGCGCTGCGGGACATGGCCTCTTCGGATGTGTCGACCGTCGCGCGCGGCTGCTGGGCGGCGCGCTCGCCCTCCGCCGCGGCGGTCAACATCGCTTCTGCCTCGGCCAGCGCCCGATCGAGCGGCAAGGCGCGCCCCGCCGCGAACGCGGTCAGCCACTCCTTCTCGCCCAGCGACTGCCGCGCCGTCGCCTCGGCCCGCTCGTACGTGTCACGTCCTGGCAGGGAGTAGGTCCCGCCGCCGGCCTCCAGCAGCCTGGCCGCGGCGCCGAAGAGGTAGGCCGAAACGGCGAAGTCACCACGGAACGCGGTCAGCGTGGCCACGTCGGCCAGGCCGTCGGCGAGTGCTGACTCGCTCCCCCGCCGACGCAACCGCCGGAGCACGTCGGTGACGATATCGGCGGCCTCGCCGAAGTTGCCGCGCTCGCAGGCGATGAGCGCCAGGTAATGCAGTGGGTTGCTCGCCTCGAACTCTTCGCCGTGGGCGTCGTACCACCGGACCGCCTCGGTGAGCAGCCGGACCGCGCGGTCCCAATCGCGGCGCGCGTAGGCGACCAGTCCGAGGTGGAACAGCGCGTGACCGGCCCACGGATGTTCGCGCATCTGCCACTGCGCCAGGGCACCCGCAAACAGCGGTTCCGCCTCATCGTAGCGCCCCTCGCTCACCAGCACGCCGCCGAGCAGCGACCGCGCGATCGCCGCCCGCCGCGGATCCCCCGCCTCGTCCGCCCGGGCCAGACCCTGCTCGAGCGATGCCTGCGCCTCCGCCAGGTCGCCCTGCATCTGGAGGATCACCCCGCAACTGGTCAGAACGCTCGCGTGGTCGGCCGCCGGCAGGGCATCGCCCAGTCGTGCGGCGATCGTCAGCGCCCCGTCCAACCAGCGTCGCCCCTCGACGAGGTGACCGCGAACGTACCAAAACACGCCGAGGATTCCGTCCAACCGCACGTGCGCGATCGGGTCGTTGGCAGCGAGCCAGCCCAGCGCAGCGCGCAGGTTGGCTTGATCGGATTCGAGACCGAACATGCCAAGCCAATCAAGGGTTGGCGTATCCCAGAACAGGTCCTCCCGTTGCACGAGGTCGGCGAAATACGACGCGTGCCGACCAGCGACCTCGTCGTGCTCGCCGCTCGCCACGAGTCGATCGAGGGTGAATTCTCGGATCGTCTCCAGCATACCGAACCGCAGAACGCCGTCGGCGCGCTCCTCCCGCCGCACCAGACTTTGGTCGAGCAGCGCCTCCAGGTGCTCCGCGATCGCCCCGGCCCCTTGATCCGAGACGGCCGCCGCCGATTCGAGATCGAACCCGCCGACAAAGATCCCGAGGCTCCGGAACACCGCCGCCGCCTCCGGCGCGAGTAGGTCGTAACTCCAGGCGATCGCGTCGCGCATCGTTTGCTGGCGGGCCGGGAGGTCCCGGGCTCCACTCCGCAGCAGTCGCAAGCGGTCCCCCATCTGCGCCAGCAGCGCCTCCGGGGAGAGGATCTTGACCCGTGCCGCCGCCAACTCGATCGCGAGCGGCAGCCCGTCGAGCGCGCGACAGATCGCGGCGATCGTGGCCCCGGTCGTCTCGTTGAAGGGCAATGTCGGCCGCACGGCGCGGGCGCGTTCCAGGAAGAGGCGCACCGCCTCGTTGTTGGCCAGAACAGCCAGGTCCGGTGCAGCATCGGCGGGCGGCGCCGGGAAGGGTTCGACGGCCACCTCGTGCTCACCCCGCACGCGTAACGGCGCCCGGCTCGTGGCCAGCACCTGGAGCGCGGGACAGGCGGTAATCACCGCGGCGCTCGTCGCCGCGGTGGCGGCCAGGAGGTGTTCGCAGTTGTCGAGTAGCAGCAAGGTCTGCTTGGGACGTAGGACGCGGGCCAGCTCGTCGGCGATCGGTTGGCCGGGCACGGGGGTCAGTCCGACGGCCGTTGCTACTGCCGCGGGAACAAGCTCGGGGTCGGCGAGCGGAGCGAGATCGACCCAGACCACCCCGTCTGCGAAGGCGTCCGCCACCTCCTCGGCGAGGGCGAGGGCGAGCCGCGTCTTGCCGACCCCACCGGGACCGGTCAAGGTCAGCAATGGCACGGCCTCGTCGAGCAAAAGCGTGCGAGCCGCCGATCGCTCGGCCTCACGGCCGATGAGCCGGGTGCGGGGGATCGGCAGGAGCGCCGAGGCGGATGCGGCCACAGGAGATGCCCCCACGGTTCACGAGCTGGATGCGACGAGCAATGTGCCCGACTCCGAGCAGACCGCGCCAGAAGCCGGTTGGACGTCGTCCTTCAGCGATTGCGAGGAAAACGATACACCGACCGCGGACGAGCCACGGTCGCGCCCCTCCGAGCCACGGCACGACGGCCGTGCCCGGCATTAGAGGTTCTGAAACACGCTTTAAGTCGCGGTCATAACTTGAGCAGTCCAAAGGCGGCCGCGTACGTCGGGTCGTCGCGGCGGAAGGTGTCCGGGTTGATCCCCTTCAGCGCCGCCATGTGGTACGCCAGCAACTGCATCGGTACGACCGCCAGCAACGGCGATAGAACCTCGGGGAGAGCCGGCTCCGGCAGCGCGAAGACGGTCGCCCCCGGCGCGTCCGCCACGGCCTGGCCGACGAGCCACAGCCGGGCATCCATCGCCGCCAGCGCGGCCGCGACCTCAGCGACCCGATCGGCGGCCGCGCCGGGGACGTGAACGAGCACCGCCAGGTCACCCGCGTTGACGGCGACCATCGGCCCATGGAGGAACTGCTCCAGCGGGAGCGCGTCGATCTGGCCGTAGGCGGCTTCCCGCACCTTGATCACGGCCTCCAACGCCGTCGCCGCGTTCGGTCCCGCTCCGGCGGCGTAGACGCGACCGCTCGCCGCCTCCCCTGCCACCGGCACGACCTCCGCTTCCCGCGACAACACCGCCGCGACCTGGTCCGGTAGCCCACCCAGCGCTGCCCGGAACCGATCCACCCCGGCCGCCCCCCGCCCCTCGCCAACCACCGTCGCGACCTGAGCCAGCACCGTCATCGCCGCCAGGTGAGACGCCGTGAACGCGGCCGACTTCTCCCGCTCGACGGTCCGCAGCACGAGCCGGGAACCGGGGTGCTCGGCCGTGAGGCTGCCGACGGAGAGGACGGTCGCGCCGGCCGCGCTCGCCCGGGCCATCGCCTCCGCCGAAAAGCGCTTGACCCCGGTGTGGGCCATCACGACCACGGCGTCGTCCGGCCGCAGTGGGTACGACTCGGGGTAGCGGACGAAATCGAAGGAGAGCACGGCGCGCGCATCGAGCCCCGCCGCCCGCAGCAGCCAGCCGCCAACGAGCGCGGCGTGATAGCTGGTGCCGATCCCGACGACGAAGACGCGGCTCGCGGCGGTTAGCAGATCGGCGACCTCCCCGGCGGGATCCCACCCTACTGCCAGCAGGCGGCGCAGGTCGTCCGGCTGGCGCTGCATCGTCCGGTACATGGCCGAGTCAGTGGTCGGCACGGTCATCGGTTTCCTCCCCCGTCCCGACGCGGCGCCCGCGGCCGCGTGCGGGCGATCACCAGCCCGGCGAGCACCAGCGCCGCGCCGAGCAGCTTCGCCGGGCCGAAGCCTTCGGCGAAGACGAGGGCCGACAGCGCCCCGCTGACGACCGGCACCAGGAGACTGAACCCCGTGGCGGCCACCGCCCCGCGCCGCGCGATCGCCCAGTTCCAGAGCATGTAGGCGACGTAGACCGGCAGCACCACCATGTAGCCGATCGCCAGCCATCCCCCGGCCGAGACCGCGCCCCAGTCTTGCGCCCGCGCGGCCGGGGCCGCGATGGCCAGCAGCGGTATGCTGCCGGCGAGAACCGTGTAGGCAGTGTACGTCTCGGGCGGGTAGGCGCGGACCAACGGCCGGTTGACCACGCCGTAGAGGGCAAACGTCAGCCCCGCCCCGAGGCTGAGGGCGTCGCCGAGCAGCGTGCCCGCCGCCCCCCGCTTGTCGGCGAGGAAGATCGCCACCCCGACGACCGCCACGGCGATACCGACCCAACCCCGTACCGATGTCGGCTCTCCCAGAAGCGCCAGGATGACCACGGTGAAGAGGGGAACCATGGCGATCAGCAGCGATGACGAAAAGGGCGAGGTGCGATCGAGGCCGAGGACGAAGCCGAGCTGGTAGAGGGTGTAGCCGCTGACGCCGGCCAGCGCGAAGCGCGGCAGATCGGCGCGCCGGATCGCCCAGGAGCGGCCCCGCGCCGCACCGCGCCCGCGGACGGCGAGCACCGCGAACGCAAGCGCGGTCATCAGTCCGAAGCGAGCGAAGGTGAAAGCCAGCGGCGAGACCTCGTCGAAGGCCGCCTTGGAAATGATGAACGTCGAGGCCCATAGCCCGACCACCACGAGCTGTGCCAGCTCCGGCCCAACCGCCGCCAGCACCCGGGCACCGAGCCGCGCCGGTCGCTCGCGCGCCAGCCCTCCCGCGACCGCCAGCCGCGACGCCCGACGCATCACCGTCATACAGCGCCCCGCCCGGCCCGCCACGCCTCGCGCGCGGCGAGCCAGTCCTCGCGCAGCAGGTCGAAGAGCAGCGCGTCGCGGTAGACGCCGTCCTTGACGTCGTCCCACTTGAGACGGCCGGCAGGGCGGTAGCCCTGCTTCGCCAGCGCGGCCGCCGAGCGCGCGTTCGGCTCCCAAACGTGCGAGCGGAGCGCGTGCAGCTGCAGCCGGTCGAAGCAGTATTCCAGTAGCAGATGCTTGGCCTCGGTGCCGTAACCTCGACCGCGGACGGCCGCCGGCCCGAGCCCGCTGCCGGTCTCGCCGGTCCGGTTCACCCAGTCGACGTGCATGACGTTGACAACCCCGAGGAAGCGGCCATCTTCCTTCAGGCAGATCGCCAAATAGATGTCCCCCGGCGGCTGTCGCTCGTGGACCTCCGCGATCCAGCGCTCAAACCCGAGCGGGCTGACCGGCAACCGACCCCGCTCCATGAAGGTCTCGGTCTCCGCGCTGATGAGCCGCGCCAGCGTCTCGGCGTCGTCGACCTCCAGCGGCCGCAGGTAGATCCGCTCGCCGACCATCACCGGGTTACCCATCGCGCACCTGCCACCGGGGGTTGAGCGCCTGGTACAGGAGGAGGTCGACCCGATCGCCTGGCCGCGCGACGTGCTCGCGCAGCCGCGCTCCAAGGACCATGCCCAGCTCCTCCGCGGCGGCGATCACGGTCGCCTCGTCGGCGGCGATCGGGACCGTCACCGTCATCATCTCGACCTCATCGCGCAACCACGGCACCGCCAGCCGCAGAACCTCCGCTCGCACCTCGTCGCCGTCGGCCAGCCACGGAGCGACGCGGACCAGCAGCTCGCCGGTGCGCCCGCCCGGCCCGTCCACCGTCGCGCCGCCGATCACCTCGTCGCCGGCTAGCCGGACGATCGCCAGATGGAGGAGCGGGGGCGGTTCCCAGCCCTGCGTGTGCTCCTCCTTGAGGAACGCCTCGGCCCGGGCGGCGTTGACGGGAAACGGGCTGTCGAACCACGCCGCGGCATGTTCTCGGTCGCCCAGGAGCATCGGCCGTAGGTAGATCCGGTCGCCGGTCAGGTACGGGGGCCGCACAGTCCCTCCTGTTCGGTGCGGGGTCATGGGTGCGGGGTGCTGGGTCATGGCTGCTGCCTGGGATTGTTCCTCCACCGAACAGCCAACACCCCGCACCTATGCCCCTCGACTTCGCACCGTCAGCCCGTCGTAGGCCACCTCAATCCCCGACGGCAGCAAGGCACTCGCCGCGGTGTGGCTCAGCTCGTGGGAGAGGTGGACGAGGTAGGCGGCGCGGGGACGCAGCTCCTCGACGATCGCCACGGCCTCGGCCAGGCTCAGATGCGTTGGGTGCGGCCGCTCACGCAGGGCGTTGAGGACCAGGACGTCAAGGCCGCGCAGCAGCTCCATCGAGGCCGGCGGAATCGTCTTCGCATCGGTGACGTAGGCCAGGTCGCCGAAACGGTAGCCGATGATCGGCAGCCGCCCGTGTCGGACCGGCACCGGCACCACCTCCCGCCCGAACAGATTGAACGGGCCCTCCACCATGTGCAGCGTAAGGTCCGGCTTGCCGCCGTAGAAGGGGAACTTGTCGACAAAGGCGTAGGCGAACCGCTCGCGGAGCATCGCTGCCGTGCTGGCGTCGGCGTAGACGGAGAGGTGGGCCTCCGCCAACTCGTTGAAGCGGCGCAGGTCGTCGAAACCACCCGTGTGATCGGCGTGGGCGTGGGTCATGAGGACGGCGTCGACCCGGTCCAGCCCGGCGGCCAGAGCCTGCAAGCGGAGCTCGGTGGCGGTGTCGATCAAGTAGGTCCGGTCGCCGTCGCGGACCACGGCGGAGGTCCGGCTGCGCCGGTCGCGCGGGTCGGTCGAGGCGCAGACCGCACACGGGCAGCCGATGACGGGGATGCCATTAGAGGTGCCGGTCCCGAGGAACGTTAGCTCAGGCACGGCGCGTGGCGAGGGCCAATGGCCAACGGGCAAGCGCCAAGGACCGGCCCGAGGACCGGGATGGGGTAGGGAGGATCATCCTCACAGCAGGGTGCCAGACACTGAGCGGTCGCAGAGTTCCTCCCCGGCTCTCATTTCTTGATCCCTGGCCGTTCCCATTCAAGCCTGGAGTATAGCCGGACCGCCGGGCGGTTCAGTTCCCGGACCGCGACCGGCACGGCACCGCGCGGGGGAGCGGCAGCGGTCACCGACGGTGACGCGCGACCGCTGACCACCCGTTCACAGCCAGCTCGGGCTCCCCGCTTCGCGTCGCTCCCGCTCTTGAGGACGCTTAGGCGCCCCTCGCCCGCGACACCGGACCGCGTCGCCTTACACGGCGCTCTCCGATCGAGCGCTTCGTGGGCAGTGGGCCGCGGGGCCATCGCGCGGGCGTAAAGGAGACAGCACAGGGGAGCCGCGGCAAGCCGCAGCTCCCCTGTCTCCTCCCTCCGAGGCTACCCTTCCGCGAGTTGGTCCTTGGTCAGGGTGAGCTGCACGGTGTCACCCGAGACGCCAGCGACGGCGTCCGCCGAGACGTAGCGGTCTTTGCCGAACCAGCCCGAGCCACCCACCTTGATGAAGCCGGTGCGTACAAGTTGGCTGCGGAGCGGATCGTCCACGTTGGGCTCACCGCCGTCGCCACCAACGAACCCGCCACCGACCAACCCGCTGCCAGCACCGCCACTGCCCCCGGTGGCGCCGCCGCCTGCCACGCCACCGGCCCCGAAGGTGCCCGCGTCTCCGACATCCTCGCCCATGGTCGTCACGGCCTGGGGATCACCCATCTTGACGTAGTCGACCTGGCCCAAGTCGTCGCCGTTGGCGTCAACGACCCGCATGCCTTCGGTGACCTGGGACATCGGCCCGGTGGCGGACGCGATGTCGGCCACCGCCCCCGAGGACGTCGCCTCCGCGGACGCCGCGTCGGCCGTTCCGGCGCCCATGGTCTCAGCACCGCCCCCGCCGACCGTCTCGCTCCCGGTGAGACCGGTGGTGAAGGTCGCATCCCGGACGGCATCGCCGGCACCGGTCGCGCCCGCTTCGCCGACGGTCCCCTCGTACTCGACGAGGCCCTCGCGCCGGTTCATCCGCTCTTCGATGATCAAGCTGCCTTCGCGAACCGTTTCCTCACCTTCGGCGAAGGTGTTCTCGTGATCTTCGTCGCGGTCCATGGCTCTGCCTCCTTGTTGCTAGCGTGTCGCCAGGGGTTCCGCCTCACCGGTGCAAACGGCGTGCCACGCGGGGGTTGGCGCAGGACCGTGCCCACGGCGTGGGACGGGCCGTCAGGATCGCCTCGTCCGCGCCGTCACGATCCCGGCGACGGCCACGGCCGCCAAGGCGGCCTGGCGCATCAGCGGGCGCAGTCGTAGCCAGGTGTAGAGGCTGACCCGGCGGCCATCGTAACCGCCGCGGACGGAGCCCGGGCCGGTCGAGCCCACGAAGAGATTGTCCGGGGCGGCGGCCGTCTTAGGCCGGTCCTCCTGCTGGGTCGGGTAGCCGGCGAACCTCAACTGCCAGTCGAGGAGACGCGGCGAGAGCTTTTCCATCAGCGACATGCTCGCGCTGGCGCCGCCGACGGGGAGCCCGCGGACAGGGTGCGTGGCGGCATGGAGGATCGCCTCGGCCACCAGCGTCGGGTCGTAGACGGGAGGCACCGGCTTCGGCGCCACTCCCATCTTCGTCCGGGCATGGTGGAAGAACGGGGTGTCGATCGAGGCCGGCTTGATGACCGTCACGCCGACGGGCACGCCGGCGTGCTCGAGCTCGACCCGCAGCGCCTCGCTGAACCCGTTGACGCCGTGCTTCGCGGCGCAGTAGGCCGCCTGCAAGGGAACGGCGCGGTCGCCCAGGCCGGACGAGACGTTGACGATCGTGCCGCCGCCCTCCTGCCGGCGCATGTGCGTCAGGGCGACCATGGCGCCGTGGACCTGCCCCATCAGGTCGACGTCGATCACCTGCCGGAACTCTTCCGGCGTCACCTGCGTCACCTCGCCGTAGATCGTGACGGCGGCGTTGTTGACCCAGGTGTCGATGCGACCGAAGCGCTCGATAGTGCGCCGGCCGAGCTCCTCGACTTGGGCGAAGTCGGCGACGTCGGTCGGGACGGCGAGGACCTGGCCGCCCTGCGCCTCGATGTCCCGCCGCGTGGCCTCCAAGGCGTCTGCGCCACGGGCCGCGATCGCGACCCGGGCGCCGCGCTGAGCGGCCTCGACGGCGGTGAGGCGCCCGATGCCGCTTGAGGCGCCGGTGATGACGATGACCTGTTCCGCCAGGGGTTGCATGGGTCCTTCTCCTCGAAATCGGCCGGGCGCGATGGTAACGGGTCGCCCCGGCGAGCGGGCGTGAGCGCGGAGAGGCCCGCACGTCCGGTGCCGCTACGGGCGCCGCCCGGACGCACGGAGCACGCGTGCCCGGCCGTCGAGAGGGAGGACTCCCCGGCTAGCTGGGGCAATCAGTCGTCCGGGCGCCAGCCGGCGCCCGGCGGATAGGTCCGGCCGCAGGCGAAGTTCTCGGTGGAGAGATAGAGGGGCTGTGGTAGGGCGTCGAGGGGGAACCAACCGACCGCGTCCAGCTCCTCGGCGGCGACGATCGCCGGGTCGCCCTCCAGGTAGCGGACCGCCATCCAGATCGTGACGCTGTGCTTCTCGCCGTCGGCGAAGACGTCGTTGGTGATCGCGCGGAAGGTGGGGTCGGCGACGCGGACCCCGACCTCCTCCATCGTCTCGCGCACGGCGCACTCCTCCGGCGACTCGCCGAAGTCGATGTAGCCCCCCGGCGTCGACCAGGTGCCCGCGCCGTGGGTTCGCCGTCGCACCAGGAGCAGCTCATCCCCGCGGAGCACGATGACGCCGACGCCGACGCCGGGGCGTTTGTCGCCGTCCCCATTCCCGTCCTGTCCGTTCCCACCCATCGCTTCCCGTTCCCCCTCCGCCGATCCGACCTCAGGCCTCGCGGGTCGCCTGCACGACCGGTGCCGCTGCCCGCATGCCGCGCCGGCCCCGGCGGCCGGCTTGGTAGCCACGGCGCGGCCGCCGGCTTGGGTGTGGCATCGAACCTGCACCCGAGCGTACCGACACGGGTACCCGAGATAAACCGAGGAGAGCGATCGGCGTGGACGTCGCGAACCGGGACGGCCGGGGAACGGGACAGATTGAGCGACCGACCGGTGGGGTGCAGGCCGTGCCTGCCGATGGTCACCATCCGGCCGCGACCGACGATGAGCCGAAGCCGCTCGGCCAGGAGGCGCCGGAGGTCGTCGAGGACGCCTCCAGGATCGGCGCCAAGCGCCTGGACCGGCCGATCACCGGCGACGCCATCACCGCGTTCATCGGGGGGATGAGCATCAGCTTCGGGGTGATCGCGATGGCGTGGACATCGGCCTCGTTGGGAGGGGGGGAGGGGCCGTCGGTGGCCCACCTGCTGGGGGCGCTCGCCTACCCGGTCGGCTTCGTCATCCTGCTGGTCGGCAAGAGCGAGCTGTTCACGGAGAACTTCCTGCTGCCGGTGACCGGCGTGCTCAAACGGCGGGGCACGGTGCGGCAGCTGGGAGCGCTGTGGGGAGTCAGCCTCGCCGCCAACCTGGTCGGAGCGCTCCTGTTCGCGTTTCTCATCTCGCGACCGGGGGTCTTGCCGCCGGAGCCGGCCGCGGAGCTGGAGCGGCTGGCCGACCACGTCGTCCACTATCCGTTCTGGACCGCCTTCGTCAAGGCGATCTTCGCCGGCTGGCTGATGACGATCCTGACCTGGCTGCTGGTGGCGGCCGAGGGGATGGGGGCGCGGCTGGTGATCATCTGGCTGATCGGCACGCTGATCGTGCTGGGCCAGTTCACCCACGTCGTCATCTCAGCCGCCGAGGTGTTCATGGCGATGCTCCTCGGCGCGCCGATCACGATCGGTGACTGGCTGGGCGGCGCCTTCCTCCCGGTCCTGATCGGCAACGTCCTCGGCGGCGTCATCTTCGTGACGCTGCTCCAGTACGTCCAGGCGCAGTACCACGAGGGGGACGCGTAGGCCCCCGGCCGAATGCCTCATGCCGAGGGGCGAGCCGGCGGACGGAGCTGCTGTCTCAGTGCGCTTCGGCGTGAAGGTCGCCGGCGGTCTGCCGGCGCGTCTGGCTGTGTACCAGCGGCTCCCTCTCGGCCGAGTCAACCGTCCCGGTGACGGCGACCCCGCGTGCTCGAACCGCAGCGCCTCGCCTGGTGGGGCGAGGCCGGGGAGCGGTGCGCGGCGGTCCGGGGATTGGGCCGGTGACCAACGACGCGGGAGGGACTCGGGGTGACCCGGGTGAGCTCCGGGGTCCGGGATGACGGGTGGACAGACCCGGGAGGGCATCGAGCGCCGCCCAGGCCCCGCTCTCCCTCCGGGAGCAGATCGCTTACGAACAGGTGTACGGGTTTCGGCGAGCGGAGTCAAGGGGTTTAGGCGATGTGACAAAGAGGGAACGACGCGACGGTTCTTGCCCCCGTTCCATTTGCCGCGGCTGGGTGAGGAGGGCTTGTTCCGTCCGACCCCGCGATTAGTCGGCGGGGGCGATGTCGGCTTGGATGGCAGCGAACTGGTCGAGGGCGGCGCGGAGGTCCTCGACGATCTCGAGGGCGATGGTGTCGGGATCGGGGAGGTCGGCGGCGTCTTCGAGGGTCTCGTCCCTGACCCAGAAGAGGTCGAGGCTAACCTTGTCGCGGGCCAGCAGGTCCTCGTAAGGGAAAGGGCGCCAACGACCATTGGGGTCGTCGGGAGACCAGGTGGGGTGGCGGTCGTGGCGGTTGGCGGGGTTGAACCGCAGGACGAAGTCGTCGAGATCGGCGCGTTTGAGGGGATTGGTCTTGAGGGTGAAGCGCTGGTTGGTGCGGAGGTCGTAGACCCAGAGCGTTTTGGTCCAGGGGGTGGCGGAAGCGGGTTTCTTGTCGAAGAAGAGGACGTTGGCCTTCACGCCCTGGGCGTAGAAGATGCCGGTCGGCAGGCGCAGCAGGGTATGGACATCGCACTCGTGGAGGAGCTTGCGGCGGACGGTTTCGCCGGCGCCGCCCTCGAAGAGGACGTTGTCCGGGACGACGACGGCGGCGCGGCCGTTGATCTTGAGCAGCGTTTTGACGTGCTGGACGAAGTTGAGCTGCTTGTTGCTGGTGGAGGCCCAGAAGTCGTCGCGGACGACGGTGAGGGCCTCGCGTTCCCCGTCGCCTTCCTCGTTGACCATCAGGACGCTCGACTTGCGACCGAACGGCGGGTTGGTGAGGACGAGGTCGAAGCGGTCGCCGGGGTCGGCGCGGAGGCTGTCGTCGGTGCGGACCGGGGGTTGGGCCCCGTCGGCGGTGGGGCCGATGCCGTGGAGGAGGAGATTCATGGCGCAGAGGCGAGTGACGCCGTCGACGAGCTCGACGCCGCGGAGGGCTTCGAGGCGGAGGTGGCGCTTCTGGTCGGGGTCGAGGTTCGGGTCGTGGGCGGCGAGGAGGAAGCCGCCGGTGCCGCACGCGGGGTCGCAGATGGCCTCGCCGGGGGCGGGGCGGACACAATCGACGATCGCCTGGATGAGGGGGCGGGGGGTGAAGTACTGGCCGGCGCCGCCCTTGGTGTCCTGGGCGTTCTTTTCGAGGAGGCCCTCGTAGGCGTCGCCCTTAACGTCGACGTCGAGGGCGATCCACCGCTCGCGGTCGATGAGGTCGACGACGAGGCGGCGGAGCTTGGCGGGGTCCTGGATCTTGTTCTGGGCCTTGCGGAAGATGATGCCGAGCATGCCGCCCTGGGTGCCGAGGTGCTCGAGGGTATGGCGGTAGTGGGTTTCGAGGGCGTCGCCGTCGCGGGCGATAAGGGAGGGCCAGTCGTAGCCGGGCGGGATGGGGGAGCGGCGGCCGGGGAGCTGGGCCTGCTCGTGGGCCATCTTGAGGAAGAGGAGGTAGGTCAACTGCTCGACGTAGTCGCCATAGGAGAGGCCGTCGTCGCGGAGGACGTTGCAGTAGTTCCACCACTACTGAACACGTTTCCACCCGTCGGCCTCGTAGTCGCCCCGTCGTCGAACGGCAGGGCAAGGGTGACGATCCAGCGTGGGTCGCAGTCCGCCCGGAACACGCGCACGCTAACGCCCAATGCTTCCAAGGCGAGCCGGCGCTCGGCGAACGTCAGCAACCGCAGCGACGCCGCGACCCGTCGGCAGTAATCCGCAGCACCAGCGAGCCGCGCCTGGGCGACCCGCCAGCCGGTCTGACGGTCCTCGATCGCCACGCGCTCCCGCTCCACGGCCTGGCGCTGCTTGCCGATTGCGTCGAGCTGCGCCACCAGCGGCGCGAGCGCCTCCAGGTTGCCATCGAGCATGGCGACGGCCTGGGCGACGCTCGCTTGCCGGCGCGCCAACCCCGCAAGCTGTCGGTCGATCATCTCCAGGTCTGCCGCCGTGGGGTCGTCGCGCCGCAGCCGCTCAACCTCGGCGGCGACGGTGGACGGGTCGGTCAGGATCGCCTCGACCCGAGCCCAAACGGCGGCGTCCAAGACGTCCACGCGCATCGACGCGCCTGGGCAGCCGTGCCGTCGGCGGTTCTGGACGTGGCAGCGGTAGACGGGCGCGCCACGCTCGTACGTTACTACCAGGCGATGACCGCAGACGCCGCACTTCGCAAATCCTCGGCGCAGGATTCCGACCTCCGGGTTGCGGTCGGGGCGCATCGACTCCCGGCGGTTGGTCGAGAGCCGCAAGCCAACCCGCTCGAACAGCGGCGACTCGATGACGACCGGGTACGTGCCGGCCGGCAACGCGACCCGCTCGACGTCGGGCCGGAGCGCGACGAC
The DNA here is from genome assembly GCA_030447415.1 of Thermomicrobiales bacterium. Taxonomy (GTDB): domain Bacteria; phylum Chloroflexota; class Chloroflexia; order Thermomicrobiales; family UBA6265; genus JAUJOZ01. The sequence goes on along the minus strand of JAUJOZ010000027.1, from coordinate 16,988 downwards.
CGGATGACCGCCGGCCCCCTTCTCGACCTTGTACCGGAACGCCTGACCCGCCCCGGTGTACGCCCGCTCGGTCAGGATGTGCCGGATCGCGGTCAGCCCCCAACGGGTTGCTCCGGTGCGGGCGTGGCGTGGCGGTAGGATGCCGTCGGCGTCCAGGCTGGCGGCGATCTTCCGCAGGCTCGCGCCTCGGTCGTACTCAGCGAAGATGCGACGGACGATTCCGATCGTTGCCGGGTCGATCTCATAGCCGCTCTTTGCAGCGTCGCGCCAGCGAAGCCCGAACGGCGGGGGCGCCGTACCGACAGGTTTCCCGCTCGCCACGCGAGCGCGGAGGCCGCGCTGGGTGCGCTCGGCGATCTTCTCGCGTTCAACCTCGGCGGCGAAGGCCTTCGCACTGCGAATGAACTCGCCGACCGCGCTTCGCTCGAAATCCTCCGTCACGAACTCCAGCCGGGCGCCGGCCTGCTCGACTTCCTCCGCGACGATGGCGACATGGGCCTGCTTGCGGGCCAAGCGATCCACGGCGTAACAGAGGAGCACGTCGGCGACCCCGGTGCGGATCGCCTGTCGCGCCGCAGTCAGCAGCGGCCGGGCGTAGAGCTCGGCACCGGTGAACACCTCGCGGTAGACCATGGCGACTGCGTAACCACGATCGGCAGCCAAAGCGCGGCATGCCGCCTCCTGGGTTTCGAGCGACGTGCCCTCGTCCTCTTGCTTCGCGGTGGACACGCGGCAATAGATGGCCGCCCGGGACTGTCTCGGCTCCGGCGCCACCTGGATGCGCCTGTGGGTCATTGCGGTGATCCCTCATCCTCGTAGCCTATCGCCCGCCGGGACTTGGCCGCCCGCCGCGGCTCGGCCCCGCGCGCGGCGCGCAACGTCGCCCTCCCAGCCACCCCATGTTGCCCCATCAGCCCGCAATATGCAATTTGACGTTCTGAGTTTCGGAACTCAGAATTGACAAGCGCAAGAACCCAGGATACCCTGGTCCGCGATGGACGTCACGTTCGCCGACGACGACCTGGACCGGCTGGAGACCGACGCCTGCTTTGCCATGGCGCTGCCCCCGGCCGTCGTCCGGGCCTACCGCAGACGCCTCCAGCAGATCCGGGCCGCCGCCGACGAACGCGACCTCCGCGCCCTCGCGTCGCTGCACTTCGAGAAACTCAAGGGCAAGCGGCAGGGCCAGCACTCGGTGAGGCTCAACGACCGGTATCGGCTCGTGTTCGCGCTCGAGGCCGGGACGAACGGGAAACGGATCAGGATCCTGACGATCGAGGACTACCATCGATGACGGGCACAAGGAGGAGGACGCGATGACGACGCGTCGGCCGGCGGAGGTCTTCCCGCCGGGGGAGACCCTCCGCGAAGAACTCGAGGCACGGGGGTGGTCGCAGGCGGACCTAGCCGAGATCCTCGGCCGCTCGGAGGGCCTTGTCAGCGACATCGTCGCGGGCAAGCGCGGCATCTCCCCCGAGACGGCGCGGGGCCTTGCGGCCGCGTTCGGGACGAGCGCCGAGTTCTGGATGAACCTGGATGCCGCCTACCAGTTGTCGAAGGTGCGCGACGACGGCGACGCGATCACCCGCCGGGCCAAGCTGTATGCCAAGGCGCCGGTCAAGGACATGATCCGCCGCGGTTGGATCGAACCCTCCGACAACGTCGCCGTCCTCGAGGCCCGCCTGTGCCGGTTCCTCGAAATCGACGAGATCGACGACGAGCCAGACCTGTCGCGGCACGCCGCGCGCAAGTCCACGTCGTATGACGAGCCACCCACCCCGGCCCAGAAGGCGTGGCTGTGCCGGGCGCGCCAGCTGGCCCGCGCCGTCCACGCCGAGCCCTACACGGAGCAGGGGCTGAAGGACGCCGTTGACCGCCTCCGCCTCTTGCTCCACGTGCCCCAAGAAGTGCGGCACGTGCCCCGCGTCCTCGCCAACGCCGGCATCCGGTTCGTGATCGTGCAGCCGTTGCCCGGCAGCCGCATCGACGGGGCCTGCTTCTGGGTCGACGGGGCGCCGACCGTCGCGCTCTCCCTGCGCTTCGACCGCATCGACAACTTCTGGTTCGTACTGTTCCACGAACTCCACCACGTGGCCAAGGGCGAGCCGTCGCTGGACACCGACATGGAGACCGTCCGGGACGACGACGAGCGGCCGCAACGGGAGCGCGAGGCCAACGACTTCGCCGGCGAGACGCTGATCCCGCGGAGGCAGATCGAGAACTTCATCGCGCGGATCCGACCGCTGTACTCCGCCCGCCGGATCGAAGCGTTCGCGCAGACGATGGGGGTGCATCCTGCCATCGTCGTTGGGCAGTTGCAGCACCACGGGGAGGTCGCCTATTCGAGCTTCCGCAAGACGCTGGTGCCGGTGCGGGAGTGGATCACCTCGTCCGCCCTCACTGACGGATGGGGAGCTGAGTTGCCGGCCCACATCTGAACCGGTGCCCCGCCGACCCACGCCTTCGCCCCGCCGAGCAGAGGTTCGACATGCGCGGTCAGACGTTCACGGAACAGCGCCTCGAGATCGTCCAGCAGTACCGGGACGCGGGCCAGCCGTGGCCCGCGACGGCCAAGCAGATGGCCGCCTGGGCAATCCGGGAGGGGCGGTGGCGGCCCCAGCCCGCCGCGCTCATCGGCCAGTGCGCCGAGGAGCTGGCGCGGGCCCTACGCGAGGACTACTACGTGGATCCGCAGGGGCGAACGGTCCGGACCAAGCACGCGGCGCGCCTGGAGCAGCACGGCGAGCAGCTCGTGCTCTGGGCCGACATCCGGACGGCCGACCCCACGCACATGGAGATCGCGTTCCAGCAGCGGCGGCAGCAGATCGTCGGCGACTGCCGGCAGCTCAAGGCCGACGTCGACAGCTACAACGAGAACGCTAATGTCGGCATGCCCATCCAGATGGTCTTCGACTTCTCGCAGGACCTGGCCGAACTAGCGGCGATGGCGGCCCTGGTTGGCTAGAGTGAACCGGCCGCGTCTCGGTCGCTCGCCTGGCCCTCGACTACCATGTCCGGGGGGGCGCATCAAGAGCGTTTCCCTGGGTCTCCGCACCGCGCTCATCCATCGAACCGATCGACGAGCACTCGTTCAACCTCACTGGCATTGCCACCCCCGCCGGATCGGCCCGCCGCTGTCCTCATCCCTCGCGGAGGTGTCGCCGTGACCGCCGTCGATCTGCCGCCAGATCCGTCGGCCGCCGCCCCGGCCGCCGTTGATCCCAACATCGTGCAGACAGCGCCCGGGCCTGCCCCGATCGCGGAAGCGGTAGGCAGGCGCCCGCCATGGACCGCGGCCGGCGAGGTCGCCGCGCGCGACCGAACGCGAGCCGGGGGCCCGGACGAGGCGATCCCGGACGAGTCGTGGTCGACCGCCCGCACGACGACCGCCCCGACCGACGCCGACGAGGTGGTGGGTTGGCATCGGGTGCTTGCCGAGTCGGTCGCGCCGCCCGACCCCCGCACCCTCGCCGTGCCAACGGCTGGCGGGTCCGTGGCGGCCCAGGTCGCCGCGGCCCTCGGGTCCGCCGACGTTGCCCGCCGCCTACTCGCCCGGGAGGCGAGCCTGGCTCGGGTCTGCGCGGACGACGCGATGGACCTCGCGATGAACGCCGCGCTCGTGGCCGAGTCGGCGGACGCCCACGTAGCGTCCGGAGCCGCGGAGCTCGTGCTTCCGGCGTGGCTTGACGGGTTGGACACGACCCCGGCGTTCGGGGCGCGGCTCCAGAACCAGATCGCTGCGGCGACCGCGCCGCTGGTCGATGTCCCCTCGATCGGCCGGGACCTGGGGATCGCCGCCTTCGGGGATCTCCTGGGCGAGCACCTAGGGTTGGGGGAATCAAGCGCCGCCATCGCCGCCAACCAGCTGGTCGCCCCATGGGCGGACGCCGCCTCCGTCGTGGCCATTCCGGTGCCGTCGTGGTTCGAGGCCGCGGACATCATCGCGAGCCAGACCGTGACCGCATCCCTCAGGGGATTGACGGCCGACTTCGCAGCGAAGGCCGCCCGGCTGACGATCCCGGCTTGGCAGGAGGCGTCCCTCGACCTCGACGCGATGCGCGCGGGCGACCTAGTCAGGCCAGCCGTCGAGGCGGCGCGGCTGGCGGAGGCTCTGCGCCCGGTCCGGTCGTTCGCTGACGAAGTCCTTGCTCTCCAGGATCTGGCTGCCCGCACCGCGGCCTCGTCGATGGCGGAGTTGGTCGAGGAACTGAGCCGGGGCGGCGGGGTCATACGCTCAGCCGACCTGGTCGGTGACCTCCTGGCCGACCTGCGGCGCTGGCAGGACTGGGCGCCGATCCCGCCGGAACTGGCGCCGGGCTCGTACCACAGCGACTTTTACCTGTTGGACGACCCGGACGCCTCGCCGGCGGCGCGGCAGGGCGCCCTCGACCGGATGGCCGACCGCTTCGCGTGGGTCCGTTCCCGCCGGCGGGTCAAGGCGGCGCTGCCGCGGCGTTCCCGCGAGCTAGGCGTGTCGCCGCGCGAACTGTTGCGGCATGAGCTGCAGGCGGCGTTCCTGCTGGTCCTGGGCACGCGGGGCCAGCCGCAGACCATCCGCTTCGACCGCGAATGGGTCGTGGACGAACGGGGCAAGCGGGTCCCCGTTCCCCCGGACGAGCTGGAGGCCGCCTGGTACCACCGCTGGTTCCGGATCGCGGTGGTGCGGACGGTGGAGCGCTCCCTCGCCGAGCGGACGGACCGGGTCCCGACCCCGGAGGCCGAGGCGGCGGAGCGGATCGAGCGCCGATCGGTCCGGCTGCCCGAGGGGTGGGAGGACGAGCGCCCGGCGGCGCCGGACGACGATCCGCTCGTCCTCCTAGTCGAGGGCGTCGAGCGGGAGGAGGCCCGGCAGCGACTCGCCGTATGCCTGAACGCCGCGACGCCCAAGCAGCGGGAGGTCCTGACGCTGCTGGCCCAGGGCCTGACCTACGGCGAGGTCGCCGCCCGCCTGGGCACCACCCAGGGGAACGTCCGCACCCAGCTCACCCTGCTGCGCAAGCGCCTGAAGGCGGCCTGACGCCAACTTAAGCGCGCCGCCCCCGGGCCCGGATTAAGGAGTAGAGGCCCCCGGTTCGCCCGGGGGCCTCGCCGTTTCCGGGTTCCGTTGGCACGGGGGTGACGCCATGCCGTTGTACCTGACGATCTCGAAGGGCCCCAGGGCCGACCAAGCCACGCCGGTCCTGGCCAGCTCCGACCGGGCGGTGGTGGCCGCGGTCCTGGCGGCGATCGCCCGCCTCGACGACCCGGGCGGGGAAGTGTTCGCCACCGAGGGGCCGCCGTCCGCGCGCCGGACGGCCGTACGGGTCCTGGTGGGGGAGGCGGGCGGTGGCCGGCCGGAGTGAGCCGGCGCGGCCGACGAGCGGTCGCGGCGGACCGCTCCCGCTCGCGGTGCGGCAGGCGAGCTGGCGACGGCTCTGGGACATCCTGCTCCGGCCGCCGCCCGAGGAGGGTGCCGGCCCCGAGCCGGAACCGCGCCGCCGCGGTACGACCGCAGGCACCGATCCGGGTGCGGGCTGAGGGCGCGACGCCCTGGCGCCGGGCTGCGAACCGAAGCGCCGGGTTATCGCGGGAGGTGTGCGTCATCATGATCGCAGACGCGACATCGACGGGCGAGGCGCCCAGGCCGTCGCCGGCCGACCTCTACCTGGCCGCCCTCACCGCCCACGAGGCCGGCTTCTGCCCGGTCGCCGTCCGGGACGACGGCTCCAAGCGCCCGGTCGGGGACGGCTGGGCGCGCTGGCAGCGCGAGCGGCCACCCTCTGACCTGCTGCGCCGCTGGTTCCTCGTCAAGGGGTGGCCCGGATTCGGACTCCTGTTCGGCCCAGTCTCCGGCGGCGCCGAGTGCCTGGAGTGGGACGAGGCCGGCGCCTTCCCAGCGTACTGCCAGCGGGCCGCCGAGTGGGGCCTCACCGAGTTGGTCGAGCGCGTCGCCGCCGGCTATCTCGAGGCGTCGCCCGGCGGCGGCGTCCACGCGATCTACCGGACCAGGGTCATCGAGGGGAACACGAAGCTCGCTCAGCGCCCAAAGCGGCCCGACGAGATGCGCGACCCGCACGATCGCTGGAAGACGACGATGGAGACGCGCGGCCGGGGCGGGTTCGCGATCGTCGCTCCCTCCGGCAGCGGCACCCACCCGACCGGCCGGCCCTACGTCCTGCTCCGGGGCGGCTTCGCCTCGGTCGTCACGATCTCCGGCGAGGAGCGCGAGGATCTCTTCGCCCTGGCCCGCTCCTTCGACCTCCGACCGAAAGCTGGGTACAGCCCCGCGCCGTCCACGGCTGCTTCCTCGATCGGGGGCCGGCCGGGCGACGACTACGACGCCCGCGGCGACGTGCTGGGGCTGCTGGGGCGCCATGGCTGGGTGATCGTCGCGGCGCGCGGCGACGAGCTCTACCTGCGGCGGCCCGGCAAGGATCGGGGCGTCTCCGCTACCTTCGGCTACCGCGGCAGCCGGTACTTCTACCCGTTCACCAGCAGCACCGATTTCGACCCGGACCGGGGCTACCGCCCGTTCCGCGTGTTCGCCGTGCTGGAACACGACGGCGACTACCGCGCGGCCACCAGGGCGCTCGCCCGCGACGGCTACGGCGCCCGGCGGCGCCCGGTTCTCGTCGTTCCCGCGACGCTCGGGCGGCGCCCCGTGGTGGACCTCACCGAGGAGGTGCGCCGTGCGCGGTAGCGTCCTGAAGGTAGTCGTCGGTTCGACGACCTACTACGTCGACGACCCGCGCGTCTCAGAGGGCCTCAAGGCCACCGTCTCGGCGGTCGTCGAGGACCCGACGCCCGACGGCCCGGTCACCCGCCTGCTCCGCCGCGACCGGCTCAACCTCGACCGCGCCCGCGACCGGGAGCGCTTCGCCGAGGCTGCCGGAATCGGCCCCGACGACCTCAACGCCGTCCGCGACCGTGTCCTCGATTTCCTGGCCCCGGGTTATGCGGCGACCGACCAGCCGCCGCCGGAGGTCGACGCGGCGACCCAGGGGGCGGCACGTGCCCTGCTGGAGGCCCCCGACCTCCTGGACCGCGTCGAGTGGGCGGTCCGCGGGCTGGGCCACGCCGGCGACCGGCGGCTGCCGCTGCTGATCTTCCTCGTCTTCGTCAGCCGCCTGCTGCGCCGCCCCCTCAACCTGGAGCTGACCGGTCCCAGCGCTGCCGGCAAGTCCTTCGTCGTCATGCTGGTGGCCCGGCTATTCCCCCCGACCGCGGTCTACGCCCTCAACGGCATGAGCGAGCGCCTCCTGGCCTACACCGACGCCGACCTGCGTCACCGCATCCTCATCGTCCAGGAGGCCGCCGCCCTGCACCGCGACGGGGTCGGGGCAGCGCTGCTGCGCTCGGTCGCCTGGGAGGGCAACGTCGCCTACGAGTTCGTCGAGAAGATCGCCGAGGGCCTCAAGGCCCGGCGGCTCGAGAAGCCGGGCCCGACCGGCTTCATCACCACCACCACCGGCCGGGTGGAGCCGGAGCTGCAGACCCGGGTCCTGACCGCCCACGTCCCCGACGACGAGGCGACCTCCCGCCAGATCGTGCTGGCCCTGGCCGAGCGGGCGGCGGGCGCGGCGCTCGACGAGCCGGACCCGGCCCCCTGGCTTGAAGCCCAGCGGTGGCTGGCCGAGGACGGCGACCGGGAGGTGGTCGTCCCCTTCGCCGGGGAGCTGGCCTGGCGCTACGACGTGGCCCTGGTGCGCTCGCGACGCGACTTCACCCAGCTGCTCGGGCTGGTCGGGGCGGTCGCACTCCTCCACCAGCGCCAACGGCGCCGCGACGCGCGCGGCCGGATTGTGGCCGACGAGCGGGACTACCGGGCTGCCTACCACCTGGCGTCGCCGATCTTCGGCGCCATCGCCGCCGAGGGGGCGACGCCGACGATCCGGGCGACCGTGCAGGCGGTGATCGATCTGGTGCCGGACGGAAAGGCCGCCCCGGCGACCGTCAACCAGGTCGCCGCCAAGCTCGGGGTGCACAAGAGCGTGGCCAGCCGGCGGGCGGCCGCGGCGCTGAAAGGCGGCTGGCTGGTCGACGAGGAGGAGCGCAAAGGCAAACCGAAGCGGCTGCGGCCCGGCGACCCGCTGCCGGCGGAGCGGCCGGCGCTGCCCGACCCCGACGAGGTGTTCGTCGACCCCTCGCGCAACCGCGCAACCGGGCAACCGCCCCCTGGGTGCGCCCAGGACGACGGGAAAAACGAGGGTTGCGCGGACGGTTGTGGCAATCCAGGGGAACACAACCGCGCCGACCCAGCGGTTACGCCGGTTGCAAAGCGGTTGCAGCCCCCCGCGCAACCGCGGACTTGGCCGAACGACGGGCAAAACGGTGGGGTCGACGGCCGCGGTTGCGCGGTTGCGCCGCGACCCGAGCGGGTCTGCGTCGAGTGCGGGGAGGCGTTGCCGGCGGGCTGGGCCGCGTTGTACTGCGCGCAGCACGGTGGGCGATCGGGCGCCGCAGACCCCGGCATCGCCGATGGGGCGTGGGAGGAGTTCGTCGTATGACCGAGATCGACGACGCGGCGGCGCTGCTGGCGAGCCTGCAGGCGCTCGGGGCGACTGTCACCTTGGACGGGGACGCAGTGCGGGTGCGGGCGCGGCCGGGGGTGCTCGACACAACGCTGCGGACGGCGATCGGGTCGCACAAGGCGGGGTTGGTTGTCCTACTGACCGGCGACCCACCGACCGCGGCCGCGCCGCCCGCCGAGCGGGTAAAACTGGACTGCCACGACCCGTGGGCCGGCGGAGGGCCGGGTATCGACGAGCAGCAGCTGGCGGAGACGGTCCGCAACGCCCTCGCCGCCGCGCCGGCGGACCGGGCGGGGTGGCGGCGAGAGATCGTCCACGCCCTGGTCTGGGCGGAGGCCGGGCGGTGGCGGGACCCGCACCTGGCGCTCGACTTGGCGGCGCTGCGGACCCTCGTGCCGCCCGGGGCCTGCCTCGCCTGCGACGGGCCTTGCTCGGCGGACGGGCGGCGCTGGTGCGACGGGTGCGCAGCGCGGCACGCCGCCGCGATGGGAGGCGCGGCGTGAGCGTCGTAGTCCGGTGCCGCCGGTGCGGCCGGGAGGTTCTCGCCGACCGCCACGCCACCGCCGCGCGAACGCGGCGCCTCTGCCCGCTGTGCCGCGGCCCGCTGCCGCCCACCGGCGGCGTCCCGGCTCCGGAGCACAGTACATCGCTGCCCTGCCTGCCAGGGGCCGCGCCGTGAGCCGGCGGGAGTGGCGCTGCCGCCATCCGCGCTGCCCAACTCCGCACGGAGCGGTCCTCGGCCAGCTGACCGCTGACGGCGGGCTGGTCCTCGACCCGGCGGTGGTCGGCTTCCGCGCCTTCCTCGACACGCGCCGGGCGATCGTGGCTTGCCCCGCCTGCGGGGCGGACCGCGAGTTCCGCGGCGCCGCCGTCGTCGCTTGTCGGTCTCCGTGAACGGGAGTTCAAACGGAGGTCGCTCGCGGGGTTAGCGCCCACGGCGCTCGTCGGGGATACTGACTCGGTAGACTAGCGCCATCCTGGCAACTTGGGAGCCTCTATGCAGACCGCCCTCCCCATCGCCTCCGGTCTCACCAGCGCCGAGAAGGCCAAGCTCTGGGCCGCCGCCGACAAGCTGCGCGGCCACCTCGACGCCGCCGAGTACAAGCACGTCGTCCTCGGCCTCATCTTCCTCAAGTACATCTCCGACGCCTTCGAGGAGCATCACGCGGCACTTGAAGCCCAGCGTGACGAGGGCGTCGACCCGGAGGACAAGGATGAGTACACCGCCGAGGGCATCTTCTGGGTCCCGCCCGACGCCCGCTGGTCCGCCCTCAAGGACAACGCCAAGCAGCCCACCATCGGCACCCTCGTCGACGCCGCAATGGAGGCGCTCGAACGCGAAAACCCCAAGCTTCGCGACGTCCTTCCCAAGGGCTTCGCCCGACCGACCTCGACAAGCAACGTTTGGGCGAGTTGATTGACCTCTTCACCAACCTCGACGTGGGCGGCAAGACTCATCGCTCGCGCGACGTCCTTGGCCAGGTCTACGAATACTTCCTCGCAGAGTTTGCCAGCGCCGAGCAAGCAAGGAGGCGAGTTCTACACCCCTTCGAGCGTCGTTCGCGTCCTCGTCGAGATGCTCGCCCCCTACAAAGGCCGCGTCTACGACCCCTGCTGCGGCTCCGGCGGTATGTTCGTCCAGTCCGAGAAGTTCGTCGAGGAGCACAGCGGCCAGCTCGGCGATATCTCAATCTTTGGCCAAGAATCGAATCCGACGACCTGGCGCCTCGCCAAGATGAACCTCGCCATCCGCCGCATCGAGGCAAACCTCGGCCCCCACCACGCTGATACCTTCCACCACGACCTGCACCCCGACCTCCGCGCCGACTACATCCTCGCCAACCCCCCTTCAACCTCAGCGATTGGGGCGGGCAACGCCTGCGCGACGATGGTCGCTGGGAGTTCGGCATCCCGCCCGTTGGCAACGCTAATTACGCCTGGGTCCAGCACATCCTGCATCATCTGTCTCCAAATGGTACGGCCGGCTTTGTCTTGTCCAATGGGGCGTTGTCGTCTAATCAACCGTCCGAGGCAGCGATTCGGCGCTGCTTAGTAGATAGTGATTTGCTAGATTGTATAGTTTATCTACCACCACAACTGTTTTACTCAACGCAAATATCGGCGAGTCTTTGGGTTGTGACCCGGAACAAACGTCGGCCAGGGCAGCGAGACCGGAGGGGCGAGGTCTTATTCATCTATGCATATGACTTCGGAGTGATGAAGGATCGTATTCATCGGGATTTGACCGAAGAGGAGATCCGGAAACTATTCTCGACCTATCGCGCATGGAGGGGTGACCTAGTCGGCCAGGTTTACAAAGATGAACCGGGCTTTTGTAGGGCGGCCTCGACTGAAGAGATTCGGGCGCACGCCGGCGCCCTCGTACCAGGACGTTATGTCGGTTTTGCTCGCTCGGCCACACTGGAGAGCAGCCACGAGGATTTATACCGGGAGTTCGTCGAGATTCGTAGGCGAGTACGTGAATCGGGCCAGGCTGCGGAGGCAGCTCTACATGCCATGGAGAAACTGTTCAATGGCAACGCCCCTGCTTGAGTGCCCATCTTGGTGGGCACGCACCTCACTTGTGGCGAACCCGTCTGAAGGGTTTGTTCTCAAGGTGGAGAGTGGCGGGACCCCCAGCACGTCGAATGATGACTACTGGGATGGGACTATCCCGTGGCTGACGCCCCGAGACGTCACCGCACTAGCGAATAGCATATACGTGTCAAACACCGAGAGGTCTATAACACCTAGTGGCCTTCGAAACAGTGCTGCAAGTCTATTGCCCGCAAACACCGTGATGCTAACGAAGCGCGCTCCTGTCGGAGCGGTCGCCATCAACGCCGTACCAATGGCTACGAACCAGGGCTTTCTCAACTTCCGATGTGGACCTCGGCTGCGGCCGCTGTTCCTAGCCTATTGGCTGAAAATCAATAAACGTTATCTTCAACAGATTGCTAACGGCTCCACGTACCTTGAGCTGTACAAATCAGACCTCTTCGAGTTCGAGGTAGCTGTACCGCCTTTGGATGAACAAGACGCCATGCTCGAAGCGATCGGGGCACTTCAGTATGTTTCTCTCCTAGGCCTCCCACTCGAGCAGTCGGTGAACTCGCCCGACGAACTTTTGCGTATCCAACAACAGAATCGACGCCTGCGGAGAATCAGTCATGCAATGCTAGTCCAGCTATTTAGTGGATCGTTCAATACCCGATCCATCATTGCCGAAGTTACGGATTTAGGCCATGTTTGAGCTTTGTCGGATTGACCTGCCCCCCTTGTTTGGTCCATGGATTATGAGAGTCCGGCCAACTCTGACCGCGTACTCGTAGCCGCGTCGAAGCGGCGGCGAAATTCCTCTGGGGAGCGGTAGCCCAGTGTGCTGTGCGGCCGCGCCTGATGGTCGTCGCGTCGCCAGGCCTCGACGGTCCGCCGGGCGTCGGCCAGGCCGAGGAACCAGTGCTGGTCGAGGCACTCATCACGCAGCCGGCCGTGGAAGCTCTCGACGAACGCATTCTGGACCGGCTTGCCCGGCTCGATGAAGCGCAGCCGGACGCCACGCTCGTAAGCCCACTGGTCGAGGACCTTGCCCGTCAGTTCTGGACCGTTGTCCAGGACAAGTTCGGCCGGTGTCCCGCGCTCGGTGACCACCCGATCCAGCACCTGGACCACCCGCAGCCCCGGTAGCGAGGTGTCGACCTCGATAGCCAGCGCCTCGCGCGTGAAGACGTCCACGACGGTGAACAACCGGATACGTCGCCCCCAAGCCAGGGCGTCACTCACGAAGTCGATGCCCCACTGCTGGTTGGGGCGTCCGGGCAACGCCGCCCGCCCCCGGCCGTTGCGTGCCACCCGCTTGCGCCCCCGTCGGCGCACCGCCAAACTCTCCGCCCGGTAGAGCCGCTCGACCCGCTTGTGGTTGACGGCGACCCCTTCCCGCCGCAGCAGCACGTGGAGCCGCCGGTAGCCGAACCGCGGCCGCTCCGCCGCCAGCTCCAGGAGTCGCTGCCGCAGCGGCCCGTCGTCGGTGCGGCCGCGGCCGTGGTACCGCAGCGTCGAGCGCCCGATTCCCACCAGTCGGCACGCGCGCCGCTCCGACAGCCCGAACCGCTCCCGCACCTGCGCCACCGCTGCCCGCCGCTGGGCGGGCGTCATGCGTTTTTTCGGAGGAGGTCTTTCAGGACGAGGTTGTCGAGGGCCTGCTCGGCGACGAGCCGCTTGAGCCGGGCGTTCTCTTCTTCTAAGGCCCGAAGCCGCGTCGCCTCACCCCGCTCCAGCCCGCCGTATTTCTGCTTCCAGCGGTAGAAGGTCTGCTCGCTGATGCCGTGCTGGCGGCAGAGCGCCGCCGTTGCCGCGCCCGCCTCGTGCTCCTTCAAGACGCCGACGATCTGCTCCTGCGTGAATCGGCTCCTGCGCGCATCGAATCCTCCTCGGGGCTCCGCCCCACTGAGGACTCCCATTATCCGTGGCCAAGTTTCCAGGGGGCAGGTCAGGATCAGTGCATGCCGATTGGCCCTTGGCCATCGCGGCGGACATAACGCTCATCCCACGTCTGCCTGGGGGTTTATGAGAGACAGAGACAGGAAGAAGCTGAGCAAGGCCGGCTTTGCGACCCCACGCGGTGGCGCGAAGGGGGCATACCAGAACCATGTTGTTCGGAGCAATCGGGTCATCATTCCGTATGAACGTTTTGATCCGAACGTCATGCACTTGTACGCCGAAGGTTATATAGTAAGGCTGCTCCCTGATCAGTATTTTTCAAATCCGGGCGTGCCAAGACCCGAGTTTTCGAGGTCGGATTCTCCAGTGGTGGTCGGTGGGAACGCCTTCGTACTTTACAGAACGCACGACCTACTTGTGGCTTTTCCTCCCTTGCTGGATTGGGAGATTAGGGGGCTAACGATTCGGGGGCAAGGCACAGGCCGTCGACTGCGAGGAGTTCAGGACACTGGGCACTATGTCCTCCGGCTCTCTACGGCAGGGGCGGCCAGACCAGCCCGAGCGAGAGGCGATCCGCAAGGAATCTTTGCACCGGAATATGCGGATCGAGAAGGAAATTACCTCTGCCAATGCGTCCTGGCTTGGCTCATAGTGCACACAGTGGGCAGCCCCTACACTACGCAACAAGCTGCGCACGTGAGGGCGATCCTTGAAGCGGAAAATCTCTTCAACGTGGACCGCTGGGAGTTCAACGGGGTGATGCGCCGAGGGCTCACCACATGTCCTCTCTGTAGCAGGTACCTGCGGTATGAAGAGCTGCATTCGATGCTTCAGCTTGAGGAAGAGCAGGCGCTAGAGAACGCCGGTATTCAGATCGAGGGGGCCACGCGCTCAACGATAGTAAACCTGTTTCACTTGCACCCTCTTCGATACGGCGCTATCGAACACGTGCCGCAGAAGGTCGCATGGGGTCACGCTGTATGCAACACCAAGTTGGGCCAGCGACGCTGCTACCCGATGCAAGAGTTGATAGATACCGGCCTTAAGATCGGTGTTGTCACGGAGGACGGAACACAGACGTTCGGCTGGATAAGTACCGACTGGGAGATGATCAGGTCACCACTGGGCTCAGTTTGGGTGCGATTATGTGGAGACACTGAGGACTTAGAGCCCAGCTCAGATGCTCAAGTCCTGTCAGACATTAGCGCGGATGAGGTCGAATAGGTCCGGAGGTGCGCTCGACGATGTATCTTGAACGCGATGTCGAGGAAGCCGCTCTCTCCTGGCTCGCTGAACTCGGCTACGAGGTGCGCTTCGGCCCCAACATCGCCCACGACGGTCCAAACCCCGAGCGCTCCGACTACCGCGAGGTAATCCTAGCCAGCCGCCTCCGAGACGCCCTCGCCCGTCTCAACCCCTCTGCCTCTGTAGCGGCCCGCGACGAGGCGTTCCGCCGCCTCTCGCAACTCGGCTCCCCCTCGCTCGTCCAGGCCAACCGCGCCTTCCACAAGCAGCTGGTAGAGGGCGTCCCCGTCGACGTCGTCCGCGACGGCGAGACGCGTGGTGAGCTGATCCGAGTGCTTGACTTCGGCGACCCCACCAAAAACGACTTGCTCGCCGTCAACCAATTCACCGTCGTTGACGCCTTGGCCGGCGGCCAGATCGAGCGCCGCCCCGACATCGTCCTCTTCGTCAACGGCCTCCCCCTCGCCGTCGTCGAGCTGAAAAACACCGCCGACGAGGGCGCCACCGTCGACCACGCCTTCAAGCAGCTCCAAACCTACCAGGCCCAAATCCCCCGCCTCTTCCACACCAACGAGCTGCTCGTCATCTCCGACGGCACCACCACCGAGATCGGCTGCCTCACCACCCCCCGCGAACGCTTCGCCGCCTGGAAAACGATCGACGGCGACGAGCTCCTCCCCACCGCCACCCTCGAAGTCGCCATCAAGGGCGTCTTCGACCCTTGCCGCTTCCTCGACCTCGTCCGCTCCTTCGTCGTCTTCGAGGACGACGGCAAAACTGTCGTCAAGAAGGTCGCCCAATACCACCAGTTCCACGCCGTCCGCAAAGCCCTCGCCACCGCCCTCGCCGCCTCCTCCACCGGCGGCGACGGCAAGGGCGGCGTCCTCTGGCACACCCAGGGCTCCGGCAAGTCATTGACCATGCTCTTCTTCGCTGGCAAGCTGATCGCTCACCCCGCCATGGCCAACCCGACCATCGTCATGCTCACCGATCGCACCGACCTCGACGACCAGTTGTTCCACGACACCTTCTTGAAGGGCACGGCACTCCTTCGCCAGGATCCCGTCCGCGCCGAGTCGCGCGCCCACCTTCGAGAGCTGCTCCGCGTCAACGCCGGCGGCGTCGTCTTCACCACCATCCAGAAGTTCTTCCCCGAACCGGGCGAGGAGGACCACCCCCTCCTCTCCAACCGCCGCAACATCGTCGTCATGGCCGATGAGGCCCACCGCACTCAGTACGGCTTTGGCACCCGCGTCGGCGAGACCGGCAAATTCGTTCGTGGCTTCGCCGGGCACATGCGCGACGCCCTCCCCCGCGCCACCTTCGTCGCCTTCACCGGCACCCCCCTCGAGCTCGCCGACAAGGACACCCGCCTCGTCTTCGGGAACTACATCGACATCTACGACGTTGGCCGCGCCATTGCCGACGGCGCCACCGTCCCCATCTACTACGAATCCAGACTCATCAAGCTCGACCTTCCAGAGGGCCGGGCCGACCTGCTCGACGAGGAATTCGAGGAGATCACCGAGGGCGAGGAGACGGGCCGGTGCGACAAGCTCGCCTCCCGCTGGTCCCAGCTCGAAGCCGTCGTCGGCACCCCCAAGCGCCTCGCGGACGTCGCTGCGGATCTCGTCGAGCACATCCATCGTCGCCAGGACGCCATGGCCGGCAAAGTCATGATTGTCTCCATGTCCCGCCGTATCTGCGTTGACCTCTACGATCAACTCGTCACCCTTTGCCCCGAGTGGCACGGTGACGAGGACACCGAGGGCGTCCTGAAAGTCGTCATGACCGGCTCGGCGAGCGACGAGCTCCGCTGGCAGCCTCACATCCGCAACAAGGAGCGCCGCGAGAAGCTCGCCGACCGCTTCAAGGACCCGGACGATCCGTTCCGCATCGTCATCGTCCGCGATATGTGGCTGACCGGCTTCGACGCCCCCTCCCTCCACACCATCTACATCGACAAGCCCATGCGCGGCCACGGCCTAATGCAGGCGATCGCCCGCGTTAACCGCGTCTTCCGCGACAAGCCCGGTGGTCTCGTCGTCGACTATCTCGGCCTGGCCAACAACCTTAAAGCCGCCCTCCGCGCCTACATCCGCGACGAGGGCGACGGCGGCAAACCAATCGCAAACGAGAAGCTCGATGTCGATGAGCTCGTCGCCGCCATGATCGAGAAGCTCGAGCTCTGTCGTGAGTTGTTTCGCGGTTTCAGCTACGACGCCTTTCTCAGCGGCTCACAGTCGGAGCGACTCGCCGTCATCTCCAAGGCCCAGGAGTTCCTGATCCTCCGGGACTACATGGAGAAGGGCGCGAACATCATCGACCGCTTCCTCGATCACGCGACGGCGCTGCTGAAGGCCTTCGCACTCGCCAGCGCCACCAAGGAGGCGCAAAAAGTCAAGACCGAGGTCGCCTTCTTCCAGACGGTCAAAGCCGCCCTCACCAAGACCACCGGTCGACGGAATGGCAAAAGCGACGAGGATCTCGACCACGCCATCCGCCAGCTCGTCGACCAGGCGATCGCCCCCGAGGGCGTCGTCGACATCTTTGCCGCTGCCGGCCTCGAGAAACCCGACATCTCCATCCTCTCCGACGGCTTCCTCGCCGAGATCCGGGAGATGCCCCAGCGCAACCTCGCCCTCGAACTCCTCCGCAAGCTCCTCAATGACGAGATCAGCGCCACCCAGCGCACCAACGCCGTCCAGTCCCGCCGCTTCTCCGACAAGCTTGAAGAGTCGATCAACCGCTACCACAACCGCGCCCTGGAAACCGCCCAGATCATCGAGGCCC
>JAUJOZ010000026.1:5921-60880 GCA_030447415.1 Thermomicrobiales bacterium | reverse complement strand
GAACAGCCACAGGGCCAGGCCCAGGGGAACGAGGCCCACCGAGGCTCGACCCCCCCCCACCCCCCCCCCCGCGGCCGCCGGCGCCGACCACGGCGAGGCCGCCACAAATAAACCGAAACCCAAACCAAGGTCCAAAAAAATGGACCCCCCCCCCGCCACACATACACACGCCCCCAACCCCCCGCGGTCCAGAGCCCATCAGACGCGAGTCCGTCCGGGGCCGCAAGTGGCTCAAGGCGCGTCGCCCGAGGCGTGGCGGCGCGCGCCTCGCGAGAGGGGTGTGCCTCGACGCCCGCGGTGAGCGCGGCATCGGGCTTGCGGGCCGGTTGGGCGACATGCGGGCGCACACGGGGTGCGCCGAGAAAGGAGCGACCGATGGCCGACGGCAACGGAACCCAGGTGCGGATCGAGTACTGCACCTCCTGAGGGTATCTCTCGCGTGCCGCCAGGTTGGCGGAGAACATCCTGCACGACCACGACGAGCGGTTGACCGGGGGCGTGACGCTGGTGCCAAGCAGCGGCGGCGTCTTTGAGGTCAGCCTGAGGAACGAGACGATCTTTTCCAAGGAACGAGTTGGTCGCTTCCCGGAGGAGAACGAGATCGAGGGCAAGCTCGAAGCGCTGCTCGGCGAGTAGCAAGTCGCCAGCGGTCAGGAGCCAAGATGAGGAGTGGCGGCCGGTGTGTTCGGCCGCCGCTCCTCTCTTCGCCTGTCGTCTGGCTACTGGCTGCTTGGCTGGTTGGCCCGCCACTCGGCGGCGAGCAGGTCGAAGACGAGGTCGTCGGCGAGCTCGCCGCCCCGGAAGCTGGTCCAGCAGAGGCGGCCGGCGTCACGGTAGCCCTGCTTGCGCAGCGCCGCCGCGGAGCGCGTGTTCGGTCCCCAGACGAAGGATCGAACCATGTGCAGACCCAGCCGCTCAAAGGCGTACGCGAGCAGCAGGTGCTTGGCTTCCGATCCCAGCCCGCCGCTTCGGCGCTCCGCGCGATAGAGGTAGCTCCCGGTTTCGGCCGTGCGGTTGACCCAGTCGATGCCGTAGAGGCCGACGTCGCCGATCAGCTCGTTCCCTTCCCGCAGCACGACGGCGAACTCGCTGTTCTCGGGCGGGTCCTCCTCCGATTGCTTCCGCGCGAAGTGGGCGACGATCACCGGGCTGCGGATCGCCCGCCCGTTGTCGAAGAACGTTTCCGTCTCCTGCCGCGACCAGCGGCCGATCTGCTCTCCGTCCTCGGGTTCGAGCGCGCGGAGATAGACCCGCTCGCCAACCATGACAACGTTGGGCGGCAGCGGGTCCGAAGCGGTAAGGGATGCCGCCGGACGCCGCGGTGCCGGGGTCGGCGGCGGCGCGCCGGGGTCAACCCCGGGCATTGCGGCCCGGGGGTCGCCCAGGCGTTCCACCCAGGCCGGGTGGAGCGCCTCGTACCAGAATCCGTCGTGCCGGGCGCCGTCGCGCCAGACTGCCTGTCGCAGCCGAGCCGCGGGGCGCATGCCCACCGCCTCCAGTGCCGCCGCGACCGGCGGCTCGCCACCTTCGACCTCGGCCCAGACGACCATCAGGTAGCGTTCCATGAGCAGCCAAGGGATGACGAGCCGAAGCAGTTCCGCCTTGACGACGGCCGCGGTGGCCGCGCTGAGCGCCCGGTCGGCCCGGACGCGCACCTGGGTCGTTCGCCAACCGGAGATCTCGTAGGTCACGGCGCCGACCGGCTCGTCGTCGGCGATGCGGCAGGCGACGAGGCGGGTCGTGCGGCGCTCGGCCTCCGCCGGCGTCTCCTTCTTGAGGATCTCCTCGGCGCGTTCGACAGGGATCGGGAAGGGGGAGTCGCGCCAGGCGGCGGGCCGCTTGGCGTCCGGCAGCTCCAACCCGCGCAGGTAAAGCGTCTCCCCGACCAGGAAGGTCTGGCCGGCGCTCCCCCGTTTTGCGTCCGTTGGCATTTCCGTTTCGGTCATGCGTTCACCGCCTGCTCGATTGCGGTCGACGGGTCGTGTTCCGGTTGCCAGTCGCCGTTGGGCTCCAGCAGCAGGCGCCCGTACCCAGGGATGGGGTCGGCGACGCCGAGGCGGCGGAGAGCGGCCCAGGCGCTGGCCTGGTTGCTCGTGACGACCGGTTTGCCGTGGGCCGCCTCCAGCTCCGCGACGACCTCGAGGGCGTGGAAGTTGGTGCAGCTGACGAAGATCGCGTCGGCCGCCGGAGTGTCGACGCGCCGCACCAGCGACGCCGCGTCGGCTGGGCCGAGGCGGCCGATCTCGGCGTCGGTGCGGCAACCGAGCCCAGCGATGGCGGCGACCGGGAAGCCGCCGGCCGCGAGGAAGCGCTCCTCGGCCGCGTTCAGCTCCACGACGTAGGGCGTCGCCACCGCCAGCCGGGTTGCGCCGACGGCGGTCAGGGCGGCGAGGACGGCGGTGGCGGTGGTAGTCGCCGGGACACCGCTCGCCGCCTCGATCCGGCGGATCAGCGTCCGGTCCCACCCCGGGCCGTGGACCAGGCTGCCGGTGGTGCAGGCGAAGACGACGACGTCGACGCCCGCCCAGGCCAGCCGCGCCGCCGCCGCTTCCAGCTCGTCGCCGGCCAGCATCTCGGCGAGCGCGGTCGCGCTCACCTCGCCCCGCGGCAGCGTGATCGGCGCGGGGTAGACGGCGACGCCGTCGGGCATGAGCCGCGCATGCTCGGGCAGCACGCTCGTATCGGTCGCCAGGGTGATCAGGCCGATGCGGCCGCGCGCGCCGTACATAGAAACAACCTCCAGCGAGCGTCAAGAGCCGGTCAAGCGCGGGGCGACTGTCCGCGCAGGACAGAAGTCCCGGCGCTCATCCGGATAAGTCGGATGCAGCCGACTGAACGGGACCGGATGCCGGCGGCCCGTCGTAACCGGTCCACTCTGGTGGACCAGTTGTGTCGAGGGACGGGCTCATTGCCGCACGGCGGGGTGGCCACCGAGCGGTGGTTGCTCCGCCGAATCATTCCAGCCGGGTCAGGGTCTCGCCGACCAGGATAGTAAACGCCCGAGGGCGCTGCTCGCTCAGGTCCGTGCGTCGGCGAGGTCGGTCTTGAGGTAGGCCTCGTAGATCTTGCGGGTGACCGGGGCGGCGAACATGACCCCCTCGCCGGAGGTCTCGACCATGACGGTGGTGGCGATCGTGGCCTCGCCCCCGTACGGGCCGAACGAGGCGAACCACGAGTGCGGCTTGTCCTTGTCCTGCTGGGTCCGGGCAGCGCCCACCTGGGCGGCGTCCGTCCGAGCGGCACCTGTCTGGGCCGTCCCCGTCTTGCCGGCGATCGGGTACTGGAAGTCGCCGAAGACGCGCGCCGAGCCGACGCCGTTGGGGTTGCTGGTCTGGTCGCGGAGCGCGCTCTGCAGATCGCGAATCTGCTCCCGGTCAAGCGGGATCTTGCCCCGCTCCTCGCGCTGGCCGACGCGCTCGCGGGCGTCGCCGGAGCCGATCGTCTCGGCGACGATGTAGGGCTTGAGGAGGGTGCCACCGTTGGCGATGGCGGCGTAGGCGGTCGCCATCTGGAGCGGCGTCGCTTCCAGGAAACCCTGGCCGATGGCCATGTTCACCGCGTCGCCGGTCGCCCAGTAATCGCCGAAGGTATCGAGCTTCCATTTGGGGTCGGGGACGGTGCCGCCGACCTCCGGCAGGTAGTCGATGTCGGTGGGACCGCCGAGACCGAACGCCTTGGCCACCTCCGGCAGGAGTTCCGGGTCCTTCTCGTCGAGGGCCTGCCCGAGCTGGTAGAAGACGGTGTTGCAGGAGTTGACCAGCGACTGGTGGAGCGTGAGATCCCCCTGCGCCGGCTGCTGGTAGTCGACGGTCCAGTCGTCGAACTCCAGCCGCTGGCCGTTCTTCCCTTCGAGGACGAAGGTGGAGGGGCAGTTAATGATGGTCTCGCCGGTGTAGCCGAGGTGGGCCATCGCCGCGGCCGTGGTGATCGCCTTGAAGATCGAGCCGGTCGGGTAGGCCGCCTGGGCCGCTCGGTTGCGGAGGGGATTCGCCTTCTCGTCGTTGAGAGCCTTGAGCTCCTGCTCGGAGAAGCCGAGGATAAAGCCGTTCGGATTGTAAGAGGGGTGGCTGACCATCGCCAGCACGGCGCCGGTTCGGGGATCAACGACGACGGCGCTGCCGCGCTCGTTCCCCTCGACCTCCCCGAGCGCCTTGTCGACCGCCTGCTGCAGGTCGCGGTCGATGGTGAGGACGACGTCCTTGGCCGGGACGGGCTTGCGCTCGGCGATGATCGTCCGCTCCGCGCGGGTTTCGCACTGGACGACGACCAGCTTGCCGCCCGGTTGGCCGGTCAGCAGGTCGTCGGCGCCGGCCTCGACGCCGGCCTGGCCGACGACCTGGCCGGGGCTCAGCGATGGGTCTGCCTCCAACTGCTCGGCCGTCACCTCGGAGATGTAGCCGGTGATATGGGCCGCTGTGGCGCCGAGCGGGTAGACGCGCCCCGTCGTCTTGTGGACCTGGACGCCGTCGAGGCGCGTGATGCCGTTGAGGGTCTGGTCGGGCACCGGATCGGGTAGGTTCTTGACCGGGACGAACCAATCGGGATTGGCGCCCTCGTACGTGGCCTTGATGTCGTCGGCGGGCATGTCGATCAGCCGGCTCAGCTCGCGCAGCGTCGTCGCCTCGTCGCCGGCCGTGAGCTGCCCGGGGACGACGCCGACCTGGTTGATCGTGCCGTCGAGGGCGAGGGGCTCCCCGTCGCGGTCGAGGATGCGACCGCGGGGCGCCGACTGCGCGGCGAAGTCGACGCAGCCGTCGGCGCCGAGCTTGGCGAAGATGAGGGAGGGGGTCCAGGCGACGCGCCACTGCCCATCCTCCTTGACAAGGGGGACGCGGTTCATCTCCTCGATTACGCCGACCAGGCTGGACTGCATCTCGACCCGGATGGGGACCTCGGTCTGGAGATTGGGCTCGCCGGCGACCGACACCTGGACGGCGGTCAGCCCGGCCTTGTCACGGATGCCCTCGTAGCGTTCGAGGAACTTGGGTCGGGGGGTCGCCTGCTGGGCGGTCCGGCTCAACAGATCGTAGAGACCGTCGTGGTCGCCGATGCTCCAGCGCTGGGCGTAGAGCTCGACCACCTGCGTCGGCGAGAGGGCGGGCGGCGCCGCGGTACCGGCGGCCGGGGCGGCGACCTGCCCCTGAGCCTGGCCTGGAAAATCGATGGAGTGGCCGGTGCCGTCGCCCTGCCCGACGACCTGGCGCGGCTGAGGGGTGGGCGAGGCGGCGGTCGCGGGAGCGCCCTGGGCGGCCGGTTGGCCGGCGGCGGCTGGGTCGGGAAGGCTGGCGACCAGCCCGCCGGGGCGGGCGAGGCGGCGGGAGCGCCCGTGTTGGCGTTGGCGTCACCGTCGGTGCCCGGGACGATCCCGGACGGGACCTCGATCAGGTCGCCCTGGACGAGGACGGCGCCGGCGGCGGCGAAGGCGACGGCAATCAGAAGGCCGAAGAGCCACGGCCAGCGCGAGGCGCGGCGGCCGGCGTACGGCGAGTGGTAGTAGTGGTTGCGCGACACCGGGGATGGTCCTTCCCTGCTGGCGGTACGTGATCGGGGACGTGGGGTCGGAAGCGGCGGCCGCCCGAATCGCGAATCGCAGCGCGTACTGAGGCCAGGGCCGCGACCGGGAACCGGGAGCCAGGAACCAAGAACCGGATGCCGAGAGGCGGGAACCGGTGCGGGGCGATGGGCGCCGTCGGGTCACGTCGCGGGCGGGTCGAGGGCGCGGAGGTGACTGTATCCCCCCACGCAGGCCGGGCCGACGGGCGGCACCGACCCCTCGCCGTCCGCCCCCAATGCTGCCAGCCGAGCGCCGCCGCGTCAAGGCCGCGGGGCCCCGCCCCGCCTCGCACCCTGGCATGACGGCGATCCGTCATCACCAGCTTTAACGTGCCGACGGCGGCGGCGGTTTCGCCCAAGGGCGGGCGGCAAGCCAGCAAGCCGGCAGCCGCTAGGGACAATCGGAGGGGACCGGGTGGCCTTGGGGCGGCGGTCGCCCGCTCTCTCAACCGCAGGGTCGGGGTGGGGATGAGCGCAGAGAACGCCGTCCCCCTGGGCGGGACGGTGCGGTGGACCAGGTACCCTCCGCGTCAGGCCGGCGGCACGGTTGCAGCGGCCCCGCGTGCTCGAACCTCCGACGCCTCGCGTGTCGGCGAGACCGGGGAGCGGTGCGCGGCGGTCCGGGGATTGGGCCGGTGACCAACGACGCGGGAGGGACTCGGGGTGACCCGGGTGAGCTCCGGGGTCCGGGATGACGGGTGGACAGACCCGGGAGGACATCGAGCGCCGCCCAGGTCCCGCTCTCCCTCCGGGAGCAGACCGCTTAGGAACAGGTGTATTGGTTGGGTAAGTCAGGGTCAAGGGGTTTGGGGGTGTGACGGAGGGACAGCAGCCGGAATGACCTCAACCCCAATCGCCATCTGCCCAACGGGCACCTGAGCACCCGGCCCAGAGTGGACGAAGGATGCACGCCTAGGCGGGCGGCGCGGCGCGGAAGCAGCCCTCGACGTGGTCGTCGACCATGCCGACGCTCTGCATGAAGGCGTAGCAGATGGTGGTGCCGACGAAGGCGAAGCCGCGACGCTTGAGGTCGCGGGAGAGCGCGTCGGACTCCGGCGTGTGGGTGGGGATCTCCTGCCAGAGCGGCGGGGCGGCGCGGACGAGCGGGGCGCCGCCGACGAACGACCAGACGTAGCGGTCGAACGTGCCCCACTTGCGTTGAGTCGCCAGGAATGCCCCGGCGTTGCGGACGGCGGCCGCGATCTTGAGCCGGTTGCGGACGATGCCGGCGCCGGCAAGGAGGCGGTCGGTGTCGACCGGGCCAAAGGCGGCGACCGTGGCGGGGTCGAAGCCGGCGAAGGCGCGGCGGAAGGCTTCGCGCTTGCGGAGGATGACCGCCCAGGACAGGCCCGCCTGGAAGCCTTCGAGGATCAGCCGCTCGAAGAGCTGCTGGTCGTCGTGACAGGGGGTGCCCCACTCCTGGTCGTGGTAAGCGACCATCAGCGGGTCGGTGCCGGCCCAGGGGCAGCGCCCCAGCCCGTCGTCGTTGATCATGGCAGTTTGTCCCCGCCCGTCGACCGACCGTCGGTCGTGCGCATGGACTCGGCGCAGGTCGCCGATGAGCCTGCCGCCGGCGCGTTCCGTACCGTCAGTCTATCCGTCGGAGCGAGTTCAGCTCCATCCCGATTTCCCGGCCGCCGGTCGTCCGCGGCCGCCTGAGCAGGCGTCAGTGGGATCCCCGTTGCTTGTGGGCTGGTGCGGCATACTGCTCACGCGTACTGCGTCAAGGCGATCGGCTTCCGGCTGGACAGGCTCGCGGCGGCGTTGTGGTCTAGAGCCAATGACGACACAGCCGATGGATGACCAACCGACGGTCTTGGCGAACGAGGCGGCGCTGCCCCCGACCGAGCGCCGCCTTCATCGCGCCCTGCTAGACGCGGTGATCGCGAAGGGCGTGGTCCCGGCGGCGGATGCACTCGCGGCTGCCGTCGCGATCGACCCCGATGCGCTTCCTGAGCACTTGGGGGCGCTCGCGCGGGCCGACTACCTGGCCTTCGACGGCGCGGGGCGGCTGACCTGTCTCTACCCGTTCTCGGCGGTGCCGACGCCGCACGTCGTCGTGATCGGCGGCGAGCGCCGCTTCGCGATGTGCTCGCTCGACGCGCTCGGCGTCGCGGCGATGCTCGGTCGGCCCATCGAGATCGAAAGCTCGTGCGCGGCGTGTGGGACGCCGATCGGGATCGCGGTGCAGCCCGGCGTCGTCGCCAGCGTCCACCCAGTAGGGACGGTCGTCGTGGTGAAGCGGGCGAGCGACGCGCCGGCGGCGGATACCTGCTGCGCCTTCACCGTCTTTGCCTGCGGCCCGGCCCACGCCTCCGATCTGATCGCCCGGACACCGGAAACGTCGGTGGTCGACCCGAGCATGGCGCTGTCGGCCGGCGAAGCGCTTTTCGGTAACCTGCTCGGCGCGGTGCTACCCGCGACGCGCAGCCGGGTCCGGTGGCCGAGCCGCGAGGTCGGCGCCGGTCGTCCATCCGGGGCGCTCCCGCCGCCGTAGACTTGGGATGCAGACCGTCGGACCGGCTCCGTCGTCTGGACGGAAAGGGAAGCCGCCATGCATCTGCCGCGTCGCCTGATCCGTCAACTCGGGACCGTCCGCCGACCCGCCACCGATCGCGGCCGCCGTGCTCGCCCCTTCGATCTCTTCACGGATCGCGCTCGCGCTGCCGTTGAACTCGCGCAGGACGAAGCCCGCCGGCTCGGTCACGACTACATCGGCACCGAGCACCTGCTGCTCGGGCTCGTGCGCCAGCGCGACGGCGTTGCCGCCCGGATGCTGGAAGGTATGAGCGTTCGGCTCGTCGACGTCCGCGTGGCGGTCGAGTCGATCGTCGGGCGCGGTCCGGCGACCGTCGCACGGGAGATGCGGCTGACGCCGCGGACCAAGCGGGCACTTGAGCTCGCGGTTAGAGAAGCCGAGCGACTGCGCCATCGCTATCTGGGGACCGAGCACCTGCTGCTCGGGATCGTCGGCGAGCGCGAAGGCGTTGCGGCCGAGATCGTTGACGGCTTTGGCGTCAACCAGGAACGGATCCGCGCCGAAGTCTTGCGCCGGGTCGGGCCAGGACCGGACGGAGCATAGGGGCGTCCGGCGCATTCTCTCGGCCGCCACGTATCGGACATCCGTGGCTCAATCGGTCCCCGCCCCGGAGCTTCGATCCGCATCTGCGCGCGGTGTGCAACGGCGGCTCCTCACGCCGTCCCGGATGACCCTTGCCGAGGTCGCCGTCCCGTCGCGCGTGGTCTCTCATCGCAGTGCTCGGCATTCGGCCGCGTTCAGCGGCAAGGCGACGCCACGGTGCCTACGGCGCCAGCCTGAGCGGGTGGTCCGGCATGTCGCCCGCGATGAGGCGCGCCAGCAGGTCGCCGAGGTCGGTCGGGACGACGCGTTCGCCCGACGACCGGAGATCGTCGATCGACCACCAGCGGTGTTCCCGGAGGACGGCCCGCTCTTCGTCGGTCAAGTTGTCGAGCGTGACGTCGGCGGCGGTGACGCGGACCAGATAGAAGCGGTCGTGTAGCTGGAGCAACTCGCCCTTCCAGTCGAGCACGGGCTCGGCGGTGGCGACCCACGGCCCGAGCTCGATGCCGGCGATCCCGGTCTCTTCCCACAGCTCGCGCCGGCCGGCGTCTTCGTGGCTCTCGTCGGCCTCCAACGAGCCGCCCGGTGCCACCCAGAAGGGCTCCGACCTTGGGCCGCTGTTGGGGTCAAAGACCGTCGCGTCCTCGACCCTGAACAGCAGGACCCGGTCGAACTCGTCAAGCAGGATCAGCCGAGACGTGCGTCGAAGCTTCATCAACCGTTCCCCCGGCCACCGCATCGCGGCGGCGCGGCCTAAGATCTGACCCGCGGCCGGCGCATCACCGGCCATCGTACCCTGGTCGTGGTCCACCGGCCGCGCCCATCGGTCCCAACCAGCGGTGCGGGCGGGCCATTGGTGAGCCCGGTGACAGGCAGCCGTTCCCTGGAAGTGCCTGGTGACGATGTAGCCACTGGCCGAGGTCTGTCCCGACCCCGTGCTACAGTGCGATGGAGGGCGGCGTCACCGCCCCGCATGGGATGGGACGTGCGCGGTGTCGCGGTGGGGACCGCGCTTAGGAGACGGGCCAGCGGCGGTCTCCGGGCGCCGTGACCAGTGGCCGGCCCATCGACGGGAGCAGGGCAAGGGATGGCTGCGAGCCGGGGGCTCGATCTTGGGCGATACGTCAAGGCGGCCCTGCGGGAGCCGATGGTGGCCGCGGTTGTCGCGGCGGGCGGCGTGACCGCGGTACTGGCGTGGCTCGTGCTCGGACCGCTGGCGGCGGCTCCAGAGGGCGGCCGGACGCCGGTCGCGCTGGCGGCGGCAGTCACCACGGCCACCGCGCCGTCGACGGACCGGCCCTCCCCGACCGCGGTGGCGCCGACCGCGTCGCCGGCGCTCGCGCCGTCCCCGACCGCTCCCCTCCCCTTGACGCCGACGGCTATGCCGCCGACCCCGACCGCCGCGCCGCCGACGGCGACCGCCGTTCCGCCGACCGCGACCGTCGCGCCGACCGCCACGCCGACCCGGACGGCCACGCCGACCCCAACCGTGGCGGCGCTGTACACGGCCGACACCGAGGGCGGGTTGGCGGACTGGGACCTGGGGCCATCCTGGGCGCTGACCGATGACCTGCTGGTCAACGACGCCGCCGGGCTCCTCGCCGAGCCCTGGCTGGTCGCACCCTACCAACCGGCGGATGGCGCGTACGCGATCGAGGCGGAGATTCGGGTGGAGGGGCTGGTAGCAGGGGCCTGCGACCAGAGCTTCGGTGTCGTCGCGGGTGAGGCGGATGGGGTGGTCTGGGGTGGCGGCGTCCAGTGGGGGTGCGACGAGGCCGGTCCCCGGGCGCAGATCACCGATGTCTCGACGTGGACCGACGGATACAACCAGGACTGGGTGCTGGACGTGAAAGGCTTCGACCCCGGCCGTGCATGGCGGACCTACCGCCTCGAAGTGCGGGGCGGTCAACTACGGTTCCTCATCGACGGCGCACTGGTCGCCGAAGCGGCGGACCCCACCGGTGGCCAGGCGGGGCTGGCCGGGGGGCAGGTTGGTCTGTGGAGCCAGGGCGTCCGGCTGGAGGTGCGGCGGGTGACGGTGCTCGCGCCGTAGCCCGCGTTCAGGCATAGGGGAAGGACCTGGTCGCCGAGGGAAGGAACCGCCGTCGGTGATCGAGGCCGGCGGCCGCCGGCGCTCGGTGGCGAGCCGCGACTCCCAGGGAGCAGACGTGCCGGCGTAGAGCAGTTCGACGTCGGAGTCCACCCCCTTGTGGCGACCAGGCTCGGGGCTGATCACGGAACAGGCGAGTGCCGTCGCTCGTCTCGTCGAGCTAGCCGCCATGAGCTCCAAATCTGAGCAGTAGCCGTCAATCATCGGGTTAGCACGGCGGCGGCTGAGAGCCCGCAACCCGCCGAAGCACGATTAGTCACAACGCGAAATAGCTGAGGCTTTAGGTGTAGGACACGGAGCCATGCGTCACTGGTTGGCCCGCGTACGGGAGACCGGCGAGGTCGAGGGCCGGTACCGATTCACGGCTCATCCTTGGATGGTTCGCCTTATCCACCAGACCAAACGTCTGAGTCCTTCTTGGGGAACAGGATCGGCAGCAGGGCACGGGCGTCGTCCGTGGTGGCCGAGCAGTCGGGGAAGGCGTGCTGGAGCTCGGCCAGCGACCGATACCCAAACAGGAGTTGCAGAAAGGTGAGATCGGGGAAGGCCGCATCGCCCGCTTCGACCCGGTCAGGCTTCCAGCCTTCTACAGCAATGCTTCCCTCGTGGACCCGGAAATGGAGTCCGCTGCGGTAGAAGCTGACCTTCAAGTCGCCGGAGTAGCCGGACTGTGCCGACGCCGCAAGGCGCTGTTCCAGGGCGGGAGCGATGTGGCGCACGAAGGCGGAGAGGTCGGGTGCGCGGATAAACCAGGCGTAAGGTCTACCGACGCCGGGCAGCCTGTCCGGGATGGTGTCGTACACCGGATGCGTCTCGCCCAGGTTGAAGGACATCACCGCGAAGTCGCCACCGTCACGCTTCGCGTACGTTTCTCCCGTCGTGTCCAGGTAGCGCATCACGCTCGGCGTGACCGCCAGGAAGGGCACGCCAGGTCGGACCTCGTACAGACGGACTCCTAACGCCGCCCCCCAGAGCTTCCGTCCGTGGATCACCAGGCCGACCGGGTTCCCTTGCGGTCCCGGCGTCTCTATCACGCGCCACTCTCGGCGCAGACCGCTCGTCTCGCTCCGTCGCTCGATGTCAAAGCGCCAAAGTGCTTCATCGCGCAGAGCCGCTATGACCGAGCGCGACGTTGCCTGCCGATACATCTCCATGATGAACGGCACATCGTCCGTCGTGGCCCGGCGGAAGATGTACGGCTCCGGCTCTCCTTCTTTCAGCCTAGGAACGTGAGGCCTGAAACCTACACGGTTCGCGTCGAGACTGAGCGCCATTTCGTAGCCGAACTGCCGATAGTACCAGGGTATGCCGGTGATGCCCTGGACCAGTTCGCCCCGTTCCGAGCTCCACTTGTGGACCTCGTTGAATTGAGCGCGCACCAGACCGCGCCTTCGGTACGCGGGATCGGTGCTGACGACATCAGGCTGTCCGAACTTGAACGGGACACCTTCGTATGTCCACGTCTGGGAGATGAGCGCCATCGAGGAGACGATCTTCCCGGTGGTTGTGTCCTCGACGATCGTGAAGTCTCCCGGGCTGAACGTGGGGTGCTCCCCACTCATCAAGTCGAGTATCCAGGCATGCAGGCGCTCCAGGGGGCCTGTCTCGCCGATGTCGAGCAGCGTATTCGCGTGGAAGTCAGCCACCGCCGCGCCGTCCTCGGACCGCGCCTTGCGCAACACCAGTCCGTCCCCCAGGTTGTGGAGGATGTCTCGCTCGGCCAGTGTGTCTTCCGACAATGGACGCTCCTCAGCCAATGGGGATCGCGAATAACCCGTGGCAGCTACCTCGGCATCGGCCTCCGGTCCCGCCGTTTGGCCGGCGCGCGGCACGAGCAGCGAATCACAAGCCTTCGGCTCCGGACCCCTCTGCCGCGCATGTCGCTGGTTCGCAGGGGAGGTTGAAGCACCAGGCTGGTCTACAACGGGTACCTGGAGACCATCGCTCCTCTCCCCGCATCCATGATGCGTCTGAGCAGCTGACGGATCTCCATTGATCGCGCACGCCCACACCGGAGCCTAACACGGCAATCGCGCGTCCGCCCGCGTCCACGGCAGCCTGTCGTTCGTCGCCAATGCTCCGAACGAGACCAACTCTCCGCCGTCCGCCGGTGAGGTTCTGATCGCGCGCAGCCAGCAGCAGTGGTGGCCGGACGTGGGTGGCTGACTGCTCAGGCGTGTCTGCTAGAGACCCCGGTGGCCGTGTTCAATGTTGCGCGTCGCGGATGGCTGGGGCATCCCCGCCGGGCAGGCGGGGGCCATCGCGGGGGAGGAGGAGCGCGGATGCGACTCGATCAATGGCTGGTCGACGCGGCGATCTACCTGATGAACCGGCGCTTCCCGCCGGAGGCGTGGGCGGGTGCGGCCGCGATGTCCACGGGGGAGGGGGCCGTGCTGACGAGCCTGTACACGGACCGGGGCTACGGCTCGGCGGGGCTGCACTACGAGACCGGCGCGATCTGCGAGGCCCACCAGCTCGGCCACACCGTCACGGCCTCCGCCTGCGTGGTCCGCGCTCCGCACAGCGACCGCATCCTGATCCTGACCCCGTGCGGCATCTGCCAGGAGCGCCTGTTCTCCTGGGGGCTGACGTCGAGGTCGCCGTGCCGGATCCCGAAGACCTCACGCCATGGCGTGCCAAGCGGCTGCGGGAGGTGCAGCCGTACTTCTCGGCCAAGGTGCTCGATGACCGACTCGGATTCTGAGGCACGCAGCGGAGCGTCATCGGCCGCGAGTTTGCAGACCGGCCCTCGCCACGCATCGCTCGGCTACAGTTGCTCGCGGGGGTCGAGGGCGTCGCGCAGGCCGTCGCCGACGAAGGTGAAGGCGAGGGTAATGAGGGCGACGGCGGCGCTCGGGGCAACCAGCATCCAGAGCTGGGACTCCCACGACTTGTAGCCGTCCAGGATCATGCGGCCCCAGCTTGTCGGGAACGGGGCATTCAGACTGACGTCGGGCCGGACCCCGATCCCCAGGTAGCTCAGGATCGCCTCAGAGATGATGGCGCCGGGGACGATGAAGGCGCCGGCGACGATGATCGGACCGAGCGCGTTTGGCAGGATGTGCCGGAGGATGATCCGGCCGGTGCTCGCCCCGCTGGTGCGGGCCGCCTCGACGAACTCCTTTTCCTTGAGCGCCAGGGTATCGCCGCGGACCAGGCGCGCGACGCCCGTCCAGCTCACGACCGAGAGGGTGATGAACAGGAGCACCAGGCCGTTGAGGAGCTTGCCGACGTAGGTCTCGCCGAGCGAGATCTGCATGATGATGAAGAAGAGCAGCGCCGGGAAGGCGTAGACCACGTCGGTCAGGCGCCTCAACAGGTTGTCGAGCGAGCCACCGCCGAAGCCGGCGGCGAGCCCGACGGGCACTCCAATCAGCAGGATGAAAATCATCGGGATGAACCCAACGACCAGCGAGACGCGCGTGCCATAGACGAGCCGGCTGAAGACATCGCGCCCAATCGAGTCGGTCCCCAACGGGTGGTCCCACGTGCCGTCGCGCTTGGCGTTGTCGCTGGCGATCCACGCCGCCTGGCGGAAGGTTCCGGCGTCGGCCCCGGCCTGAACCGGGTTGTGCGGCGCGATGGCGGGGGCGAAGATCGCTACGATGGTGAGGAAGCCGAGGTAGACCAGGCTGACCATCGCCATCTTGTTGCGGCGGAGCCGGCGCCAGGCGTTGCTCCACAGGCTGCGCGGGGCGCGGACGTTGCCCAGCGTCCGTTCCGCCTGATGCTCCAGCGGCTGCGGCGTGGCGGTCGGCGCGAGTGTCGACATCGGGCTTTCCCTCGTGGGGCTTTGCGAGCCGCCGTTACCGCCGCACGCGGATGCGCGGGTCGATGAAGCCATAGCTGAGGTCGACGAGCACGTTCGCGAACGCGATCAAGCCCGCGTAGAAGATCGTGGTGCCCATGATCATCGAGTAGTCGCGGCGGGAGATGGCGACGACGAACTCCCGACCCAACCCGGGGACGCCGAAGATCGTCTCGATGATGATCGAGCCGGTGACGAGGTCGGCGGCGGCCGGGCCGAGGATCGTGATGACGGGGATCAACGCATTGCGCAGCATGTGGCGGGTGACGATCCGCGCCTCGGACAGACCCTTGGCGCGCGAGGTTCGGATGAAGTCCTGGCGCTTGACTTCAAGCAGGCTGGCGCGCGTTAGGCGGGCGATGTAGGCGGTGGTGCCGAGCCCGAGGATGATGCCTGGCAGGAGATACGCGCGGCTGAGGTTGTCCCACTCCTCCGGGCGCCGGATGGCGGCGACGCCGAAGACGCGGCTCATGAAGATCAGGAGCAAGATGCCGCTGACGAAGGTGGGGACCGCGATGCCAAGCGTCGACACGAAGAGGCTGGCGTAGTCGATCCACGAGTTCTGGCGGAGCGCGCTGATGATCCCGAGCGGCATCCCAATCAAGATCGCGACGACGATGCCGACGAAGCCGACCTTCAACGAAAACGGGAACTTCTCGCCGATCACGTCCTGGACGCTCTCGGCGCCCTTGGACTGGTAGGTTGGCCCCAGGTCGAACGTGGCAACGCCGATCATGTAGTTGAAGAACTGGCTGTCGATGAACGCCCGACCAAGGATGAGCGGGTTGGTTTCACCCTCGTCCCGCTTGTCCCCTACGGCGCCGGGGTTGAACCACATCGGCTTGTCGAGGCCGAACTGTTGGTTCAACCGCCGTTGCGCGACGGCCGGAATCTCCTTCTCGCGGTCCCACGGCCCGCCCGGGGCCCGGTGCATCAAAAAGAAGGTGGCGAGGGCGACGGCGACGATGACCGGGACGATCCAGAGCACGCGGCGCAACAGGAACTCGAACATGGCGCCTCGGTGCGGGTCGCGGCCTCGGCCGCCGGCGACAGCCCGCGATAGGGGGTGGCGCCGGCCCGGGTTGTCCCCGAGCCAGCCCCACCCCGGTGGGTCGAACGGTTACCTCACGTCGCGGTTGGTCCCCGTCCGGCTAGCGGTTGACGTCGATGGTGAGCAGGGACGCCCACTGCCCCGGCCACTCGAAGTCGGCGGGCGTCGTGGCGTAGCCCGTCACCTCGGGCTTGACGAGGAAGATGCCCTTCGAGTTGTAGAACATGACGCCGGGCACGTCTTCGAGCAGCACCTGGCCGGCCTGCTCGTAGTAGCCGATGCGCTCCTCCGGGTCGACGGTGGTGTCGCCCTTGCCCATCAGCTCGTCGAGCTGCTCGTTGCAGTACCCGCGCCGCTTGGCGAAGGTCGTGTCGCAGCCCCAGAAGACGCTCAGCCAGTTCTGCGGGTCCGGGTAGTCCTGGATCCAGCCGTCGGGCAGCGTCATCTGCGGGTAGGTCGAGGGATCCTTGCGCAGCGCCACGAGGGTCTGGCCCTCGGTCGGCTCGAGCGTAATGTCGACGCCGAGAATGTCGCGGTACTGGCCGGCGATCCACTCAATCCGCGGCTGGTTGGCCGGATCGTCGCTGTTGAAGAAGAACCGGATCTCCGGCAGCTCCTCGGGACCGCCGTACGACGACTCGGCGAGCGCCGCCTTGGCCTTCTCGGGGTCGAACGCGTAGAGGTCCGACTCGATGGCGCCGGGGACGCCCTCCGGGATCCAGGTCAACGTCGCCTCGCAGTCGCCGTTGCGGATCTCGGTGCAGTACGTCTCGCGGTCGAGCGCGTAGGCGAACGCCTCCCGCACCTTCTTGTCGTTGAACGGCTCCTGGGTGAGGTTGAAGCCGAGGAAGGTGGTGGCGGCGAGCGGGAAGTCGGTCAGCTGCTCGCTCAGCGCCGCGTCTTCGCGGATGTCGGTCAGCTGCGAGGGGTCCGGCTGCATGATGTCGAGCGAGTTCTCGGGGTCGTCGTCGCGGTAGGCTTCCAGGGCCGCCGCGGACTCGGGCACGTAGACATACTCGAGCCGGTCGACCTTGGGCCGACCGCCCCAGTAGTTCTCGTTCGCCTCGAGGACGATGAGCTGGTCCTGCTCCATCTCGGTGACCTGGAACGGGCCGTTGCCGACGTGGTTGGCGGCATCGGTCCACCAGTCCTCGCCGCCCTCTTCGATCAGCTCCTGCTTGGCCGGGTAGAAGACCCAGAGGCCGGCGACCGTGGCGAAGTAGGGCGCGGGCTTGGTGAAGGTCAGTCGCAGCGTCGTGTCGTCGACCGCCTCGGCGCCAAGGGCAGCGCGGGCTTCCTCGTACTGCTCGTCGGTGAACTCGGCCGGCTTCTCGGGATCGTCACCGGCGAGCCCGGCGAAATCGGCGCAGCCGACGATCTCGAAGAGGATCGACTGGTACTCGCCCGCCGTGTTCGGGTCGCAGGTGCGCTCTACGGCGTAGCGGAAGTTCTCCGCCGTCAGGGGCGAGCCGTCGCTGTAGGTGAGGCCGTCACGCAGGGTAAAGGTGAGCTCCGTCGCCTCCTCGTTGAACTCCCAGCTCTCGGCGGCGGCTGGGACGGTCTCAAGGTTCTCGTCGAGCCGGGTCAGGCCCTCGTAGTTGGTGGCGAGGAAGACGATCTCGTTCGAGAACGAGCTCTTCTGGGGATCGGCCGTCTCGGGATAGAGCAACTGGTGGATGCGGAGGCTCTTCTCTTCCTGCGCCCCGGCGTTGACCGCGAACAACGGCACGATCAGGCTCAGGACCCCGAGCAGGCCAACGAGCTTGGCCCACCGTCCGACGTATTGACTCATGCGTCTCCTCCATCACGCGACGCGCTCCACGCTGAGCGCACCATCGAACCCGCGCCGATTGGCGGCGCAACCTTAAGCGAAGGTTGACCGGGCGTCAATCGGTGTGGTGACGGAGCAAGGGGCACGGGCACCGGATGCGTGGGCCGCGCCTGCCGCTCACTCACGGCGTTGGGGAGGGGACGTCCTCGTCGCCCCGGACAGTGACGGCACCTCGCCGCGCCCAGAGCGGGCGTCACGTCCGCGGGGTACCCGTCCCGCCCCTACGACGATGGTTGGGCGTCACCGGCCGCGTTCGGTCGCACTTCGTAGGCGCAGACGTGAGCGCCGGCGATCCGATGGGCGATGCGCGTCACGGCGGCCTCGGGCAGCGCCGCGCGGAGAAAGTCGATTTCGCTGCGGCATGCGTGGCCGTATCGGAGCGCCACGTTCAGCACCGCACAGTTGTGCTCGGTGATGACGAAGGCGCCGTCCTCACGCTCGGCGAAGTCGGCGAGGTAGCCGTCCTCGTCGAGGATCTGGGCAACCACCTTGACCTTGTCCCGGAATGCGAGGCCGACCGTGCGCACCTGGGCCTGCTCCAGGCGCCGCCGCCCGCGGCGGTCGAAGATTCGCTCCAGCAGCGCCGGATCCTCGTCCTCGACGTACTCGAGGAGCTCGTTGGTGAGGTCGGCGTAGCGGCGGGGAAAAAGGGCATCGGCGGCGGGGGTCAGGACATAGAGGAAGCGGGGACGGCCGGGGCGGGCCGCCGCGGCGACCGGAGCCGCGCGGTGCGTCACCAGCCCATCGCGTTCGAGCGCCGCCAGGTGCTGGCGGGCGCCGCTCGGGGTGATGCCGACTTCGGCCGCCAGCGCGTCGGTCTCGGCCGCGCCGCGGCGCTTGAGGTGCTCCAGGATCCGACGGCGCGACGCCGGAAGGTTGGCGAGGGCCGGGTTGACGGGGGTGACCGGCTTGGCCGGGGCGTCGGCGGTGACAGCCATGGGGTCTCCTTCGGGCCGCCGGTCGCCGGCTGGCGGCCTCCAGTATAGGGGATGCTCCACCCGAGGGAATAAAGAAAGGAAACGCTTGCTTTAATCGAGAGACGGGTGTACCATGGGGACACGGGCCGGCCACGACCCGCGATCGGGCGGCGGCGGCCGGCGCACCGCACGGAGGACGCCACATGGACCGTCTCCGCGTCGAGCTCCTCGGCCCGACGGATCGTTCGTGACCGCCGTCGCGAGGCGGACCGGGCCGGCCTGGCGGAGGCCGCGTGGCGGGCAACCCCACGGGAGCGCGTCCTGGTGGCCCGCCTCGGCGGGCTCCTGGCCCGCGCCGGGGACCGGCTGGAAGCGGCGGCACGCCCCCGTCCCGCCGCGCCGCGCTGGGCGCCGGTCGGCGACCCGTGCCTGGAGT
This sequence comes from Thermomicrobiales bacterium, assembly GCA_030447415.1. Lineage (GTDB taxonomy): Bacteria > Chloroflexota > Chloroflexia > Thermomicrobiales > UBA6265 > JAUJOZ01. Next base: position 42,092 of record JAUJOZ010000026.1, on the reverse strand, counting down.
GCGGTGGCTGAGAGCCAGGGCGTGGCTCGGCGACGGGCCATCGACGGGCGACGCTCCGTCCACCGATGGCGCGGCATGCGCGGCGCCACGGACGAGGGGAGGAACCCATGCAGGACGCCGACCTTGCGGCCTACCTGGATCGCATCTGCTACCGCGGTCCGACGGAGCCGACGGCGGCGACCTTACGGGCGCTTCACCTGGCGCACCTGCTGGCGGTCCCCTTCGAGAACCTCGACATCCACCTCGGCCGGCGCATCTCCCTCGACGAGGACGCCTTGCTCGACAAGATCGTGCGCCGCCGCCGGGGCGGCTTCTGCTACGAGCTGAACGGGCTCTTCGCGGGGTTGCTGCGCGGGCTCGGCTTCCGAGTGGACCTGCTTGCGGCCCAGTTTCCGCGGGAGCCTGGTCGGGTCGCCCCGAGGTTCGATCACCTGGCCTTGCTCGTCCACGCCGCGGACGACGACGGACCGTGGCTGGCGGACGTCGGGGCCGGGCGGACGTCACCCGCCCGCCCGCTCGCGCTCGACACGACCGAGGAGCAGCTCGAGCCCGAAACCGGCACGACCTACCGGCTGGCCCGAGAGGGAGCCCGCCGCCGGCTGCGGCGGCGCGAACCGGGCGGGGCGTGGGAGCGAGAGTACGGCTTCTCGCTTCGTCCCCGGGCGCTGGCCGATTTCGCGCCCGGCTGTCGCTACCACCAGACGTCGCCCGATTCGGGTTTTACGCGGGGCCGCATCTGTTCCCGACTGACGCCCGACGGGCGCGTCACGTTAAGTGACCTGCGCCTGATCACGACCGTCCGCGGCGAACGCGGGGAGCGGCTGCTGCCCGACGAGGGCGCCTACCAGTCAGCGCTGCGGCAACACGTCGGGATCGAACTCGACACCGGTGCCGGGACCGATGGGGAGGCACGGCGATGAACGGCGCGGATGGACGGCAAGGATCATCGCCGGTGCGGGTTCTCGGCATCGGCGGCAGCATGCGCGCCGGCTCGTTGAGCTTGATCGCGCTGGAAGCGGCGCTGCGGTTGGCGGCGGAGGCGGGGGCGACGACGCGGCTGGCCGACGTGCGGATGCTCGACCTGCCGGTCTACCGAAGCGATCGGCAGCTCGCGGACTACCCGCCCTCGCTGTCCTGGCTGCTGGCCGAGGTCCGCGCCGCCGACGCCATCCTCCTCTGCTCTCCCACGTACCACGGCACCGTGAGCGGCGCGGTCAAGAACGTCCTCGACGCGCTCGACTTCCTCGACGACGGTGCGCCGCCCTACCTCGGCGGCAAGGTGGTTGGGTTGCTGGCGCTCGGCGGCGGCGGGGCGATCAACACCCTGAACGCTCTCCACCACGCCATCCGCGCCCTGAACGGCCTCACCATCCCCACCGTCGTCACGGTGCCGAGCGGCGCGATCGATCGGGCGACGCAGGCGGTGAGCGATGATGCGGTGCGGCGGCGCTTGGCACGCATGACCGGCGAGATGATCGAGCTTGCCCGCCGTCGCGCGTGCCCGCGATGCCGGGCGTCGCGGCCAGATGATTGGCATGATGACGTGACGCGCGCCGGCGGCCGGCGGCCGGGAGCGGAACGCGTCATGAGTGAGGATCGCGCCACGACGATGACGTGGGCGCCTCGTCCAGCGCCGACCATCGGCCCCGCCGACGTGGTGCCGGAGGTGGCGGCCCTGGAGACCGCCGAGCGCTTCTCCGACGAGACGACCGGAGGAGCAGGAGGTCGACGCCGACGACCGCGAACTCTGCGCCAACGACCCGGACGGCAACGTGGTCGAGCTGTCCCGTGTCGTCAGGTGGTGGGACGGGAGCCGGGCCGCGGGGTAGGGTGCGGGGTACGAGCGCAGGGCCGAGAGCAGGTCTGGAGGAGCCATCGACATGCCATCGATCCGCGTGTTTGCGGCGACCGGGGACGCGGTCGCGGTCGTCGACTTGGTTGATTCGCAGGGCGAAGCACGGATGACGCTGGCGGGGAGCGGCGCGCAGTGCGTGGCCGTCGACCCCCACCACCCGGGACGGGTGTACGTCGGGACCTTCGACGAGGGGGTCTACCGCAGCCTCGACGGTGGGGAGACCTGGACCCAGGTGGGCGCGGCGATCCCCGACCGGCGCGTGCTCGCGGTCGCCGTTTCGCCGTCGCACCGGACTAACGGCCGGTCGGCGGTCTACGTCGGGACCGAGCCGAGCAACCTGTACCGCACGGAGGACGACGGGCGGACGTGGGAGGCGTTCCCGGCGCTGCCGGCGCTGCCGAGCGCCCCAAGCTGGTCATTCCCGCCCCGGCCCTGGACGAGCCACGTCCGCTGGATCGCCCCTCACCACGCCGACCCGGACCTCCTCTTCGCCGGGATCGAGCTGGGCGGGGTGATGCGCTCCCGTGACGGCGGGCGGACCTGGGAGGACCGCAAGCCCGGCTCCTACCACGACACCCACGCGATCCTCACGCACCCGGCGGCGCCGGAGCGCGTCTATGAGGCGGCCGGCGGCGGCGTGGCGATCTCCACTGACGCCGGCGACTCGTGGCGGCCGGTGGATGCCGGGATGGACCGCCACTACGCCTGGGGCCTGGCGGTCGACGCGGTCGACCCTGACCTCTGGTACGTCTCGGCGAGCTTCGGCGCGCGTCAGGCGCACCGGGACGACGGCCGCGCCGAGGCGATCCTCTACCGCAAGCGCGGGGAGGAGCCGTGGGAGCCGCTCGGAGGGACGGACGGTCTTCCCCGGCCGCTGCCCTTCATGCCGTACGCGCTGCTGGCACCGCGCGACCGATCCGGTGCCCTGATCGCCGGGTTGAAGAACGGCGAGCTGCTCATGACGGAAGACGCCGGCGATGCCTGGCGGCGACTCGATGTCCGATTGCCGGGACTGCTGGCGCTGAGCGAGTCCGCGGGGTAGTCGGCGTGATGCGTCGGTGCGCCGGTGATGCCTTTCCATAGGACCTTGGCTCCGGGGTCTTCAGGCCCCGCGCTGCATCGCGATGCAGCGCTTCGGGGGCTGGAGCCGGTCCGTGCCGTGGAAGGAGGCACGCGTTGGAACAGGATGTCGCAGAGGTGGATTCGACATGGCCGGTCGTGGCCGGCGACGAGCCGTTCTGTTATCTGGAGACGACGGGGCGGATCAGTGGGCGACCACACACCGTCGAGATGTGGTTCGCCGCTGCCGGGGCGACGCTCTACCTGATGTCCGGTGGGCGGGAGCGCGCGGACTGAGTGAAGAATCTGATGACGCAGCCGCGGGTGCGTGTGCGGGTTGGCCCGACCATGTTCGCCGCGACGGCGAGCGTGGTCGAGGACACGCCCGAGGAGGCGCGAGCGCGGGAAGCGCTGGCGGCCAAGTACTACGGCTGGCGGGGCGGGCCGCTGCCGAACCGGTGGACGCGGGAGGTGTTGCCGGTCGCCATCCGGTTGGACGGAGCAGTGGCCCGTCAGGAGCCGGTCGGCGGCATTGGATGATCCTGTCTCGGCGGTGATGAAGGGCCGAGGCGTGGGGCTCGCTTCGCGCGGTTTCCCATCGCGGCGCCTCAGTCTAGGGGTCCGGCGGCGCGCACCGCGGCCCTCCCGGAGGGGGTTAGTAGCCGGGTCGCCCGTCGCCTTCGAACGAGCAGGACGACCGGTGAGCCGTTTCGGCGTGCCTGGGCGACGACCCGCCATGCCGACACCGGGTTCCCGGCCATGCCCTCGTCGCGGGCGTCCCACCCCCCAAACGGGGGGTGTCCACGCTGACGAGTCATTTTGTGACACATCTCACGCACTTTGTCCGGACTTCCTTCGCATCCCGGCGCTACCGTATGGACAAGCGGCGCGATGAAGGCGCCGACACGCTCCGAGGCCGTGGCGGGGTGATTGTGATGGACGGCGTGCCCGACGGAATCCGCACCAGGATCGGGCCGCTCGCGGCGGGCTTACTGGCGGTGGGACTCGTCGTTGCGATCGCGACCGACGGGCAGCTGCCGGGGCCGTGGACGCGGGCGATGCTCGGAGTCCTTCTGGTGCTCGACGGCATCATGATCGAGTGGCTGACGCGGCCGAGCCGCGCCTGAGCCGACCAAGCGCGAACGACACGACGGACGAGAGGAGCGGACGATGGAGCGTGGGACGCGGTGGCAGCGGGTGCGAGAGGCCCTCCTGCTGTGTCTTGGGACCGCCGCGCTCGCTGTCGCCGCTATCGCCGTCGAGACCCTCGTCCTGCTGCTCCTGCTGGCGCGTTAGCCCGCGCCTCCCCTTCGCGGTTCGCCGGCACGTCGTCTTTCCTTCGCACGGGTTCTCCCGACCGAGCCGACAGACCCCCGGTGCCGCCGCGGGGACGATCGCCGTGCTCCCTATCACCACCCGACGATGCCAAGCGCGAACCCGACCAGGGCGCCGCCGAGGACGAGCCAGGCCGAGTTCACCTTCGTTTGCAATAGGAGCAACGCGCCCCCGGCCAGGAGCGCGGTCGGGATGTCGACGATGGCGCTATGACCGAGCGTCCAGGCGACCGCCGCCATCAGACCGATCGCGGCGGCGTTGACGCCGTCGAGGAACCCCGCCGTCCACGGTGAGCGGCGCAACCGCGGCACCAGGGGGTTGGTCGCCGCGACGAGAACAAAGGCGGGGAGGAAGATGCCGAGGGTCGCCAGCAGCGCGCCGGAGAAGCCGCCGACGAGGTAGCCGACGAAGGTGGCGGTGGTGAAGACGGGCCCGGGGGTGAGCTGTCCAACCGCCACCGCGTCGAGCAACTGCCGCTCCGTCAGCCAGCCGGTGCGCTCGACGACATCGTTGCGGAGGAAGGCGAGCAGCACATAGCCGGAACCGTAGAGGGTCGCCCCGATCTTGAGGAAGAGCAGGAAGAGTCGGGCGGCCCCGTACGGCTCTGGGGTGCTGGCCAGGGCGAGAAGCGACGGGATTGCCGCCAGGCCCCCGGTCTTCCAGGGAACCACGACCAACGCCGCCGCGCCGGGGGCCGCGCCGCGCCACGGGCGCGCGAGGTTCTTCGCCAGGGCCACCAACCCGCCGGCGCCGAAGAGGAGCGCGAGCTCGTTGAGGCCGATCAAGTAGAGGAGGAGCACGCCGAGGGCGACGGCGGCCGGCAGGATGGGGGCATCCTGCATCGCCCGCCGGCCGAGCCCCCAGACCGCCTGCAGGACGACCGCGACGACGACCGGCTCCACCCCGCGCCGCAACCAGGTCCCTTCCGGCGTCGCGCCGTAGCGGGCGTAGAGCCAGGCGAGGACGAGGGTGAGGACAGCGGCGGGGAGGACGAAGAGCCCGCCGCCGACGATGAGGCCGCGCCAACCGGCCTGCTCATAGCCGGTGTGGATGACCATCTCGGTCGAGTTAGGGCCGGGAAGCAGGTTGGTTGCGCCGAGCAGGTCGAGGAAGTGTTCCTCGCTCGTCCATCGCCGCCGGACGACCGTCTCCTCGCGCAGCATCGCGATGTGGGCGGCCGGACCGCCGAAGGCGGTGCAGCCGAGCTTGAAGGCAACGAGCGCGACCGCCTGCAGTCCGGCGCGCTGGGGACCCGTCACATTGGCTGCCGCGTCATCATTCATCGCGGCGTTCCGGTCGGGGCGCCGCCCGGCTCACGATCGCAGGGGGGCCGAAAGGAACTCCTGGCGGACGTGCGCGAGCGGCCGCGTGGCGGGGTTCCGCCCCGGCATCCAAACGACGCCACCGCCCGGCGCGGCCGCGCCGCTCACCTCCACCTCCGTGCTCTGGGCCAGCTCGGCGACGATCGGTCCGTCCGGGGACGCAGTCGCGGGGGCATACGTCGCTCCCGTTGCCGAACCGACTCGTCGGCGGGAGCGATCGAGCGGCCCACCGTACCTGGTCCTCACTATCGCACACGCGTCGCTTGGTCCGCGGCTAGTTCTCCATCCCGTCCGCCGACCTCGCCAGCGCCGCCAAGATGATGCCGGCCTTGCGATCGGCGACGACATCGTGGTCGTGGTTGCCTAATGCCGTCGCTGAGTTGGTCCGCAGCGAGGTGGTGTTGGGGTCGGCCCGACTGCGGCGTCAGGCGCTCGTCCGCTCGTCGCCCCACGCCGCCCCACAGCTCAGGTCCAGCCGCCGCTCCTCGAGCAGCTTCCAGCGCGGTCCGTGCTTCCGCTCCCCCGCTCCCTCAGGGTCCTTTGCCCGGGGGCAATCGCAGCATGCCGCTCACTCCGCCGCCCGCGTCGCAGCCATCGGCCGTCTTCGCGCCGTCCCCCCTCGCCCGCGCGGTCGCTCGACAGGACGGCAACCAACAGGCACTGATCCGCCGCCGGTTCACGGGCGGGGAGCTGGTGAGTTGCGCTGGCTTCTCCGCCGGGAGTCGGTCAACGAAAAGTATCGGTGGCTGCTGACGCTGCCGTCGAAGTACCGGATTCACGAGTCGGGCGTCAAGGAGGCGATCTGATGGGCGAGCGCGGCGACGTGAAACTGGCCCGGATGGGGTTGGCCCTGGCCGACGCGCTGGAGGCGTGGTTCGTCCTGGGCAGGGATCCCGAGCGGGCGGGCGAGATGCTGGACCTGGCTCGTGGGTTCGCCCTGAGCATCGACAACGGCGCGCTGCGGCGAGAAGCGGAGGAGGAAGGAGCACGCCATGCGACATGAGCCAGCAGTGATTTTGGGGGCGGTCACGGGGCTGGTGACGGCCGTCGTCGCCGTCCTGGTGGCCTTCGGCGTCGACGTGTCGACCGATCAGCGGGACGCCGTGCTGGCGCTCGTGGTCGCCCTGGCAGGGCTGGCGCCGCTGGTGTCGGGGCTTCTGACCCGGCCGCGAGTGTTTAGCCCGGCGACGGTGGAGCGGCTGACGGGGCCGGAGGGTCAACCCGGCTCGCATCCGCGGACGGTGTACGACCCGGACGGCGACGGCGTGCTGGACCCGGGGCCGACCAGCTAGACGCCAGGTGTCGGCAACGACGGGCAGGGGCGCCACGTCGGCGCCCCCACCAGCCGGGTCAGCGTGGCGGTCGTCCGCGAGCGCCCCTGGCCGTCTGCCCTAGAACGGGCACGGATGAGCGCAACCCTCCCCCCGCTGAGTCCGCACACCGCACAGTACTCCGCCGTGAGGTCGATGCAGGCGGTCCCTCTGGGTACCCCCCCGCCGTGCAGTCGGCGTCGTCCTCGCAAGCGAAGCAGCCGGCACCACCCGAGCAGAAGGGCGCGCCGGTCGTGGTTGTGAGGCAGAAGCAGGCGTTGTTCGCGCCGCAGAGGGCGCTCGGGGTGTTGCTACCCTGCGTACAGATGTCCTTCCCCGCGGTGCAGATGTTCTGGCACGTCCCCCCGACGCACGCCAGGTCCTCAGCGCAGCAGACGGCCGCCGCCCCGGTCCCGCACGGCGGCTGCCCCGTCGCCGTGCAGACACTGGCAACTCGCGTTGCTCAGCGTCGCCCCTGCCGGACAGGCGGTGCTGACACACGTTCCGCCGCAGGCGGTGGTGCCACCGGGCAGGTACACCGCCGGGTCTGGGGATCGCACAGGCCAGAGGCACAGTGCTCGTTGCGAATACAGGTGGCGCCGGCGGGACGGCCATGACTGGCCCCGGCCGGCCGCAAACCCGACCAGGGAGAGCGCCCCAGCGCCCGCCCCGCCGAGGAGGCTTTTCAGGACGCGACGTCGGGAGCGCGGTGTACCGACCGCGAGGGCCTTGGTGAGATCGTCAAAGCGAGACCCATCCATGCTGGTCCTCCTTCGGGGAGCGCCACGGGCCGAGCGTGCAAACTGTTCAGATGGGACGACTGTGGCAGACGATACGCCCGCCGGGCTCGACCGTCAATGGCCGGGGCCGATGCGCTAGGGAGCGGGTGCCTTGGCGGCTCGCTCCTGGCCATCGGTGGGCGACTAACCTGGACGCGACGGAGGCGCCACCCGGCGCCCCTCCGTCCACAGGCGAGTCGCACCCAAACGGCGCGAGTGCTAGCACGGCACGATGCACTCCCGGAAGCCCCCCCCCACGGGGAGACACGCGCACGGGGTGGAGACGCAGTACCCACCCGGGCAGTCGGCGTCCGTGTTGCACTGATCAAAATCGGGCAGTAGTCGAGGACGAACGTGCCGCAGACGGTGGTGCCGCCGACGGAGGTGAAGCAGGCGCAGTCAGGATTGGCGGGGTTGCAGGCCACGGGGAGAACGCACGGGTCGGCACCCGCCGGACAGGTCTGCGTCGACGGCTCGCACATCCCGGTCATCGTGTTACACGTCTCGCCGGTTCCCGTGCAGGTGCCACAGGTGACCGTCTGGCCGCAGTTGTTGGTCGGGGTGCCGCACTCCCGGCCCGCGCACGCCGTGGCGTTGTCCGGCGTGCAGACGGCGGCGACGCACTGGCCGCCGACGCAGGCCTGACCCTCGCCGCAGCAGACCCGGTTGCAGCAGTTCAGGCTGCAGCAGTTGGTGTTGAAGCGGCAGGCATAGTCCTGGAACTTGCAGTGCTTCGGGGGCGGGCCGGCCTCGGCCTGGCGGAGGCCGAGCGCTCCGGCGAGGGTGCCGAGGACGCCTCCGGTCAGCCCTCGGAGGACGCGGCGCCGGCTGGTGCCGGCGGCTAACGCCCGGGTAATCTGGTCAAACCGCTCACCATCCATGCCGGGACTCCTCCGCTCGATGCACCGGGCACCGCCACACGGCGGCACCCTATGGCCCTCCAGAGTTCGTGCGCGGCGGGCCAGACGCCGCGTCCGGACAGCGCGAAGCGGGGCGTGGGGCACACCCCGCCCCAGGCACACTCCCCGTTCGTGCACGATCGCGTGCAAGGACGATACGACGGTTGAACGATCGTGTCAACTATCCCTCTAATTGTTGATAGTTCGATCAAATATGGGAACCTTGGCAGTTTGGCGTCGGCAACTCGCACTGACCGGGATGCGTCTCTGGCGGCCGACCGGGCGCGTGCCCCTGGCTTCCGCCCTCGGTGACAATGCGCCGGCCGGCGTCGCGACGCACCGGTGCCGGCGCCTCCTTCACATGAACGGCCTCGGATCCCTGACCGGGGCGCTGCGCTGGTCCCCATTCATCGCTCGGCAAGGTGCGCGACCACACACCGCGCATCGCCGAGACGTGTCTGCAAACCCGCCGCTGGACCAACCTGCCTGCTCCGGTGGCGTACGCCCCCGCTGGCCGGTGGGGTGATGGATCCAGGGCCGACGAGCTAGCGGGGAGCGTTCGCCTCCGCCCAGCAGACGGGGCATTGGCCGATCGCCGCGGTGCTGACGAGACCGGACGCGGAGAGATCGCCGAGGCTAGCCCCGGCAGCCCTGTATGCCTGTCCGCGTTGGCGGCTACCCCATGCTGCAGAGCGGGACGCAGCGGTTTTCGTAGGTGAAGTCGGGATTGCCGCCGACGGCGTGCCAGGCGGGCGCGAAGCGGTGCCGGACCTGATGCGGGTGGATGGGTCCGCTCCCCGCGGCCGCCGCCCGATGAATGCCTCGACATGCTCGCGGGCAGTCGCGGTCGGCTCGGTCGGCATCCCGTGGGCGGCGAGGAACGTGCCGAAGCTGTTGCTCGCGGCGAGGTCCTTTCGGATCGTGCGCGGGGACGTGGTGCCGGCTGGGAGCCCCCACTCAAAGGAGTGTGCCAGCAGTTGGTCGTGCGCCATTGCCGGCGGCACCGTCGCGGCTCGTGCCCCGATCACCGGCGTTCCTCCTCCTCAGAACATTGGAGTGCAGTTATCGTGTCTCCTCGCGCTACGGCACCGGCATTGAGCTTATGCTCTATCTCTTCGTGGCCGGAGAACACCGCATGGAGACGCGGAAACTCGAGCGAAACCCGGTCGTGGGCGGGGTTCCTTGCGCTTGGCCGAGGGCGTGATGTTCGCCGAGTATCTCGACCGCTGGGACCTCGTGCCGGACGGCGAGCCCATCACCAGCCAGAGCAGCAGGCTGCTGCCCGTGCGCCGTGCGGGCGTGCCCGCCATGCTGAAGATCGCCACGGAGCCGGAGGAGCGGTGGGGCGCTGGCTTGATGGTCTGGTGGGGCGGGGAAAGCGCCGCTCGCGTGCTGGCCCACGAGGGCGACGCCCTACTCTTGGAGCGTGCCCTGGGCGACGCCTCTCTTGGCGAGATGGCCAGAGACGGTCGCGACGACGAGGCCAGTCGCATCATCTGCACCGTGGCGGCCAGACTGCACGCGCCAAGAGACCGCCAGCCCCCCGCGCTCGTGCCCTTGCCGCGCTGGTTCGAGGACCTCGAGCCCGCCGCCTCGCGGCACGGGGGCGTGCTGCGTCAAGCCGCCGCGACGGCGCGCGAACTTCTGGCAGAGCCGCGGGACGTCGTCGCCCTGCACGGCGACATCCACCACGGCAACATCCTGGATGCCGGACCTCGGGGCTGGCTGGCCATCGACCCGAAGCGCCTCGTGGGCGAGCGCGGCTTCGACTTCGCCAATATCTTCTGCAATCCCGATCTCAAGATCGCGACGGCGCCCGGACGTCTGGTGCGGCAGGCGACGGTGGTTGCCGCGGCAGCGGGTCTGGAGCGCGCGCGGTTACTGAAGTGGGTCCTAGCCTACGCGGGCCTCTCGGCCGCCTGGACTCTTGGCGACGGTGAGCAACCTAAGCTGGCCCTAGCGGTGGCCGAGCTCGCGGCCTCGGAACTTACGACCTCCTAATGCAGTCTCAGCCCCACATCCGATCGCCCTCTGAGGGGGCGTTCCACATTCTGTCAGCGGCCCGTCGCGTGGTGGACACCGACGATCCACTTCGGCAACGTGATGGGCCTGCCGGGTTCGCCGCGATGTCCTCTCCCAACCGAAGGGTGGTGGAACACACTGCCGAGAAGATTCGGGTCGTGTTCAACAGGCAGGGTGGCAGGCGCAACGAATCAACGGCACCAATCGGGATTGATTCAAGTTCACGTGTTGACGTGTTTCGAAGCACCAGAACGTGTTGCCGTTGTGACCTGCCCCCCGGGAACGGGTCCACGCTTCAAGCGAGTCCGCGACGGGGTGCAGCTCCAGGGAGAACACAATGCGGACGAGTCGGTTCTCAAGCGAAAGGGGGACCTGATGCCGCCCCCCACGCCGAATCCCGCGCTCACCGACCTGGAGGCCTTGGTCGGCGAGTGGAGCGTCGAGATGGCGTTCCCGGCTGATCCACCCACCACCGTGCGTGGGCGCGCCTCCTTCGCCTGGTTGGAGGGGGGCGCGTTCCTGCTCATGCGAGCGGGGGGGATCGAATGGTCAGGTCCCTCCGGTGCCGTCGCCCTCATCGGCCGCGACGATGCGGCCGAGACCTATGCCATGTTCTATTTCGACGCGCGGGGCGTCTCCCGGATCTACGAGATGAGCTTCGGCGACGGCGTCTGGAAGCAGTGGCGGTCGGCGCCGGGCTTTTCGCAGCGCTTCACGGGCACCTTCAGCGACGATGGCACCACCATCACGGCCCGGTGGGAGAAGTCGAGCGACGGCACGCGGTGGGACCACGACTTCGACCTCACCTACCGGCGGTCCTCCTAGACCAAACGGCCGAGGCGGTGAGCCCGCGAGGCACGCGAGCAGTGGCGGCTTCGCGCGGTGACCGGCCGCTCGTCATCGGTGGTCCAACGACCGGGGCAGGTCACCCACACGAAGCGACCGTGCCCGCTGAGGGGTCCCCGATCGAAGCAGATTCCCGTGGGCATCGGCGGCGAGGCGCCAGTCGAGGACGCGGCGGCGCCGTGTGTTGACCCGGTTCGCGATCGCGTCCAGCTGTGTCTGCGTCTACTCGCGTAGGTCGGCAGCCTTGCGAGGGACTGGCGGAGGAGCCGGTCGGTGTTCTCATTGCTGCCTCGCTGTCATGGACGCTTCGGATCGCAGAATGACACGTCAAGCCCGACCGCTTTGGCGAGTTCTTGATGCTCGGCCGTCGCCCGGCCGCGATCCCATGTCAACGGCAGGCGTCATTCTGGCGGGATCGCCGCCGGAGCATCGGTCAGCGCGGCCCGCACGGCGCCAGCCTTGATTCCGTCGGTGAGCCTGACGATCTTCACATACCGGGTCGAGCGCTCGACAAGTGTCGCGCCGGCGGATGGGCGTTCGCGCGGGGTATCGGGCTCACGCCGCTGGTGGGGAATCGATCGCCGAGCGTTGGGACGCTCCCACGGTGCCCCCGATCTGTGCATTGCCGCGTGCTTCACGCGCCATCGCGCGGTCTGAACCGGGCCGAGCGCGTCCTCCTCGAACGGGAAGAAGGAGCCGCCCCACGCGCGGGTCGTCTGCCGGGGCGCGATGAAGCGCGTCCTCTCCCCGATCGCCGCGTCGGGGTCGGGATCAGGGGGCGACTCGCCCCCAACCAGCGGGGTGCCACCAGCCGTCTGTCGCTGACCCGGCTTGAACGGTCTCCCGGGCTCGCGTATCCTGCGCCCACGCTGCGGGCCGTCTGACAATGGGGGAGGCGGTCGCCTGAAGGCCACCGGGCGTGACCCCGGCCGGGGAGCGGACACCGCGGGTCGGCGGGACGAGACGCATCACCGCGCCGCCGCCATTCGCACCGTCTCCTGACACCTGGTTGCTGATTTGCTGACGTCTCGTGCGGGGGCGAGCCGGCGATGCGAAGCTTTTTCCACCGCCAGGGCAAGTTCCGGCCGCACGCGGCCGACGGGGAGGGAGCGGACCAGCCGGTCCAGATCCCAGAGGATCTGTGGGTCAAGTGCCCCCGGTGCGAGGAGCTGCTTTACTCCAAGGAGCTCCACCGCAACGCCCGCGTCTGCCCCAAGTGCGCCTACCACTTCCGGCTCCGCTCCCGGGAGCGGATCTTCCTCCTCGCCGACGACGGCTCCTTTCGGGAGTGGGACGCCGGTCTCCGACCGGAGAACCCCCTCGACTTCGTCGACGGCGGCGGCCCGTACGACCGCAAGCTGGAGCAGACTCGGGTCAAGAGCGGCGAGGCGGAGGCGCTGGTCACGGGTCGGGCCTGCATCGGGGGGCACGCCGTCGCCCTCGCCGTCTGCGACTTCGAGTTCCTCGGCGCGAGCATGGGCTCGGTCTTCGGCGAGAAGTTGGTGCGCGCCGTGGAGCGCTGCGTCCAGCGCCGGCTCCCGCTGCTCACGGTGTCCGCGTCCGGCGGCGCCCGGATGCACGAGGGGCTCTTTTCCCTGATGCAGATGGCGAAGACCGTCACCGCCTTCGCCCGTTTGGGGCGGGAGCGGGTGCCGCACCTGTCGCTGCTGGTCGATCCCTGCTACGGCGGCGTCACCGCCAGCTACGCGACGGTCGCCGACGTGACGATGGCCGAGCCCGGTGCGCTGATCGGTTTTGCCGGTCCGCGGGTGATCGAGCAGATCACCAAGCAGAAGCTGCCGGAGAAGTTCCAGACCGCGGAGTTCCTGCTCGAGCACGGCATGCTCGACTTGATCGTCGACCGCGCCGCCCTGCGCGGTACGCTCACGACGCTGCTCGGTCACTACGAACGGGCGGAGCAATGGATGGCGACCGGAGCCGGCAATGGTCGGGGTGAGCCGGTCGCCGACCTCCTGACCGTCGGCGTTGAGCGCTTGACCGCGGTCACCGCCGAGGCCAGGGATGACTAGCGCCGGCCCCGGTCGTGACCTCGGCAGCGGGGGCCCGATCACCCCCCCGGTCGCCGACCGGGTGCCGGACGCGGTGCGGTCCGCCGGCACGGCGATGTCGGAGCCGGGGGCGGCGCCCGAACGCGCCCCGAGCCGCCGCACCGCCTGGGAGCGGGTCAAGCTGGCCCGCCATCCGGAGCGGCCCCACACCCTGGACTACCTTGCCGAGATCGCGGTCGACTTCGTCGAGCTCCACGGCGATCGCGCGTTCGGGGAGGACCAGGCGCTGGTTGGGGGGCTGGCGCGCGTGGGCGAGCGCACCGTGCTCGTCCTCGGCCACCAGAAGGGGGGCAGCACGCGGGAGAACCTGGAACGCAACTTCGGGATGGTGCGGCCGGAGGGCTATCGCAAAGCCGAGCGACTGTTGCGCCACGCGGAGAAGTTCGGGCTGCCGGTGCTGACGTTCATCGATACGCCCGGCGCTGAGCCGGGGATCGGCTCGGAGGAGCGGGGCCAGGCGGTCGCCATCGCCGAGAGCCTGCTGACGATGGCCGGGCTACGGGTGCCGATCGTCGCCGTGGTGATCGGCGAGGGTGGCTCCGGCGGCGCCCTGGCGATCGGCGTGGCGGATCGCATCCTGATGCTGGAGAACGCGGTCTACGCCGTCGCCTCGCCGGAAGCGTGCGCGGCGATCCTCTGGAAAGACGCCGCCCGCGCCCCCGAGGCGGCTGAGACGATGCGGATTACAGCCGAGGACCTGGCCGGCTTCGGGATGATTGACGAGGTCGTGCCGGAGCCGGCGCCCGCCCACGAGCGGCCGCGCGAGACGATCGCCGCGGTCGGCGCCGCGCTCACTCGCCAGCTTGAGGACCTGCTCGAGGCGCACCCGCCGGGGAGCGACCCGGACGCCCTCTTAGAGGCGCGCTACGCGCGGTTCCGCCGAATCGGCGTCTGGCGCGAAGAGGTCCGTCGCGAGCGCGGCCTGCCGGTCGAGGTCGGCAGTCGGCAGTAGCGAGAGAGCAGACCGCGTCGTTCCCGCGTGCCCTCGCGTAACCCCCGTCACGCGCGATCTCGCGCGCCGTTCCCCAGCGCCGCCGTGCCGGGGCGAACTCGGGCGAGCGACCGTGTCGCCCTGCCCATCGTTTTTGCTGCCTGCTTACTCTCGCCTGCCGACTTCAGACTCCCGACTCGGCACCGGCGCGAGCGGGAGGTCGGCGACATGGAGCCAGAAGCGCGGGAAGGGGAGTGGGCGCAGCCACGACCTCCGCTGCAGCCACGTCGCCGTGCCTGACTCGATCTCTTCCGGGCCGGCATCCGGGTCGTCCCCGCGCCAGACGTAGGAGCGCCCGTCGTCCGCGGCGAGAAGCAGGCGTTCCGGGTGAACCCGGTGCTGCGCGATCGGTTGCACGTAGGTGGGCATCGTCCTGCGACCTTGTCCTGGGGTGGTGCTTCGGGGCTGGCGCGGTGTTGCCCCTACCCTACGCAACATCGTTGCCGTGGTGCCGAGGGCGAGGATCGAGGAGGTCGCCGGTCCGCCGAGGCCGGGCGCCGCCGTCGCGGGGCGCGGCTGCTATGCTAGGCGCCGACCTCGCGCATGCGGCGTATCCTCGTCCCGTGCGTCGATCGACAGGAGGCGGGACCGATGTCGGCACCCACGACGTCAACCTGTGCCGTGATCCCGGCCCACGGCGGCGGGACGTACCAGGGCAAGCAGGGGCTCTCCTACTTCGCCGGTGTCTCGGCCGAGACGGTGGGCGCGCGGGGGCTGTGCATGCACCTGGTGACGTTCGGGCCCGGGCAGTGGGCGCACCCCCACCTGCACGAAGCTCACGAGACGGCGATCTACGTGCTCAGCGGCGAGGCCGAGATGTGGTACGGCGAGGGACTGCGGGAGCACCTGACCGTTCGCGCCGGCGAGTTCCTCTATATCCCGGCGGGGATGCCGCACCGTCCCGGCAACGCCAGCCCGAGCGAGCCATGCACGGCTGTGCTCGCCCGCACCGACCCTAACGAGCAGGAGAGCGTGGTCGTTCTCCCCGAGCACGAGCCCGACGCGACCGGATCTCCCTCGGCGTGACGACCGACCGAGCCGACCACCCGCCGCCGGACCCTCGATCCAAGCTGAGCGCGCCGGACGTGCGGGCGCGCAAGGGCGGACTCAAGCTGGTGATGGTCACCGCCTACGATTACCCGACCGCGCGGCGGGCCGCGGCGGCGGGGATTGACCTGCTCCTGGTTGGGGACTCACTCGGGATGGCCGTGCTCGGTTACGACAGCACCGTACCGGTGACGATGGACGACATCATCCACCACACCCGGGCGGTGGTCCGGGGCGCGCCGGGGACGCACATCGTCGCCGACCTGCCGTTCATGTCGTACCAGGTCAACGACGCCCAGGCGGTCGAGAACGCCGGCCGGCTGATCAAGGAGGGCGGGGCGGACGCCGTCAAGCTCGAAGGCGGTCGGACGATGGCCGGGCGGGTCCGGGCCATTGTCGCCGCCGGCATCCCGGTGATGGGCCACGTCGGGTTGACCCCGCAGTCGGCGGGCAGCCTCGGCGGGTTCCGGGTTCAGGGGCGTGACCTGGCGTCGGCGCGCGCAATCCTGGCCGACGCGGAGGCCGTCGCCGCGGCCGGTGCCTACGCTCTCGTCGTCGAGGCGGTGCCGAGCGAGCTGGGGGAACTGGTCACCGCCCGGGTGCGGATCCCCACACTCGGCATCGGGGCGGGTCCAGGCTGCGACGGCCAGGTGCTCGTCGTCAGCGACCTGCTCGGGCTGGAGGACCGGATCGCGCCCAAGTTCGCCAAGCGCTACGCCGAGCTGGGCGAGGCGACCCGGGCGGCCTTCGCCGCCTTCGCGGACGACGTTCGGGGTGGCGCGTTCCCCGACGCCGCGCACAGCTACGCGATGAAGTCGGAGGTGGCGGCGGCGCTGCGCGAGGCCGTGGAGGTCACCGACGAGACGGCGGCGGGGGCGGCCGGCGGGTGAGGCCGGCGCGGCGGGTGTGCCCTCGCCCCGCCGCCAAGCACGTATCCGGACCGACCCAAACAGCGAGAGGGACGAGGTGCGTCCCCCTGGGAGCAGGGGGAACGGTGAGCGCGTCGCGGTCCGGGTGATGGCTGCTGTGGAAGATCCGGTGGTGCGCTTCTACGACCGGTTGGCGAGCGACTACCACATGATCTTCGGCGACTGGCGGGAGGCGGTTTGCCGCCAAGGCGAAGCCTTGGACACGCTGATCCGCAGGGTGGGCGGAGCCGCGCCGGGGTCGGTCTTGGACTGCTCCTGTGGGATCGGCACCCAGGCCATTGGGTTAGCCCTGCGGGGTTATCGCGTCCACGCGACTGACCTCAGCCCCGTATCGGTCGGGCGTGCCGCGCGGGAAGCCGAGTCGTTTGGCGTCTCGCTCACGGTTGGCGTCGCGGACCTTCGCCGCCTCGGCACGGACGTGGATGGCTCGTTCGACGTGGTCCTTTCCTGCGACAACGCGTTGGCCCATCTCCTGAGCGTCGACCAGGTGCGACTGGCCGCGCGCGGCATGTGGTCGAAGGTCGGCCCGACGGGCTTGCTCCTCGTGAGCATCCGGGACTACGACCAATTCGCGGGCGAGAAACCTCGGGCCACAATGCCGCGTGCGTTCCTCACGCCCGAGGGGCGACGCGTTTCGTTTCAGATCTGGGACTGGGCGGGCGACGACGTCTACACCCTGCACCTCTTCATCCTGCGTGACGTGGATGGTCGTTGGGAAACGGCGCACCATGAAACCCGGTCGAGGATGATCCGCCGCGACGAGTTGAGTGGGGTGTTGCGGGAAGCCGGATGCTCGGAGATTCGTTGGCACATGCCCGGCGACACCGGGTACGACCAGCCGATCGTGACGGCGCGCGAGGGGTCACGATGAGGCCGGTCCGCTGCCACGACCCGGGCGCCGCCCCCTGGACGCCGGGCTCGTGATCCCCGTTGCCACCCAGCGGCAGGATCTGCTCGCGGCGCTGGGCGGTGAGGCGTCCGGTCTCGTGCCGACGATGGGGGCGCTCCACGAGGGCCACCTGGCGCTGATCCGGCGGGCGGCGGCCGAGAACGACCGGGTGGTCGTCAGCGTCTTCGTCAACCCGGCCCAGTTCGACGACCCGGCGGACCTCGCGCGCTACCCGCGCGACCTCGAGCGGGACGCGGCGCTGGTCGCCGAGGCGGGCGCCGACCTCGTCTTCGCCCCCGCGGTCGAGGCAATCTACCCCTCCGGGTTCGCGACGAGGGTCGAGGTCGCCGGGCCGAGCAACCGCTGGGAGGGCGTGGCCCGCCCCGGCCACTTTGGGGGCGTTGCCACCGTCGTCGCGATCCTGCTCAACCTGGTGCGGCCGACGCGCGCCTACTTCGGCGAGAAGGACTACCAGCAGCTCGTCGTCGTGCGCCGTCTCCACGCCGACCTGGCCCTCCCCGGTGAGATCGTCGGCTGCCCCACCGTCCGCGACCACGACGGCCTCGCCCTCAGCTCTCGCAACGCCCGCCTCTCGCCGGATGAGCGGCACCAGGCATCGGCCGTTCCCCGCGCCCTCTCCCGCATGGCCGACCTCACCGCGAGCGGGCAGATCGATGTCGAACGGCTGATCGCCGCGGGCTCGCGAGAGCTGGCCGCGGCCCCGGACCTCGTGCCGGAATACCTCGCCGTGGTCGACGGCGAAACTCTGGAGCCGCTGACTGTCGTTCGCCCCGGCGCCCGGGCGCTGGTCGCGGTTCGGATCGGCACGGTACGCCTGATCGACAACGTCGCCTTGTCCGCGGCCGGAGCCTGACGATGCTTGCCCTGCTCCGCCGGCGCGACTTCGCGCTGCTGTGGGTCGCCGGCCTGATCTCGCTGGCGGGCAACTGGATGCTCTACATCGCATTGCCGATCTCCGTCTACGAGCTCACCGGGTCGGCGGCGGCCACTAGTGGCATCTTCGTTGCCGGCCAGATTCCGGGGGTGGCCTTCGGGTCGGTGGCCGGCGTGTTCGTCGATCGGTGGGACCGCCGGGCCACGATGGTGGCCGCCAACCTCTTTCAGGGCGCGGTGCTGCTCCTCCTCCTGCCGGTCGACTCGCCCGACCGGGTGTGGCTGGTCTACGTCGTGGCCTTCGCCATCGCGGTGGGCGGGCAGCTTTTTGCCCCGGCTGAGAACGCCCTCCTGCCACGCCTGGTCGGCGAGGAGCACCTGCTGGCCGCGAACTCGCTCAACGCCCTCAACAACAACCTCGCGCGCCTAATCGGCCCCCCGTTGGGTGGCGGTGCCGTCGCGCTCTTCGGGCTGCGCGGCGCCGCCCTCGCCGACGCCGCCTCGTTCCTGCTCGCCGCGGCGATGATCGCCGCCATCAGCGTCTCCGCCTCGCCGGCGCGCGCGGCGGTGTCCGAGGCGCGGGCGGGCGTCGTCGGCGCCTGGGAGCGCTTCTGGCGAGAGTGGGTGCAGGGGCTTCGCGTCATTCGGCAGAACCGGGTGCTGTCGGTTGTCTTCGCGTTGGCGGCGGTGATGAGCCTCGGCGAGGGGGTGTTCGGGGTACTGATCGTCGTCTTCACGGCCGAGGTGCTTGGCGGCGGCGCGGCCGAGCTTGGGTGGCTGATGGCGGGCCAGGCGGTCGGTGGGTTAGCGGGCGCGGCGTTGCTGGCGACGGCGCGCCGGGTGCCAAGCGCGAGGTCGCTGCTCGGCTGGGGTGCGGTCGGCTTGGGCTTGATCGACTTGCTGATCTTCAACTACCCCGCGTTCATCTCGGGGATCGCGCTGGGGGTGGCGCTCTTCGTCGTCGTCGGCGTGCCGGCAACGGCGGCCGGCACCGGCGAGACGACCCTGTTGCAGACCGCCACCGACGATGCCCACCGCGGCCGGGTCTTCGGCGCCCTCGGGACGACGGCGGGGGTCGCGGTGGTCGTCGGCTCAATCCTGGCGGGCGGGCTCAGCGAGCGACTCGGCGTCGTCACGGTGCTCAACGTCCAGGGGATCGCCTACACCGTGGCGGGCCTCGGCGCCCTGGTGCTGCTCCGTGGCGCGGGGACGGCTCCGGCCCCAGTGGAGGAGGCGCCGACCGTCCGCGGCGTCCCGCCCGCCGGAAGCGTCCCGCCCACCGGAAGCGTCCCGCCCACCGGAAGCGTCCCACCCACCGGGGGCGCCTCGTGATCGCCGCTCGGCCGACCGCCACGCCGCTCCAGGCTTGGGTGTTGGCGGCGCGGCCGAGGACGCTACCGGCGGCGGTGGCGCCGGTTGTCGTCGGGACGGCGGTGGCGATCGCCGAGGACAGCTTCGCGCCGCTAGCGGCGGCGGCCGCGTTCGCCGTGGCGCTGCTCCTGCAAGTTGGGGCCAATCTGGCCAACGATGTCTTCGACTTCCGCCGCGGGGCCGACACGGCCGCCCGCCTGGGACCGGTCCGGGTCACCCAAAGTGGCCTCATCGCGCCGGAGCGAGTGCTGGCGGCGACGGGGCTGACCCTCGGCGCGGCGACGATGATCGGGCTGTACCTGGTCTGGCGCGGCGGCTGGCCGATCGCGCTGCTCGGCGTCCTCGCCGTGCTCTCGGCTCTCGCCTACACGGGCGGGCCGCGCCCGCTCGGCTACCACGGGCTGGGCGACCTGTTCGTCTTCCTCTTCTTCGGGGCGATCGGGGTGGCGGGAACGCACTACGTTCAGGCGCGTGAGGTCAGCAGCCTCGCGCTCGGCGCGGCGGTTCCGGTCGGCTGCCTGGTGACGGCCATCATCGTCGTCAACAACCTGCGTGACATCGACACCGACCGGGCGGTGGGCAAGCGCACGCTCGCCGTCCGGCTCGGGGCCGCGGGCACGCGGGCGGAGTATGCGATCCTGCTGGCGGGTGCCTTCCTCGTCCCCCCCGTTCTCTGGCTGGGGGGCGGTCTCTCGGCCTGGTGGTGGCTGCCGTGGCTGACCCTGCCGCTGGCCGGTGCCCTCGTCCGCCGTGTCGGCCGCACGACCGGCGCCGCCCTCAATCCCCTCCTCGGTGCGACCGCGCGCCTGGCGCTGCTGTTCAGCCTGCTGCTGGCCGGGAGCATCCTGCTGTGACGGGGGATGAGGAACGAGAGCGGGAGTCGCTTCGCTTGGGGGGTGAAGCGCGGCCGGGAGCGCTGCGGAGTGGGCGCGACGTGCGCGAGATGTTCGGCCGCATCGTCCGCCGCTACGACGCGATGAACCGCCTCATGACCGGGGGGCGCGACATCGTCTGGCGCCGCCGTGCCGTTCGCCTCGCGCTCGCCGACGCTGGTTCGGTCGAGGTCCCCGTCCTCGACGTCGCCACCGGCACCGGCGACCTGGCGCTCGCACTCGCCGCCGGCGGTGCTCGGTTCGTCGTCGGCGTCGACTTCGCCGCCCCGATGCTCCGCGCCGCCGCCGCGAAGGGGGCCAAGGCGGGCGACGGTGGTGTCGCCTGGGTGGTCGGGGACGCGCTGACGCTGCCGTTCCCGAGCGGGACGTTCGCCGCCTGCACCGTCGCCTTCGGGCTGCGCAACATGGCCGACTACGAGGCGGCGCTGCAGGAGATGACCCGGGTCCTGATTCCGGGTGGGCGCCTCGTCTGCCTGGAGCTGACGCCCTACCGGCGCCCGGTCCTCGGTTCCCTCTTCGCCTGGTACTTCTCACGGGTGGTCCCCGTCGTCGGCGGGCTGCTCAGCGGCGATCGCGAGGCGTACTGTTACCTGCCGCAGTCGGTCGCCGCGTTCCCACCGGCCGACGCGCTGGCCGATTTGTTTCGCCGCGCCGGTCTGGTGGACGTGGCGTATCGTCTGCTCGGCGGAGGGACCGTCGCGTTGCACGCGGGGACGAAGCGGTCGACCCCGTAGGAACGCCCCCCGAACCACCGCGTCACGTAGCCGGCACCCCGCCGGGTGGACCGCCTACCTCGATCCCCGTCCGTGCCACCGCGGGTGCTTGCCCCCCAGATCGTCCGCTTCACCCAGTACTTCCCCGGCAGGCAGCTCCAGGGACGTCGGTGTGGGCACCGGTGTCGTGGCATCGGAGGGTTAGTCCACCACCATCCTCGCGATTGTTGCCGAATTTCAGAGCAAAGTGATAGCATCCCCGGCGAAGTTCGGCGGCGGTCGCCCGACGTTCGGCGAGCGGCATGGTGAGCGATTCTGGGCTCGGTTTAGACGACACGGACATCCAGATCATCGGCCTCCTGCAGGAAGACGGACGACGTTCGACGTCCGGAATGGCTCGGCAACTCTCACTGCCGGAGTCGACGGTGCGGCGGCGGATCGACCGTCTGCTTGCCGGGGGCGTCATCAAGATCGTCGCCGCCGCGAACAGCGAGAAGCTGGGGCTGCCGGTCCACGTCGTCATGGGCCTGTCGGTCGACATCGCCCGCGGGAGGGAGGTGATCCAGGCGATCGCCGGGCTGGACGAGACGCGGTGGGTGGCCGCCACCACCGGGCCGTACGACATCATGCTTGAAGCGTACTTCCGCACGATGCGCCACCTGCACGCCTTCATCACCGTCGAGCTGGCCGCGATTCCCGGTGTGGAGCGCGTCGAGTCAGCGATCGTGCTTGACCTCGCGAAGCACGCCTACGACTGGCGCCAACTTATGGCCGCGGCAGACCGGAACGGGCGTGAGGATCGGGACAGCGACGCGGCGCCCCTGGTCGGAGCGGATGCCGGGTTGCGAGACGGCGCGATGGGGCGGCGGGATCGGAGCCGTTCGCCAGTGATGGGGCAAGGAGGCGCGGGGCCGTGAACGGGGCCGGCACAGTCTCTGCGGAGCAACGCGCTGCACGGTGAGGAGGAGGAACCGATGACCGTTTCGAGCAACCAGGACCGACCGGCGAACGAGCGCGAGCACGAGGAGCTGCAACAACTCGCGCGGGCCCTCCGGACCAACATGCCGCGGGTAACTCGGCGGGACATGCTGCGGATCTCGGCCATCACCGCCGGGGCATTGGCGACGGCGCGCTTCGGGCCGCAGGCGGCGGCCGCGCCGGTTGCCGCCGGCCGGGCGCCTGCTCCCCGGTACCAGGATGGGGAGGTCGAGACCAACGCCACCATCACGGTCCCGTTCAACCCGGCCGGCCAGGGGGTGACGATCGACCCCCACCGCACGATCAACTGGGGCCCGTTCTGGATCATGTTCCCGAACGTCTGGAGTGGCTTGGTTCGCTACACGGAGACGGCCAAGGTCGAGCTCGACCTGGCCGATAGCTACACGGTCAGTCCCGACGGCCTGATCTACACGTTCAAGCTGCGGCCGGGGCTGAAGTACGCCAACGGCCGCCCCGTGCTGGCCGACCACTTCGTCCAGTCCTGGCGGCGCGCGCTCGACCCCGAGAATGTCTCGCCGATGGCCCACTTCATGGAACATCTCCAGGGTTACAAGGAGTTCACGGAGGGCACGAGCGACCAACTCGGCGCGCGGGCCGTCGACGACGCCACCGTCGAGGTGACGCTGGTCAAGCCGTACAACTTCTTCCTCTCCTACATGGCGGCCTTCGTCTGGGATGTCGTCGACCCGCAAGCGATTCAGGAGGCGGGCGAGACCGACTTCCCGCTCAAGGACGCCGGTACCGGCCCGTGGCGGTTCACGGAGTTCGACCCCAGCACCCAGTTCGTGATGGATCCGAACCCGAACCACTACGGCGGTAACTCCCCGTCGATTGTCAAGATCGTCTGGCCGATCGTTACCGGACCGACCGCCGACAACACCGCGCTCAACCTCTACAAGGCGGACCAGGCCGTCTCGGCGGACGTGCCCCTCACGCTCAAGGCGGCGGTCGAGCAAGATCCCGTGCTGTCCAAGGAGATGATCAGGATCGAGCCATCCGGCTCGACGCGTTCCCTGGTGATGGACTTCACCAAGCCGCCATTCGACGACGTGCGGGTGCGCCGCGCCTTCGGGATGGCGATCGATCGCGAGACGTGGGCAAACCAGATCTGGCAGGGGACCTGGAAGCCGACCGATTTCTTCACGCCGCCGATCGTCATGACGACGAGCACCTACCAGCCACCCGAGGGGATCAAGTTCAACCCGGAGGAAGCAAAGAAGCTGCTGGCGGAGGCGGGCTTCCCCGACGGTCAGGGCCTGCCTGAGATCACCTACTACGAGGGGTCGGGTGACGCGCCGGATGAGGTGAACCGCTGGAAGGCCTTCCTCCAGATGTTCAAGGAGCACCTCAACGTCGAGGTCAGGCACGACACCTCCAAGACGCTGGATCAGATCCAGGACCTGCAGGAAGAAAACGCCGGCCGCCAGTTCGATGTCTGGTGGTGGGGGAACATCACCGAGACCCCGCAGCTGATGAGCGAGGTTTTCCGGGTCGACTCGCCGTACAACAAGGGTGTCTTCAACTGGCAACCGGAGCTGCCGGCCAAGGGTGGGTACGACCCCGGCGCCGACGCCGCCACGTTCCAGGAGCTGATGACCCAGGCCGACGTCGAGCAGGACCCGGAGAAGCGCGAGGCGCTCTACCGGCAGGGCGAGGAGCTGGTCCTGAAGAACGCGGTCTACGTGCCGATGGGGAACTGGATCGCGATGTTCGTGCAGAAGCCCTGGTTGAAGGGCGCCAAGCAGGGCGCCTGGACCGGTCGCCTGCCGATCTGGTTCAACAAGGACGTCGTCGTTCTCAAGCACTAAAGCGTTCGAGCGGTCGACCGTCGGCCACGCGTCCCTAGTTGGGCGTCCGTGGCCGACGATCGCCCGCCGCGGATTTGGACCGGGGGCGTCATGATCCGCTACCTGCTTCGCCGGTTGCTCTACTCGTTCGCGGTGCTCCTCGGCGTCCTGGCGCTGATCTTCGTCACGATCCGGCTCAGCCCGCAGGACCCGGTGAAGGCAATGCTGAGGCTGAGCCGCAGCGCGCAGGGAAACATCAACCCTGAAGAGTACGCGGCCATGAAGCACCGGATGGGCCTGGACCGGCCGATCCCGGTGCAGTTCGCCGACTATGTTGGCGATGTCGTGCGGGGCGATTTCGGCGACAGCTACGTCCAGCGCGGCCGCACCGTCAACGAGATCTTGGGCAAGGGCATCCCTGTCTCAGCCACGATCGGTCTGTTGTCGCTGGGGATCCAAATCGTCCTCGGCGGTCTGATCGGTATCTACGCCGCCGCCCGGCAGAACTCGACCTACGACCGGACGGCGATGGCTATCTCGATCTGGCTCGGCTCCATCCCCCAGTTGGTGGTCGGTATCTTTCTGATCGTGTTCTTCGGGGTCCAACTGCGGTGGCTGCCGATCCGCGAGTGGGGAACCGCCCAGGGGCTCATCCTGCCCCTCGCCACCCTCTCACTCTACGGCATCGCCCAGTTTGCGCGCTTCGACCGCGCGGTGGTCCTCGAGCAGATGCGGCAGGACTTCGTGCGGACCGCCCGGGCCAAAGGGGTGAGTGAGCGACGGATCCTCTACCGCCACGTCCTACGCAACGCGCTCATCCCAATCGTCACCTTCATCGGTCCGAGCGTCGCCTTCCTGGTGGTTGGCAACTTCGTCGTCGAGACGATGTTCGGCATCCCCGGCATCGCCTACTACTCGATTACCGCCCTCTTGCAGGGAGACTACCCGGTTGCCCAGGCGACCGTCTTCCTCTTTGCCGCCTTCACCATGGGCGTCAACCTCTTGATCGACCTCGCGTACGGCGTGATCGACCCGCGCGTCCGGATCAACCGCTAGCGGGGCGCCAACCGCTGATCGCCGGACCCGGCCGCGCAGCGTCGGATCCGGCCTCGGAAGGAGCGGCAGACGATGGCCACCAGGGGAGCCGCGGCCCATCCCGCCGCCGACGCCAAGCCCGTCCCTGTTGGGACGGGGCGCAGCATGGAGCGTGCCCCCGAAGTTGTGCCCGTCAAGGTGCGCAGCCTGAAGGAGCGGGCGTTCCGCCGGTTCATGCGCAACCGGTTGGCGGTGGCCGGGGCGAGCATCATCGTCCTGGCGGTACTCGCCGCCATCTTCGCGCCGTTGCTCGCCCCGTACGAGCGCGAGCAGGATTTCGCTAACATCAACCAATGGCCCTCGTCCGCGCACTGGCTGGGGACGGACGCCAGCGGAGTCGACATCCTCAGCCAGCTCCTCTTCGCGCTGCGGACCACCTTCGCCATCTCGACCATCGCGATGACGATCACCCTCGTCCTGGGTGTTGGGATCGGGCTGGTGGCCGGTTACCACGGGGGATGGATCGACTCGGCGCTCTCGCGCCTCATCGACGTCGTCTTTGCCTTCCCGATCATCCTGGTCGCACTCCTCCTCTCGGCGACCTGGGGGCAGGCGATGTATGACCGGTTCGGGAACATCGGCCGGCTCTACATCACGATGTTTGCGGTCTCCCTCTTCTACTGGGTCAACGTCGCGCGCATCGTCCGGTCGGAGGTCTTCTCGCTGCGGGAGGCTCAGTACGTCGACGCGGCGCGCGTGGCCGGTGGCGGCACCGGCTGGGTCATCCGCAAGCACATGCTGCC
Organism: Thermomicrobiales bacterium; assembly: GCA_030447415.1. Classification (GTDB taxonomy): domain Bacteria; phylum Chloroflexota; class Chloroflexia; order Thermomicrobiales; family UBA6265; genus JAUJOZ01. The sequence continues at coordinate 16,245 of JAUJOZ010000026.1, read as the reverse complement.
CAATGTCTTCGGGACGGCGGCGGTGCTGATCAGCCTTGGCTTCGGCGACGTGATCACGATCGAGGCGATCCTCTCCTACGTCGGCCTCGGAGTCACCCCGCCGACGGCGAGCCTGGGCCAGATGATCCAGGGAGGGCAGGCCTACATCGACCCGTTCTGGTACCAGTTCCTCGTCCCGGGCGCCGCCCTCGCCATCCTGGTCCTTGCCTTCGCCTTCGTCGGCGACGGCCTGCGTGACGCCGTCGATCCCCGCCAGGTCGATAACTAGCACCAGTCCAACCGGGCGATCATGCGTCGGTCGCCCAAGGAACGGGGCTTCCTCCCCGATGGCTTCGGGGCTAACTTGCGACGGTGGCCGCGGAGGCGGCGACGCGCTCAGCATGGCGCCCCCGCTCCCCGTGCCGGAGATGGATGCCCGCTGAGCGGGGGCCGACGCGCCCGCCGCATCAGGCGTCCGGCAGGCCCCAGGTCTTGGCGAGGACGCCGTTCTGGACGACCCGAACGCAAAGGCCGGCGTGGCAGCCCGCGGCCGGGCAGCGGGGGGTGCAGAAGTGCGCCCGGCCGCAGGGGAAGCAATAGGCCGCGTGGCAACCCGAGCACCAGCCAAAGGGCTCGCCGAGGGCGCGGCCGCACGCTGCGCAGTGTGGGGCGGTGGGCAGGGTCAGCTCGCGCGGTCCCCGCTCGCTCACGGGCGTTCCTTCGCGGCGTGGCACCCGAGCGCCTCGGGCGACGAGACCCGCGGGCGTGGTAAGCCCTGGCATTCGGGCGCGTGACAACCCCTAGTATCACCCACCAACGGAGAGGCTGGGCCACGCATCGGACCGACCTGTTCTTCGGGGCGCGTGGATCTTAGCACGCGGCGAGGAGGGGTTGTTGGCCCCTGATCCGGGCTCACTTTCCAGGCCGCCGGGGGCAGGTGGCCGGAGGGGAGCTTGGGGCTAGCGTCGCTCCCCCATCTCCTCGCCGGCTACGTACCTCCGCCACGGGAGGAGGAGCCGCTCGGCGAGGGCGACGAGGCCGAAGAGGCCAATGCCGATCGCCGACAGGAGGACGACGGAGGCGACGACCCGTGCCGTCAGGAACTGGGCGGCGGCGCGGGTCATCAGGTAGCCGAGGCCGGCGCTGGAGCCGACCAATTCGCCGAAGACGGCGCCGATGACGCAGACCGCCACTGCCACCCTGGCCCCGGAGAAGACGAACGGCAGCGCCGCCGGCAGCTTCGCCAGCCGGAACCGGGTCCACCGCCCCGCCCCGAGCGCGCGCAGCAGGTCGAGGACGTCCCGATCGACGGCGCGCAACCCGTCCACCGTGTTGACGACGACCGGGAAGAAGCCGATCAGCGCCGTCACGAGCACCTTCGGCAGGAGCCCGTAGCCGAACCAGATCAGCAGCAGTGGCGCCAGCGCGACGACCGGCACCGTCTGACTGGCGATCACCAGCGGGTAGACCGCGCGCGCCACGACCTCTGACGCATCGATCAGGACGGCCAGCAGCACGTCGGCGGCGAGCGCCAGCCCGAACCCGAGCAGCACTTCGCCCAGCGTCACCCCGGCGTGGTGCAACAGTAGCGCGCGGTCGTCGACCAGGGTCCGGGCGACGGCGCTCGGCGGCGGCAGCAGCCAGCGCGGCGTCCGCGTGACGCGCACCCAGACCTCCCAGACGCCGAGGGCGAACAGGATGAGCAGACCGGGCGCCAGCCAGCGGACCGCCGTTTCCTTCCGCGAGGGGCGCGACGGCCCGGCGGTCGGTGGCATCTCCACGGCCGACGGCATCCCACGGGGAGACGCACCGGTGTCATCAAGCCCGGGAGGCGGCTGAGCCGACAGCGCGCGCTCGGTGATTGGGGCGCGCTCCCGGTTCCCATGGCCGGGCCGAGTACCCGCCGGGCGACGGTGCCGGGTGAGGGCGGTTCGGCTCGCGGCGACGGCCGTTTGGTCGGCATCGCGGTGGTCCCGCCCGGCGCCCATCAGGCGCCGTCCGTCCCGAGGAGGCCAAGGGCGGCGAGCACCGCCGCCTTGTGGGCGACGAACGCCGGGGCGGTGACGACGGCGCGGCGGCGGGGGCGAGGCAGGGCGATGCGCTCCTCGTGCGCGACCCGGCCGGGGCGGGGGGTGAGGACGACGACGCGGTCGGCGAGAAACACCGCCTCCTCGACGTCGTGCGTTACCAGGAGGACGGCCCGTCGCTCGCGCTCCCAGAGGTCCAGCAGCCACGCCTGCATCGCGGCGCGGGTGAGCGCGTCGAGCGCCCCGAACGGTTCGTCGAGCAGCATGAGGGGGCGGTCGGCAAGGACGGTTCGGAGGAATGCCACCCGCTGCCGCATCCCTCCGGACAACTGCGCCGGGTAGGCCCCCGCGAACCCGTCCAGGCCGAACTCGGGCAAGCGCGCTCGCGCCGCCGCCAGCGCCCGCCGCTTCGATACGCCACCGACCTCCAGAGCCAGCGCCGCGTTCTCCAGCGCCGTCCGCCACGGCAGGAGCAGGTCCTTCTGCCGCATGTAGGCCGCGCGTCCCAGGCGCGCCCGGTCCGTCACCGGCGCCCCGTCCAGCTGGATCGTGCCGGCGGCCGGTGTCACCAGGCCCGCCACGACGTCCAAAAGCGTGCTCTTGCCGCAGCCCGACGGCCCGATGAGCGCGACAAACTCCCCGTCGCCGACGGCGAGCGAGACGTCCTTCAGGACGGGAAGAACCGCACGTCCTTCCTGGTACGTGGCGGAGAGGTGGACCACCTCCAGGCGCGGCGCGGTGGTCGTGCCGGCAGGAGGGGTGGCGGGAACGATGGACGCGAACGAGGGGGACGTCACGAGCGTGCTGCCTCCCTACGCCGGCATTACCCGGGTCAGGTTCGACGGTCGGCGACGGCGTGGGCGGGTTCGGTGCCGCCCCCTCTGGTCGCCCTCTCAGCCCGGCTGCCCCGAGCCCCCGTAGCTGGCGTGGATTGTTCGCCCGGCACCGTGACCCGGCCGACCGGACTGTCCCATTGTAGTCGGAGCCGCCCGTGGGGCGGAGGACGGGGCCGTCAGCCGGCGCCCGGCCGGGCGGGAGCGGCCGCCATGGCGGTGCGCTGACGCGGATCGACGCGAGTTGCCTCCGCCTCGTCCGTGACGGGCGGGGGGATTCCCTCGGTGCCGCGGACCAGCATCACGTACATCGTCGAGAGGATCGGCAGGTGACCGATCAGCTCCTCCGCCGGGAGGAAGGCGATCCCGAGGTTGAACGGAACCCAGAGCGCCAGGATCACGACCCGCGTCAGGTAGCCCGACAGCAGCGCGATCCCCGCCGTCGCCTCGATGATCCCGACCGCGTAGATGAAGCGCTGGTCGGTGAACCAGTCGAGGCCGAGCTCGCGGGCCACGTTGAAGCGCGCGTGCCCTTCAAGGAAGGCTGCTCCCAGGTCGGGGGCGAGGAGCTTCTCAGTGAAGCCCAGGATCAGGATCGACAGCCCCGCGGTGATTCGTAGTACCGGCAGTGCGTACGGCAGCAAGCGGTCGGTGATGAGGCTGCGGTCCTCCTCCCGCCGGTCGGTGTAGCGGACCACCCCGCGGCCGACGGCGACCAGGTAGAACGCGATGCCGACGAAGACAACCTGCTCCAACACCTCGTACCAGGCGCCGAAACCGAAGGCGACGACGACCAGGGCGATGGTGATAAGCGCCCCCCACCGCGTTAGCACGCCGGTGATGAACGAGAAGGCGGCCACGGTGGTGATACCGGCGACCAGGACGCCGAGGGCGTTTTCGGGCAGCTCGATGTTCGGCACGAAGAGCTTGAGCCGGCTCGCCATGAAGATCATCGTGATCGCGGTCTGGACGCCGAGGATGGCGGCGGCGCTCGGCTCCATCCGCTGGAAGAAGGGCGGCCGCGGCCAGAGCGGGTCGCGGACCAGGCGCTGGAGCGCGGCGAGCAGCGCCACCGCGCCCGCCCCGCTGATGACCGCCAGGAGGACCGGCACGGAGAAGAGCCGGTCCCACTCGGGATCCCAATACGGCCCCTTCGGCGTGAACCAGCGCTCGTGCGCCGCCACCCCGGTTGGGATCAGGGCCAGCGTGGCGGCCGCGCCCAGCGCGATCGCGCTCGCACAGACCTTCCGCACCCGGCGTTGCCCGCCCCGAGCGGACCTATGGTCGCTTGCTCCCTCCGGCCGGAGCGAGTTGGGCGTCGGACGGTCGATCGGGTGGGTCATCGACGGTACACCATCCTCGCTCCAGGGGCGCGGCACGACGCCGCAGGCACAGCTCACCGCACTACCGATGCCGGGACGTCGAGCCTCGGGTGGACGGGCGGCCCCAGGGACTCCGCGCCCTGCCCGGTGGCCGCCCCGCGATACCCTGGGAATGACGAGGGGAATGCGCGCGTCTCCATCAACCTGCTTGCTGCCTTCCGCCCGCTACCTGCCGTCGCTGTCCGTTAAACTGTTCCCCACGGGCGCTGGGAGCCGCCACGGCGCGCCCGCCGCGCCGCCCCGACGCCGAGGATCATCCCCAACGTGCGACAAGCGTGACCGACTCACACATCCCCGGACAGGATGACACCCCGTTCCTGGCGGCCCTGACGCCCACGCCGGCGGCGGTGGCGCGGCGCCTGGCCGGAGCCTTCGTCGACGCGAAGCACGAGCTGTTCCTCGTCGGCGGCATCGTGCGCGACGTCCTCCTCGGGCGACGGCCGCCGCAGGACCTCGACTTCGCCACCTCCGCCCCCCCGGTGGAAACCAAGCGGCTGGCCAAGGCCCTCGGCGCGTCCGTCTACGATGTCGGCGAGCGCTTCGGCACGGTCGGGCTCGTCTTCACCCCGGGGGACGGGGACCCGGTCAACGCCGAGATCACCACCTACCGGCGCGAACACTACCCGGACGAGACGCGCTTCCCGGCGGTCGAGCTCGGTGGGCGCCTGGAGGACGACCTGGCGCGCCGCGACTTCACGGTGAATGCGATGGCTGCCGACCCCACGACGGGGACGATCGTCGATCCCTTCGAGGGCCAGGCGGACCTGGCGCAAGGCATTCTCCGCGCCGTCGGTGACCCCGACGAGCGGTTCGCCGAGGACCCGCTGCGGCTGCTCCGGGCGGCGCGCTTCGTCGCGCAGCTCGGCTTCCGCCTCGACCCCGCCACCGAGGCGGCGATGGCGCGCAACCCGCCGAGCCTGGACCGCATCAGCCGGGAACGGATTTTCGCCGAGCTGACCAAGCTCCTGACCGGCGCGTACGTCGAGCATGGATTGGAGGCGCTCTGCGCGACGGGACTGCTCGCGCGGGCGCTCCCGGAGTTGATTCCGCTTGCCGAGGCGCGGGGTAGCTTCCTGAGCGGGCGCGGCCCGTACGCGCGCGAGAAGGACCTGTGGGAGCACACCAAGGGGGTGGTGCAGCGGGCGCCGCCGCGTCCGAGCCTGCGCTGGGCAGCCCTGCTCCACGACGCCGCGAAGCCACACACCCGCTCGGTCGACGCCCTCGGCGAGGTCCACTTCTTCGGCCACGAGCGGCGGGGCGCCGATCTGGCCCGCAGGCTGCTGCGCCGGCTCAAGGCCGACCGCGCCACCGAGGAGGTGGTCGGCCGTTTGGTCGAGCTGCACGCCCGGCCCACGGCCTACGAGCCCGACTGGACCGACAGCGCCGTCCGCCGGTTGGCGCTCGAGGCGGGCGAGGTGCTGGACGACCTGCTCGATTTGACCGCCGCCGACGTCACCTCCGCCCGCGCCGACAAGCAGCGCGCCGCGGCGGAACGGGTCGAGGCCCTGCGCGCCCACATCGCCCGGTTGGAGGCGGAGCGTGCCCTCGATCAGCTGCAGAGTCCGCTCGACGGCCACGAGCTGATGGCCCTCTTCGGTCGCCCCCCGGGGATCTGGATCAAGCGCGTCAAGGACCACCTGCGCGAGTTGGTCATCGACGGGGAGCTGGACCCCGACGACAAGGTCACCGCCGAGCGCATCGCCCGGAAGCTGGTGGAAACGGAGGAGGAGCCGGGGCGCTAGGGCTCGTCCGTGAACCTGGTAAGCGCGGGGGCGTGGCGAATCAGCAGTGTTGTGGCCGGTCCATCCGGTCGTCAGACGGATCTGGCGGGGATGCCTCCGCGAGCGGGCGGAGGAGCGTCTCCAGGTCGTCCCGCACCCAGTCGGCGACCGAGCCGGTGCGGAAGACCGCCCACGTCACGAGGGCACCGTTGAACGTCGCCTGGATGGCGCGCGCCAGCCGCTCGGTGTCGCCCGGCGCGAGTTCGCCCGCCTCGACCGCGGCATCGAGGAGCCTGCGGATCCCCGCCCGCACTTCCCGCGCGTGGTTCAGGGCGTGGCGATGGAACTCGGGATCGCTCAGGTCGATTTGAAGGAACGCGAGGTGGTTCGCCAGTGCCTCCGGCGTGGCGATGTCGCGTGTCATGTCGATCAGGACGTCGACGAGAGCGCCGATCGGCGAAGGACGCGCCGCCCCGGCCCTGGTGAAGGCGGCGGCGACCCCCGCTGCGGCCTGGGCCGCGAAGGCAAGCAGCAGGCCCCGCTTCGAGCCGAAGCGCTGGACGAGCGTGGCCGGCGCCAGCCCCGCCTCGGTGGCGACGTCGGCTAGGGTGAGACGAGCCGGTCCGAGGCGACCGATAGCCCGCGCCGCTCCCGCCATGATGGCATCGTCACTGACGGTCCGAGGTCGCCCCGCCACCACGCCCCCTCTTGTTTATAAACGACCATTCGTTTACTATCTCTCGCGAGTATAACGCCCGGGGCCGACGCGCGGCAACATCAGCCATTGCCTCCCCGGGCTTGTCCGCAGGAGGCCGCCAATGTTCGACATCGCCACGACCATCCCGACCACTGTAGCCGGCGTGGAGCGCCGGCCGGACCTGCGCGGCAAGGTTGCCGTCGTCACCGGTGCTAGCCGGGGCGCTGGGCGGGCCATTGCGTTGGTACTCGGCGAAGCCGGGGCTACGGTCTACGTCACGGGCCGCAGCGTTCGCGGTGGGTCGCCCACTGAGGGGCTCCCCGGCAGCGTCGATGAGACGGCCGAACTGGTGACCGCCCGGGGCGGCCTCGGCGCTCGCGTCGACCACACGGTCGATGCGGAGGTCGAAACTCTCTTCGCCCGGGTGCGCCGGGAGCAGGGGCGCCTCGACTTGCTGGTCAACAATGCCTGGGGTGGCTACGAGGGGTACGACGGCGCGACGTTCGACGCGCCGTTCTGGGAGCAGCCGTTGTCGCGGTGGGAGGGCATGTTCACCGCCGGCGTGCGGACGCACTTTGCCGCCAGCCGGTTCGCCGCGCCGCTGATGATCGAGCAGCGCTCGGGGCTGATCGTCGGCACCGTCGCCTGGGCGTTCGGCGAGTACCTCGGCAACCTCTCCTATGACGTGGCGAAGGCAGCGGTCGTCCGCATGGCGTTCGGGATGGCCCGAGAGCTGCGGCCGCACGGCGTCGCGGCGGTCGCAGTCGCGCCCGGGTTCATGCGGACCGAGCGGGTGCTGGCCGCGCACGCCGCGAATCCCTTTGACCTGGCCGCCACCGAGACACCGGAGTACCTTGGGCGCGCGGTGGCCGCCCTCGCGGCCGACCCAAACCTCATGGAGAAGACGGGGCAGGTGTTGACCGCGGGCGACCTAGCGCGCGAGTACGGCTTCACCGACGTCGACGGCCGGCAGCTGGCGCCGTTCCGCATGCCGGACGGCGAATGACGCAGCAGCGCACCCTCATCTCGTGTCCCTGGCCGAGCGCGCGCCGGCCGGACCATGCCCGGAGCAGGATTGCGGTGATGGGGAGCACCGCCCACGCCTTGGCCCTTCGATTGGCGTCGCGCGTGGTGGCCCGCCACGAGAGCTTCGACCGAGTGATCAGCCGCTTGATCGCGTTGCGCTCGCCGCTCGCTCGCGCCCCGGGGCGGCGCGTCCGTCCCGGGGCGTCGCTTCCAGCGCCTGATCTGCCGAGCCGGAGGACATGCCTCCCCGCCCCTCGTCGCTGGCGGAAGGCGCGGTCTGCTTGATCTCCTTGCTCATCAGACCGACATCACCGCCGGTAGAGTCGATCGAGCAGGAGCTGAGCTTCGAGCCGGAGGGTGTACGGCTCGTCATGCCACCGGGTGAAACGGTGCCCGGTCAGCTCAATCTGCCTGCCGGCACGTCTGGTGACGCCTGCACCGGGCCGGGGCTCGAGTTGATGATCGCCGGCACGCTCACCATGCGGTAGACCAGCCGCTGGCACGGTGGCGAAACGTGGGCGAGTAATTGCCGTCCGCGCTCGTGTTGTGTAGGTCGAACTACGCCTTGGGGATGGAAGGCGGGTAAATGGGGTCGGTTCGCTGGCCCACCAGGACGCGATCACCCTCCAGATCATGCGAATATTGTAATGATGTGATACAATCATGCCAATGAATGAGGGGACGAACCCCAAGGAGGACACCGTGAAGACGCTTCGCCAGATGTTCAGCCGCCCGGCCCGCGCCGGGTCCGGCTCCGGCTTCGACCGCTACTACGGCGGCATCGTTCGCGCCGGCGCCGGCTACCCGACCGCCGACGAGGCGCGCCGCGACCTACAGCATCACCGCCGCACCGCCTCGCCCTTCGGCTGGCCTCGCTAGCCCGGAGGCGACCGCCCGGTCGCGCCCAACTCGCCATCGCCGTCATCGGCGCGGCCCGACGCCCCCGGTCCTCAGGACTGGGGGCGTCGCCGTGTCCGGGGCCGTAACGGGATCATCGGAGCCGACCGGGCGCGGAGCGAGGTCCAGGACGGGCATGCCGCCTCCGCGGCTTGGTCCTGCACCACGCTCGCACTCAGGATTCCCTTCTCGCTGATCGATGCGTCCCGGTCGCCGTTGACCCGCGGCTGCTCGCCGTTCCCGATACCGCTCTCGACATGACGAAAGCCGACGCGCCATCGCCGATCGAAGCGGTCTCGCTCCTCACCTGAACCGACCACGCCCCGCATGCAACAGAATGGACAGCATGGACGACGAGGCGCTGCTCGCGGCCGTGGCCGCCGGGAACGACGACGCCCTGCGGGAGCTGTTCAATCGGCACGCGCCCTGGGTCTCGGGTCAGCTGCGGCGGTTGCTGGCGGTAAGCGCGGTCGAGGACGTCGTGCAGGAAACCTTCCTTGCCGTCTGGCGCGGCGCCCGGGGTTACCAGGGCGGCGGTGCCGTCGGTGCCTGGATCTGGGGCATCGCCCGGCGGCAAGCCGCCCTCTGGGCCCGCAAGCACGGTCGTGCGGACCTGGAGCGGAGCCTGGAGGCGACGTTGGAGCGACCGGCCACCGATGACACCGCCGCCGCCGCGACGAGCAAAGCCGACCTGGCGCGGGCCCTGGAGACTCTCGGGCCGGAGGGCACGGCGCAACGGGAGTTGGTGCGACTCGTCTTCGTCGAGGACCGGTCGGTGGCCGACGTCGCCCACCTCCTCGGCGTCCCCGAGGGCACCGTCAAGAGCCGCGTCTTCGCCGTGCGGCGCCTGCTTCGGGCGGCGCTGCGCGGCGGGGGATAAGGGGGTGAAGAGGGTGTGGCGACGCTCCGCAGCCGAAGGAAGGACGAGGTCATCGAACCTCCCGCCGCGAGAGGCGCGAGGCGCTGTGATGCGCAAGAGGCGAAACGTGGCGTCTGGACGCGAGCCGCGGTCCGGCGCGAGGGCGCGGGACGCATCGCCCCGACGACGTCGGCCGCCGTTTCCAGGTCCGTCGATGACTGATGCGGCTCGGTCAGCCCTGGTGTCACCGTGCTAGGGCACCCGGACGACGCGGCGCACGTCGCGGTCTGCGCTGACTGCCAAGCGCGAGCGGGGCTGCGCGCGCTCGACGTGGACCTGGATCGGGTCTGGACCGGGGTCACCGCCGAGGTCTGGGCGCGCCCGGTGGGGTGGCTGGAGCAAGGGACCGGCCGGCTCTTGCGCTCGCCGGGGCTGGCCCGGGCGCTCCTCGTCACTCCGTCGCTCCTGCTGTCCTGGATCCTGGCCAGCTCGATCGTGCTCGCCGTCGGGGTCCTGGCCACCCACGCCTCCGGGACGCCGTGGCTGGCGTTGCTGGCGCCGGCGCTGGCCGGCGTCGGGATTGCCTACGCCTACGGTCCCGGTGTCGACCCCGCCTTCGAGCTGAGCCGGACGATGGTCGTCTCCGACCGAATCGTGCTCCTGGCGCGGGGACTGGCCGTCTTCGGCCTGAACGCTCTCCTCGGGCTCGCCGCCTCGCTCGTCGCGGCCGAGGCGGTCGGGTTGACCTGGGGCTGGTTGGTGCCGATGACGACCGTCTCGGCGCTCGGACTGGCGGGGGCGACGCTCGCCCGCTCGGCCAACGTCGGCGTTGCCACCGCGCTGGCCAGCTGGACCATCGTCGTCCTCGCCCGCTCGCTGGACACGCGCGACCTCGGCGCGGCG
>JAUJOZ010000026.1:0-5821 GCA_030447415.1 Thermomicrobiales bacterium | reverse complement strand
CTGGACCATCGTCGTCCTCGCCCGCTCGCTGGACACGCGCGACCTCGGCGCGGCGGTCGAGCCGGGCGCGTTCGCGCCGCTCTACCTGGTGGTGGCCGCCGCCGGCATCGCGGTGGCCGTCTACGCGACCGACGCGCGACGGAGCGACGCCCAGCGATGGCGATAGCGACGACACCCGGCGCGGTGGGGCGCGCGAGCTACGGTGCCGCCGGCGCCGCGAACGGCGCCGCCGCCACCGCGCGGGATGCGGCGCTGGTCCTGCTCGGCGGGCGGGCGGCGACGGCGACGGCGAGGACGACCGTCGGTTCGTTCCCGGGTTGGACGTTGGGCCGAGGAGGCCATCGGCAATGTAGGCCGTATCCCCCGCGGCGAGGTCGAGTCGCGAGCCGGGCGTCAGCGCTTCCTCCCGTCTGCAGACGAGAGCCGTCTGATCGGGGCTGGGGGACGGGCTGGGGACCGCCGATGGTCCCTCGCAGATGGAGCCCGACCGAAAGGGGCTAGGGGTGGCCCGAGTTTCAGACGCGAGGGTCACCACGACCGCCGGCCCCGCGGCTTCGAGGCGAAGCGTCCCCGATTCGACAGAGAAGAGCAGCGGTCCGGAAAACGGGATGGCGTGGCGCCCTCCCGCCGCGTAGGAGATGCGCAAGAGCGTCGTCTCGATCGGCACGGGCACGATCGGACCGAGCGGCGTCTCGGCGAGCGATTCGATCGTGACGCCGTCGATGCCAAATCCCGCCGGTGTCGCCCGCGGCGTGCCCTGGGTCGCCGCCCCGGTTGCGGCACCGACGAGGACGCGGCCGGCGACGAGGAGCGCAGTGAGGACCACGACGGGCCGGGCAGGGCGGGGCGGCGCGCGCCACGCTCCTTTGGGCACTGGTCCATCCCCGACGGTTCGCGTTCCGTCAGATAGTAAGAGGGTGAACCGTTCCCCGCGGTGCCGCAACAGGACGGGTAGTCGATCAAGTCGCCGCGTCGTCGAGCGCGGTGATCGAGCGGAGGAGCGAGGTGCTGTCGTGGCGGTGAACCTTTCGGACGCGACGACGCAGTCGCCGGCCGCAATCGTGACGAACGGACGCAGCGGCCGACAGGACCCGAACATCGAGGTGCGCGGCCTGGCGCAGCGCTTCGGTCGAACCAGAGTGCTCGACGGGCTCGACCTGGAGGTCGGGACCGGGGTCTTCGGGCTGCTCGGCCCGAACGGGGCCGGCAAGACGACCTTGCTGCGGACCCTGGCCACCATCCTGCCCCCGGCCGCCGGCTCCGTTCGCCTCCTCGGCTTCGACCCCTCCGACCACGGGGAGCGGCGTGCCTTCCGCCGCCGCCTGGGTTACCTGCCGCAAGCGCTCGGCTACTACCCGAACTTCACCGTTGCCGAGTTCGTCGAGTACTTCGCGCTCCTGAAGGAGGTGCCGACGCCGCGGGTACGGCCCGCCGTGGCGCGTGCCATCGAGCGCGTCGGCCTGGAGGACCGGGCGCGAAGCAAGCTGCGCACCCTCTCCGGCGGCATGCTGCGCCGGGTCGGCATTGCCCAGGCGATCGTCAACGATCCAGACCTGCTCCTGCTGGACGAGCCGACCGCCGGCCTCGACCCGGAGCAGCGGGTGAGCTTCCGGTCCCTGCTGCGGGAGATCGGAGGCAAGGGGACCGTAGTCGTCAGCACCCACCTCGTCGAGGACGTCGGCGCCGCCTGCTCGGAGGTCGCCTTGATGGAGCGGGGTCGGATCGTCTTTCGCGGCACGCCGGAGCAACTGACCGCCCGCGGCGAAGGGCACGGGCTCGGCGACTCCCCGCTAGAGCGCGGCTACAGCGCCGTCCTTACGGGGGCACGGGCATGAGCGCGCGGCTGTGGACCATCGAGACGCGACGCAACGGCACGGTCTGGCTCGTGCCGGTCCTCGTCGCCATGTCGTGGCTCCTCGTTGGGGAGAATCTGCGGCTCCAGATCGCGCTCTGGGTCGAAACGAGCCGTGAAGTCGCCCATTCCGTCATCTTCGCCGGGCCGTTCGTCGGCGGCGCAGCCGCCTGGATGGCGGGCCGCGACCGGCGGCGCGGGATGGAGGAGTTGCTCGGCACGACACCCCGCCCTGCCGTTGCCCGGGACCTCGCCTTGTGGGCGGCGACCGCCACGTGGGGCGCTGTCGCCTACGGCCTGATTGCCGCCTACGTGGGGGTGCTCACGGCCCGCAAGGCGACGTGGGATGGGCCCTATGGCTGGCCACTCCTCGCCGGCCTGCTCGCGATCCTCGCCAACGCCTCCGTCGGCTACGCCGTCGGCCGCTTCCTGCCGAACCGCTTCACCGCGCCCCTCGTCGCCATCGCGCTCTTCTTCGGCCAGATCTACCTGGCCTGGATTGTCCCCAACGACCGCAGCTCGGCGCTCGCCTCGCTCCACGAGACGCTGTCGCCGGCGCGCTTCCTCTCCCCGATCGCCGACGTCAACGCGTCCGTCTGGTACGGAATCCAGCCGAACGTGGCGCCCGAGCAGGTGCTCTGGCTGGCCGGCCTGACCGCAGTCGGCTTGGCCCTTGTCGCGCTGCGGGGGCAGCGAACCGCGGTCACCTGGGTCGCCTTCGCGGTGGCACTCCTCCTCGCCATCGGCGGCGGGGCGCGAACCATCGCGAGCACCCCCGAGGACCACTACTACGGGTCCGAAAGCACGGTGCGGTTGCTGCGGGAGGCCAACGCCGCGCCCACTCCGGCTGACCTGGTGTGCGGCGACGGCGCCTTCACCGTTTGCGTTCACCCCGCGTTCGAGCCGTGGCTCGACGACATCGCGGGCGAGGTTAACCGAGTCACCGCGCCGCTGGTCGGCCTCCCCGGCGTCCCGAGCCGGGCTGAGCAAGCGCCGTTCGTGGGGTATGGAGGCTTCTACCCTCAGTCCCAAACCGCGGTCGCATTCGACATCTTCGGCTCCCAGAGCAGGCCTCGGTTAGCCGTCGACATGATCCTCGGTTGCATCGTCGCTGACTGCTCACGACAGGATGCCGGACCCAACGCCTCCCACGGCGAATCGGCGACCGCGGCAATCTACCGGTGGTTGCGGCAGCAGGCGAAGGGGGCGCCGCTCGACTACAGTGACTGGGTGTCCATCGACTGGGAGACGGGCCGTCCCAGCTCGGCGCCCGACCCGGTCAACGAGGCCGCGATGCGCTTCGCCCGCCTCACCCCCGCGGAGCAGCGAGCCTGGCTGGAGGCCAACATCGTCGCCCTCCGCGCTGGCGAGCTGACGTTGGAGGACCTACCGTGACGGTTCGGCTGGCATCCCTCTACCTCCGCTCGCGACTAACCGGCGCCGCGGTCGCCGCCGTCGCCGCCGTCGCGGCGCTCGCGTGGCTCTTCCTCGACCTGAGCGAGGACCGGTCCTTAACCACGCTGCTCCTGACCGTCATGCCCGTCGGCGCGGCGGTCATGGTCGGGGCAAGCGCGCGTTCCCCCTTCGGCGAGGCCGAACGGACCGCGAGCTTCTCCCTGCCGGCGCTCCGCCTCGGCCACCTCGGGGGGCTCCTCGCTTGGGCCGGACTGGCCCTCGCCGCCGCGAACACCGCCGCACCGAGCGACGCCGCGGCCTGGACCCTGGTGCGCAACGGCGCGGGTTACGCCGGGCTGGCGCTCCTCGGTAGCCGACTACTCGGCGCCGGCGTCGCCTGGGTGCCGCCGGTCGCCTACGGCGTAGCCGTCTTCGTGGTGTGGGTGGGCCTCCTCGAGCCCAAGCCGGAGCGGTGGTGGCTCTGGCCGGTGCAGGATGGCGCCGACGGCTCGGCCTGGGCGACCGCGCTCGTCCTCCTCGGTGGGGGACTCGCCGTTGCCGCGCAGTGGGGCCCCCGAGAGGAACCAGGCGAGGTCGCCTGAGGAACGGAGGCGGCGGGCGGCAAGGGGAAGGCGTCAGGCCGTTGTCGAGGCAACGCATGCGTTGCTCGGGGTGTCGCGGGCCCCGACTCTACCCTCGTTCTGCCTACGGCCTACCGCCTACAGCCGCCTCGTCGTCCGCGATCCAGTGCGCGACCCGCGATGGGTAGACCTGCTCGGTGAGGAGGGTACGGAAGCGGGCGGCGCGGTCCCCCCCGTCGAGCCAGCGGCCGAGGAGGTCGCGGCCGGCGTGGTAGGTGAAGACGTAGGCGCGCCAGAGTCGGTCGGTGATGAAGCGCAGCTGCTGCCGCGCCTCGGCTTCGCCGTGCAGGCCGTAGCGCTGGAGGTAAGCGACCGCGTCCGCCTCGCTCCGGCCTTCGGCGTGCAACCGCAGCGCGGCGTTGGCGCTCACGGCCCGCAGCGCGCGCTGCGCCCGTCCAATCGCCGCTTCGCGCGCCGGATCTCCCCGCTCACCGAGCCCGGCCGTCGGGTAGACGCATTCCGCCTGGAACCAGGCCAACTCGTCGCCGGGGAAAACCACCGTCTCGGCCAGCGTCGCGATCCCTTCCGAGATCACGCACTCCGGCGTGTTGATCAGGAAGATTGCGTGCTCGCCGTAGCCGCGCTCCCGGTAGAGCCGCTGCTCCTTGAGCGCGTGCTCCGTGTGGTGACCGGGGTAGGCCTCGTGGCAGAGGAGCCCAACGAGGTCGTTGGCGTGGACCGGCAGGTCGGTGTTGAGCTCAACCCGAGAGCGGGCGTCGCCCAGATACCAGTTGTAGCCGCTCCACGGCTGGTCGCGTACCAACCGGAACTCGACGGTCTCATCGTCCGGCAGCTCTCCCCGGACCAGCGCCTCGGTGCGCCGGCGGATCTCCGGCACGATCGCGTCGATCAACGGCCGCACGGTCGCCGGCGGCACCTCGAAGCCCCGCCGCCAGGCGAGCATTCGCTCCGCCACCGGCCCCGTGCCCGGAAGCAGCCCGTCGAGCTCGGCGATGGCCGCCTCGAAGATGGCCTCCGGCGTCGGCTCCGCGTCGACGTCGAAGCAGCGATGCACCTCTTCGGCGTACGGCAGCGTCTCCCCGGCGAGCAGGCGGCAGGTGGCGATCATCCCCTGGAACTGCGCCGTTAGATAGCCGACGCGCGCCTCGGGGAAGTCCGCCTCCGCCACCCGCGCCGCCAGTACCTGCGCCGCGGCCAGCAGCCGCGCCGGCTCGGGCTTCGGACCTGTGATCGCCTCGTCCCGGACTGCCGGCGGGCCGACATAGGCGTCGACGTAGCCGGGCACGTGGCGCTCGATGCCAAACGCGAGGGCGACGTAGGCGCGCGAGAGGGGGTCGAGCTCGGGTCGTGGCTGGTCGTGCACCGTCACGGTCCTTTCGGGGCTGAGCCGGTCAGCGGGCAACGAGTGGGTAGGTGTACCGGGCGAAGTGGCCGTCGCTGGCGAAGGCGGAGTCGATGCCCAGCCGTTCCATCGCCGCGAAACTGATCGCGTCGATCGGCGAGAAATCGTCGTCCGTGGACCGGGCGATGATGCCACTCGCTTGTTGCTCGGCGACATCCTCGACGCGGAGGACCGTCGGATCGACGCTCCTGTCGATCTCGCTCGGGAAGCATACGCCCACGCGCTGGTTCTACCGGGCGAGCACCAAGGTGGATGTTTTCGCCACGGAGCCGGTCAGGAGCTTGACGACCAGCGACCGGAGGGCGCGACGTCGGTCGGTGTCGGCACGAGCCGCTAGCAGATGAGCGAGAAGAGGCGGGGGGGGGGGGGGGGGGGGCCCCCCCCGCCGGGGCCCGCGCCCCCCCCCGCGCCCCCTCCCCCCCCCCCCATGGGGGGGGCGCCCCCGGCCGGGCCGGGGGGGGGGGCGCGGCCCCCCCCGGGGGGTGGGGGGGCGGGCCCCCCCCGCAGCGCGGGGGCGCCCCCCCCCCCGGGCGGTGGCGGTACAGCTCCCATCGCCGCCCCCCCCCCCCC
>JAUJOZ010000025.1 GCA_030447415.1 Thermomicrobiales bacterium | reverse complement strand
GCCCCTGCCTGCAGGGCCCGCTCCACGTCGGCCGCCGGCGTTTCCTCCGCCACCATCTCATCGCCGGAAACCGTTCGCGACAGTCCCAACCCGAGTAGACTGGAGTGTCCCCGAACTGCCCGCCCGATCGCGGGCGATCGGCAGGAGAAGTATGCCGCGGTGACCGGCGCCGAAGGGCGTCCGACCGCTACGCCGGGGTGCGAACAACGGCGCGGAACGCCGCGGAGACGACGTGAATCCTCTGCTCCGATACCTGACGGATCTGCTAGGCTATCGTAGGCCAACCGCCCCCCGCCGACCAGGGGTTGGCGCGAACGGTCGCCCCCCCATCCCCGGCGAGTCGTGGCGTCCCTCCCCGTCGACGCTCCGGTTGGCTGTCGCCGCGGTCCTGATTTTGGGGCTGATCGCCGCGCTGGGGCTGACCGCGTCCTTCTGGGTCAACTGGTGGTGGTTCGACAGCGTCGGCTACCGATCAATCCTCGCCACCCGGTACCTCGCGCGAACCGTGGCCTTCCTTGCGGGTGGCACGCTCGCAGCGGCCTTCTTCGCGGCGAACTGGCAGCTCGCCCTTCGCCGAAGCGGTCCGGCCGGTCCCCGTCGCACGGGCCCGAACCCGCCCCCGATCAGGTTTCTCCTCTGGGGCGTCACGGCGGTCATCGCCTTCGTCACCGCCTCCGCCGCCGCCTCCCACTGGCAGCGCTGGCTCCTTCTCCTCGAAGGGGGATCCTTCGATGTCTCCGACCCGATCTTCGGGCGCGATGCCGGCTTCTACGTCTTCACGGTCCCGGCCCTCGCCGTGCTCCACCGCGGCGCGGTCGCGCTCCTCCTGGCGACGATCGTCACCGTGATCGCGGTCTACGCGCTGCGTCTCGGTTTCGACGGCATCGACCTGCGGAACCCGCCGCGCAGCGCCCGCGTCCACGTCCTCGGGCTCGGCGGCGGACTCCTGCTCCTGATCGCGCTCGGCTACCTGCTCGCGAACTACGGGCTGCTCTTCTCGACCCGCGGTGCGGTCTACGGCGCCGGCTTCACCGACGCCAACGTCGGCCGCTGGGCCAACTACCTCCTGGCGGTCCTCTCGGCGGCGACGGCGGCGCTGCTGCTCCTCAACGCGGTGGTCCGCCGGCTTCGTCCGCTGCTGGTCGCGCTCGGGGCATGGGCGGTGGCCGCGGTGCTGCTCGGCGTCGCCTTACCGGCGGTCGTCCAGCAGGCGGTCGTCCAGCCGAGCGAGCAGCGCCGGGAGCGGCCCTTCATCGCCAACAATATCGGACTGACCCGTGCTGCCTTCGGGCTGGACGGGACCGAGACGCGCGAGCTGGCCGGAGGCGGCGAGCCGGACGCCGCCACGCTCGCCCCCGAATCGCCGACGTTCGACAACATCCGGCTCTGGGATTACCGGGTCGTACAGCAGGCGTTCCAGCAGGACCGCTCGTTCGTCCCCTACTACGCCTTCAACGACGTCGACGTCGACCGGTACGAGGTCGACGGTCGCGTTCGGCAGGTACTCGTCTCGGCGCGGGAGCTCAACCAGGAAGGGTTGGCCGAGACGGCCCAAACCTGGGGGAACCTCCACCTCGCCTACACCCACGGCTACGGCGCCGTCGTCAGCCCCGTCAGCGAGGCGACCCCGCAGGGCCTGCCCCGCTACCTGGTCGGCAACGTGCCGCCGGAAGGGACGGGGCCGCTCGCCATCGAGCGGCCCCAGATCTACTTCGGGGAGTTGACCGACGATTGGGTCGCCGTCAACACCGAGTTGCCCGAGATCGACGGCATCGTTGGCGAGGACGACGGCGACCCGTACGCCGGCGCCGCCCGTGGTTCGATCGGCCTCGGCAGCTACGCCCGGCGCCTCCTGCTCGCGGTCTCGCTCGGCGATCGGAACCTGCTCCTGAACGACGACCTGACCGGGGAGTCGCGGGTGCTCCTCCGGCGCGACATCGTCGAGCGGGCGCGGGCGATCGCGCCGTTCCTGACCTACGACCCCGACCCCTACCTCGTCATCGCCGACGGTCGTCTCATATGGGTTATCGACGCCTATACCGAGACCGATCGCTTCCCAGGCGCGACGCCTCACGGTGGGATCAACTACGTTCGCCACGCCGCCAAGGCGACGATCGACGCCTACGACGGCACCGTTACGTTCTACCGAACCGGCGTCGCCGACGCGATCGCCGATGCGTACGCCGGAATCTACGGCGACCTCTTCGTCCCGATCACCGAGGCGCCGCTCGCACTCGCCGCCCACTTCCGCTATCCGGAGCGGTTGTTCAACATTCAGGCGGAGGTCTACGACGCCTACCACGTCACCGATCCGATCGCGTTCTACAACGGCGACGATCGATGGTNGATCGCAGAGCGGCGATCGTCGGTGTACTTCAGGGTGACCACCACGCGCTCGCCAACTACCGCCTCCACTACTCGACCCGTGGAGTGGTCTACGGCGTCGGCTTCACCGACGCCAACGTCACCCGCTGGGCCAACTACCTGCTCGCCCTGCTCTCCGTGGCCGCCGCCGCCTTGCTCCTTCTCACCGCCTTCGTCCAGCGCCTGCGATTCCTCCTGATCGCGTTCGCGGCCTGGGGCGCCGCGGCCATCCTCCTTGGGATCGTCGTGCCCGCCGCCGTCCAGCAGACGGTCGTCGAGCCGAGCGAGCTGCGTCGCGAGACGCCGTTCATCGAAAACAACATCGAGCTGACCCGAGCCGCCTTCGCCCTCGACGACGTTGAAACCCGGTCGTTGAGCGGGCAGGGGGAGCCGCCGCCTGAGGTGCTCGCTCCGGAGACGCCGACCTTCGCCAACATCCGGCTCTGGGACTACCGGGTCGTGCGCCGGATCTACCAGCAGTTGCGGTCGTTCGTGCCCTACTTCCGCTTCTACGACGTCGATGTCGATCGGTACCAGCTCGACGGCGAGCTCCGCCAGGTCGTGATCGCCGCCCGCGAACTCGATGTCGATGGGCTCACCGAGACCGCCCAAACCTGGGTCAACCGCCACCTGGCCTACACCCACGGCTACGGGCTCGTGGTTAGCCCGGTCAGCGAGGCGACCCAGGGCGAACCGCGCTTCCTGGTCGGCGGCATCCCGCCCGAGGGGACCGCGGAGCTCGCCATCGAGCGACCCGAGATCTACTTCGGCGAGTACGGCGACGGGCCTCCGCCATGGGTGGCGGTCCACACGGAGGAGGACGAGATCAGCGGCATCTCCGGCGAGACGGAGGCGCTGCCGTACGCGGGCGCGGCGCGCGGCTCGATCGGGCTCGACAGCTACCCGCGGCGGCTCCTGCTGGCGCTCTATCTCGGCGATCGCCGCGTCCTTTTCAGCGGCGAGTTGACCGAGGAGTCGCGGGTGCTGCTGCGGCGCGCCATCGACGATCGGATCCGCGCCGTTGCGCCCTTCCTCGACTACGACGACGATCCGTACCTCGTCGTCACCGAGGGCCGGCTCGTCTGGATCATCGATGCCTACACGACGACCGACCGCTTCCCCGGTTCGACCCCGCTCGCCGGGTTGAACTACGTCCGCAACGTCGCCAAGGTCGCCGTCGACGCCTACGACGGGACGGTGACCTTTTACCGAACGGCGACCCCCGACCCGATCGCCGACGCCTACGGGGAGATCTTCGGCGACCTCTTTACCCCGGTTGCCGCCGCGCCGCCGGGGTTGGCGGCCCACTTCCGCTATCCCGAAGACCTCTTCGATCTCCAGACCGAGGCGTTCGCCAGCTACCACGTCACCGACCCGGGTGCCTTCTACAACGGCGAAGATCGATGGGCGATCGCCCAGGAGCAGGTCGAGGGCCAGCCGCGGCGGATGGAGGCGTACTACGTGACGTTGCCCTTGCCCGGCGAGACGGCGGCGCGCTTCGGCCTGGTCCTCCCGTTCACGCCGAACAACCGGCCGAACATGACGGCCTGGATGGCGGCGCAGCTCGACGACGCCGGAAGCGGGCGCCTCCTCGTCTACCGCTTCCCGCGGCAGGTGAACGTCAACGGACCGCAGCAGGTCGAGGCCCGGATCAACCAGGACCCCCAAATCTCCTCGCAGATCACGCTGCTGGACCAACGCGGTTCGCGCGTCATCCGCGGCAATATGCTCGTCATTCCGACCGGCGAAACGGTGCTCTACGTTCAACCCCTCTACCTCGAGTCGGCCGTGACGGAAGGTCAGGCCATCCCCGAGCTGCAATACGTCATCGTCGCCACCAACGAGCGGATCGCGATGCGCCCGACCCTAGCCGAAGCGTTGGCCGCCCTCTCCCTCGTCCCCGACGCGCCGGCCGTGCCGGCGGACGCGCCCGCGACAGCCGACCAGGCGGCGCCGCCGGTGATCGACCCAGCAACGGCCGACCTCGCCCAGCAGGCGCTCGATGCCTACGAACGCGCCCAGCAGGCGCTAGCCCGCGGCGACTGGGCCGCCTACGGACAGGAGCAGGCCAACCTGGAAGCGATCCTTCGCCGCTTGACGGGCGAACCGGACGCGGACGTGCCCGCCGAAACACCGACGGGCACGCCAGCCGCAACGCGGTGAGCCTCTTCGCCAACCGACGCGATCAGCCGTTGACGACGTTGCCGCCGTTGGGGTGCAGCGTCTGGCCGCTGATGTAGGAGGAGTCGTCGGACGCGAGGAAGACGTAGCTGGGCGCCAATTCCTCCGGCTGCCCGGCCCGCTTCATCGGTACGTCGGCGCCGAAGGAGGCAACCTTCTCGTCCGGAAACGTCGCGGGGATGAGTGGTGTCCAGATCGGTCCGGGCGCCACGG
The DNA here is from genome assembly GCA_030447415.1 of Thermomicrobiales bacterium. Classification (GTDB taxonomy): domain Bacteria; phylum Chloroflexota; class Chloroflexia; order Thermomicrobiales; family UBA6265; genus JAUJOZ01. Next base: position 55,290 of record JAUJOZ010000025.1, on the reverse strand, counting down.
CGTTGACGCGGATCCCCTGCTCGACGAGGCTCATCGACAGTGACCGGGTAAACGCGACGATTGCCCCCTTGGTCGAGGAGTAGTCGAGCAACTGCGGGCTCCCCTTGTACGCCGTGACCGAGGTGGTGTTAATGATCGCGCTCCCTGGCTGGAGGTGATCGAGCGCTGCCTTCGTCAGGTAGAACATCGCAAAGATGTTGGTTCGGAACGTCCGCTCCAACTGCTCGGCGGAGATGTCCTTGATGCTCTCCTGCGGGTGCTGCTCGGCGGCGTTGTTGACGAGGACGTCGAGCTTGCCGAGTTCCTGGACGGTGCGCTGGACCACCTGTTGGCAGTGCGCCTCGTCCCCGATATCGCCGGCGATGGTGACGCAGCGCCGCCCTTCCTCCTCGACCTGCCGCTTCGTCTCCTGCGCGTCCTGCTCCTCGTTGAGATACGAGATGGCGACGTCCGCCCCCTCTTTGGCGAAGTAGATGGCGACGGCGCGCCCGATCCCACTGTCGCCGCCGGTGATGAGGGCGACCTTTCCCTGGAGTTTGCCGCTCCCTCGATACGCCGGGTCCTCCGACCGTGGTCGCGGCGTCATCTCCGCCTCGATCCCCGGTTGTTGGTCCTGGTGCTGCGGCGGCTGGAGCTGTTGTTGCTCGGACATCTCTCGTCCCCTTTCCCATCGTTAACAATCGAGACCCGCGTCTCTGCTGGCCACGATGCAAGGCCCGTGCCGAGTCGGCACGGGCCCTTGCGTCACCTCAATTGTTCGGACGCCAGAAACCGGCGCCTGTCCTCGGACGCGGCCGGCAACGGGAGCTACGGGACCGTCGCGTCGCTCTTGCCGTTGCCGTTGCTCGAGATCGCGCCGGTCACGGTCGCGGCCACCTCCGCCGGTGGCGAGTTCCGCGAGACCGGCCCGGTCAGCAGGCGGCGCGACGTGCTGATCCGCTCGAAGATGGTCAGCGCCTGGGCCACCACTTGGTCCATGTTGTAGTACTTGTACGTCGCCAAGCGACCGACGAAGTGGACGTTCGGCGTCACCTCCGCCAGCGCCTGATAGCGCTTGTAGCGTTCGGTGTTCTCGGCCCGTGGCACCGGGTAATAGGGGTCGCCCTCGGCCCGTGGGTATTCGTAGACGATCGTCGTCTTCGGGTGCTCCTGCCCGGTCAGGTGCTTGAATTCCGTGATCCGCGTGTAATCGTAGTCGTTTGGGTAGTTGACGGTGCCGACCGGCTGGTAGTTCGGCGTGTCGATCGTCTCGAACGCGAACTCGAGCGAGCGGTAGGGCAACTTGCCGTGCCGGTAGTCGAAATACGCGTCGATCGGGCCGGTGTAGATCATCTCCCGGTAGGGGATGAATGGCTCGACTTCCCGGTAGTCGGTGTTGAGCATCACCTTGATGTTCGGGTGGTCCAGCATCCGCTCGAACATTCGGGTGTAACCATGGAGCGGCATCGACTGGAAGCGGTCGGTGAAGTACCGATCGTCACGATTGGTTCGGGTTGGGATTCGGGCCGTCACCTGGGCGTCCAGTTCCGAAGGATCGAGGCCCCACTGCTTGCGGGTGTAGCCGCGGAAGAACTTGTTGTAGAGGTCGCGCCCGACCTTGCTGACGACCACGTCCTCCGAGGTCTCGATCCGCTCGCGGCGCTCGGCGACCGAGGCAAAGAAGTCCTCGAGCTGAAAGCTGGTCAGATTCAACCCGTAGAGGCAGTTGACGGTGTCCAGGTTGATCGGGATCGGCACGAGTTGCCCGTCGACGCTGGCGAGGACCCGGTGCTGGTAGGGACGCCACTCGGTGAACCGGGACAGGTAGGCGAAGATCTCCGGCGAGTTGCAATGGAAGATGTGCGGCCCGTACTTGTGAACCAGGATGCCGGCGTCGTCGTAGTGGTCGTAGGCGTTGCCGGCGATGTGCGGCCGCTTCTCGACGACGAGGACCTTTGCCCCGTCCTGGCTGGCGAGGCGCTCGGCGAGCACACTCCCCGCGAAACCGGCGCCAACCACGAGGTAATCGAACATCTCACCCACCTCCTCTGGCCGCCCGGCGGGGGCGGGCGCCACCGGGCGGTCTCGTCGGTGCCCTCGGGCGGCCCGACCGTTCATATCTCCTCGACCCGTACCGGTCGTCCTCCGAGCATCACCCGACGCCGTCGTTCAACCGGCTCGGGACGGGACGAACGTCGGTCTCCCGCGCGGAACGCGCAGAAGCCCGGACCGCGACGCCACGCCGCTGTGACCCCACAGGTGCTCGGTCCGATAATGAAGCATCGCCGCGATCGAGCGGCGTCAATTCGTGACCTCGGTCCCTGCCGCCCACCGACGCAGCGCGTCCACGCCGCGACCATCACGGACGGGGGTACGGTCCTCGATCGGTGCGCGCCAGGATCCGAGCGACGAAGAACGAAGAACACGTGCGCCCGCGCGTCGGCATCGACGCACTCCGGCGCCGGGCAGCGTCCCGATCAAGCGTTGTCCGCTGCCTGGGGTCCGCGGCCGAATCGACGCTCCAGGAGCGACGACGGGAACAGCCTTGTCAGCGGACGCAGTCGGGACCCGCTTCGACTTCCTATGGACCCGACGCCGTGGACGAACCGCTGGCGTTCGGGCTACGCGTCTGTAACGCAATTCACGGACCACGACCGCGAACGCGGATCGCCGCGCTCCAACCTATCGACGCGATGGCGGCGATCCGGTAGCCTTGGCGGTGGCCGCCGCCAGCGGCCACGGTCGCGGAGGCACTGGGGCGCGAGGACGGGGAGGCGCGGAGGATGAACGAGGTCGCCAAGTGGATGATCGCGCTCGGCAGCGTCGTCGCTTCGGTTGGTCTGGTGGTGTTCGGCATCGGGACATCGTTCGTCCGTCCCGGGGCGGACGAAATCAACCTCGGTTTAGCCCTGATGATTGGCGGCCTGCTCGTCTTCTTCGTCGGCGGCGGCTTGTACCAGAGGACGAAGGGGCCGGACACCTCGACCGACTGACCGCTCAGCGTTCCGGCGCTCGTCCGGACGGAGCCGGTGCGGGGGGCGGCGCAGCCGCCATTGGCCACGGCGTGCGCTGCCGGACGATCTGCTCGTCCGCGTACCAACGACCCCGGACGTTGCCGACAAGGTAGAGCGAGCCGGTGACCAGGAGCGGCGCCCCCACCTTCTCCGCCGCGTCGAGGGCGAGGTCCAGGGCGCGTACCGGCTCGACCGCCACAAACTTGCGGCCCGAGAACCCGCCGCGGCTAGCGGCGGCGACCAGATCTGCAGGGTCTGCCCCGCGTTTTCCGAGGACGCGCGGAACCGTCAGCACCAGGACGGCCGCGAAGGGCAGCACCAGCTCGACCATCGCCCCGAGGTCCTTCCCGTCCAGCGCCCCCAGCACCACGACCGGTCGAACGGGCGCCGCCTGCGCCAAGACCCCGTCCAGGTCGGCCATGAGCGCCGCCACCTTTTGTGGGTTGTGAGCGCCGTCGAGCACGATGCGGTTCGGGTTTTCCTCTGGCATCATCTCGAACCGGCCTGGCAGCCGTGCCTGCCGCAGTCCCTCCCGCGCGGCGGACTCGCCGACCGCGAACCCGCAGTTCCCCATTTGTCGCACCGTCGCCACCGCGAGGGCCGCGTTCAGGGCCTGAATGCCGCCCGCCAGACCGGTCTCGTAGATCGAGCCGCGGCCGTGCCCTTCCGTGAGCTCGCGCCAGCGCGTGCCGCCGGGCAACGTCTCGACCACCTCGAACGTTCGCCCTTGCGCCACCTTGACCAGTGGCGCGCCGGACGCCGCCGCTTCGGCAACGATCGGCGCCAGCGCCGCCGCTTCGCTCACGCCCGTAACGACCGGCGCGCCCCCCTTGACGATCCCCGCCTTGTGCCAGGCGATCTCGCCAATGGTCTCGCCCAGCGTCGCGGTGTGGTCGAGCCCGATCGTGGTGACGACGGCCACGGCGGGATGGACCACGTTGGTCGGATCGAAGCGGCCGCCGGCGCCGACCTCGATCACCGCCACCTCGACCCGCTCCCGGGCAAACCAGCTCGTCGTCAGCGCGGTCCAAACGTCGCCGTAGCTGGGCAGGTCGGGCTCCCCCTCGTGCCTGGTCCAGCGGGCGGCGGCGTCGAGCAGATCGTCGACCAGTTCGGCGAAGGCACCGCCCGCGATCAGATCGCCGTCGAGCTGGAGCTTCTCGGTCGCCACCTGGAGGTACGGTGAGGTGTGCAACCCGACCCGATAGCCGCCCGCGCCGAGGATGCCGGCGATCGCGGCGCTCGTGGAGCCCTTGCCGGAGGTGCCGGCGACGTGGACGACCGGGTAGGCATCCTGCGGGTCGCCGAGGTAGGCGAGGAACCGCCGCAGCCGCTCCAGGCGGCGCACGGCGCGCCGCCGGATCGCGCCGGCGCGCCTGTCCCGCGGGGCGTCGGCGGGTTGGATCAGCCCATTGAGGCGATCGACGGCGGCGTCGTAGGGCGCCACCGGCTCCTCGACCGACGCCGGTGACATGGCAGCGGCCGCCACCGCATNGCTTGACGGTGTCGAGATTGATCGGGATCGGCACGAGCTGTCCGTCGACGCTCGCGAGGACGCGGTGCTGGTACTGCCGCCAGGCGGTGAACCAGGAGAGGTAGGCAAAGATCTCCGGCGAGTTGCAGTGGAAGATGTGCGGTCCGTACTTGTGGACGAGGAGACCGGCGTCGTCGTAGTGGTCGTAGGCGTTGCCGGCGATGTGGGGACGCTTCTCCACCACGAGCACCTTCGCCCCGTCCTGGCTCGCCAGCCGCTCGGCCAGCACGCTGCCGGCGAACCCGGCGCCGACAATCAGTAATCGAACACGGAGACGACCCTTTCCGACGCGCCCGGGGGACGACCCCACGCGCTTACGCCGCTTGCGGGAAGGCGCGCCGTATCGGCGGTCGAGGCGCGGCGGCGGCGCCCCACTCCCGTCCGTTTCGGACCCCGGGGCAAGCAATCAGACCGGAGAGAACGTCGACGAGGACGGGAAACCCATTCCTCGGGACATCACAAGAATCGAGAACGCGCGGTGCAGGCCGAAGGACCTCGTGCGCACCCACCCTCACAGGCATACGCAATCGGCGCGCCAGGCCGCCGACGGGCATCGCGGCCGGACCGTCTCGACGCCGTCGGTCCGATCCGATAGCCTTCGGAGACCGACTCGCGGATCGGGCGGCGCGTGCCGCATCGACCCGACGGGCGAGGGAGGATGGGGATGAATAACCTGGCGCGGTGGATGGTCGTCTCGGCGTCGTCGCCGCCTCGGTCGGCTTCACGTTCTTGGGGCTCGGGCTCTCCTTCGTGCAGCCCGAGAGCTCCGAGATCACGATCGGCTGGGTGCTGATGGCGGCCGGTGCCGTCGTCGGGTTGATCAGGTGGCTGCTGTTCAAGCGGACCGAGGGGCCCGACACCTCGGTCGTCGAGCCGGGGACGCGCGACCTGGACGGCGTGCGCGCTGAGCGACGCCGACCCTCCGTCGTCCCCGACGCGGGCGGCGCGGCGGCGACGGGAAGCCGGCCGGACACCTCCAGAAGTGGCGCGATCCTGGTCACCGCGGCCCGACGACCGGCCACGGGGTACGCTGCTGGAGCACGGCCTTCGCTCGGGTACCACCGCTCGCGGAGCTCACCGACGAGGTAGAGCGACCCGGTGACGAGCACGGGCACCCCAAAGGAAGCGCCATCGCCATTGCCCGTTCGATCGCCTCGGCGGGCGCGGACTCGACCGCGACCTCCCCCGCGAAACCCGCCGTCCGGGCCGCGCGGCCGATCTCCTCCGGCGCCGCCCCCGCCTTGCCCAGCACGCGCGGCCGCGTCGCCACCAAGCCGACCGCCTCGGGAGCGATCAGGGCGGACGTCGCCAGGTCCTTGCCCTCCAGGCTGCCGAGGACCACGACCGGCCTAGCGCCTCGCGGCAGACCCAGCACCCCGGGCAGACCGTGGGCCAACGCCGCCATCTTCTGGGGGTTGTGGGCGCCGTCGAGGACGACCCGCGGCGCCGTGGCCGTCGGCATCCCCTCGAACCGACCCGGCAGACGGGAAGCGGCGAGGCCGGCGTCGACCGCCCACTCGGGACCGCGAAGCCTCGTGCCGACAACGCTGCCACCGCCTCGGTGGCGAGCGCTTCGTTCAACGCCTGAAACCGACCGGGCAGCGGCGACCACCGTGTCCGGCCCGGGGAACCGTCCGGCGACCGACCCCGCCAGCGGTCCCCGCCGCCCCCGTCTCCAGCATCTCGACCGTTCGATCGGCGACGACGCGCCGCAAGAGCCCCCGTCGCCGTCACCTCCGCCTCGATCGGACCGAGGGCCGCCGGGTCGTCGACGGCGGTGATCGCGACGGCGCCGGGTCGATGCCCGCCTTGTGCCAGGCGATCTCGGATCGTCGGTCCGAGGGTGGCCGTGTGATCGAGCCCGACCGACGTGATCACCGCGACCGTGGGCATAACCACGTTGGTCGGGTCGAACCGGCCGCCGGCGCCGACCTCGACCACGGCCACGTCGACCCGCTCGAGCGGAACCACGCCAGCGCCAGCGCCGTCGAGATCTCGCCGTAGGTCGGTGGTGAGGCGTCGCCTTCGGCGGCCAGCCACGCCGTGGCGTGGCGAGGACCTCGTCGACCAGCCCGGCGAAGGCGTCGGCGGCGACGAGGTGCCGCCGATCTGCAGCTTCTCGGTCGGAACCTGGAGGTAAGGCGAGGTGTGGAGGCCGACGCGGTAGCCGGCGGCGCCGAGGATCGCCGCGATCGCGGCGCTCGTCGACCCCTTGCCCGAGGTCCCGCCGACGTGGACGACCGGATAGGCGGGTTCCCGAGGTGGGCCAGGAAGCGGCGGAGGCGATCGAGCCGGACTCGGCGCGTGATCGGATCGCGGCGAGCGAGAGATCGCGGGAGGTGGCCGCGGGCCGGATCAGCGCCTCGAGCCGAGACGGCGCGGCGGTACCGGACGGGTCCGATCCGACCTCCGGCGAGGACGCGGCCACCGCCACCACTAGACGAAGCGGGCGCAGACGTCGTTGCCAGCATCAGACCCCGCCGGGTCAGCCGGACGCCTTCGTCCCGACGCTCGATCAATCCGAGGCCGACGAGGTCCGCCAACACCGGGCCGAAGACGTCGTCGAGCGCCGTCCCGTGGCGCTGAAGGAACGCCTCGGCCGAGACCCCTTCTCCGGAGGAGCCGAAGGCCAGCATCATCGTCTCGCCGCGGGCCGTTTCCGGCGCGATCGTCTCCACGTTCAGGGGGCTCCTCCCCGCTCGACCGCCCCGCAGTAGGTGGCGGGAAGGAGGTGGTTCATCGTCCTTCTCCCGACCGACCCGTGAGCGCCGGCGCCGGCGCCGACGTAGTCGCCGGTTTCGCCAGTAGATTAGGTTGTGCCGCGGGCAGGGCCCGCCTCCCGCGCCCAATTGGCGACCTCGTAGTGGACGAAGCCGGCGGCCGCCAGCGTCGCCATCGCGGCCTCGTAGAGGTCGGCCGCGGCGTCGTCGTCGGGCACGGCGACGACCCCGCGGGTGACCGCGTCGGCCATCGGCGTTCCCGGCTCGACGATCAGCCCGTACAGCGAGAGGTGCTCGGCACCGTCCCGCCGACCTCGCCGCCGAGGACGGCGGCGAGACCGTCGAGATCCGCCGCCGTCTGGCCGGGCCAGCCGAAGATCAGGTCGAGGCTAGGGTTCACGAACCCCGCGGACCGCGCCGCCCACGGCTCGCGCGGCGTCGGCGATCGTGCAGGCGGCCGAGGGCGCGCAAGCCGGGTCGTCTGGACGCCGAGGCTGAGGCGGTTCACCCCGGCGGCGAGGAGTCCCGCGAAGTACCGCTCGTCGACCCCGTTCGGATTCGCCTCCAGCGTCACCTCCGCCTCGGCTCCGCGCCCCGGCAAGCGCGGATCAGCCGCGCGACGTCCGCCGGCGGCAGCAGCGAGGGCGTGCCGCCCCCGAGAAGACCGTGGCGGCGGGGCGGCCGACAAGCCCCTCCCCTGGGCCCCGATCTCCCGCTCCAGGGCGGCCACGTACCGGAGAATCAAACGCGCCTGCCCCGCGTACGTGTTGAAGTCGCAGTAAGGGACAGACGTGGGCGCAGAAGGGGACGTGCAGGTAGATCCCGAGCGCGGCGCCGAGCGCGCGGGCGCCCCCACCGACCCATCGGCGGTCGGTCCCGGACGATGGGCGCGATGGGACCCGATCGGGTGACCGACGGCAACGTGGCGACCAAGGCTGGCGACTCCTCTCGGGGAGGAAGTGTAGCCTTCGATCCTGCCCCGTGGAGGACGTCGTGCCGGCGCCGCCGGGCTACCCCTTCACGGCGCCGAGGGTGAAGCCGGCGATGAAGCGGTCCAGGAAGAGGTTGTAGAGCAGGGCGACCGGGATGGCGACGATCGCGGCGGCGGCCATCAGCGACTGCCAGTAGAAGACGTCGCCCCGATCAGCTCGGTGGTGACCCCGATGCTGATCGTCTTGTTCTCCGAAGAGGTGACGAAGGCGAGCGCGTAGACGAACTCGTGGAGGGTCAGGGCGAGGGAAAAGACGACCACGGTCAACAACCCCGGGACCGAGATGGGCAGGACCGTCCGCCAGATGGCGCCGAGCCGGCTGTAGCCGTCGATCATCGCCTGCTCTTCGATGTCCCACGGGATCGATTTGAAGAACCCCATCAAAAGCCAGGTGCAGAAGGGGATGGTGAAGGTCGGGTAGACGATGACCATCGCCCACCAACTTCTGCGCACCCCGAGATCGGCCACCACTCGCGCCAGGGGGATGAACAGCAGCGTCGGCGGGACGAGGTAGACCAAGAAGATGCCGATCCCCAGCCCCTCGCCCCAGCGCCCCGCCAACCGGGTCAGGCTGTAGGCGGCGGGAACGGTGGCCACCAGCGTGATGACCACCACGAAGACCGCCACGACGATGGTGTTGCGGATGAACGTGGCGTATTGCGTCTCGTCGAAGAGGAGGCGGATGTTCTTCCAACGTCGGTGGGAGTTGTAGAGGAACGGGTTGTTCCGGGTTGTAGAGATCGGCGTCCTGCTTGAAGATTGTCAAAAGCATCCAGGCGAACGGGAGGGCCGCGAACAGGGTGAAAAAGCTCGCCGCGGTGTAGAGCACGCCCCCGAGTTTCTTGGCTCCGACCCGCCTCACGGCGTCGCCGCGGGCGAGATCGTCGGCCTCGGGGAGGGCGGCGCGATAGACCGGCGCCGCCATCTAGTTCGTCTCCGTGCGCCGCGCCAGCCGCAGCATCAGAACCGCGACGCCCGCCATCACGGGGAAGAGGAAGATCGCGATCGCCGCGCCCTCGGCCAGGCTGCCACCCTCGATCCCCTTGATGAAGGCCCAACTCGCCAGCACCTGGGTGCTGTCGACGGGGCCGCCCGTCAGCACGTAAATGACCGTCATGTCGGTGAAGGTGAAGACCATACCGTAGAGGAGCGCGACCGCCATGATCGGCAGCAGCAGCGGGATGCGGATGTAGAACATCTGGCGCCAGAACCCCGCGCCGTCGACGTTGGCCGCGTCCTTGACGTCCTGCGGGATCGCCGTCAGGCCGGCGAGCAGGATCACCGTCGCCAGCGGCAGGGTACGCCAGGTGTGGACGAGCAGGACCGATAGCCGCGCCAGCGTCGGTTTTGCCAGCCAGAGCACGTTCGACCCGACCGAAGGCCCGAACCAGGTGTCCGGGCCGAGGAGCGGACCGGCGCTCGGTCCGAGCAGCACCGCGTCGATTGGGCTGTAGACGTTGTCGAGCATCCACAGCCAGCCGAGGACGCCGAGCGCGCGATCGGCGTCGTCCATGGCAGCAAGATCGAGGAAACGGACCAGCCGCTTGCCATGGAAGTCGGCGTTGGATGACCATGGCCAGCAGGTTGGCCAGGACCAGCACGATCACCTGCGATGCGAGGGTGAAGAGGAAGGTGTTGCCGAGCGCGCCGCGGAAGGTCCTGTTCTCGAGGATGGCGCGGAAGTTGTCCAGCCCGATCAGTCGAAACTCTGGTCACCGACGTTGACGTCGCTGAAGGCATAGCGGATGGCCAGCACCAACGGGAAGCCAACCAGGGCGACGATGTAGACGACCGCCGGCAGCAGCATCAGCGGCCGAGCACCCCCTCGCGCTCGAGCAGGTAGCGCCCCTCGGTCCCCGGCCAGCGGCGTCCTCGCTGGAGACCAGGTGCTCGCTGGGCGCGACCCCCACGCCCGAGGCGTGGCACGCCCCCGTGGCGCCGCAGGCCGCGGTCGAAGACCTTGAGCTCCTTGGTCTGGACCGCGAACTCATAGGTCTCACCGGGTGTTGCCGCCAGCTCCGCGGTGCCGGGAACCGCGCCACCGCCTTCGTCACGCCGATCTCTCCGTAGAGGAGCCGTTCCACGCCGAGATACTCCTCCCGGTGGACGTGGAAGGGAAAGTCACCGACGTCGTCGGAGGCGCCGTCCGCCGGGACGAAATGCTCCGGGTCGGAAGCCGAGCAGGAGGTTCGTCGCGCGGCACCAGGTTCATCGGCGGCGAGCCGAGGAACGTGGCGACGAAGGTGTCGGCCGGATCGTCGTAGATCTCGCGGGGCGTGCCGAGCTGGCGGATCCGCCCACGGTCGATGACCGCGATCCGGTCGCCCATCCCCATCGCCTCGACCTGATCGTGCGTCACGTAGATGGTGGTCGTCCCGACCCGCCGCTGGAACTGCTGCAGCTCGTCCCGCGCCGATGCCCGACGCTGGGCGTCCAGGTTGGAGAGCGGCTCGTCCAGGAGGAAGACGTTTGGGTCGCGCACCAGCGCCCGCGCCAGCGCGACCCGCTGCCGCTGCCCGCCGGAGAGTTGGCGCGGCTTGCGCTTGAGCAACTGGTCAATACCGAGAATGGAGGCGGCCCATTGCACCTTTTGCTGTTGGGTCGCCTTGTCCACCTTCTGCGCTTTCAGTGGGAAGGCAATGTTGTTGTAGACCGACATGTGCGGGTAGAGCGCGTAGCTCTGGAAGACCATCGCGATTTGCCGCGCCCGTGGTGGCAGGTGCGTTACGACGCGCGCCGCCGATCAGCACGTCACCCGACGTCGGCGGCTCCAAGCCGCCGATCATCCGTAGCAGCGTCGTCTTGCCGCACCCGGAGGGACCGAGCAGGACGAGGAACTCGCCGTCGGTGCTGGCCAGGTCGATACCGTCGACGGCCGCCACACCGCCGGCGAAATGCTTGGTCAGCCCGCGTCTCGACGACCGCCATGCTAGCGCAACCACCCGAGACCTTGGCGCAACGACTCAGGACCGCCCGTGCCCTGATCTCCCAAGCTCAACCCCAAGAAGCCAGCCTCCGCCGGCTCAATCTTCGGACGTGGCGGGACCCACCAGCATGCCGTTCCGATGAAGAAGCCGACGAGGCTGAGCGCGCGCGCCCCGCGTTCGACATCATCCCGTACCGTGCTGGATACCATAACCCGCGGAGCGGGCCCCCGGCGCCCCCGGGGGGGGCCCCCGGGCCCAGATCGGCCTTACTGCCCGCCGCCGATCAAGCCGTCCTTGCGGTGCTTGTCGAAGATCGCCTTGATCTCGGTCTCCGCCTGGGCGACCGCCTCCTGCGCGGGGAGCTCTCCGGTCGCCGCCCGGGCCATCATGTTCGGCAGGGTGGGGAGACCAAAGATCTCGCCAATCGCGGCGTTCGCCGGGCCGGGCCAGCCGAGGTTCCGTGTCCATTCCTCGGCCGTCTTGAGCACTGCCAGCTTGTTCGGTGGGTTGGACTTGTAGGGGTCGTTGTCGAGCAAGCCGCCTTCCTGCAGCAGCTCCGGCACCTTGCTGCCCCAGGCCGGGAAGTTGTAGAGCTGGCTCTGGTTCGTCGCCTCGGCGTAGTTCTCCACCAGGTGGAGCAGGAACTCCCTGGCCGTGTCCTGGTTCTTGGCGTAGGTCGGAATCATGTAGATGAAGACGGCGTGACCGTGTGCCAGCGCCCGCTCCTTGCCGCCAGGCCCGACCAGTGGAGTCGTGAAGAAGATGTCGTCGGCCGTCGCGGGGTCCGTCCCCTGCGTCGAGCGGTAGGCCGAGATCGAGTTGAGGATGTAGGAGGCCTGACCGGCGATCATCAACTGGTTGTTCGAGGCGGCCGTCCAGCCGAAGACCTCGTCGGTCATCGCCCCCTTGAACAATTGGGCCATGTACTCGACGGCCGCGACCGTCTCCGGCGAGTTGATGATGACGTTCTCGTTCTCGTCCTGGATCGACCCACCGAAGGCCCACAGCATCGCCTGGGCGGCCATCTTCGAGTCGATCTCGTTCGACATCCCGATGCCGAGCTGGATCCCCTGCTCGGACTTGATTCGCGTCCCGCCCTGGAGCAGCTCGTCGAAGGTTGTCGGGCCGTTCGGCAGGTCGACCTGCTCCCACAGGCTCTTGCGGTAGTTGCCCGGGTCGGGCGCGTAGCCATGACAGAAACCGTAGTAGACGCCCGTGGTCGGGTTGAACGAGTTGTTCTTCGCCATCTCGAGCTGCTGGCCGTGGCGAGTGTTGACCTCATTCACGAGGTCGGTCATGTCCAGCACGGAGCGCTCGAACTGCGGCAGTGAGGCGATATGCTCGACCAAGTCGTGCCCCTGCCCGGCGCTGACTTCCGAGGCGAAGGTGGCCGGGACATCGGCCGTGTTGATGTGGTCGACCTTGGCGTCGACGCCGTTGGTCTCACCCCATTCGGTAAGGAACTGGTCGAACCACTTGTCGTAGTTGGGAACGAAATGGCTCCACTGCAAAATGCGCAGCGACGTGCCCTGGATGTTCCGCGACGGCGGGGTCTGCTTCAGCGTGGCCGCCCGCCCGCTCCGTTGAAAGACCGGGTACGCCAGCGCCCCGAGGCCCGCCCCTCCTGCCCCTTTGAGCAGCGTGCGTCGGGTCGTCCGCCGGCCGATCAGTCGTCGCAGCTCGTCGTCGTGCATTGTCTAGCTCCTTCGCTCGCGCCCAAAGGCTTCCTCACCTGAGTCGCGTGCATTAACCACAGCGCAACGACGGTGTCAAGCGCGGGACGAGGGCCGGAGGGACCAGCATGGTGCCGGATCACGTGCCACCGCGGGAACCGTGACCCGGCTTCGAGCAGTGCGCGCCGATTCCGGCTCGGCGCGGTCGGGGCACGGGGTGGAACCAGACGTCGGCGTTCGCTCTTTGGCTCGATCCGGCCGGGGGCGCGTTTGGGTCGGGTAAAGCCAAGGGGGGCTCGCACCGCCCCCCAGATCCGCCTGTTGCCGACGCCGCAGGCTAGGTCCGCCAATCATTATCCCGGTCCGCGAACGCGCCGGGATTTCTCACAATCGTGCGGGCCACCGTTCTCCCGAACACGCTTGGTCGCCAGAATCACTTTCTCATGGACTGGGACGCGGAGGCGATCCGGCTCGTTCGCCTGGATCCGGTCGCCGCCGGACCGTTCCCGGCACCCGGCTTGGCCGCCACCGACCCGCGCCGCCTGGCCAGGTTGCCGGGCACCGAACGCCTGCCGCTCTCAGCGGAGACCGCCGGGAGACGTCCCGGCGTGCCCCTGCGCGTGCGAAACTGAATGCCGACCCGCGCCGAGGCGGGATCGCAGTGCGTCAACCGGCCCCCGCCGTGGACGACCCCACCCAGACCACCAGCTACATGGTCATGAGATCCCTCTCCGAGGCCGCGCTGGAGTGCGGCCTCCCGGAGGAGCGACTGCGGCGGTGGATCGCCGCGGGCATCCTGCCGGCGGTGACGATTGGGGGCCGCCCCATGGTCAACGCGGCGGAGGTCGCCGCCCTCCGTGACCGGCGGGTGGGCGAGACCGGGGGCGCGGCGAAGGCGGGCGGTACGGGGCGACGCTGGCGGGCGAGGCGCCGCCGTGGTACCCGAGCGCTGGGTGCCGCCAATGCCGTGGCGGGTCTGGCGGGGTGCCTGGTGTTTGTCGGGATCGGCCCGGCGGATCTCCGCACGCCTGGGTGGCTGGCGGCGTGCCTGGCGAGCCTGCTCGTGGGGTTGCTCCTGTGGCGCGTCGCGGCGTCGCCAACCCGCCGGCGCCCCCGGCGCCGGGCGTAGCGGCAAGTGAGCCGGAGGGAGTTGCACCCCCGGCCCCGCCGTTGGTTCGATGACCGACCGGTCGGCCCCTCACCTGTGCGAAGGTCGGTTCCAGGTTCGCCCGCTGGCGAGCCGCGGGCCGTGCCTCAGGCGAGGGCGCAGTTTCTGAGGATCGAGGGCGGCGGCGCCGTCCCCGACCCCGTACGCGGTGCGTTGGCGGGAAAGGGTGACCGAGTCCGGGCCTTGTCCCGCCAGGGTCGGGGCGAGGTCATACGGCTCGTGGCCGACCTGCTCGCACTCCGTGACCGGATCTCGGGCCGGGACGTCCGGACGCGAATGCCGATCCCTATGCCACCGCGATCCTCAGAATCGTCCCCACCGCCGCCCATCGCTAAGCCCAGCAGCAGACCCAGCGCTGCACCGACGTGGACATCACCGCCGGATGGGAGTTCCGCCCGGGCGGGGGACGTAGGGCGATGTCAAGGTCGAATTCCGTGGTCAAGACTCCGCCTTCTGCGTTCACCACCCTCGCTGCCTGAGGAACTTCGCCAATGCATGCCCCGCCGTGTGGCGATGTGCTCGCCGCATTGCGCGACGTGCCCTATCCCTGCTGGGCATGGCCGCCGTGACGGCGCCGACGCCGACCACGCCCTCTGCTCGGCTCGTCAGAGCCTCGACCGGCGATCCCAACGCGCCCTGGACTTAGGCATAGCGCTTTGCTACGCTGGTCGACAAGGAGCCGCGTGGCTCCCGATATGGGGTTGACCAGATGATCTACCGCGCCCGCCCGCCCTGTTAGGCGTCGTCCAGCGGTAACCGGCGATGGGTTAGTGATGAGCCGGGGAGATCCCCCGGCTCGTGCTGGTTATTCCGCGACCTCCGGAACAAACCGACTCCCGACGAGCTTGACGGTGGCTGACGCTGCTTCGCGGCTGCCGCCAAGCCTCGCCGTGCCCGTGCTCCACCTCCCGTCCTTCCTGTTCGATCCGAGCAAGGAACGACGGAAGGTGAAGCATGCGCATTGTCAATGGAAAACACGTTCGCCAGATGGACGAGGCTGCGGTAGCCGCCTGGACCGCGGGCTATCAAGAAACGATCGTCGATCTCGGTACTGGGGACGGTCGCTTCGTCCGTCACTTGTCCGGGCAGCACCCGGGGGTTGGAGTAATCGGCGTGGACGTCTGCGCGGCGAATCTAAGGATCGCCTCACGCGAAGTGGTCCGCAACGCGTTGTTCGTGGTTGCCGATGCGTTGGCGTTGCCCGACGAGTTGAGCCGAGTGGCGACCCACGTGACCGTCAACTTTCCCTGGGGAAGCCTGCTACGCGGATTCCTTACCGGCCACCCAGGCCTGTTGGCAGGACTCGGCGCGGTCGGGAGCGGTGGGGCCACTCTCGACATCAGGCTGAACGCTGGTGCACTCGGCGAGGCCGGTTGGACGCTGGAGGCCGGAAGCGAGCGGGTGACGCTGCTGCTGCGCGATGCGGGCCTCCATGTTGGTCCGACGCGGGTCCTTGGTCCGGCGGACCTCTGCCGGTGGCCGACGACCTGGGCGAAGCGACTGGCGTTCGGGCGAGATCCACGGGCCATCTGGATTGACGCGACGCTCCCCTGACCAAACCACGTCGCCTTGGGCCCAAAAGCACTGAAGATCGGCTTAGGGTTGCGCTGGCGAGGAGGACGAGGACGCGATGGGCGTAGGCGCTGTCGCGGTGACCGCGTGCGCGGTGCGGGTCGGGCCCATCGCTGCGGGCGGTGTGCAGGTGGGTAACCTTCGGGGCGTCAATTGGCGGTCGCCTCGCGCGGCGGCGGCAGCGAGCCCAGCGAATGGACTCCAGCCATTGACCGTTCATGTTGACACAGCCCTCAGTGGGGCGGTGGAGCCGACAGCGCGAGGCGGCTTAGAGTACGATTCGCTACTCGGCCGCGTTGGGGGCGGCCATTGGATCTCCGCGGACAGGAGGGGTCATGCATCGTCTTGTTGTACTCGCCATCGCGGCGTTCGCGCTCGTCCTCGGCGGCTTCGTCGTTGTGGCTCAGGACAATCCCAACCGGGAGGGGGCAGGCGAATGTGCTTCGCCGGTGGCCTCGCCCGGCGCCACGCCGGGCGTGCCGTCGCTCGCCTCACCGGAGGCGTTGGTGGTGGCGTCGCCGGTCGTCTCGCCGGTCGCGTCCCCGGTTGGGTCCCCGGCCGCGTCTCCCGTGGCGTCGCCGACGGTCTGCCCTGACCTGGGCTCGCCCATACCGGCCGAGGGCGTGCCAGAGCAGTAGTGGGCGACGCGACTCGATAGGGAGGCCGCCGGGCTGGTTGCCCGGCGGCCTCCTTGCGTCTCCGGCGACCACGCTGTGTCGCGGGCAATCCCATGCCGCGAACCGAACGGTTTTCCCGTTCGCGCGAACCGAACGGTTTTCCCGTTCGTATGGGGAGCGTACGCTGGTCGGAGGAGGATCATCCAGTGCTCTGGACGAAGGGGCGCTGGTTGAGCCCGCGAGGCGGGGGACATCGAGGCCCACGGGGAGCTCGAGTGGTCGCATATCGGGAGATATGAAGAGGGAAGGGCTGGGAGGACCGCCTCGTCCGGCCGGCTAACGGGTCTGGGAGTCGCGGACAGCCTGCTCGCGCCGGCGCAGACCGACGAGATTGAACAAGTCGTCGAGCGGCAGCCCCTCCAGCTGGTCGACGGTCACGATCCCATCGTCGACGAGCCGGCGCGCCGCCGCGGTGCGGAGCTCGGCCGGAACGTCCCGGAGGGCGCCGCGCCGATCGCTGCCCCGCGCCTGGCAGACCAGTTCCTCGTAATCGACGCCTGAATGCGCCATCGTTGCCCCCTTCGACTGGCGGCTCGGGTAGTGGAGGGGCAGAGTTTACACCGTCATGGAGCCGGGGCAGACGGCGTTTTCCGGGGCGCCACACCCGGCCCCTCCTGGTCCGCCGTCACGGACTGATCGTGGTTGGTGAATGAGGTGTGATTGCTGACCTCCGTTTACTTAAGTATTTTGACCGGAATATAGAGAATCGGCCGGGGAATTGACACGACCGGTCAGCGCCTGTATCGTGCCGGCACGGGATCCTGCGCGAACGCTTGGTGTGCATCGGGGTCGGGTCGTGCCCCGCGCTCCGCGTAGGGTTGCTCGGGCGCCGCGCCATGGCCCGCCGCGCGCCTTCCCTAAGGGGCCGCTTGAGCGGCGCCATGGGGCGTCGCGTGCACCGAGAGCAGTTCGTCGACGTGGATAGACAGCGGTTTGACGACATCACCCGTGCGCTCGCGACCGGCACGAGCCGTCGGCGTGTGCTGACGGGCTTGGTGGCCGGGACGCTCGGGGTGCTGGGGCTGCGGCGGGCGCCGGCGGCGGCCCAGACCTGCCCGAACCGCCTGTGCGCCAGTGACCCCGGCGTCTGCGCCGGCACGACTGGCTGCAATTGCTGCGTCTTCGCCAATGGCAACAACTGGTGCTTGAGCCCGAGCCTGTGCCAGCGAGCCGGCGGCACAGTCACCTGCCCGGCCGGGCAGGAGTTTGTCAACGGCGTCTGCGCGCCCGCGGGCGGGGACGTCTGCACGCCCGGTGGGCTGGTCTCAGGCTGCGCAGTGACCTCGCCGACCTGCACCTGTCCGATGGGCACCGACTGCTTCCAAGTGGTGTGTTGTATCGCCTCTGGTAACGCAGAAGACAGCGTGGCCGGATTCGCTTGTTGCAGTAGCACGTCGTTGGACGGCATCTGCTGCACCCAGTCCCTCCTCGGGTCGTGCTCCACCGGGAGTGAGTGCTGCAGCGGCTCGTGCGTCGCCGGCAGGTGCGAGTAGCAGAACGCGTCGGGGCCTCGGCCCGTGCGATGCAGGCAACGACGGTTCTGTGAGGCGCTGCGACCCCTGTGGCTACGCCGCGCCGAGGCCTGAACCCGCAGCGCGCAGATGCAGAGAGACCGACGGACTCATCCCCGGCGGCCTCTTCGCGTCCGGGCTCGTCCGCTGTCAGCCTCGTTGTCTTCCTCCCCGGGAACCGATCGGCCCGACCGCTTGTATGACGGGGTGTACGCTGGCCGGAGGGGGGCCGACCTCTGGACACGCCGGACGAGCTGGCTGAACTCGACCTGATTGACCGGGCGAAGGGCGGCGACGCCGGCGCCTACGAGGAGCTTGTGCGCCGCTACCAGGACCTCGCCTTCCGCGTCGCCTACGTCCTCACCGGCGACGCCACCGGGGCCGAGGACGCGGCTCAGACCGCCTTCCTCAAAGCCTGGCGAGCGCTCGACCGGTTCGAGACGGACCCCTCCCTGCGCGACCAGACCAGCCGCAGGGGGCGCGCCCTCCACGCCTCGGTCAAGGCGCACCACGCCCGCGACCGCTTCCGTCCCACCACGCCGTTCCGGCCATGGCTGCTGCGCATCGTCGCCAACGAGGCGCGCAACCGCCGCGCCGCCGCCGGCCGCCGCTCCACCCTGGCGCTCAGCGCCGTCGAGGACCGCCCCTCGGAGGACACGGCCCTGGCCCCTGAGGCGGCGGCCTTGGCGGAGGAGCGGCGGCGCGAGTTGCTCGGCGCGCTCAACACCCTCGGTGAGGACGACCGGACCGTGATCGCGTATCGGTACTTCTTCGACCTGTCCGAGGCGGAGATGGCGGTGGCCCTCGGCTGCGCCCGCGGCACCGTCAAGTCGCGCCTGTCCCGCGCTCTGGAACGACTACGCCACCGGTTCCCCGCCGCCGCGGCTGGGTCGGGTGACCTCGGCACCGCGGCCGGGCAGGGGGTGGCCGATGGCTGACCAGTCCCGCCCGCTCGCGGTGCCCGAGCTGGAGCGCGCCTTGGGCGACCTCGGCGCCCGGCTCGCCTACCCGCCGACCCCCGACCTCGCCCGGGCCGTCGGCGCCCGCCTCACCGCCGAACCCGTCCCCGCGCGGCGGCCGGTGGTGCCATGGGCCGGCCGTCCGTTCGCGCTCCCTCCCCGCCGGGCCCTGGTGGCCGCCGGGCTGGCAGCGGTTCTCCTGGCTGGGGCCGTCCTCGCCCTCGTTCCCGGTGTGCGCACCGCCGTCGCCGACCAGCTCGGCGTGCGCGGGATCCGCATCGTTTTCGTCGACGACGTGACCCCGACTCCGGCTGCCTCGCCGGTCGGTCCGAACTTGCTCCTCGGCCAACGGCTCACCCTTGCCGAGGCGCGGCAGCGCGTGTCGTACGCCATCCACGTCCCAGCTACCCTCGGCGAGCCGGACGAGGTCTACGTGCGGGAGGTCGCGGGCGGCACCATGGTCTCCCTGCTCTACCACCCGCGACCCGGTTTGCCCGAGGCGGCCGAAACCGGGGTCGGCGCCCTGCTCATGCAGTTTGAGGCCCGCGAAGAGACGGAGGTTCTCCTCAAGAAGGCCTCGTTCGACGCGCCGTCGGTGCCCGTCCAAAACAACGGTGAGGCGGGCTATTGGGTCATCGGCCCGTCGTCGCTGGTGATCGACCCAGATCCCTCGCTCGGCTTCGACGACCAGCCGGGTCGCCCGTCGGCCAACGTGCTCCTCTGGGAGCAAGATGGCCTCACGTTCCGCCTCGAATCCGCCCTCTCCCGGAGCGAGGCGTTGGCCGTCGCCGAGACAGTGCGCGGTCCGTCGTAGCGGCAGCCAGCCATGCGCCTAACCCGTCGGCATCCCGATCGCGGGAACCGAATGCGCTCGGCGATTGTATGAGGAGTGTTCATCGCGTCGTTCGGCGCCGCGCGGTGCCGAAGCGCAGCGGGAGGAGCAAGGCGATGTCCAGCGCACGACGGTCGGTCCTTCGGGTGGCGATCATTGGGATCGCCCTGCTGCTCTCGGCGGCCCCGGCCCTCGCCGGCGGCTGGGCGACCGTCCGACTTGACAAGCCACACGACAAGGTCCTGGTCGAGGTGCCGACGACCGTCGGCTTCACTGTGCTCCAGCATGATGTCCACCCGGTCAACGTCGGTCGGGCCACGCTCTTCGCCCAGCACAAAGAGAAGGGCGAGAAGCTGACCGCCGACGCGCGCCAGGACGGCCCCGAGGGCCACTATCTGGTCGAGGTCACCTTCCCGTTGGCCGGCGAGTGGAAGTGGGGCGTCAATGCCGACTTGTGGGGAGAGATGGCGTTCGAGACCCTGACCGTCCTGTCGAGTGCGGACGAGGTTGCTGCCGACAACCCCATCGCCGCCGAGATGGGCCGCATGCACCCGGCCGGCATCCATGCCGGCACCTGCGACGGCCTCAACGCCGGTATCGCCTTCGAGCTGGACGACGTCCGCCTCGGCGAGCCGGACGCCGCGGCCCCGGTGAAGGAGATGGTCGGCGCCGAGACCGCGTTCCCGGTGGCGACGAGCATATCCTCGATCGACGCTCCGCTAACCGAGATCATCGGCGGCGACCACGCGATCAACGTGCTGGCCGATGGAACCGCCAAGGACGCGATCGCCTGCGGCGACATCGGCGGGCTGATGGTTGGCGACGAGCTTGCGGTCGGATTGGGCGAGCGAAACGCCTCGGGCTACACCGGCGTCGCGCTCCTGCGTGCCGTCGGCGATCGGACGGAGGTCACGATCTACCTCGCCCGTGACCCTGCCGGCGTCGGTTCCGAGGGTGCGTCCGCATCCGCCGACGCCACCACCGTCACGATTGTCAACGGCGCCTTCTCCCCGGCGCGGTTGGAGATTGCGCCCGGCACCACTGTCACCTGGCGGAACGAGGACGGGATCGCGCACTCCGTCATGGGGGACGACCTCGCCTTCGACGACTCGAGCGTCCTCAGCCCCGGCCAGTCCTTCAGTCAGAGCTTCGACACCTCCGGCACCTACACGTACAAGTGCGGCCCACATCCCGGAATGGTCGGCACCATCACGGTGAAGGAGGCCGTCGGTAGCCCGTAGGCAGAGAGCATCGGGGTGCTTCGGCCGCTGGCAGAAACGACGGGGGCGGACTTCCAAGCCCGCCCCCGCCGTTTCTGCGGTCTCCGTTACAGCAGGCGCTTCAGCTTGTCCCTGTCGACGTTGCCCCCGCTCAGCGTGGCGACAACGCGGGCGCCGCGAGGCACGCGGGCCTTGCCGCTCAGGAGTCCAGCCACCGCGGCAGCCCCGGCCGGCTCCACCAGCAACTTGGTCCGCTCCAGAATCAGGCCCATCGCCTCGACGATCTCGTCGTCCGTGACAAGCACCACCTCGTCGACGTGGCGCTCGATCACCTCCTGTGTCAACGCCGCCGCGAACGGCGCGGCCAGCCCGTCGGCGACCGTCTCGATTCGCTCCAGCGTCACCGGTCGACCGGCCGCTAGGCTGCGCGATACCGCGGCCGCCCCTTCTGGCTCGACCCCGATCACCCGCACCCCCGGCCGACGGGCCTTGATCGCCAACGCCATCCCCGCCAGCAACCCGCCCCCGCCGACGCAGACCACCGCTGCTTCCACGTCTGGGCAATCCTCCAGGATCTCCAGCCCGACCGTCCCCTGGCCGGCCACGATCGCCGGGTCGGCGAACGGATGGACGAAGTGGAGACCGTGCGTCGCCCGGTACGCCTCCATCTCCGCGAAGAGCGTCTCCATCGAAGGGGCGAACCGCGCCACAGCGCCGTACCCCTTGATCGCCTCCACTTTGGTCGGGGTTGCGTTCTCCGGCATGAAGACGACGCAGCGAACCCCCATCAGCGCGGCGGCATAGGCCAGTCCCTGCCCGTGGTTTCCGGCCGAGAGCGTGACGATGCCGCGCGCGCGCTGCTCCGGTGAGAGTTGGAGCACGGCGTTGAGCGCACCCCGCGCCTTGAACGACCCGGTCCGCTGGAGGTTCTCCGCCTTGAGTCCGAGGACTGTCCCGGTCATCCGCCCGAGCGTGGAGGAGCCCAGCAGCGGCGTCCGGTGCACGTGCGGAGCGATCCGGGCGCGCGCCGCCTCGACGTCCGCCAGCGAGACGGCGCGCGGGGTCTCCGGCTCCGGTGCCAGCGCCGCCTTCGGCTCCGGGTCCGCCGCCGTGACGATCGCCGCCGCGGCGGGACCGGGGTCTCGGGTGTCAGCCATCGTCGGTCCTCGGGACGTCAGGCGGCGGAGTGGTGGACGGATGAGTGCGGCGAGTATAGCGGTCCGCTGCCCCCTCGGATATCGTGCATTGGCCGCCTCGCCGGCTGGCCGACGGTTGGTCGCCTGTGCCACCGGTGCCACCGGCCGCGGGATGTCGCGGTGGCGCCGGCGGTCCGAGCTTGCCATGCCCCCGACCATACGCCCCGCCTCCAACGTTGGAAGAGTGAGCTCGGTTCAGGGCCGTGGGCCGTGCTGGAGGATCCGCGAGCAATGACCGACCGCGAACCGGAGGAAGGGGCCGCGCCCGTGACCCAGGACGTTGGCCTTCCCCGGTCGAGCCGCATCCGGCGCCTGCCGTACGACGCGCAGAGCATCGACCTGATCGCCGAAACGCTCGGGGTCGCCGCCGGACTCGCCCCGTTTCAGCTCCCGGGCGCCGCGGTCTACCAACTCCTGGTGCCCGGCGCCAACGACCGACCGGCCGCGATGCTGACCCTTTGGCCCTCGCTGCGTCGCGTCGACGCGGTCGGCGGCTCGGCCACCGTCGTCTTCACGGACGTCGCTACCGTCGACTTGGTCCCCGACGTCGAGGTCCAGTTCCGACGCGGCACGGGCGAGTACCTGATCGTCGCACGCGGAGGGAAGGTGATCGTCCGGTCGTAGGGTGGGGCTGGAGGTTTAGGGGCTAGGGGCTACGATGTGTTCACTCGTGCCCGGCGCAGGCGGGAGAGTTGCTTACCCAGGGAGGCGACGTTCTCCAGGATACGGTCGATCTCCCCATCCATTCCCGCTTGCCATACCCGTAAATCCCAACAGCTGGGCGGTGTCAACTGGTTCCCCTCACGTCCCCGCCCAGCGTCCAGGCACCAGCCCCTAGCCCCTAGCCGCTAGCCGGTCCGTGTTCGCCCAGAAGCGATCCATCAAAGCCGCCTGCTCACCCGCCGTCATCAGGCGCGGCTGGTGAAAGTCCTCGATTTCCACGCCGTGACAGCGCAGACCGACGACTCGGTCGCCGCGGAGCGTCAAGTCCAGGATGAAGCCGGATCGAACCTCCACGCTGAACATCTGGTCGAAGATGAAGTTGCCGGGTGAGTAGACGATCGGCCGGCCGGCGTAAACCTCCATCGCTCCCGCGACGTGCGGGTGGTTCGTCACCACCAGCGTCGCCCCCGCGTCGATCGCCGATCGCATCCCGGCCACCACCCACTCGGGTGGGATCCCGACATACTCCTCGCCCAGGTGAAAGTAGGGGATGACGATGTCGGCGGCTTCGCTGGCGGCGGCGATGTCGGCCAGGAACAGGTCGCTGGCGTACGGGTTCGTTCCCGGCGCGCCGTCCCCCGCCGCCCATTCCGCGCCGACGACGCCCATCTCCTTGCTCTGCTCCGGGTAGTCTCGGTTGCCCGTCACGCCGTCGATCCCGAGGAAGGCGATGGTCGTGTCGCCGACGGTGGTGGTCCAGCGGCGGCGGGCCTCGTCCACGTCGCGCCCAGCGCCGAAGAAGGGGAACTCGGCGGCCTCCAGCGCGGCCATCGTGTCGAGCAGTCCCTGGGCGCCCCAACCCTCGCTATTCCAGTGGGAGTGGTTGTTGGCGAGCGTGACGGCGTCGAGCCCCGCCAGCTTGAAACCCTCGATCATCGCCGGGCTGGAGACGAAGGTGAAGGAGTGGGTGTCGGCCGGCTGGAGCAGCGAGTCCGACAGGTTTCCTTCCAGGTTGGCGATCGCCACGTCGAACGACGATAGGATGCCGGCCACCTTGTGGAATGGCCGGGTAAAGTCGCCGTACTCCGCCATCTTGTAGTGGACATTGCGCCCCGGCACGATGTCGCCGACGACGCCGATCCGCACGGTCGGCTCCCCGCCGACATCGCCCTCTCGTAGCGGGTCGCGTCCGCCGACCGACAGGACGTTGACGCGGAAGTCGATGTCGGCCAGCGGCACCAGAGCGACCCCGCCCGGTCGCTCGCCCAGTCCGTCGACCAGTGCCTCGTAGTCGGGGAAGGTCGCTACGGCCGCCGTCCCCGCCTCCTCTCCCACCAGGGCAAGCGGCTCGACCGGCAGTGCGACCGCCGACCCCACCGCACGCCAGTCGACAACCTCCCCGGCCAGCAGACGCGTCGGATCCTCGGGTCCCACGCCGAACAGCGGCAGCCGCGGCGATGTCACCAGCGCCATCCCCTCGGGCACCGTCGCGGCGGCCTGTCCGCCAACCCCGCGGGGGACCGGCGGCGACACCTGCATGATGGGCGCCGAAGGCACCGCCGCCCAGGTTCCCGCGGTGGGAGCCACCGAATTGGCGGGCGCCGGAGCAGGACCGGCGGCGAGCCCCTTCGGCGCCGGCGGCCGTCGCCCCGAGGAGCCGCCCAGGATCCGGCTCGCGGCGAAGCCCGCCGCCGTGACGCCCGCCCCGGTCGCTCCAACCAGGAGCGCCCGCCGGGTCACACGGCGGCGTCCGGCCCGGCTCGCGGCGGGTGGGCGGCGGACCGGGGTGGGCGCATCCGGCGGGGCGGAGGCGATCGAGACGTTGGGCGTCGTGGCCACGGGCATCTCCTTCAGAGCGGCGGGGGTTGGACGGGTGGAGGGACGCCCGCCACGCGTTACCCGGGGAACTCCTCGAAATACTGGAGGATCGCGTTCTCGTAGGCGGTGACGACGGCGTCGTGTCCCGCCGCTGTCGCCAGGAACTCCGCGTCTTCGTCGTTGGAGATGAACAGCGTCTCGACGATGGCGCCAGGCATCTTGCTCGCAACCACCTTGCCGGGGACGTCCGGCCCGGTGATCACGTAGTGCGCCAGTTGCCCCTCACCACCCGGCACGTTCGTGAGCGCGTCGTCCTTGGCCCCGCGCTCGTCGGTCTGGAAGCCGGCAAGCTCCATCTGCTGCTTGACGTGCCGAAAAACGATCGTCGCGAAGCGATGGCTGACGTCGCCAAATGGCCGGGCCTGGGTGAACCAGGTTTCGTAGCCGCGCCACGACGGATCCGGGTGCCCATTGATGTGCATCGACACAAGCAAGTCCGCGTTCGCGGCGTTGCAGACGTTGATCCGCGCCTGCAGCTCGTCGAAGTCGTAGTCGGCCTTCGCTTCCGCCCAGGTTCCGGTGCGTCCGTCGCCGTTGACGTCGAGTCCGGCCCGATTGACGTCGCTGTCGTCGTGGCGGGTCATCACGACCGTGATCCCGTGCTGCTTGAGCCGGGCTTCCAGATCCCAGGCATGCTGCAGGTTGAGGGTCGCTTCGTCCAAAGCCAACCCGCCGTCGGTCTCCCGCGTGAAGCCGGGGTCCTGCCCGCCGTGCCCCGGGTCAATGCAGACGACGTTCTGGCCGTCAGGGGGCGGCCGCAGCGCCGCGCTCATCACCGGAGACGCCGCGGCCCCGGCGGCGTCCGCCTCGGTGATGTCGGCCCCCGCGATGTCCGCCCCGGCGGTCGGGGTCGCGGCTGGGGCCGTGATCGCGGCGGCATCGAAGGCGGCCAGCGGCGTCGGATTCGGGTCGCTCCCTCCGGCCCCGCCGAACAACCGGCCCCCGCCGAAGGCGAGGACGATCAGCCCCGTGATGAGGACCCCGCCGAGGGCTACCAGCCGGCGCGAGGCGCCAGGCCCGGACGGCACCCGCCGCGGCGGGGCCGGCGCGCCAATCTCGGCTGGCGCGCCAATCTCGGCTGGCGCGCCGGTCTCGGCGCGCGTTCGCCGCTCGCGCAAAGCTCGCCGCTCGGCGGCCGAGAGCCGCCGGCGTTCTCCCTCCGGGATCGCCGGAATCGTCGACGGTGCGCCGACGGAGGCGATCTCCCGGCGGGCGCGCCTCCGAGCCGGCAGACCGGCCGGCTGGGTCGGAACCCGGTCACCGGCGCGGTGGTCGGGTTGCGGAGTGGGCGCGGCGTCGGTCCGTTGGAAACGGTCGGTCATGACGGCGGACCTCGCGAACGGTGGGGACGGACGGCGGCCCGCCCCGATCCTAGCCAGGATACTCCTCGAAGTAGCGGGCGATTGCCTCCTCGTAGGCCAAAGCGATGGCAAACAGCGCGCCGTCGGACAGGACGAAGGCGGCGTCTTCGTCGTTGGACAGGTACAACCCCTCCACCAGCGCCCCCGGCATGCGGCTCTCGGCCGTTCGGCTGCCGCTGATCGGTCCGGTCACGACGTGATCCTCCACGCCGATGCCATGTGGGTTCGCCACGTATCCCACCGCGCCCATCTGCTCACCGAGCTCCTCGTAGACCAATTCTGCAAACCGCTCGCTCCGGTCACTGAAGGGGCGGTCGGAGTTGTAGAACACCTCGTACCCTTCAAGGTCCGGGTTGTCCGCGCCGTTGAAGTGGATCGACACAAGCAGGTCGGTCGCCGCCGCGTTGCAGATATTGACCCGTGCCAGAAGATCGTCCATCTCCTGGCTTGTCTTGCCCGGCGCCGCGGTGATGCCGTCGCCGTTGATGTCCTCGCCACTGGCGTTGACCACGGTGTCGTCGCGCCGCGTCATCACCACCTCTATCCCACGGGCCGGCAGTCGCTGTTCCAGGAGACGCCCGACCTCCAGCGTCAGATCCTTCTCCATCAGCTGACTGCCGTCCGCCTGCTGACGGATGTGGCCTTCGTCCTTCCCCCCGTGCCCGGGATCGAGGCAGACTACGCGCCGGCCGTCCGGCGCGCCGACTGCGGCCGCGGCCGGCACCACCGGCGAGGCGGCGGGCGCGAGCGGGGTCGCTGCCACCTGGTCCGCCGGCAGGATCGGGAGCGCCGTGGGCTCCTCGCCGCCGTCGGGGTTGCCGAGCCGGTCGAGGGCCACCGCGATGAGGATGAGGCCGAAGACGACGACCGCGCCGGATCGCAGCCACCAGTTGCCGCCGCCGTCTGGAGCGCGCCGCGGAGGCGTCGCCGTCATGCGCGGCGACCGCCCGTCGGACCGCGCGCCCGACCGTCAACCTCGGCCCGCCGGATCATTCCGGGAATTCCGCGAAGTAGGCCAGGATTGCGTCCTCGTAGGCCGTGGTGATGGCGTCGAGCGCGCCATCGGAGGTGATAAAGCCGTAATCCTCGTCGTTCGAGAGGAAGAGCGCCTCGACGATCGCCCCCGGCATCGCGCTCGGCTCGTTGATCTTCCCCGGCACCTCTGGGCCGGTCAAGGCGTAGTTGCGGAGAGTGGAAACCACGCCCTCTTCCACCGTGTCGTCGGCCCACCCCCGCGAGAACGCCTCGTAGCCCGCCTCCGCCATCTCTTCCGCAAGCTCGTCGTGCATCAGCCGGGCGAATCGCTCGCTTCGTTCCCCGAACGGCCGGTCCGCCGTGTACCAGACCTCATACCCTTCGAGCGCGGTGTTCTCAGCACTGTTGAAGTGGACGGAGACGAGCAGATCCGCCGCGGCCAGGTTGCAGATCGCGATCCTCGCTTGGAGATCGTCCAGCTGCGTCGTGGTCTCCTCGCCCACCTCACCGTCGCCGTTCACGTCGACGTTGTCGGCGTTGACTCGGACATCGTCACGCCGGGTCATCACGACCTCAATCCCCGCCTGCCGGAGTCGTTGCTCGAGGTCGAGCGCCACCTGCAGTGTGAGGTCCTTCTCCTGGAGCACGACCTCGTCGTTCTCGAGTCGCACATTGCCCAGGTCCATCCCCCCGTGCCCGGGGTCAAGGCAGACCACCCGACCGGCGGCCCGTGCCGCAGCGGGTGGAGGCGAGCCACCGGCTGGAGTGGCGGCCGGACCCGCGGCGGCCGGTGCCGGGGCAACGCTACTCGCGGGGGTGGCGGGCAGTGTGGTCGGCGTCGGCGCGGCCGCAATGGGCGCCGCCACGGTCGCCGGGGCCTCATCTCCGGCGTCCGGAGCAGTCAGCCGGCCCAGGAGCACGCCAAGCGCGAACAGGACGACCGCCGCGGCGAGGCTACCGGCCATCCAGAGCCGGCGCTCCTGGGCACGACGATCGCGGCGGTCGCGGCGGTCAATCAAGGTAGCGCACCTCGTGGTCGAGCGGTGCGATTGGGCGGCGGACGCGGCGGTAGGGCAGCGCCGCCAAATCCGAGCCGCTCAGCCCCGGCGTCTCGACCTCGATCACGGTCGCGGCCAGCGGCGCGAAGGCGGCACGGAAGTGGACGCTCGACTTGACCGCCAGCAGTCGGCGCGCCGTCGGCTCGATGCCTACGGCGCGGAACAACTCCGGGTCGAGCGTCGGCACCCGACGCTCGCAGACGACAATCTCCACCC
Organism: Thermomicrobiales bacterium; assembly: GCA_030447415.1. Lineage (GTDB taxonomy): Bacteria > Chloroflexota > Chloroflexia > Thermomicrobiales > UBA6265 > JAUJOZ01. Next base: position 27,166 of record JAUJOZ010000025.1, on the reverse strand, counting down.
CGTCCGCGGCGAGCACCGCCGTCCGCCCCAGTCGGGTCTGACTGCCGGTGCCCATTGGGCCCCGGTTGGTGAACGTACCGTCCGTCAGCTGTTCGACACGGGCCGTCACGTCAAGCGGACCGCCGCTCCCGGGCGTCTTCCCACCGAGCCGCAACCTGACCGTCCCGCCCGCGCCGGCGGCAGCGGCCGCGGCCACCGCCTCGGCGTCGGCGATCGTGCCGAGCGCCGCGTCCGTCACGCCCCGTGCCAGGAGACGCGCCAACAGGCTCGTCCCGTCGCCGGGCGCGCCGGCCCCCGGGTTGTCGGCGATCTCCGCGAGGATGGCCGGCCGGCCGGGCGCAGCCACCGCCAGCCCACGGTCGATCGCCTCGTCCGCGTCGAGTCCGCGAACCTGGAATCGCTCCCGCCGGTCCCACAGCGCCGCCGCGACCCGGTCTGCCACCGCTTCCGCCAGCGGTCTGTCGCCGTCCGTGACGACCCGGACACTCACCCCGGCACCTGGGACGTCGGCGTACGGGAAGCCGCCGGCCACCGTCACCGACGCCGCCCCCGCCCGCCGTTCCAGATCGCGGGCGATCTCCAGCACCTCGCGCATCGGCGTGTCCCCCGGTCCGTCGGTACGCTGGGGGGGCAGCGGCGTCAAGAGGGGCAGCAGGCGCAGCGCCGTCGTCGGTCGGAGCCGGTCGGCACGCAGGTCCAGCACCTGTTCGACCGCCTCACGACCGCGCTCGTAGGTATCGACGTGGGGGTAGTCGCGGTAGCCGACCAGGAGGTCGGCGGCCTCAGTCATCGCCGCCGAGACGTTGGCGTGGAAGTCGAGGACAGCCACCACCGGGACGTCCGGTCCGATGGTCGCCCGAACCTCGCGCAGCAGCGCCCCCTCGGCGTCATCCTGTCCCTCGGCCACCATCGCCCCGTGCAGCGCCAGAACAACCCCGTCGATCCCCCAGGGACCGGCGTGGTGCGCTCGCAGGCGGCCAAGGAGCCGATCGCGCAGGTGGTCCCAGGCGTCGCGGGTGACGATCCCGGCCGGCATCGCCGAGGCAAAGAGGGTTGGCAGGAGGGTCATGCCGTGGTTCGCGGCGGCGTCGACGATGCCACCGAGGACGTGCCGGGCACCCCGCGCCTGGTGGACGATCGCCTCCCCGGTCAGGTACGAGCGGCAACGAAAATCGTCCAGCGTCGTCGTCGCCGGGGAGAAGGTGTTGGTCTCGTGGGAAATGCCGCCGATGGCGAGGCGCGGCGCGCGTCGACCCGGGGTGCCGCTTCGTCTGACCGTTCGCTCCATCGGTCCCTGTGATTAGCGCGATCGGGTGTGGCAAGTCGACGGGTCGGCGGCCCGGCGCCTGGATGGTCCCGGTGTGGCCCGAACGGGCGCAACCAGTGCTCCGGCACGGGCCGAGGATCGGCGGTTCACGGCCGCCGGGTCTCGGGCGCGTCGGTGTACGGACGCATTGACCGATACGTCACAGAATAGGCGATGCGCTGGGGGCCTGACAAGGCGTTGGCGCCGCCGATGAGGACGGGCCTGACCGCGTCTTCCGGCGCGGCGCTCCCCAGCCGCCGGCAGCAGTACCGGCAGACGAAGTCGAGGGAGCGCGCCGAGCGTGGCGTGAACGCCCATGTGGCGCGATGAGCAAGGGCGATCCCCCCGCCTCGGAGCCCGGACCGGTCGCCCGCTCGTCCGCCGGCAAGGCGCGGTCCGGAGTCCGCATCGAACCCAGCATCGCGCTCCTCGCCCGCCACGCCCCGCACGCTCGCTAACAGAAACGGTCGGGTGGCCGAGGTGTTGCGCGCCCCGGCAGAGTGTTTCGTTCATCCACCGCGACCGGCCCCTCCGCTATACTGCGCGGCCAAGACCGAACCGTGAACCCGGCAGCCGAGCGCTGCCCCCTCGTTTCCGAGGCGACCCGTGGAACGACCCGAGGATCGGCACCAGCTCGACGCGAACGGCCGCTCCGCCGGTGGGCCGCTCGACGTCGTGCCCCGCGGCGTCCACGGCACCGGTGCCGGCAAGCGCGAGGTCGACCTGTACGTCCGCACCTACACCACGCTGCTCCAGAGCTCGGGCGCCATCGGTGTCGCCAGCCTGGAGGCGGCGCACCTCACGGCGGCGCCGTCGCTCCATGCCGGTGCCGCCGAGGCCGCGCCTGACCTCAACGCCTTCGTCTATTCCGTCCAGCGCCTCCCCGCCTGCGTTGTCGACGTCCGCGACATCGTCCTTGGCCAGACCCACCGGGCGTTCGTCCGGGCCGGCTACGACCGGATGGAGACCTGGACCGTCGTCTCGGCGCCGGGGCGCCGGCGGCGATGGCTCTATGACGGTGCCCAGACCCTCGCCGCCTACATCGCCTCCGCCTCCGACCTCGACGACCTGATCCCGACGATCGTCGCTTTTCAGATCGAGTGGAACAAATTCCACCGCCTCTTCGCCGACGACCTCGAGCTCGCCGCGGTTGTCCGCGCCGTCACCGCCGGTGAACCACCGCCCGCGGGGGAGACGCTGGTCCGACTTGGCGAGCGCCTCCTCCTGGCACCGAACGACTGGCAGCGCCTCCAGACCGTTTGGGGTGCCGCCCTCTGGACTAACCTGGCGAAGATGGCCGCCGACCGCAAGCGTTACACGCTGCGCATGCTCGGTGGCAGCCATCTCGGCTACGCCCGCTCCACCCGCCAGTGGTGGGCGCCGGTTGCCGTCCTCCTGCATGAGCTCGGCGTACCCGACCGGCCGGTCTATTTCGTCTCCTCCAACACCCACAGCGTCATCAACGTCCTCTCCGGCACTGCCACCCGGCGCAAGGCGGAGCTCACTGCCTTCATCGAGCGCACCGGCCACCCAGAGCTCAAACCGGAACTGGAGAAGTTGCGCGCCGGCGAAACCCGCTCGTCCTGGGAGAACCTGCTCTACTTCGCCGCCCGCTCCTACTTCGCGGGGCACGGCATGGAGCGCGAGCGGGCGCGGCGCACCGAGGAGGAGCGTGAGCGCGGCATCCATACTGTCGAGCCCCGCGGCGCGATCGACGTCGGCGTCCAGGTGATCGAGCTCGCCAAACTCGACCCGGCCGCCTTCGATTGCCGGCTCGGCGGGACCGACGACGGTCGCCTCGACCCCCACCCCTCCGACGCCATCGTCGTCAACGTCAACTACCCGCTCGGACTGGCCGCCTACCACATCATAACCCAGGTCGGGATGGCGACCGACCAGCTCCGCGGCGTCTACATCCTCGGCAAGGCCGCCACCCTCAACGGCCGCATCGGCGACGTCATGATCGCCAACGTCGTCTATGACGAGCACTCCGAGAACACCTACTGGTTCGACAACTGCTTCGGCTACGAGGACCTTGCCCCCTTCCTCGTCTACGGCGCCGCGCTCGACAACCAGAAGGCGGTGACTGTCAAAGGTACCTACCTACAGAACCAGGGCTACCTCGACTTCTACTACCGCGAGAACTACACGGTGGTCGAGATGGAGGCCGGCCCCTATCTCGACGCCATCTACGAGGACGTCTTCCTCCGCCGCTATCCCGCCGAGGAGGCGATCAACCTGCGCCTGCAGAGTCCCGGCATGCTTGACCTCGGCATCATCCATTACGCTTCGGACACGCCCTATACCCGCGCTCAGACCCTCGGCGCCCGCGGACTGTCCTACCACGGCATGGACTCGACCTACGCTTCCACCATCGCCATTCTCCGTCGCGTCTTCGCCCAGGTTGGCATCGCGGTCTCCGACGAGGCAGCGGCCGCGTCCGTCCCGGCCGCCGCCCTCCGGGCGCGGTGAGCGCTCGACGCGCGGCGACGGGCGGGTGATGGAGGGGAGTCGGCTGGAGCGGTCAGGCTGGCCGCCGCCGTCGCTTGCCGGGGCGACCCACGCCTACCTTGCCCACTTCCGTGTCCGCCACCATCAGCTCGACCCGCTCGGCCACGTCAACAACGCCACCTACCTCAACTTCCTCGAACAGGCGGCGATCGATCATGCCGCCGCCGCCGGCTACGACGTGGAGCGCCTGCGGGGGATCGGCGGCGTCTTCATCGCCCGCCGCCACGAGATCGACTACCTCCGGCCCGCCCTCGCCGGTGACGCGCTGCGCGTCACGACCTGGGGCGTCCGACTCGAGGGCGCCCGCGCCGTCCGCGCCTACGAGATCCACCGCCTCACCCCGGCCGATCTCGCTGCCGGTCCGCCCCGCGATGGCCTCCTCCCGCCCGCCGCTGTCCCCGCGCCTTCGGGCGATCTCCTGGTTCAGGCGCGGACCGAGTGGGCCTACGTCGATGCCGCGACCGGTCGCCCCCGCCGTATTCCTTCGGAACTGCGCGCCGCCTTCGTGCGGGCATAAAGGCGGGGAGCGGCTGTCGCCTTGCTCGGCGAGAGGGCGAGCGACGGTGCAGCCCAAGGCGTGGATGCGGCGCGGAGCTTCTCAGGTGTCACCGCCCACGGTCGCCGACTGCGGCGCCCCCGGAGATGCCCATCGGCGCCGGCGTAGGGGCGCCGCTTGCTGCACCCGTGCCCAAGGCCGCGCGGTGCTGGTCTCTGTTCCCGACCGGGTCGGGGCGCTCGTACCCCGCGCGGCGGCGCGCACTCGGAACCGGCAAGCAGCGGTCCGTCGGCTCCCGGGTTGTCCTAACCCTGTAGCGGCGCCCGGCCGTTGACACCCCACCCTCTTCGCGACGTGCGGTATGCTCCCCGCGCCGCCCGTGTCCGTGCCGGTCTCACACCCTGGAGCGCCCTGCCGTGACCGATCGCCCCCACTGGCTCATCTACGACGGCGACTGACTCCTCTGACGCAACACCGTCGCCTGGGTCAGGCGGCATGACCGCGCGGCCCGGTTCCGACCGGAGCCGTACCAGACGTGCCCCTCCCCACCGATGACGCCCAATCTGCGGGCGCGCTCCGAGCGCGCCGTCCAGGTTCTCACCGGCGACGGCCGCCACCTGAAAGCCGGCCGGGCCTTGCTCTTCGTCCTCGAAGAAATCGGATGGCACCCGGCACTCACCCGCCTCGCCGCCCGCCGCCCTGTCGTCTGGCTCGTTGAGTTCGGCTACCGCCTCGTCGCCCAGAACCGCGACTTCTTCGCCCGCTTCCTGTTTCGCGGCGCGGCGGAGGACGGCACCTGACCAACGCCCGAGGCAATGCCGTCTCATTGCCGCTATGTTCTGAAAGGGCGACGCATGTTTCGCCCAGGCATCGACCCCATTGACACGCGATAGGCGACTGCGCTGAGCGTCATCGCCGCGCCACCTCGACTGCTAGACATAAGTACGGTATGCTGGCATCAAGAGCCTTCCCGTCCTCCATCCCCTCGGCTCCCGTCGCCTGCTTCTTGATGACACCGGCATAGCGCGTGCGGAAGGGAAGGGCACTGGTGCCGCGGTCCCCGCGGCGGGGTGCCTGTCGCCCGGCCGCGCATGACGTGCTGCGGCCCCACCGCTGAATTGAGGCCACCGATGACCGCTCCAAATGACAATGACCTTGATGCCGGCCTCGCTGGTGGCCGACCGGACCAGCCCCGGAGCCTCCCTGAGGCCTGCGAAAGCGGTGCGATCACCAACGACGAGCCCTCGCCCGAGACCCCGCCCCCGGCGCCCGTGACGGCGGCCGTGGACGAGCCGATCGCGCCGGTGGCGACCGCGCCGGGCGACGCGCCGGTCCCGGTCCGTGACCTCGAGCCGCCCCGCGCCCCGGTGCAGGAGGCCGCGCCGCCCGAGCCGCGTCCGCTCCCCGCGCCGCCGGCCGCCGAGGTACGCCGTGCCGCAACCCCGCCCGCGCCGGTCGCGGCGCCCCAACGCAGCCGCCAGGCGGAGGGCGGTAACGCCGCGCCCGCTGCCGATGGCGATGAACTCGCCCCGAGCTTCGAGGACCTCGGGCTCAGTGGCGCCCTGCTTCGTAGCATCCGCGACGTCGGCTACGAAGAGCCGACGCCCATCCAGTTGCGCACCATCCCCGTGCTCCTCGCCGGTCGCGACGTCATCGCCCAGGCCCAGACCGGCTCCGGCAAGACCGCCGCCTACGGCCTCCCGATCATCGAGGTGATCGACCCCCGCAATCGCCGCGCCCAGGCCCTCGTCCTCTGCCCGACCCGCGAGCTGGCGATCCAGGTCGCCGAGGCACTCCACAAATACGGCCGCCACAAGGAGGTCGAGACCCTCCCCATCTACGGCGGCCAACCCTACGAGCGCCAGTTCCGCGGACTCCAGCGGGGCGTCCACATCGTCGTTGGTACCCCCGGCCGCGTCATGGACCACATGCGCCGCGGCACGCTCAACCTCGACAGCATCCGCTTCTTCGTCCTCGACGAGGCCGACGAGATGCTCGACATGGGCTTCATCGAGGACATCGAGTGGATCCTCGAACACGCCCCGGTCCCGAGCGAGCGTCAGAGCGCGCTCTTCTCGGCAACGATGCCGCCGCGCATCGTCGATCTGGCCCAGCGCTACCTCCGCGACCCGGAGCGGATCACCATCGCCGGCAAGCAGATGACTGTGCCGGAGACGCACCAAACCGCCTACGAAATCCCTCGCGCCCGGAAGATCGACGCCCTGACCCGCATCCTCGACGCCGAGACTCCCCCGCTGGCGATGATCTTCTGTCGAACCAAGCTCGGCGTCGACGAGCTGGGCGAGGCGTTGATGGCCCGTGGCTACGGCGTCGAGACGCTCCACGGCGACCTGTCCCAGGCGCAGCGCGACCGCGTCATGCGCCGCTTCCGCTCCGGTCAGGCCGACATCCTGATCGCCACCGATGTCGCCGCCCGGGGTCTCGACATCCCCGACGTCAGTCACGTCATCAACTACGACGTCCCCGAGAGCGCCGAGGCCTACGTTCACCGCATCGGCCGCACCGGCCGCGCCGGCCGCGCCGGCGCGGCGATCACCCTCGTCACCCCCCGCGAAACTCGCTGGCTCCGTCAGATCGAGCGGATCATCCGCGCCCGGATCGAATTCCGCCGCCTGCCGACCGCCGCTGATGTCGCGGAGCGCCGGCGGGAGGCGATGAAGGAGCAAGTGCGGGAGGTGCTCGGCGCCGACACGTTCGACACCTATCGCGACGTCGTCGGCGACTTGGCCGAGGAGTACGACGCGCTCGACGTCGCCGCGGCGATCCTCAAGCTCTACGCCGACGAGACCGGCCGCGGCACGCCGCCGGAGCTGCAGGAGGACGACGTCGCCACCTTCGCCGCCGCCGGCACTGGACGCGGCGAGACCGGGATGACTCGTCTCGTCCTCAACGTCGGCCGCAACCAGGGCGTGCGCCCGCAGGACGTTGTCGGCGCCATCGCCAATGAGGCGCGCATCCCCGGTCGGAGCATTGGCGCCATCGATATCCTCGACACCTACACCTTCGTCGACATCCCCCAGGAGTTAGTCGACTGCGTCCTCCAGGCCCTGCAAACCGCCACCATGAAGGGCCGGCCCGTCCACGCCGAAATCGCCACCGCCCAGCCCGGTCCTGGCCGGCCGGAGCGGGGTGGTGGCGGCTTCGCCCGTGACCGCTTCGACGCCAACCGGGGACGTGACGGCGGGCGCGACGGCCGGGGAAGCGACCGTCGGTGGGACCGTCCGCGGGAAGGCTTCCGGAGCGGCCCCCGCCGTGATGTTCGCGTCGGCGGCGTGCGCCTCGACCGCGACGGATCCGATCGCGATCGCAATGACACCCCGCGTCCACCGGCGCCGGACCCGAGTGTCGGTCCCGGCCGCCGCTTCGACCGCACCGGTCCGGCTCGCTTCCGGGTCCGCCGCGAGGACGGCGAGGGCGTCCGGCGGGGCGGCTCACGTTAGTTCGGGGACGCGGACTGCCTCGTCCCGTCGCCCCCGTTGACCGGGTCGCGCGGCGGTATACTCGCCGAACGATCCCACCCGCGCGGTCGGCGCTGGGCCCACCGTGCGGGGCTCGCGTCGGCAACCGCCCGCCGCTCGCCCCGCCGGGGGGCGGGCCGCCGACCGCGGGGACGACGCGATCGACGACGGGCAATCACGCTGGGGGCAGGCGCGGGATGGATGACGGGCCGTTTCGGTCAACGGGTCAGGGTGACGCTGCGAGTTTCCCCGTCGTGCCTGGTTCCGACCGCGACCCTGCCGCCTCGGGGACAGCCCCGGCCGGCCCCGACCGGTCACCCGAGATCTACGACGTCGACATCCCGATCCCGCCGGAGCTCCTCGCTCACATGGGCACGAACGCCCACCGACACGACGTCCAAATCGGCGGGGTGTACGACGACAAGATCGTCGCCGTTGCCGTCTACGACCGACCCTGGCCCGCACGCAGCGACCCGGGCGCCGCTCGCCTCCTCGGCACCATCTACGTGTCGACCCGCACCGATCGGGTCTATCGGATCGAGGTCAATCCCGGTGCCGGCGGCACCTTCGACGACCTCTTGACCCACCTCGAACGTCTCACCGGGTTGGCCTCGGAATAGGGGGAACGGACGCGATGGTGGCGGGGGTGCTGCTCGGGGTGCCCCGTTCCGACGCCATGCTCAATGTGACTTACGGGGTGATGGGCCGCGCCCCTAGGATGCGATTTCCTGGCAGAAGAAGGTTCTTGGAGGCGAGTCGGCTATCGCCCGGCTTGCCCCGCGCCCCGGTCCAGCGCGCGCACCGTCCCGTCGGCGTCGACGACAAGGACGCGCTGGGCGAAGCCGACGAAGAGCCCGTGCTCGACGACGCCGGGGACCGCCTTGATCGCGGTGGCGAGGGCCGGGACGTCGGTGATCGGGCCGACGGCGCAGTCGAGGACGTGGTTGCCGCTGTCCGTCACGAACGGCACCGGCTCACCGCCGGGCGCGTTGGCGTCCCGCGACGCGTCCGGCCGCACCCGTAACGACGGCCGCAGGCCGAGCGCCTCCAGCCGCGCCGCCGTCTGGCGCCGTCCAAAGGGAATCACCTCGACCGGGAGCGGTGCCCGCGACCCGAGCCGCTCGACCAGCTTCTCGGCCGCCGCCACGATGACATAGCGGTCGCACGCGAGGGCGACCAGCTTCTCCCACAGGAAGGCCCCACCCCGCCCCTTCACCAAGTCCAGCCTTGGGTCGATCTCGTCTGCCCCGTCGATCCCCAGATCCAGTCGCGCCACGTCGCCGAGCGCCTGGAGCGGGATGCCGAGCTGCCGCGCCAGCGTCGCCGTCCGCTCGGACGAGGGCACACCGCTGACCGCAAGGCCGGCCGCCACGCGGGCGCCCAGTTCGCGGACGACCGCTTCCGCAGTCGATCCGGAGCCGAGTCCCAGCGTCATCCCGGGTTCGACCTCGTCCGCCGCGCGGCGGGCGAGAGCAGCGAGACGGGCCGCGTCGTCCATCGCGTTCACTCGGTCACCAGCGACAGCCGCGCCGCGGCGTCCCGGTCAACCAGCCAGGTGAGGCGACCCTCGGCGGGTCGAACCACCTGCGCCGGCAACTCGTCCGGTCGCTCGGGCCCTTCGAGCACCTCGGCCAGCCGCTCGGCCTTGGCGGCGCCGCTCACCAGGAAGACGACCTCGCGCCCGGCGTTGAGTACCGCCGGCGTCATCGTGAGGCGTAGAGCGCCAAGCTTCGGCACGTGGTGGGCGACGACGAGCGCGGTCCGCTCCCGGATCGCCGCCGTGCCAGGAAAGAGCGACGCGGTGTGGCCGTCGTCGCCCATCCCGAGCAGGATCAGGTCGAATCGCGGCATCCCGTTCGTCCCCCCAAGGAGCGTCCGCAAAGTCTCCGCGTACGCGGCCGCCGCCTCGTCCGCCTCGAGGCCGACCGTCGGCATGGGGTGGATCTGGTCGGGTGGGATCGGGACGCGATCGAGAAAGGTACGCCGGGCCACCCCGGCGTTGCTCTCCGGGCTCGTCTCCAGTACCCAGCGCTCGTCCCCCCAGAACACCTCCAGCCGGTCCCACGCGACCCGGTCGCGGAAGGGCGCTTCGGCGAGCAGCTCACCCATCCGCCGCGGTGTCGAGCCGCCCGAAAGGGCGACGGCGGCCCCGTCGCGAGCCGCGATGGCGTCGCCCGTGACGCGGACGAATGTCTCGGCCGCGGCCACCGCCAATGCCTCGGCGTCGGCGAAAACGTGGACGGTGCCGCGCGGTCCGTAGTCGAGGGGAGCGGTGGCTCCGGGGTCGGAGATCATGGCCGCGTCGCTTCCTGGCTCGCACCCTCGGGCAGGATCGCGGCCGCGAAGGCGAGCGCCTCCTCGTAGATCCGGTCGCGGTCGAAGGCCTGGAGCTCTTCGCCGAGCAGTGTGATGTCGTCCGGAAGCTGGGCGTAGACCGTTCGGCTGACGTGGGGCATCGTCGGTGACTCGCTTGCCGTCATCAGGCCGCTCGGCGTCATCCGTTCGACGGCGAAGGAGCCGGGCGCTTCGCCGCGGGCGAGGAGCCGCACCCCGACGAGCGCGCATCCCAGGCTGGCATCGTGGGTCCGGCGCAGGGTGACGTCAATCCGCTGATGCCCGCGGTCGCCTTGACCGCGGAGGGCTAACTGCCAGCCCTGGCGCCCGAGTGTCATCTCGCCCGTCGGCTGCCAGCCGAGGCGCGTCGCCAGCCACCCCGCCATCAGCACCGCCGCGCTCAGGCCAGAGCTGCCGTCCGGGTTCTGGGATCCGTAGACGATGCGCACGTCCTCCACGGCGGCAAGGCACTGCCGCGCCGGCAGGTTGTCAAAGAATTGGGCGACCAGGTGCCGCCATGGTGTCAGGCGGGCCCAGGCGAAATCGCTCAGGCCCGGGCACCGATCGGCCGCCATTACCGACGTCAGGAAGCGCAGGCTGGCCGCCGGGTCGCGCTGGATGGCGGTGTCGACGATCAGCCGGTCCACCACCTCGGTCAACTCGCCGAAGAGCGGGTCGCCGGTCGGAACATCACCCGGCCACCAGAGAACATCGGGCAGCTCGGCGATCAAAAGGGGGGAGGTGACGCTGGCCAGGTGGCTCGTCGCTCCGGCATCCGCGGCAACGGTGACGCACTCGAAGCGGACCGCCGGCCGCCCTTTGGCCGCCGCCTGCTCGAGCAGTTGGACCTGGACGTCCAAGCCCAACCCCGGCGCCGTCCCGGACCCTGGGCTCGCGATCAGGATAAGGGTGCGCGACGGGTAGAGTTCGCCCAGGTTGGCAATGATGTCCGACAGGCGCTCGGCGTGGTCGCGCGAGCGGGCGACGGCGATCAGGTTGAACGTGTTCGCCCGGACCAACATGCCGTCCGTGGACCCCAGCTCTGCCGCTTGGTCGTTCGTCGGTACCGGAGCGCGCCCCGGTGCGTCGCCGACCTGAGCCCAGAGCCGATCCAGTTCCTCGTGCACCGCCGCCGCGTCGAGGACATGGGCGTGCCGCGAAGCCCCGGGCAACGGCCGCGCCGCCTGCCCGCGCGGGGTTCCCGACCCCAATCTCGGTGCCGCCATCCGCCTCCTCCTCCGGGTCCGGGGTATCAGGCGCGGGGGGCGGACGAGGAGATCGTCGTCCCCGCCCCGCACAACCCCGTCCCCCGCACTCCGTTACGGCCGGCGCCAGGTCCGGCCGTCGCGCTCGATCAAGGCGTCGGCCTCGTCCGGACCCCAGGAGCCGGCCTCGTAGACGTGGAGGGGGACCGGCGAGTCGGGCGCTCCCCAGACGTCCAGGAGCGGCTGCATCAGGGCCCAGGCGGTTTCCACTTCGTCCCGACGGGCGAAGAGGGTCGGGTCACCCAGCATCGCGTCGAGGAGGAGGCGCTCGTAGGCGTCGGGTCCCGCCTCGCCGAACGACGCGCCATAGAGGAAGTCCATCCGCACCGTGCGCAGCCGCGTCTTCGCGCCTGGCACCTTGGCCGCGAAGCGGAGCGCGATCCCCTCGTCCGGCTGGATCCGCAGGGTCAGCAGGTTAGGACTGAGCTCCTGCTCGCCGGCCCCCTGAAACATCAGGTGCGGAACCCGCTTGAACTCGATGGCGATCTCGGTGACGCGGCGCGGCAGCGCCTTGCCGGTCCGCAGGTAGAACGGAACCCCGCCCCACCGCCAGTTGTCGATCTCCAGCTTGAGCGCGGCGTAGGTTTCGGTCCGGCTCTCGGGGTTGACCCCCCGCTCCTCCCGGTAGGACGGCACGGGTCGGCCGCCGACGAAGCCCGGACCGTACTGCCCCCGCACCGTGCGCGTGACCACGTCGGCCCCTCGCGGTGCCACGACGGAGCGAAGGAGCTTGACCTTCTCGTCACGCACGGCGTTGCCGTTGAAGAAGGCGGGTGGCTCCATCGCGACCATGGTCAGGAGCTGGAGCATATGGCTTTGGACCATGTCCTTCAGCGCGCCGGCACCCTCGTAGTAGCCGCCGCGCCCCTCGACCCCGATCGCCTCGGCCGCGGTGATCTGGACGTGATCGACGTACTGCCGGTTCCAGACCGGCTCGAAGAGGATGTTGGCGAAGCGGAAGGCGAGGACGTTCTGGACCGTCTCCTTGCCCAGGTAGTGATCGATCCGGTAGATCTGCCGCTCTGAGAAGACGGCGGCCACCTCCCCGATTAAAGCGCGGGCGCTGGGCAGATCGTGGCCGAAGGGTTTTTCGATCACGACCCGGTGCCAACTCTCGTTCGGGTCGGCGTAGAGGTCCTGGCGCTGGGCGATGCCGCAGGCGCCGAGATGCTGAATGATCGGGACGTAGAAGCTGGGCGAGGTCGCCAGGTAGAAGAGGCGATTGCCCCCGGCCCGGCGCTCCCGATCAACCGCGTCCAAGCGCTCGCGCAGGGTGGCGTAGGTCCGCGGGTCGTTGAAATCGCCCCGCACGTAGGAGAGACCGCGGGCGAACAGTTCCCACCCCTCGTCCGTCACCGGCGTGCGGGCCGCGCCGACGACGGACTCGCGCATCTCGGCGCGGAACTGGTCGTCGCTCCAGTCGCGGTGCGAGACCCCGACGATCGAGAACCCCTCCGGCAGTGGATGGCCAACGGCCAGATCATAGAGCGACGGCATCAGTTTGCGGCCGGTGAGGTCACCCGAGACGCCGAAGATGACCATCACGCACGGGGTGGGCACGCGGTCGAGTTGCAGCCCCGCGCGCAGCGGGTTGGCCAACCCGTCCTGGTCCGGCTCGCCGCCGTCGAGTGGGGGCAGCGCGAACTCCTGGGTCGGGCCGCGCCCGTTGGCGTCGGTCGTCGCGGGCGGGGACGGGGCGCGACGGACGGTGTCGAGGTCGGTCATCGGGGTCCTATCTGGGGCCTGGCTATGGGCGCGTCAGTTGGTCGTCGGGAACGTCGGTGGTCGGCAGTCGCCAACAACCAGTTTAGGTGGTCGCGTCTCGGTTGATCGAGCGCGCGCCGGAAGCGAGCGGTGCGGAGAGCTACGATCCGGTCCTGCCAACGACCGACCACCGACTAGCCACGACCGATTCTGTCAGAACTCGCCTTTCTTGACCGCCTCGGGCGATCGCTCCCGTTCGGTGTCAGGGTCGGCTCGCAGCGCCGGGTCGGGCTCGGGCGGCGTCTTTGCCGCCTCGACTCCCGCGGGCACGTCCCCCATGTCGGGCGACCGGTCGCCCTCGCCGTGACCCTCGGCCCAGAGCTGCCGTTCCGACGGGGTGGAGGCGACGGCCTCCGGCGGTCCAAACGGGGTCCAGACGGTGTGGAAGACGCCGTCCCTATCGGTTCGCTTGTAAGTGTGGGCACCGAAGAAGTCACGCTGGGCCTGAATGAGGTTGGCCGGCAGGAACTCCTGGCGGTAGCTCTCCACGTAGTCGAGCGAGGCACTGAGCGCGGGGACCGGGATGCCGAGGGCGCGGGCGACCCGCACGGTCCGCCGGCAGGCGTCGATGCTGCCGTTGATCACCTCGGCGATGTGTGGCGCCAGGAGCAGGTTGTCGAGATCCGGCTGGTCTGCGAAGGCGGCACGGATCGGGTCGAGCAGCGCCGCGCGGATAATGCAGCCACCCTTCCAAATGCGGGCGATCTCGGCGAGATTCAGGCCGTACCCGTAGGTGTCCGAGGCGGCGCGCAGCAGCGCCATGCCCTGCGCGTAGGACGAAACCTTGGCAAAGAAGAGGGCGTCCTCCACGTCGGCAACGAGTCGGTCCTTGTCGAGTTCACCGGCGCGCTCGGCGGCCGCCTTCGCGGCGTGGCCGTTCGGGCCGTGGAGGATCTTGCTCGCTGCCACCCGCTTCGCCTTCATTGCCGAGAGGTTGCGGGCGCGGACGGCGGCGTCAATCGTCGGTACCGGGATTCCGAGCTCCAGCGCGTTCTGGCTCGTCCAGCGGCCGGTTCCTTTCTGCTCCGCCTGGTCGAGGATCACGTCAACCAGTGGCTGCCCGGTGTCGAGGTCGACGAAGCCCAGGACCGCGGCGGTGACCTCGATCAGGTACGACGCCAGCTTTCCCCGGCTCCAGCGGGCGAAGATCTGCGCCATCTCCGGCGCGCTGAGGCCGAGGGCACGGCGCATGATGTCGTAGGTTTCGGCGATCAATTGCATGTCGCCGTATTCGATGCCGTTGTGGACCATCTTGACGTAGTGGCCGCTGCCGCCCGGACCGACGTGGGTGACGCACGGCCCAGCCTCGGTCTTGGCCGAGATCGCGATCAGCATCGGCTCCAGATGGGCGTACGCCTCAGGCGGCCCGCCCGGCATCAGGCTCGGTCCGTTGAGCGCCCCCTCCTCGCCTCCGGAGATGCCCATCCCGACGAAGTTGAGACCCTGCTCTGCCAGCTGACGTGAGCGGCGCTCGGTGTCCTGGAAGAACGAGTTGCCGCCGTCGATCACGATGTCGCCGGTCTCGAGGTACGGCGCCAGCTCGGCCACGACGTCATCGACCGGGGCGCCCGCTTTGACCATGAGGAGGATGCGGCGCGGCCGGGCGAGGGCGCGCACGAATTCCGCGACCTCCATCGCGCCGTGGATGCCGGTGCCGGCGGCCTTCTCCGCCAGGAACGCCTGGGTGCGAGCCGGGGTCCGGTTGTAGACGGCCAGCGGAAAGCCATTGCGGGCAATGTTGAGCGCCAGGTTCTCACCCATCACCGCCAGACCGACGACGCCGACGTGGCGCGGCCCCGTCGGCTCCTGCCCGTCGAGCCGGGTGAAAGACTGTGTCCCGATCGCTTCCGTGGGAACAGCATCCGGCTCCGGAGGGGCCGCCGCCGTCCGCGCCTGCTCGCTCATCGTTCCTGCCTCCCACTCCATGCGTGGCCGCATCGTGGCCCGTCCCCGGTAGTCTACCGAGCCCGGCGGGGTTCGTCCTGATCCTGCAAGGCCTGAGCGTTCGGTTGAGATAGGGTCGCCCCGTGTGACATCCTCCTCGGGCGCCGCACACCATGCGCCACGACTCGGCGATCACCCGACGCGCGAGCGACCCACCGTGATTGCCGGCCTCAACCGCACGGGTCAACCCACCATCCCGGCTCGGATCCGCCGGGCTACCGACCTCCACGCGCTCGACACCTTCGAGGTGGTCCCCAACAGCCCGCTTCTTCGCCGTTGCCGGACCGCAGCCGAGATCGAGACCCGTTGGTGCCCGATCTGGCATTCGATCTGGATCAGACATGAGCCTAGGTCGCGCCTGGGCGCACAACCAAGCGCTCCTCGGGCGAGGAAGGACTCACCGCGTTGGCGTCCGGCCGGCACGCCGACGTTCGAGGCCAATGAGCGCTTCCGAGCCGCCTGGGATCGGCACCCGCCTCCACAGGACGCGGGCCGTCTCGCCGCCGTCCGGAGATTCATTCACGATCTGAAGGGTTGTCGGGTCGGGAGAGGGTTGCCGGAAAAGCGGGTTCCAGGGGTGCCGGTCGATTGGTTGATGACCTGGGCCGGTGACGGCCGGGAACGCCCAATGCCTCCAACCAGGCAATCCCTCGTCATCTGGCTTCGCAGCGGCGCGCACGACATTGTCGACGAGCGGTAGTCGAGCGCGGAGCAACCATGCTTTGGGGTGATTCAGGCGCGACCGCGGGAGCCAGACGGGACGGGGCGGTCCCGCGATGCCGGTGCTATCCCAGCGTCAGTTGCTGGGCGGTTTTCTTGAGGATCCCGGCCGACCGCCGCAGCCCGTCACGCTCCTCCGGGCTCAACTCCAGGCGCAGCACCCGTTCGATGCCGCGCCGGCCGACGATCGAGGGTAGGCTGAGGCAGACGTCGTCGACCCCGGCGTATCCCATGCCTTCGTCGATCAGGCTCGAGACGTTCAGGACCGAGCGCTGGTCACGCAGGATCGCCTCGGTAACGCGCATCAGTCCGGCCGCCACCCCATAGTAGGTCGCACCTTTGCGCTCCGCCACCGCCGCGCCGGCGTCCCGGGTGCGGCGGAAGATCTCGTCCAGCGCCGCCTGGTCGTGACCGCCGGCATTCGCGTCGGCGAAGGCCGGGAGGGGCACGCCGGCAACGCTCGCCAAGCTCCAGACCGGCACCTGGCTATCGCCGTGCTCACCGACGATGTCGGCTTGAACGCTGCGGGGGTCGACGCCGAAGCGCTCGCCCAGCAGGGCGCGGAAGCGGGCGGTATCGAGGATGGTGCCGGAGCCGATCACCTTGCTCGCCGGCAGCCCCGACAGCCGGCCGGCCGCGTAGGTCAGCACGTCAACCGGGTTGGTGGCGACGAGCAGGATCCCGCTCGGGTTGTGGCGAACGACCTCCGGCACGATCTCGCGGAAGATGGCGTCGTTCTGCTCCACCAAGTCCAGGCGGCTCTCGGCTTCCCCCTGCGGCGCCCCGGCCGTGAGGACAGTGATGGCGGCCCCCGCGCAATCGGCGTAGTCCCCGGCCCAGATCCGCATCGGATTGGTAAGGGGGACGGCATGGCTGAGGTCCATCGCCTCGCCCTCGGCGTCGGCCTGGTTCCGGTTGATCAGCACGATCTCCGTTGCCAGCCCGCTCAGCACCAGGGCATAGGCATAGGTGGCCCCGACGTTGCCCGTGCCGACCACCGCAACCCGGGTCGGCGTGACCCGCGCCTCACTCGCGTCGCCCATGAAGCCCCTCCAGTGCCCTGCGGTTGACCGACCTGGGACGGGCGCCGTCACAGACGACGTGTCGGCCGAATGCATCACCACCACGGCCCGAACGACGCACGTGGGCGCGGCCGCCGGCCGCGCCCACGTGCGCTCAGTGATGTTCTCGGACGCTACTTTGCCGTCACCAGCTCCGCCATTTGTGCGCGCTTGGCCTCGACACCGGCGATCAGCGCGTCATACGACTTGGCGAAGGAGGCGATCCCCTCCTCCTCCAGTTGCTTGGTGGCGGCCACCATGTCGATGCCGACCTCCTCCAGGTCGCGCATCACCCGGCGCGCCGCCTCGATGTCCACGTCCACCGTGCGCCGAACCTGTCCGTGGTCGAGGAAGGCGTCGATCGTGGCCCGCGGCATGGTGTCGACCGTGTCAGGGCCGATCAGTTGCTCGGCGTAGACGACATCGCGGTAGGCCGGATTCTTGGCCGAGGTGCTCGCCCAGAGCGGGCGCTGGACCTTAACGCCCGCTGCCCGCAAGGCGGCGAACCGCTCCCCGCCGAAGATCTCCTGGAACGCGGCGTAGGCCAGCTTCGCGTTGGCGACCGCCGCCTTGCCAAGGAGGCCGCGCAGGCGCTCCTGCTGAGCCGGGTCGCTCGTGTCGGCGATCTTCGCTTCCAGCAACTTGTCGATCAGGGTATCAACCCGGCTGACGAAGAATGAGGCGACGGAGGCGATGCGGTCGACCGGCTCCCCGGCGGCATGCCGCTCCTCCAACGCCTCGACGTAGGCGTTCATCACCGCCTGGTGGCTGGGAATCGCGAAGAGGAGGGTGACGTTGACGTTGATCCCCTCCCGCAGCAGCACGCGGATCGCCGGCGCCCCCTCCGTCGTTCCCGGCACCTTGATCATCAGGTTGGGACGACCGACGGACGACCAAAGGCGCCGCGCCTCGCGCAGCGTCCACTCCGTATCGCGCGCCGCCCCGGGGCTGACCTCCAGGGACACGAAGCCGTCGCCCCCCGCGCTCTCCTCGTAGATCGGGCGATAGAGGTCGCACGCGGCCTGGATGTCCTGCACGGCCACGGCCTCGAAGATTTCCTGAGCGGTGCGTCCCTCGCGCAGCAGGCGGGTCACGTCCTCATCGTAGGCGTTCCCGGCCGAGATCGCCTTCTCAAAGATCGTCGGATTCGACGTGTTGCCCCGGATGCCGACCTCCTCAATCAGCCGCTGGAGATCGCCGCTCTGCAGCATCTGCCGGCTGATGTCGTCCAGCCAGACGCTCTGTCCCTCGTTGAGCAGCGCCTTGATTGGGTTGACGTGTGGCTCCTGCCCCTGCTCGTGCTTCTGGATGTCGACCATGGTGTCACCTCCAAACTCACGCGGGTCCGAGGTGTCGGGTTCGGGGCGCGGGTCATTCGCCGTCGTGCCTGCCCCTCACCCTCCAGACCCAGACCCTACGAGTGTCCTTCGTCGCCTTCCGCCTCTTCGCCGGCCGTCTCGCCACCGCGCGGCGCCTCGACGGCGTCCGCCAGGTCCGGGCGGCCGAGGAGGCGGAGTGCCTCAGCCGCGACGTGCTCCTTCGTGAAGCCGTAGTGAGCGAGCACCTCTGCCCCCGGCCCGGAAGCGCCGTAGGTGTCGATGCCGACGCTGGCGCCGCGCTCGCCCGTGTAGCGGCACCAGCCGAGCGTCGTCCCGGCCTCGACGGAGAGGCGGGGGATGCCGGCCGGGCCGAGCACCTCCGCCTTGTAGGCCGCGTCCTGTGCCTCAAACAGCTCCCAACTCGGCAGGCTCACGACGCGCGCGTTGAAGCCGTGCTCGGCTAGGAGGTCCCGCGCCATGACGCCGAGGGCCATCTCCGATCCGGTGCCGATCAGCACGATGTCGGGGTCGGAGCCGTCGGCGGCGTCGGCCAGCACGTAGCCGCCCCGCGCAAGGTCGCTCTTCGCCCCCGAGCGGTCGAGGATGTCGAGTTCCTGGCGGGTCAGGATCAGCGCGGTCGGGCCATCGTGGGTGAGCGCCGCGCGCCAGGCCTCGACCGTCTCGTTGGGG
This sequence comes from Thermomicrobiales bacterium, assembly GCA_030447415.1. Lineage (GTDB taxonomy): Bacteria > Chloroflexota > Chloroflexia > Thermomicrobiales > UBA6265 > JAUJOZ01. The sequence continues at coordinate 8,277 of JAUJOZ010000025.1, read as the reverse complement.
TCGGCCGGGCGGATCACCGTCAGGTGCGGGATGGTGCGCAGGGACATGACGTGCTCGACGGGTTCGTGGGTCGGGCCGTCCTCGCCGACGGCGATGCTGTCGTGGGTAAAGACGAAGACCGACTTCAGGCCCTGGAGGGCGGCCAGGCGGATGGCCGGGCGCATGTAGTCGGAGAAGACGAGGAAGGTCGCGCCGAACGGAATGACCCCGCCGTGGGCGGCCATGCCGTTGACGGCGCTCCCCATCGCGTGCTCCCGCACGCCGAAGTGGACGTTGCGCCCGGCATAGCTCCAATCCCCGCCGAGGGTCCCTTGGTGGCCGTCGCTCCCCGCCGCGAGCGGCGATTCGAAATCGCCCGCCCCCTTCATCCCGGTGTTGGTCGAGGGGTTGAGATCGGCCGAGCCGCCGATAAACGTCGGGATGTGCTTGTGGAACGCGGCAATCGCCGCCTCCGAGGCCTTGCGCGTCGCCATCGGCTTGGCGCCCACCTCGAACCGTGGCAGCTCCGCGTCCCAGCCGACCGGCAGGTGACCGGCCAGCGCCCGCGTCAGTTCCGCCGCGAGGTCCGGGAATGCCTCGGCGTACGCCTCGAAGCGAGTCTGCCAATCGCGTTGCGCTGCTTGGCCCTGGGTCACCGCCTCCTGGAACTTGGCCGTTACCTCCTCCGGGATGTGGAACGGCGGCTCGGTGGGCCAGCCCAGCGCCTCCTTGGTGGCCTGGACCTCGTCCGGGCCAAGCGGCGAGCCGTGGACGCCGAAGGTGTTCGCCTTCTTTGGGGAGCCGTAGCCAATGATGGTGTTGGCGAGGACGAGCGTCGGCCGGGAGGTGTCAGCCCGCGCCTGGTCGAGCGCGCCGCGCACGGCCGCGGTGTTCATCCCGTCGACGCTGACAGTCTGCCAGCCGAGCGCCTCGTACCGCTTAGCGACATCCTCTGAGAAGCCGAGGTCGAGCGAGCCGGCAAGGGTGATGTGATTCTGGTCGTAGAGGTAAATCAGCTTGCCGAGCTTGAGATGGCCCGCCAGCGACGCGGCCTCGTGTGCGACCCCCTCCATCAGGTCGCCGTCGGAGACGATGCCATAGGTGTAGTGATCGATGATCTCGTGTCCCGGCCGGTTGTAGCGGGCGGCGAGAAAGGCCTCGGCGATCGCCATGCCGACGCCGTTGGCGAACCCTTGGCCGAGCGGCCCGGTCGTTACCTCCACCCCCACCGTGTGCGACCGCTCCGGGTGGCCGGGGGTCTTGGAGCCGAGCTGCCGGAAGCGCTTGATCTCGTCGAGCGAGAGGGCGTAGCCGGTGAGGTGGAGCAGCGAGTAGAGGAGCATCGAACCGTGGCCGGCCGACAGGACGAAGCGGTCGCGGTCCGGCCAGTGGGGGTCATGCGGGTTGTGCTTAAGGTATTCCGTCCAGAGGACGTAAGCCATCGGCGCCGCGCCGAGCGGCAGCCCCGGGTGGCCGGAGTTCGCCTGCTGCACGGCGTCGATCGACAGCGTGCGGATCGTGTTGATGGCAAGGGTCTCGAGCGATTGTTCGGTGGCGACGGCCACGGGAGATCCCTCCTGGTGGGCGGGTCAGCGGGGGCGGAACCACGGTGTCGGGCTTCCCTCGGGGTGGCTCGCATGGGGCTTGCCACCAGAGGGCGCCCGAAGGAAGCCATTATCCCATGCTCGGCCAACGACGATGCCCTCAGTCGATCGGGGCACGGGACGTTGACCGACCGTCTCTTTTCACCGATCGCCAGACCGGGTTGGCGGTGTGCCTCGCGGTCGCGGCCACCCGATGATGGCCGCGACGCTCGCGCCGGCCGGCCCTGAATCCGCGTGCGCCGCTGGAGGGACGCACTGACGACCCAGGCACGCAGTTGACGGGCACGGTTGAGCTCGGTGCTGAAGCGCGGTGGGTTACCCGTGGGGTCGGCCGGCTCGGCGAATGATCGTGGCCGGGGCCAGGTCGTTCCCAATCGCTCCCGGACGTCTGAGGTCCGACACAGGGAAGGTCCGCCTACAGCGGCACCAATTCCTCCGCCGCCCAGGTGTGCCGGGCGTCGCTCACCGGCCGGAGGATGGCGTAGGCGAGGGCAACCATCACGAGGAGACTCAGGACCGCCGCCGGCCGCCCCCAGTCGAGCCCCTCGACGATCGCCGCCCAGAGCAGCGGTCCGAGGATCGCGGCGAAACGACCGGCCATCGCGTACAGCCCATAGAACTGCCCGAGGTGGCGCGGCGGCGAGAGCCGGAGCATGAACGGGCGGTCCGCCGTCCACGTTCCCCCGAGGGCCACGCCCGCCAGCGGCGCCACCCCCCAGAAGAGCCAGCCCGGCAGTTCGAGGTACGCGATCGCCGCCGCCAGCCCAAACACCGCCGCCCACAGCGCCAGCACGCGGAAGAGCGCCCGCCGCGGCCCGATGCGGTCCACCACGCCGCCCCAGGTGAGGCCGCCGGCGAGCGCGGCCACGATTCCAACCAGCAGAACCACCCGTGCCTGCGCGTCCGAGAACCCCAGCTCCTCCGTCACGTAGATCCCCATAAACGCGATCAGGGTGTTTGCCGCGTCGGCGTAGAAGACGCGGCCGATCAGGAACCGCCGCAGCTCCGGATAGGCGCGCAGCCGCCGCAGCGTGCCCCGCAGTTCGGCGACCGTCCGCCGGACCGCCTCGCCCCCGAACGGCACTGCATCGGCCCGCGGCCGTTCCTGCACCCAGAGGAAGCACGGGATGGCGAAGAGGAGGAAGAGCAGCGCCGTCAGCCGGAACACCGTCGGTTCCGCCGACTCGTCGATGGCCAGCACGACCAACCCAACCACGATCCCGATCAGGGAGCCGGCGTAGCCGATGCCGACGCCGAGCCCGCCGATTCGCCCCCGGTTCTCTTCCGTGCTCACCGTGGGCAGCAGCGCGTCGTAGAAGATCAGCCCGGCCTGATAGAAGTAGTTGGCGATCACGAACAGGACGAGCGAGATCGCCAGTCCCCCCGTGCCGAGCGTCGCGGTGAAGACACAGCACACCAGCGTCGTCACGACGAGGAACGGCATCCGCCGCGGCGCCTGATCCGACAGTGCCCCGAGGAACGGCGCCGAGACGAACATCAGCGCCATCGACAGGGCGCCCGCCAGCGCGTAGTTCGCGTCGCTGCCACCGGCGTCGTCCACGACCCAGAGGGGGAAGGTCAGCGACACGATGTTGATCGAGAAGATCGTATTCGCCAGGTCGTAGAGGACCCAGCCCGCGACCGCTTTCTGGACCGTTTTCCCTGTCCCCAACGTGGTTCTCTCCGGACGTGACGAGATACAACAGAGGGTGTACTAACCTGCCATGGCGCTGCTAGACAAGATACCCGCACACCGATGTTCTGAGGAGGAATGTCGGTGATCTGGGCACGAGCCGCGACGGTGCCGCCAGCAATGACGAACTACCGGCTGCTGGCACACTCCTCTGAGCGGACGCTCCGCGCGGGCAACACGTCCCCGCGCACGATCCGAATCTCCCTCGCCGCAATCTCCGGGCGAAGCGCCGTCCTCGCCGCCCCCGGGATGCCGACCGAGTCCCGCGCTCACCCGCGACCGGATGCGCGCGATCTGGTTCCGTCGACCCACGTCCTCGGCCAGGGCCGGCGTCCCCAATTGCTTCTCATTCGGCACTGCTCGGCACGCGCCCGTGACCACTATCTGCGGACCCGAGCAACGCGCCCGCACGCGGCACGGTCAGCGGTGTGGCTTGATCGCAAGGGTTCGCAGACGGCCGAGGACGTGTGGCAGATGTGGCGGCGACGAGCGGCGGCCGCGGGGAGCGGGCCCATCCCCCCGTATCAGGTTTGGCACCTCGTCGCGCTCACCTGGCGCGCCGCCGGCGGCCACGAGAGGAATCTGAGGCGCTTGACCGGGTGGCGCCGGCCGACGAGGCTCGGGCGGTCTGGGGGCCGCGCCGCCGATGAACGGGCGCGTGCGGCGCCTCAGCGTGAGACGCCCAAGCGTCTGGCGCCGGGCGATCCGGTGCTGAGCAATGGGGCAAAGGTCGGAGCGACCGCCTAGGAGGGGGCAGCCGCGGGTGGTGGAACGCTACCCGGCCGCAGTGTCCACCGGGACCGCCGTTGCGTCCGCCGGTGACGCCGCCGGGTCGAGGGCCCAGCGCTCGTCTGGATCGACGGGGACGGTCCGGCCGTCCGAGAGGCGGTGGTCGTAATACTGCCCGTCGGTGCCGAGGACCAGCAGGCGGTCGGGATCCTCGCAGTGTTCTCCGACGACGGTGAAGACGGGGTCCATGCCGGGCTCCCCCGGTAGCGGTCGGTCGGTCCTCAGGGTGGGACTCGCACGGGCCATACCATGGAATCCGCCGCTGGACTGCGTCGGGAGCGGCGGACTCGGACGGGGCAAGCGCGGGTGGTGGTGGGGGTGGTGCGACTCGACTAAATCAGGGTGAGCCGACCACTAGCTCGTCCAGACGATCCATCGGTGAGTCCTCGTTTGCCGCCCACTCATCAATGTCAAACGTCAGCGGCTTGCCGTGGCACTCGTGGAGAAACCGATCCTTGACGTGTGCAAAAAGGTCGACCTTGCCGGACGGTCCTTGCTTATGAGCCTGATCGGCGATGCTCCTCGGGGACAAGGCGATCCGATGGACGGCTCCCTCCGGAACGGGGTGTGGCAGTGCGTCGACACCAAACGCCGTATGCCATCCAAAACGTCGACTTGGAGTCGCCCAAGCTGAGGGAGTACTGGCCGAGATTGACCGACCGCAGGCCGACATGTAGGGCCGGGATCCCGATGAAGGGGCCGATTTGCGGGTAGGGTGACTCACGGGCCGCAACCCACTGAAGTCGCATTGTCGCCTGAACCCCTGGCCGGTGCTGGACCCGCTAGTTATAGGCATTCCAGGCTAGGCTGGCTGCCGCGACCACCAGACTCAGTGCGGAAATGGCGAGGGCGACGATCTCCATGGTGCCGATGGTACGGCCACGAGTTGCGGTCCAAGCAGATCACCCCTAGCTCGTCGGCCTCGGATCCAGCCCTCCACCGTGCTCAGCGAAATGGGAGTCCTCTCCATGGGCCGCGGCCGCGAAGAGTATGCTGGGGACAGCACCGGTCGGCGGCACCGGGGCACGCCACCCCAGGCGTCCTTGTCGAACGCGATGGCCGGCCTCGTGAACGTGTTCGGCTCTCGTCATCACCGGACTGGGGTCCAGGAAGGGTGAAGGGGGGAGGGGTATGGACGACCAGACGTTTGATCGCTTGACCAGGAGTTTTGCGGCCGCGACGTCGCGACGGCGCGTGCTCGCCGCACTCGCCGCCGTCGCGCTTGGTGGACGCGGTCTGCACCGTGCCGCCGCGCAGGGGAGCGACGAGCCGCTCAGCTGTGGTGGGATTGCCGGCTTCCCCTGCCCCGCGGGGTTCACGTGCGTGGATGACCCGACGGACGACTGTGACCCGGCGACCGGCGGTGCCGACTGCCTGGGTGTCTGCGTGGCCAGCTCGCCCGCCCAGTGCGGGTCCGACGCCGACTGCCTCGATGACGACGGCGACCCCTGCACGGGAGCCTCGTGCCAGGATGGCACCTGTGTCCCCTTTGTCGTCCACTGCGCGCCCGGGTTCGTCTGCTGCGGCAACGGCCAGTGTGTCGACGTCTCGTCCGACCCGGCCAACTGCGGGATGTGCGGTAACGTGTGCCCGGCTGACTTGACCTGCTTTGAGGGCGCATGTGACTGCCCGAGCGGTCAATGCGAGGATCCGGGGGATACACCCGGAGATCCGCCTAGCAATACGCCGGGGGATACGACGGACGATACGACCGGGGATACCACTAACGGTACGACTGGGGATACCACCGGAAGCACCACCGGAAGCACCACTGGGAGCACCACGGGGGGAGTCACGATGCTGCCGACAACCGGCAGCGGGCCGGTGGCTACGGGGCGCCGCGGAGGCCTGAGGGCGACGGCACTGGCCACGGCCGTGGCGCTCGGGGCGGCAGCCGTGCGGCGGGCGGTGCCCCGGTGGCGCGACGGATAGCGGTGTCCACATGCGGGGTGGGAGGCGTCCACGAGCTTCATCCTGGGCGTCCTCCCGGCGCCTGCGTCTGGCTATGCACATGAGCTCCGGTGGACCCCCTACCCTATTCGCTCGTCGGTCCTGGATCCGTCACCCTGTCTTTCCCGATGATTAGTGGATCAGACTTAGGAAGATTCGCCTTGCTCGCTACGGCCGGGTAGCCGCGCACGGGGCAAGCGAACGGCCCCGGACAGGGAGCCCGGGGTCGTTCCGAGGAAGGAATGGCCGGCGCCGATGCATCACGACGCCGGCCCACCCATCACCCCGACGGCGGGAGCCGCGGCAATTGCCTCGCGCTAGCCGCCCTGGCCAAGCTCCTGTCGGAAGGTCTCGACATCCTTCGCCAAGTCGAAGGGGATCAGGGCCCGCACGCCCCAGCGCATCAGGTGCATGGAGGGCGTCAGTGCGCGGTTGACCTCCGTTGGATCGTCGGCTTCCACGAGGAGGAAGCCGGCGCCCCCGCCGACCAAGCCATAGGAGCCGCGCACGCCCTCGAGCCGCAGCCGGCCGGCGTCGGCCTCCTCGATGAGGTGCCGGCCGACCTGCTCGCGCGTGGTGCCGGGGTTCCAGGTGTAGGCACAGTAGTAGAGCATCGTCCTCGCCTCCCCACACAATTGACCTGCCGCCAGCGTGGCGGCCGCGCGTCGGCATCCTCCCGCGTTGCCGGCCGAAGCGCAAGCGTACTCGCCTGCACCGCCACCCGGGGCCGTATGATGCATCGTCGCGGCCACCACGGTGGCGGTCACTCGGTCATCGGAGGGGGGCCCGCCATGCGTCGCGTCTCGATCCTCGGTTCGGTCCTCGTCGCGCTGCTCGTCGGCCTGGTCGTCGGCGCGGGTGCCCAGGAGGGCACGCCCATCGCCGGCGGCGCCCAGACCCAGGACGCCACCCCGTGGCCTTCCCACTCACGCCTGACCCCGCGGAATGCCGGGTCGCGCCGCGCCCCGCGGACGAGGTGCTGGCGCTGCTGAGTGGCACGCCGGTGGCTGCCGCCTCGCCGGCCGCCGGCCGCCTCGCCGCGGTGTCGTCCGAGGCGCAGCTCCCCGCGGGCGACCCGGCCGACGCCGCCACCGTCGCCGGGATCGTCGCCGCCGCGCGCGAGCTGATCGCCTGCAACAATGCCGGGGCGTTCACCCGCGTCTTCGCCTTCTACACGGACGACCTCATCCGCGAGGCCTTCGGCGGCGACCCGGCGCTCGCTGCCCAGGTCGCCGCGAGCTTCGCCACGCCCCCGGCGGCGCTGCCGGCGGCGGCGTGGACCGAGCTCCTCGACGTGCGGGGAGTGCGGGTGCTGGCCGACGGGCGGGTCGGCGCCGTCATCGAGGACCGGGATCCGCGGGGGACGGTCGTCTTCTTCATGATCTTCGTGCGGGCGGGGGACCGGTGGCTGATTGACGGACAGATCGACGTCCAGGCCGCCGGCACACCGGCCGTGGGCACGCCGACGCCGTAGCGAGCCACCACCTAGCCGGAGAACCGGGAGGCCGGGGGGCGGTTGGTCTGGCCACCCCCGTCTGTCCCCCTGCCCCGGGCCGAAGCCCAAGGCCGTCGAGTGTGACATTGGCAGCCACCGCAACGGCCCCGGCCCCCGCATCCCCGCCACGAGCGCGCCCGCCACGACCATTGACGGCCGGGTCCGGCGCGCGTATGCTGCCCGACAGTCGTTACAACTCGACAGTCGGCACGCTCAGCGCGTTTCACTCCCCCGAGGAGGACACGGATGGATGGGTCCCGGTTTGATGACCTCACCAAGGTCCTCGCGGCCGGCACCTCCCGCCGGCGGATGCTCAATGGTCTCCTCGGCGGGGCAGCGGCCGGGGCCCTCTCCCTGGTCGGCCTCCGGCGCGCTGGGGCCAGCCACGGTCGCCCCGCCGGCGCCACCTGTATTCGCAACGAGCAGTGTGCCAGTGGGATCTGCGATCCCCAGACCCGGCGCTGCGCGTGCACACCGACGATCAGCTGCCCGGCCGGCCAGACCTGCGGCACGGCCGAGGACGGCTGCGGTGGCACCCTCGAGTGCGGCACCTGCACGGGGACCGGCGAGCGCTGCGTCAGCGGCCAATGCGTGTGCACCCCCGACAACGCGGCCGCCTGCACTGGACTCGAGTGTGGCATCGCGACGAACAACTGCGACCAGACGGTCAGCTGCGGGACGTGCACCGTGGCGGGCGAGAGCTGCGTCAACGGCCAGTGTGTCTGCACGGCGACGGGTCAGCCGCCGTGCGGGACCGGGGCGGCGGC
>JAUJOZ010000024.1 GCA_030447415.1 Thermomicrobiales bacterium | reverse complement strand
ATTTCTGTTTTAGTTTTTTTCCAGCTAGTATTCGTTTCTATTGGCGTCTATAATCTCGCGCATGTCTCCAGCGTATATGTTGGCGAGTGTGGACTCGAAGAGAGCCAGGTCCCTAGGGTGGTGGGTGGCGGCGGCATTCATCTCGGACTGGTCGAATAGGTAGTCGCCAAGCAAAATGACGGCGCCGGAGCTGAGCATTGAGTTAAGGGTTGGCTTGCCGCGTCGGAGCGCCGCCCGATCGATCGTATCATCGTGAACGAGCGACGCGGTATGGAGGAGCTCCACCCCGGCGGCGGCCGTCACCAGCGCCTCGCGGTCGTAGTCATAGGCACGGCCCGCCAGGAGGACAAGCAGCGGACGCAGCCGTTTACCGCCGGCGCGAACGAGGTCGCGCACCAAGGTCTCGACGACGGGATACTCGACTTCGGCCGCCTGCTCGACGCGGGCCTCGACCCGCTGAAGGTCGTCCCGCATCGCCTCAAAGACGTCCTGCGTTCGGAGTTTCACAGGCCGCATCCTGGCCGTCGCCGGCGGGACGTTCGGGCCGTGCGGGCCGCGGTCCCATTGTGAAAATCGGAACGGACGCTGAGTCGATTATCGGCCGGGGTCCGAGGGAGTGTCAATCTGGGCGGGGTCCGAGGTCGTGAGAGTATGCTACACTCCGCCGCCAAATCCCCGCCTCGTCCCTTCATCGCCGTCCCGAGCGAAACGCGGCCAAGCAAATTGAACGGATGGCCGCCGCTCCGGATCGCGGGCCGGCACCGACGACTTGAGGTGATGCGTCCTGATGCAAGCCCAGAATCCTCGACCGGCCGGTGCTGACTGGCGTCCGTCGCGTAAGCACCTGCTGCGGGGCCGGTCGCCGTCGCTCGTGCGCGCGACGGGCCGTCCGCGTCGCTGGGACCGCCTGAGTTGGCCGACGAGCCTCCTACTGTTCTTCGTTCCCCTTACGCTTCTAGCAGCAACCGCCGTCTATCGGAGCGCCGACGGTGCGCCGTCGGGGGTGCACCGCGTAACGGTTCGGTAGACCGGCCAGGCGATGGCGGGTGTCGAGGTCCTCGCCGGCGATAAGACCCTGACGAGCGACGAGCGAGGCGAGGTTCGGCTCAACGCGGCCGACCAGCCGACGCTCCTGACGGTGCAGCGGGCGAGCTACGAGCCGATGTTCGGGCAGCTCGACCGCAACAGCGATGCCGACCAGGCGGTGGCCCTGCGCCCGACCTCGGTGGAAGGGACCGTCACGGACCAGGCGAGCGGGGCCCCCATTCCTAACGCCAAAGTCTCGGCGGTTAGCAACGCCGGCCCGAACCCGACGACGGCGACCACCGGCGCGGATGGCGGCTACCTCCTGAGCAACGTTCCGCCGGACGCGCGGCTCCACGTCGACGCCGGCGACTATGGGGTGATCGAGGAGCCGGTTGGAGAGCGTACCCGGGTCGACTTCCAACTTCGGCTGTCGGTGGTGACCGGCGCCGTCACGGGCACCGACGGAACACCGATCGCGGGAGCGATCGTCACGGCTGGTGACGCCAAGGCGGTCACGGGGGCAGATGGGACCTACCGACTGACGGGCGTACCGGACACCGCTGAGGTGGTGGTCAGCGCGCCAGGCTTTGAGGATCAGCGAGCCGCCATCCCGGCCGATCGGGTCGTCAACGCGGCGCTGGCGTCCCAGCAGATCAATGCGCTCTACGCGAACCTGGGCGTCCTGTCCGATCCGGGGCGCCTCGACGAGCTGATCGCGATTGCGGACCAAACAGAAATCAACGCGCTGGTGGTGGACGTCAAGCAGGACACGATCTACTACGACACGCAGGTCCAATTCTTCCAGGACATCGAGGGGATGGTAACCCCCGTCCTCGACCCGGCCGAGTTGCTGGCCAAGCTGGACGAGCACGGGATCTACGCCATTGCGCGGATGGTCGTGTTCAAGGATCCGGTGGCAGCCGAGGGGCGGCCCGACCTGGCGGTCAAGGACGAGGTGACGGGCGACCTGTGGCGAGACTACGAGGGTGCGGCCTGGGTGAACGCATTCAACCAGGAGCTTTGGGAGGCAAACGCCGACCTTGCCGCCGAATTGGGCAACCTCGGCTTCGACGAGGTCCAGTACGACTACATTCGCTTCCCCTCCGACGGCGACCTGACAACGGCCGACTTTGGTCCCGACTACTCGGAGGAGGCGAGGCGGGCAGCAATCCGCGGCGCCGTGGCGCTCGGTGCCGAGCGGGTCAAGGAGACCGGTGCCAAGTTTGCGATCGACCTCTTCCCGATCATCGCCTTGATGGGCGACGATCAGGGGATCGGTCAGACGTTGCAGGACCTGACACCGCTGGTGGACTACGTTTGCCTGATGGTTTACCCGTCGCACTACACCGAGGGCAATATCCCGGTCGGCGGTCATCCGAACGATTATCCGGCCGAAACCGTCACGTACACGCTGGAGAAGGCGGAGGAGCTCGTGCGGGGGTCGATGCGAAAGATGCGGCCGTGGCTGCAGGACTTCACCTATCCGGCCGAGGGTTTCTCCGAGTACGGGCCGGCCGAGGTTCGCGCGCAGATCGACGCCGCCGAGGCGCTGGGAGTGAGCGGCTGGATGCTCTGGAACGCGGCCGCCGACTACCAGGTTGACGCGTTGAAGCCTCAATCCTAGGCGAGGACGGGGACCACGTGCTCGGCGCTACCCTGGGAACCGTAGTGGACTCGATCCAAACGCCACCGAGGCCGGACGGGCGCGCCCAAGGTCGGTATGGCGTTCCGAGTTAGGGAGCGTGACGACGTTCCGCCGCGCAGAGCCGCGGTGGGCGACTCAACCCCCCCACTCCCGCGCGAGGCGTGGCTGCGCCGGACCGTGCCGCGCAACCTGCCCGTTCCCGCGCTGCTGCGGGCCTTGCGGCCGCTCCAGTGGACCAAGAACGTCATCCTTCTCGCGGCCCTGGTCTTCGATCAGAAGCTGTTCGAACCGGTCTTCGCCGGCCGCGCCCTCCTTGCCGCCGTCGTATTCTGCGCGGTCAGCGGGGCGGTCTACCTCGTCAACGACGTGCGGGACGCCGCCGCCGACCGTCTGCATCCGACCAAGCGACGGCGGCCGGTGGCGGCGGGGGAGGTGTCGCCCGGCCGCGCTCTGATCGCGGCGGCGGTCCTCTTCGTTGGGGCGCTGCTCGCCGCATGGGCGGTGCGGCCGCCGTTCATCCTCGCCGCGGTTGGCTACGTGGCGTTGATGGTCGCCTACTCGCTCGGGCTCAAGCGGCTGGTGATCCTCGACGTCTTCGCCATTGCGGCGGGCTTCGTGCTGCGCGCCGCCGCCGGAGCCGTGGCGATCGACGTGGTGATCTCGCCGTGGCTGCTGCTCTGCACGATGCTCCTGGCGCTCTTTATCGGCTTCGGGAAGCGTCGCCACGAGTTGGCATCGCTTGCGGACGCCGCAGGGCACCGCGCGAACCTGGGGGCCTACTCGCTTGGGCTGCTCGACCAGTTGATCGGTATCGCCGCATCCGCCACTGTGATGGCCTACTCCTTCTGGACGTTCGACGCCTCCAGCGTGCCCGAGAACCACGCCATGATGCTGACGATCCCGTTCGTCGTCTACGCCATCTTCCGCTACCTCTACCTGGTCCACCGGCGCGAGCTCGGCGGCAGCCCCGAACAGCTGCTCTTTGCGGACCGCCCGCTGTTCGGCGCCATCCTCAGCTGGGGGCTGGCGAGTGTCCTCATTCTCTACGTCGCGGGGTAGCGTGGGCCGTTCCCTCGCGCAAGCCCGTGCCGCCCGCGCTGCCTCCCTAGTCCGGCTCGTGGTTGGGTCGTCGACAACCCTTGGTACCGGGCTGGCCGGGTGGGAAAGACCCGGTGCCCGCGCGAGGCTCCCAGCGCGGGCGGTCGCGAGTCGCGGCTCGTCACCGCGCCGTAATCTGTGACCGGTCTTGGTCGGGCGCGATCCTGTGGGCGAGCCATCCGGGCGGCCTTGATAGCAGAGCAAGCCGGGATCACGCGGAGTGCCATGGCGGTTGACCGCCATGGTGCCTCGGGACTGTTGCGTCGAATGTCACGAGAGGTGTGCGGTGACCGTGTTGGAGCGTCTCCAGCGAGACGTGGTGAGGTCTCCTACGGGGACGACCCAAGGCGAGGAACGCCATGCCTCCGTCGTTGAGTGGCACGGTGACGGACGCGGTGCGACGTGGTTGTGCGGCGGTGCTGCGGTGCTCGCCGTCGGTCTATTTTGGATGGTGCGGGGGGCGCTGATTGACGACGCCTACATCACCCTGGCCTACGCCCGGAATGTGGCGACCGATCTGCACTGGGGGCTCATCGCCACCGAGCGGGCGAACTCGTCGACCTCCCCGCTGAACGTCCTGCTGCTCGGTGGCGCCACCGCGCTGCTCCGGGTCAGTGGAGGCGTCCACCCGGTTTGGGGCCTCGCGGTCGTCTTCGTCGGTTGCGCGACGGCTTTGGCCTGGTGGTGGGGCCGCGTCGCCGACGCGCTGCGGCTGCCGCTGCTCGTGCCGGCGCTCGGCGTGGCGCTCGTGCTATTCAACCCCCTTGTGCTCTCCTCGACCGGCCTCGAGGTGTTGCTGATCCCGGCCGTGCTGGTCGGGATGCTCTCGGCGGCGGTGCGGGCTCGGCCCGTGGCTTTCGGGGTACTTTCCGGGCTCGCCGTGCTGACCCGGCTCGATCTCCTTGTCTTCGTGCTCCCCTTGGCCTTGGCCAGCCCCGGCGTGCGGCGGCACTTGGCCAGGGTGGCGGGCGTCGGGATCGCGGTTAGCTTGCCCTGGTTCGCCTGGAGCTGGTGGTCCTTCGGCTCGGCCATCCCTGACACCTTCGCGATCAAAACGTTGCAGCGGTCGTTCGGTCCCTGGACGTTCGGTAACGGCCCGCTCAACCTCCTCCAAATCGACGCTGTGCTGACGGCGGCGGCCTTCATGCCGGCCTTGCTCGGGCTGGTGGCGCTGCTGAGTTGGGTCGCCGAGGGCCTGCTGCGCCGGAGCGCCACCCGGCCGGAGTTAATTCCCGCCGTCGTCCTCGGGATGGCGGGGGTCGGCTACTACGCGGTGTACGCGCTGCTCGGGGTCCCGCCCTACCAGTGGTGGTACTACGTCCCGAGCCTCGTCGCGCTGTCGACCAGCGTCTGCGTCTGTTGGGGGCCTCCTCCGCCGTGGCGGGATGGTCCGGCGTACGCTCGCCATCCCGGGGCTCGCGCTCATCGCGTGCTTGGTGGCGGGGAACCTCGTTGCGGACGTGCGCGGCGGCGTGCCGTGGCGGGTGCCGCCGATCTTCGGCAACTGGGCGACCTCGGAGGGATACGCGCGGGTCGGCCGGCAGCCAGGCGCGCGTCGGCTCGGCGACGGTGATCTCCCCGGGGGAGATCGGTACCCTCGCCTACTTCTGCGAGTGCTCGCTCGTCGACGCGTTCGCCGACCGGGGCCGCGCCGTGCCGCTGATCGAGGAGCGGATCGCGGCCGCTGGGCCGGTGGTCCGTGCCCTGCTAGAGCTCAACTACCTCCGGCTGGACCGCGACCAGCCTGAGCGCCCTGCGCAGTACCGGCTGGTCTGGGAGCCGGGGCCGATGACTGGGTTGAACCAGTGGCCGACGTGGTCCCCGGCGGGCTGGGGTCGGACACCTCCGGCTGGAGGAATTGCCCGCCGGCTAATCGCAGGGCCGCCCGGCCAGGCGCGGCCGACCCGACAGCGGGTGCGGGAGGGTCCGCGCCACCAAGGCAGGGGAGCAATTGAGCGGGATCTACCATCGGCGGTGCCGCCCCGACGCAGACCGAGCGCCAGGGTTCGTGATCGAGGGCCAGTCCCGACCGGGCGCAGCTGTCCTCCCACTTGCCGCTGGCGTCCTTGCTGCAGCTCGGCACGTGGACGCCTGGGGCATCTTCATCGGCTGCATCCTCGGCTCGGCGTACGTGGCGACGTTGCCCCGGCGTGTATTCCTTGCGACACGACCAAGTTCCAGTATCTCGGCAAGCGTCTCGGGACACCTCATTCGACCAGGTATCCCACCCACATCATCCTCAACCATCTCTTCGTCCGTCTGGCCGCCCTTTTTGGCCCCTCGCCTACAAGGCGAATCTGCTCTCGGCCGTCTTCGCGGTGGTCGCCGTCGCGGTCCTCTTCAAGCTCCTCCTGGCGCTGCAGCTGGACCCGTTCCTGGCGGTCGTGTCTAGTTTGACCTTTGGCTTCACCCGCACCGTGTGGACGCAGGCCGTCATTGCCGAGGTCTACACCCTCAATCTGCTCTTCGTCGCGACCACCGTGTCCTGCCTCGTCGTCTGGCATCTCCGGCGGGACGACCGGTATCTGCTCGCCGGTCTCGGCATCTACGCCATCTCCTTTGGCAACCACCTGACGATGATCACGCTCCTACCGGCCATCGCTTGGTTGATCCTGGCCACTGACGCCTCCAGCGTGCTCAGGCCGCGAAACGTCGCGACGACGGCGGCCTGCGTGGCACTCGGCGCGCTGCAGTACTCGTACATCTTCTGGCGCAGCTCCGTCGAGCATCCTGGCTTTCTTGAGATGCGGGCCAGCAATCTCGAGGAGTTCTGGTGGTGGATCCGAGGCGGACAGTTCACCGGGCAGATGTTCGCGCTCACCCTCGAGGAGGTGGTCACGGATCGGCTTCCCATGTTCGTGGCCTTCTTTCTGGGGGAGTACGGGGTGCTGACGCCGGTCATCCTCCTCGGCGTGGCGACGTTGAGGAGCGTCCGCTTGAACGTCTTCTTGCTTCTGGGCGCGGCTGGAAACCTTGTCTATGCCATGAACTATGACGTCGGGGACGTCTTCGTCTTCTTCATCCCCACGTACTTCATCGCCGCCGTCTACCTCGGTCTCGGCCTTGGCCGTATCGCGCGGCTGCTTGCCCACCTCGGCGCGGTGATCGTCGCACGGGGTCACCCAAGGGGGATCCCGCCGCAGCCCAGCTCAAACCCGCCGACGCTCGCCCTGGCACGGGCGCCGCTCGTCCTCGTTCCGTGGATGCTGGTTCTCGCCAATCTCAACGTGGTGGATCAGAGCGAGAACACGGCCGCTGCCGCGGCAACTGAATCCGTTCTGCGGGAGGCGGGAGCCAACGCCGTCATCCTCACGGCGGGTTATCACTACTCGGATTACCAGTCGCTCATGTACTACCTCTACGGCGAAGGTCGGGAGAAGGACAACCTCTACGCCCTGCAGGCTCCCGAGCCCGGAGCGGTGGCGGCATACCTCTGCGAGGACCGCCCCTTGTTCCTCCCGCTCCAGAAACTGGAGGTGCGCCGGGGTTGGACGTCTACGTGCTGAAGCCCCCTGCCGGTCTCGATCTCGTCGGGCTCTGTACCGAGACCGGCCCGGATTGTGCATTCGCCATGGCGGCGGGCTGGCATGACCCGGAGGCGAACGGCTCCGACTGGTGGCGTTGGTCGGATGGAGGGGGGCGCCTTCGCGTCTTTGCCGAGCGGGAGATGGACGTATGGATGGACGGCGCGTTGGGTTCAATCCAACCGCCAGACCGAGTGGATATCCTCGTCAACGGTGGCACGGTGCGGTCGCTGGACATCGCATCGGCTGATCTCCAGCGACTCGGACCGATCGTCCTTCGGCTGAAAGCCGGTGAGAACCTGGTCGAGTTCCGCGGTCGCAATCCCGCGATCCGGGTTTCGGACGACCCTCGCCTCCGGACCCTGGTGGTCCACAACTTGAGCATGACCGGTGGAGGGAATGCCCCGGCCTGTACGCTGTTGCCGTAACGGGCTTCGCGCCGCGGTAAAGGCGTCGCTGAGCGGGCCTATGGTTGAGGAAGCCACCCGGTCTGCCTGACCGCGACTGCTAGTGCTGGACGGGCCGGGCCGCTCGGCGCGTCGGTCGGGCGATCCTTGAACGGGGGTTAGGAACCCGTGTAGGGTAACCGGCCGCGATCCGCGTGGCGTCGCGGCCGGTGAACATTGGCTGGCCCCGCCCACGTCGTCCAACCGCAGCGGTTTCCGGGCGTTCCTGCCAACCCGCTGTGACCGCCACCAACCGGCCGCCGGCAGCAAGACTCCGGCCCTGATCGAGGACCTTGCCGATGCTGACCGACCGCGACATGGCCGGTACGCCGAGAACCATCACCGGGGAGCATTCCAACTCCCAGCCCCGCGAGGAGACCCGATGGCCCCGCGCCGCGGCGGCCCGACCAGTTGGGATCGTGACGGTGGCGCGAGCGCACTGGCCCGTGGTGGCCGTCCTCGCGCTCTACGCGCTGTCTGCCTTTGTTGTGCCGACGATGACGCCCGCCGCCGTCGCCGACGACTGGATCTATGCGCGCTCGGTGGAGGCTCTCGTCCACCGGGGCGAGTTCCAAGTCCTCCCGATCTCCGCGCCGACGGCGGTGTTCCAGGTCGCGTGGGGAGCGCTCTTCGCGTCGCTGTTCGGGATGACGTTCGGTGCGCTGCGGCTCTCGACTGTCGTCCTGGTGCTCGTCGGTGGTTGGGCGCTCTACGGCCTCTGCCGCGAGCTGGCGGTAGACCGGGCCAGCAGCGCCTTAGCGGTGGCGGCCTACCTGTTCAACCCGCTCTCGTTCGTGCTCGGTTTCAGCTTCATGACGGATGCGCCGTTCACGGCGCTGCTCGTCGTCGCCACCTACGGCTACACCCGGGGCCTCCGCGATGAACCGTCAGGCGCGCGGGCAACCCTGGCTGGGTCGGTCGCGGCGGCGCTGGCGTTCCTGGTCCGACCCCATGGCGCGCTGGTCCCGTTGGCGGTCGTGGGCTACCTCCTCGTCACCGGCCGCTTCCGCCTGAACCGCGCTGGTGCCCTTCTGTTCTTCCGGGTGGTGGCCGTTCCGGTGGTGGCAGCGGTGCTGTTCTACCTCTGGTCTGGGCGCGGCGTCCCGAGTGGCCAGGAATCATTCCTACGGTCGATCGAGGCCGCCGGCTGGCAGGGAGGCACGCTGCTGGTCCAGCGCATGACCTTCATCGGTGCGATGTACCTCGGGTTCTTCGCGCTGCCGATCGTCGCGGGAGCCGTGGTCCGCGGCCGGAGCCTCGTCAGATTCGGCCCCGGCACGTCGCTTGGCTGGCTGCTGTTTGCCGCCTGGGAGGCGCTGATCGTGGCCGGCGTGACGATCTTTAGTGGGGACGGGCACCTCATGCCGTATATCCCGCAGTTCGTCGCGCCCTGGGGACTCGGCCCGACCGACCTCGCTGGGATCTTCCCCCCGCTCGTCGACCGGCGCGTCCTCAAAATCGTGACCGGTATCTGTGCGGTCGGTGCCCTCGTCCTCGGCCTCGCGCTCTGCCGCGGGGTAGGCGCCGGGGCGTCCTCGGGTCGTCGCGGCGCGGGACTGGTCGCGGCGATCGGGCTCGGTCAGGCGGCCGGCGTCCTGCCACCGTCCTTCCCCTTCCGCGACTGGACGGTCTCGCTGGACCGCTACCTGCTGCCACTTCTACCGTTCGCGGTCTGCCTCGGCGTCTGGGCGCTGCGCGACGTGCGCCTCGCGCTCCCCGTGGCGTGGCTCGTCGCGGCGGCGTTCGCAGTCTTTTCAGTCGCCGGGACGCGCGACTTCCTCGTCTTCCAAGGGGCGACCTGGGACATGGCACGCGAGGCGACCGCCAGGGGCGTCCCGCTCCCGGAACTGGACGGCGGCTATGCCTGGGACGGCTACCACCTGTGGGGAACTACGCAGGCCGACCCGCCGGCGCCGCGTGACGGGCCGTGGTGGACGTGGTGGTGGACCCCCGGGAACGTCCCGGTCACCGACTCGACCTACGTGGTCTCCACGGTGCCGCTGCGGGGGTTCGACGTGGTCCATGACCAGGAGTATTCGTCCTGGCTCCGCGCGAAGCCAACCCGTCTCTACCTGCTTCACCGCCAGCAGGGGTCGGGCCCGCCGTCCCAGCCGCTGCCGGCCCCGCCGGGCGGCTGAGCGCGTAGCACTGGGATCACCAAGCCGATCAAGCGTGTGGCCGCGGCGCTAGCCCGCGTGGCCGCGCGACCCGCCGGATTTTGGTGACGGTCGTTGCCCTGCGGAGTTCGGCAACCGGCCGCCGACTCGCTCCTTCGGCGCGACCTGGCCAATGTAGTGCCGGTAGCGGGTGATGGGCTTGTCTGCGGGAGCGGCTTGGTGTCACGTCCTTGCTGGGCTAGGGGGCCTCCGATTGGCCACACAGCGCCGCCCGTGCGTCCACCGGGTCAGGAGGGATGCGCAATCCGCGAAGCGTCCAGGCGAGCCGCACGTTCGCGAGGAAGCGATGCACGGTCAGCGGCTCCTCCACGGCGCGGCGCAACGCGCTCAGGTCGTCGCAGGCGAGGGCCTCGCGAGCGGCAACGGCCTCGGGGGTGGTGGCGAAGGCAGGCTCGGCGAAACGCGCCACGACCCAGGGATCTCCCAGGTACTTCTCGTGGCCGGGACGGCCCCGTGCCGTGGGTCGCAACCGCGCGGCGATCGGGTCGCCCAATCCCAGGCGATCGACCACGTGGACCCGTGGCCCCGCGCCGTAACCGGCAAGACCGACGTTGCGCAGCGTGGCGACGAGAGCGACGTCGTCCGCGATCGTTGGCGCCAGGGGGATTTCCGCGACCCGGGAGTCGTCGCCACCCGGGGAATCCATCAGGAGCACCGGCCGAGGCGGCGAGTCCAGGTGTTGCTGCTCGGCGCGGGCTCGCCACGAACGACCGACCTGGACCCAGAACGTTACGCCGTAATCGTCGGCCGTGACTGGATTGGACCGTCCGGCCAGTCGGGCGTAGAATCCGCGCTCGTCGGCGATGCCGACCGGCCCGACGTCACCCGCGTACGGCACCCGCAACCAGAGTGCGCAGACCACCACCCAGGCGATCACCAACCCGGCTCCGGCCCCGCTCACGAGGGACGGCCACGCCCGTCTGCTCGGCCATGGCACGGCGACGGTGGCCACTGGGAGCAATGCCCCGAACAGACTAGGCAGCAGAAACCGGCCGTGCATGAAGTCCCCGCCGACCCTGATCACGAACCCCGCGTGCACCACCGCAGCGAGCACCGGCGCCATCAGGACCGCCGACCTGGCCAGGTCACGTCGCGACCACGCGTTCGCGACACCCGTTGCCCACCAGCCAAGGATCGGCAGCAGCGGGACCCATAGTGCGTACGTGCCGAAAAAGTCCTCCGCGTAATGCCACCCTTGCGACCAATAGGCGGCGCCCGCCTCCTTCGCCAGGGCGGTGTTCGGCACCAACGCGGCAAAGTAGCCCATCCGAAACAGTTGATAGGCCGCCGGCAGGGCGCCGGCGGCCAGCAGCAGGCTTCCCCCGCCGATGATCCCTTGCCGTCGACCCCGAGCGGAGGCGTACGCCACTAGCAGCGCCACGAGGAACCCGCCGCTGAAGATGGCCAGATCGGGTCGGATGAGCGGTCCCAGCCCGAGGACGACCGCGGTGACGACCCAGCGCGATCCTGCCGCGGAGCGTGCGAGTCCGCTCACTCCCACCGTGGTCGTCGACGGCACGCACAGGCGCACCAGGAGTGAAAATGCCGCCCCGAGCCAGCCGAAGATCAGACCGGTCTCGAGCCCGGAGGTGGCGAAATCCCACGTGGCCGGGATGGCGACCAAGACGGCGGCACCGAGCGGCACGGGGACGCGTCGTTGCCTCGACGCGTTCAGCCCATCCCGGTGCTGCGCGAGCCGCGCGCTCCCGGCCTGGGCCGCGAGCAGGCCACCAACCGAGAGCAGTAACCCCATCGCCACCGCGCCAACCTCGAGCGGTCCGCCCAGGGCACCCCACGCCGTTAGGAGGACCAGCCAGAGGGGATGGGTGTAGGCCTCCACGCGCTCGCCGAGGCTGTACACGGGCCCATTCCCGGCGAGCAGGTGCCGGACCACGCGGAGGCTGATGAAGGTGTCCTCCGCCACCCAGCGCCGCCGGTATCCCATCACGATCAGGAGGACGGCAGGCATGGCCCCGGTTGCGGTCCCAACCCATGACCATGCCCGCACCGACCGGCCGACTCCGGACGTCGACACAGCGGGCGCGACGAGACTCGGTGGCGTAGGAGCACTCGGATGATGGTGCTCACCCGTCACCACCCGGCGAACCGACAATCCTTCGCGCCCCAGTGCGCCCTTAGCTTGTGATTTAACCGCAGGGGTGGCCGTCGCGAGTCGGAGGGAACCGCCTGCGGTGCCTGGATGGGACCGGCCTGGCGTCTCAGGCGGCCTTCTTGAGCGCCGGGAAGCGGGGTGCTGGCCTCGAGCGACGCCCCTTCGGCCGCCCCGGCGATCGGCCGCACGGTTTCGGCGCGGCAGCCGGAATCCCCACGGCTGGCAGCAGCGCGTAAAGCGCCCGGCGCACGCGGGCGGGTGTGAGCTTGTCGGGGTCGAGCGGCCGTTCCCACGGCAGGCGGCGGTCGGTGACCCAGGGTCTCGCCAACCGCAGTTGCGTGTAGGCGGCCCCGACCAGCCAGGTCCAGCGGTCGGCTTGCTCCGGGTGCCGCACGCGGGGCGTCGTCCAGCCGAGCGTCTGCTTGCAGAAGCGCAGCGTGTGCTCCAGGTCGAAGCGGCGGACGTAGGCGCGCCAGAGCAGGCCCAGGTCCGGCTCGCCCGGGCCGGCCCACCACAGCCAGAGCGCCCGCGGCTCCGCGTTTGGCGGGGCAGGCGGTCGACCTCGACCAGCACCAGCGTCCCGCGGAGCACCGGCCGCGCCTTGCGGGTGCCCCGGTCTGGGTGCGCCTGCTGCTTGGGGTGGAGCCCGCCCCACGCCCGCACGCGCACCACCCCGTACTGCTCGTCCTCGCGCGGTGCTCGGCCGTCGGGGCCGGCCACGTCGCCGGGTCGGCGCACGCGAACTTGGCCCCGTGCCGCCGGGGCCGCCCGCCCTTCGGCGAGGGCGATGCCGGCGGCGGGTCGGCGTAGAAGCAACGGTCGGCGCGCAGGCGCACGAGGATCGCCGCACGGACGCCGGCCAAGCCCTGCGTCAACTGCCCCGAGTCGTAACCGGCGTCGAAGACAAACAGGGGTACGGCGCCCTCCGCCGGCCGCCGCGCGACCAGCGCCCCGACCTGCTCGACGGCAACCGCGTTCGGGTTCTCGGTCGGGTGCACCCGCCGCACGTCCAGCGGGGCGGTCCGGCTGTCGCGGTCGAAGCCGAGCTGGGCCAGCCATTGGTAGGCCCAGCCGGCGACGATCGGCTGGCCGGCGGAGTGGCGCGAGGGGTGGTCGGAGTACCCGCGCCCGGGGCTGGCCTCGGCGTCGCCGCGCGGCCAGACGCTGACGTCGACGGCGTAGACCGCCTTCCCGCCGTCGAGCGGGCGCGCGCGAGCACGCCCCGGAGCGCCTCGCAGTCGATCCGGCCCTCGGCCAGGCCGCCGTAGACGCTGCCCCAGCCGCGACGGTGGAGGGGGGTCAGGCTCAGGTGCGGCGGCGCGGGCACCGGGGCCTGCGCCAGCAGGGCATCGGCCACCTCGAACAGTGCGTCGGCACGACGGGCGAAGCAGGCGTAGAGCGCGTCACGGAAGGAACGGAGCGGGGCGAGGCTCTCCATGGCCGCCGCATCGTGCCACGGCACACCGCGCTCGCCAAGCCGAACGGACGCGGCTCCCCGGCCGGGTTAGATCCGGCGCGCAGAGCCTGTTGCAAAACCCGGTAGGGGCGTAGAGCGTCGCCTCCTCAGCGCAAAAGCTGGGAGGGCCGCTCGCGCAGCAGGCGCGCTCCACCTCGTCCCCGATACGCCGCACGATCGCCCCGGCCGGCGCCACGGCGTCGACCAGGCCCACCCCCTGCCCCGCCCACACCGAGCCGATCCGGGCGTCGCCGGCCTCGGTGGCCGCCTCCGGCGGGGGCGCACCTTCCCCAGCCGCGCCACCAGCTCGGCTTCCCGCCCGTGCCACTCGTCGGTGAAGGCATTGCGCACGACGCGGCCGGCGATCCCCTCCGGCATCGGCAGCCCCCAGCCCCGGTCGTAGGCCAGCGTCCGGATCGTGTCGTCGGTGCCCGCCGCGACGACCCCCGCACGGCGCCCAGTCGCCCCCTTCCCACTCCTCGCTAGCGACGAAGCGCGTCCCGAGCCAGGCGCCCTCGGCGCCCAGGAGGAGCGCAGCGGCGAGCCCCCGCCCGTCGGTGATGCCCCCCGCCGCCAGCACGTCCAGCCGCTGCCGCAGCCGAGTTCGGGCGGCAGCATCCGCCACGGGATGCTGGTCTGGAGGACGAAGACGATGCCGGCCAAAGCGGCGCGGTCGGGGACGCGGGGACGGCCACCCTTCGGCTTAGGCGGTTCCTTGGGGAGAAGGGTTCGACGGCCTCCCAAAGGTCGTCGGAGACGAGTGTTTCATGCTTCATGGGCCGAAGGATGCCACGCCCGTAAGGTTTTGCAACGCGCTCTAAATCGCGAGGAGCCGGCGGACGCCAAGGGCGAGGGGGGTGAACCCGCATCTTGCCCCCCTACCCCCCGTATAGGACTAATACCGTTCCCACAAGATGCGGGTTCACCCCTCACCCTTGCAGATGATGACAGGCTCCCGTGGGATGACCCGCCGGAGGAAGACGCGGACGAGGGCCCGGACTGGCCGCTAGAGCTTGAGAAAATCGCCGGCACTGATGAGCTGATCTACAGCACCGTGCAGCTCCCGTCCGATGACTCAGCGTGACCAGACGGGGGCGTGGGTGGGCTCCACCGGGCACCCCGCGACGGACGGCAGCGACGGTGCAGCGATCAAGGGGCACTCAGATGATTGATGCAGGGACGCGGGACGCGGAGACCAAGGATTCAGCCTCGGAAGGTCGGGGGAGGCTGACGACTGAGTCCAAGATTGAAGCAACGCGGGAACGGGCGGACGGAGCACCGGGAACCGACATCGGACGCGCTGGAAAGGACCGTCACGCTGGGCGCTCCCTGGATTTGCAAGCCAAAGGATTGCAAGTCGGCAAGACAGGGCCGAAGCGCACGAAGCACCAGCGCCTGCGTGATCGACACCTCGTCAGCCAGTGGCGGACCGTTGGCCTTACCTTGGGCGAGATCACGGCGAGGCTGACGGAGGTGACGCGGTCGGAGGGCTACATACTCGCCGAGTCCTCAGTCTTCCGCGACATCCAAGCTGTCGAACGGGAATGGCGAGCGGCCGTGATCCTCAACGTCAACGACTACAAGACGCGTCAGCTGGCTCGTCTTGAATGGATGTGGCGGGAAGCCGTCACGGCGTGGGAGGCAAGCAAGCGAAACTCCGAGGAAACCACGACAAGCCGGCGGGAACGTTTTATCGTCGCGGCCGCGTTGCCCGGCGCCGCGGAAGGTTGGGTTATCGGTTCGATTGAAACCGAGGCCCGGACGATAGAGCGGCTCCCCGACCCACGTTGGCTGTCAGCGATGCTGGCAGTCCTTCAGCGGGAAGCGAGACTGCTGGGCCTCGATGGCTTTGCTGGCCCGAGCGATGCCGCAACTCCGGGGGTTCCCAGGGGGTCCGTCCCGGCGCCGAGGATCGTGCCGCATGAGGACGCAGCGGCCCTGCTCGTTGGGCTCGTGACCGGCTAATCCAATGGGACATCCGGGTACACCTTCACCTGGCCAATTTCATGTCCTCGCGCCATGGGGACAATTGCTTTAGTCTAGCCGGTAGAACCACAGGAGGTGAGGAGGAGATTTCGCGTCCAAAGTGACAACTGCGATAGGAGATAGTGAGGAGCGGAGATTCCGAGCCTTCGGCGGCGTTGCTAGGATCGCATGATCGCCATTGGCGGTCGGCTCCCGTCTCTGGCGCCGGTCGGCGGCGGCAGGCGGCCCCTAGAACCCCTGGGAGAGAGATGTGGGATGCTCCAAAAACGTCGCTCCTCCGACCTCCCGTTGGGCCGCTGAGCGGGCTGCCGCGGTTCACAGGCCTCGGCAGTTAGCCTGGCGCGGGGTTGCGTGCCGTTCGGGACCAAATCATCTCGCGGACCTCCTCGTTCCCTCGTCCTGCTTAACCCGTCAGCTGACGATAGAGGCCTCATTTCTGCGGCACGAAGCACGATGACCCGTGCGCACGACCGAGGTGAGCCCCATGAGCGAGTTGACTTGCACGCTGCGCCACTGGTGGGCCACCGCCCGTCGCTGCGAGCACCGAGAGATTGGACGTCCGGATCTGGCCGAGCAGATCCGCTGGGCCGTCCCCGCAGATCCCAATGCGGATCCGGATATGCCCATCACGGTGCGCTTCATCGAGGCAGATGCGGCCGTCATCGAGCACCAGGTGCTGGGAGGCGCGTGCGCCATGGAGAGTGCCAGTGAGGCCGTGGAGGCGGCGGACGCGATCATCCAGGGCCACCAACGTCGGCCCAACACCTAGGGCCGAACACAAGAGGGTTTCCCAACGGCCCTGGGCCGCACGCTCGGAGCGACGCCTGAACCGGCACACCTGACCTGGGCAGTCGCTCGATCACGACGGAACAGCCGAGTGGTTGAACTGGAGGGGTCGCGAGTGCGAGGACTGAGCCCGTGGTGAGCCTCTTGGCGGGGTTGGCACTCCTCACGGCCATGGGGGTGCTGGGCGTCGTTGCGCTCAGGCGGACAGTGATGCTCTTGGCGCCGCTGGAGCAGATCGCGTACGGCTTGCCTCTTGGGGTCGTCGGCGCTTCGCTCGCCATGTTGGCGTTGGCCGCGCTCTTCGGCCTCAGCACACTGCTCATCCTAGCCGTCGGCGGCAGTTGCGTTCTCGGCACCGTCGTCCTATGGTCGCACGGCCCGTCCCTGGCCGCGTGGCGCATGGCCGCGGGTCGAGGTGAGCAGGAAGGCGGCTCGGCTGCTGTCATGCGCTCGCTTCGGGTGCGTGGCAGCCTTTGGCCCGCCGTGGTGATCGGCGCGTTCGTGTTGCGCTGGGCAGTGTTCTGGAGCGGCGCCATCACCGACGGAGAGGACGGTCTCTGGGCTAGCCCCGCCAACATTTGGTGGGACTGGAGCTTCCACCTGGCGGACACGACGTCCTTCGCCTTCGCGGACAACTTCCCGCCCCGCAGCGTCCACTACGCAGGGCACCCCCTCGCCTACCACTACCTCCCGTCCCTCACCGCGGCGGCGATGGTCCAGCTCGGGATGACCCCGATAGCCGCCTTAGCGCTCCACAGCTTTCTCTTCTCGGTGCTGATCGCGCTCGGGTTGTATGCGTTCGCGCGCCGGCTCACCCAGGACCCCGGCGCCGCTACCCTCGCGCTGGTGTTGTTCCTCTTGGGGGGTGGCTTGACGTGGGTGATCACCGTGGGGGAGATGGACCGGTCCCACAGCGTGTGGGGGACACTGTCACGGCGAACCTGGGACGGGGGGCCCAGTGAAGTCCTCAACTTTCGGTGGTACAACGTCTACCTGGGATCCATCGCCCCGCAGCGGGGCTGGCTCTACGGGCTGCCGCTCGCCTTGCTCGTCCTGACGCTGCTGTTCGGGGCCGTCCAGACGAGGGAGCGCCGCGCCTTCGCGGTCGCCGGGATCGTTGCGGGGCTGTTGCCCCTCGCCCACCTCGGCACCCTGCTCGGGCTGGCGCTGATCACCCCCTTCCTGTTCCTGCTCTTCCCCGCCCGCGGTTGGGTCGCGTTCTTCGGGGCGTGGGTGGCGATCGCCGCCCCGCAGCTCTACCTGCAGCAAGGGGGGGAGCGCGGCGCGACGAGCGCCCTGCGCTGGCAGGTCGGCTGGCTGGCTGGGGCGGACCCCTGGCTGTGGTTCTGGCTGAAGAACCTCGGTCTGTTCCTGCCGCTGCTGGCGCTCGCGCTTGTCGACCGCAAGCTCCTCCCGCCGCGTGAGCGGCGGTTCCTGTGGGCGTTCATGCCGGTCTTCGTCGTGGCCAATCTGGCCGTCTTCCAGCCCTGGGACTGGGACAACACCAAGGTGCTCATCTACTGGTTCCTCGCCGTCTGCGTCCTGGTGGCCACCCTCCTCGCCAAGACCTGGCGGCAACACCGCGAGCCGGTCGTCCGCTGCATGGTCGCCGCCGTGTTCGTGATGCTGGTCCTGTCGGGCCTGCTCTGGAACCTTTTTGAGCTGCAAGGGAAGGGGCGGACGCGACTGCTGACCGCTGAGGAGGTGGCTCTCGGCAACGCAGTCCGGGCGCAGACGGCGCCCGACGCCATGTTCGTGATCGGTCTGCAGCACAGCCACCCGGTCCCGATGTTGGCCGGGCGGCGGGTGATGATGAGCTTCCCCTTCTTCCTCTGGACCTGGGGCATTGATCACGCCCAGCGCGAGCGCGACCTTCGCGCCATCTACGGGTTCGCGCCGGACGCGCCAGAGCTGCTGAGCAAATACGGCGTGGACTACGTTGTGATCGGCCCGGCCGAACGGCAGGACCTGGGCGCCAACGTCGCCGCCTACCGCGCGCGCTACCCGTCCGTGATCCGCACCGCCAACTACGAGATGTTCGCCGTCGGCGATGTGACGACCGCGCGATCTGATTCGCGTCGTTCACTTGGAGTTGTCCCGGCGGGGGGCTGAGGCAATGAAGCAGCGCTTGGCGGCCCCTGGGAGCGGCCGCAGCGCGCCCCGGCCGCTGGGCGGCCGCCGGCGAGTCCGCCTCCTCGTTCAGTGGGAGTGGAGCGCGGTGCTTGGAAGATGCAGGGCGCCCCGCACCCACCCTCACCCATCACCCACCCACGACTGACGACGGGGCGGCAAGGCGGGCTCCCGGACATCCCTGATTGCGCTCGCGGTGGTGATCTACAACGTTCTCACCGGGCGTGAGTTGTAACGTCTTGGGCGGGTGAGAACACCGGTCACGCTGAATCAGGGGTGAGTGGCGGCAACAGCCTCGAGCATCGCAATTGGGGCCGTTGTCATGTCGCGCGGCTGGGTGTAGCGTAGGGAAAACACCGCGATCTCCTTCCCCCCGTGAGAGGAGCCCCGCCATGCCGATCTCCGGTATCCACCTCACCCTCCTTCCCCGGGGCCTTACCCCACGACCGACCCTGTCCACCGGGGCACGAGCGGAAGGCTCGACAGTGTTCGTCGACGCCGTCCTGACCGTGCCGGAGGGAGGGGGGCAGGCAGCCGCCGCGGTGATGTTAGTCCGGGGCGTCGACAGCCACCGGCTCGGCCGGATTGGTCCCTCGCCGGAGGCCGTGGCCCGCGAGGCACTCTCCGTGGCCGCCGTGCTGGACGCGGTGCGGCAACGGGGGTAGGGCACCCAGGATCGACCTCGGACAGCCGGCGTCGGGTGTCGGGGCGCAGCCATGGTCGCGGTGCACCAACACCGTGATCCCGAATGACCCGTGCCCATTGCGGTCGGCAAGGAGAAGACCCGCGTGATCGGAAGACCGTCCCGCCCCTGGGCGGGGCTTGGCTCATTATTCGCCGCGGGCCTCGTCGCTGCTGCTCGGAACGTGGAAATCGTCTGGAGCGTCCTCATCGGCGGCATCCTGGGCTCGGCGTACGTGGCCACCCTCCTGCCCGGCGTGTACACCTTTGGCGACACGACCAAGTTCCAATACCTTGGCAGGATCCTCGGGACCCCCCACTCGACGGGGTACCCGACCTACCTCGTCCTCAACCATCTCTTCGTTCGTCTGTGGCCATTCGGCTCGCTGGCTCAGAAGGCGAACCTGCTCTCCGCCGTCTTTACGATGATCGCCGCCATCGTTCTCTTCAAGCTCCTCCTCGCGCTGAAGGTGGACCCTTTCCTGGCGGTCGTGACCAGTCTGAGCTTCGGCTTCACCCGCACCGTGTGGACGCAATCCGTCATTGCCGAGGTCTACACCCTCAATCTGCTCTTCGTCGCCACCACCGTCTCCTGCCTGGTCGTCTGGCACCTGCAGCGGCGCGATAGGTACCTGCGTGCCGGCCTCGCCGTCTACGCCCTCTCCTTCGGCAACCACCTGACCATGCTCACGTTCCTGCCAGCCATCACCTGGTTGATTCTGACCACCGACGCCTCCAGCCTGCTTCGACGGCGCAACGCGGCGACGACTGCGGCCTTCGTTGCGCTCGGCGCCCTCCAGTACTCCTACATCTTCTGGCGCACGTCCGTGGAGCACCCCGGGTTCCTCGAGATGCGGGCCAGCACCCTAGAAGAGTTCTGGTGGTGGGTCCGTGGCGGCCCGTTCACAGCTCGGATGTTCGCGTTCCCCCTCGAGGAGGTGGTCACGGAACGGCTCCCGATGGCCGTGGACTTCTTTATGGGAGAGTACGGGGTGCTGACGCCGGTGATTCTCCTCGGTGTGGTGGTCTTGAAGAACTTCCGGCTCAACGTCTTCTTGCTTCTGTGCGCGGCCGGGAACCTGTTCTACGCCATCAACTACGACGTCGGGGATGTCTTCGTCTACTTCATCCCCACGTACTTCATCGCCGCCGTCTACCTCGGCCTCGGCCTCGGCAGCGCCGGGCGATTGCTTGCCCGTCTCAGCGCCGTGCTCGCCGCCTCCGGTGGCCGCCAGGCGATCCCACCCCGTCCCGGCTCCGACCCACCTACACTCGCCCTCGCACGGGCCCCGTTCGTCCTCGTTCCGTGGATGCTGTTCCTGGCGAACCTGAACGTGGTGGACCAGAGCGACAACACCGCGGCCGCCACGGCAACCGAAGCGATCCTACGGGAGGCAGGAGCGAACGCAGTCATCATCACCGAGGGGTATCACTACTCGGATTACCAGTCGCTCATGTACTACCTCAACGGCGAAGGGCGGAAGAAGGACAACCTCTACGCACTCTGGGCGGCTCAGCCCGACGCGGTGGTAGCGTACCTCTGTGAGGGCCGCCCCTTGTCCCTCCCGCTCCAGAAGCTCGAGGTGCCGCCGGGGTTGGATGTCTACGCCCTGAGACCCCCCGCCGGCCTCGACCGGGTCGGGCTCTGCACGGAGACCGGCCCGGACTGCGCGTTCGCCATGGGAAGGGGATGGCGCGATCCCGAGACGACTGACCCGTTGTGGTGGCGTTGGTCGAACGGGCCCGGGCAGGTCCGGGTGTTCGCCGAGCGAGACATGGAGGTCTCGATGGGTGGCTGGCTGGGTTCGCGCCAGCACCCGGACCGCGTGGAGGTCCTGGTCAACGGCCGCGTCGCAAGAACGCTGGACGTGACGTCGCCCGAGGCGAAGTCCTCGGACCGATCCCCCTTCGGTTGCACGCGGGTGAGAACATCGTCGAGTTCCGCTCCCAGAACCCGGCCATCCGCGCTCCGAACGATCCCCGCCGCCTGGATGTCGTGGTCCACCAGCTGAGCATCACGAGCGGTGGGACTACCCCGCTTGCGACCTGTTGCTTTGACCGACTCCGTTTGAAGGTCCAAGGCCGCCGGCGTCGCGCCCGGAGGTGCGGCACCCCCATCCCCGGGCCAGGCGTACCCTGACTCGCCCGTTCCGGAGCTCGGGCTCGTATCGCAACGCACCGGCAGGGCGTGGAACATCGGTGTTCCTTGGCGGTGGAGCAGATAGATGCGCTCCGGCGCGGTCCGGAGCCAGCGGTCGTACGGCCTCCACGCGACCTCGTCAAAGCCGGGCAGCGGGCTCGCGGAGACGACGTAGGTCGAGTCCGTCGCCGGGATATTGCCGGGGGTCCACCACCAGACCCACCATGGCCCGGCTTCGGGAGGGGCCGGCTCCGGGTTTGCCTCCGTCACGCCCCAGAGGTGGTAGCCGTCCCAGGCGTAGCCGCCATCGAGCTTCGTCAGCGGCACGCCTGCACAGACCGCGGCCCGAGCCACGTCCCAGGTCGTCCGCTGGAAGACGAGGAAATCCCGGGTGCCGGCCACCGAGAAGGCCGCCAACGCGGCGACGACGAGCCCGCCCGCCAGCAGGCTGAACCGATCGTCGCGCAGCGACCAGAGGCCGAGCCAGATGGCGAAGGGCAGCAACGGCAGCAGGTAGCGATCCAGGGAGAGGATCCAGTCACGGAAGGGGGAACGAGGGCGGCAGGACCCCAAGCATCTGCCCGAGTCCGACCGCGAGCACCATCCCCGCCACGCCCTGTTCCGGTGACGGCCTCGCCCCGATCCCGCGAGCCAGGGCGAGGCCGAGCAGCAAGGCGGCTGCGGCGCAGACAGCCGTGACCGCATCCACCATCCGCAGGTCGACCAGCGGCGCCCCAGCCCCCGCCACATCGGTCGGACCCAGGCCCCACAAGGCCACGAACTGGGGCACGTAGGGCATCCGACGGTCCCCGGGAGCGAAGAAGGCCAACCCGGCGACGATCACGGCTTCCCAGCAGGTGAAGAGGAGCCAGCCCGCTGGCGGGATGGACCGAACCAGCCCCGCAGACCGGGGAGCGTCCCGACCACGACCGGGAGCGTGAAGAAACCGAGGTACATCGCGGCGACGAAAACCAGCCGTTGCACCAGCTCTTTGGGTTCCGTCCCAGCCGGCACGCTTGATCTCCTGGATAAAGGCTTCCTGTCCGCTCGGCACGCCCTGGTCCGACCAGAGATAGTAGGTGAGCGCGACCGTGGCCGGGATGGCCACGACCCGCAGCAGCCGGACGATCTCCGTCCGGCTCGGTCGGAGCGGCAGGCGACACGACGGAGCGAGGTAGGCGGCGACCGCGAGCGGAATCAGGGCGCCGTGTGGACGGACCAGGAAGGCCAGCGCTGCCACGATCGATCCGACGACAACCCACCGCGACCGATGGGCGTCCGGCCGGAGGCCACGCGCGTAACAGGCGGTCGCAATGACCAGCAGGGCCGTGAAGGGGCGTCGGTCATGAAGCTGAAGCCGAGCACAAAGAGAAGGGGGTTGAAGAGGTAGACGGCCGTTCCCAGGGCGCTGCGGGCGAGGCTAATCCCCAGCTCCCGACAGAGGCCGTAGAACGCGCAAGCGCTCAGACCCACCAGGACCACCGTCGAGAGCCGGATGGCGCCAAACGAGAAGCCGAACACCGTGGCGAAGAGGGCACCCCAGGCGACATGAAAGACGGCGGTCGGGGCCGAGATGGGGAGGATCTCCAGCTTGCCCTCGCGGACGACGGTTTCCACGGAACGGACGAAGATCCAGTCGTCGCTGACCAGGGTCGACGCCCCCGTCGGCACGATCAGCGCGGCCAGCGCGTAGAGCGCGAGCGTTCCGGTGACGGCCCAGTGGCGACGCCCCACCGTCAGGACAACCCGGGCCAACCTCGACCCACGTCGTACTGGCAGCCTCGGTTCCGGGCACAGCTTGCCCAGACGGGCAGGGTCGGGTCGATCGGGACGAGAACAGGAGGTTTGGTCGGTCATGGATCCGTCTCGGAGGCAAGAGCGGGGACTGACCGGTAGGGCGGATTTGCCATCATCCCGTTGAGAGCCGTTCCAGTCGGAGGTGCCCAACCCCCGCCGAGGGGGACCACGTCTGCCACTCTTCCGGCTGCGTCGCCGGCCCCGGTTCCCACAGGAGTCGGTACGCGGCAAGACGCGGTGACTGGTCGCGGTCGAGCCGAAGGTAGTTCAGTTTCAGGAGGAGACTCATCACCGGGCCGGCCGCTGCCATGCGCTCTTCGATCAACGGCACCACGCGCCCCCGGTCAGCGAACGCGTCGACGATCGAACACTCGCAGAAGTAGGCAAGGTGCCAATCTCCCCGGGGAAATCACCGTCTCAGGCCC
Source organism: Thermomicrobiales bacterium (assembly GCA_030447415.1). Classification (GTDB taxonomy): domain Bacteria; phylum Chloroflexota; class Chloroflexia; order Thermomicrobiales; family UBA6265; genus JAUJOZ01. The sequence continues at coordinate 48,864 of JAUJOZ010000024.1, read as the reverse complement.
GACACGCTCACCCAGCTCCCGCCCAACCCGGGCGTAGTGACTGGGGGTAGCCCAACCCCGAAGATCACTGGCACGTGCCACGGCACCCCACCGCGCACGTCGGCCACCAGGTTCCCGGCCACCAGGCACGCCACGAGCGCCAGCCCCGGGAGCGCCACCGCCCGGCGCGCCACCGGACCAGCACGGAGGGCGGTTCCTAGTAGGACGCAGAGGCTGGTCGACAGCGCAGCGAGGCTCGGCACGTAGTACCACTGGTAGGGTGGGACCCCGAGCCGCGCGTACACCAGGTAATAGATGGCCCCCGCGGCTCCCAGCGCGACGGCGGGGAGCAGTTGGCGCCAGCGGGTCCTCCGGCGCAGCAGCCCTGCGCCGGTCCAGACTAGGAGCGCCACTAGCCCCAGCAGCGCGGGGACGAACGCGACGACCGTCTCCAAGGGGTAGCGTTCGAGGAGGTCCAACGGGCCATTGGCGAAGGTCCAGGGACCGAACGACCGCTGCACCGTCTTGATGGCGAAGGTATCCGGAATGGCCGAGCCAAAGTGCCACCAACTCCATGCGAACCAGGGCAAGCTCACCGCGCTGGCGGTTCCCGCTGATATCGCTAAGCGATGCCGGATGCCGGGGCTGACCAGCGCCAGGGGAAGCACAAAGACCACGAGGTCGAGCCTGGTCAGCACCGCGAGCCCGGACAGGACTCCGAAGGCAATGGGGTGGCCCTGCAGTGCTGCGGCAAGCATCCCAACCAGCACGGCTGGGATCAGCAGCACCTCCAGCCCGGTGGAGGAGAGCACCAGCGGGTTGAGCAACGCCAGAGCCACCCCGAGCGCCGGCACGAGGAGCGGGAGCCGGAGCGCGGCGGCAATCCGGCTCCATCCCCAGGCCAGCGTCACCGCGGACCCGACGAAGACCACCCCGAGCGCCCAGATCGGCTCGATGCCGCCGCTGAGCCGGAGTAGGGCGGTGACGCCCCCGAGCAGGAGAACGTTCAGCGGGGAGGTCGCCGCGTTGGACGGCTCGGTGGGGATCAGTCCCCAATGCAGGTGGGTGGCCAGGTTCCGGGCGTAGGAGAGGGTGATGTAGGCATCATCGATCAGGGCGTTACGCACCAGCCAGAACAGGCCGACCGCAAGCAGCGCCGCGCCACCACACAGCCACGTCGTGCTTCCTGGACGGGTGGGTGACTCCGGACTCAAAGGTCTCCACTCCCTCGCCTGCAACCGCCCCCGTCGGAGATCTTATCGCCTCTTGGTGGACCGCATCCCATGGGGCTAGACCAACCCTCCCGTTGTCCACATCACCGGACCACTCCTGACGAGGCGAACGGTCCGCAGGCATGATCCTCGGGGACAGCTCAATGACGGCACCATCACCCGTCAGGGCGGTCCCTTGCAGGCACGGAATCGACGGCTCCGTGCCTCAAGGCGCTCCCGTTACCGAATCAGGTAGAGGATGGCGATGCTGGTGAGTCCCCAGCCCGCGATGGCGCCGAGGAGAGGAACGTCGGCGAAGAGCAGCGCTTCCGGGCTGCCGCCAAGGTCACGGCGGTGGACCAGGAAGAGGTAGCGAAAGATCGCGTAGACGACGAAGGGGATCGTGAGCATCATCGCGCGGCCACCGCGGGCGCCGGCGGCAGCATCGAAGGTGTAAAGGGAGTAGGCCATCACCGTCGAGGCCGCGACAATCCCGATCCACTGGTCCAGCAGCGGCAGCGAGTAGGCTTCCAGGTTGGCCCGGTGCCCCACTGCCGCGCCCGCCAGGGAGGAGAGCTCGCTGCGGCGCTTGGCGAAGCCAATAAAGAGCGCGAGCAGCATCGTGCAGACATAGAGCCAGGACGAGATCGGAACGTCGATGGCAACCGCGCCGCCCGCGGCCCGCAGCACGAACCCGGCCGCGATCGCAAAGACGTCCAGGATCACCACCGTCTTCAGCCCGGCCGTATAGGCAACCATCAGCAGTCCGTAGGCGGCAATCATGGCCACGAACTGAAGACCATCCAGGCTCCCCCCAAGTAAGGCGAGCGCGAAGAGGAGGGCCGCGGTGACGGCGGCCTGCTGGGGCGTCACCGTCCCGGCGGCGATGGGCCGGAGCCGCTTTTGGGGGTGGAGCCGATCGGCGTCGACGTCTTTGAGGTCGTTGATCAGGTAGACCGCGCTGGAAACGCAGCAGAAGGCGAGCGCCGCGACCAGGCTGTGCAGGAACGGACCGGCCTCGAACAGCTTGCGGTCGAAGATCAGCGCCGCGAAGACCACCGCGTTCTTGGTCCACTGGAGCGGGCGCATGGCGCGCAGCAGCGCCCGGGGATTAAGAGCCTGTTTCAAAACCCACCCGCAGCCCGGCTCGCGTCTGGAGGGCGAACCCCGAATGGCACGACATGACAAGGGAACCGGTGGGCAGCATTCATCTCCTGGATGACCGACTCCAGGTTTTGCAACACACTCTAAGAGCGTGTTGCAAAACCCGGTAGGGGCGTAGAGCGTCGCCTCCTCAGCGCAAAAGCTGGGAGGGCCGCTCGCGCAGCAGGCGCTCCGCCTCCTCCCCGAGACGCCGCACGATCGCCCCGGCCGGCGCCACGGCGTCGACCAGGCCCACCCCCTACCCCGCCCACACCGAGCCGATCCGGGCGTCGCCGGCCTCGGTGGCCGCCTCCAGCCGGGGGCGCACCTTCCCCAGCCGCGCCACCAGCTCGGCTTCCCGCCCGTGCCACTCGTCGGTGAAGGCATTGCGCACGACGCGGCCGGCGATCCCCTCCGGCATCGGCAGCCCCCAGCCCCGGTCGTAGGCCAGCGTCCGGATCGTGTCGTCGGTGCCCGCCGCGACGACCCCCGCACGGCGCCAGTCGCCCCCTTCCCACTCCTCGCTAGCGACGAAGCGCGTCCCGAGCCAGGCGCCCTCGGCGCCCAGGAGGAGCGCAGCGGCGAGCCCCCGCCCGTCGGTGATGCCCCCCGCCGCCAGCACGTCCAGCCGCTGCCGCAGCCGAGTTCGGGCGGCAGCATCCGCCACGGGATGCTGGTCTGGAGGACGAAGACGATGCCGGCCAAAGCGGCGCGGTCGGGGACGCGGGGACGGCCACCCTTCGGCTTAGGCGGTTCCTTGGGGAGAAAGGGTTCGACGGCCTCCCAAAGGTCGTCGGAGACGAGTGTTTCATGCTTCATGGGCCGAAGGATGCCACGCCCGTAAGGTTTTGCAACGCGCTCTTAGGGTCCGCTCGGCGGGACGGTCGTGATGCCTGCTCGGTAGTGACGCGGCCATGCCCGGCGGCGCCTTTGCCCGCCGATCGACCTCCGATCGAGTCGAGCGGTCCGCGCCACCGTCCATTTCGCGGCTCGCTCGCCCGGCGCATTGTCACCCCACTCACCTTCGTCGCGAGCCGCGCGTAACCGGGCGTATGCCGGACTCAGGTGCCACGGACATCGTGCCCGCCGCGCGACCCTTAACCGGTCGTACAGTCTACCCTTGCCCGTTCCAAGCTGGAGTGTGGGCAACCCAACACGCAGGGCGGCCGAATCTATCGGAGGCGGGTGACCCGGGAGCCGGCGTCCCGGGTGAATCGACATGCGCTATCGGTGATGGACAAATGCGGGCCGTGAGCGGCGGGCGATTTGCCGCGCATGCCGGCTGGTTCAGCCAGGCGTTGGACCAGGACAGGTCCGCGCCACGTCGTGAGCGGAGATCAGGTCACAATGTTTATACGAACCGTAGCAAGTTACCGGTATCGATTGTATAATGCTCAAGTCAGCATTGGCGGGCGGCTTGGCACGGTCGGTGCGGAGCGCCAAGGGCGTCCAAGACCTTCACCTTGAGATCACCGGTGGTCGCTGACGACCGATGGACAATTGCTCGTTAGGAGCCACGATGATCGTCATTCGTCGGCACCGCCCGCGCGACCCGGAGCGGATGCAGCAGGAGATGGAGGTCGTGTTTCGCGCGCTGATGCCGGCGCAGCCGGCGGTATCTAACGGTCAGCATGCGCTGTGGCGGCCGTCCCTCGAAGTCTACGAGACCGACGACGCCCTCGTCGTGCGTGTGGAGATTGCCGGTCTGGACGGGATTGACGGCGCACAGTTGAGCGTCGTCGTCGACGGTGACCGGCTCGTCGTCCGCGGCGAGCGACCCGATCCGTCCCCAGCCGATCGGCGATCGTACCACGAGGCCCGCATCCCGTACGGGGCATTCGGTGCCGACATTTACATTCCGTTCCCGGTCGATGCCGATCGGACCGAGGCGGAGTATCACAACGGATTCCTTCGCATCGTGCTGCCCCGGACCGTCGCGCGGACTGTCTATTCGCGCCGCCCCGAGGAGGCCGGTCGAGGGCAGGGAGCACGCTAACTCATGGCCACGTTTGAGGAACAAATGAACCCCGACGACGAGCTGACTGGACATAGTGGTGAGACACCATCGGCCGAGGCGAGCGCTACGATGGTGACCACGGAGCCCGGCGAGGCCGGGACCGACGATGTCCGTGATGGTAATGGGGCCGGTGAGACCGGGCCGCGGACGTTGCCCGTGCTGCCGCTGCGCGGCACGGTCGTCTTCCCGCTGACCGTGGTTCCGCTGGCCGCGGCGCAGCCGCGCTCTCTGCGGTTGATCGACGAGGTGATGTCCGGTGATCGGACGGTCGCCCTCGTCATGCAGAAAGACGCGGAGCAGGAAGGCGCTGGGCCGGACGATGTCTACCCGGTCGGCACGATCGCCACGATCCACCAGATGATGCGTGTCCCCGACGGGAGCGTGCGCCTGGCCGTGCAAGGGCTCGAGCGGGTGCGCATCCGGGGGTTCGTGGCGGAGGAGCCGTTTCTGATCGCGGAGGTCGAGCGCGCCCCGGAGCGGGTTGACGACTCGGTCGAGGTGCAGGCCCTGACCCGCAACACGCTGGAACTGTTCCAGCGGCTAGTCTCGCTGGTCGCGCACCTTCCGGACGAACTGGTGACGGCCGCCCTGAACGTTGACGAGCCTCGCCACCTGGTCTACCTAGTCGCCACCAACCTGACACGGATGGAGGCCGAGGAGCGGCAGAAGCTGCTCGAGCTCGACTCCGTGCGGGAGAAGCTGGTCGCTCTGAACGCCTTCATTGCGAAGGAGCTCGAGGTCCTCGAGCTCGGCAAAAAGATCCACAGCGACGTGCAGGAGGAGCTAGGCAAGAGCCAGCGGGAGTACTACCTGCGCGAGCAACTGAAGGCGATCCAGAAGGAGCTGGGCGAGAGCAGCGAGACGGAGACCGAGGTCACGGAGCTGCGAACCAAGATCGACGAGTCCGGCATGCCGGAGGAGGCGGCGAGGGAGGCCCGGCGCGAGTTGGATCGGCTGGGCAAGCTGCCGCCGGCGGCCGCCGAGTACGGCGTCATCAAGACGTACCTCGACTGGCTCACCACGCTGCCGTGGACCAAGAGCACCGAGGGCGAGATCGACATCCCCAAGGCCCGGCATGTCCTCGACGAGGACCACTACGACCTGGAGCGGATCAAGGATCGGATCCTTGAGTACCTGGCGGTGCGCAAGCTGAAGCGGGAGATGGCCGGGGACGACCCGGCGGCGGCCCCGGGCGGGAGCCGATCCTCTGCTTCGTCGGCCCCCCGGGCGTCGGCAAGACGAGCCTGGCGCAGTCGATCGCGCGGGCACTAGGGCGCGAGCTGACCCGAATGTCGCTGGGCGGCGTGCGCGACGAGGCCGAGATCCGCGGTCACCGGCGGACGTACGTCGGCGCGATGCCGGGACGGATCATCCAGGCGATCCGCCGGGCCGGCACGAACGATCCGGTTTTCGTCCTGGACGAGGTCGACAAGATTGGCAATGACTGGCGGGGTGACCCTTCGTCGGCGTTGCTGGAGGTGCTCGACCCTGAGCAGAACAACTCGTTCCGCGACCACTACCTCGACGTGGCCTTCGACTTGTCGAAGGTGATGTTCATCGCGACCGCTAACCTGCTCGACCCGATCCCGGCGCCATTGCGTGACCGGATGGAGATCCTGGAGCTGAGCGGGTACACCGACGAGGACAAGCTGAACATCGCCCGGCGTTACCTGGTACCGAAGCAGCTCAAGGCGCACGGCTTGCCGGAGGAGCGGTACATCTGGACGGACGAAGCCCTGCTGTCCCTGATCCAGCACTACACCCGGGAGGCCGGTGTACGAAACCTGGAGCGGGAGATTGGGACGGCGTGCCGTAAGATCGCGACCCGAGTGGCCGAGGGCCGTGACGTGGCAACCACGATCGGCCCGGACGAGATCCGCGACTTCCTCGGCCGACCGCGCTTCTTCTACGAGGAGCTGGCGGCACGAACGTCGCAGCCGGGCGTGGCGATCGGCGTCGGAGTCACCGGTGTCGGCGGCGACATCATGTTCATCGAGGCGACCCGGATGCCGGGCAAGGGGTCGATGACGGTGACCGGGCAGCTCGGCGACGTGATGCGGGAGTCGGCTCAGGCCGCGCTCTCCTTCGTGCGCTCGCGCGCCCGTGACTTGAATGTCGACCCGGACTTCTACCAGGCGTCGGACCTGCACATCCACGTCCCGGCGGGGGCGATCCCGAAGGATGGACCCTCGGCCGGTGTTGCGATGACGACGGCGCTGGTCTCACTCCTGACCGGCGTCCCGGTCCGCGAGGACGTGGCGATGACCGGCGAGATCACGCTGCGCGGCCAGGTGCTACCGGTCGGTGGCATCAAGGAGAAGGCGCTCGCCGCGCGGCGCGCTGGCGTGACGACGTTCGTCCTGCCGCAGCGAAACGAGGTGGATCTCGACGAGCTGCCCAAGCAGCTCCTGGAGGAGATGACCTTCGTCCTCGCCACCACGATGGACGATGTCCTCGCGGCGGCGATGCCGGACGAGTTCCGGATGATCCACCGGCCCGGCGGCGCCCCGGCCGTGAGCGAGCAGGCGGCCATCGAGGACCGCCAACCGGTCGCCGCCCGGAGGTAGGCCGAGGCTATCGGGTCGGCAAGGCCCGCCTCGGCCCCGGACTCACTCGCCGGTGTCCTCTGAAGCGGACTGACACAACGGAGCGATTAGAGGGCGCGACGCCTGCTCGGACGAGGGCCGGACCGCACCACGTCATCGGTTGAGGGTGGCGAGTTTTTGGGCGCTCGTCGCTTCAGTTAGGGCGAGGAAGGGCTTGAGCTGCTCGGGGTGCCGCTCGAACATTAGCTCCGGGTGCCACTGGACGCCGACGACGAACGCCTTGCCAGGCAGGACGACCGCCTCGGTAACGCCGTCCGGGGCGGAGGCCACGGGGACGAGGTCAGGGGCAAGCCGCATGATCGCTTGGTGGTGGTAGGAGTTGACGCCGACGCGCTCGACACCGAACACGCGCGCCAGAGGCGAGTCCGCGGCGACGTCCACGTCGTGACCAATGTCATGGGTGGCGAGGCCGTTTTCCTGCTGCCGGTGCTGGACGGGGGTAGCAAGCTGGTCGGCGATATCCTGGACGAGCGTGCCGCCGAGGGCGACGTTGAGCACCTGAATGCCGCGGCAGATGCAGAGGGTGGGAAGGTCTCGCTCGAATGCGCCCGCGAGGAGAGCCGCCTCGAAGCGGTCCCGCAGGGGATGGATGCCGTACGTCGCCGGGTGGATCGTCGGCTCGCCGTAGCGGGCGGGCTCGACATCACCGCCGCCGCTGAGGAGCAACCCGTCCAAGATGTCGAGCAGAGCGCCGGCGTCTCCATCGTGGGGCGGGAGGACGATGGGCACCCCGCCGGCGGCGAGGACGGCATCGACGTACGGCCGCGCCATCGCGTAGCGCTCGAAGGTGCCGTGCGCGAGGACATCCTGGGTCGGCGAGGGGGTGATGCCGATGCGGGGCTTCATAGGGCGGACAGCTCCTGTAGTGGGCGGCGGGGCGGTCCGGACTGGGACCGCTTGCCGAGGCCGGCGTCTGTTGGGGGCAGTATAGGCGTCGCCGATGCACGGGGAAGCGAAACCGGAGGCGCCCTCGTCGGCCGACCGGAGTGCCGCTTCGTGCCGAGGAAGCGACGGGCGTCGGTGGTGCTGGCGGTTGGCGACCGCGGCAGGGGGCGGTTGACCAGTGCGACAAACTCGGCCGCAAGTCTCTTGACATGGCGTGGACATCTGTGTATCCTTCCCGAGCCCTCGACGAGAGGGCGTCCGTTTGGGCCTCCGGGTCCGGCGGCAGAGCACCTGAACACCGAGCGGATAGCGGTCCTTGACAGGATGACGGACGCCGGGTATCCTTCCCGAGCCCTCGACGAGAGGGCATCCGTTTGGCCCCCACGGGCCGGCGGACGGGCACCTTCGAACCGAGCGGCTCCTTTCCTTGACAGGATGACGACCGTTCGGTTATGATTCCCGAGCCCTCGCGAGAGGGCCCTCTTTATGGCCCTGCGGGGTCACGAAGAGGCCGACCGGCTTCCTTGACAGGACGACAACGGTCGGGTATCATTCCCAAGCCCTTGACGAGAGGGCTCCCCTTTGGACCCCCGGGTCAAACAGAGGGCGGCACGGTCCCTTGACGGGATCGCCTCCGCCGGGTATTATTGCCCGGCTCTCGACGAGAGAGCTTCTCTTTGGGACCGTGCGGACCAAAGCCAAGCACGTTGACAAGCTGGCGCGCGATGAGCCGAGGAGGATGATTCCTCGGGGAGATTCGGTGCGCCGAAGACGGAGCGGGCACCGCGGCGACGCGGTGCCGGACACGAAACGTGTCCACGCAACAGCAGCACACCTTTTTGTCCGTCTCCCAACGGGAGCGGACCTTGGTGGAGAGTTTGATCCTGGCTCAGGATCAACGCTGGCGGCGTGCCTAATGCATGCAAGTCGAGCGGGCCACCTTCGGGTGGTCACGCGGCGGACGGGTGCGTAACACGTGGGCAACCTGCCCCGGGGCGGGGGGTAGCCTCCGGAAACGGAGGGTAATTCCGCATACGCTCGGCCCCCTTGTGGGGGAGTCGAGGAAAGGCGAAAGCCACCCCGGGATGGGCCTGCGGCCGATTAGCTAGACGGCGGGGTAACGGCCCACCGTGGCTGTGATCGGTAGCTGGTCTGAGAGGACGGCCAGCCACACGGGGACTGAGACACGGCCCCGACTCCTACGGGAGGCAGCAGCAAGGAATCTTCCGCAATGGGCGAAAGCCTGACGGAGCAACGCCGCGTGGGGAGGAAGCCCTTCGGGGTGTAAACCCCTTTTCTCGGGGACGAACACAATGACGGTACCCGAGGAAGAAGGACCGGCTAACTACGTGCCAGCAGCCGCGGTAATACGTAGGGTCCAAGCGTTGTCCGGAGTTACTGGGCGTAAAGCGCGCGCAGGCGGTCGCGTTGGCCCGGCGTGAAAGCCCCCGGCTCAACCGGGGAGGGTCGTCGGGGACCGCGCGACTTGAGGTCGGCAGGGGTCGGTGGAATGCCCGGTGTAGTGGTGAATGCGTAGAGATCGGGCGGAACACCCGTGGCGAAGGCGGCCGACTGGGCCGTACCTGACGCTGAGGCGCGAAGGCGTGGGGAGCGAACGGGATTAGATACCCCGGTAGTCCACGCAGTAAACGATGCGGACTAGGCGTGGGGGGATTTGACCCCCTCCGTGCCGGAGCCAACGCGGGAAGTCCGCCGCCTGGGAGTACGGCCGCAAGGCTAAAACTCAAAGGAATTGACGGGGGCCCCGCACAAGCGGCGGAGCGTGCGGTTTAATTCGACGCAACGCGCAGAACCTTACCAGGGCTTGACATGCGTCTGCACACCCCGGGAAACCGGGGCTCCTTCGAGGGTGACGCACAGGTGCTGCATGGCTGTCGTCAGCTCGTGCCGTGAGGTGTTGGTTAAGTCCCGCAACGAGCGCAACCCCCGTGGTCAGTTGCATATCTGGCCAGACTGCCGGCCGCAAACCGGAGGAAGGCGGGGATGATGTCAAGTCAGCATGGCCCTTACGCCCTGGGCCACACGCACGCTACAATGGTCGGGACAACGGGTTGCCAAGCCGCGAGGTGGAGCTAATCCCACAAACCCGACCTCAGTTCGGATCGGGGGCTGCAACTCGCCCCCGTGAAGCCGGAGTCGCTAGTAACCGCGGGTCAGCACTACCGCGGTGAATATGTTCCCGGGCCTTGTACACACCGCCCGTCACGTCACGAAAGCCGGCAACGCCTGAAGTCGGTGGGCCAACCCGTAAGGGAGGCAGCCGCCGAGGGCGGGGCGGGTGATTGGGACGAAGTCGTAACAAGGTAGCCGTAGCGGAAGCTGCGGCTGGATCACCTCCTTTCTAGGGAGCGTGCCCATCGGTTCGCCGGTGGGGCACCACCCAGGTCAAACGTCGTCCCGGTGAAGCCGGACCGGACGCTCGCACCAAGCCTCCGTCCTTCCCCTTCGGGGGTCGAGGGGCCGCAGGGGCGCCGGGCCCCGGTGGAGGGTCGGCGAACGTGGACACGCATGAGATCCGGCGCCAAGCCAGGCGCGGGTCCGCTCCGTCTTCGGCGCGGCGAGATCGCCCCGGGAGCTAGTCTCCCGAGGCGTGGTCGCGCGCCAGGGTGCGGGCAGCGCCCGCCCGGCAGCTTCGCCGGGGCGCGTAGCTCAGGCGGTCAGAGCGCGGCCCTGATAAGGCCGAGGCCCCTGGTTCGAGTCCAGGCGCGCCCACCGGGGAGTTATCCCCGGGGAGCGCCGGCACGACATGGGGCCGTAGCTCAGCCGGGAGAGCGCCGCTTTTGCAAGGCGGAGGTCCGGGGTTCGAACCCCCGCGGCTCCACCGCCGGCGGCGTGCCGTCCGTACCCAGCTTGCACCTTGACAACACGATACGCGGGGTCGCCCTAGACCCTGCGGCCGCGGGCGACGCGGGAGCGAACGCGCTTCCCCGCGCGCACCACATCCATGTATTTTCCATGACACCACGACACCGTAAAGCCGAGCACCGACGTCGCCGAGGCGTCGGGACGCGGCACCGCGAAGCGGCCGCACGGCGGCCCGCGGGCGTGGCGCGGTTCCGGTTGGAGATGGAGCGGATGGGCGGCGAGTCGGGGGCGATGGCCCTGGGGCGCGCGCCGGTCCGGCTTCCGGCGACCAACGGGGGCGCGTCGCGTCGGCGACCGCGCGATGGCCACAAAGATGGGCGCATGGTGGATGCCTTGGCGCTGAGGGCCGATGAAGGACGCGGCCACGCGGCGAAAACGCCCCCGGGGAGGCGCTGGCAGCCTGTGATCGGGGATGTCCGAATGGGGCAACCCGCCCGGCGTTATGGCCGGGCACCCAGGTGAGCCGGGGGGGGCACCGGGGAACTGAAACATCTCAGTACCCCGAGGAAAAGAGAGGATTCCCCTAGTAGCGGCGAGCGAACGGGGAGGAGCCCAAACCCACGCGGCGTACGAGGCTGCCGCCGCTGCCGTGTGGGGTTGGACGGGCGCGTCGGAGGGGTGGCAGACCCCTCGCGCGTGGATCGGACGCTGGCCGAAGGCCGCTGGAACAGGCCACCGGAGCGGGTGAGAGTCCCGTAGGCGAAAACGTTCGGACACGCGTGGACGTGCTGCGTGAGTACCGCCGGACACGTGATATCCGGCGGGAAGCGGGGCGGACCACCGCCCAAGGCTAAATACCCTCAGTGACCGATAGGGAACCAGTACCGTGAGGGAACGGTGAAAAGCACCCCGGCGAGGGGAGGAAATAGATCCTGAAACCGTGCGCCTCTGGCCGGTCGGAGCCGGGGAAACCTGGTGACGGCGTGCCTTTTGTAGAATGAGCCGACGAGTGACACGGGGCGGCGAGGCTAAGCCAGTGATCAGGCGGAGCCGGAGCGAACGCGAGTCCGAAAGGGCGTCTAAGTCGTCCCGTGGCGACCCGAAACCGGGTGATCTACCCATGGCCAGGCCGAAGCGGGCGGAACACGCTCGTGGAGGGCCGAACTCGGGCGCGTTGCAAAGCGCTGGGATGAGCTGTGGGTAGGGGTGAAATGCCAAGCGAACCCGGAGATAGCTGGTTCTCCCCGAAATGCATTTAGGTGCAGCCCTGCGGATGGGGCGCCTCGGAGGTAGCGCGCTGGATCGGCGAGGGGGCTTACCGCTTACCGACCCGTACCAAACGCCGAATGCCGGGACGCGAGCGCAGGGCGTGAGACGGCGGGAGCTAAGTTCCGTCGTCGAGAGGGGAACAGCCCAGACCGCCGGCTAAGGTCCCTAAGTCCGGGCTAAGTGGGCAAGGCGGTCGTGGCGCGTAGACAACCAGGAGGTTGGCTTAGAAGCAGCCATCCTTGAAAGAGTGCGTAATAGCTCACTGGTCGATCGTGCCACGGCGCCGACAATCCACCGGGGCTCAAGCCCGGCACCGAAGCCGCGGATGCCCGTATGGGCATGGTAGGGAGCGTCCCCGTCAGCAGTGAAGGGAAGGCGGGAGCCGACCTGGAGCGGCGGGGAGTGCGAATGTCGGCATGAGTAGCGAGAGGGGGTGCGAATCCCCCCACCGAATGCCCGAGGGTTCCGCAGCCATGCTGATCAGCTGCGGGTGAGGCGGGCCTAAGCCGAGGGCGCGAGCCGTAGGTGATGGACAACGGGTTCATATTCCCGTCCCGTGGGCACGCGTTACGAGCAATGGGGGACGCAGGGGGCTAGGCCCGGGGCGCAAGCCCTCTCCGCCGGTAGGGAGTCGGGATAGGCAAATCCGTCCCGGCGATGACCGAGGGGTGATGGGAGGCCGAGGCGTCAGCCTTGGCCGAACGGGTTGATGCCGAACTGCCACGAAAAGCCTCTAGCCAGCGTGTCCGCGCCCGTACCGCAAACCGACACAGGTGGGCAGGTCGAGAAGACCAAGGGTGGACGAGAGAACCTCCGTCAAGGAACTCGGCAAATTGGCCCCGTAACTTCGGGAGAAGGGGCGCCCCGGTAGGGTGAAGGCGCTTGCCGCCGGAGCTCGAGGGGGCCGCAGTGACCAGGCCCAGGCGACTGTTTACCAAAAACACCGGTCCCTGCCAACGCGTTGAGCGTGGACGTATAGGGGCTGAGACCTGCCCAGTGCCGGAAGGTTAAGGGAGGGCTGCGAGGCCCGAACCGAAGCCCCGGTAAACGGCGGCCGTAACTATAACGGTCCTAAGGTAGCGAAATTCCTTGTCGGGTAAGTTCCGACCCGCACGAAAGGTAGAACGATCTGGGCGCTGTCTCGACGGGGACTCGGCGAAATTGCAAGGCCGGTGAAGATACCGGCGACCCGCGGCAGGACAAAAAGACCCCGTGGAGCTTTACTCCAGCTTGCCGCTGGGCGAGGGCACTGCTTGTGTAGGATAGGTGGGGAGCCGGGGAAGCAGGGGGCGCCAGCCTCGTGGAGGCAACCTTGAAATACCACCTGGCGGTGCCATCGTCCTAACCTCAGCGGGTGATCCCCGCGAGGAACCGCGGCTGGTGGGGAGTTTGACTGGGGCGGTCGCCTCCCAAAGAGTAACGGAGGCGCCCAACGGTTCCCTCAGGCCGGATGGCAATCGGCCGGAGCGCGCAAGGGCAGCAAGGGAGCTTGACTGCGAGGCCTACAAGCCGAGCAGGGGGCGAAAGCCGGGCCTAGTGATCCCACGGTCCCGAGTGGAAGGGCCGTGGCCTAACGGATAAAAGCTACCCCGGGGATAACAGGCTGATCCTGCCCAAGAGTCCATATCGACGGCAGGGTTTGGCACACCTCGATGTCGGCTCGTCGCATCCTGGGGCTGGAGAAGGTCCCAAGGGTTGGGCTGTTCGCCCATGAAAGCGGTACGCGAGCTGGGTTCAGAACGTCGTGAGACAGTTCGGTCTCTATCCGCCGCGGGCGATGGGAAGTTGCGGCTGGCCTAGTACGAGAGGACCGGGCTGGACGAACCGCTGGTGGGCCAGTTGTCGGGCAACCGGCATAGCTGGGTAGCCACGTTCGGACGGGCGAACCGCTGAAAGCATCTAAGCGGGAATCCCTCCCAAGACCGCTTCCCCATTCGAGAGAAGTAAGGCCCCCGGCAGACTACCGGGTTGATAGGCGGCGGGTGGAAGGCGAGCAATCGACCGAGCCGAGCCGTCCTAATGGCCGAGGGTGGGCATTGCATCAACGGCGCCGGCGACGGCGCGTCCCCGACGGGGAACGGACGGACAGGGCGGCGCGCGCCCGAGGGGGCAGGAATGTCCCGGGGCGCGGCCACCGCCCGGACCATACCGGGAGGATGGGCGCCACGTCGACGGGCAACGAGGAACGGACCGCGGGACGGTCGGTGACATGGAAGAGAAGGATGTGGGGCGCGCGGGCGAGGGCGCGGGTCGTGACCCGAGCCGGTGGCCGCTGGAATTGTGCGTTCACCGCGTAGGGAGCCACCCACCGAGATCACGGCAGCCATTGGCGGCCGGAGGGTCGGGGGCGCCCGTGGCCGCGAGCGCGCTGGCCCCACCCGGTCCCATCCCGAACCCGGTCGTGACCCGGCGCAGCGCCGGAGAGTACTGTGGGGGCGACTCCATGGGAGGCGAGGCCGCTGCGGGCGCCCCCCACCCTCTGACCGACAGGGCAGAGGGTCTTTGTGTATACTGATGTGCGGCTCTCTTATTCTGGCACGGCGCGGGGTGGAGCAGCGGCAGCTCGTTGGGCTCATAACCCAAAGGTCGGGGGTTCGAATCCCCCCCCCGCTACCACAAACGGCCCCCCTACCGAAATTGGTAGGGGGGCCGTTGGCGTTTAAGGCGCCATCGTGTCGAGCACGGGGCGGCGAACCTCAATGGTGCGAACGTTCGGGCCTCTGATCCACCTTCGCGAGCGGTAGAGGCACGAGGGGCGGCGGCTCTGCGCGAGTTCGGATGCGCGACCGCCGCCGGGGCCAATTGTGTGCTCCCATGGGGGGTTCAGCCAAAGAGGCTAAGCTGCTCCGACGCCCGCTGGCTGCGGGCGGCGGCCAGGTCGGTGCGGGCTGTAAGCGCCGGGAAGAAGGCGTCGAACTCGGCGTCCGACGCGAACAGCGCGCGGAAGCGCTCCGCGACATCTCGCAGGCGGCGGAGGAGGTAGCCGATGTTCTCGTCCCCGGCATACTCGGAGGTCAAGGCGAGGCCGCCATCCTGCCGCTCATAGAACTCAAGCCGCTCGCCTGATCGCACGACCAGATGCCGTGGCAGGCGATCGACGAGCCGCTTCAGGCGAGGCTGCTTGACAAGCGTTTCCTCGTTGAGCATGCCCCACTGGCCGAATTCTCGGACAGACAGGTCCCGGCTGCGGATGCGCTCACCGAGGGCGAAGTAGGCCTCGCGCGCCGCGGCCCGATCGTCGCGCAGGAAGTGACGCGCGGCCTCGCGCAGGAACTCCCGAAAGCAGGGCTCCATTCGGCGGCTACGCAGCGAGCTGCCCTTGAGCAGCATCGTCCCGTCGTGGTCGAGCAGGGCATACGTCTTCAGGCGCAGGGACAGCATGCCAGCGTAACGACCGTCGTGCGCCAACCGAATACCGGTTGGCAGCCCTTCGGCGACTCGTTCGACGTACGCCTGCTCCTCGGTCTCCGTGGTGACTGACGGCGGAGGGACGAAGTAGACGCCGTCGGTATCGACCTCAATCGGCGTCGCGCCCGTTGCCCTCAAGCGCTCGACGACAACCTTGACGATACGTTGGCCCTCGAGGGTGACACGGCGAGCGGCGTCGTAGTCGTTGAAAAGGGCGCCGCCGTAACCGAGATAGCCATAAAACGAGTTGATCAGCACCTTGAAGCTGGCTTGCATCCCCTCCCACATCGCGCGCTCGGCGCCCGCCGTCGCGCGGCTGCGCACCTTGGCTTCGAGACGCCGTCGAGTCAAGTCCGCCAGCATCGGCAAGTAGGCTTCCAGCGTGTCGCTAGCCGACGTGATCCCCGCGGCGAGCATGATGGAGGGGTAGAGGCTCTCGACATCGCACTTGACGACGGGGGCGAATGCTCCGACCTCCAGCAGCTCGGCGTGTCCTCCGGGGTACTCCCGCGCCGGCTGCGCGGTCGGCACGCCATGGCCCCGCATCAGGTAGGCGCGGACCATCAGGTCGTTGATCTTCTCGCCTGGGCCGCCGGTCGCCACCGCCTGGAATGACCGCGGCAGCAGCTGGGTCTGGTAGAACTCCGTTGGGGTCGCGAGACGGGACAAGGTGTCCACGTCGCGCACGTCGTCCAGGGCGTAGCGGAGGAGCCGGTCGCGATCGGTGGTCCAGACGTCCCGGATCCGCTCACCGGGAACGAACTCCCGTCCCGTCCGGGTCAGGCCCAGCTCCTCCACTGCGCTCTTGAGCCCGTACGAGCTCAATTTGCCACCGGTGTCGTAGCGTTGGATCTGCTGATAGGTATCGACGATGTGCCGACCGTAGACGTACACCGGCGTGTACGGCAGGGTGAGGGCGGCGACCTTGAAGCGGGCCTGGCCCTGGCCGATCCGGACCGGCGAGCCGTCCCGACCCCAAGCCAGGGTCACGCCGCAGCGCGCGGCCCGGGCCGCCAGGAACGGCAGGTCGAAGTTGAAGATGTTGTGCCCCTCAATGACGTCCGGGTCGGCGGCGAGGATGCACTGGTTGAGCCGACGCAGCAACTCCTCCTCGCTCGATTCAAGCGTGAGGACCTCCTCATCGCCGTCCGGCGTGCGGAGGGCGACCACAATGAGCTGGTTCGCGGATAGGGTGGGATCGAAGCCGAGGGTCTCGATGTCGAGCTGGAGCCGACGAACGTCGTCGAAGACCATCCCTTTGAACAATGTGCGGCCGCTGCGAACCAGATACTGCTCGACGGGGGACCGGAAGCGAAAGAAGGTTTCGCCCGCGTCGCGCCCGGCCTGCGCCGCATCGGTGAAGGCGGGCCATGAACCGAAGCGGACCAGATAGCGAAGCGGGTGCTCCCCGTCCAATCGGACGATGGCGGGGCGGGATCGAAGTGCGGCCCACGGCTCCGGCCGGGCCGCGAGGAGCCAGGGCTCGAACGCATCCTCGTCCGCCTGGGTATCGCTCCCAGCCCCGCGACGAAAGAGGCGCACACGGTCCGGCCCCGCCGGCTCGACGGCGACAATTCCCGGCGTGGAATCGCAGCCGTACAGGAGCGCGTCAGTCGGGTCGGCACCGTCGGACACGGTCAGTGATCGGCTAAGGTGGGCGTCCATCATGGGAAGTGTATAGCAGGTGTCTCGGGGCAGGCCGCCAGAGGTCACGCGCTCGTCCGAGGTAGCGGCGGAATTGACCTAGGCCGGGAGCAACGCGACCGGCACCGGCGGGTTTCGGCGCGGACAGCCCTTTGGTATCCTCGAGGGGATGACGCCTCCTGTTGTGCGCGGTGGCCGCGTGCGTCGCCTTCTCGCCATCGCCGCTGGCTCGGTTGCCGACGCGGTGTACCCTCCACGGTGCGCCGGACCTAGGTGCGGCCGGCGCGGGACCTGGCTTTGCCCGGCGTGTGACGCGGCGCTGCCCCGGTTCGCACCGCCCTGGTGCGCCCGCTGCGGGGCGTCGGAGGGAGTCGCGCCGTGCCGTTGCGCTGACCTCCCGCCGGCGTTGCGCCGGGTGCGCTCGGCGGCCCCGTACGATGGCTGGCTGCGCGAGGCGATCCCGGTTTTCAAGTACCACGACGAGTGGGCTCGCGCCGGGCACCTCGGTGAGGTGCTCGCCACGACCCTTGACACGCTCGGCCCCACGGACGCTCTCGTACCGGTGCCCTTGCACCCACGGCGGGAGCGCCGGCGCGGGTATAACCAGGCCACCCTCCTCGCTCGCCGGGTGGGCGACCTCACCGGTCTCCCGGTCACGGAAGCGCTGCGGAGGCTTCGCGACACGCCGCAGCAAGTTGGGCTGGAGGCAACGGCGCGCCGCACGAACGTCGTTGGCGCCTTCGGGCCCCGGGAGGGCGTCAGCGTGGCGGGCCTCCGGCTCGTCCTCGTCGACGACGTGCTGACGACCAGTGCCACGCTGGGCGCCTGCGCGGAGGCGTTGGCGACCGCTGGCGCGGCCGAGGTCAATGCGGTGACGCTGGCTCGGTAGCGGCAAAACCTAGCCTTGGTGCGTCGGCCGGAGGTGACGCCTTAGGCGGAGGCCCGAGCGCGCTCCCGAATGACCTCAGTAGCGGTGACTCGCGCCCACGCGTCCGCGGTGGCAATCGCCTCGAAACTGAGTGGAGGCTCCGGGCGGTGCCCGTTCAGGACCCGAGCGGTGACGTCGGGGATGTCGAGGAAACGGAGATCCCCGGCGAGGAACGCGGCGACGGCGACCTCATCGGCGGCGCTGAGGACGGTCGGGAAGGTGCCGGCGGCTTCCCCCGCCTGGCGAGCGAGTGCCAACGACGGAAATCGAGTCTCGTCTGGAGGCTCGAAGTGAAGAGAACCCACCTCGGCGAGTGACAGGCGTCGACACGGGCCGGGAGTGTGTTGCGGGAAGGTCAGCGCATATTGGATCGGCAGCCGCATGTCCGGCACGCTGAGCTGGGCAACCTGGCTGCCGTCGGCGAACTCGACCAACGAGTGGACGACGCTCTCCGGGTGAATAAGGACCTCGATCCGCTCGTACGGGATGTCGAATAACCAGCGGGCCTCGATCACCTCCAGCCCCTTGTTCATCAACGTCGCCGAGTCGATCGTCACCTTGCCCCCCATCCGCCAGGTTGGGTGGGCGAGCGCCTCCGCCGCGGTCACGTGCTCCAACTGCGCGAGCGGTGTCTGCCGGAATGGTCCGCCGGACGCGGTGAGGATCAGGCGCGAGATGTCGCGGGGAAGGTCGTTGAGCGGTGACCGGCCCAGGCTCTGCCAGATGGCACTGTGCTCGCTGTCGACCGGCCGGATCTCGACCCCGCGCGCGGCGGCAAAGGGAACGATCAGTTCACCGGCGCAAACGATTGTCTCCTTGTTCGCGAGAGCGGTCGTCTTGCCGGCCGCGATCGCCTGGTACGTGGGTGCGATCGCGGCGTGGCCCGACGTGGCGACGACGACGAGGTCCGCGTCGGGATGAGTCGCGGCAGCGATCAGGCCCGCGGCCCCGTGCTCGACCCGCCGGTCGGCAATCCAGGACATGGCCCCATCGCCGGACCCCACTATGGCCACGAGATCGGGATCAAAGCGTGCCGCTTGCTCGGCGAGAAGGGCGACGTTGCTACCGGCCGCCAGCGCCACGACGCGGAAGCGATCCGGGTGGTGCGCGATGACCTCAAGGGTCTGACGGCCAATCGAGCCGGTCGAGCCGAGGACGGAGACGCCGACGGCGCCTTCGCGAGCGCCGCTTCCGGCGCGCCTCTCGTGGTCCACGCCTACTGCCATCGTTGCCCGCTCGCCGTCACCGTCGTCCCCCACACACTGCCACCGGCCCCACTATCGCACCGCGCCGTCCACGATCGTGCTGACGAACCAACCGGCCGTGAGAGTGAACAGGAGGGCGTCGATCCGGTCCAAAACGCCGCCGTGGCCGGGAATCAGCGCTCCGCTGTCCTTGACCCCGACCTGGCGCTTCAGGAGCGATTCCGCGAGGTCACCGAGCTGCCCCAGCGCTCCGAGCCCCGCTCCGATGGCGGCTCCGAGAAGTGGGTTCACCCCCAGGCCGACAACCTCCACGCCCAAGCCAGCGGCGAGTGCCGAGCCGGCGAGGCCACCGATCGCCCCCTCGACCGTCTTCTTCGGACTGACGCGCGGCAGGAGCGGTCGTCGTCCCCAGGCACGGCCGACGAGATAGGCGCCGGTGTCCCCGAGCCACGTCACCAGCAAGACGACAACCAGCCAGGCGAGCCCTCGCGGCGCGGCATCCCAACCGGTCGCCGCTCCGTCCGCCAGGTCGGCCAGCCAGCCGGCATCGACGTGGCCGCCGGTGCCACGGAGCGCGACCGCGGAGAAGACCGGGACGCCGACGTAGAAGGCGCCGGCAACGGACAGCGCCCACCCGACGAAGGCGCCGGTTGCGTCCGCTCGCAACACCACGGCGAGCAAGGGAAAGCCGACCGCCGCCGCCACGACGCCCAAGGCCGCCTGCTCCCCGCCGCCGGCGAGGGGCACGACGGCGAAGGCGGCGACCACCGCGTAGCCGATTGCCGGGGGCCGGGCGCCGAGGCCGGTCGCCATGGCCTGATACTCCCGATAGCCCAGTCCGCCGAGGAGGGCCATCGCCGCGGCGAAGACCGGCCCGCCGAAAACGGCCGGTAGGAGTCCGACCGCGACGACCCAGACCGAGCTGACCGCGCGGATGCGCACTGGGATCGGGGCCTAATCGCCGGAAGGGGCAGATGCGGCATTGGCGCTCACTTCGGCCGAGACGCGGCCAAAGCGCCGCTCCCGCCGGGCGAAGTCGCGGACCGCTGCCTGCAGGTCGTCGGGTCCGAAGTCCGGCCAGAGGACCGGCGTGAAGAAGAGCTCGGCGTAGGCGGCCTGCCACAAGAGGAAGTTGCTCATGCGGTGCTCACCGGAGGTCCGCACGATCAGGTCGGGGTCCGGCAGGTCGCGGGTGTAAAGGTGCCCGGCGATCGCATCTTCGTCGATGCGCTCGGGCGAGATGCCGGAGGCGACCAGGCTGCGCACCGCGGAGACAATCTCCTGCCGGCCGCCGTAGTTAAACGCCAGGGTAAGGATCAGCTTGTCGTTGTTGCGCGTCAGTTCGATGGCATCGAGCACCGCCTGACGCAGGTCAGGCTCCAGGCCGTCGAGACTGCCGATGTGGCGTAGCTGTGCGCCCTGCCGGTGGAGCTCTTCCGTTTCGCGCTCGATCACCTCGCCGAGGATGCGCATGATCCCCTGGATCTCCTCCCGGGGCCGGCGCCAGTTCTCCGTGGAGAACGCCCAAAGCGTGAGGTAGCGGATGCCGAGCTCCCCCGCCGCGTACGTGATGCGTCGGATGTTGTCGGTGCCACGCTCGTGGCCAGCAATCCGTGGCAGCCCGCGACGCCCGGCCCAGCGGCCGTTGCCGTCCATGATGATCGCCACGTGCCGGGGAACCGTCTCCGCCGAGTCACCGGACGGCAGTCGGTAGTCGGTTGTGAGGAGGGCGGCATCAGCCTGCGATGATGCGTCGTCGCCGCGTCGGGGCTCCGTGCTTACGTCCGACCTCGTGCCCACCCGTAACTCCCAGCCCATGACTAGCGGCGGACCGCTGCCGCGTCCCAACGTCGCCGATCAGACTTCCAGCACTTCATGCTCTTTGGCCTTGCCGATCTTGTCGGTTTCCTCGATGAAGCGCTTGGTCAGGACGTCCACTTGCTGCTCGGCGCGGCGCTCGTCATCCTCGGAGAGCATGCCCTCGTGCAACAGCTCGCGGACGCTGGACATCGCGTCGCGGCGGATGTTGCGGACGGCGACCTTCCCTTCCTCGACGTGGTTGTGGACCAGTTTGACCAGTTGCTTGCGCCGCTCCTCGGTCAGCGTGGGAATGGCGATGCGGATCACCTGACCGTCGTTGCTCGGGTTCAGCCCCAGCTCTGATTTCTGGATCGCCTTCTCGATGGCGCCCATCGTGCCGCGGTCCCACGGCTGGATCACCAGGAGCCGCGGCTCCGGCACGGAGATGCCGGCGAGCTGGTTGAGCGGAGTCGGCGTGCCGTAGTACTCGACCGTCAGCCGGTCCACCAACGACGGGGAGGCGCGACCGGTGCGGATGGTAGCCAGGTCGCGTCGCAGGGCGTCCAGCGCCTTCCCCATGCGCGCCTCGGCGTCGGCCATCACATCCTGAATCATCACATCGCCTCCTTAGCGGTCCGCCGTCAGCGATCAGCCCTGCGCCGTCGCCGGACCGCGCGCCGCCGCGACGAGTCCATTCGCGATTCGGTCTCACAGCCCCACAGCCGTCGGCGCCACCGGCGCCAGGGCTCATGGCTGATCGCTGTCGGCCAATGCCTAGTCAACCCGGGCGGCGGCGGCCGTCACGAGCGTGCCGACCGGCTCGCCTTGAACCGCCGCCTCGATCGCGCCCTCCTGGGCCATGTTGAAGACCAGGATCGGCAGGTCGTTATCGCGGCACAGGGCGAGCGCCGATGCATCCATCACCCGCAGGTTTCGCTCGAGCGCTTCCTGGTGGCTGATCTGCCCATAGCGGCGGGCACCAAGGTTGACATTCGGGTCGTCGGAGTAGACGCCGTCGACCTGGTTCTTCGCCATCAGCAGCACGTCCGCGTCCAATTCCAACGCGCGCAGGGCGGCTGCGGTATCGGTCGTAAAGAACGGATTGCCGGTGCCGGCGGCGAGGATGACGACCCGGCCTTTCTCCATGTGGCGGATGGCGCGGCGCCGGATGTAGGGTTCGGCTACCTCGCGCATCTCGATCGCCGTCATGACGCGGGTGTGAACCTGCGCCTGTTCGAGCGCGTCCTGCAGCGCCACGCCGTTCAGGACGGTGGCAACCATGCCCATGTAGTCGGCGGTCGCCCGATCCATCCCCTTGCTGCTGGCGGCGAGGCCGCGCCAGATGTTGCCACCGCCAATGACCACGGCGACCTGGACCTCCAGCTCGACCACCCGACGCACCTGACGAGCGAGTCTTTTGGCGACAGTCGGGTCAATGCCATAGGGGGCATCGCCCATCATCGCCTCTCCGCTCAGCTTCAGGAGGACCCGCCCGTACTTCGCCGCCACGGTCCGCCCCTCTCACCGCCGAGCCGAGTGCTCCGTGTCGAATGCCGAGCCTGGAAGTCCGCAAGCCGTGGCCCCTCCCGCCCGCTACGCCGAGGCGCCGTCCTGATCGGCAGACGAGACCGGCGCGTCGGCGCCGACCTCGAAGCGCGCGAAGCGGCGGACGACGATATTCTCACCCAGCTTACCGATCCGGTCGCGGACGAGATCGCGGATCGTCTGCTTCGGATCTTTGATGAAGTTCTGGTCCATCAGGCTGACGTGCGCCAGGGCCTGCTTGCGGTCGCCATATTCGTGCTCCAGCGTGGCCCACGCCCCGGGCGGGACGTCCCCCTCCCCGACGTAGCGGGGAGACATGGCCGCGACCTGCATCGCCAGATCGTGGGCAAGGTCACGGAAATCCGGCGTGCGGGCGACGAAATCGGTCTCGCAGTTGACCTCGACGATAGCGCCAATACGGCCACCGCCGTGGACATAGGGCTCGACCACGCCTTGGAAGGCCGCCCGGCCCAACTTCTTCTCGGCCTTGGCCATTCCCTGCTGCCTGAGCCAGTCGGCCGCCCGATCCATGTCTCCGCCGGTCGCTTCCAGCGCCCGTTTGCACTCCATGATGCCGGCACCGGTGCGTTCGCGAAGTTCCTTGACCTGGTTTGCGCTGATGACCACGATGTCTCCTATCGGCTGGTGAGTATTGGGTCCTGGGGAGCGAGTGATGGGCGCTCGACTAGCTAGGAGGCCGCTGCGCGGCGGCGACCGCCTCCGCATCGGCATCCGCGATGACGGCGTCTGCGATGGCCTCCACCGGGTCGTCGTCAAGGGCGCCGACCGGGTCGATGTCGGGCGAATAGACCGGCTCGAAGGCCTCGTGATCCCGACGCGCGCCGTTGCCCCGACCAATGTCCATCGCCCGCTCGGCCTGCGAGATCTCCAACCGCATCAGGCCTTCGCGCGCGGCGTCGGCAATGCCGGCGGCGAGGAGGCGGACGGAGCGGATGGCGTCGTCATTGCCCGGAATGATGAAGTCGACATCGTCGGGATCGCAGTTGGTGTCGGTGACCGCGACGACCGGGATGCCCAGCCGGCGCGACTCGAGGATGGCGAGGTGCTCCCGCTTCGGGTCGATGATGAAAACGGCACCCGGGAGTTGGGTCATGTCTCGCAGTCCGCCGAGAGTGCGCTCCAACCGCTCGAGTTCCTGCAGCTTGGCGGCGCTCTCCTGCTTCGGCAGCGCGTCCAGTTCGCCGCGCTCGGCCTGCGCCTGGAGCTGCTTCAGGTAGCGGAGGCGGTTGCGGATGGTGACGAAATTGGTGAGCGTTCCGCCGAGCCAGCGGCGGTTGATGTAAAACTGACCGGAGCGCTCCGCCTCGCGCCGGACGACGTCCTGTGCCTGCTTCTTGGTGCCGACGAACAGGACTTTACCGCCACGAGCGGTCAGGTCGGCGATGAAGCCGTGCGCCTCTTCCAGCAGCTTGACGGTCTGCTGAAGGTCAATGATGTGAATACCGTTGCGCTCGGCGAAGATGAAGGGGCGCATCTTCGGGTTCCAGCGCTTGGCCTGGTGGCCGAAGTGGACGCCCGCTTCCAACAGCGCCTTCAACGTGGTTTGGCGAGATTGCCCGTGGGTGCTCGTGATGGACGGTTGCAACGCCTGCAAAGAAACCTCCGTGGGGTGGTGTTGCGCTTCCGCGCCGTTCATCCCGACGCCGGACCGGCGCGCGGCGCCGGCACACCGGGCTCGGTCCCGACGCGTGCCAAATGATGGCTCGGCATTCGCCGAGCCAGCCGGGAGTATAGCATCGAGGCGCCGAGCCGAACAGTGACAAATCGCTGAACCGACACCTACGCGGCCTGTCCGCTCGAAGCCCGACGTTACGCTTCAGGGCGCTGCCGAACTGACCTCCGCCATTGCTATGGTTGCTGTGCTTCGAGCAAGGTCGCAGCTACGAAACCTGCTGTTCCCGTTGTCGGATTCTGAACCGGCCACCACTCCAGACCATCGCCTTCTGTCAGATCACCGGTAACTTGCAGGACCGTCCCCGGCTCAAGCTCTTCGACGATCGCAGCGCTGGTTGAGGGATCTTGGCGCAGATTGACCTTTCCAACCCCAGAGACCGTCACCGTGGACCCGTTCTGGATTGCCGTCTCGGGGGGTTGGGGCAGGTCGGATGGTGCCGCTGAGGGCGCCGCGGACGCCGGCGCGGACGGTGCCGGGGTGGGCGTCGGGCCCGGCGCGGCAGACGGTGCGCCGGTTTGCGGCGTGAGCGCGACGCTCGGCGCTGGGCTAGGCGTCGCGGTGGGCGCGTTCTGAAGATCGATGGCGGCCGCCGCGGCCGTCGGCGGAGTGTCAGCGTCGTCGTCGCCGATGAGGGCATTTGCCCAGTACCAGAAGAGGCCGAGCAGCAGCAAGAGGCCGAGCACCGGCAGGGCGATGCGGAGGTAATCGGTCCAGTACCGCTCCTCGGGCTGGTAGCTCACGGTGCGCTCCTGTCCTGGCGGCGGGCCGCCCAGGTTGCGCCGCGGCGGTCCCGCATGCGGTGGCCCTCCAGGCGTTCCGCCGCCCGGGCCGCCACCGGCGTCGAAGGTAGACCCAGAACCCGATCCGGAACCGGTGCTGGCCATCAACCCGGCCGCAGCGCCGGCGGTCGCCAGGCTCGGCTGCGGCGTAAAGAGGCGCAGCGGGCGGCGCGCCGGCGTCAACGCGCCAGCGTCGGCCGGTTCCCAGGCGTTGCCGAAGCCGCGGCTGCAATCGAGGGCATCCTGCTCGACGACGTGACTCTCCTGGGCCGAGTAGAGACGGGGGTTACGGCACCAGCCCTTGCGCCAGATCGGCGACGGCTCGTAATGTCTGCAGGTCCGACAGGTCCGTGCCGTCACCAGCCGTGGTCCCCTTCATGGTCCAGTTTCGGGTGGGCCCCGCCTGCCGCGTGGAGGCGGGGCAACGGATCGCGTCGCGCCCCGCGCGGGGCGCGACGTGTCCCCATGGGCGACGGCGCGCTGGGTCGGGCGGGGGTAAAGCGGCGAGAGTATAGCATGGAGGCGACGCCGGAGGGGATGCCGGGCGTGCGAACGCGCCCCCCAACCGCCGCGCGTCGCGAGCTCGCGAGACGAGCACGAGGAGTTACGAACGGCGAACGGCTTCACGAGGAGTTCAACGAACCGGAGAACGGCTTAGCGGGACGACTTGGACGCTACGAGGGAGCGGTGGGGAAGGCAGTAGCCCCTCAGCCCTCGCGGGATGACGACCCGGGCTCGGCGTCGTCGTCCTGACCCGACCCGCGGCGATCCCACGGCGTCTCGGGCCCGCCCAGGCGGCGGATGAACGTGGTCGACGCGGCGCCCACCTCACCGCCCGACGTCTGCGGTGGCACCGCCGGTCGTCCGTCGTTCGCCGTGGCTGGCGTTGCAAGGGAGGGCTCGGGCCCGCCCGGCGGCAGCGGCCGCGGCGTCCCGGACCGGCGGGTCTCGGGCTGGGCCATCTCCAACTGGCCCTCGTAGTAGGCCCCCTCGTTGATCACCAGCGTCTCGGTCGCCACCTTGCCGCGCACACGCCCGCTCGGCTGGATCTGCAAGCGGCCCCGGCAGCGGATGTCGCCGTTGAGATCGCCGGCCACCGAGATGTGCTCGGCCTCGACCTTGGCGGTCACATTGGCCCCCTGGGCGACGAAGAGCGTTCCCTGGCACTCGATGGTGCCCTTCACCTCGCCCTCGATCCGCAGGTCGCGGTCGGAGCGGAAGGTCCCGTCGAAGTTGGAGTGGCGGTCAACGACGCTAAACGTGCCGCCGGCGCCGACCAGGGCGCCGCTCAGCGTCGGCTCCACGTCCACGCTCGTCTTGGTGGCGAGGAAATCGCCCGAATCGGCCGTCCGCATCGACATCGTTCTCGCACCTCTCTGTCTCGGATCGCGCCGCTCAGGCCGCCTGGCGCCGGCTCGCATGGACGGTCGTCGCGGCTCAGCCGCGCTCCCGGCACCGCGCGAGCCCGTGACCCCTCGACCCGCGCCATCGTCGCATCGCTCGCTTCGTTACGTCCCCCCGCGGGCCGCCCGGCGTTGAACCACCGTCGGGGTACGCGCGGGTGGCGCTTCCGTCGTCTCAGTCGGCTCGCCCGACCCCATCCGGAACTGCCCGGTGACCGTCGCCCCCTCGTGGACCACTAGCGTCGGCGCCTGGACATCGCCGCCGACTCGGCCCTGCGGTAGGACCTCGAACCGGTTGGCGCAGCGGACGGTCCCCTTGACGAGGCCGGCGACGACGACGTTGGCCGCCGTCACGGTCGCGTCGACGTCCGCCTCCTCGGCGATGTAGACGTCCTGCGCGGCCCGAATTGAGCCTTCGACCCGGCCGTGGACGTGCAGCGTGCCGTCGGATTGGAGGTCGCCCTTCCAGGTCGTGTCATGGGCGATGACGCTGGTTTGGGCGTCCACCTGCGGCGTGGGGATCGGCATCGCCGCGGTGGAGGCAGCAAGGTCCGCGGCGCCGGCGGGCTGATCGTAGGAGGCCCCGCCGTAGCCGCCGAATGCGTAGCCGCCGGCCTCGCCGGCTCCGAAGCCGCCGCTTTCCAGGCCGGTGTCCCCACCGGCGTTCAGGCCTTGCTCGTCCGCCGTGCCTTCCTGGTTCCGGTCGCGACCGGCGTCGTAGAGGGGGTCACCGTTTTCCTCCTCGCCGGTGCCGAGCTGCTGCCGCAACGCGCTGATCTGACGCTGGAAGGCGTCGACCTTGTTTTCCTTACGGAAGACCACGATGGCACCTCCTCGTCGCCGCGCTGGTGGCCCGACGGTGGATGGATCGGGGCGCGTCGCGCCGCGGGGCTGCTGTGGCGCCAGGCCGGCGGTGGGCGACCTGGGAGCTGGCCGGGCGGCGGCACTCCCCGTATGGTAGCACGCGACCACAACCCCAGGCGCCAGCGACGGGCAGGCGTCCGGGAACGTACACCTCGACCGACTGAGATGTACGTACACTGTATCACACCATCGGCCTGCCGGGAAGACGCCGCAACCACGTCTCGTCCAGAGACGACAAGCGGTGGTGATCACGATGAGACGAAGGCACTGGAGCAGTGAACGGGCATGCTCACGGGACTCGAATCCGTACCCTTGTTCCAGAGCAAAGACGGGCGTTTTACCCGTGATGCCGGCCGAAAGCCTCGTGCCAGGCGGTAGCCGAACCTCTTGCCTCGACACTGACCAACTGCCTTGCGACGATAAGGACAGCACCGGTTGGCATCGGAGTTGGCCACGGCGGGGCCGGGTGGGAAGCATCGGTCAGGAATGCGGCGTGGATGACTGGTCTGCCATTGGCGCGCGACGCCCTGCTACGTCGGGAGCCGCGACTGCTCTGGTCCGCGAGCTTCGTGCATTGCACCCAAACCGATACCGATAATCGGACTGCAATCGCATTGGTGGTGGCGCGCGCTGGGCCGAGCGACCCCGGTATCTCCTAACCTAGAAATGATCCAGGTCGAGATGGCCCTCCCCGGCGATCGACTTCGGGCGGGCCGTCATCGCTTCCCGCAACCGCCACCCGCACCGCCGACCCGGACGGCGGCGCGGCTAGGAATCGGGCGCCGCGTAATCGCGGCACTCGATGTCGCCGCGGCTCGTCGTCAGCGTGACCGTCCGGCAGCCCTCGATCTCCGGTGGGCCAACTTGGACGTTGTGGATCTCCCTCTCCGGGCGCTCGCATTCGAAGTGCACGGTGATCTCCCCCAACCGATGCGAGTGTTGGTGGCCGAGATGCATCCGCCTCGCGCGCAGCCGCCTGAAATGGGCCGCCGGGCCGGGCGAGAAGCACGGCGCTGGCCATGGAACTCGCCAGGCCAACGGCGCTGGCATGGTAGACGAGCCGCCGGCGGGTGATCCGAAGACCCCGCTTCAGGGTGCGGGCGTTCAGATGGAGGGAGTCGCGTTGTGGCCCGGAGCGGCGGGGACGCGACGAGGATCGGACTCGGTTATGCCATCGGCTCCTGGCGCCGGCTGGGCCCATCTCTGGGAACGAGGAGGGACCGACGCCTGAGGATGTCGGAACGGCGCGGACGGCGCAGGAGGCGTTCCGCACGCGCGCACGGTTCTGCACCGGCGTCGATGCATCGATCCGCTAAGGTTCACCCCGTTTCCCACGGGGCGAGGGGTGCCTCGCCCCGTGGCTCACGCTTGCGGGCAGGGAAGGGGACAGGGCCGTGGCCCGGGAATGCAACGATCCCCTGGTCGTGACGGCTCCGGGTGGAGCGGTGGGCGACGGGTTGGACGTGGAGGACAGAAGCGACGATGAGCGACCGGGAGCGGCAGACCGAGGACGTGCGCGACCCTGGCGTGTTCGGCGATGTGAACGACGGTGGTTATGAGGAGGCCGAGAGCAATATCGGCGACGTAGAACCTGGAGTTGGAGGCAGCGTCACCACAGCGGCCGGCGACGCGGACGTCACGGACCGCGGGGACTGGGGTTGTGATGCCAACAGCGCGGACGAGCTCTCCGAGGTACGGCTGCAGGCGCGCCAGCTGGGGATGCGGTGATGCCGGATGGCCGGCAGCGTGGGAGCGAGACGTGGGGCGGTCGGACGAGGCGAGCCCGGTGGGCTGGAGCCGGTTTTCACGACGCCGGCGTCGAGAATCCAATCGCCGCGGAAGGGATGTGCGACCAGCCGCGCGGCGCTACCAGGTCCGACCGTGATCCACATGCGATGCGGCCAGCTTCGGGGTCGGGCGCTGGTGCCGAAGAGATGGTCGGCGCGATGGTGCGGACGTTCGGCTGGCGGCACCGCCGGTGGTGATCGGACGACGATCGGGAGGAATGACATGCCGAGGAAACTCAAGGACGCCGTCGTGGTCATTACGGGTGCGTCGAGCGGGATCGGACGGGCCACGGCGCATGCCTTCGCCAGGCGCCGGGCGCGGTGGTGATGTCGCCGCCCGCAGAGAAGAACCGCTGCGGGAGCTGGTCGCGGAGTGCGAGCAACTGGGGGCCAGGCGCTGGCCGTGCCCACCGACGTGCGGGACCCGCAAGCTGTCCAAGCGTTGGCGCGGCGCGCCGTCGACACCTTCGGGCGGATCGACGTCTGGGTCAACAACGCTGCCGTCACGCTCTTCGCCAAGTTCGAGGAGTCGCCCCTGACGTCTACCGCGAGGTGATCGAGACAAACCTGTTCGGTACATCCACGGCGCGCGGGCGGTGATGCCCATCTTCCGGGACCAAGGGAGCGGCGTCCTGATCAACAACGCGTCGATGATGGCTAGATGGCTGAGCCGTATCTCGAGCGCCTACGTGCGTCGAAGATGGCGATCCGAGGCGTGGCCACGAGCCTGCGGCAGGAGTTGTTCCTGGACAAGGCGAAGGACATCCACGTCAGCACCATCATGCCGGCGGCCATCGACACCCCGTTCTTCCTGCACGGCGCCAGCTACACCGGCCGCGCCGCCAAGGCGATGCCCCCGTCTACCCGGCTATGAGCGTTGCGGACGCGATCGTCCGGATGGCCCAGCGGCCGCGGCGGGAGGTTTTTGTCGGGAACGCCGGCCGGATGCTGCAACTGCAGCACTACCTGGCCCCAGGGCTGGCCGAGAAGCAGTCGGCGAGGATGGTCGACAAGCTGCATCTGTACCAGGACAAGCGCGCGCCGGACGCAACGTCTTTGCGCCGATGCCGGAGGGAACCTCCGTGACGGGCGGCTGGAAAGGCCGACGGCGCGAGGCCGATGCGTCGATGGGCCGTCGCCGGGCTGACCGCCGGCATCCCGGCCGTCGTGCTGTTGCGGCGCAACCGAACCGGGCGAATCAGCCACGAAGGCCATGGGAAACGGACGGGGCTTCTCGGTGCGATCGGCGTGTTGCGTCGGTGACGCAGGCGCCCATCGAACGCGCGGGGAAGCGCCGCAGGGAATTGGTGTAGGTCCGACGGCCGGTCACCCGAGTTCCAGGCCACCGCCTCGTCCTCGGGAACGCGTGGACCGTGAGCTCACGGCGCTCGTGCGGCCGACGGTGCAGGCCTCACCCACAGGGTCCGCTCGTCGTCACCGGCAGGGGTGGCGCAGGGATTGCAGGCGGGGCACGAGCAGCAGAGCGGCGTCCGGCGCCCGGCGATCGTGCCTGGGATTGCGAGCAAGAGCCCGACATGAACAGCAAGGACCTGGTGATCGCGTGGCTGAACGACGCCCACGCGATGGAGAACTCTGCCCTCGATGCAGGTGCTCGAGCATCGCGTCAACGACGCCAGACTATCCGGCCGTCCAGGCGATGGATCAGCAACACCTCGAGAAGACGCGTCGCCACGCCGAGCAGGTAAAGGGCTGCATCGAGCGACTGGACGGCAACGTCTCGACCGTGAAGTCGGTGCTCGGCACGCTGGTGGGTACGGTACAGGCGCCAATGACCGGCCTGGCATCGGACGAGATCGTCAAGAACGCCCTGGTCGCTACGCCGCCGAGCACTTCGAGGTGGCATCCTACCAGGCGTTGATCGCGGCCGCGTCGGAGGTCGGCGACCTTGAAACCGCGTCGATCTGCGAGCAGATCATGCGCGAAGATCAGGCAATGGCCGACCGCATCCAGCAGAGCCTGCCCAGGATCGTGACCGAGCGGATGCAGGGCTCGCCAGGAGCCAGGGCGGGTAAAGGGCGCCGCGCTCGCGCCCGCCCATTGGTCTTCCGAGAGCCGTGAATCGTTTACGGGGGGCGATTGAGGAGTTCCCGGGGGTATGCCCGACAGGACTCGAACCTGTGCCCTCTTGTGGGTGCGGGCCGCGATCCTCGCCAGAACGATGGGGACGAGACCGCGAAGTCCAACGTGTGATGCTCGCCCAGCGCGAAGACATCCAGACCCAGACGCTCGGCACGCGTGCCGTAGCCGACGATCCGGTCGCTGCGGTCTGCCGCGGTCGCGGTGGTGCCGGTATCGAGGCTCCGCTGGAGATCCGAGAGCGACAACGCCCCCAATTCGATGGCCATGTGCTCGTCGATTCTGCTCTCACCCACCAGGCGAACACCTCGTACCCGTCGCGGCGGCGGTCTCCGCCTCACGGAATGGAGATGGCCAGCTTGCCCTGGGTCCCGGCGGCGAGGCCACCCGAACGCCTCGCCGACATGGTCTAGCGCGTACGTGCGCTGGATCGGCATCTTCAGGCGGCCAGCCGCGACCTCGGCGGCGAGTCGATCGAGCGTGGCGGCGTCCGCTGGCGAAGACTGGCGAGACCCGCGCGCCCGGCAGCGGGAGTTGATCGACGCCACGCCGCCCCCCCAGGCCTGAGCAGCTCGCCGAGCTGGAGCTGGCGCTCCCCCACCGCCGATGCAGCACGGCGTCGACGCCGTTCGGCCGGATGGACGCACCTGCGCCGCCACGTCGCCCGTGTAGTCGACGCTGAGGGACGCGCCGAGCCCTCGCACGAACTCGGCGTCCTCGCCCGGCGTGGCGGTCGCGATCACGGTCGTGCCCGCGCCGCGACGAGCTGGATGGCGTAGGCGCCGACGCCGTCGCCCCGCTCACGAGGACGGTCTCGCCAGCGGTCGGGGCGACCGCGTCGACGGCCTGGAGCGCCGCCGATCCGGCCAGACCGAGTACGCCGGCGGCGGCCAGGTCGACGCCCTCGGGATGCGGATCAGGTGCGGCCCCGCGGGCACGGCGCCGTATTCGGCGAACGACCGGTGTGGAGCGGCGACGGGTCGGACACGGACGCCGAAGACGCCGTCGCCGCCGGCGAACGCGCTACCCCGTCCCCGACCGCCTCGACGGTCCCGGCGAAGTCCTTGCCGAGCACGACCAGGAAGCGGTACTCCAGCATGCCCCGCAACCGTCCGCTCGGGACGGACAGGTCGAAGCCATTGACCGAGGCGGCGCGGACGCGCACGAGCACCCGGCCTGGTCCGCTCCGGCGTGGGGATGTCCGCCACGGTCGGCTGTCGAATGCCGGTAAGACGAACGCTTTCATCCGGGTCTCCTCTTCTGACGCTCAGGGCCCTGAGACTCGCGGCCCCATCGCGCATCGCCCTCAAGCGGAGAGCGTCCCTCCAGTTATGAGCAGCCTACCATAAGCGGAGAAAGTTCTCCCGCTGACTGAGTATGCTTGCGCTCATGGACGACACTCAACCGACCACGACACGTGCTGATCGGTCACTGCGGGCCGACGCCGAACGCAACCGGCAACGCATCGTCGAGGCGGCTCGCACTTGGTCTTCGCGGAGCGCGGGCTCGGCGATGATCGCCGGGCCGGGCCGGGTCGCCTTCGTACCGCCGATTCCCGGCGCGCGAGGACCCGTCGTCGCCACCGCCCAGCTGGCCGAGTACGCCGACGCAGTGGAGGAGGCGCTCAGCGCCCGACGCCTGGGCGGGCTGCGCCTTTGTGGAGCGGATCTGCGGAATGCAGGCCGCCGACCCAGGCGTGCAGGACGTGCTGACGACGACCTTTCCCGACCGCCCGCGAGGTGGAGGCGCAGCGCGCGCACGCCTTCGAGCGGCTCACCGAGCTGATCCTGCGCGCCCAGGCCCAGGGGAGCCTGCGCGCGGATTTCGTCCCGGAGGACGTCGTGCTGCTGCTGCTGGCGAACGCCGGGGTGGTGCGGGTCATGCAGGCCGCACCGCCCAGGGCGCGTGGCGGCGCTTCGTCGGCCTGATGCTCGACGGCCTTCCGCGCCGAGCGCGGCCGGCCGCTGCCGCCCCCGCCCACGCCGGCGCAGACGTACCGGGCGATGCTCGGGATCGACCACCAGGGCGCGTAGTGCGCTCGGCGGCCGCACGATGCCGTCCACGGCGCAATTGGTGCGCGTTGCGAACCATCGCCGTTCCGCGTGCGGCCCGAGTACGCGTTCGCACCGACGGCGGATGTGCTCCTTACCCCTGACATCCGGAGCGACAGACCGCCCCTTGTTCTCGATCCTTGTATTCGGTCCCTGCCCTAGATAACGGCCCAGCCTAAAAAGTCGGAACGGTAACCCATCAACGGGCTCTGAAGGTGTCCCATGGTACCGGATGTCCCAATTCCGACCGCCGGGGAGAGGGATCACGCTTCACGGCGCCCGTCCAGCGAGTTTTTTCAACAGGCTGGGCCATTCTCCGGACCAGGATGATCACATTGCCCATGACGACGCGGGTGGGGGTCTGGATAGCGGAAGGGATTCCAGGTTATCCGGCCCTGTTCGGCTGCCCCAATCGTAGATGTGCTCCCGTCCGCAACCGATCGCCGCGTCCGTGACCAAACCGTGACCAAGGGTGACAAACCGACCCCGGGCCCATCGGCCGGGGGTCGATTTCGTTGAGCTGACGCCGATTCTGTGGTACGCCTGACAGGACTCGAACCTGGGTGACCTCTTGCCTGGAGGATTATTTCACCGCTTCACCGCATTGATTGGCTATTGCCGCGGGGTCCTTGAAACCGCGGTATAATCAAGCAATCGGCGTAACTGCGGCGTCGGCATTACTACGTCGTTTTGTGGCCATTGTGCCACACGACGGCCACAGCCCGTGGAGCTGGAATCGACATCTCCAAGCGCGTGTATCCGGACGGCAAGCCCCGCTACCTGGTGCCATCCGCGGCGTCGGAACGACCGGGCGCCGCAGGCGACTGTCGGCACGTTCCAGACCAAGAAGGACGCGAAGGCGCGCCGAGGGGCAGGCCAAGACCGAGCGCGATCGCGGCTTGCCTTGTTCGCCCCCGACAAGACGACCGCGCCGAGTTGCTCAACCGCTGGTTCGAGGTGAAGGTCCCCCGGACGAGTGAAGCCGGAGAACGTCGCGGGTTACGAGATCGTGATCCGCAAGCACCTGAAGCCGGCGCTCGGCGGCGTCCTCGTGCAGAAGCTCACGGTGGAGCAGGTAGAGACGTTCTACGCGGCCATGCAGGCGGCGGGGAAGTCGTCGAGCCTGATCAAGAAGTGCCACATGCGGCTAGCGTCCGCGCTCAGGCTCGGCCAGCGTTGAAGCTCGTGGTCCAGAACGTCTGCGACGTCGCCAAGCCGCCGAGGCTGTCGTACCGAAGCCGGGTGTGGAGCCGGCGCGAGTCGGCCGCGTTCCTCGAGGCGGCGCGCGCTGGGCATGTACCCCTACTGGTCTCTTGCGGTCGAAACGGGCGCGCGCACGTCAGGTTGCGCGGGGTGGAGGTTGGAGGACGTCGACTTCGAGCGCGGCACGGTCATGTTCGGGCACCGCGTGGTCCGGCTGCCGGTAGTCGGTCATCAACGACGCGAAGACCGAGGCCGGGCGCCGGACGGTTCGGCTAACGCCGGGCATGTTGGATGAGCTGCGAAGCCACAACATCGCATGGAAGGAACGCCGGCTCAAGGCGGCCCGACTGGCAGAACCCCCATGCTCTGGTGTTCTGCACCGCGACCGGCCGCCCGATCGACCCGGCGCACGTGTGGCGATCGTTCGAACGCTTGGTTCGGGAGGCCGGGGTAAGCGGACGCCGCACGATTCTCGGCGGACCCACATTACCGCCACGGTATCGCCGGCGGCAACCTGGCCGTCGCCGCACGGGTCGGGCACCGGGACGCTGACGACGACGCTCAAGACCTACGCGCAGGTCGTGCCGCAGATGGATGACGAACTGCTCGAGATCGTGGGGCGGGTAGTGCCGCGCAAGGCGGGCACAGGCGCGTGAACCCGCTGTGGAGCCGAAGCGCTACTGGGACGCCTCACTGACCCGAGCGCCACGCGACCCGAACCGGATGGAGGCGACCACGTCATGCGTTACCC
The DNA here is from genome assembly GCA_030447415.1 of Thermomicrobiales bacterium. Lineage (GTDB taxonomy): Bacteria > Chloroflexota > Chloroflexia > Thermomicrobiales > UBA6265 > JAUJOZ01. Next base: position 13,767 of record JAUJOZ010000024.1, on the reverse strand, counting down.
CGCTGCCGATGATGACCGCGTCGTGTTGGCGGTAACGGAGCCGGCACGTCAAATGTTCTGGGATGCGGTGGAGTGCGCTGCGCCTCGTGCACTCGCCCGGCTGCTCGACGCTACGGTGTTCCCGGAGGTCGGTGGCCGGTCCGTCTCCATCGCACGCCTCCTTTCGACGACGCGTCGCTGTGGAGGCGTTTACAACGTTTGAACCTTTCGCCCACGTCCGCCGTTGGTGCGACCGCTGCGCCATCAACGGTCCGCTGGCGATCGACGCCATGATGGCGTTTGCAACGGCCTTCGGCATCTGGCGAAAGACCGGCGGTAGGCGCCACCCACAACGCGTGCTGGTCGCCCGACATGCTAGCGTCCACCAACGCGAGACCCCTGTCTCCCTACCCACTTACAAGCCTCTGGACCTCGAGCTGAACGACCCAGTGACCGGGAGGACATTCGCGTGTTGGGACCCGCTGACCGAGCGGTGGGATGATGCTGAGCGACGCATCCTTGAGGAGTTCGCAGAGTGCCTCCGCACCGCGATGATTTCCCGCCAACTGGAGTGCTCCGAACTGCCGATTCTCGATGACACGCCGAAGAAGCGGTCGAGTCGACACTTCGACTGGCTCGTTAGGTTCCAGATGCTCGGCGAGAGCCGGAGCCAGATCGCGGTCCGCTACGGCGTCGCCCGGCCACAACTCGGGCAAGCCATCGCCCAGACGGCGGAGTTAGTAGGCCTCGAGTTGCGACCCCAGCCGGGCGGCCGCCCGAAGAACAAGAAGGCACGGACCATCAAGATCCCCTAGCAAACCCGTTTAGTCCACTTGTCCTCGTTCCCGAACATGTTTCCGCACCCTTGTTCTAGGTACTCTCCGAGTAGACGCCCGTGGCCGCTACAGCGGCCTGCTTCTCGGAGGTGTGCGATGACGGACCATAGGCTCCACCACGACCGGGACACCTTGACGCTGGCCGAACTCGCCCGGCGGCTCGGGATGAGCATGACCGTAGCGTACGAGCGCGCCCGGCTGGACGCGCTCCCGATCCCGCGTATCCCCGGGACCGGACGCCGCTACGTGTACTCCCGGCGTGCCTACGAGGCGCTAATGCGCGCACAGCACGGCGATAGCGACATCGCGACGAATGATGCGGGAAAACCCGGCCCCGTCTCCCATGCGCCGCAGCGCTCGACCTACCGGCGATAACCCACATGGGCAGCATACCCAATCTTGCGAAAAGGCACGAAGAGCTGATTAGGGCATCAGCCATCAACGACGAGGTTGCCGCCGTGCGCGGCTACCGAACCATCGACGACCCTGCGGAACTGGGTCGGTTGGGCTTCGCCGAGTATCAGCTGCGGCCCGGGTTGCTGATTCCGATTGTCGGCGTTGATGGCGATGTCACCACGTACCAACTCCGCTCGGATGAACCCCGCATGGGGAAGGATGGGCGACCCATCAGGTACGAGACGCGCGCGGGAGACCGGCTCTGCCTCGACGTGCCCAGGCAGGTACGGCCGGTATTGGCGAATCCCGGCGTGTCGCTGTGGATCACCGAGGGCGCGCGGAAGCTGGACAGCGCGATCAGCCACGGGCTGCCCTGCATCGGGCTGCTCGGCGTCGAGGGCTGGCGTGGCACGAACCCGCACGGCGGCAAGACAGAACTTCCCGACTGGTCGGCCGTCGCCCTCAACCGCCGGGAGGTCTTCATTGCGTTCGACTCGGACGTGATGACGAAGCAGACGGTGCGAGACGCCGTGCTCCGCTTCGCCGCCTTTCTGGAGCGCAAGAAGGCCACGGTTCGTTTCGTTGTGCTTCCGACCCCGGTCGTCGAAGGAAGCCGACCGTGAGTGTCGGCACGAAGGTCGGCTTGGACGACTACTTCGGCGCTGGCGGCACCCGCGAGGGCCTGGAGCGGTGCGTTGTGGACCGTCTGCCCAACGCCGAATCGGGCTCGCGCGGGCAGGGCAGTTCCGAGGATTTCGCGTATATGGGGAGCACCCCGGAGCCATGGGACGAACCCGTCCCCCTGGCGGACCCTCCGCGGCCGCCCTTCCCGACCGACACGTTGCCGACCAGGTTGCGGAGCTTCGTCGACGCCCTGGCCCTCGCAACCCAAACGCCGGCGGCCCTCTCGGCGATGCTATGCGTCGCCGTCCTCGCCGCTTCGGCAGCCAATCGGGTCGCCGTCCGGATCCGTGCCGGGTGGGTGGAGCCGATCAACATCTTCGTCCTGGTCGCCCTACCGCCTGGTAACCGCAAAACCCAGGTGTTCAAGGAGGCGGTGGCGCCGCTTGAGGAGCACGAAGCGAGGGAGGCGAAGCGGTTGGCCCCGGAGATCGCCCAGGCGGCGACCCGCCGCAAAATCGGCGAACAGGTACTCGCCAAGGCTCAGCAGGCGGCTGCTTCCGCTGAGCCGGGTGAGTGGTCGGAGCTGACGGTGAAGGCGGAAGAGCAGGCGCGGTTGGTGGCCGAGATGAAGATTCCAGAACCTCCGCGCCTGATCGTCGACGATTGCTCGCCGGAGAAGCTGGCGAACCTTCTGACGCACCACGATGGACGCATCGCCGCCATGTCGGCCGAGGGTGGCCTGTTTGACATGATCGCCGGCCGCTACGGCGCCAGCGGCGTCCCAAACCTGGATGTCTACCTCAAGGGGCACGCCGGCGACACCCTCCGTGTCGATCGCGTCGGGCGCCCCTCGGAGTTCGTCGCCAACCCGGCCCTCACCGTGGCGCTGGCGGTGCAGCCGGACGTCGTCCGCGGGCTGGTCGACAAGCCGGGGTTCCGTGGGCGTGGCCTGCTCGCCCGGTTCCACTACGGCATGCCGGACAGCCTCGTCGGCCGCCGCGCCATCGCCCCCCCGCCGGTGCCGGACCCGGTACGCGAGGCCTACGCGGCGGTCGTGAGGGGCGTTCTGGCGCTTCGGCCGCTCAGGGAGGATGACGGTTCGCCAAAACCGCAGGAGCTGCGGCTCGGCGACGACGCTGCCGCCGCCTTTCTCGCCTTCGAGGAGGAGTTGGAGCCACGCCTGAGCCCGGCCGGGGACCTGGCTCACGTCGCGGATTGGGCCGCGAAGCTGGCCGGGGCGGTCGCCCGGTGGGCGGGCATCCTCCACGTCGCCGAGCGGGCCGAGGTTGGGGACGAGGCGCCGTGGGACGCGCCAATCGAGGCGCACACGATGGAGGCGGCGATCCGCATCGCCCGCGAGTTCCTCGCCCCGCACGCGCTCGCCGCGTTCGGGGAGATGGGCGCCGACCCCACCCTCGAAGATGCCCACCACGTCCTGCGCTGGCTGGAGGGCCACCCCACCGACACCGAGGGCAATCCCATGGACGCCATCAGCAAGCGCGACCTGTACCAACGCCTCCGGTTGCGGTTCGCCCACCCGGGCGACCTGGACCCGGCCCTCCGCATTCTGACCGAGCATGGCTACCTGCGGGAGTGCCCCCAACCGGAGCAGAAGGGGCCGGGCCGCAAGCCGTCGCCGAGATTCGAGATCAATCCTCGGTGGCGTTCACAGAATGCACGCAACGCACAGAAACCGAGCGAGCGAACCGATTCCGAGGTTATTGTGCATTCTGTGAATGGTCGGGATGCGCCAGCTGAGGGTGGACCGTCCGCAGCAAACGGAGGTTGTCGGGCTTCGCGCACGACGTCATCCCCCGACGCGAGCCCCGCCGTCGAAGTGACGGCCCGGCGCATCGTGGCCCTCGATCCCGACGAACTGATGGCCTACCGGACGGAGCTGAGCGCCGCGTCCGACGATGACCCGCACCTGTCCCACGACCGGGCGGCGCTCGCGCACGCGGAGCGGCTCATGATCGGGCAGTGGCCCGAGGGGGTAGCTCCGTGATCGCGACCACGACCAGCAGCGGACACGCGGCCCTGCTCGCCGATCTCCCCCGCCGCGGCGTGCGGGGGTGGATCAACGGCGGGCGGCTGCGCTGGCGGGCACTGACCCGCGCGGTGAGTGTCGCGGCGCTCCTCGCGATGAAGGAGCACGAGGACAAGCTGGTCGTCCTGCTCGCAGCCGAGGACGACCCGAGCGGCGACGGACCACGGAGGTGGCCGAGCGATGTCACGCCGGTAGGCCGCTCTGCGAGTCCAGCCGGGTGGCGCCGGTGGCCGGTGACCTCTGCGCCTGGAGCGCACTCGCGTGGGCCGAGCGCCGGCGGCCGTGGAGGGCCGAGGGCGCGACCAACCGGAGCCATCGGGTGCTGGTCATGGCGGCGCGCCGCCGCGGTTCGTCACATCGAGGAATGTCGGCAATCGCCGGCCGGTACTGTTTGAACGGCATCGTCGTCGCCATCACGTTGTCGTGCTGCTGCTCACTCGCCGCTAGCCACTTGTCGCCGAGCCAGCCGCGCCAGCAGCCCCTCGAGCTCGGCAGCCCACGCGGCCCCCGCCGCCTGCTCCGCCGCCTGCAGCCGCCCCACCAGCCCCGTATAGGTCGCCCACCGCATCCGCGGCGGCTTCGCCGGGACCCCGCTCCCCGGCTCCCCGCGAGGGTCCCCCAGCCGGCGGCGGAGCGTGACCGCCCGCCGCCACGCCCGATCGCCGGCCGCCTCCCGCGTACTGGCATAGGCCAGGTCGTGACAGCCGCGACAGCGGAACCGCCCCGCGACGGCGTAGAGCACCGCCCGCCGCTGCCCGCACCCTGGGCACACGAACCTCGGCCGCGTCCCACCATAGGGACACGAGGTCCGCGCGAGCGCCATCCGCTCCCGGACCAGCGCCGCGGACCGGGACCCACCCCGCGCGCCGTCGGCGAGCACCACGGCATCCACCATCGCCCGTGTCGTCACCGCCCCGACCAGGACGCCGCCCTGGGTCCAGGAGATGGTCTGCGTCACCCCGGGGCGCAGGGCCCCGGCCCGGGCGAGCGACCGCACGTCAAGCCGGAGGAGGCTGTCCGTGGTGGCCCGCGACCCCCCCCACCCCCAGCGCCCTGATTCAGACCCCCCCATGGGTCGCTCCCCGGCGCTCGCCGTCGTCCAAAAATCCACAAAATCCCAAAACATCGCGGCAGCCCCACGACCGAACGGCTAGGCACCTGCCACCGCCCGCCAGGAGGCGGGAGCCGCCTACCCGCGCCAGATGATTTCGCCCACCCGTGGCGCGCCGGGCAGGCCCCCTAGGTAGGGAGCCTGTCCTCACGAGGTCCACCGGTCGGGCAGAGCAGGGACTCTGTTGGGTGGCCGCGACGGGTTCTCTAAGTAGACACTTTCGACCTAAAACGATACCACGGCGTCTCGAGATAGATGGCGGTGTAATCGATGGTGACGAGATCACCGGCGGCGAGTTCGGTCGGCGGCGGAGTTCAGCGGCTCACACGGCGTGCTCCCTCACGAGGCGTACATAGCTGGCTTATGTGGGAGTTCGCGTCCGCATGCGTCCGCGTGCTCCAATGCGTCCGCATGAGTCGGTCGCTCCTGGGTCACCCATGAGGCCGATCCCGATCCAGGTCCGGGTGCGCTTGTTGCCCATCCGCGCTGAATCGAACCCGCGTTCGGCGAGGCGCAGGCCCATCGCCTTCTGCGTCATGGGCTTCTCGCCGCTGTCCTCGCACCATTGGTGGTAGGTGGCGTACAGGTCCTTGGCTGACACCGAGGCCGCCCCGCCGACAACGCAACGGTCCTCGATGAAGTCGCCGAGGACGTCCATCTCGGCCCGGTAGCCGGCAGTTGCCTGCTTGACCGCTTCCGGCTCGCCTAAGCCCTCACCGGGGGGAGGCAGTGTCCATCTGGTCGCCGGCGAGCAGGCTCGGGTAGTCAGCGACAAGCGATGTCAGGTCTTGTTTCTTCCCACGCAGCTGCTCAGGGGTTGCCACCAAACCTTCGTCCTCACGAATGAGATAGATTCCGCCCATCACCACGGCTCCTTCCGTCCCGGTCAGGTTGATGCGGGCGATCATAGCGGCAATGGCGAAGTGACCCTTGCGCAACTGTCTGCTCAACGCATTTCGGAGCGACAACCCGCGCGATCTTGCCAGAACAGAAGGTTGCCCCGGACGGGAGCTCCGAGGGAGGGACGGCAGTGCCGAACGATGTGGTAGCTCGACCGCCGGTCTAAAGCCTGGACGTCCGCGGAAGCGCCCCGCCAAGCTGCACGGCGACAAGGCGTACGACGCCTCGGCCTTGCGCCGTGCCCTCCGGGCGCGAGGGATCACTCCGCGCCTGGCCCGTCGTGGGATCGAGTCGAGCGAGCGGCTCGGGCGGCACCGCTGGGTCGTTGAACGCTCACTGGCCTGGCTGCTCGGCTACCGCCGCCTGGGCGTGCGCTACGAGCGCCGGGCCGGCCTGCTCCAGGGGCTGCTCCACCTGGCCTGCGCGCTGATGTGCGTCGGGTTCCTCAACCCCGGCGAAGGAACCTGAGGGGATCGACCCTTCCGGCCGGGAACCTGGCCCTCGCTAGGCCCGCGGTCCCGGCGGCGGGCCGAGAACCACCAGCCCGCACTCTCGCGCCGCGGCCTGGACCTTCTCCATGTCGATCGGGGCCGCAGGCGGCAGCGTTCGCGACCGCGCCGGCTCGGCCGCGGCGCGGATGAAGTGCTCGTGCGGGGGCCGGGTCAGCACCAGGAACCGACGAACGAGCCGGCGGCGGCCGGGATGGGTTGGCCGTCCTCGAAGTAGAACGTCATCTCGCCGTCGAGCACCCAGAACGATTCGTCGTCCTGCGGGTGGACGTGGAGCGGCGTGGCCGTCCCCTGGGGAGCCAGTTCCTCAATGAGCAGGAACTCCCCGCCGGTCTGCGCGGCCGTGGCCTTCATCTTCACCAGCATCCCGAAGAACCAGAGCGCCTCCCCGTCGTCGGCGGCGAGCGCGTACGGGCTGGGGTTGGTGTCCATTGTTGGTCTCCTCCTCCTCACCGCAGCCCGGACCAGGCTGCTGCGACTTCAATTGCGGCCAACGAACGAGGAGCACGCCGGAACGGCTCGTACCAGTATTCCAGATTCCCGAGGGCAGGCTTGATCCCCCTCCGCTGCCGCCCCCGGTGTGGGGCACGCACGGCCGGCTCGGGCGCGACCAAAACGATGCCGTCCAACGGCGCACGCCTCGCCACGAAATGGGGGCACATAGCGGCAGCATCGGTGGCCAACGACGGCGCCGGCTTGAGCGGAGCACCGGCGAGGCCGTGGACCCGTCGTCACGGGACAATTGCGAACTCGCCGCGGCTAGGTCGGTGGCCGCGGGGGAATCGGCAAGGCGGCGGCAACGTTCCCGGGCCGGGCGGGCCGGGCGCGCCATCCCCCGGGAGCGGCCGCACGAGGCCGCCCGGACAGGCTTGACGGCCGCGCGCACTGGGGTAGCATGGGACGACCGGGACAACGCAACGACCGACTCGGCTCAGTGGGATCCGCGGCAGACGCGAAGGGAGGCTGCGTATGCACCATATGCACCAGTGGTCACGCCCGTTCGGGCTCGTCGCCGCGCTGCTCGTCCTGCTCGCCGGCGCCACCCCGCTCGCCGCCCAGGAGGCCAGCCCGGAAGCCGGCTCACGCACCGGCGGCCTGCCCGTGGTGGCGAGCGGCCTGACCAACCCGCGTGGGGTCACCTGGGACCCCGACGGCACCCTCTACGTCGCCCTCGCCGGCAGCGGGGGATCCAACCCGGCCACCGAGGAGGCCCCCACCAGCCAGGTCATCGGCCCGTGGCTGGGCGGCCCCACCGCCGCGGTTGCCCGGATCGAGGACGGCTGCCCGGTCGCCGTCGCCACCGGCCTCCCCTCGGCCCGCGAGAGGACCGGCGGCGTCCTCGGCGCCGACGACGTGGCCTTCCTCGGCGGCCAGCTCTACGTGGCGGTCGACGGGGGCGGCCCGGTCCACGGCAACCCGGACCAGCCCGCTGGCGTCTACCGCGTCAACGAGGACGGAAGCTCCGACGTCGTGGCTGACCTGTCGGCCTGGGTGCGGGCCAACCCGGTGGCCGAGGTCCCGTTCGACTTCGACCCGGACGCCGGGGCCTACCGGCTGGCCGCCGACGAGGGGGCCGGGGCACTCTGGGTCGTCGAGCCGAACAGCGGCCAAGTCCTGCAGGTCACGCCGGACGGGACCGTCACGCGCGTTGCCGACCTCTCTGCCGGTCACCCGGTGCCGGACGCCATCGCCCCGGCGCCCCAGGGCGGGGTCTACGTCGGCATCCTGACGCCGGTCCCGTTCCCCGACGGGGCGGCCAAAGTCCTCCACGTGGCGGACGACGGCACCGTGACTGACGCCTGGACGGGCCTGACAGCGGTGACCGACGTCACCGTCGGCCCGGACGGCACGCTCTACGCGACGGAGCTCTCCACCGGCAACCTGGAGGAGCCGCCGTTCCTCGTGCCTGGGAGCGGGCGGGTGGTCCGCCAGACCGGGCCAGATCGCCTGGAGGTGGTGGCGGGCGGCTTGATGCTCCCGGTCGCGCTGGAGTTCGGCCCGGACGGCGGCCTCTACGTGTCCCTGCCCGCGATCGGCGCCGACCGCGGCGAGGGGGTCATCGTCCGCATCGCGCAGGCCGGGGTGGCGGCCACGCCGGCGGCAACCCCGCTGGCGGAGGTGGCGACGACCTGCACGCCCATCCCGGAGACGGTGGTGCCGCCGCACGCCCCGGCGACGCCGGGGGCAGCCACGCCGGCGGTCGGGACGCCGACGGCGTAGGCTTTGGCCCCACCGCGCACGACGACGGGCTCGGGATCGTCCCCAGCCCGTTCTGCTGCCCGCCGGGTAGCCCTGCGCCCACGCCGTCCCTGCGGCCGCTACAGGATGCCGGCGCGCCGGCCAGCCGCCGCCAGCCCGACCGCGAGGGTGGCGTTGACGACGGTCTTGACGTAGAAGTCCAGCTCGTCCAGGTCCACCAGCGGGATGTAGACGAGGTCGGTCAGCGTCCACAGGGCGTTCAGGAAGACCAGCAGCAGCAGCACGTCGCGGGCACGCTGCGGTGCCCGCCAGACCAGCACGGCGCCGAAGACGAGGGCCAGGTGCGCCGCGCCCTCCATCGCGATTTTCTCGATGTGGGGGCCGGACCCCTCGCCCAGCACGATCTGACGTGCGAAGAAGAGCATCGAGACACCCCACAACAGGCACGGTGGCGACGGCGGACCGCTTATGCACGTCGATGGCCGCGCAGAGCGGGTACAGGATGTCCATGGGCGTTCCTCCTGCGACGCCGAATCCGGTCCGGCGGTCGGGGCGGCCGCTGTGGACCGGCTTCGGCTCGACCAACCGGAACGATAATCCGCCTCGCCAGAAGTGTGGATAGTACTACTAGAAGTATTGACATCAGGGTGTTTACCCCATATATTGCGCTAGCCATCGGTTCACCGGCCGAGGAATTGGCCGGCGGCGCAAGAGGGAACCCGGTGCGACTCCGGGGCTGCCCCGCAGCGGTAAGCCGGCGGCGCAAGAGGGAACCCGGTGCGACTCCGGGGCTGCCCCGCAGCGGTAACGAGGAACGACCGCCGTCACACGCACTGGCCCTGCACCGGGCTGGGAAGCGACGGCCAGTAGGGAAGCGGCGCTAACCACGCCGACGCGCCTCGAAGCCCGAAGACCTGCCGACGGCCCGCGCCGCGAGGGCGCGGAGTGGACCCGAACCTCCGCGGGGGGGTGAACGGGTGAGCCGTCGGCATCCGCCGCTCGGCCTTGCCTTCCTCATTTTCCTCTCCCGGCTTGGTTGCGGCTCGCTCGCGGGAGCGAGGGTCCGTTGCGTTCGTCCGCCCGAGCGATTGCTCGCCGGGGCGGCTGCCGCATCGTTGCCCCCCTCTCACCTTGCTCCCCGCTTGCCCGCGCCGCCGTCCGCCGTGCCCCCAGCGCGGCGGGATTGGTCTGGATGACCTTAACCGGGGAGCGACACCATGACGACGTTGATGCGCGAGGGAACGACTTGGGCGAATCTGCCACCCGCCGACGATGGCGCCGAGGAGGCGTCCGGACGGCGTCCCACCCTGACCGTTTCGGTGGTAACTAAGCGCGACGGGCGATCGGCGCCGCCCGATCGGTCGCGGATCACCCACGCGATTGAGGCGGCGTTCCGGGCCGAGCTGGGCTGCCCGTATCCCGACCCGCTGCGCGCGACTGTCGTCGCTCAGGTCGAGGCGATCACCGACGCGGTCATCGCGGCGATCAACGGGCAGGCCGGGGGCGGCGTCGCCCACGTCGAAGCGATCCAGGACGAGGTCGAGCGCCAGCTCATGGCCGCCGGGGCGTTCGCGGTCGCCCGCCGCTACATCGTCTACCGGGAGGCGCGCGCCCGCCGCCGAGAGGAGGCGGCCCTCCTCGTCCGCGATGCCGAGGGGCACGACGTGCTCCTCAATCCGTCCCTGTTGCGGTCCTGGGTGGACGATGTCTGCAAGGAGGGGTCGCCGGCCGAGGCGCCGAAGGCAATCGCCGACGAGGTGCTGGGCGGCGTCTACCAGGGTATCGGCCTCGCCGACGTCGAGCGGCTCATCGCCTACGCCGCCCGCGCCCGCATCGAGCAGGACCCGGCCTACGCCGCCATCGCGACGCGCTCCCTGCTGCGAAGCCTCTACGCGGAGACGCTCGGCCACCGGGTCGACCTGCGCGAGGCGCCGGCGCGCTACCCGGCCGCGTTCGCGGCGTTCATCCGGGACGCGGTGGAGCGAGAGCTGCTCTCGCCCGAGTTGCTCCGGTTCGACCTGGCCCGGCTGGGCGCGGCGCTCGCCCCCGAGCGCGACCTTCAGTTCCGGTACCTCGGGCTGCAGACGCTGTACGACCGCTACCTGATCCACCACCGAGGCCGCCGGCTGGAGCTGCCGCAGGTCTTCTGGATGCGCGTTGCCATGGGGCTGGCGCTCAACGAAGAAGATCGCGAGGGCCGGGCGATCGAGTTCTACGACCTGCTCTCTTCCTTCCACTTCTGCTCCTCGACGCCGACCCTCTTCAACGCCGGCACGCGGCATCCGCAGCTGTCGTCCTGCTACCTGACGACAATCCAGGACGACCTCGATCAGATCTTCAAGGGGATCCGCGACAACGCGCTCCTTTCGAAGTGGAGCGGCGGCCTCGGCAACGACTGGACGAACGTCCGCGCGCTCGGCAGCCACATCAAGGGGACGAACGGCGAGAGCCAGGGGATCGTCCCGTTTCTCAAGGTTGCCAACGACGCGGCGGTCGCCGTCAACCAGGGCGGCAAGCGCAAGGGCGCGGTCTGCGCCTACCTGGAGACCTGGCACCTCGACATCGAGGAGTTCCTCGACCTGCGCAAGAACACCGGCGACGAGCGTCGCCGCACGCACGACATGAACACCGCCCACTGGATCCCCGACCTCTTCATGCAGCGGGTCCGCGAGGACGGGCCGTGGACCCTCTTCAGCCCGGTCGATGTGCCTGACCTGCACGACTCCTACGGCCGGGCCTTTGCCGAGCGGTACGCGGCGTACGAGGCGGCGGCTGAGCGGGGGGAGATCCCACTGGCGCGCCGGATTAGGGCAGTCGACCTCTGGCGCAAGATGCTGTCGGCGCTCTTCGAGACCGGCCACCCGTGGCTGACCTTCAAGGACCCGTCGAACGTCCGCAGCCCGCAGGACCACGCCGGGGTCGTCCACAACTCGAACCTGTGCACGGAGATCCTGCTCAACACGAGCGCCGAGGAGATCGCCGTCTGCAACCTCGGCTCGGTGAACCTGGCCGCCCACCTGCGTGACGGCGACCTCGACCTGCCGCTCCTTGGGGCGACCGTCCGCACCGCGATGCGGATGCTCGACAACGTGATCGACCTGAACTACTACCCCGTCCCCGAGGCCCGCAACGCCAACCTGCGCCACCGGCCGGTTGGGCTCGGCGTGATGGGCTTCCAGGACGCCCTTTCCGCCCTCGGGGTCAGCTATGCCTCCGAGGCTGCGGTCCGGTTCGCCGACCGCAGCGCCGAGGCGGTTGCCTACCACGCGATCCTCGCCTCGACCGAGCTCGCCGAGGAACGCGGCGCCTACCCCTCCTACCCCGGTTCCAAGTGGGATCGCGGCCTGCTCCCGATCGACACCGTTGGACTGCTGGCGGAGGAGCGGGGCGAGCCGATCGAGGTCGACCTCGACGCCAGCCTCGACTGGGCGCCGGTCCGAGAAGCGGTGCGCGCCCACGGGATGCGCAACAGCAACACGATGGCAATCGCGCCAACCGCGACCATCGCCAACATCCAGGGCGTTTCCCAGTCGATCGAGCCGACCTACGCCAACCTCTTCGTCAAGAGCAACCTCTCCGGCGAATTCACCGTCGTCAACGAGTCCCTCGTCCGCGACCTGGCCGACCTCGGCTTGTGGGACCGGGCTATGCTCGACGACCTCAAGTACTTCGACGGCTCGGTCCAGGAGATCGACCGGGTTCCGGACGAGCTAAAGGTGCGGTACGCGACGGCCTTCGAGATCGACCCGTCGTGGCTGATCGAGTGCGCCGCCCGCCGGCAGAAGTGGCTGGACATGGGGCAGTCGCTCAACCTCTACGTCGCCGAGCCGAGCGGGCGCAAGTTGAGCGAGATGTATCAGCTTTGCTGGCGCAAAGGTCTCAAAACGACCTACTACCTGCGGAGCCGCGGGGCGACGCAGGCCGAGAAGTCGACCCTCGACGTCAACGCCCGTGGTATCCAGCCGCGCTGGATGCACGCCCGCAGCGCCTCGGCCGACTTGGTGGTCGAGCGGGATGAGGAGCTGAGCGGACAGTCCTGCTCGCTCGATGGCGCCTGCGAGGCCTGTCAGTAGGTCCGCCCCGCCGGCCTCGACCCACACCGAAGACCCGTTGCGACCGGCCCCGCCCGAACCGTCGTTCGTCCGACGCCAGGAGAAGACGCACGCCATGGTGACCAGCCAGATCTCGACCGTCGTCCTCGCCAATCCGGGTGCCGTCGCCGACCAGAAGCGGCTCATCAACTGCGAGGCGGTCGACGTCAACCAGCTGATGCCCCTCAAGTACCACTGGGCGTGGGAGCACTACCTCAACGGCTGCGCCAACCACTGGATGCCGACCGAGGTGCCGATGGCGGCCGACATCGCCCTCTGGAAGGGCGACCGCCTCACGCCCGACGAACGGCTGGTGATCCTGCGCAACCTCGGCTTCTTCGCCACCGCCGAGAGCTTGGTTGCCAACAACATCACGCTGGCCATCTTCCGCTTCGTCACCAATGCTGAGTGCCGCCAGTACCTCCTCCGGCAGGCGTTCGAGGAGGCCATCCACACCCACACCTTCCACTACGTCGTCGAGAGCCTCGGCTTGGACGAGGGCGAGGTCTTCGGGATGTACCGAGAGATCCCGGCGATCGCGGCCAAGGACGAGTTCGAGATGCGGCTCACTGCCGAGATGCTGCATCCGGATTTCACGACAGCGACGACCGCGGGGGCGCAGCGCTTCCTCGAGAACCTGATCGGCTACTACGTCGTCATGGAAGGCATCTTCTTCTACGCCGGCTTCGCCATGATGCTCTCGTTCCACCGTCAAAACCGCATGACGGGGATCGGCGAGCAGTTCCAGTACATCCTGCGCGACGAGACGGTCCACCTCAACTTCGGCGTCGACCTGATCAACGGGATCAAGGCCGAGCAGCCGGAGCTGTGGACGCCGGCGTTCCGGGATCGGGTCGTGGCGACGATCCGCGAGGCGGTCGAACTCGAGATCGCTTACGCCCGCGACTGCCTGCCGCGCGGCGTGCTCGGCCTCAACGCCGACCTCTTTCGCGCCTACGTCGAATACGTCGCAGACCGCCGGCTGGAGCGGATCGGCCTGCCCCGCCAATACGGCAGCCGCAACCCGTTCCCGTGGATGAGCGAGACGATCGACCTCGGCAAGGAGAAGAACTTC
>JAUJOZ010000023.1 GCA_030447415.1 Thermomicrobiales bacterium | reverse complement strand
GCTGTGGACCCCACGACGTTCGACAAGCTCAAGGCCGAGCACCGCCCCACTGACCGGGGGGGCGGGGCCAATCCCCGGCTGGGCATTGGGCTGGGCGCTCAGGCCCCGCCGCCGCGGGCGCCCGCGGGCCGCCGGGGGCGCGGTCCCGGCCGGGACCGTGGCTCCGGCCGTCAGGGCGCTACCGGAGGAGGCGCTCGACATCGTTCTTCGCATTCGCGAGCAGCCCGGCGTAGTCGGCCCCCGGGTTCAGCGATTCCTGGATCATCGGCACGAGCACCGTGTCAACGATCTGCTGCCACTCCGGCGTCGCCGGCCGGGGCTTGGTGGCGGGGGCGGCCAGGGTGTCGAGCAGCGGCCGGAAGTGCTCGTAGCCGGGTTGGTCGGCGAGCTCCTCGTAGGCCGACACGCGCGCGGCGAGACCGAGCGAGGACTGGAGCGACAGCGCGTTGTTCTCGTACGCGAAGCGGATGAAGTCCGTCGCCTGCTCCGCCTTGCCCGTGGCCTCAGGCACCGACAGGTACCACGGCCCTGGGATGGCGGCGACGCCAGCGGGACCGGCGATCATCGGCGCGACCCCTACCTTCCCGGCCACCACCGAATCCTCGGGGGTGAGCGGGTAGGCGTGCGCCCAGAAGCGCATCATCGCCGTCTGACCCTGGTAGAACAGGTTCTGCGCGCCGCCCCAGTCGAGCTGCGCCGCGCCCGGCGGGCTGACCTGGAGCTCGTTGTTGAGGTCGCTGTAGAAGGTGAGCGCGGCGAGGTGCTGCTCGTTGTCGATGATCACGTTGCCCTCGTCGTCGAGGACGACGCCCGGCGAGCCGGCCTGCAGCACGTGCGCCAAGTACTCGGTCTCGACCGCGCCCTTCACGTCGGTGCCGTAGAGGTCGCCGCCGCGGGTGAAGAACGTCGCGACGTCGCTGAACTGCTGCCAGTCCGTGGGCGGGGCGAGGGCGTAGCCGAAGCGGCCCTGGAAGTCCGCCTGCTCCTTGGCGTCCTCGAACAGGTCCTTGCGGTAGAACAGGACCTCGGCGTTGGTCCAGACCGGCATGCCGACGAACTGGCCCTCGACCTGCGCCTCGGTGACCAGCGCCGGGAACAGGTCGGCCTGGACCTCGGGGGTGAACAGGTCGTCGAGCGGGCGCACCGCCAGGGCGAACGCGGTCAGCCAGATCGCGTCGAGCGCCGCCACGTCGAAGCTGACTTGTCCCGACGACAGCTCGCTCTGGAGCCGCTCGAACTAACCCGGGATCTGCAGTAGGAGTGCCGTGATCTGCAGTTGGGTGGGCAGGGTCACACCGCGCTCGGCTATCCTGAGCCGGCGTTCTCCGTGATCCGCTGTCGCTTGCCGTGCTCGCCTGCCCGCGTCGGGCCGTCCCGGGTGCTCCAGTGGCGGCGGTTATCACGCGTTATTGCTCAGGTCGCGTCCGCGGCCCCCGGCGGCGCGGGCCGTTGGCGCGGCTCGCGGGCTCGTCCGGTGGTACCGCTTGTTGCTCTGGCTCCTCCCCCATCTCCGGCACGGGTCGGAGCAGTAGCGCGCGTTGCCCGACGGCACCACAGTGTTCGCGCAGCCCTCCCTCGCGCACTGCTTCGAGTCGCGCTCGACCGCCCCCTTGGTCAGGACGAGCTGCAGCTGGAGGTAGATGGCCGCGAGGACGCAGTCGGGAACGAAGTAGAGCCGCCACAGCTCCGGGTCGTCTACGAACGGCAGCACCTTCGGGTGGACGTGCCCGTTGACTTCCTTGTTGAGCGCCTCGCACGCGTAGAACCGCGCCGGCCCGACCACGTCGCCGAAGCGCCACCGGCGCTGGCCCGACGCGTCGCGAAGCACGCCCGAATCCTGGATGACGGTCGCCCCTAGCCGCCAGAACCAGGACAGGTCGTCGGGGACGTGCAGGCCGTTGGCGTCGACGCCGACGGTGCCGACCTCCTCCGGGCCGATCGAGACGTACGGCCGCCCGGCCGCGTCGGCCTCCAACCGGTCCAGCACCGCGCCCGGCCGGACGACGACCCGTTCCGGCTCCTTGGCCCAAAAGACGACCGATCCCAGCTTCTCGGTCTCGCCCTTGACCACCCATAAGGCAAGCGTGGTCAGGATGCGGGCCTGGCGGGCGTGGTGCTGCCAGAACGAGAGCGATTCCCCGAGGACGCCGGATCCGCCAGCGGCCGGCACGAGCAGGGTCGGGTGACCGAGGAAGCCGTGCTTGTTGGCGAACCCGAGGAAGTCGACCGGGGTGGTCAGGCGGCGGAACGCCCCAAGCAGAGTCGTCTGCCTGCCGGTCCGAAACGGGGAGTAGCGGCGCCCCCACGGACCGCCGTCGACGGGATCGCGCTGGACGAGCCACGGCCCCCGAGGGGCGCGACCGACGCCGATTTCGCCGGGGAGCGGCTCGAGTTCATCGTCCGTCGCCCAGCGAAACCCCGCCCGCGGCGCAGTGAAGCTCGCCGAGAACGAGCCGTACGTGGTGTCCTCGAACACCAAGAACCCCGTCCTCGTCTGCCCCATACCACCCCCCTCCCCCATTCAGAAGTTTCGTCAGACGTTTCGGAATCGTACCGCCGCTGGCTCGGGCAGACTACGTCCGAGCCGTGATCTGCAGCCGAGGTGCCCCGATCTGCAGTTCGAGCGACACCGAATCGGTGGTGCGGGCGGGAGTGTCGCACCGCCCGGGCGCCCGAGGGGGTCAAGTGAACCCTGTGGGTTCGGCGGATTGGCGGCGGGCGGGCCGTTGGGCAGCGTGCCGCCGGGGGTATGGAGCGAACCCTGGGAAGGGCTTCTGAGGTGAGCACGCTACGAGCTTGCTTGGATGCCAAGGAACGCGCCGACCTCGACGCCTTCAACGCGCTCGATCCCGCGGCGCGGGCGCTGGTCCTCGACATCCTCGGCATCTTCGTCGCCGACGCGCTCGCGTCCGCGTCGGACGCGGCGGTCACCGACCCGCGCCCAGCGCGTGGGCCTGGCCGGACCGACACGGCGGAGACGGAGCGACGCGACCGTGATTCATAACTGCCCACCGATCGGCGGGCAACAAGACCGGACGACCAAGATCACGGCACCGAGGAACTGGTGGAGCCACGGCGCGCAACCGATGAACGCCAACAACCGGCTCTCGACAAGGGGTGATGAGCGAAGGCGTGCCATGATGTGCAGCGCGAACCCGGGGTTCTTGCGTGTCCTAATCTGCAGCCGGCCGGACACGCGGGCGGGATGGGAGCCATGGTCCAGCTAGTCCTGAACGGGTTCGAGCAACTGGCCCCGCGATCCCCCCACCCCAGTCGCCGCCAGCGTCGCCCGGACCGCCCCGTCGCCGCGCCGGAGGACAGGATCACGTGCGCCTACCTCCGGCGATTAGCCGCCTGCGGCGCGGCTCCAAGGGGGGTCGCGGCCTATCAGTACCAATTGCGCGCGACGTTACGAGTGGCGCACCGGCTTGCGGGGCGCCCTGTCACGCTGCTGGAGCTGTTCCAGGATGCACCCCTGCTCGGGCAGGCGCTCGTTGACGACGTCGCGTCCAACGGCTGTGCGCAGCTGTCGCGGTGGACGCTGGCCCTGCGCCGCTCCGCCATCCGTTCGTTCGCGAACATGATGCGCCCCGAGCTGCTGCCGCTGCTCGGCGAGGAGCCGGGCCGCGTCGTGGACCGTGCCCTGCGCGGGGCGGCCGAGCGGGTGGGGGCCGGCTACCGGCTGACCGGCGGCGCGCCGCGTCGACGCGGCGGGTTCGCGCCGAGCGGAGACCAGGTGGCGGCGCTCCTGGCGGCGGTCGGCCGCACCCCGGGGTACGAGGGGCCGCGCAACCGCGCCTTCCTCGGCATCCTGGCGGGCACCGGCTCCCGCGTCAACGCCCTCCGCCTGCTGGACGGCGCCGACTGCCTGGTCCTGCCGAACGGCCGCCTGCGGGTGTACCTGCACGAAAAAGGCAAGTCCGAGCGCCGAGAGGTTGAGCTGAGCGCCGAGGCGGCGCGAGACCTGCGGGCCTACGCGCACGCGTTCAACCGGCACGCGGCGGCCCACAGGTGGACGGGCCGGGTGCGGCTGGGCGAGCCCGGGGCGGTCTGGCGGAACACGGACGGGCGGCGGTGGGGGTACGGGGCCGTCGTGGAACTCCTGCGGGCCGCCTGCGTCGCGGCCGGGATCCCGCCCTGCGGGCCCCACGCGCTGCGGCGCGCCTTCGCCACGGAAGCGGCAAGCCGGCTGCCGCGGCACGTCGTGGCCCAGGCCGGCGGGTGGCAGGGGCTTGAGCGGCTGGACGAGCACTACGTCCAGCCGCGCCACGCGACGATCTGGGCAAAACTATCTGGGCGTCGCGAACAAGCGCGGGAGACGGACGATCAGGCGAGGCCGACCGATGCGCCAGCTCTCGCTCTTTGATGGCCCCGGGTCGGGGTCCGAGGGAGGGCTGCTCGACGCCGAGTCGGAGCGACTCCTGCAGTCCTTCGGGGCGGGGCGTCTGAACGAAGGCGCGAGCCGGCGCTCCGTGTTGCGGGAGACCTCGCAGTTGCGCTCGATCTCCCGCGAGTGCGGGAGCCCGGGTCGACCGCTCCCCCTCGCGGCGGTCTTCGCTGATGTCGCGTTGATTGGCCGCGTACTCCGCGAGCCGGGGGCTCCGATCTCGCGGTCGACGGGCCGGAGCCGGCTGCGGGCGGCCCAGCGCTTCATGCGCGTCGTCAGTCCTCGGCTCGGCCGGGACCCGGCGGTCGACGTTGCGTCGCTGGACGCGCTGCTTCCCGCCCGGCCGACCCCGTCCTGGCACTCCGCAGGGACGCTGGTCGCCGGGGAGATCGGCCGCCGTCGCCGCCGCGGGCCGACGCTCGACGGCGTGGACCTGCGTCGGATCGTCGACGCCGCGGGGGAGCGGGGTGGCGGGTCTGCCGTTCGCGACCGGGCGCTTACCGCGGCCCTGTGCTTCAGCGGGTTGCGGATCGAGGAGGCCATCGCGCTTCGCTGGGAGGACCTTGCGACGAGGCTCACGCCGATGGGGTACTACGGCCTCACCGCGGCCGTCGAGCGCAGGGGGCGGTGGCTGCGACTCCCCCTTCCGGGCCCGAGCGCCGACGCGCTCGAGGCGCTGCGAGAGTCCGTCGACCGAGCCGGCGAGGAACCGTCGGGGCACCTGTTCCGGACGAGCCGGCGACCGGACCGGCCGCTGGGCTATCGGGCGGCGCGCAACGTGCTGGTGGAAGCGTGCCGCCGGGCGGGGTTGCCGCCGGCTGAGTCGTCGGAGTTGCGCGCTGGCTGCGCGCACTGGCTGCGCGCGCAAGGATTGTCCGAGCACGAGGTGGCGTCGGTGCTCGGCCTGGCTCGGGTGCGCAGCGTCGACCGGCTGCTCGCCCGGCACGCGGCGCTCGATGCCCAGCGACGGGTCCGCGACCAGCTCTCGGACTGAGGGCGCATCGTCCGCGGTCCGAGTTGCTCGGTTGGTGAAGTCTCTTGGTCGGTCACCCTGAGGGGTCGACGATCAGCGGGCTGCGATGCGGTCTGGATGGCAGAAGGTGAGGCGGACGCGAGGATGGAGCGGGTAACCGACGATGCCAGGTTGGAGGACGTGATCGACGCGGCCCAGGCGGCGGCGATGCTCGGCGTCACGCGGCAGCACGTCGTTCACCTCTTCAAGACGGGTCGCCTCCCGGGCAAGCGGCTCACGGCCACCTGGGTGACGACGCGGCAGGCGGTCGAGGCGTACGAGCGAACCCGCCGGCCTCCAGGGCGCCCACCCGGCCGTCCCAATGATAAATCATGACGATTGAAATATAATATGCAGGGGCGCGGCTATCGGTGCCGTGTGCCGGCTTCGACTTCGCCGTTGGAGGCGCTACCATGTCCCGGGATCGCATTGCCGTCGTCTATGACCGAGCCAGCACGGTCAATCAGCGCGATAACTACAGCCGCGCCGATGCCGCACGCCTGGTCGGGTTGGCCGAATCCCGCGGCTATCGGACCGAACTGCGACGGGAGATCAAGAGCGGCGAGGACTTGGTCAACCGCCCGGTGATGCGCCAGCTCCTGCAAGACATCGCCGACGGCAACGTCGCCGCCATCGTCGTCCAGCACCTCGATCGGCTCAGTCGTGACCAGGACCAGATCGACGGGCGGATCATCCGCCAGGTCTGCCGGGACGCCGGCTGTGTCGTCATCACGCCAGACAAGACCTACGACTTCGCCCACAGCGACGCCGACGATGATTTGGCCGATGTCCAGTTCCTCATGGCGAAGTTCCAGAAGCGCAGCTTGGTGCGGCAGACGGTGACTGGCATGAAGGAGGCGGCCCGGCAGGGCAAGCGGCTGCCAGCGTTCGTGCCCGTGGGGTACGACGCGGTCTACCGCCCGGCCGAGCGACCTGATCTGAAACCCGTCCGCGACTTCAAGATCAACGATGCCGAGGCCGTCGTTATCCGCCGCGTCTTCGCCCTGTACGAGCGCTACTCGCAGGGGAAGGTCGCCCGGATGCTGAATGCCGAGGGGTTGCGCTGGCCGGTCAAGAACCCGGGGCTGCAGGCCAAGTACAGAGGGCGGACCCAACGCCCGTTCGCCGGGGTGACGATCCACGACGTCATCCACAACGAGATGTACGCCGGCTTCGTGACGTGGGGCAAGGACAAGCGCTCGCGCTACCTCAAGGACTTCGAGACACCCCGCGTCTTCCGTCCCGATCTCCAGATTGTCTCGCTCGAGCAGTGGAACCGCGTCCAGCGCATGCGGGAGGAGCGCAAGCGGGTGCCGCCCCGATCGGTGTCCAGCCCCTACTTGCTCTCTGGCCTGATCAAGTGCCGGCACTGCGGAGGGAGCATGAGCGGCGTGCGAATGCGCAACGTAACCTCACCGCAGTACTCGTGTAATCTCAAGAACGGGGGTGGGCCCGTCGCCTGCCAGGGGCAGTCGGTGTCCGAGTCGGTCGCCCGGGCGGCCGTTGTTCGGTTCCTGCAGGAATTGTTCGGCGAGCGGATCGCGCTGGATCAGTTCATCGAGAGCGCCGCGCGGCGGTACGACGGAACGGACGAGGCGCTCATCCGGGAAGCCCAGGCGGATCTCCAGGCCATCGAGCAGCAGAAGGGCAACCTGATCGACGCGGTGGCGGCGGGCTTGCTGCGGACCGAAGACATCAAGGCCAAGCACCTGGAACTGGAGGAGCAGCGCGAGCGGCTTGACCGCCGGATTGCCGCTGCGGATGGCCGGCAAGAGCTGCGAGCTGAGATCGCGGCTGCCGTTCGCTTGCTCAAGGGGGAGGGGCTCGCTGCGAGGATCGAACATTTGCCGGATGCCGCGCTCCAGCGGCTCTGCCGGCTGGTGTTCAAGCGCCTCACGTTCACTGGCACCGGACGGGGACGCCACCGCGCGGGATTCGTGGACACGTACGAGTTCTCTCCCGAGTTCGCCGACTTCTTGGCGCACTACGGTACGCGCCTGTCCGATTTCACTGGTCCCATCTCGATGCGCCACGTCCTGTTCGAGTTGGCGGAGGAAGTCGGTCTCGACATGGTTCGTTTCGCCGCCGACTTCGACGGCGGCGCGACCAAGCGCCTGGTGCTAGAGGAAGCGCGGGAGGGTTGGGAGCGACTCCAGGTCGAGGGAAGCCCGACGCTCGTGCTCCCGTCCGGCGGGCAGCGCAGCTCCCAGGACCTCGGGCTGCCGAAGGTCAAGCTGGACGAGGCGCGGCATCACCGGGTCGAGGCGGTCGAGCCGGCGCGCTGCCGGGGCGCGGCCTGTCTGGACATGCTCCGCGGGGTGCTCGACGAGGCAATCAGGGGATAGCGGGTCTGGATCAGTCCCGCCGACTCCATTGACTCGAGCTAGCGCGCCAGCGTTGATTCGGTCCCGTTCACCTCGCGCGCCGTCACCACGCCGTCGATGACCGCCGCCATCGTCGAGTCGTCGTCTCCCGTAGGGGCGACGGCGGCCGGCGCGCCTCCGCCGGGCCGCCGCCCGGCATGCGGTGGGTCGCCGGCGCGATGCCCCTCGGCCCGCCTATGGCGGTGCCAAGGAAAGACGTCAGCTCAGTCTTTCACGGCCGTGCGGTGCCGTCCGCCCTCGCGGCGAGCCACGCTCGCAGGTCCGGCAGGTGCTGCCGGTAGTGCCCGTAGGACTGCTCCGGGATCAGCCGGAGCAGCGATTCGCCGCCCGTCCAGTCCTGCGCCCCCGGCGTGGTGATCACGTCGTCCGGCAACGTCTCGACGGCGGCCACGAGGTCGTCGAAGGCCCGGTCCGCCAGGACCAGCACCTCGGCCAGGGGGCGCTCATGGTACAGGGCGCGGATCGCGGCGTTCCGCCGATCCAGGTCCATCCCAGCAATGTCGCCGGGGTCCTCGGTGCCGTACAGTTCGAGGGTGCTCGGCGGCTCCCCGGTGCTTGCGCCCCGGATCATGGCGGCGGTCCACCGCTCGTACGCCATGACGTGGGCGATGACGTCCTTGACCGACCAGCCCTCCGGAAGGCCAGGGATGGTCGTGGCCTCCTCGGGCACCCACGCGATCAGGGCGTCCCAGGCGTCCCGCTCCGCCAGCATCCGCGCCACCAACTCGTCCTTCGTCCTCGGTTCGGCGTCCACGTGGGTCATCGTCACCGACTCCCGATCTCCTTTCGCCGCACCGCCATTCGCGGCGGCCTCGTATCGCGCGACCCAGTCTTCGGCGCGTTGGCGCTTCATCCCCTCAAAACGCGATCTCGCTCGCCGACTTGACGACGACCTCGCGGGTGGGATGAGCCAGATCGGCGAGGGTGGCGTTGTGGTGGGCCACGATCTGGGCAGACGTCAGTCCCTCGCCGGTCGAGGTGGTGGTGTGGGCGTCCGCCGCCAGGGTGACGTCGTAGTTGAGGCTGAGGGCGCGGCGGACAGTCGTGTCAACGCACTTGTCGCTCTCGCAGCCGGTGACGACGAGGTGGGTGATCCCCTGAGCGTCGAGCTCTGAGCGGAGGGGGGTGCCGTAGAAGGCGTCACAGGCTTGCTTGCGGACGACGAGCTCGCCCGGCGCGGGCGCGACGGCGGGGTGGATCTGCCAACCGGCCGCGCCGCGCTTCATCGGCTCGTAGGTCGCGTGCTCGTGCTGAACGTAGACGACCGGGCTCTTGGCGGCCCGGGCGCGGACGAGCAGCTCGCCGATGCGGGCCAGCGTTTCCGCGGGTTGGTAGGCCGCGTGGTCCGGGTCGTCCCCGTCGATGATGGCGACCTGGACGTCGATCACGAGGAGCGCGGTGTCGCGTGCCACCAATTCCCTTCCCTCCGCTCGTCTTGTCTCATCTGCTGATGCTTGGGGCCAAAGCCCCTCGGTCACGGCAACGTGCCCCCCGCCCTCGGCCCCGCTCCCACCGGTGGGAGCGGGGCATGTCTTTGCGGCGGCGAAGCGGGCAACCGTGGTCGGACTCAGGCGGCGTGGGTGGAGGGAGCCGGGCGGGGCGCGGCCGAGCCGACCAGTCGCTCCCCGGCGGCGATGAGGCCGCGGCCGGCGCCGCGACGCACCCGCACCAGCGCCAGCCGCGGACCGGCGCCCCGGTTGACGGGCACCGCCCGTACTCGGTGGGCCGCGAAGGCTTCGGCCCGCTGGCGAGCATAGTCAGCGTGGATCTCCAGCTCCCATAGGCTGCTGATCAAGGCGTTACCCTCCTCTGCCGGCTCTGAGCGACCGGCGGACCACAGACGACCGGGTTCGGGGCGCGAGGGCCGCCGTCGCAGCCTTGGAACTCGCCTCTCACCTCCCCTTGATCGTACCGCCGAAACAGGTCATCATCCGCCCCGATTCGCGCGAGAAATAGAACGGATGTGCGGAGGCAGAACCGGTGTATCACCCGACGACCAGGGTGCTGGCCGTCCTCGAGTTGCTCCAATCGCACGGGCGGCTGAGCGGCCGGGAGCTGAGCGAGCGGCTGGAGGTCGACCTGCGGACGGTTCGGCGCTACGTGACGATGCTGCAGGACCTCGGCATCCCCGTTGAGGGGGAGCGGGGTCGCTACGGCGGCTACCTGTTGCGTCCGGGCTATAAGCTGCCGCCACTGATGTTCACGGACGACGAGGCGCTGGCGGTGACGCTGGGGCTGATGGCGGCCCGCCGCCTCGGGCTGGCGGTGACGGCCCCGGCGGTGGAGGGGGCGCTGGCAAAGGTGGACCGGGTGCTGCCGCGGGCGGTGAGGCAGCGCGTCGGCGCGGTCCAGGAGACGCTGGTCATCGACCTCGTGCCGTCGGCGGAGGCGCCGGCGAGTGCGGTGGTGGTCACCCTGAGCGAGGCGGCGCATCAGGGTCGACGCGTCTGGCTGCGCTACGCCGCGGCCGGAGGCACGGAGACGGAGCGGGCCGTCGATCCTTACGGGATCGTCTACCTGACTGGGCGCTGGTATGCCGCCGGCTACTGCCACCTGAGGCAGGGGCTGCGCACCTTCCGCCTTGACCGCGTCCGGGAGGTCGCGCCGCGCGACGAGACGTTCGCCCGGCCACCGGACTTCGACAGCCTGGCCTACGTCCAGCGCACGCTGGCGACGATGCCGGGAACCTGGCAGGTCGAGGTGCTGCTCGAGACGACGCTGGAGGAGGCGCGGCACCGGGTGCCGCCGACTCTGGCGACGCTCGACCCGGCGCCGGGCGGGGTGCTGTTCCGGTGCGCCGTCGAGGATCTGGAATGGATCGCGCGCGCCCTCGTCGGCCTCGGGTGCCCGTTTGTGGTGCGCGAGCCGGCCGAGCTGCGAACTGAGCTGCGAAGGCTGGCGGCCCGGATCGGGGCGTCGGCCGCGGTCACGTAGCCGCCCATCGAAAGACCTGAAACGCCAACCGGAGCGATCACGAACGCGCGACGCCTTCCTACGCAGGATCGGTCCCTCGGATGATGCCCGGCTCGACAAACCGGATGCGTCGTCCGCTCGCAAGGACGTGTCATTCGGCTCCTCCCGGAAGGAGTGATCGTGACCGAACCGCTCGATCTGCCACGGCGGCTGCGCGCTTGGAGCTACCTCCGACAACGGCTCGGCCGGAGCGCCCCTGGGCCCACCGAGGCGTTGCGCGGCGTCGTCGCCGTCTACAGCAGCCACCCCACGGCGCCGCTCTCGTTGCTGAGCCGCAGCGCGTCGTTCGCCGCGGAGCACCTCGGCGAGATGGAGCACCGTCGGGAGGTGCTGCGTCTCCCCGCCATGCGGCAGTCGATCTTTCTCGTACCGACCGAGACGGCGCCGCGCATCTTCGCCGCCACCCGCCTGCCGATGGAGAAGCACGCGGGCCGTCTGCGCTACGCCGGTCTCGATTGGGACGAGTACACCCGACTGAAGCACCGGGTGCTCGAGCACACGCAAGAACCGGTCACGGCGCGCGCGCTGCAGCAGGCGATCAAGATCGACGAGCGTCTGATGACCGCGGTGCGGGTCATGGCTTCCGAGGGCCTGATGCTCCGCTTGGGCTCCAGCCTGCGGACGGACAGCCTGCGCTACGTGGCCACGGACGCGTGGCTGGGTCACCCGTTGGCGGAGGCAGACCCGATGCGGTCCCTGCAATGGCTGGCGGAGGAGTACCTGCGCGGCTATGGGCCCGCCCGAGTCGTGGACTTCGCGTGGTGGAGCGGCGTTCTGCGGCGCCGCGCGGCGGCTGCCCTTGGCGATGCTCGCGTCGTCGACGTCGGCGATGGCCTGCTGCTGCCCTCGGATCAACAGACCGCCTTCGAGCGCGTCGAGCCCGTCGCCGCCGAGGCTATCGACCTCTTACCGAAGTGGGACGCGTACACGATGGGGCACGCTCCCGACGGTCGGCAGCGATTGGTGGCCGACGAGCACCTGGGGCGCGCCTACAGCACCACCGGCTCGGCGTCGGGAGCGACCGCCGGGGATGGGCTGCCTCTGGTGCTGCGTGGTGGTCTAGCGGTGGCCAGCTGGTCGCACCGGTTCGCGGGCAACCGCATGCTGGTGAAGGTGGTCCCGTTTGAGCCGGGCGCGCTGTCTTCCCCGCGCGACGAGCGCGCCTTTGACGAGATCGGGCGGCTGCTGGGTGCTGCCGCCGTCGAGGTCGTCAGGGCGACGTCCCCCGACTGAGCGCGCGTCTCGGAACCTGTTGGTCGTCCCCCAGTAGCGGGCATCGACCGGGTACCGTCACGTCCCGATAGACCAACGGCGGCGTGCTGTGGCGATGCTGGCTCCCCGTGAGGCGGTTCAAGAACGCGCGCGAGGCGCGGCGATCCGAAGCCGCCCTGATCCGGCTGAGGCCCGAGCGGCCTCGGCTCCTCCTCGGAGGTTCGTTGCGTGGCGCCGCGCACGGCGGCGGTCAGAGGACCGGTCAGTTCTCGACGACGGTGCTCTTCATGATCGGGTAACCGCTGGCGAGGCAGTCGGCTTCCGAGCGCAGCGTGTTCAGCGCGTAGTCGCGGGGGACGATCACGTAGTTGAACTGCCAGAGCGGGGAGTAGTTGTCCATCCCCGGCACGGAGTCGTAGATATTGAATTGCCCTTCAACCCGCTCCGGCTCCCGGCCATCCTTGAGCTTGCCGCGCTCGTCGAGTTCGACCGCGTAGACGACCTGGTACTCCTGGGCGACCTTGTTCCCACGGGCCACGCGCCGCTCGTCGAAGTCGATCTCGACCTCGCCGCTCTCAACGGCGTAGACGACCTTGCCGTCGAACCACACCCGCTCGACGTTGAGACCGTACGGGTTGCTGTAGGTGAGATTTTCGACGCCGTCCGGCCGGTACGGTTCCGCTCGCGCCAAAGGCGCCGGGTCGCCGCCCTCGATGCGCCAGACCCCCTCCGGTCCGGCCGCCTCGTTTGCTCTGGGATCGGTCATCGTCTCGCCCTCCTCTCGCCGGCGCAGCAACCGTGGCGGCGCATCATCGGGTCCGACGCTAGTCTACGGTGACGACGCCGGTTGCCCCGCCAGCAGGCGGTCGAAGGCATCGACGGGGAGCTCGTCGAGGGAGCGGACGACGATGTCGGCCTCCAGGTCGGCGTGGCTGGTGCCGACGCCGATGGTGCGCATGCCCGCGCGGCGAGCGCCCTCGATCCCGGCGGGCGCGTCCTCGACGACGACGCAGCGCTCCGGTGGCACGTCCAGCTTGGCTGCGGCGGTGAGGAAGACCTGAGGGTCGGGCTTGCCGCGCTCGACGTCCTCGTCGGCGGCGACGGCGTCGAAGAAGGTCGCCATGTCGAGCGCTTCCAGGATCGTGGCGATGTTGAGGCGGGGGGCTGAGGAGGCGACGGCCAGGCGCCAGCCCTCGGCCCGAAGGCGAGCGAGCCAGGGGCGCACGCCGGGCAGCGGCGTGATGCCACCCGCCCGCGCCAGCGCGCGGTAGCGCTCCTCCTTGGCAGCGGCGATCCGCGCGACCCGGTCGGGCAGGACGTCATCCCCCAGCAGGTCGCGAAGGACGGCGTCGTTGCGGCGGCCGAAGGTGGCGGCGAACCGTTCGCGGGTCATCTCGTGGCCCTCGCGGGCGAGGACCTCCTGCCAACTCAGCCAGTGGTACTCGGCGGAGTCGAGGAGCGTGCCGTCCATGTCCCAGAGGACGGCGCGCGGGGCCGGCGACGACATCCTGGACAGACTCCCCTCTCGGCGGGCCGGCGATCTGCCCTCGCGTCTGGGTTGCGCCCCCAGCGGCGCTACGCTACGCGGAGCGGCAATGCGGCGCAAGGCCCTTTGGTCACAGAAGGGATCGCCTGACGAGCGAGCAGCTGACCCGACCGGCCGCGTTGACAGCGTCGCGAGGGGGACGGCGGCCCGAGCCATCTCCGAGCCGCGCGCGCACGGGGGCTGGACCGTGCCACCGTCGCGGCACGGATGTGGCAGGTGGTTTGGACTTCGGCCGTCTTGCCCGCCGTCCGGGAGCCGTCGACCCAGCGCCCCCAGGCGAAACGAGCGGCGTGCCTGGACGGACGCATGAGGTGATAAGCGAGGGGCAACGTGACCACCACGCCATCCGGGACAAGCGGATCATCCCGGGGTGATGGAGCACGCGGCGACAAGGCCGGATGGCTCGACCTGCGCCTGGATCAACCGAGGGACGAACGATGCGCAAGCGCCTGACGATCCGGGTGTTCGGCCGCGTTCAGGGGGTCTTCTTTCGCGCCTCGGCCCGAGACGAGGCGCGGGGACCAGGGTGGTCGGGTTCGCGCGGAACGAGCCCGATGGGTCGGTCTCCCTCGAGGCCGAGGGGGAGGAATCCGCGGTCGAGCGGTTCGTGATCTGGTGCCACGAAGGACCCGAGGGAGCACAGGTCGAGCGCGTCGCGGTGGCGGAGGGCGAACCCAAGGGATACACCGACTTTGTGATTGCCCACTGAGGTAGGCTCAGCGCTTGCTGGGTCAAGCGATGGTTGCTGCTGCATCGGCATCCAATCCCGTCGGCCGGCCGGCGTCGATTACCAGCACCGATGGGACGCGCGCCTGACCCTGGACGTACGGATCGTGGGATCGATCGGGCGGCAGCGTCGGTTCCACAAGGCCGCGGATCGTGAACCCGACCGCGACCAGCCCATTGAGGTATGTCGCCAGCGTGCGGTGGTAGGCGCCGACCCGCCCCGGATCCCCTCCTCGTTCGTCGAACGCCAAAACCCTTCCGCCACGTACCGGCCCACTCGCCGCCCCGCGAACTGACCCTCGCCGTCGAGGTCGATGCTCGCCCAGGGGCCTGGAAGCACGGATGGGTGATCGAGAAGACGAACCTCCCCCGTGGCCGCAGGACCCGGCGCACGGCTCGGTACGTCGCCCCGAGGTCGGGAACGTCGGTCAGCGCTAGGTTGGCGACGACCAGATCGAACGCGCCGTCGCGCAGCGCGTTCAAGCGTTGCGCGTCGTCGCGGACGAAGACGACGGTCGAATCCGGAGTCCGTGCCCGCGCCAACGTGAGCAGGCGCGCGGACAGGTCAACACCTACCACCCGGCCGCGTCGCTCTGCGAGCGAGCGAGCGAGATGGCCTTCGCCGCACCCGAGGTCACAAACGTCGAGGTCGGTGACGGGGCCGACGGTCGCGAGCAGGCAACGGGTGGCGACGCCGAGCACCGACGTCGGGTCGATCAGCGCTGCCGCGACGATCGCGGCGTACGCGTCGGCGATCTCGTCGTAGGCTATCCGCGGCATGCCCGTGCTCGGGGCGCTACCCCAACACCTCCGTCAGCGCGTCGCCGATGGCGCCGGCTAGGAGGTCAAGCTCCGGGCGGCGGATGGTGAGCGGGGGGGAGATGGCGATGCCGTCGTTGGTGCAGCGGACGATGATGCCGCGCGCGCGGGTCGCCGCCTCGAGCCGGCCGCCGACGTTGCGGGCTGGGTCGAACTTCGCCTTGGTCCCCTTGTCAGCCACCACCTCGACCAGAAGCATCAACCCCTTGCCGCGGACGTTGCCGACGTAAGGCCGCTCTTGGAGCTTGCTCAATTCCCCGAGCAGGTAGGCGCCGGCCTCGCCGGCGTTCTCCGGCAGGCGCTCCTCCTCAATGATGCGGAGATTGCGCAGCGCCACCGCGCAGGCGACCGGGTGGCCCGAGTAGGTGAAGCCGTGCATGAACATCCGATTCGGCTCGGACAGGACGTCGAAGATCTCGTCGGTGACGGCGACGCCGCCGAGCGGAACGTAGCCGGAGGTGACCGCCTTGGCGAAGGAGACAAGGTCGGGGGCAAGGCCGTACTGCTGCATCCCGAACATGGTGCCGGTGCGGCCGAAGCCGGTAATGACCTCGTCGAGGATGAGGAGGATGTCGTGCCGCTTGAGCACCGGTGCGATCGCCTGCCAGTAGCTCTCGGGCGGGACGACCACTCCGCCGGCGCCCTGGACCGGCTCGCCGATAAAGGCGGCGATGGTGTCGGCTCCCTCGCGCGCGATCGTCTCCTCCAGCTCGGCGACGAGCTGGGCGACGAACTCGTTCTCGCTCAACCCCTCGCCGTTGCGGTATTGGTAGGGCGCGGTGAGGTGGACGAAGCCGGGGGTGAGGGGACCGAACCCCTCGTGGTAGGTCGGGATGCCGGTGGCGGCCAGCGCCCCCATCGCGATTCCATGGTAGCCCATTCGCCGCGAGAGGACCTTGACCTTATCCGACCGCCCGCGCAGCCACCAGTAATACCGGGCGATCTTGAGGGCGGTCTCGTTCGACTCGGCGCCGCCGGACGTGAACTGGACGTGGTTGAGGGGGCCGGGGAAGAGCTCAGCGAGCCGGGCGGCCAGCTCGATGGTGGGCGGCGCGGCGAGGCCGAAGAAGGTCGGGACGTAGGCGATCTCCGCCATCTGCTCCGCGGCCGCCTCGGCCAATTCCTTCCGGCCGTGCCCGACGCTGACGTTCCAGAGACCGGCGAAGGCGTCGAGGTAGCGCTTGCCGTTGGTGTCCCAGACCCAGACATCTTCACCGCGGGCGAGGACGAGCGGGCCGTCGCGCCGGACCAGGTGGAGGTTGGAAACGGGGTGGAGCAGGTGGGCCTGGTCCTTGGCGACCAGCTCGGCCGTGTCGTAGATCTGCGTCATCGCCATCGGCGTCTCCTCTCCCTCGGTGCGTGACTCGTGTGGCGCGGGCCATTGTCGCGGAGCGGGGTATCCGACGTCTAGGAGGAGTGGCGTGTTGTATAGAGTGGTATAGAGCAGGAGCTTAGGCCAAGTCCTACATGGCGACAGGCAACGCGAGGGCGCGAGCACACACGTCGATAGTCGTTCGTGAATCACCAGAACTGGTCCGTCTCGCGCGGGAAGTGCAAGAGAGCGGTCAGTTCCGCATCCTGCGCGACGGGACGTGATCATCGCGCGGCGCTGCTCGACGATCTGACCCTCGCGACGCTCAACCTTCGCCAATTCGGGCGTATCCCTGGTCTCAGGCTGGACGAGGCGAGTTAGCCTTCCAGCCCGGGGGCAGGCAGCGGCGGGACGCGGGGTATACTCGCGGCCGGACGACCGAACCGTGCCCCGAGAGGATCCCTTTCTCCATGACCGACTCCGCATCCCCCGTCCGCGTCCGCTTCTCGCCGAGCCCGACGGGGTCGCTCCACGTCGGGGGTGGGCGGACGGCGTTGTTCAACTGGCTCTTCGCCCACGGGCAGGCCAAGCGCGAGGGGCGAGACGGAGCGTTCCTGCTGCGGATCGAAGACACCGACCAGAAGCGCTTCGTGCCGGGCGCCACCGAGGGCATCCTCGACATCCTCGCCTGGTTCGGGCTGACCTGGGACGAGGGACCGGACAGGGGCGGTCCCTACGGCCCGTACGTCCAGAGCGAGCGCACCGAGATCTACCGTGAGCACGCCGAGCGGCTCGTGGCCGCGAACCGGGCCTACCGCTGCTTCTGCCCTCCCGAGCGGCTGGAGCGGGTGCGCGAGGCGCAACGGGCGCGCGGCGAAGCCCCTGGCTACGACCGGCACTGCCGGGAGCTCGCCGCCGCCGCGGTCGACGCAAACCTGGCGGCGGGGATGCCGCACGCCGTCCGCTTCAAGATGCCGCTCGACGGAGAGACGCGGTTCACCGACTTGATCCGGGGCGAGATCGTCTACCAGAACGCCAATCTGGAGGATCTCATCCTGCTCAAGTCGGATGGCTATCCCACCTACCACCTGGCCAACGTCGTCGACGATCACCTGATGGCGATCTCCCACATCATGCGCGGCGAGGAGTGGATCCCCACCGCGCCGGTGCACGTCCGCCTCTACGACGCCTTCGGGTGGGCGCCGCCGGTGTTCGCCCACATGCCCCTCATCCTGGCGCCGACCGGCGGCAAGCTGTCGAAACGCCACGGCTCGACCGCGATGGAGGAGTTCCGCGACCAGGGCTACCTTCCCGAGGCGCTGATGAACTACCTCGCGCTCCTCGGCTGGAGCTACGACGCGACGACGGAGATCTTTGCGCGGGACGATCTGCTGGCGAAGTTCGCGCTGGAGCGGGTCAGTCCGTCGCCCGGCACCTTCAACTACGACAAGCTGCGCTGGTTCAACCAGCACTACATCAACCACATCCTCCGCCTCGACGACCTCACCGCCCGCGTCGTCCCGTTCCTAGCCGATGCTGGGCTGGTCACGGCCGGCGCGGGGGATCCGGCGCACCCTGCCTTCGCGCCGCTGCGGTCGGCGGTGGCGCTGCTCAAGGACCGGATGACGACGCTGGCCGAGGCGCCGGACCTGCTCAGCTACTTTCTGCGCGACGAGCTCGACCCCTACGACCCGGCCCTCCTGATTCCGAAGAAGATGGATCTGGAGGAGACGCTGGACGCCCTCGTCGCCGCCGAGCGGGCGCTGGACGACGTCGATGTCAGCGACGAGGCGGCGACCGAGGCGCGGCTGCGGGCTTTGGCCGAGGAGCTGGGGCTCAAGGCCGGGCAGCTTTTCATGCCGATCCGCGTCGCCGTCACCGGCCGGACGCAGTCGCCGGGTTTGTTCGAGACGATGCGGGTGATCGGCCAGGAGCGCTGCCGGGCGCGCCTCGCCGTCGCCATCGACCTCCTGCGGGCGCACGGCGACGAGACGCTGACCGCGGACGACTAAGAGCGCCGGTCAAACCCGGTTGCGGTGTGGCAAATTCAGCCCCATGACCATCCCGCTGGTGATGGACGACATGGAGCACGGGATCGAACCGCTCCTCTCGTCGGAGCCGAGGGGCGACTCGGCATTAGATCAGGCGAACCTCGTGTCCGCGGCCGCCTGCGTCGGGCGGCACGCGGCGACCACGGTGCTCGACGAGGCGATCCGCGAGGCGGAGGCGTTCTTGGCTGCGCTCCGCGACGGCTGAGCACGCTTGGAAACGAGAGGGCATGGTGCCTCAGCGTGGCGTGAGCGGGGGCGGAGCCCACTCGCCTAAGACCGTCGATCTCGCGGCCCGGCTGCGGACGGTGCCGACCTCGACCGCGAAGGGGATCCTCCGCGGGTTGGGCGTGGAGCGCGTCGCGGTCGCTGGACTCCGCCCCATCGTGAGGCCTGATAGCGGGGTGGTGGCGGGGCCAGCGCGCACACTCCGGTTCCTGCCACGTCGCGAGGACGTGCGGAAGCCGCCGCGTGGGAGTCTCAACCGCAGTCTCGTCGATGCCATCAACCCCGGCGAGGTACTGGTGATCGACTCCTCCGGCCGGCTCGACGCGGCTGTCCTCGGCGACATGCTCGCCGCGCGCGCCCGATACCGTGCCGCCGCGGCTGTTGTCACGGACGGTGCCGTTCGCGACGTTGAGGGCTTGCAGGAAATCGGCTTGCCCGTCTTCGCGCGTGGCACGCACCCAGATCCCAGCGGTAGCCACCTCCTGCCATGGGACGTGGATATCGCCATCAACTGCGGTGGGGTCCTGGTGCAGCCTGGTGACTGGATTGTGGCGGATGCTGATGCTGTCGTGGTGGTGCCTTCCGCCCTCGCGTCCGACCTGGCACAGCGAGCCGAGACGGTCCTGGCAAGGGACGCGTTCAGCCAGCGTCTCCTGGCTGCTGGTTTCCCCCTCGACGAGGCCTACCCGCTGCCGGCCAGCCGGGAGGCCGACTTCGACCGGTTTCGACAGGACGGTTCCATCCCAAGCGATGACGGGTGAATCGCTGCGACGGGCGCCGCGAAAATAACTGGAGGATGTGACACGCATTAGCGGACGCGTCAAAGCGTTCCATCGCGGTGATACCGGACACGAGTGGGGCAACCTCTTGCTTACCTTCTCGCCGAGGCGGCCGAGCCACTCCCGGTGCAGACGGCCAAAGGCGCCGGCCCGCTGCCTGCTGCCGGTCATGGAGCTGCCGTCAGCGCGTTACACCGGAGAGGAGCGGGTATCACGCACCCAGTCCGCCACGCCGTCTCCCGGCCTTGATAGGAGCTCCAACGGACTCGAGGTTGAGACTCGGTTGGTGATGGCTGAACTACCATGCCCATGGGAGCCTCGTGACATCTTGGCCCCGGCGAGGCGTAAGCCGGTGCCGACGCCGGAGTGCCGCGCGTCGCGGTCGCGGGACGGGTGTCGTACTCGTGGCGGCGTCACTCCCGGGCGAGAGCGCGAGGCTTCGTTCTCGGATCCGAATCAAGGAGATCGGCGGTATGGGGATCTTGGCCCGTCTGCTGTTCCTGGCGATCAGGTTATCCATGCCCGCAGCCATCCTCCGCAGTCACGCCGCCGCGGAGGGAACGCCGACCGCGTCGGCGATGAGGGCGAGCGGGTACGCGCACCCCGAGTGGTTGGTGGACCCGGCTTGGCTGGAGGGACACCTCACCGACCCCGCGGTGCGGGTCGTGGCCCTGACGCCGGCCGACGCCTTCGCGCGAGGGCACGTGCCCGGGGCGGCGCAGATCGACTGGCCGGATCTGGAGGTGACCGACACCTCGGATCCTTCGATCGAGCGGTGGCGGGGCGAGGTGGAGGGCAAGCTGACCGCGCTCGGGCTGGAGCCTGGGCTCACCGTCGTCATGTACGACGACGGCACGCTCTGGGCGGCACGGCTCTGGTGGGTCTTGGACCAGCTCGGGCACGCCGACAAGCGCATCCTCAACGGCGGCCTCGCGGCCTGGACTGCCGCCGGCGGCGCGCTGGAGACTGGCGCTTCGCGGGTTGCGCCGGCCGCAGCGCCGTACCGCGGCATCCCGAACACCGCCAACCTCGCGATCTTGGCAGACGTCCGAGCTGCTCTCGACGATCCGGCGGTGGCGCTGGTCGATGCGCGCACGGCAACGGAGTACGCCGACGGCCACATCCCCGGTGCCGTCCACCTCGAGTTCGTTGCCAACGCCGTGCCGGCCGCGCCGAAGGTCTGGAAGGGGGCGGAGGAGCTGCGGGCGCTCTACGCGGGGCTCGGCGTTACCTCCGACAAGACCGTTATCCCCTACTGCACCACCGGCGTCCGCTCGGCCGTCACCTACTTCACGCTGCGACTGATCGGCTATGAGCGGGTCGCGCTCTACACGGGGTCGTGGGCGGAGTGGAGCCGACATCCGGAGCTGCCGAGGACGACCGGAGACCGACCGTAGCCGAGCATCTGGTCCCGCCCAGGTTGGAGGGCGCCTGCACCGGCATGGCGCGTCCGGTCGCTGGGCTGAGCCGACCTGGGCGAGCGCGAGGGCCGCGTCGACATCGCCCATGCCGTTGCTGTCGGCACGTGCCCGCTTACCGGTCCTCGTGGAAAGTCGGTTGCGATCCATCGGGCTGATAGAACGACGAGCGGCGCTGTTCCACGATGGTTTCCGCGTCCCTGGTCGGGATGCCATGCCGGCGGAGCGCGTGGCGGACGAATTCCAGGCCTGCCTCCAGTTCCGGCTGGACGACTTCGTCCGCACCGGCGGCGCGGAACACCTCCACCTCGCCGCTGGTCGCGGCCCGCGCGACGACATCGATCCGAGGGTTCAGATCGCCCCCGTGCCCGCTCGCCGCGTGGGCCGCGACCGGAGCGGGCACCGTCACGGCGTGCTCCCGGTCCCGCTCGATGCCGGCGCGCAGCAGCAAGGCGTCCGCGCCGGCGTCGCCGTAGAACGCCCGAACTCCCTGGCGCCGCAGCGAGCGCACAATGGCCGGGTTGATCTCCACCACCACGTAACCAAGCCCGGCTCCCTCGAGCGCCGCGCCCAGTTCGGCACCGACGCGTCCGAAGCCGCAGATCACTGCGTGCTGCGAAGGGGGTGGGGCGTCCGGCTCCTGGCCGGCTTGGGACGCCTCCTGGGCCGCGACGCCGGGAAGGCGTTCGGCCACGGCGACCAGCGACGGTCCGGCTTTCAGGAGCGCCGGCACGACGAGGATGGAGCCGAGCGCCACGGCAAGGATGAGACCGTACTGGTGCCGGTCAATAATCCCGTCCCCCAACCCCACGCCGGCCAGCACGAAGCTGAACTCGCCGATCTGTGCCATCAGCAGCGCCGCCAGCGTCGCCGTGCGGTGGTCGACCCCGGCGGCCAGAAAGGCGCCTCCCACGATCAGCAGCTTGCCGACCACCAGCGCGGCGATCAAGCCGAGGACGACGGAGGCGTGGTCGATGATGAATTCCGGCTCGATGAGCATGCCCAGGGCGACGAAGAAGAGCGTCGCGAAAAGGTCCCGCAGGGGCCCAATCTCCGCCAGGACATGGCTGTCGAACTCCGACTCGGACACGACGAGTCCGGCGAGGAACGCCCCGAGTGCCAACGAGAGACCCGCCTCGTGGCTGGCAACGGCCGTGCCGAGGGCAATCAGGACGACGGTAAGGAGGAACAGCTCGCGCGACCCCGTCCGCGCCACGGCGAAGAGCAGCGGGGGTACCAGACGGGTGCCGAGCAGGATGACCGCCGCCAACGCCGCCGCGGCAATCCCGAGGGACCGGAGCAGCGACAGGGCGAGGTTGCCCCCCTCCCCCGCGAGCACGGGCAGCAACGCCAGCATGGGAACGAGGCTCAGGTCCTGGACCACGCCGAGTCCCAGCGCGACGCGCGCCTGTGGGCTGTCGGCCTCGCCCCGACCGAGCAGGAGCTTGAGGGCAACAATGGAGCTGGAGATGGCGAATGCCCCGCCGAGGAGCAGTGCGGCCTCGATTGACCAACTCGCGGCCAGCCCACCGAGCGTCCCGAGGACGACCGTGAGCGGGATCTGGATGCCGCCCCCGACGAGGGCGGCGCGACGCACCCGCCGCAACTCGGCGAATGAAAACTCGACGCCGAGCGCGAACATCAAGAAGGCGACGCCGAGGTTGGCCAGCAACTGCACGCGCTCGAAGTCGGCGACCAGCCCGGGCGTGTTGGGGCCGATCAGGACGCCGGCGACGACGTAGCCGAGGAGGACGGGCTGGCCGAGGCGCTGGGCGACCACGCCGCCCAGGAAGGCAGCCCCCAGCGCGAGGACGAGGTCGACGACGAGCCGGATATCCTCCACGTATCACACCTCGGCGTGAGCATCCTTGGCCATGCCCGTATCGGGCCGCGCAGGAGTCAGAGCCGTCCGGATCGTCGGTGGTCCATGGCCGTCGGTCGCATGACCAGCGCGCGAGCCTGGTGCCGATAATGATACGGCGAGGGTGAGATCACGGTCGCGATGGTGCTCCCGTAGGCAGCCCCAAGCTCCTCGCTCGGATA
The DNA here is from genome assembly GCA_030447415.1 of Thermomicrobiales bacterium. Taxonomy (GTDB): domain Bacteria; phylum Chloroflexota; class Chloroflexia; order Thermomicrobiales; family UBA6265; genus JAUJOZ01. The sequence goes on along the minus strand of JAUJOZ010000023.1, from coordinate 49,906 downwards.
CCTAAGCGCGAGTTAGGCGTTCCCGTCGACCTGATCCCACGGGCGCTCGTGTGCTCGTTCGGTCGAGCGCACGACCGGGGGCGACCGACTGACCTCGGAGCGTCTCGGGCAGCCGTGTGGGAACCATGACCGCGCCGGAAGGCGCCGGGAGGTCAACGCGATCGATCGCGGGAACGCCGACGTCAGCTACATGCGGCGGCCGAGGCCAGTCGAGCCCGTCGCGCCGCCGGCTGTGCCCGTGTGGCGCTCCAGGTGGTAGGGGACGCTGGTGACGACGGTACCGGGGCGGAAGAGCAGCGCCGCCTTGATGCGCAGTGCCGTTTGGTTGTGGAGCAGTTGCTCCCACCAGTGGCGCGCGATGAACTCCGGCAGCACGATCGTCAACGTGTCGTTCGGGCGCTGCTGATCGATCTCGTCGATGTACGCCAGCAGCGGCCCGACCAGGGAGCGGTAGGGCGACTCGATGATGACCAGCGGCACATCCGTGCCGAGCTTGTCCCACGCCTCCCGCATCGCCTCGATCTCCGCCTCGTCGTCGGTGACGTGGACGGCGGTGACGTTGTCAGAGATGGAGCGGGCGTAGGCCAGCGTCTGGCGAGCGACGCGATTGATGGCGGCGACCGGAACGATGACGGTGTGCTCGATGTCTTTCGGGTCGAGCGGCGTCTGCTCCGCCAGTTCGCCGGCGGCGTTGGCGTAGTGACGGGCGATCGAGCGGAACATCAGGATCAGGACCGGGATCAGGACGATCACGATCCAGGCGCCCTTGCGGAAATTGGTCACCCCAACCACGATCGTCACGATGCCGGTGGCCGTCGCGCCGACGAGGTTGACTGCCAGGCCGCGCTGCCAGCCCGGCTCTTTCAAGCGGATCCAGCGCGCGATCATGCCGCCCTGGGAAAGCGTGAACGCGGTGAAGACGCCCACCGCGTAGAGCGGGATCATGCGGCCGGTCTCGCCGCCGAAGCCGGCCAGCATCAGACCGGAGAGGATGCCCAACGTGACGATGCCGGTCGAGAAGGCCAGGCGGTCGCCGCGGAACGTGAACTGGCGCGGCAGGTAGCGGTCACGCGCCAGGAAGAAGGCCAGGCGGGGGAAGTCAGAGTAGGCGGGGTTGGCGGCGAGGATCTGGATCGCCAGCGTCGCGAACTGAAAGTCATAGTCGGCCGGGTTGACGCCGCCAAAGACCGCGCGCGCGATCTGGGAGACCACGGTCTCGTACCCACCGGGATGGTTTGCCGCCAGCGGCACGATGCCGTACTGGTGGGCGAGGAACGTGATGCCGGAGAACGTGACGGCCAGGATGCCGATCATCCACGTCAAGGTGGCGCGCGCGTTCTTCCATTCGGGCGGCTGGAAGGCCGGCACGCCATCGGAGATCGCCTCCACCCCGGTCAGGGCGGCGCAGCCCCGGCTGAACGCGGTGAGGATGAGGACGAGACCGAGCGAGCCGGTGGCCGCGATCACCTCGCCGTCCGGCGCGATCGGCGGGCGGGCATCGAAGCCGTCCGCGGCGTTGCGCACGAGGCCGAGCGCGATCATGCCCAGGATGCCGGCGAGGAAGAGGTAGGTCGGCACGGCGAAAATGCTGCCTGACTCCCTGATGCCTCGCAGGTTGAGCAGGGTGACGAGGAGGATGAAGCCCAGGCCGAGCGAGACGCGGTGGCCGTGGAGATCGGGCACGGCCGAGATGAGGGCCGCCACGCCGGCGGCGATGCTCACCGCGACGGTCACGATGTAGCCGAACAAGAGGGCGGCGCCGGCGGTGAGGGCCGGCAGCTCGCCCAGATTGTCCTTGGCGACGATGTAGCTGCCGCCGCCGGCCGGGTAAGCCTTGATCGTCTGCCGGTAGGAGATGCCGACGAAGAAGAGGAGGACGACAATGGCGGCGCCGATGTGCAAGCTGTAGGTCAGCGCTGCCAATCCCGCGAGGAGCAGAACGTGCAGGATCTCCTCCGTGGCGTAGGCGACCGAGGAGAGGGCGTCGGAGGAGAGAACAGCCAGGGCTTTCGTCTTGGTCAGCCGCTCGTGGGCCGCCTGGGCCGTGCTCAACGGCGGACCGATGAGGAGGCGCTTGATCCGACCAAAGCCGCGGCCGACCGGACCACGCGCCTCCAGCGCCTCCTCGGTCGCCACCAGGTGGCCGGGGCCAGCGTGCGCGAAGTCACCGGAGTGCTGGCGGATGACGCGGACGTAGCGGTCGCCGGGGTGCTTCCCCTGGAACTGCTGCTTGCCGACGAGGTCCGGCTGGATGCGCGGCCCCTCCTTGCGCGGCGCGCGCACCACTTTGGCGCGGTGGGTCGGTCGCCCCGCGCCACCGGCCTGGTCCGGCTCCCAAGCCAACCGAGGCCGAGCCCTGGGTCGATGACGCGGCCGTTGTCCTCCCCCAGGCGACCACCCCGGGGATCGCGGGGGTCATCGACCGGGTACGCCGGCGACGCCGGTGCCCCGGCCGGGGTGCCGTTCGGCGATGCCTGGGGGCTCACCGGACCGGAGTTCAATGGTTCGCCGGTGGGCTCAGTTTGATGCTGGCCCTGGGGCTGCGTCGGCGCCTGCCTGTGCCCAGACGGGCGGTGGATGTGTGGGCGGAGCTTGGGATGGGGATGGGGATCGGGATCGGGATCGGCGTCGCGGCTCGGCATCGACAGGGACTCCTCAGCGCATCCTCGTAGGGAGCCACGCGTGCTAGCCGCTGTGTCAGTAGCGGGCCGGGCGGCGCGGGGTGCGTGGTTGATGGTCGTGCGACGCGCAACCGACAAATGATACGCCCCTTGTCAAGCGTGCTACTCGCTCACGGCGGCGACGTGGCGGTGGGCCGAGCGGGGTCGGGATGCGCCGTCGCCGGTCGGCGGGCGTTCGCCGGGTGACGACCGAGTATCATGCGCTGCGGCTCGGACGCGGGCAGGGAGTGGCGGGGCGCGGCGGTGCGGTGGAGTCGGACGGAGGGAACGCCTGGGATGCCGGCTCCGCGACGGGGTGGCACGGACCGCCGCCTGGGCAACCATCCGCGGTGACTGAGCCCACGCCAGCCGAGGGCGCGCCCGGCGTCGCCGTCGTCGTCCCGACCTACAATGAGCGCGATAACCTCGGGGCGTTGTTCGAGATGATCCTGGCGCTGGGGCCGGCATATCGGGTGATCGTCGTCGACGTCGCGTCGCCGGACGGCACGGGGACATTGGCTGACCAGTTGGCGGCCGGGCGGCGCGGGCGGCTTCAGGTGCTCCACCGTTCGTCCAAGGAGGGCATCGGCCCAGCCTACATCGCCGGTTTCCGGGTGGCGCTGGCGGACGGGGCCGAGCGGATCGCGCAGATGGACGCCGATCACTCCCACGACCCCGCCGACCTGCCGCGACTCGTCGCGACCACCGCGATTCACGACCTCGCCCTCGGCTCGCGTTACGTTCCCGGTGGGCGGACCGAAGGGTGGCCCCTTCACCGGCGCCTGTTGAGCCGGTTGGGAGGTCTTTACGCGCGTGTCGTGCTGGGGGTTCCGATCGCCGATCTGACCAGCGGATTCAAGGTCTGGCGGCGGGAAGCGCTCGCCGCGCTCGATCTTGATGTCCTGCGCGCCGACGGCTACGCCTTCCAGATCGAGACGACGTACCGCACGCTGCGGCGCGGTGGCCGGGTCGCCGAGCTACCGATCGTCTTCGCCGACCGCGTCGCCGGTGCCTCGAAGCTGTCGCGGCGGGTGGTGCTGGAGGCGGCGGTCGTCGTGTGGCGGCTCCGATTCGAGAGCAGCAGGCAGCAGGCAGCAGGCAACACGCAGAGCACGGGGTAGGTGCGGCCGTTGCCGTGCTCCGTGCTCCGTGCGCGGCGCGTCAAGGTGAAGGACGCCGCCGGCACCGCCGAGGATCTGAGGACGAGATGATTCCGGGGAACGATCGACGATGGTGAGCGTCGAAAACCTGGCGGGGCTGGTCCTCCTCGTCGCGATGGGCTCGCTCGGCGTGGCGGTGCTGCGGCGGGCCGGGCTCGGCTTGGAGCCGCTGGAGCAGGCGGCGTATGGCTTCCCCCTCGGCGTAGTCGCCGCCTCGCTCGTCCTGCTGCCGCCGGCCGTCGTCGTGGGGTTCGGCGGCGCGCTGGTGGCGGTGGTGGGCGTCGCGGCCGCGGCGGGGGCGGCGTGGCTCTGGCCGGCACAGCGGGCATGGAGCGTTGGGTCGCGTTCCCTGCGCGCGTCCCAGCCGGTGGGGTTGATCGCCGGGAGCCCGCTCGGACCGACGCTGCGTGACGTGCGAACCAGGATCAGCCTGGGGCCGACCCTGACCATCGGTGCGTTCGTGCTGCTCTGGATGGTCTTCCACGCCGGGGCAATGACGCGGGAGGCGGACGGACTCTGGGCCAGCCAGCAGCACCTCTGGTCGGACTGGGGGGTCCATCTCGGCCACACGACCTCCTTCGCCTACGGCGACAACTTCCCACCGGAGAACCCGTTCGTCGCCGGCCTTCCCTTTGCCTACCACTACCTGTCGTCCCTGACGGCGGCGGCGATGGTCGAGCTTGGGATGGACCCGGTGGCGGCGCTGAAGCTGCACGGCTTCGTGCTGACGACGGCGATCACGCTTGGGCTCTACGCCTTCGCGCGCCGGCTGACGCGGGATCGGGCCGCCGCGGCGCTGGCGCTGACCCTCTTCCTGCTCGGCAGCGGACTCGGCTGGGTCCTGACCGTGGCCGAGGTGAACCGCTCCCACGATCTGCTCGGCACCCTTTGGGACCGCCCCTGGGACTATCAGCAGCGGATCGCGGCCGAGTTTCGTTGGGAGCCGTCTTTCCTCGTCGCGATCGCGCCCACGCGGGGGTTTCTCTACGGCCTGCCGCTCGCGATGCTGACCCTGACGCTGCTCCTCATCGCCGTGCGCCGCGGAGCGGAGCCGGGGACAGGCGAGGGCACGGGGGAAGTCAAGGCGGCCACGCGCCGGCGTCTGCCCCTCCCGCCATCGGTGCGGACGATCGAGGGGCGGGCGTTCGTGGCGGCGGGGATCGTGGCCGGCTTGCTGCCGTTCGCCCATCTCGGCACGCTGCTCGCTCTGGCGTTGATCACGCCGTTCCTCGTCCTCCTCTTCCCGCGGCGGTTCTGGGGGTGGGCGGTCTTTTTCGGGGTATGGGCCTTCCTCGCCGTTCCCCAGGTGCTGCTGCAGCAAGGGGGCGGGAGCGGGGCGGCGGGTGGCATCCATCGACACATCGGGTGGGTGGCGCGGGACGACTCGATCGTCTGGTTCTGGCTGAAGAACATGGGCCTGTTCCTGCCACTGCTCGCGTTCGCACTCGCCGACCGGCGCTTGGCGCCGTCGGTCGAGCGGCGCTTCCTGTGGGCCTGCATGCCGGCGTTCGTCTTCACCAACCTGGTCTCATTCCAGCCGGTGGAGTGGGACAACCTGAAGGTGCTGGAGTACTGGTTCCTGGCGGTCAGCGTGCTGGTCGGGGCGCTGCTCGTCCGGACCTGGCGGGAGCACCGGGCGCCGGTCGTGCGCGCGCTCGTCGCCGGCGTCGTGCTGTCGTTGACACTGTCCGGCGTGCTGATGCACTGGCACCAGATCCGCGGGCTGGACACCTACCAGCTCCTGGCCGACGAGGAGCGACGGTTGGCGGAGGAGGTCCGCGCCAAGACGCCGCCGCGCGCCGTCTTCGCCGTGGGCCTGCAGCAAAATCACCCGGTCTCGATGCTGGCCGGGCGACGCACGCTGCTCTTCTTCCCGGGCTACGTCTACAGCTGGGGGATCGACTACGCCGAGCGCGAGCGCGACCTGCGCGCCATCTACGCCTTCGCGCCCGGCACCCCGGAGCTGCTGCGCAAGCACGGGATCGACTACGTCGTGATCGGCTGGGGCGAGCGGCGGGACCTGGGCGCGAACGCCGAGGCCTTCCAGCAGCGCTACCCGGTGGTGATCGACACCGGGGGCTATCAGGTCTTTGCCGTCAGCGACGCGGCCGTCGCCCGAGCAACGAGAGCGGCCAGCGGCGACTGAACGGTGACGCCCGAGCCACGCCGGACAGGATGATCGGTGGACGGGCCGGCGCGGAGAGGGTGCCGTCGAGGCAGGGACCGAATGATGCGCCTCCGGTCCATGAGGACGGCATTGAGGCGATCTGGAAAACCCATGGTCTCGGCCGCGTCAGGAGCATCCTGGCCGCGACGAGTGGCGTCCAAGACGAAACCTACATCGTCATCCAGGAGCGGGTCGTTCGCTTCAACACGAGGGACCCACAGGTCCGCACGTTCCGCCGCGTTCTGGAGCGAACGAGCCGCGTACGATCTGCTCGCCGCGAGCCCGGGGCGTCTCCCGACCATGATCGTCCTCGACGAAGGGCACGCGGTCGTTCCCTACGACGTCATCGTCGTGACCCGGCTGCCGGGGGTGAACGTGACCGAAAGCCAAGATGCGCTGACGGCCTCCTAGCTCGCCGAGCCGGCATCGGACGCGGGCAGGAGCCTCGCGCCTATCCCCGGGGGTTCACCTTCGACGCATTTGGAGCGCGACGATCGCTCGCCGACGGCCCGTTTCGCACCCGCGCTGACTACGTCCGGGACCACGCGCAGGCGTGCTGCACGGGATCGACACACCCCGCTCGTCACGCTGCGCTGAACGAGCAAGGACGAGCCGCAAGCGGCGGACTACGCCGGACGCGACGAGGGGGCGCCACTCGGCGCCCCGTCATCGTGTCAGCTCGTCGGCGCCGAATCCACCACCCCGGTCGAACCCCACACAGAGGGAACATGGGCAGCCGAAATAGGCAATTTCCCGATGTGCGCCGCCGTCCCGCCAGGTAGGCTGAAGGTGGCGTTGCGCGACTTGGCGCGACTCGATCCGAGAGGAGGACCGGGATAGATGGCAATCGCTTCGACGCGCTGACTCAGACGCTGGCGACCGGCTCGTCCCGCCGTCGGGTGCTCCAGGGCCTGCTGGGTGGCGCAGCGGGTGGAGCGCTCTCCCTGGCCGGGCTACGGCGAGCGGGGGCGACTCACGGCCGTCCCGCCGGGGCCACCTGTATTCGCAACGAGCATTGCGCCAGCGGGTACTGCGACCCCCAGACCCGGCGCTGTTGTCAGGTGGCCTGTGCCGGGACCTGTTGCTCCGGGGAGCAGGTCTGCGGCACGCGGTTCGACCCGAACACCTTCGACGAATTCGAGGGATGCTGCCTGCCGCCGGGCGCCGTCCTCCCGGGCGGCTGCGACAACGACAACATGGTCCAGTGCTGCGACACCAACCCGACAACCGGTGGCACCACCGTGAGCTGCATCACCGACGAGACGACCGGCACGGCGTACTGCGCCTAGGCCGCAGCATTCACCGCGGTCGCCGCGAGCAACCGGATGGTGGTGAGCGGCGACGCCCGGTTCGGCATACGCCAGCGGGCAGCGGGGGCGGCCACCACCGCCCCCCGGTGGCCCGGAGCCGGCGGCTGGCTCAGCCTGGCCCCTAGCTCGTCGGCCCCATCACGTCCGGTCGCCCGCCCGTGCCCGGCGGCGGCCTCGGTTCGAGCAGGTCCCCGTTTGCCTTCCCGTGGTGTGCCGCCACACCCGAGTCGGCGGCCAACTCGTCCGGGTCGTCGTTGGAGGTCCAGCGGAGGACGACCCGGTCAACGCGTCAAGTAGCCGCACCGGTACGCCCGGGCGGCCCGGCACGTAACCGTCGGTCGCATTCGACACGGTGTCGTGCGCGGGCGCCCCGCTGCTCGCCACAGGGGTCCCACGCGCCCCTTGTCGGACTACCGCCAGCTTTCGAGCCAGACGCGGGCGTCGAAGTCGGAGGAGGAGAGGGGGACCGAGGAGTAGATCGGGTAGAAGAAGGCGAACGCGAGCACCGCCGCGGCGACGTAGCCGACGACCGCCACCTTGCCAAACTCGCGCCGCCGCCACAGGTCCGCCAGGACGACGGCCACCGCCAGGACGCCGAACGGCACCGACGGCAGGAAGTGGTAGGCGAAAGCCATGCGCGGCGAGAAGGCCCACGGCAGCCACGGGCCGAAGAAGCCGATCAGGAGGATGAGCAGGGCCGCCTGCGCGCCCCGCTCCCGAGTTCGATCTCGCCACCACCGCCAGGTCACCCAGGCGACCGCCGGTAGGAACGCCCAGAAGAGGATCGGGTTGCCACTCGCGTAGGTGTTGATCCGCAGGTCGCCGTCGTAGGCGCCGTGGTACCAGACGGGTCGCAGGTTCAGCGGCCACTCCCACCAACTCGACGCGTAGTCGTGCTCCGCGACCAGGTGGGTGTGGTAGTACCACATCTGCCGCTGCACCTCGCGGAAGTCCCCCCAGCTATGGCCTTCCAGGAAGAAGGGGAGGTAGCTGAGGACGTAGACGGCGAGGGGAAGCACGATGAGGGCGGCGGGGACCCAGACGAGGTGCTCGCGGAAGGCGGTGACGTCGTCCGGTCGGGGACGGCGGCGGCCGCTGGCCTGCCAGTAGTGGTAGAGACGCCACAGGGCGATGAGACCAATCAGCCCCGAGGCATAGACGGCGTTCCACTTGGTGGCGAGCGCCAACCCCATGAACAGCCCCGTGTACAGCAGGGGCCGGCGGACCGCCGTCGCTGGAGCGGTGAGGAAGCCGTGGAAGGCGAGGAGGGCGCTCAGAGTAAAGACGAGCACGAAGATGTCAACCATCCCCGTGCGTGACTGGACGAAGTAGAGCCCGTCCACCAGCAGCAAACCGCCCGCGAGGATCGCGATGCTTCGGCGGGCCGTGATGCGGAGGCCAAGCCAGTACGCGACGGCGACGCCGATGGCGCCGAACAGAGCACAGGCGACGCGCCAGCCGACGGGACCATCGCCGAAGAGGAGGACGCCGACGGCGATGAAGAGCTTGCCGAGCGGTGGGTGAGTCCACTCGTAGGCGACACCCTGGATCGGCGGCTCGGTGTCGGGCGGGGCGGAGGTGTACCAGACGTAGGCGTCGGCGTTGCCGGCGGCGTATTGGGCGCCGGTGTAGGCGTGGTAGACCTCGTCGTAGACGTACTGGTCCGGGGTGCCGATCCGGGGAAGGTAGAGCGCGAGGGCGATGAGGGCGAGGACGACGGGGATCGCGATGTCTGCCCGGGAGCGGGTCAGCGCGCGCCAGCCGAGCTCGTCCTCCGCTGGCGCAACGGCGTCGATGCCACGGGCGCGGCGCGGAGCGGCCGGCGCCACCGCCCGCGTCGCGGGGCGGGCTCGACTGGCCGCGACCACGTTCGGTCCGGCCGGCGACCCCGCGACTGACCCGCCGAGAGATGCCGGGATCGCGGCCGGGAGGGCCAACCCCAGGACGTAGAGGAGGAGGCCGACGTTGAGGAGCGACGCCGCGACCGGCACGAGGTTGGAGTCGTAGAGGAACTGCAGTCCGAGCGCTTCCTCATAGTAATCGTAGACGTAGTAGAGGTTGAGGAAGAAGGTGAGCGAGAGGAGCGCGTAGAACGGCAGCAGGCGGGGGCGTGGCACGATGGCGGCGAGCAGGGCCGCGAACGGGAGCGCTGGGAAAAGGTAGCGCTCGTGCATGGCGGTTGGGAGAACGAAGAGGGCGATGGCGGTCGCCAGGCAGGCCCAGACGAGTGCCCGGTCGCCGAAGCGCCGCCAGGCGTGGACAAGCCGCGCCATGATGACGACGTAGGCCGCACCGACCAGGAGAACCCCGCAGGTGCGGGCCGAGAGGCCGAGGAGGAACGTCTGGTCGTCGGGCTTCCAGTTGCCGACGGCCGGCCACCAGAGGGTGAAGGCGTTGAGCGTCGTGTTGGGATAGACGTTGAGCGCGAAGTCGAGGCGCTCGGCGATGGTCCAGCGGGTCGGGAACGGCGGCACCCCGATGTTGAACGGAAACAGGATCGCCAGCACGACGAGGGCGGAGCCGACGACGGCGATGACCCCGCGCAGCAGCGCGTCGCCCCGGTCTGTGCTCCGGGCGGCGCTGTGTGGCTGCTCGCTCCAGGCGGCCCAGCGCGTGTGGGGCAGGACATGGCGCAGGAGGAAGACGAGGGCAAAGAGGGGGACGAGGGCGGCGAAGGGCGGCTTGATGAGCGCGGCATAGGTCAGCACCGGGAAGGCCCACTCGGTGTTGCCGCGCAGCAGGAGCCACAGGGCGGCGAGCGCGGCGCAGGCTGAAACTGAGTCCCACTGCCCCCAGACGCCGGTGAGAAAGAGCGAGCCGGGGTTGAAGGTGAAGAGCGACGCCGCGAGGAGGCCCGCCCGCGGCGAGGCGAGTCGCCGGCCGATCAGGTACAGGAGGAGGCCGATCCCGGCATCGGCGATCGCGGGGACGAGCTTGAGGAGCAGGAGGAACGGAAGCGCGTCGACCCGCATCTCCGGGGAGAAGAGCTGGTAGAGGTTGGCCAGGCCCCAGAGGATCCAGAGGTCGCCGGGGAGGTGGTCGACGAAGTAGTCGGGAGCGTAGAAGTCGCCCAGCGGGACGGAGACGAGTCGGAGCGCCCAGGCGCGCATGGTGTCGAGATCGATGTCCAGGCCGCCGCCGAGGGAGAGCACCAGGCGGAGGGCGAAGCCGGCGAGGACGATGACCGGCAGCGCGCGGGTACCCAACCGTGCTTCGAGCGTCGCCCCGAGGCGCCGGCCCGTCGTCGCCCCGTTGGCCCCGCCGGCGCCGGCCCGCGCCCGCGCGGCGGCCCCGGGCCGCGCGTTGGGCAGATGCGTCGTCCCCACCGTCCCCTCACCTCGTCGCCTTGAACGTTCGCGGAGGATGGTAGCAGACGGCGCGGCCGGCGACACCCGACCGAGCGACTCCCACGCGGAGCGCCACCGCGGCCGAGGCGGCAGCGACAGCACACGCCCCGTTGGCGAGCAGCGAGAACGGCGCCCACGACGGGCGATGCAGAGGCCGCGGAACCCGGGCGGTTCCGGGATAGGCGGCGGAGCGAGCCGGCCACCACCGTTCAAGAGGCACCCGGCCACCGAACCCTTCCCGGCGACCCACGCCTCGATGCCGCCGACGCGTGGAATGCGGTGAGAGCAAGCGATCCCTGGGTCGATGCCGGGCAACGACGGGAGGCGACAGGGACGGGCCGGAGGGGCGCGCCGGAGTCCGGGCGCGAGGCTTGGAGCGATTCAGCCGAGGGAGGGCTTGAGATAAAAAGATGGGTGGGGCCACCGCGCCAACGATGAGCACCCCACCCTACTCTTCTCCGCCGGTCGCCCGGAATGGGACGCCGAACGGCACTCTTGTAGTACCAGACACGCGGTCCGATCTCTATCCCCCGGTTGTCACCCCCCGTTCGGCCGACCGAGCAGGCGGCAGACGCGGAGCGATCGCGGCCCGGGGGTTGGCGTCGCGAGCGGTCATACAGCAGAGAGGGGGCGGCCGGTGCCGTCCCCTCTCGTGCCACGTCCTGTTGCCTACGTCCAGCCTATTGCCTGCTGCCGACCGCCGCCGTAGCCTGCTTGCCGAGCTCCTTGGCCAGCGCCTCGACGCGCTTGGCCATCGCCTTCTCCTGGGAGAGGTTCTCCTTCAGGAGGCGGACGATGTCGCGCTCCCCGAGGTCCCGGGCCATTTGGACCAGGGCGGTGTACGAGGCGATCTCGTAGTGCTCGGTCTTCGCCGCGCCGCCCAGATTCCCCATCTCCAGCACCTCGGGCGTCGGCTGCTCCTCGTGCAACGCCTCGTGCTCCCGCTGGAGCCCCTCGGCCGCGTGGCAGGTCGTCTGCTCCGGCTCCTCACCGAGCAGCTCAAAGACCTGCTCCAGATTGCTGATCTGCTGCTTGGTTTCCTGCTCGTGCTCCCTGAACGCCTGCTTGGCCTCGGGGTGCCGAGCCTCCTTCTGGAGCTCGGACAGCAGCTTGAGGGTGATGTGCTCCGCGCTCATCGTGTCGGCCAACTCGTGGACGAACAGGTCGCGCGGCGTCGCCATCGGCATGGTGGATCCCTTCCTCCCGCTCTGATCCAACCGGCCGGCCGCCTCGCCGTGGCGGCGCCGGTCGCCGTGTCCTAGGCGCGCCCGTCGCGCCCGGCAAGGTGTCCGTACACGCAGGACGTGTGCCAGCCGATCCAACCCGGCGCGAGGCGGCACCGAGGCAGTTAGGACGGTCGAAACGCCGTCCCGAGTGGGCGTCCGTCGAGGCAACCCGCCTGCATGGGCGCATCCCATGGGAGACTTGGGGAACCCTGGTAACGGACGAGCACCGGGGCAGACGCCCCGGTGCTCGTCGTTCGAGCAATCGCTCGGCTAGTGCTCGGGCCAGCGAGCTAGATCTGCGCGGCCATGTCCGAGGCCTGGCCCAGACCCGACGAGACGAGGGCTTGCTGGCCGAGCTGCTGGGCCATCTGCATCAGGCGCTGGGCTTGCTGCTCCTCCTGCTGGAGGTTCTGCTGCAAGAGTTGGGCGACCTCCTGCTGACCCATCATCTGCGCTTTCATCACCAGGCCGGTGTAGCACGCGATCTCCAGGTGCTCCGTCTTGTTCGCGGCGGCGACGGCAGCCATCTCCAGCACGTCGGGCGACGGCTGCTGCTGCTGGAGGGTCATGAAGTCCTCGCGCAGCCCCTCGGCCGCACGGCAGGTCAACGCCTGCGGCTGACCGCCCATCTGCTGGATCGCCTGCTGCAGGTTCTGGATCTGCTGGTGGGTCTCCTGCTCGTGCGCCTGGAAGCCCTGCTGGAGCTGCGGGTTCTGTGCCACGCTCTGCAGCTCGGTCAGCGCCTGGGCGACGGTCTGCTCGGCGGCGAGCAGCTCGGACAGCTCGTAAATGAACAAGTCCTGCGGACTCTGCAATGACGGCATGGTCTCGGTTCCTCCCTTGCCTCTGTGCCCACCCGCCCGGGGTCTGCTGGGGCGGGTCGCGATCGTCCCGCGGGGGTCACCTCCGCCCCCGTTCACCGTTGGCTTGCGCAGAGGCTGTGCCATCGAGGCACGCCGCGCGGCCCGGGCCACACACCGCGCCGAGGCGGCCAGGGAGATCGCACGGCGTCCAAGCGCGGCCACGAACGAGCGGCAAGGTGCCGAGGGACGGATCCTAGGACGGGTCGGCGGGGTGGACGAGGGGGATCGTCGCCGGGTCGAACTCCGCGAGACGATCCGGGCCGAGCTCGCGTAGCCGCTCTAAGCAGATAGCGCTCTCGGCGACCAGGCGTCCGGTGTCGAGGTCGAGGCAGCGGGGAACGAAGCGAGCGGTCTTGGCAATGCCGTCATTGAGGAGAAGAACGGCGCCGCGATGGTTGCCGCCGAGTGCGTGGTGGAAGCCAACCCCGATCTGAAGGATGCCCTGGTAGAGGCGGCGGATCTCTCCCCGCTCGGCGTGCCACTCGTGCTCGATCGCCTCGTGTGCCTCATAGAAGCGACGCTCGTTGAAGTGGCGGATGCCCTCCTTCACCCCCGGGGGGAGCGTTCCCGCGCAGGGCCCACCGGGCGAGTCGTCGCCGGCGACGGCCGCCCGCAGGAGCGGCGTGAGCCGCTCGCGGACCCGATCGAGCGCCGCGACATCGCGCCCGACGATCCCCTCGACGATCAGCGGGCCGGCGTAGCCGCTCCCGGCGACGGCGCGGAGGAGGGCGGGCCACGGCAGGTCGCCGTCGCCGGGCGGGAGGTGGCGAGCCGTGGGATCGTTCTCTCGCCGGTCGCTGAGGTGGACGTCGACGACGCGATCGCCCATCGCCGCGAGAACCATGAAAGGGTTGGCCCCAGCCTCCGCCGCCTGGAACGGATCGAAGGCGAAGCCCACCTGCGCGGGCGGTCCCAGTTCCGACAGTCGCGCGGCGAAGGCGGCCACGTCGCGGACACTAGCCAGCGCGCACCACGAAACGTTCTCCAGCGCCAGCGTCACTCCAGCCGCCCCTGAGGCGGCGGCCCGCTCCGCTGTCGCCGCCAGGAATCGCTCCCAGGCGTCGGGCGTATGGACCTCCTGCCGCTTCGGCCCGTGCCAGACCAGGACGCGGGCGCCGAGTGCGGCGGCCCCGTCGATCGCCCGGTCGAAGAGGAGGTGCCCCTCCTCGGCACGCCGGCGGTAGGGGGAGATGAGCGGATGCAGCTCCTGCCAGACGTGGACGGCGTGGACCCGGCAGCCGGCCGCCCGGCACGCGGCGGCCACCCCCCGCACGAAGCCGGAGTCGTACTCGCCGGCCGTCTGGAGCATCACTTCGAGATCGGTGAAGCCGAGCCTGGCCGCGACCTCGGGCGCTTCCTCGGTGGCGATGTCAGGGTAGAGGGCCCCCGTGGAGAGACCAAGTCGAGGAGTTTGGTGCGAGGTGTCGGGGCCGAGGTTCGATGTCGTTGCGGAAGCGGGCCGATGCGTGGCCGAGGAGGCTTGGCCGTTCCGCTCACCTGGCCCGTCCTTGCCCAACACGGCCCCCAGACCCTACACCATGCACCCCGTTGTGCCGGACCGCGGCCGATGGTACCATCCCGCCTCGCAGCGAGCGCACGAGCTAAGGTTCCATCCCTGGGTCCATCCCCGCAGCGCGGCCCGAGGGTGACCGTCCGCCCTGGGAACCTTGCGCCTGTCCCAATCTGATTGGCGGTTCGCCGTCCGCGGCGCCCGCCCGTGGAGCATCGCAGCCGAAAGGCGACGCCCAACCGTGAACCGCGCGCCGCACACTCCCCATCCGGACGCCACCTCCTTGACTCCTCGCCTCCTCGCCTCCTCCCCTTCGGCACCGCCGCGTCTGACCCGGCTGGAGTTGCACGGCTTCAAGAGCTTCGCCGCGCGCACCGTGTTCGCGTTCGAGCCGGGCATCACGGCCGTCGTCGGGCCGAACGGGAGTGGCAAATCGAATGTCTCCGACGCCGTCCGCTGGGTGCTGGGCGAGCAGAGCCACGGCGCTCTGCGTTCCAAGCGGACGGAGGATGTCATCTTCGCCGGTGGCCAGGGGCGCGCCCCGGCCGGGCTGGCGGAGGTCGCGGTCACCTTCGACAACAGCCAGCGCTGGCTCCCGATCGAGTTCGCCGAGGTCACCGTCACCCGGCGCGCCTTCCGCTCCGGTGAGAACCACTATCTCATCAACGGTCGACGGGTCCGGCTCAAAGACGTGGCGCTGCTGACCGCCTCCCTCGGGCAAAGCCACACAGTGGTCGGTCAGGGGCTGATCGATGCCGCCCTCAGCCAGCGGGCGGAGGAGCGGCGCGGCCTCTTCGAGCACGCCGCCGACCTAACGGGGCTGCGCTTGAAGGCGGCCGAAGCCGCGCGGAGCCTGGCGGAGACGGAAGCCAACAGCACCCGCCTCGGCGACCTCCTGACCGAGCTCGAACCACGACTCAGGACGCTGGAGCGGGCGGCCCGCCAGGCCAAAGAATGGCATGGCCTCCACGAGAGGTTGCGCGGGCTCCAGCGTGCACACTACGGCCGCCTCCTCCACGCCGCTCGGCACGCGCTGGCCGCCGCGGTGGGCGCCGCCGAGGCGGGCGCCGCCGCCGCGTGGGAGGCGCAGGCCGAGGTGGATCGTCTCCTCGCCGTGGAGGCGGCGGCCCGGACGGCGATGGAGCGTGCCCGGGCGGCGCATGACCAGCACGATGTCCGGGTGCGGGCGGTCGTGGCTCAGGCGCGCCGCGTCGGGCCCGAGCGCGATCTCACCGCCGAGCGCCACGCCGCGCTCGGCCGCCGCCGCGAGGACATGGCCGACACCCAGGCGGGACTGGACGAGCAAGTCGCGGGCGTCGGGGCGGAGCTGGCCCAGCTCGCGGTGGATCTGGCGGCGCTGGACGAGGATGTGGCGGCCGTTCGTCGCGGCGTGGCGGCAATGGGGGAGGCGGGAGTCGCGGCCCGTCGCGCTCGGACCGGACTGGAGGACCGCGCGGCCGCCCTGGCAAAGACCTTGAGCGAACACGAACGGCGGGCGCTCGACCTGGCCCGGCGCCGTGCGTTGTTGGAGCAGCGGCGCGAGACCGACGCCGCCGAGCGGGAGCGAGCCGCCGCCGAGGTGGCCGAGCGCGCGGCGCGGATCGCCCGCCTAACCGCGGAGCTTGAGGCGGCCGAGGCGGCGGGCCGCGACGACGCGGCGGAGCTCGAGGCGTTGGAGACGCGTCTGGCCGACCTCGCGGCCGCCGTCGAACAGGCGGGCGCCGCCGAGCGCGCGGCGCTGGCGGCGCTGGACGACGCCGAGCGGCGGGTGGGACAAGCGACGACCCGGCTGGAGGTGTTGCAGCGGCTGCATGAGAGCGGGGCGGGTCTCTACGCGGGCGTGCGAGAAACGCTCCGGGCCAAGCGCACTGGGCAGCTGACCGGCATCTGGGGGACGGTTGCCGAGTTGATCGAGACGACCGCCGGGTATGACACCGCGATCGAGGTCGCCCTTGGCGGGCACCTCCAGGACATCGTTGTTGAGCGGTGGGTGGACGCGGAGGCGGCGATCGCGAACCTCAAGCGGGCCAACGCCGGCCGCGCCACCTTCCAGCCGCTCGACACGGTGCGGGGGCCCGGCGCCGGTCGCAGGCCGTGGCAGCTGCCGCCGGAAGCGCTGGCATTGGCCGGCGTCCACGGCGTGGCCGGGGACTTGGTGCGGGCGGCGGCGGAGTTGGGCGGCATCGTCGGCGCGCTGCTCGGGCGGACGCTCGTCGTCGAGGACCTGGCGACGGCACGGACCGTGGTGCCGCTCTTGCCGGCCGGTTGGAGCGCGGTCACGCTCGATGGGGAACTGGCACGGACAGGCGGTTCGGTGACCGGCGGCGCCGCGGTCAAGGAGAGCGGCGTGCTCGCGCGCGGGCGCGGGCTGCGGGAATCGCCGAAAGAGATCCGCCGCCTGGAGCACGCCCGGGCCACGGTGGTCGCGGCCCTTGAGGCGGCGAGGGAGGAGTCACGGCGGCTCTCCGCCGAGCGCCGGGCGGCCGAGGCGGCGCGGGCGGGCCGCGCCGCGGCGGGGCGAGGAGCGGGCGGCGCAGCGGCGGCGGCTCGCCGGCTGGCTGCGGGAGCTGCGTGCCGAGCAGGGGGCCGCCGAAGCGCGAATCGATACCCTGGTGACGGCGGCGGACGCGGCCACGGCGGACCTCGCCGCACTAGAGCGCGAGGTCGTTGCCCTAGCTGTGGCGACCGCGACGACCCGGGCCGAGCACGAGACGGCGCTGGCAGCGCTGGCGCGGGAGGCCGAGGCCGCCGCCGCCGGGGAGCGCGAGCTGGCCGCAGCGCAGCGACGGCTCGCGACCCTGGAGGAGCGACTGCGCGCCGAGCGGCGGCGGCGGGTCGGCCTCCTGGCCCAGGAGCGAGCGCTGGCCGACGAGCTGGCGCTGCGCCAGGAGCGGGCCGCCGCTGTCGACGGCGAGCGGGCGGCCCTCGCCGGGCAGCACGACCGTCTGTCGCGGGAGGCCGCCGCCCTGGATCGCGAGCGGTCGGCGGCACTGGCCGCTCGCCCCCCGTTGGAAGCGGAAGCCCGCCGGGCGGAGGCGGAGATTGTCCGTCTTGGACGATCGCTGGACGCGGCGCGGGCAACGCTGCGGGAGCGGGAGCGGTTGCACGGCGCGAGCGGGCTCGGCGTCGAGCGGGCGCGCGGCGAGGTGGCCACGGTCCGTCAGCGGATCGTCGACGATCTGGAGTTGACCGACCCTGACGAACTCCTCCATGAGGGGACGCAGGATGATCAGGAGCGTGAAGGCGGCGAGGAGTCGAGGGACGCCGAGCGGGAAATCGCCTGGCTGAAGGAGCGGCTGCGCCGGGTCGGCTACGTTGGGGAGGACGTGGTCGCCGAGTACGAGCGGGAGGCGGCGCACCAGGCATTCCTGCGCGGTCAACTGGCGGACGTGCAGGGAGCGGCGACCTCCTTGCGGGCGCTCCTGGCCGACCTTGACACCACGATGCGCGCCCGCTTTGACGAGACGTTCGCGCGGGTAGCGACGGCGTTCGCGGAAAGCTTCGCCACTCTCTTTGGCGGCGGCTCGGCGCGGCTGACCCTCACGAGTGGCGACGACGGTGAACCGCCGGGAATCGAGATCTTCGCTCAGCCGCCGGGGAAGAAGCTTCAGAGCTTGGCGCTTCTCTCCGGCGGGGAGCGGGCGCTAACGGCGGCCGCACTGCTCTTTGCGATCCTTCGGGTGAACCCCGCGCCCTTCTGCCTGCTGGACGAGGTCGACGCCGCGCTCGACGAGGCGAACGTAGTCCGCTTCCGGGAGCAGTTGCGGGCGCTAGCGGCCGCAACCCAGGTGATCGTCATCACCCACAACCGCGGCACGATCGAGACGGCCGACACCCTCTACGGCGTCAGCATGGGCGACGATGGGGTGTCGCAGGTCCTCTCGCTGCGCCTGGCCGAGGTCGCGGCGGATTGACGGGGGACTGGCCAACAAGGCCCCGACGTCAATAGCGGAGCCGGTCGCCGTGGGTTGGGCACACGGGGGATGGTGGGCGGCTGCGGCCGAAAAACGCTCCAAGAGTTCGGGAACGAGCTTGCGGCCCCGCGAGCGGGCTCAGTCTGGGATGACGACCTGTTCCAGACCGGCTTCCGCCGGGGGGTACTGCGGATTCATCGCCTCAAGCGTATCGGCGATTGTCCGTGCGATCACCAGGTTGCGGTACCACTTGTTGTTGGCGGGCACGACATACCAGGGCGCGTAGGGCGTGGCGCAGTTGCCGATCGCGTCCTCGAAGGCGCTGATATAGGAATCCCAGAACGCGCGCTCCTTGAGGTCATTGCTAGAAAACTTCCAGTGCTTGCTCGGATCGTCAAGCCGGCTCTGCAGGCGCCGCTTTTGCTCGTCCTTGGAGATGTGCAGGTAGAACTTGATCATTGCGGTGTTGTTGAGCGTGAGGTTGTGTTCGAACTCGTTAATCATCTGATAGCGCCGGCGCCAGACGTCCTCTGGCATCAGTCCCTTGACCCGTACGATCAGCACCTCCTCGTAGTGGGAGCGGTTGAAGATGGTAATCATGCCGCGGCTCGGGGCCTTCTGGTGGTAGCGCCACAGGAAGTCGTGCTCCAGCTCCTCGGCGCTCGGTGCCTTGAACGACCAGACCTGGCAGCCTTGGGGGTTCACCCCCTGGAACACGCCGCGGATGGTGCCGTCTTTGCCGCCGGTGTCCAGCGCCTGGAGGACGATCAGTAGGCTTTGCTTGCGCTCGGCGTAGAGCCGGGCCTGCAAGTCGCGGATGCGCTTGCGCTGCTTGTCCAACTCGTCCTTGACGTCCTTCTTGCGTCGGTAGTGCTCCGCCTCGTCGGGGTTGACCTCGCTCAGCTTGACGGTCGTCCCCGGCTCGATCCGGTAGCGCGGGTAGTCCGGATCGGGCGGCAGTTCGGCCGCCACCATCCCCTCCGGCGCCGCCGCCGTCGCCGCGTCGGCGCTCGCCTCCGGCGCCTCGGCCGCGGTCTCGCGGGGATCGGTCTTCGCGGCGTCGGTGGTCGGCTCGGCGGCGTGGCGGGTGCTCACGGGCGTCTCCTCCGGGAAGGACTGGCTCACCTGGCTCACTACGTGGCGGGCGGGTAGCAACCTACGTACCACCGTACCACGAGGACGCGGGCCTTCATTGGGGCTGTGCGTCGTCGAAGAGAACGACCGGGGAGCGCCGCCGGGCGGACCGAGCGGGTCGGGACGGTCGGAGTCGCCGCGGCGGCGAGGGCGACGGCGTCTGTGCGCATCGCCTTCTCCGCTCGCACGCCTGGCGGTTCGCCGGCCAGAGGGACTTGATCTCGATTAGGGGCTCGACGACCTCAGCGTCCGGCTTGCCGGACATCCGACGCTTCTCGATGACGAGGCCCTCCCCATTGAGGGCGTCTGGGTGGGGAGCACCGTGGGCTGAATCGCACCGCGGGATCGGGTAGGTGGCGCCGGCGATAATGCCTCGTACTGGATCGTCAAGCCGACGACCACGCCCTGTTGGACCCGAATGGCCACCTGGCGAACGTCCCCCGCATCGCGGAGACGAATCCGGCACGTCGTCGCCTAGGCTTCCCGTTCCCTGATCGCCGTCAGCTCGGCCCACCTTGAAGACAACCGACCCGCTGCATGCTGACCGACAAGCTCCCTCGTCCGCGTCAAGCCGGCGTTGGGGGCTAAGCACCGGCGCTCCTCATGGAGGTCGCCCGGCGCCATGGCGCTGCAGTACGGCCGACTGATGGCAGGCAGGGGGAACCGGCCACCGTGCATGGCAGTGGCACGCCCCTTGCCTCGTGATGGGCGCGAGACGTGCCGTCGTTCCAACCAAGGATCACGAGCGGTGGACATCTTCCAGACCGACGAATTCCGTCCGAAGGCACCGGTGACGCCGCGGCCCGAACCTCTCCCCGCGCCCGTGGAGCGAAAGCGGACGGCGTACCCGTACACGACCGGGGTGCTGGCCGTCGTGGTTGCCGTTGCCGGTGGCCTGATCGCGTCCCAGTTGAGCGGCACGTCCGGGTTCGGCTGGGCCGCAGCGGCGTGCGGCTCCTGGCGTTCGTCGCCCTCCTCGGGCGCCTCATCACCGCGGTCGCCAACCGCCGGTCGGATCGCTAGAGCGCCGCACGGGTCCACACCCTCGCCCCACGGGGAACCGCTTCGAGGATGGCTTGCCCTGGTTTCCACCTATCTGTGGGAGCGACTTGCCTGGCCGGTCGTGCTGATCCCGACGTTCAGAGCCGGCCGGGATCGGAATGTTATTCAGCCGACGGTTTGCGGTCGTGGCCACGGGAGAACGCCATGCCGATCGAGACTGATCAGAATGACGAGCGAGGCCACGAGTCGGTCAATCACCAGGACCCGTCGAGCGCTGGCCTGATGAATCCGATGGACCCTGGCGTCGACGAGGTGCCGGGCACCGGCATCATGGGGACGAGACGCTCGTCCGTGACGCGGACGGCGAGGGCCTACCTGGCATCTACCCTGGGTCGAACACGCACACCGGCGGCGAGGCGCACCCGGGACCCGCGTCGGATCGGAAGAACTGGCTGGCCGCCGGCCGTGCCCGTGGCCGTGCCGCAGCGCACCAACCGGTCGACGAGGAGCGTCAACCGGCGCGTGGGGCATGGTTCTTGCCGCGCGCACCCAGCGACCGCACCGGACGTTAGCGGTCGGTGGAGGTATTCCGGGGAGGTGAGATGGACGAAGCGGAGATGCGGGAGCTGCTGGACGACTACCTGCGTGACGTGGACTGGGACGCGGCCTGACCAAGGCTGAGCTTGTCGGGCTGGTCCAGGATGATCAGGCGCTGCACAACCTGCTCGGGCAGTACCTCGCGGACCAGACCTTCCACAGCCAGGCCGAAGCCCTGCAGCTCATCCCGGCGCAGGCCTGGCAGGATGCCCAGGGCGACGCCTGGCGTGGCGGCGAGGTCCACGACATGGCCGGCCTGCCGAGCCACTTCCTGGAGGGACCGGTCGGGCAGGACCAGTCGGGTGTCCACCGCGCCGCCGATCTGACGCCCCCGCCGACGCCGGGCTTCGGACAGTCGACCGTCGAAGGCGAGACGACCCCGACGAGCTAATTCCGCGTGGAGCAGCGTCCTGACACAGCACCGCGGGCGGGAGTATTCCCGCCCGCGGTTCGTTGCTGGCTCAGCTTCCGCGCCGCGGTTTCACGCGGCAACGCGGGGACGCTTCCTTCTCTTCCCTCGCACGCTTCAGGGAGTTGCCTTACCCGCGCTCGCCGCCGGGTGCGACGAAGACAGCGTGGACGTAGTCGGCAACGTCCTGGCGCTCCTCGGTGCCGTCCAGCACCATCGACTCCAGCACGTCGACCACCTCGGGTGCAATGTCGTTCAGTTCCTGGATGACCCGGCGCTCGTTGCGGGACGGGTGGGGGTCGGTCACGAACGCGAACATCGCGTCGGTGAGCTCGGCCGGATCGACCTGGAGGCGGAAGAAGCGAGACATCGGGATAGGACCTTTCTCACGTTCTGATGTCGTAACAAGGCGTAAGTCCGAGCCCGAGGCTCAGCGCGCTGAGAAAGGTATACGCGAGCGGGGCCGGTGCGTCGACCGAGGGGTGGCGCCGAAGTCTCGGGACATGACACGCTGCGCTCGTTACGGAGCTTCGAGCAGCCAGCACCCAGCACCCATGCGACCCCGTGGTCCGGCTCGACGTTGTCGAGGCCGAGTCGGAAGCGCACGGGGCGTCCTACCGTCCGCTCCAGCCCACGCGTTGGAAGGCGCGGTGGCCGGCGCGGGCGGCGCGCTGGCGTGCCAGCGCCTCCTCGTCGCGGAAGAGCCAGACGAGGACGAAGCCGGCGAGGAAGCCGCCGATGTGGGCGAAGTAGGCGACGCCGCCCCCGGTCTCCTCGGTCGGCACACCGAGCGAGGCGAAGCCGTTGAGGAACTGGAGCAGGATCCACAGTCCGATCTGGATCCAGGCCGGGATCAGAAAGACGAGTGGGAAGAATCCGAGCATGATCAACGTGCGGATCTTGCCGCGTGGAAACAGCGTGATGTAGGCACCGAGGACGCCCGAGATGGCGCCGCTGGCACCGACGAGCGGGATCTCGCTCGCTGGATCGACGACCACCTGCGCCAATCCGGCCACAACCCCGCACAGGAGGTAAAAGAGCAGGTAGCTGGCGTGGCCCATGGTGTCCTCGATGTTGTCGCCAAAGACCCACAGGAACAGCATGTTGCCCGCGATGTGCAGCCACCCACCGTGGAGGAACTGCGAGCTCAACAACGCAAAGAGATCATTCCCGGCCGAGATCTCGGCCGGGACCGCTCCCCAGCGGAAGATGAACTCCGCGAGCGCGGGGTCGCGGAAGGTGTCGGGCAAGGTGAGCTGGTAGAGAAAAACGAGGATGTTGACCGCGATCAGGGAGTAGTTAACGACCGGCGTCAGCCGCCGGCCGTTGTGCTCGTCGCCGATCGGAAACACCGATCCCCCTCTCCGCCTCGGCGATCCACTGTCCCGACCCACGAGGGTCGGCCGAGCGCCCGCGGCGCGCTAGGCAAGCCTAGCATCGTGGCGCGGACAGCCACGGGATGCTGGCTTGCCGTGGCTGTCCGGGCACCGTCAGGGCGGACCAGGAACACGCTCGGCTAGGCGTTGCCGCCCCCGCCGCCTCCGCCGCCCTCACCGGTCAGGCCACCCATCGTGTCCTTGACGGTTTGGTTGAGCCAGGCGAAGACGCGGCCCCGGGTTTCCTCCCCGCTGCGCGGGGCAAACAGCAGCCCCAGCAGCAGGCCGTAGACGAAGAACTTCAGCGCCGTGCGCGCGCGTCCGATCATGTCGCTCCTCCCTCTCTCCCGGCCGCCGTCGCGGCGCCGGAGGCGGCCGCCGGGCGACGTGCCCGGACGACGTGCTGATGCCCTTTACCGGTCGGGTCCGGCCGGCCGCGGACCATCGATCACCAGGTCGAGGTCGTCGCCGGCCGGCAGACCGCCCACGGTTGGCGCGCCCGGCACCGGCGCGTCGGCGCCAGTTGCCGGAGCCGCGTCGGCGAGCACGACCGGATACGGCTCCAACGGATCGGGCAGGAGAATGAACGGCTCGGTGCTGCCGCTGGTCGCCTCTGAAGTGCCACCACTCCGTCGCTCGGTCAAGGTCGAAACCGTCGCCGTGGCCTGCTGGCCCAATGCTTGGCTCCGCTCCACCAGCGGCGATGCCGCGGTTCTGAGGCGGCCCGTCAGCCAGGCTACCTGTTCCGCCAGTTGGGCCCGCGTCTGCGCGCCCGCCTGTGGCGCCTGGAAGAGGGTGTACCCCGCACCCGCCAACCCGCCGAGGATCGCCCCGACGATGAAGGCGGCGTCGTGCCGCTCCCGAGCCACCCGTTCTCCTCCTTCGCTCCGATCCGCCGCGCGCCGGGCCGCCCGCGGCGCACCGCGGCCGCGCCGCAGCGTACCGCGACGACCCTCCACCGTACCTCCGGCCACCACCCGGCGCCGGCTACGGTTCGGATGCCGTGCCTGGATCAACCTATCAAGTTTTGTGCCAATTCTCGATCTCCCGCGGTGCTGGCGCCCCGCGGGGCGACGGCGGGGTTGCCGTCGGCCACGTCGAGGGGCATCAAACCTCGGTCGCCGAGCACTACAATCCGGGCTATGGACGAGCTCCCCTCGGCCCAACCGAGCCTCTCAGCGTCCGAGCCGACCGTCCGGGCGGCTCCGGCCGACGACCCGGACCTGGGAGACCCCGAGCTGATCGCCGTGATCCGGAAGGAGCTCGACGCGGCCGGTGGGCGGCTTTCCTTCGCCCGCTTCATGGAGTTGGCGCTCTACCACCCGACGCTCGGCTACTACCTGGCGCCCGAGCGGCGCCCGGGACGCGGCGGTGATTTCCTGACCGCCCCGGAAACGCACCCCTTCTTCGGCATGGCGCTCGCCCGACAGCTCGCGGAGTGCTGGGACCGACTTGGCCGGCCGGACCGTTGGGTCGTGCGCGAGGACGGCGCGGGCATCGGCGGGCTCGCCTATGACGTCATCGCCGGCCTCACGACCGAGGCGCCGGCTGCCGCATCGGCACTTCGCTACCGGATGGTGGAGCCGAACCCGCACCGCCGGGCGCAGGCACTCGCGGCGATGGCGGATGTCGGATTGGCCGGCGTCGTCACGGCCGAGCCGCCCCCATCGCCGGGTGTCGACCCCGAACCGATCGTCGGCGTGGCGCTGGCGAACGAGGTCGCCGACGCCTTTCCAGTCCACCGCCTGGTGGTCCGCGGGGACCGGTTGCGGGAGCGCTACGTCGTTTGGCGCGGTGACAGGGACGGCGGCTTCGAAGAGGAGGAGGGCGGCCTGTCCGACCCCGTCGCCGGGGTAGCGGCCAACCTGGCGGCGGCCGGGGTCGCGCTGACAGAGGGGGACGCGATCGACGTCAGCCCGGCCGCCGCCGCCTGGTTCGCGGCGGTGGGACGGGGTCTTGGCCGCGGCTACGCCGTCGTCCTTGACTACGGGTACGCGACGACCGAGCTGTATCAGGCACACCGGCTGGCGGGGACCGTCCGCGCCTACTACCGTCACACCGTGACCGACAACCCGTTCCGCCGGGTCGGGCACCAGGACCTGACGGCCCACGTCGACTTCACCGCGCTGCGCCGCGCCGGCGAGGCGGTCGGGTTGACCTTCGCCGGCTTCACCACTCAAGGCGCGTTCCTGGCGGGGTTGGGGCTCGGCGACTTCCTCGTCCGCCTCCAGGTCGACGCTGCAATGACGGCGGCCGACTACCTGGCGGCCCAGGCGGCCGTGCTGCGCCTGATCGACCCGGGCGGGATGGGGCGCTTCGGGGTGCTGATCATGGCGCGCGATGCGCCGGTCGCGCCGCCGCTGCGAGGGTTCACGGTCGCGCCGCCGGCGTTCTGAAGGATGGAGGAGTGAGGACCAAGCTGGGGAGGAGTGGGCGTGGGCGATGAACGACGCGGGAGTGATGGGGGGACGGACGGGGAAGGGTACGTGTTCCTCTGGGGGGCGGACAGGGATCCGACGGCCGCCCGGGCGGCGTACCCGGGCGCGCGATTTGTCGCTCGCGCCCGCTTGGGCACCGGCGCGGTCGGAGGGAATTTGGGGGAGGCGCTCGGTGAGGGGTGGGGCCTTCTCCTGCGGCTGCCGGTGGCGCCCCCCACGCCGCCGGTCGGCGCGATGCCCGAGATCTTGACGGACGACGGGCGGCGCTTCGCGGCGGCGCTCGCCGGCGGCGGTCGGCCGGTGGGGGATCCAGGGCAGATGCTCGCCGCAGCGCGGTACTGGGAGCTGCCGAGCGCCTACATCGAGCGGCTGCGGCGGGTCACGACCGGCGAGGGAACGGACGACGAGGGATAGGAGCGCCGCCGCCGGATCGGGCGGCGAGGTCCGCTGCGTGGCCCGGCCCCCCGGCCCCTTCGATCCTCGGACCCTCCCGACGGAGAAGTATTTTGCGGTAAATGCGTGAACGGACGGCCAAAATGGTTCATAGCCTGGGACGAATGGGGGGATGGTTATCCAAGCCTAGGTTTGTTAAGATCGGGACACAGGCTGGCACGGCCTGTGTCTGTATGCCCTGCTCGACGTCGGGAAGGGGGACTCCATGCGACGAGCGGCGAGGTTTGCCTCGGATGGCACGTTGACGTGCGAGCCGGCGGTTCGGGTCGACCGCGCGCGGCCGCTGGCGACGATGATCGCTCGGCTGGTTGCGGTCGTCGGCGTGGCCGTATGCCTGCTGGTGTTGGCCGCGTTCGCGGCGCCGCGCTCGGCGTCCGCCGAACAGACGCTGCCTGTTACTCAGACCGGCGCGGGCACCATCACCCTGACCTCCTCCGAGGACTGCCAGTTCACGGACGATGCCTGCACCCACATGGTGGAAGGCACGCTGACCGGGGTGCCCATCACCGACGGCACCTTCGCTGGGACCCTGGCGTCCACGGGCTTCGCCACCACCGGCGAAGGGACGGCCTTCACTGCCGACGTTACTGGCCCCCTCACCTTGATCGCGGCCGGGGATGACGATCAGCTCTTCCTCCAGGCCGACGGGACGCTCTCCGGAGCCGATGCCGGTGGGCCGATCACCTTCACCGGCACCTTCGTGATCGAGGGGGGGACGGGCCTGTTCCTCGATGCGACGGGCGGGGGGACGTTTGGGGCCACGAACGCCAACACCGGCGGCGACGCGCCCTTCAGCGCGAGCCTCACCGGTAGCGTCGTTATCGAGGGCGACCCGCAGCCGACACCGTCGCCGACGCCTGCGCCGACGCCTGCGCCAACCCCGGAGCCGACACCCGCGCCAACCCTGACGCCAGCGCCGGTTGTGGATGACGCGGCGATCCCCAACGTGCAGGTCGCCAAGTTCGTCTGCCCGACGGATGGTCAGACCCGGACGGAGTTCGACTCGTTCGTGCCTCAGGCGGGCGACGACAGTGGCTGCGTCGTGGGCGTGGGCTACGACTTCACCCTGCTCGACCTCGATACCGGCGCCTTGGTCGATGCCGACACCACCGACGAGGACGGCTTGCTCCTCTTCGTCGACGTCCCGGCCGATGCCTACACCCTGATTGAGGACGGCTCTGGGGCGGAGTTCGACTTCACGCTGACGGCCGACGGCAGATTTGTGGTGGTGATCAACTTCGTCGCCGCCGCGGCTAGTCCGACGCCGACGCCCTCGCCGACGCCGGTGCCTACCGCCTCGCCGAGCCCGGCGGCGATGGGCACACTGGAGTTGGTCAAGCTCTACTGCGCCGAGGGCGTGGATGAGACCCAGATCTTCGTCTTCCCGCCCTTCGCGGCGGCGGCCGACGAGGTCGACGACACCTGCGTGCCGGGCGCCGCCGACTTCGTCCTCGCGCCGCAGGGCAACTTCGACGTCGCGCGGATCCCGTTCGGTGTCGACGAGGGAGGCGTGGGCAGCATCGACCTGCCCGTGACGACCGGGATGGACCCGCACGTCCTGATCGAGCTCCAGTCGGGCGCGGAGGTGGCGGCGCAGGTCGAGATCGCGGAGGGTGCCGTCACCAAGGTCGTCGTCCTCAACCCGGGTCAGCCGGTCTTCACGTTCCGGCTGACGGTCATCAAGCAGGACTGCGAGGAGGGACTGCTGCCAGCCGAGGGCGGGAAGTGCACGCCGGTCGAAGGGGTTAGCTTCACCGTCACGGACCAGGCGACCGGGGACGAGTTGCCCGGCAGTCCGATCGTCACCGACGCGGAGGGCATGGCGACGATCGACGTGGTCGCCGGCACGACGGCGGTCTTCACCGAGGATGTCAGTACCGGCACCCCGGGCTTCGCCCCGGTGGAGAACCCGATCGCGCGCCTCTCGGGCGCGGACCCGGCGCCGGTCTTCTTCTTCAATGTCCCCGTGGCGGCCCCAACGGCCGCCCCGACCGCCGCCCCAACGGCGGCCCCGACCGCGGCGCCGACTGCTGCGCCGGCCACGACCCTGCCGTCGACCGGCACCGGTCCGCTGGTGGCCGACCAGGGTGGCAGCGCGGCGCTCCTGCTCGGCACCTTCGGCATCGTGGCCATCGCGGCCGCGGTCTACGCCCGGCGGCGACCTACCGCCTAGCAGGCTGCTGAAAAAGCTGGCGTGCCCTCAACGGGCGGTAGAAGAACTCCTGTGCGCTACACCAGGAATGGTGGTTGCCGGGAGATTTTTGGCGGCCTGCTAGGGTATTGGGCGCAAGCAGTCTGCCTCAACGGACGGCAATCCGATTGCGATGTGGCTACTTCGTGGCCTGTCCGACCACGATCCGGTCCGGGAACGCGTATCCGTTCTCCGTCCGGTACGGTGCAGCCCGTTGGACCGTCGTCTCTCTGATCTTGTTCTGTGTGTCCTGGGGTAGTTCCGAGAGTTCGCACATTTCCCAGCCGGTCTGGAGCAACGGCTCGAGGCTTGGCAAGCGCAAGGTCAACTGGCGGACGGCAACGTCGTAGCTGGCGAAGCTGGCGTCCTTGACCAGGTTCTCGTAGTCTTCCCGCGTGGCTTCCAGGTAGAGCGGTCCGTGGGCGAGCACCTCCATCGTGTGATGCGTGGTCAGCCCCTCGATGAACGCCCCAAACCCGAATTGCTCGATGGGACCGGCGAAGACGAACCGGCCGCCAGGCTTGAGCACGCGTCTGATCTCGGCGCAAACAACGTCCGGACGTGTGAAATGATGGATCGAGAAATTGACGAGAACGACGTCGAAGGCGTCGTCCCCGAACGGCAGCTGCTCCGCATCGGCTTGGACAAACTCGATGTCCGGATGCAGTGTCCGCGCCGTCTCGATCATCGCGGGAACCAGGTCAACGCCGGTCACGGTGGCGCCCGTGTCGGCCATCATCGCCGTGACATGTCCCGGACCGCAGCCGACCTCGAGTGCCCGGCTGTCGCTCGTCAGGTGCGCCGCGTCGAGAAGGTGGCTCACAGCGTGGGACGTCAGCTGCGCGGTGTGCTCCGCGTAGATTGGCGCCGACCGTGTCCATGTCGCTTGCTCGGCTCGGACGACGGCGTCGGGATCAACGTGGTTCATGTCGTGTCCTTTCGGCATGGTCACGACGTCAACCGAACCCCGGCTGGGCGGTCGCGAAAGCATCGGCTTACCACGTAGCTGTCATCCTAGCACGGCATCGGGACGACGATACGACAGACGACGGCGATCGGCGGGGGCGCCGCCGGAGGAGGGCGACGGATGCGCGGCCGGTGTAACCCGCAGCTGAGCATGCTCGCCTTTGTCGACCTGGACGCCCGCATCCCGTCGGACCACCCGCTGCGCACCGTCAAGCGCTTCGCCGACCGGGCGCTGGCCGAGCTGTCGCCCGTCTTCGACCGCATCTACGCCGCCGACGGCCGCCCCTCCATCCCGCCCGAGCGGCTGCTGAAAGCGGGCCTGCTCATCGCGCTCTACTCGATTCGGAGCGAGCGGGCCTTCTGCGAGGAGCTGGAGTACCACCTCCTGTACCGCTGGTTCCTGGACCTGGGCATGCTCGATCCGGGCTTCGACGCTAGCACCTTCGCCAAGAACCGGGAGCGGCTGCTCCGGCACGAGGTCGCCCAGCAATTCTTCGACGAGGTGGTGTTTCAGGCCGGCAGGCTGGGGCTCCTCTCGGATCAGCATTTCACGGTGGACGGGACGCTGATCGAGGCAGCGGCCAGCCTCAAGAGCTTCCGCCCTAAGAGCCTGTTTCAAAACCCACCCGCAGCCCGGCTCGCGTCTGGAGGGCGAACCCCGAATGGCACGACATGACAAGGGAACCGGTGGGCAGCATTCATCTCCTGGATGACCGACTCCAGGTTTTGCAACACACTCTAAGGACGAGCCATCCCTCGCCCAGCCGGTGGACGATCCCGGCAACCCGACGGTCGACTTCCGGGGCGAGCGCCGGTCCAACGCCACCCACCAGAGCACGACCGATTCCGATGCTCGGCTCATGCGGAAGGGGAAGGCCAAGGAGGCCAGGCTCGTGTTCATCGGGCATGCATTGATGGAGAACCGCCACGGCCTGCTGGTGGACTTCCAGGTGACGCAGGCGACGGGAACGGCCGAGCGGGATTTCGTCCCGGTCTTGCTCGACGAGGCGCGGGAGCGCGCCTTCCGTCCTCGAACGCTCGGTGGCGACAAGGGCTACGACACCCGCGAGTGCGTCGCTGCGATGCGTAAGCGGAAGGTCACGCCCCACGTGGCGCAGAACACGACCGGGCGGCGCAGCGCCATCGACGGCCGGACCACGTCCTGGCCCGGCTACCTCGTGAGCCAGCGCATCCGGAAGCGAGTAGAGGAGATCTTCGGCTGGATGAAGACGGTCGGCGGGTTCCGACGGACACGGTACCGCGGGGTGGCGCGCACCCGGCTCGCCGGCTACCTCGTCGCGTCGGCCTACAACCTCGTCCGTATGGCTCGGTTGATCCCGACGCCGGCGGCCAGGTGAGCGGAAGCAGCGTCACGAGGGGCGAGTCGACGCCGAGCGCGGCACCAGCAGGGCACCGGACGGGAACCAGCGGAAATGGGCAACCGAGACATAGCCGGCCGAAGCCCCCTTTCTGCGTCACCGCCGACCACGAAGCGGCTTTTTCAGCACCCTGCTAGAGCGCTGCGACGCGCCCTCACGGCGCGGAGACGCAACCAGCCGATCCGACGGCGTCCCGGCCATTCGGTTGGGGCGTCGTCGGGCGTTCCAGCCTCATCGTTGACGCGCGTCGGTCGAGAACCGGGGGGCGCCTGGAGCGCTCCCCGGTGCCTGGGCATGTTTCAGCGCCAAGCCGGGGCGCGCCTTCCGCTTGACGGGTATCCTTCCTCGGCCATGGCACCGTCACGCGGTCAACCCTCCCCTGCTGCCCCGGCCGGCACGCCGCTCGCCGGCGTACGCGGCGTGCTCCTGGATGTGGACGGCGTGCTCCACGTCGGGATGCGGCCGGTGTCCGGCGCGGCGGCGACGCTGGCAGCACTCGCGGCGGCTGGGGTGCCGTACCGGCTGTTGACCAACGCCACGACCGCCTCGCGGGCCACTCTCGGCGAGCGGCTGCGCGGCATCGGCCTGGCGGTCGCCGACGAGGCGCTGATCACCGCGCCGGTGGCCACGGCGGCCTACGTTCGGCGGCGGTGGCCTCGCTCGCGGTGCTTCCTGATCGCCAAGGGTGATGTCGCCGACGATTTCCGCGCGGCGGGCGTGGAGCTCGTCCCCGACGAGGCGGCGGACGATCGCGTCGACGTGGTGATCGTCGGCGGGGCCGAGGAAGAGCTGACCTACGAGCGGTTGAACCGGGCCTTTCGCGGGCTGCTCGACGGGGCGCGGCTGGTAGCCATGCACCGCAACCGCGCCTGGCGGACGGCGGAGGGCATGCAGCTTGACAGCGGTCCGTTCGTGCGGGCGTTGGAAGAGGCGGCCGGCGTCCGTGCCGTCACGGTCGGCAAGCCGGCGTCGCCGTTCTTCCGCCAAGGGCTGCGCGCCCTCGGCGTGCCGGCAGGGGAGGTCGCCATGGTCGGCGATGACGCCGCGAGCGACCTGGCCCCGGCCCGCCGCCTGGGGTTACGGACCGTGTTGGTGCGAACCGGGAAGCCGGTGAGCGAGGGAGACGCCGCGCACGCCAACCTGGTGCTCGATTCGGTGGCGGAGCTGCCGGCGGCGCTGGGAATCGGGTGATAGGAGTTACGGGGCGGAACAGGGGATCGGCGTGACGCCTGCGTCACCCGGTTCCCGACCGTGGCAGGGTGGTTGGCGACGGGACACGGCCCACCATGCCGCTCCGTGATCCGGCGCCCGGGTTCGACCGGCGACATTGTGGTGCGAGATAGGATCACGCACCCGCCGCCCCGCCCGTCGTCTCTGTCGCCGCGCCGTCTGCGGTATCATCCGTGCTCCATTCCGCTCGCGGCCCGCCCCCCTTTTCCCGCTTCAGCCCCGAACACGATTCCCCCAGGTCAACGATCGACCGCGCGACGCGCAGGACGACGCCGACGATGACCCACAAGGCGACCCAGGATGTGGTGCGCCGGGTGATGCCGCTGTTGGAGCGGATGGCGACCCGGACGATCGACAAGGCCCGCTTGCTCCAGTATCTCTCCGCCCGCGCGGGGGTCGATTGGGGTGCGCTGGAGGTCGTGGCCGACACGGAGGAGACGGTCGACGGCGAGGCGCTCGGGGCGACGGGGCGGGTGCTCGTCTTCCGTGACCGCGCCACCGGCGCGGAGCACCCGATCCGCTACCCCGCCTGTCTGCCTGAGGCCTTGGAGCCGCTGGTCCGCGAGGAGTACAAGCGCCTCGCCGTCGACCGCCCGCTCACGCTGATGGCCGAACCGCTCTTCCGCCACTTCTTCCAGGCCGACTTCTGCGACCGCTGCCGCTGGCGCGGCGCGGAGCACGAGCAGATCCACCGCGAGTGCCGCTACGCCGGCCGCCCCGTCAACTTTGAGGAGGATCCCGGCGCGGGGACGGGTTGATGCTCCGGGGTCGACTTCGACGGCTCGACGGCGCGACTCAGGCGAGACGCACCGCGCCCCAGTAGCGGCTCGCGTAGTACTCGTCGTAGACACTGCTGATCAGCACCCCGGTCGACTCGTCCCCGGCGTGGACGATGAGGCCGTCACCGACGTAGATGCCAACGTGGGAGAGGCCCGGCTGGTAGGTGTTCTGGAAGAAGACGAGGTCGCCGGGGAGCCACGCCCCCCAGTCGACCCAGACGCCAGCTGCCGGTTGGCCGTGGAGGCCGTGCCCGATGTCGATGCCGAGCACGCTGAGGACGACGTACTGGGTGAAGCCGGAGCAGTCGAAGCCGGCGGGGGTGTTGCCGGCGCAGACGTAGGGGTAGCCCTGGAACTGGAGGGCAAAGCCGGCGATCGACTCGCCGGGCGTGGGAGGCGACGGCGTAGGCTCGGGGGCCGGCGTGGGCTCCGGCGCGAGCCGGGCGGCGA
Organism: Thermomicrobiales bacterium; assembly: GCA_030447415.1. GTDB lineage: Bacteria > Chloroflexota > Chloroflexia > Thermomicrobiales > UBA6265 > JAUJOZ01. The sequence goes on along the minus strand of JAUJOZ010000023.1, from coordinate 17,345 downwards.
TCTTTCGGGCTGGGTCGGGTGCGTCGCGCTGATCGTGCTCGCCGGCGTCGGACCCCGTGCCACCTTCGCCGGCGGTCAGGGACACGGTGGCGGCGGCGTGGGCCGCCGGGGCGACCGCCACGAGCCCGAGGGCCGCGACGGCGAAGAGCGAGACGCACAGCATGGTCGCGACAGACGACCACCGTCGTGCCCCACCCACGAGCAGGCGTGCCAGAACCAAGGCCATCGGTTGTTCCCTCCGTGATCGCGTGCCGAGCCCCTGCTCGGCTGTCCCGCAGGCGTCGGGACGTCGAAACTCTGTCGGGCCTCCATCTCCGTCGGCACCCGCGTCACGCGTCGACGGGGCTGCAACCCTGCGGCCGAGACGGCGCGCCGATCAACCGGCGCCGTCAGTTGGCGGCGCCCTCCAAGCAAACAGGGTCCCCGTCGCGGCGCCCGCCGCGTTGCCTGGGGCCCAGCTTCTTGGAGGCGGCCAAGCTATCATCCCGCTCCACGGGATGTCCAACCCTAATTCGCCACTCGCGGTCACGGGACGCTGAGACGGAACCGGCTGGGACGGCTACCTGGCCGCTCCCGTGGCGATCCAGGGAAGGGCGGCGGTACGGTACAATCCCTGCCGGGAAACGCGGGGCGGCGGCGTCCGGGCCGAGTCCCCGTTCGAGGGTGCGGAAGCGAAGGGAGCGCGGGGCGGATGGCCTACCGGTTCTTGCTGGAGGTGCCCGCGACGCTGGCGACAGAGGCCAGCGTTGCCGTCGACGAGGCGAGCGACGCTCAGGTCATCCTTGTGCGCAACTCGCACGGCCTCGGCTACGACGATCCCTACGTCGATCTCACGATCGCCGCCCACTCCTTGCGCGTTGTCGAAACCCTGTACGACTGGTTCGATAGCCTGGGCGCTTCCCGCCCGGACATCCGGATCGTCCTCCACGGTGGTGACCGACTGGCGCTGGAGGCCCACGACCGCGGCGCGATGATTGCCGCCATCCGTCGCGACCAGCCCTGGGTCGAGCGCAGCATTCCCAAGATTGGGGAGCACGAGGACGCGGACACGACCATTGCCTACACCGAGGGCGCCGGCCTGCGCGAAGGCGCGGACACGCGGATCGACGCCGCCGGCGGCAATGCCCCGGCCGCCGGCGGCGCGCTCGACGCCTCTTGGATCGCCCCGGCCGTGAGCGCCGTGCGGGAACCGGTGCGCGTCGTGACGCTGCGCGCCCTCAACCACGTCGCGGTCAACGTCACGGACCTCGCCAAGGCCGAGCGCTTCTACGCCGACTTCTTCACGATGGACCTCCTCGGTCGGGCCCGCCGCGGCCAGCGCGGCGCCTACCAGCCCATCGACGGCGACTACCGTTGGGACGAGGCGGTGCGCACCGGGACGGAAGCCGACGTCACGTTCCTGGCCAACGGCCCCTTCACCCTCGCCCTGCAGCGCGTCGGTCGTGGCACCCGGATGGAGCGCGGCATCCTCGACCACTTCTCCGTCACCGTCGACGCCACCACGTTCACCACGCTCAAGGCCGAGATCCTGATGCGGGGGTTCGACACCCTGGCGACGGCGGAAACCGCCTTCACGTTCCGCGACCCCTTTGGCATCGCCTGGGAGCTGACGGTTCAGGGCACGCCGGGGCTCACGCCTTAGCGGCAAGACGGCAGGGCGGCACGGGCGGAGGCAAGGGGCCGGCACCCCGCGCCTTGGTCGCCGGGATCGTTCGGCCCTTCAGTCCCCCGAGAGGCGGCACGTCGCATGCTCGACAACTACCGGGATCTGGTCGACGAATTGCTCGGCACCCCAACGGCGCTGCGTGAGCTGGTCGGCGAGCGACTGGGGGACGATGTCCCGGCCCCCGTGCTCGCCCTGATGGGCGAGCTTCTCGATCGCGACCGGACGGTCCTACGGCGCCTTCAGACCGTGCTGCGCGAGCCCAATCCCTACCTGCGGGCCCTCGGCGCGCCGGGGAGTGCACCAAGCCACCCGGTGGAGATGGCCGAGCCGTTGGAGTTGCTGGCGGCCTTCGACAGCGCACGGGGCGACCTAGTCTCGCTCCTGATGAACCTGACCCTCAAGGATTGGGAGCGGACCGCCACCCATGAGGTGGACGGCGAGATCACCGTGGCGGATGAGGTCGAGCGCCACGTCGAGTTCGACGAGGACCACGTCGCCCGAATCCAGGCGACGCTCGGCCGTTCCGAGTAGAGGCGGGCGCGGCCCGCCGCATCCCCGAACGATCCCTGGAAGGAGAGAGCCGCCGGCGTGGGGACCGGCGGCTCGCGTGTGGAGGGGGTGGGGAGGGAAGAGGAGCGTCGCCGTCGTCCCGGCGCGTGGGGAGCGCCGGCTTGGGGCGATGCGACGGAGACATAGTAGCACAGATGTTCTACCAGCGCAACTGGCTGGTCGAACTGTGCCGCCGGTTGGGCGACAACTGGTGCCGCGGCCGCCGTCATCTCTTGCAACGCACGGCCACCGCGCACCGTTTCGCCCCGCTGCTCCTTGGATGGATCGCTGGCAGGCCGGGAGTAGTGCGTCCTCCGGCGGCGCTGGAGTGTGCTGCCGTCCCCGGTCACCAGCCCCGACCTTCTAAGGCGTGTCGGCAAACCCTTTGCGGCGGGCTTACCGATGCGAGGCCGCGCCGCAACGTCCCTGGACCGACCGACTCGTTCTGCCGCCGAGCGCGGTCCGCTGCTCGTCGGCGGCGATGGCGCAGACCAGGGGGCGCGGTGGGTGCCAATACGGGCCACGCGGCGCAGGTGGTTCGGCTCGGCGAGGAGTCCGGTGATGCCGCCGCGGCCCTCATCGGCCGGGCGTTCCAGGACGATCCCCTCTTTGTCCACGCCTGCCCCGACCCCGGCGAGCGGGCGCGCTGGCTCCCCTGGGTCTGGCGATGGAGCGTGTGGAAGGGTTTCCTGTTTGGCCGGACGCTGGGCACGGCGGGGCGGCTCGAGGGGGTCGCCACCTTGTTCGGGCCGGGCGGCGGTGAGTTCACCGAGCAGCACCTGGCCGGGTTCGGCTACCGACGGGGGCGAGCGGCGATTGGCGCCGACGCCTGGGACCGGGCGCACCGGGCGCTGAACGCGGCGTTCGACCCGGCCGAGGAGGCCCTCCACCGCGCGGTCCCCGAGCCACACTGGTATCTGGACGCGATCGCGGTCGATCCCACCCGCCAAAGGACGGGCATCGGTAGCAGCCTCCTTCGCGCCGCCAACGCCCTGGCCGACGCTGACCGGATGCCTGTCGCCCTGCTCACCTACCAGCCGGGCAGCCTCGCGTTCTACTGGCGGCACGGCTACGCGGTCGCCTGCGAGGGGACGGTGCCGGGAAGCGGGCTGCGGTGGTGGGGCATGCGACGGGACTCCCTTCTCCGAGGCGCCTCGTGAGCACCGCCCGCCACGAGCCCCGCGATCACGGCGTGCACTCTCCGCGTTTATGGGGAGGGTCCGCGCCTGGGCCGCGCGAGGAGCACCGGCGTCGCCTTGGCTACGACGACTGCGTGGTGGACCAACGGCAGGGGTTGGGCGTTGCTCGGCCCGATCGATCCACGCCCGTACGCCGCCCCAGCCGCCTGGTTCGCGGACATGCCCTAGCCCCTTCCCCCTTCGTATGGAGGCACCGATGCCTACGTCCGGTGTAGTCGACGACCGGTCGTCCGCGTTGCCTGTGGTCGTCATCGGGGCGGGCATGGCTGGGTTGACCTGTGCCGCCGAGTTGTGGGCGGCAGGTCGGGACGTCGTCGTGTTGGAGGCCGCTGATGGGGTCGGCGGACGCCTGCGGACCGACCGCCATCCGAAGGGCTACCGGCTCGACCGCGGCTTCCAGGTGCTGCTCGAGGCGTACCCAGCGCTGCGACGTCAGGTGGACGTTGGAGCGCTCCGACCGGCGCCCTTTGACGCCGGGGCGCTGATCTGGACGGGGCGTCGCCTCATTCCGCTGGCCGACCCCTTCCGCCATCCGGCGGCTCTCCCGCGGGACCTGACCACCTCTCTGTTCGGACCCGGTGACAAGGTCCGGTTGGCCGCGCTGGCGGTGCGGGCGCGCCTGGCGCCGTGGGAGAGCGCCGCCCATGCGGCCGGCAAGCCGGCGCACGACGTTTCGGCGGCGGAGGTGCTCTGGGGTGCGGGATTCGGGCGGGGGTTCGTCGAGCGGTTCGCGCGGCCGTTCTGGGGTGGCATCCTGCTCGACCGCACGCTGGCCACCAGTGCCGGGCCGTTCCGCTTCACCCTCAAGATGTTTCTCGAAGGCAGCGCCCTCCTGCCGGAGGGGGGCATCCAGGCCCTGCCGGAGCGATTGGAGCGGCGGTTGCCCCTCGGCGCCGTCCGTCTGAACCGGCCGGTCGAGGCGGTCGTCGTCGAGGAGGGGCGGGCCGTCGGCGTCCGCGTCGCGGGGAACACGCTGCCTGCCGCGGCCGTGGTCGTCGCCGCCGATCCGCCAGCGGCCAAACGCCTGACGGGTATCACCGCGATCCCAGACGCGGGCGTCGGCTGTGTCACTGTCTACCTAACCGGCGCTCGTCACCCCGGCACCGGCAAGCGGCTGGTGCTGGACGGGACGGGGACGCTCGCCGTCAACCACGTGGCGCCCCTCTCGGTGGTCGCGCCGTCCTACGCGCCGCCGGACCGGCACTTGCTGGCGGCGGTCGTCCTCAGCGAGGCGGTCGAAACCCATCCGGACGACGAGGCGCTCGCACGCCGGGCGCGGCATGAGGCGGCGAGGATGCTCGGTCACGACCCGACGGACTGGAGCGTCCTTTCAGTCGTGCGCGTGCCGTTCTCCCAGTACGCCCAGCCGCCCGGCATCCACGGTCGTCTGCCGAAGACGACCACCGGCATCCGGAACCTCTACCTCGCCGGTGAGGCGACGGTCGACTCCAGCTACAACGGTGCCATCCTCAGCGGAGAGGCCGCGGCGCGGGCGGTGTTTCGAGACAGTAGACGGTATGAGGAGTGAGGAGGTGGGGGATGACCGAACGTTGGTCGCCTGGCAGCGGGCGATGGACTGGGTCGAGCCCGACTCCCAGACCATCCGCGGCAGGCCACAGGAAGAACGGTTCTGTGTGACCCGCCACGTTCGCCGAGCGGTGGTGTCCATCCGGTTGAGCGTTGCCGAGGGACACGGACGCGCCGCCCCCCGGAGATCTGCTGGACCACCTCGCTCTCGCCCACGGTCCACTCCGCGATGTCGAAACCCACGTGCAGATCGCCCAGCGCCTGGGCTACATTGACGAGTCAGGGCCTGAAGAACCCGAGCATCAAGCGGCGGAAGTCGGACGCCTGCTCCAGAGCTCTATCAGAAGCCTCCGCGAACGTTCCGCGGTCTGCCGTCTGCCGACTCACGGAGGTATCCATGCACGGGGAGTACAAGACGCCGGGCGGCAAGCTGATCGCCGTCGATTTCGACGTGGAGGACGGTCGGCTGCGGGACGTCGTCGTCTCGGGCGACTTTTTCCTCTACCCGGAGGAAGCGTTGACCGACGTGATCGGCGCGCTGGAGGGGCTTTCGGTTGAGCTGAGCGAGGGAGAGATCGCCAACCGGGTGCGGATGGCGATGCCGCGCGACGCGGAGTTGCTCGGCTCGTCACCGGAGGCGATCGGGGCGGCCGTCCGCCGCGCGCTGGCGTCGGGCGCGGACGCGGGGAGCGGCGGTGGCGGCCACTAGCGACGAGCGGCCGCGGGCGCGCTCTCCCCGTGAGGTTGAGCGGGATGACGCGCGCTGGCGGGCCTATGACTGGCGGCTGGTCCCCGGCGTGCCACGGGCACCGTTGATGAACATGGCCCTCGACGAGGTTCTGACGTTGCGCGTCGGGCGCGGCGAGCGGCCACCGACGCTGCGGATCTGGGGCTGGAGCGGACGGTGCGTCGTGCTGGGGCGGTTCCAGTCGGTCCGCAACGAGGTGAACGAGGTCGCGGCGGCCGAGCATGGGGTCGAGCTGGTCCGGCGCATCAGCGGCGGCGGCGCGATGTTCATCGAGCCGGAGGGGGCGATCACCTACTCGATCTACGCGCCGGAGGCGATGGTCACGGGGCTGAGCTTCCCCGAGTCCTACGCCTTCTTCGACGCCTGGGTGGTCGACGCGCTGCGGGAGCTTGGGGTGGACGCCTGGTACGCCCCGCTCAACGACATCACGTCCACCGGCGGCAAGGTCGGCGGGGCGGCGCAGGCACGGCGCGGTGGTGCCGTCCTCCACCACACGACGATGGCCTACCAGATGAACATCCCCCTGATGCTCCAGGTGTTGCGCATCGGGCAGGAGAAGCTGAGCGATAAGGGCATGCGCTCGGCCGAGAAGCGCGTCGGCCCGCTGCGGCAGCAGACCGAGCTGCCGCGCGAAACGATCATCCGCCACTTCGTGGACCGCTTCCGCGCCCGGTATGGCCTGGCGGACGATGACGTGATGGCGGACGAGCTGACGGAGGCCGAGCGCCTGGTCCGCGAGCGGTTCAGGACGCGGGAGTGGATCTATTTCCTGCCGTAGGCCGCGAGTGCCGCTGGCGGTGCCGGCCGTCGGGTGTAGGGGTAGGGATATCGCAGCCGCGCGCGGTGTCCCAGCAGCCGGCCCACCGGAGCCAGCACGCCGAAGATCGCCCGCTGCGCAGTCCAGGGCGGCCGAGCGAACCGAATCTCGTCCGCGAACTCCCGCATCAGCACCGCGCTCTGCAAAAGCCCGGGCATGCCCTGTCCGTTGGTCTTGCCCTGCCGCCCGAGACACCAGACCGTCTCAAAGAATGCCTCGGTCTCGAGCGCGGGCCGCGTCTGCCAGATGACGTGCGCCACCTCGCCGCCGCCGTTGCTGATCTCGTGCGGCACGCCCGGCGGGATGATGAGGACATCGCCCGCGCGAAGGATGCGCCCGTGGCCGCCGAGGCGAACGAAGAGCCTGCCGGACACGACCTCAAAGCGCTCCTCCTGGAACGGGTGGTAGTGGTCGGGCTGCGCCTGCGGACCGGGCGCCCAGAACGAGTCCACGTCGACCAGGGCGCCCCCGTCTCCGCGGCCGTCTGCCGGAACACGAGCCGGTGCCCCGTCACCGGGTTCACCAACTCGTTGCCCGCGACTGCCACGGGTTGCCTCCTGCAATCGGACCATTCCGGTGCTCGCGGAGTGTGTCGTCATACGCGAGCCGGGGGAACTGGGTCGGTGGTCGGTTGACGAGCCGGCCGTACAGGTGCAGCAGCACCATCACGATGGGCATGGGGAGCTCCTAGCAGCGGGCGACGTGCCCTGCTCCGACCACGGGCGCGATCTGTCCCGCGGCGACGGCCGCCTCGATCTGGGCGGCGTAGGCGACGAACTCCCGGCCGTTCCGGCCGATGAAGGTGACGCGCGGACTGCCGTGAGCATCGCGGTCGAGGGCGCCACGGTGACCTGCTCGGTGGGCTGCCAGGTGGTGGTGCCGGGCTGGGTGTAGCGCTGACCGGGGGCCAGGAAGGTGGAGGAAGCGGCCATGGTCGTGCTCCTTGCCGGTTCTCCGGGCCGCCGGTTGGGCTCCGGATGACCATAACGATAAAGAGCGGAACGTCACCGTCGTTTCGCCGGGAAGTCACAGGAGTGTCACAATACCCGCCGCCCGACCAGGACCGTTCGGGCGCTGCCTGCCGGGTGCCGGTCGGGCGTCGCTCCTGAGCGCGACGGTGCAGAGCCCCCATGCTGTCCATCCTCAGTTCGCCCCCGACCTCGCCACCGAGGCGCGCGCCCGCGCCCTCGACGCGGCCGACCCGCTCGCCCCTTCCGCGAGCGCTTCTACCCGCCGCCGGGATCGATCTACCTGGACGGCAACTCCCTCGGGCTTCTGTCGCGCGACGCCGAGGCGGCCCTCCTCGGCGTGCTGGACGACTGGAAACGGCTGGGGGTGGAGAGGGGCTGCGTGCCGAACCGGCGTAGGTTCACGCTCGGAGAGGGTGGGGGCGCTGGTGGCGCCGCTGGTCGGCGCGGCGCCTGACGAGGTCGTCGTCACCGGCACGACCACGGTGAACCTCCACGCCTTGGTTGCCACCTTCTACCGCCCGGCGGGGCGGCGGCGGCGGATTGTCGCCACGGCCCTCGACTTCCCCTCCGATGTCTACGCGCCGCCAGCCAGATCCGGCTGCGCGGCGGCGACCCGGCGGCGGACACTCGTCCTCGTCCCCAGCACCGACGGGCGCACGCTTGCCGAGGCGGACCTAGTGGCGGCGATGACAGACGAGGTCGCCCTCGTCCTCCTTCCCTCGGTCCTCTACCGATCCGGCCAGTTGCTCAACCTGGAGGCGCTCACGGCGGCGGCGCAGGAGCGGGGCATCCCCATCGGTTTCGACTGCGCCCACTGATCGGTGTGGTGCCGCACGGTTCGACGAGTGGGGCGTCGATTCGCGCCCTGGTGCTCCCACAAGTACCTCAACGCCGGACCGGGCAGCGTCGGTGGGCTCTACGTCCAACCGCCGCCACTTCGGGAGATCCCGGGGTTGGCCGGGCAGGGGCTACCAGAAGGAGCGCCAGTTCGACATGCGCCACACCTGGGAGGGGCCGCCGGCGCCGGCGCGTGGTGGCAGATCAGCACCCGCCGGTCCTTTCCACCGCGCCACTGCTCGGCCTGCTGCGCCTCTTCGCCGAAGCGGATGGAGCGCGTGCGCGCCAAGTCGCTCGCCCAGACCGCTTACCTGATGGACCTGCTGGAGGCGACGGGGCTGACCGAGCGCCAGGTCGGCTACCGGATCGGCACGCCGCGGGAGGCGGCGCGGCGGGGCGGACACGTTGCGGTTGAGCACGACGCCGGACCGCGCATCGCCCGCGCGCTCAAGCAGCGGGGCGTGGTGCCGGACTTTCGGCCGCCCGATGTCGTCCGCCTGGCCCCGATCCCCCTCTACACCTCGTTCCATGACCTCTGGCGCGTCGTGAAACACCTACGAGCCATCGTCGCCGAAGGCGAGTATCTCGCCGTTGCCGAGGGGCGGGAGATCGTCGCCTGAAGCAAAGGCCCAGGGCCAAGGACCAAGACGGGAAAGCCCGACGCATCGCACCTCCAACCACCATCGGGATCCCTTGACGGCGCCCCGTTCACTACCTAGGCTGACCGCATGCAGTCCGCGTCCGTCCCTGCGCGCGACGCCCCGGCTCCGATCAGGCCGCCGCCGCGCCTGCTCCTCTTCGACCTCGACGATACGCTCTGCGACTACGCGAGCGCCCGCGTCGGCCGGTTGCGCCGGGCGTTCTCGCTTGATCTCGTCGCGGCCGATGAGGCAGGCCACCGAGTGGGTGGCGGACCGGGCGGGACGCCGCTCGGGCGGGACGTGGACCAGATGATCGCGGACTCCCTGGCGATCCACCCCCACGGGGCCGACCACTTTCCCGAGCTCTTTCGCCGCTACGGGATCGCCGACGCCGCGGTGGCCGAGGCGGCGATGACCTGGTACCGGACGAACCGGTTCGAGGGGCTGGCCCTCTTCGCCGACGCCGTGGCAACGCTCGAGACCCTGCGCCATGCCCTGCCAGACGGCAGGATCGGCCTCATCACCAATGGGCCGGCGGACGTGCAGCGGCCGAAGGTCGAGCTCTTGGGGGTCGAGCGCCTCGTCGACTTCATCCTCATTTCGGGCGAGTTCGGGGCCTGGAAACCCGACCCAGCGATCTTCGCCGAGGCGCTGCGGCTAGGGGGCGCGGCCGCCACCGAGGCGGTCTTTGTCGGCGACTCGGCCGAGCACGACATCGCCGGCGCCCAGGCGACCGGCATCCGAGCGGTCTGGGTCAACCGCACCGGCCGCCCCTGGGCGGCACCCACTCCGCCGCCCGATCACGAGATCCCCCACCTCACCGCGCTGCTGCCGCTGCTGGGAGTGGGCGCGTAGGCAGGCGGCGGGCGGCAGAAAGGACTGGAGGGGCGCGGCGGGCCGTGCCTTTTCCGCTCGCTCGAGGATTGCGGTTGGGAATCGGCGCCGCGCACGCCCCCTTGGACGTGCTCCTGTCTGCTGCCCACCGCCTGTTAATATGCCGCCTGTCGCCTTTCCCCAGCCGTCTCGACGCCCGGTGCGATGCGCTCCTATACTCGCGGCCGCTTGGGGATGGGGGTTCGGTCGGGCAGGGAGGCGGTTGGTGAGGGCACCCCGGGGGAGACGTCTGCGAGCCCTCGCCGGCGGCGTTCTGGTCGGGACGCTCCTGCTGGTCGGCGCGGTTGCCTGCGGCGAGGATGAGCGGCCGGGAACCAAGATTGAATGGCACACCGGTACGCCCGGTCCGGGCGCCGGCGCGGCGCCGCCGGGTGGGGTCTCGCCGGCTGCCGGGTAAGACGCCTGGGTTCAACCCGGCAGGCGCGCAGGGGCTACGGCGCCCCCCGCGGGGTGGCGACTATACTTATCGTTGGTCGTTGCGCCCGGTGCGAGAGGCCGGGTGGGAATTGAACTCGAAAGGCACCGATGGTCACGGCTACCCCTGACGCCTCACGCCTCGCTCCTATCAGCCAGACCCAGCGCCGGGTCGTCGTCGCCGACGAGCTCGGGTATTGTTGGGGCGTCCGCCGGGCGCTCGACATCGTCCAGGACGCGGCCGGTAAGACCGGCCCGATCGCGCCGATCGGCGACGTCATTCATAACCCGCAGGTCGTGGAGCGCCTCCGCGCCCGGGGGGTGGAGGGAGCCGGCTCGGTTGACGAGGCCGTGGGGCGCGGGTTCCATCGCGTTGCGATTACCGCCCACGGGATGGGTCCGCACCTCGCCGAGCAGGCTGCGGCCGCCAACGTCGAGCTGATTGACAGCACCTGCCCGCTGGTGACCAAGGTCCAGCGCCTGGCGCAGAAGCTGGTCCGCCAGGGGTACTTCCTCGTCGTCTATGGCGACGCCTACCACCCCGAGGTCAAGAGCGTGATCGGGTGGGCAGGCACGAGCAAGGCCATCGCCGCCAAGAAGGTGGCCGATCTGCCATGGAACGCCCGCCGCGGCGAGGCGGGCGAGGGGAAGGTCGCGCCGCCGCGCAAGGTCGCGGTGGTCAGCCAGACGACCAAGAACGTCGACGAGTTGATGAAGTTCACCAGCGAGCTCTCCGCGATGGTGGTGCCGGAGGGGGGCGAGTTCCGCCTCTGCAACACGATCTGCGAACCGACGAGCGAGCGCCAGAACGCGCTGAAGCGGCTGGTCGAGCGGGACAACGTCGATGTGATCCTGGCGATCGGGGGGCGCAAGAGCAGCAACACGGCTCGCCTGGCCGAGGTCGGCAACGCGCTAGGGGTCGCCTCTTACCACATCGAGCGCCCGGACGAAATCGAGGACGCGTGGCTGGAGCAGGCCACCACCGTCGGCGTCACCGCCGGTGCCTCGACCCCGGACGACGTGATCGAAGAGGTCGTCGCGGCGCTGGCGACCCGGGGTTTCGCCCCGCCCGTGGGCGGCATCCGGCCGGTCGACCCCGACTACGTGCCGGCGTATTAGCGGGCAAGAAACCGTCAGCAGAGCGGCGGGTCGTTGGTTGCATCCACCCGCTTCCGATGGGCGTATGCTTCATCAGATTCGGCCTGGAGGCTATACCTCTGCAGGCGTCACGACGGGAATAGGGATGCGACTGTTCTTGCTTCTGATCCTGCTCTTTGGGGTGCTGTACGCGATCGGCTCGGGGCCGCAAGTCGTACTGACGGTGCTGGCGATCGGCGCGGTAGCGCTGCTGGCCGGCTGGCGCACCGGGCTCGCCGCCAAGGCGATCCGGTGGGACCAGAGACGGCGGCGGCGCGAGATGGCGGCCGACGATGCCTTCCTCGACCGGCGGATGAGCGACGTAACCCGCTCGTTTCCCTGGTGGGGACAGCAGACGAACGGACCGGGGTCGGGGCTGTAACAGACGCGTCGTCCGACGTGATCGGGGATTGACGAGGGAGGGACGCGGCATGCCGCGTCCCTCCCGCCGTTCGCGGCTCAGCAAGTCAGCAAGATGCCAAGACGCGTACCCTCCGGCCCGGCGCGCCGTCACCGCGACGGCGACCCCGCGTGCTCGAACCTCTCGTGCCTCGGAGTGAACGAGGCCGGGGAGCGGTGCGCGGTGCGGCGGAGATGGTGGCCCGCTTCGACACGATGAGAGAGGCTCAGTGTGACCCGGGTGAGCTCCAGGGTCCGGGATGACCGGCGGACAGGTCCGAGGAGGGCATCGGGCGCTGCCCAGGTCCCGCTCTCCACTCCGGGAGCAGACCGCTGACGAACAGGTGCGCCGGTTGGGTAGGTCAGGGGCAACGGGGTTGCGGGGTGTGATGCGGCAACAACAGGGGATAACCGCAGGCCGCGTGTCGCGTTCGTTGCTCACCGGGGGACCGATTCGGGGTACTGTTCCGAGAATATCGGCAGGCGAAACTGACGCCGGACAGACTCGTTCCAGGAGTTGACAGCATGTTTTTCGGCCTACACAAGACCAAGGACAAGACCACGCTGATCGAGGCCTCGTCGGCACTGCCCGGCCGCGACCACCCGGCGTTCCCCATCCCGACGCGGCACGCCGTCCTCGGCACACCGATCCAGCCGCCGTTCCCCGTCGGTTTGGAGACGGCGACCTTCGCGCTCGGCTGCTTTTGGGGCGCGGAGCGTCTGTTCTGGGAGACGGACGGGGTCTATTCCACCGCGGTCGGCTACACCGGCGGCTTCACGCCGAATCCGACGTACGAGGAGGTCTGCTCGGGGCGGACGGGGCACGCCGAGGCGGTGCTCGTCGTCTTCGACCCGGTGAAGGTGTCGTACGAGGCGCTGCTGCGGATTTTCTTTGAGGCCCACGACCCCACCCAGGGGATGCGCCAGGGCAATGACATCGGCACGCAGTACCGCTCCGCCCTGTACTACGCGGGCGACGAGCAGCGGCACATCGCGGAGGCGACGCGCGACGCCTACGACGAGGCGCTGCGCCGCGCCGGACGGGAGGCGACCACGACGGAGATTGCACCGGCGGGGCCGTTCTACTACGCCGAGGAGTATCACCAGCAGTATTTGCATAAGGTGCCGAACGGCTATTGTGGGCTGGCAGGGACGGGCGTATCCTGCCCAGTTCCTCCGGCCCGGTCCAGCGTTGGATCCTGATCGGCCGCCGCGGCCGGTGCTGGCATTGCCGGCGTCACCCTTCGACCATTCGCGCACTTAATCTAAATATCGACACTTGGTCGGCTGTTGACAGGACTGACCGACGGGTGTACCGTGCATTCACGGCCACTTGGGCCAATTATCGATCACATATGGTATCTTCTGTCACAATGGGGAAAGGATTGACGTATCGCACCGGTTCCGGGTTCTGACCCGCGGCGTCTTCTCCGACTCGGCCGGCCCAGCTGAGTCGAGCCGGTGCTCCACCGACTGGGCCTCCAGGCGCTGGCGGGGCTGGTCGAGGGGCCGGCGACGGTGGTGGCGGAGGGGGCGGTCCAGGTCCACGCGGCGGCGGAGGTCCCGACCGCGACGGCCGTCGCCACCCCGTCCAGGACGCCGTAGCCGCAGCGACCGCGTCCCTGATCGGAGCCACGAGGAGTCTCGTTGATCACGGAAAGCGTCGCCTCGTCGCGCCTCACGGATGCTTACCCCAGCGTCTCCTGGATGAGGGCGAGTTTGCAAACTGATGGCGTCGCATTGGGTGCGCACCGCCCGCTACGTCGTCGGGGTGCCACCCCCCGGCGTGCTGACCGTCGGCGTGCTGGCCACTGGCGTCCCCGGCGGCTCGACGGTGAAGCGCTGGCCATAGAACGTGCCCGGGCCTATGCTCGCCGCCCGCCCCAACGGATCGGCGAAGGCGAGGTCGTAGCTCGCCGACAGGGTCCGCCCCTCGGGGTCGCGTACGGCCGTGCCGCGCAGGGTCAGGGTGGCGACGGGGCCGCCGGTCTCGCTGCTCACCAGGACGTGGACGACGACGACGGCCACCTGCCCGAGCGGACCCGTCGTCACCCACGTCCCCTGGCCGTCGCTGGCGATGACCGCCGTGGCGAGATCGTCCGGGAGGGCGGGCGGCGCAGGCACGTCGACCGCAGTCAAGGTGCCGTCGGCGGCGAAGGTGAGGATGCCGGAGTGCGGCGGGCCGTGGGGCGGGATGACCATGATGTCCCAGGCGCCGATGAAACCGCCGCTCGCCGGCGAGGGCGTCACCGCCTGGCCAGCGGTGTCCGGGCCCGAATCAGTGGCGAACCATCCGAGCAGTGCGACGGTGACGATGGCGAGTGGGACGAACGCCTGGCGCATCGTTGCTCCCTGCGCGCGACGAGCTGCTTCGGTCGTGGCCGCTCCACGGCATCGTAGCGGAGCCGCCGAGCGTAGCAAGAGGCGAAGCGAGCGGCGTTGCAGACTCGCCCTAGCGCGACGTCCATCGCTCACCTTCGCCAAGACTGCGGAAGGCGAGAGCCCGCGGTACTCGGCGTTGAAGCGTCTGGAAGGGAGGGCGGCCGTGTCAGGAGTGCCTGTACCAGGGAGCCAGAGTCCGCTCGATGCTGTCTGGAGCGCGCTCCAACTGGCGACCGAGCGTTACAACTTCTACGAGAACATCGTCCAGATTCGCCTACAGAGTTTTGTCCTGGCCGATTCCGTTCTCATTCTGGGATGGGTGACGCTCTATGCCAGCGCGTCGCCAGGGCAGAGCTACAGAGACGTGGCACTCGTGGCTGGCTCTCTTAAGCATCGTGTTCAGCGTAACGTGGACAAGTCTTGGATTTCGCCAGAACAACTTTCTTCTTCTGCAAATGGATATCGTTCTCCATCTGGAATCGATGGTCCCTGATGGGCTTCGGATAACGGAACCGGTGTATCTGATGCAGCGAGGAGACCCGTATGAACTCAAGCACGTTCAACGGGCTGATCGAACGCTCCAGCTTCGACAAGCCACGCTTCACTCCGCATCAAGGCACCTGGCGATCTTTACGCCAATCGCCTTTGGCGTCGCGTCCGTGCTCTTGCTCGTCATCTCAAGCCTTGGCCTCTCCTGATGGTCCCTCCTGCTGGCCCTCGAGCTGAGCGATGTGAGGTCAACGTAATGTCAGACGTGGCACCATGGCGTGACTACTCCTGGTTGCTGGGTTCGCGAGCCAAAGGGGTCTACGAAGCCTTCATTCAATCGCTCCACCTCCCCGGGGACGTGGCCGAGTGCGGAGTCTTCGCGGGTGAAACAAGCCGGGAACTCATTCGCTACCTTGAGCAGATGGGCATAGAGAAGGTCGTCCATCTCTTTGACACCTTCGAGGGATTTCCCAATCTTGAGACGTTCGAAGAGCACACCCTTGCGTTGGGTAACGAGCTGGAGCCGGGGAAGTACCACTCCTCGCTCGATACCGTTCTTGGTCATCTGGATGGACTCTCTCGGTATCGAATTCACCAGGGCATCTTTTCAGACACCTTCCTGAGATTTTCGGAAGCCCTGTGCTTCGTTGATGCAGATGCTGATCTGTATTATTCGACCGTAGACATCATTCGCCTGGCTGATCGGTGTCTTGTTTCTGGTGGCCGCATCGTCTTTGACGACTTTGGAGATCCACAGTTTCCGGGCGTGAAATGGGCGATCGACCGGTTCCTGTCCCCCAAGGAGTATCTCGTCCAGGCATCATCCGAAACAACCCAATGTATTGCCACTCGGATGGCGTGAGTCGAAACGGTGCGGTCCGTCGCAGGGCCGCTCGTCATGCGGTTGATATGCAGCAAACCGTCAGGAATGGACCTCCCACATGCTGTTCAGTCCCTCGTCCAGGGTAGGCTGGCGATACGGCCATAGCGCTCCCGGGCCGTCGGCCTCGAGGAACCGCTACAGCGCTCTAGCCGCCGCCTCTCGGGATCGGGCTATTGAGGGCTACACTCCCGGCTCTACCACCCTGATGTAGCGCTCCAGCCGCTCCCGCTCATTGATCATCTCGATGGCGGTGTTCGCGGCGCCCATCAGTGCCGAGGAGCTTCAGTAGCCTCCCGCCTCATCGCTCGATCACGTCAGGAGCATGAGGACGCGACGCCCGGTCATGACCAGCGAACCACCGTCCGGAGCGAAGAACGCCGCCTTCTTGGCCTCCTGGCCCGTCTCGACCGCGATCTGTTTCCGGTACGCCCGATACTCCCGGATCAACGCCGTGTCGGCGCGGCTCGAAGTCGGCTTCGTGCGGTGCTCCGTCGGCCTGGAAGGCTGGTGCGGTCGCCCAGCGTCCGAGGGTAACTCGATGCTCCCCAAGCTCGGCGGCAATTTCGTAGAGGCGGTGCGGGCCGAGGGCCCGCAGCGGCGCTGCCCGCCTAGCGGCTCCGGCACCAGGGACGGGGCAAGGAAGGCTGCGGCGCCATCAGCGAGGGCTGAGATCGGGGCAATGAGGGCGGCTCCCGCCCGAATCGTCTGCGACACTCGGAATAGGGCTGCCGGCCGACCGGCGGAGCGGCATCCCGAACACGCGGTGAGAGATGAGGGGGCACGACAGGCCAATGCGGTACGGGTTCGTGCTACCGGGTGGGACAGCGGCAGAGCAACTCGAGCACGCGGTTCTCGCCGAGCGGGCCGGCTGGGACGGTGTGTTCGTCTGGGAGGCGGCCTACGGGGTCGACGCCTGGACGCTGCTGGCGGCCATGGCGCAGCGGACGAGACGGGTTCGGCTCGGGACGATGCTGACGCCGCTGCCGTGGCGACGACCGTGGAAAGTGGCGAGCCAGGCGGTCACCCTCGATCAGGTGTCGGGCGGCCGGGCGATCCTGGCGGTGGGGTCGGGTGCGGTCGATACGGAGCTCGGCAAGACGGGCGAAGAGACCGACCGGCGGACGCGGGCCGAGATGCTCGACGAGGGGATCGACCTCGTCACCGGCCTTTGGGAGGGCCGCCTTCGCTTCACCGGACGTCACTATCAAGTGGACCTCGAGGCCCGGAACGACCTCGGGACCGTGGCCACGCCGGTGCAGCGGCCGCGCATCCCGATTTGGGTGGTGGGGGCCTGGCCGCGGCCGAAGTCGATGCGACGCGTGCTCCGCTGCGTCGGGCTGCTCCCAACGTGCATGGACGAGCGCGGGTTCCGGGCGTGCACGCCCGACGACATCCGGGCGATGCGGGCCTGGCTCGAGGAGCAGGGCGGCGTGCGGCCCGGCTTCGACATCGTGACGGAGGGCGAGACGCCCGCCGATGACCGCGCCGAGGCGGGCGGCATCGTGACCCCCTGGGCGGAGGCGGGCTGCACATGGTGGCTTGAAACCCGCTGGAAGATGCCGCACTACTCCGCCGAGCGGATGCGCGAGGTGCGCGAACGGCTCGAAGCGGGACCACCGCAGCCGGCATGACGAAACCCGTCATGGCCGAAGCGGCGCGCGTCGGTGAAGCCCGTGATCCACCTCGTGATGCGCCCAACGCGAACACCGACCGAGGCGTATTCTCCCGGTCCGCGGGGGGAAGCGACTCCGTCGACGCGCGAGGAGGGGACGGGTCATGGCCGTCATCCACG
>JAUJOZ010000072.1 GCA_030447415.1 Thermomicrobiales bacterium | reverse complement strand
GCCCCGGGGGTAGCAGACCGGGGCCGTTCACCACGTAAGAGGGTACCGACGCCGCTGCTCAACGGCGTCGGCCCGCGCATCATCGCCGAGCCGAGCCGGCAAGGCAACAGCCGGGCAAGCGAACGGCCCCGGCGTGTGCCTCCGGGGCCGTCCACGTGAGGAGTGCCGACGGCGGTGAGCCGCGCCGTTGGCCCGCGCATTGTCCCCGAGGGCGGGAGCCAAGGCAACGGTCCCGCGCCAAAGTCCGAGGCCGGCGGTATGATGCACCGTCGCCGCCGTCGCCGCCGTCGCGGGGGCCGGTCCGCCGCCAGCACCAGGAGGAGTCATGCACCGTCTCGTCTCGCTCGTCGCCGCCGTGCTCGCCCTCGGCGCGTTCACCCTCGGCGCATTCGCCCTCATCGTCGCCCAGGAGGATCGGAATGGTGGGGCCTGCGCCACACCCGGCGCCACGCCTCTAGCCTCACCCGTCGCGTCCCCCGTCGCGTCCCCGGTCGCTTCGCCATGCCCGGAGGTAGGCACGCCGGTCGGCGCCCAGGCGTCGGGAGACACCGTGACGGTCGAAATGGTCGACATCGCCTTCGCCCCGGCGCAGTTCTCGGTCCCGGCCAACACGCCCGTCCAGGTCGCGCTGCCCAACCGCGGGCGCGCCGTCCACAACTTCAGCATTGACCAGCTGGGCATCAAGGTCGACGTCCCACCGGGCCAGGCCGGGCAGACCACCATCAACGCGCCGGCCGGCACCTACGAGTACTACTGCGACGAACCGGGCCACGCCGAGGCCGGGATGGTCGGCACGCTGACCATCCCGTAGGGGTGGGTGGCCATGATGACCGCGCCTCTGCGCACGCTCTGACAGAAGGGCGGGGGCGGCCAGTGTGGCCGCCCCCGCATCCTCCCGCCGATCCGTCTAGAGCGCGGACGCTGGGGGCTCAATCGGCCCCCAGCGGAAGCGGGACGACGCCACCGGGCCTCGTCGCCGGCGCGTGTAAGGTTTTTGTAAGGTCGGCTCGCTACGCTGGAGGAGCCGTCGGGGGCGCGTGCTCCGACGCTTCGCGCTCATTCGTAGAGGGAGACTAGAGCGTGTCGGCAAACCTTCTGCGCCGGATGATGCCTCAGGCGCTAGCATGCCACTCGGTCGCAGCCGAGAGCCGGCGCAGCACCCCGTCGGCACGTGCGAGCCAGTGCTCGACCGCGGCCCGGTCGTGGAAGCGGATCGACCAATCGACCTGGCGCAGGACGAGGTGCGCCAGGTAGACGCCCAGCAGCCGCGGCCCCGTCCGCGCCACCAGCCGCCGCCAGAGCCGCTCGACCTGGTCCGCCTCGGCGGCGTCGCCCGCGCCCGCGTAGAAGAACAGGGTGGCCAGGTCGAAGGCGCGGTCGCCCGCGCGGCAGCCTTCCCAGTCGACCACGCCGCTGACCCCGACCCCATCCGCCAGGATGTTCGACCCTTGGAAGTCGAAGTGCACCACGTCGTTGGTCGGTGGCCGTTCGTCGCCGCCGCCGGCGGCCAAGCGCTGGAGCACGCCCAACAGCGCCGCCGTTGCCGCGGAGTAGGAGCGCAGCGGGTCGAGCAGGCAGAAGCCGTCGCCGCCGCGCAGGACCGAATCGGCCACCGGCCGCGGCCAGCCCCCGATCGGTGCGACGGCCTGCCCGCGCTGGAGGGCGTTCAGGTCGAGCAGGCGATCGAGGAGCGGCCGATCCAGCCGTCCCCCCAGCGGCGTCCCGGGCAGCTCCTCCTGCACTGAGTAGACGATCCCCAGCGGCGGCGCCACCCCGACCAGCCGGTAGCGCGGGGCCGGGTAGCCGATGGCGCGGAGACGCTCGGTGACGCTCACCGCCTGCCGCAGGTCGTCCGGGATGGCCGTTCCCGGCCCCCACTTCAAGACGAACCGCTGGGCGTCGTCGGCGTCCGCCGCGCCGATGGCGAAGGCGCCCTGCTCCCCGGCGGGATAGCGGCCCCGCGGCTCGAATCCGGTGGCGTGCTGCTCGTTGATGAACCGGAGAAGTGTCGCCAACATGCCAAGCCCCACCGTCGGCCTCGAACGCCCGCCAGAGCACGCGGCGAGCCACAAGGCGCAGACGTTGCGAATCGCTCAGGGGATAAGCGTGCGGTCAGAGCCAGAGCAGGATGGCGGCGAGCACGACTATGGCTCGGTAACTGGCGGCCCGCTTCTCGTAGCGCGTCGCCACCCTACGGAACTGCTTGAGCCGGTTGATGAGGCGCTCGACCCGGTTGCGCTCCCGGTAGGCAACGCGGTCGAACGCCCGGTCGAACTTCGTCGGCCTTGGTCGGGATGACGGCCGCGATCCGGCGCTCCTTGAGGTACCGCCGCACCTTGTCGCTGCTGTAGCCCTTGTCCCCAGCAACCGCGTCCGGGCGAACCCGCGGGCGGCCGCGCCCCCGCCGCTTGACCGCCCCGCGCTCCATCAGCGTCGGCAGCTCCGGCTGCTCGTGCCGCTCGCCGCCGGTCAGCGCCACGACCAGCGGCTTGCCGCCCCGCTCGGCCCGGAGGTGGACCTTCGTGCCGTAGCCGCCCCGGCTGCGGCCGAGCGCCTCGCTGGCTGGGTCCCCCCCTTTGCCCCGGCCGCGTGCTGGTGCGCCCGGACCACGGTGCTGTCGACGAAGTGCAGCGTCCAGTCCAGCCGCCCGGCGACGTCCGCCTGGCGTTGGAGGTCTGCCAGCATTCGGTCCCACACCCCGGCCTGTTGCCACCGGCGGAAGCGGCTGTAGATGGTGCGCCACGGGCCGAAGCGCTCGGGCAGGTCGCGCCACGGCGCGCCGGTGCGCAGGACCCAGAGGATGCCTTCGAGCACCGTCCGGTGGTCCTTCGCCGGGCGGCCGGTGCGGGGCTTCTGTGGCGGGAGCAGGGGGCGAAGGCGCTCCCACTGCGCGTCGCTCAGTTCGCGCCTTTCCATACCGGCGAGGGTACCGCATCAACGAGTTTGCCGACACGCCCTAGCCGGCGCACTGCTCCCAGAGGCCGACGCGCTCCTCGATGGCCCGCTCCTGAGCGTCGCGCAGCGCATCCCGGTAGCGCGTCCCCGGCGGCGGGTTCTCGCGGGCATCGGCGCGGCCGGTGCCGGGGCGCTCGGTCGCCACGACCGCGTGCCCCTCGGAGACCAGGACCTCCGCGACTAGGCGGTAGCGCCCGCCCAGCTCGATCCAGATATGCCGGGCCGGAGCCTTGAAGCCGGCGAAGCCGGCCTCGTCAATCTCCATCCAGACCGTCGTACCGGGCGCCAGCAGCTCCTGCAGCCGCGCCGTGGCCGCGTCGGCGCCGCACTGGCCGGGCACCTCCCGGTCCTCGTAGTCGGCATAGGTCTCGAACTCCGGGGTGGCGACGCCGATGATCCGATATGTCAGGTCCGGCTTCTCCTCGGTCTGGATCGCCTGGGTGTATTGCGCCTCCCGGATCGTGGCCTCCTCCAGCTCCCCGTCCGGCAGCTCGTCGAGCCCGTTGTCGGCCGGGTCATTCCCGATCTCGTAGTCCTCGTCGCCGGGGGAGTCCAGCTCGGGAAGGTCCACCTCGGCGTCGCAGGGAACGCCGTTGCCGGCCTCTTGGTCGCCGTTCCCCGAGACAATGGGTGGCGGCCAACCCGTGTCGAGCCCGTAGGGGTCGCCGGGCAGGGCGTCGTAGACGGTTTGGGGCTCGTCAGGACCGACGAAGTCGTAGCAGGTGATGTCTGCCAGGACCGGCGACGGGACCAAGACGACGGCTGACCCAAACGTCATGACCACGACGGCGGCGGACGCAAGCGCTCGAAGCCCCATGGGTTCCCTCCTCAGCACACCCCGCGGCGAAGCGCAACAGATCATCGCAAATTTGCGGCGTCGGCATCGGCGTCGCTTACCCCGGCCCAAGGTTGGCCGTGCCCTCTTCCGGGCTCCTGGGGCCGTTCAGCGCGTCGCGTGTCGCTGCGCTGACGATTCTCCTGGTGGCGTCACCGACGCCGGCGCTGTCGTTTCTCGGGCGCCGGCGTCGACGGGCGACATCGTGGTGAGGCACCCAGGACAGCCGGCCGGTGCGTGGGAGGCGATCACTGCCGTTCCAACGGGTGTAAACCCTTGAACGCTTACGTCTATCTCTTAGAGCGTGTTGCACAACCCGCGGCGGCTGGTCGGCCGGCGGCGGGGCGTGCGAGCCCCGGCGACCGAGCTGACGCTCTGCCGGCCCTCCCGCGGGCGGGGCAAGTCAGAGTCTTCCAACCCGTCCTCAGTGGAGGCCGATCAGCGCGTCAGCGAGCATCGGGGGCTTCGTCAGTGGCACCAGGTGCCCGGCGTCCAGCTCGACGTGCGTCCAGGTCGGCTCCGAGCGCGCCCGCACCACGTCCACCGGGAGCGGCTCGTCGCCCTCCCAGCTGCGGCGGCACCAGACGCAGGCCACCTCCGCCGCCGGCTGGGGGCGGCTCAGGCGTAGCGGCTGCCGCAGCGTGGCCAGCGGCTGCCCCGTCGCCCGCGCGCTCACCCACCGCACCGCCTCCTCCGTCAGGTCAGCGTCGATCGCCTGGAGTGTCGCCGCCTCGAGCAGCTCCTTGCCGCCCCGGGCACCCTCCACCCAGGCGACGAACTCCGGCCGGATGTCGGCCAGGCTCTCGCCGGCGGCCGGAATGACGGCGTCGAGGTAGACCAGCCGGCGCACCCGTTCGGGGACCCGATCTGCCACCCCGGCGATCACCATCCCACCGTAGCTGTGGCCCACGAGCACCAGGCCGTGCTGCGGCAACTGGGCGTTCTTCCGCAGCCGACGTCGGGAGCCTAGACGGTCAGGTGGGTGGACGGCCGCCGTCACCGCCGTGCCGTTACGGTGGCCGCCCCATCCGCCCGACGTTCTTTGGCGGCCCCAGGCGAGATAAGGACAGGCCAGAGCATCTGAGACCCCGGCTAGCCCGCCCCCAGTTCGCCTCGGCTCTGGCCAGTTCCCTCCCGTTCCTCGTCACCGTAGCGGGCGTCGACCCGCCCTCGTTGCGTACCTCTCCTGCCGGGATCCCAGTCGAGCCACCGCGGACGCAGCCCGGACAGCGAGATTCGACGACGTCGCTCAACAGGATCGGCACCCGGACCGTGCGTCCTGTGGGAGCACGGAGGCGTCCAGACGGCAATGAGGCAGTGCTATCGAGAATGGAACCAAATCAGAACGGCTGATTAAAGCCAAGATGTGATGAATCTGACACATTTCCGCCGCAGATTCGTCACGCCTGTCTGGTACGGATGGACGAACGCCACTCGTGGTTGGCCTCGGTGTGATCTCCTCGCCTGTCGTCACCTTTAGACGACCCCGGACGCTGGGTAACGGCAGGCGAGAACGCCCGGCGGCGGGTCAGCGATCTGGACGACCGTGTTGACTGTGAGGAGGTGCCCGTGGTCCCGCGCCTGTCTCCCCGTGCCCTGGCGATCCTCGCCCTCGTCGGCGCCAACGTCATCTGGGGCAGCACCTTCGTCGCCCTCAAGCCCGTCCTCGACCGGGTGCCACCGCTGACGGTGGCCTCCCTGCGCTTCGCCATCGCCCTCGCCATCCTCCTGCCGCTGGTCTACCTCGTCGGCGATCGGCCGGCCCGGGGCCGGGGACCGCTGCTGATGGGCCTGACGGGCGTGTTCCTGCTCTATCTCACTCAGAACGTCGGCCTGCAGTACAGCAGTGCCGCCAATGGTGCCCTGATCCACGGGGGTATCCCAGTTCTGACTGCGCTCCTGGCCGCGACGTTCCTCGGGGAGCGGCTGGGAGGACGGAGTCTCGCCGGGGTGCTTGCCTCGCTCGTCGGGGTGGCGATCATCGTCCTGCCTGGAACCAGTCTCGGTCTCTCGGCCCTTGGC
>JAUJOZ010000071.1 GCA_030447415.1 Thermomicrobiales bacterium | reverse complement strand
ATCTGCCGCTAGCGAAGAAGGGGATATTACTGGCCTCGCGCGACTCTACTGTACCAGTGATGCCTCGAATGGTAAATGCCCGCTACGAGAAACTGCCTGCTTCTCGTGTCGGCGCGACGTGTGAGAGTGGAGGCGTCGTAGGGTGGGTCGATTCAGTGGGATGGCGTCGGCGCGTACAGGGAGTCGGACATGGCGCTGCGCTCGCCGTTGTTGACCGGGCGCGCAATGCTTCGCTTCCGAGACACGCGTCACAAGCCTCCACGTGCGACCGCGGAACCTCACGTCTGGGATGCCCGAGGTCGCTTCGGACACTGCTTCATCGTTCGCACGTCCGCAGCGTGCCCACGACTTCGGCACAGTTGACGTCGGCAGGGGTCGCAATGCCGGTGATCGAGCGTTAAGAGGGAACCCCCAGGTTTCCGGAAGCTCCAGAGGGGGAGAAAGGCGCCGTGCCGGTTTCGGCCCAGGCTCGGCGACCGCGCTTATGCCATGCTGTCTTGTCTGGCGTGTGGTCGCCCGGAGCGGAGGGCTGGCGTGGAAATTCGGGTTCACGGGATTGGCGGCCCTGCGGCAGAGTCCACGCTCGGTTGTGACCGGACCACGTTCGACTCGCGGCGCTCCCAGCCCTCGGCCCGGAGCTCCTTCCGGCGCTGCCCGGGCAATTTCGGCTCGCACGCCTACCACTGGGCCCCTCTGACCTCCGGCTCTCGCACGTTTGCCGTCTGGCCGCTGCTGCTACCGTTCACCTTGGCCAACATCGCCGGATGGATGGCGCCGCCGTACCGGTCCGGCCGAAGGATCGCGGTCTACCGGGCGGCCGCTGTGGCGTTCGGCCTGACGATGACGGCGGCCGTCGTCGTGTGGGCCGACATCGCCGGATGGGCCATCTGGCAGCGCGTGGGCAAGCTGCCCGGCTGGGTCCCGGGAGATAGCGGCGAGCAGCATTTCTGGCTCGGCGTCGCTACCGCGGCTCTCGTGCTCCTCCTCTTCGTCTTGGCTGCCACCTACACGGCTGCCGGGTACGAGCGCTTCCGCCCCGAGTCGTGGGGACCCGCGAATGGTTTTCGCTGGCGCCCGGCCCAGCCTTGGGGCGCCGGCGTCTCGAAGCGGCTGGACGATCCCCGGTTCTTCGACAACGGCGGCGAACATCGATTCCGGTGGCGCGTGCACGTAGTCGTCGCCGCCCTGACGTGGTCCGCAGTGGTGACCTGGGCCTTGACTGCCAAGGGAGGGGCTCGCGATCCCTCCCGCGCCTTCGGCGACGCCACGGTCGCCGTCGGCGCGCTGCAAGCCCTGACCGTCGGGGTCATGGCGATCGCTTGCCTATTCCCAAACCGTCTCGACCACCGCCCCCTCGATTGGCGCCTGCTTGGCCCGGCCACCGCCACGATCGCGTCGATGCTCCTCGGCGGCCTGGCTATCTCGACGATCGCCGCCGTCGCGAGCTTCGAGGCACTTCCCCGGGGACGGGTGATAATGCTCTACGACGCCTACGGATGGAGCATCTACGCCGCCGTGCTCATGGCTGTCGGCTGCGCCTGCTACTGCTTGGCCTCGCCGTCCGAACCGGAACGGAGCGGGACACGGTCGCGACTGCTCCCAACGTTGGCGGCCCGGTTGCGGGCCCGGCTGGCTCGCTTCCTGGCCTACGTGGCTAGCATCGTCTGCGCGGTTGGCCTCACCTTCGCGGCACTGGCCTCCGTTTTCACAGTAGCCCGATGGTCGGCCGCCGGCGACGCACACGGTGGATGGCGGCTCAGCGCCACGCCACCTGTCGAGTTGGCCCGCTGGAGCTTCGCGGTCGTGTTGGCGGTGCTTTTCCTGAACGTCGCGAAGTCGCGGGGCAACCCTCGGGTCCTCCGCCGCATCGGCAACATCTGGGACATCATCACCTTCTGGCCACGGACCTACCACCCTCTGGCCGTCCGACCCTACGCCGAGCGTGCCGTACCGGAACTCCAGGACGCGGTCGGCGGCGCCTTCGGCGACGGGCCCGTCGTGCTGGCCGCCCACAGCCAGGGGGCGGTGCTCGCCTACGCCGTGGCGCGGTCGCTGCCTCGAACCGCCGGCACGGCCCGAGCGCGGATAGGGCTGGTCACGTTCGGGGCCCCGCTTCAGTCTCTGTACGCCCAGGCGTTCCCGCACTACGTGGACCTCAACGAGGTGCGCGAAACCCGGGCCGCACTGGGAGGACGCTGGACGAACCTCTTCCGTTTTACCGACCACGTCGGGCGGGCGGTGTTCACCTCCGACGAGCAGGCGGCGGAAAGTGCCCCTGCCGCCGCTGGCGATGTGCCTCTTCCCGACCCGGACCAGACGGGGGACGGCGTGAACGGCCACAACGACTACTGGCCGCACCCAGCGATCCGGGCGGCCGTCGCCGGCTACGAGGCGTCTGCCGCCGGCGCACCCGCGGGAGCCCGGCCGTGAGCCGACCAGACGGGGAGGAGCTTCGCCTCGCCCTGGGCATGCGCGGGGGTGTGAGTCTGGCTGTGTGGATCGGGGGCGCGTGCTGCGAAATCGACCTCACCCGCCGGGCCGCCGGCGCCGAGGCGTCGGCGTTCTGGCGGGAGACGCTCAGCTACAGCGCGTACGAGAAGGTCGTGGTCGACGTGCTCGCGGGAGCCAGCGCCGGTGGGCTCAACGGCGTGCTCTACGCCGCCAGCCAGGTATACGACTTCCCGTACGCTGCGATGCGCGCTACATGGCTAAAGCTCGGCGGGACGGAGGATCTCGTGCGCCGTGAGCCGCCCTGGCCCTCCATCTTTGCTGGCGATGGGTACTTCCTCGACAAGGTGCAGGAGCAACTCGTCGAGCTGGTTGGAGAGCGCCAGGGTGGAAACGATCCTCCTCCATCGGGTTCGCCGACGGTTGACCTGCGACTGTCGGCCACGCTGATGGAACCCCTCAGCCATCCCACGCTGAGCCCGGTCGGCGAGCGGCTAGACGAGCCGCGCTCTGGGTCGGGCTTCCACTTCCGCCACCCGGCCGACGACTGGTTACCGAGCGACTTCCCGCGCTTCGTGGCGGCCGACGACCAACGCGTACCGGAGTTCGACAGGGCCATGTGGCGATTGGCGGTTGCAGCTCGGGCCACCTCGTCGTACCCGGCCGCGTTCGAGGCGGCCGCCGTGCAGTCGAGCCGCGGTCAGTCGTTCGGCTCGCCTCCGGTGTTGGGAGGCGCCGCAGGACGATGCGATCTCGGCCGGACGTTCCTCGACCGGCACGGAAAGACGGAGGATCCGAACGACGCCGTTTTCATGGTCGCCGACGGCGGCGTCCTCGACAATATTCCGCTCGGGCGGGCTCTGGATGCCGTTGCCGCGGCGCCCGCCGACGGTCCAACTGATCGGTTCCTGGTGTACCTTCAGCCGGGCCAGCCCAAGGGCAGAAAGCCGTCGCCGAGCTCCGCTGCGGCAACTGCGTCGGTGGCGGATCCGACCGACGGGCTCGACGCGCGGCGATCGACGATCGGGGTGATCCGCGGCATCTTGCGGGCGCGGGTGACCAGCGAGACCATCACCCGGGACATCGCGCAGCTGGATACCTACAACGACGAAGTCGACAGTGCGAGCGCCCTTCGTCGGGCCACCTTCGAGACGCTGAGCAGTCGCGGCGCCTTCGTCAGGGCCGCGGAGGCAGGGCCGGCGCGGGAAGGTTACGCCCTTCAGCGGGGTGAGGGGGACACTCGCCTCACGCTGGCGCTGCTCGAGGATCCGATCGGCACTCTTGGCGAGGATCCTTTCCCTCTCCGGGTCGCGGATCGGCCGATTTCGGACGATCAGTGGCGGTCACCGCTCGGCACTTGGAACTCGGCGGCGAGAAACGCCTTGAAGGACGCCCTCCGGAATACGTTCCACCAACGTGTGCCCGACGACCTATCGGGCGTCCTGACAGTGGGCACCCGCCCGCTCAGCCGCCTGTGCGTGCTCCTCCTCGACTGGATCCGCTACCTGGAGACAATGGGCGCGACCGAAGCGGGCACCCAGAAGGCCCGCCTCTACCGCGTGTGGTCGTTCGTCCAGTCCTCGCTCGAACGACCCCGGCGGCTGGCCTGGGTCGCCGCCGGCGCCGGTCTGTGTGCTCCCGAGCCCGACGGCTGCCCGAGCGCTGAGCTGGCGCGCGCCTTCGCCCGGGTCACGCCGACGTCCGTCGACCAGCTCCTCCACGTGACCGACGAGAGCAGCGAAGAGATCTGCCGAAGCCTTCTTGGCGGCGACTCGTCCTCCCTCGCCCGGTTTCGTGAGCGCGCCCACCGCCGGATCGACGATGTCGTCGACTCGACGTGGGCTGCCGTGGCGAGGAACGGGCGGGCGGCGCCCCGGACGGGGATCGACCTCCGGGCGGCGATCGTGCGCTCCGTCCTCCTGCCGATCTCCCGAGAGCTGGGCCAGAGCAGCACCGCGGTGCGCCGCCAGCGAGGCAACCCGCCCGCCCCGGGCTGGTACCTCGACAGAGTCCTCGCGAGCAGACTGGTCGACGAGAAGTCGCTCGCGGCGCTGGAGATCCACTGCTATCGGGAGTTCGCCACCGGGCGGCCGGGGCGGCGCCGGATCAAGTTCGTGCACCTCTCGTCGGGCAACCGCACGCCCATCGCTGGTGCCTTCGAAACCCTGCGCCGGGCCGCGGCGGAACAAAACCTGTGGTGGCGGGACGAGGCGTCTCCCGACCGGCCTCGAGGGATCCACTCCGACCTCAAGCTGGCCGGCAACGAACTGAGCAACTTCTCGGCCTTCCTTCGTGCTGAATGGCGGGCCAACGACTGGCTTTGGGGCCGGCTCGACGCGGTTCCCACCCTCGTCGACCTCATCATCCAGCCGAAGCCGCTGCGAGACCGTCTCGGAGACGATCCCGAGATGGCGATGTCGACCCTCGAGGAATGGGTGGCACCGCCCGGGCATCCTCTTCGCAATCCGTTGCTGGCGGAGGTGTGGGGGCGGTCTCGGGGCGAGATCGCCCAGGAGATCGCCGCGCTGTGCACTGCCGAGGAGCCCGAGCACTGCCCTATCCCGGAGCTCCGCGACGCCCTGATCGCGCGCCGGCAATGGGAGATCCTGGCCGACGAGCTGAGTCTTCCCCAGAACCCCCTAGCCGTTGCGGGATCGGCGCCCACCGCGACGGCGGCGCTGCCTGCCGAGGAGGTGCGGCGCCGGGTCAGCGCCTACGGCGTCGGCGCGGAGACCTTGACGGAACCGCCGCGGCCGGAGATGGCCGACCGCTTCGCCGAGATCGCCGATGCCGCGGCCGAAGCCGTCATCTGGAACCTCCGGAGCGGCGGCCCCGGAGCCCCACCCCGGCGCCTCAACACGACGCTCGCCAACCTGATCCGGCGAGGGCTCAAGTGGGGAGTCCGACTCGCCATCCGCCGGTTCGTAGCCCCGAGCCCGGCTCCGGGCGCTCAGCGGAGGTCGAAGGCCTTGTTTCCCTTGGTGGCAATGCTCCTGGCTGCGCTCGCCCTGGCCGGGCTGGTCATCGACAAATGGGCCTTTTTCATCGGCCTCGCGATGGGCGTGGTACTCCTTGCACTGGCCTTTATTTACGGGTACCGGCGACTGCGCAAAGTGCTGGCCGCCGATCCTCCACCCGTCGTCCGACCCACGCCCTGACTCGAGCGCAGCGGACTGCGACTCCGCCATGCTGACAGCACCTTCCTAAACGAACACGCCACCGCCGATCGTCGGGAAGGGCGAACGCTCCGGCTTCTGCTGCCCTCCGCTGGTACGCGTCTGCGAATGGGAGATGTGCCAAACGGCGGGGTCAGGCGTCCTGCGCTGGGCGTCGAGCCGTGGTGCAGCCGCACGTTTTCGCTAGCTCGGCCGATGCGCGCTCTCGTCGCCCGCATGAGAGTTATCGGCAATTCCCGCCGAGGAACGCCGGTTCCCGGTGCCGAGATGAGAAGTGTCCCGCTGACCCCGGCGATGCGTGAGGACTTGTTCCAAGTCTCCGACGGGAATCGGGCCGCGCCTCCCGGAGGACCACTGACTCACGCGGCGCGGCGCCCGCCGCGACTGCCCCGGCGTCACCGGGACCGAGGGCGGGGGAGCGCGGGGCTGGGCGGCGG
>JAUJOZ010000070.1 GCA_030447415.1 Thermomicrobiales bacterium | reverse complement strand
TCCTTCCCGCCGCTTCCCGTGTAGCGCAGGTTGCCTAGTCGTGCACCCAAACCTGGGTCCCAAGCGGAGCCCAACCGTAGAGAAACTCGGCCATATCCAGTGGCAGGTTGAGGCAACCGTGGCTCATCGGGGTGCCAAAGTTGTTATGCCAGTAGGCGCCGTGAAGGGCTTCGGCGTCGAGGTTGATGTACATCACGTGCGGGACGTCCTTGACCTCGTACCGAATGCCGGTCTGCTCACCAGTGACACCATCCGCAAGACCGACCACCTCACCCGTCCCGTTGGTGAAGCCGGCCATGTCTTCCTTTTCCTTCTTGTAACGGACGTGGAAGAGCCCCCGTTCGGTGTGATTCGGCTCGGCGGCGGTGCTGATCAAGGTTGAAGTGATCAACGTGTCGCCCTGGTAAGCCCACAGGGTCTGCTCCGAGATGTCAATCTCGATCCGCTTCGCGCCGGGAGCATCGATGTCACCCAGCGGGTTCGGGTTCTCAGCGGTCACCAGCAATCGCTCGTTGAAGACCGGCAGGTCGCCCTGCTCGACGGGCTCAGTGTCGATGCCAAGGAGGGCTGCCGACTCCTCGGCAAGGGGAGCGAGGCGTGTACCCTCGTCGCCCGTCATCAGCAAGCCGCCCTCGAACCACTGGACGGTCTGGCCGCGATCGACCATCGGCTGGCTGAGGGGATTACCGAGGTAGAACTGCCCCTCGTGGGTCTCATACCAGTCCAGGAAGTCGCCCGAGATCGTGTGGCTCGTCTCCTTGACGTAGATGCCGCCCTCGTTGAGGACGCGAGGAATGGTGTTGCCGCCCACTGGATCCAGGGGCCGCCACTTCGATCCACGGCGATCCCCGCCTCCCGCTGCACGGCGCCCGTCGTTGCGGAGGTCTCACTCATGCGGAAAACGCCCAGCGACGTCGCCTTCACGCCCGCGGTGAAGGAGATCCAGATTCAAAAGGGGTCGCGCCAGAGCTACGCGAAGATGGAGCAGAGCCGCGGGTGGCGCACCGAGGTGACGCCCGACCTGGCCCAGTTCCTGTCGGACCTGGACATGTTCTACCTTGGCACGGCCAACGCCGAGGGCCAGCCCTACATCCAGTACCGCGGCGGGCCGCCGGGATTCCTGAAGGTGATCGACGAGCGCACGCTGGGCTTCGCCGACTTCGGCGGCAACCGCCAGTACGTCACGCTCGGCAACCTGTCGGAAAACCCCAAGGCGTTCATCTTCCTGATGGACTACGCGAGCAGCCGGCGGGTGAAGTTGTGGGGCACCGCCCGGGTCGTGGAGGACGACCCGAAGTTGATCGAAGCGCTCCGCGACCCGGCCTACGACGCCAAGGTGGAACGGGCGATCCTCTTCGCCATCGAGGCGTGGGATATCAACTGCCCCCAACACATCCACCGGCGATACTCCCAGCGGCAGGTCGGCCCGGTGATCGAGCAACTCCAGGAGCGGGTGCGCGAACTTGAGGCCCAACTGGCGAAGGCACGGGCGGGCGCTCGTGAGGCTTAGGCGACTGACCTCGCCGCCCGTGAAGGCACAACGCGTCGGACCGTCGCGCACCATTGCCGGCAGACGTAGACCGGCTCGGATCGTGGAGACACCTGCGGCGCACCGTCGCCGCCGGTTTAAGTCACCCCTCGAACCACCGCCGGCCCCGGATGGTGTCTCGTTCGCATCTGCGACCGCTCGCGAGCGCCGCACAGGCCGCGTCGGCACCTGCGAACCGAAGGATCCTCGCGCACGCCGGGCAAGGGAGGCACGTATGGCAGACGTCGAACTGTTCGAGGTTCTGATCGTCGGCGGCGGCAAGGCCGGCAAGACGTTAGCCGCGGACCTGGGTAAGGCCGGCCGGCGCGTGGCGCTGGTCGAACGGGGCATGATCGGCGGGACGTGCATCAACGTCGGGTGCATCCCGTCCAAGGCGCTCGTGAGGAGCGCGAAGGTGGCGGAACTGGCGGCGCGGGCGGGCGCGTTCGGGATCGCGATCGACCGCTGGAGGACCGACATGCCCGCCGTGGTCGCGCACAAGCGTGCGGTGGTGGCGGGGATGGTCGAGCTGAACTGGAAGAACCTGCACGGGTCGCTCGGCAGGGATTTCATCCTCGGCGAGGCCCGGTTCGTCGCGCCCCGGACCGTCGAGGTGCGCCCGGCTGATGGCGGGCCGGTACGGCGCCTCAGCGGCGAGAAACTGTTCATCAACCTCGGCGCCCGCGCGGCGATGCCGGTCCTCCCGGGCCTGCTCGATACGAGGCCGCTGACGAGCGAATCTGCCCTCGAACTGGACCGCCTGCCGGAGCACCTGCTGATCCTGGGCGGCGGGTACATCGCGGTGGAATTGGGCCAGGCGTTCCGCCGGTTCGGCAGCCGGGTGACGATCGTCCAGCGCGGGCCGCACCTCCTCCGGAACGAGGACACGGACGTATCCGAAGCCGTCGAGGCGATCCTCCGCGAGGACGGGGTGGAGGTGGCGACGAGCACGGAGGCGGTCGGCGTCGACGGCCGCTCCGGCGATGGGGTTCGCCTGCGGGTGCGCACGCCCGACGGCGGCGGCCGCACCATTGAGGCGAGCGATCTCCTGGTGGCGACGGGGCGGGCGCCGATGACGGCCGGCGTCGGACTGGAGACGACTGGCGTGGAAATCGACTCCGATGGCTTCATCCGCGTGAACGACCGCCTCGAGACCTCGGCGCCACGCACTTGGGCCTTGGGCGATTGTGCCGGCAGTCCGCAGCAGACGCACGTTTCGCTCGACGACTACCGGATCGTGAAGGCGAACGTCTTCGGCGGCGGGCAACGGAGCACGTCCGACCGCCTGATCCCGCACACGATATTCATGGATCCGGAACTCGGCCGCGTCGGACTCACCGAGCGCGAAGCGCGGAGCAGGGGGATCGAGATCAAGGTGGCGAAGGTGCCGATCGCCGCCGTGCCCCGCGCCCGCACCTTGGCGGAAACGCGCGGCTTCCTTAAGGCCGTGGTCGACGCGCGGTCGGGACAGATCCTCGGCTTCACGATGCTCGGCGCCGAGGCGGGCGAGGTGACCGCGGTTGTCCAGATGACGATGCTCGGCAGACTGCCGTTCACGGCGCTCCGCGACGGCGTGCTCGCCCACCCGACCATGGCGGAAGGGCTCAACTACCTATTCAGCTCCGCCATGACGTGACGAAGCCGGCCCGGTCGGCGTCGGTAGTTTCTCAAGCTATGAGGCGGAGGCCACGTCCCACGTCGTGGATCAGGCCCGTGCTGCCCGCCCGGGGTGTCGCTGCGTCCGTAGCAGGTACCCTGCGGGACCCACGCGCAGAGGGCTTGTCAGGGGACGGGTGGCCCCGGGTAAGGTTGCGCCCGGCCCACGGCGGTCCCGCTATGCCGGCAGCCGAACATGCCCTACAATCGACCGTCCGATGCTCACGCAGCTACTGAAGGCCAAGATCCATAACGCCACCGTCACGTTCACCGACGTGAACTACCACGGCAGCATCACGATCGATTCCGACCTCCTGCGCGCCACCGGCCTGCTCCCCAACGAGGCCGTGATCGTCGCCGACGCCGAGAACGGCAACCGCTTCACGACCTACGTCATCCCCGGGGAGCCCGGGAGCGGCAAGATCGGCGTGAACGGCGCCGCCGCCCGGCTCACGCAGGTCGGGAACCGTGTGATCATCATGGCCTTCGTCTACGCGACGCCCCAGGAGATCGCCGGCCACCACGCGCGCGTCGTGATCGTCGACAAGAGCAATCGGGCCGTCGAGACGGTCGACCACCCCAGCAACCTCGAGGAAGCGGCCGTTCATTAACCCGCCGCGTCTCGCCACCAGGGCTTCCCTCGCATGCTCCAGCAATTGTTCCGCATCCCCGGCCTCGACATGCCGGTTTACGGGTACGGCGTCATGCTCGTCGTCGGGTTCTTTCTCGCGCTGCAACTCGCGCAGTTCCTGTCGCGCCGCAGCGGCTTGAACCCGGAGCACTTCGTGAACGCCGGGCTGATCGCGCTCGTGTCGGGCGTGGTCGGCGCGCGCCTCAGCCACGTGATCGAGAACTTCGCCGACTTCACCCGCGCCGACCTCTCGGTCTGGCAGAACGTCCTCAACGCGATCAACATCCGCAGCGGCGGCCTGACGTACTACGGCGGGTTCCTGCTCGCCACGCCGCTGACGATCCTCTACGGCATCCGCAAGAAGATCCCGCTGCGCCTCGGCATGGACATCATCGCGCCGTGCCTGATGATCGGCCTCGGCTTCGGACGCATCGGCTGCTTCCTCAATGGCTGCTGCTACGGCGCCGAGTGCCAGCTGCCGCCGCCGCTGGGCGTGCAGTTCCCGTACTACAGCAACGCGTACGTCGACCAGTACGAGAAGGGCGTCCTGCCGCACCCGCCGCCCGCTCAACTGCAGGAGCCCTTGGCCGACGGCGATGGCTACGCGCTAAAGAGCCCCGCGGCCGTCGCCCGCGACCCGAACCTGGCCAAGCTGGCCGCGGACGAGCACTCGGCCACCGTCCACAACGCGCAGATCTACAGCGCCTTCACCGCACTGCTGCTCGCCGGCCTGTTGACCGCGTACTTCACGCTCCCTCACCTGCCCGGCCGGGTCTTCGCCCTGATGCTGATGCTCGAGGGCGGCACCCGTTTCCTGTTGGAAATGCTGCGCTCGGAGCCGACCCGCTTCGGGCCGCTTACGCTGAGCATGACGATCGGCCTGGCGATCCTCGCCGCCGGCATCCTCATGTGGACGATCGTCGGCCGCTTCGGCCGCCCCGACGCGCCGGGGTTCCCGCTCTCCGCCGCCGACCAACCCGCCTGACGGCGGAGGCCGAGCGACGGCCCCGAGCGAGAGCGCCCGCTCCCCGAAGAAAGTCTCATCCGACATCTTGCAGCCCGCGCTGCGAGGAATATAATGCCCCCGTCGCGTCTACCGCTTCCCGCGGCGACCCGACAACGACGGGCGATTAGCTCAGTTGGCTAGAGTGCCAGCATGACACGCTGGAGGTCACAGGTTCGAGCCCTGTATCGCCCATTCGGCGCAAACCCGGCCCCTTGATGGGGTAAGCGTACCTCCCGCATGGGGTAGCGAGCGCTGAAATGCGAGGGGAATCGGTGAAGCCTTCACCGATTCGGCATTTCGGAGGCTCCCGCCCCATGCCACGCCCCAAGCTCCCCGACCCCATTAGTTCTTCCACAAGCAAAGCGGCCGCGGCTACGCGAAGCTGCCGGACGGCACACGCCGGATGCTGCCGGGCAAGTTCGACAGCCCGGAAAGCCGCACGGCGTTCGACCGGCTGCGCGCCCGCTGGCTGAACGATGCCCGCCAGGTCGTGCCGGAGCCGACCGCGGCCCCCGGCCCGACCGTCACGATGCTCGCGCACGCGTTCTACAAGTCTGCGGTGACGCGCTACGTCGACGCCGCCGGCGATCCAAGGGCGAGCCGGCCAACTACCGCAACGTGATCCGCCAGCTCCGCCGTACGTATGGCAAGACGGCCGCCGCGGCGTTCCGGCCGACCGACCTGACGACGTTCCGCCGGGCGATGATGATGCCCCGCGCGGTCGAGGACCGGCGCCGACCCGGGCGGACGCGGACCGAGGCCGGCTGGTCGCGCACGTACGCGAACCGGCAGGCGCGGCGGGTCACCGCGATCTTCAAGTGGGCCGCCGGCGTCGGCATCGTGCCCCGGGCCGTCGGCGACGAGCTGGCGAGCGTGCGCGACGTCGCGGCCGGTCGCGAGGGTGCGCGGGCCGCCCGAGTTGCTGGCAAGCTTCGCGCAGAACCTCTTCCGGGACGTGGAGTGGAAGAAGCGGGTGTAGCACCCGGTCGAGCATCTACTCGGCGTGTTGACGAGGGCGAAGCGGGTGAAGGTGTCGGAGATCGAGGTCGATCGCGAATAGCAAGATCAAGAGAGGGGCCGATGAAGTGCGAGCTCTGCGAGCGGGCCGCGACGGTGCACGAGACGGCGATCGTGGCCGGCCGGCCGGTGACGGCGCACCGTTGCGAGGACCACCCGACGCCGAAGGACGGCGGGCAGGCCGTGAGCCCGCAGTCGCCGCTAGAGCGGTTTCAGTTTTCCTCTAGCGCTCGCGTCGGCTGTGCGTTAGGTTCCGCGCCCGAAGGAGGTTCGGGCATGGACGCGTACTCGATGGACCTGCG